>NZ_JNZO01000007.1 GCF_000717595.1 Streptomyces flavochromogenes | reverse complement strand
GGGCGGCTCCTGTTCGAGGCGTGACGCGGCGGGGGGGGGGAGGCGGGGGTGCGGGGGCGTGAGGCGGGGGCGCGGCGGTGTGGGGCGTGAGGCAGGGGGGGGTGGGCTTGGGCGGCCATGCGCACGTCGGCGCACCGCCGGCGACCCGAAGGGCACGATACGGCAGACATCGGGCGCGGCGACGACGCGGCGCCAGGCACCCGGGGCTGTCCTCTCACGCCCTCCGTACCCGCGAACAGGCAGGTCGGACGGGCACGAGGCGACTCCGTTCGCGCCGCCCGCCGTCGCCGCGCGCGGGCCGATTCGATGGCCGATCACGCGCTCCCTGATACACGGCGGATACAAACCCGTGCGGCTGTCCCGGGCACGGCACCTCCCCTGCCCGCCGGCTCAGTCCTCCGTCAGCGCGCGCGTGGCCGGGCCCTGGAGGACGCTGCCGTCGGCGGCGAAGCGGGAGCCGTGGCAGGGGCACTCCCAGGTCTGCTCGGCCTCGTTGAAGCCCAGCTCGCAGCCCATGTGGGTGCAGCGTCGGGCCGTCCGCCGACCCGCCACGCAGTGGCGCGCCACCGTGGACTGTCGCCGTACGACCCCGGGAACCTCGCGGACCGGCAGGTGGCGGCGCGGGTCGACGAGTTCCGTCCAGGCGGGGCGCGGCGCGCCCGTCACGTGCGCGGCAAGCAGGCGGCCGGCGGCGACGCCGTTGCTGAGGCCCCATCCGCCGAAGCCGGTGGCGAGGTAGACATGCTGGGTGTCCGGGTGCTCGTGGCCCACACAGGGCATCCCGTCCGGTGTGTGGACGTCCTGCGCCGCCCACCGGTGGATCTCCGTCGCCTCGGCGAAGCCCGGCAGGTGCCCGCGCGCCCACGCCTCCAGGCTGTCGTACCGCTCGGGCACGCCCCCGCTCCCCGGCTCGAACGCCTCGCCCGCCACGATCAGCAACCGCCGCCCCTCTCCCAGCGGAGCCGTACGCACCGACCGGACGCCGTCGTCGAACGTCACGAACATGCCGTAAGGGGCATGGCGTTCGTCCACGGACGCGGCGACGACGAGTTCCCGGCGCACCGAGAGGCGCACCAGGAGGCTGCTGTGGCAGCGGAGCGGGAAGTGGGTGGTGAGGACGACGTCCCGGGCGTGGACCGTGGCTCCGCCCTCCACCGTGAGACGGCATTCGGCGCCGTCGTGGAGCCCGGTGACGCGCGTGCCCTCGTGGAGGCGACCGCCCCGCGCGACGAAGTCGTCCGCCAGGCCGAGCAGGAACCGGCGCGGGTGGAACTGGAGCTGGTCCTCCACCCTCACGGCGGCCACGACCGGGTACGGGAGCCCCGTGTCGGTCACCGTCGTCGCCCGCAGACCCGCTTCCTCGGCGGCGTCCGCCTCCTCGTGGATGTCCGCCGCACTTCCCTCGTCGACGGTGTACGTGAAGGCCGGCCGGTGTTCGATCTCCGCGTCGACCCCCAGTTCCACGCAGTCCCGCACCACCTGGCGCAGGGCGTCCTCCTGGGCGTCGGCGTACAGGGCGGCGCCCTCCGGGCCCCGACGGCGGCGCAGGCGCGCGTAACAGAGGCCGTGCAGGGAGGTCAGCTCGCCGGCGGCGTGCCCGGTCACGCCGGCCGCGATCCGGCCGGCCTCCAGGAGGACCACGTCCGCCCCCGCGCGGACCAGATCCCGGGCGGTGGACACGCCGGCGACACCGGCGCCCACGACGACCACGTCGGCGGAGAGATCACCGTCCAGGGGCGGGTGCGCGGCGTCGGGCGGCGGCGCCGACGCCGTCCAGTACGAGTTCCCGGATCCGCGTCGCATGGTCGCTCCTCTCCGCGGCTGCCCGGTGGACGGCACGCGGTACCCCTCCTCGGGAGATACCCGGAGCCGTCTGGCTCAGTCGCCTTCCGGCCACCGCCGTATGCGCGGAGGGGCCCTGGAGGAGCGGATTCCGTACCGGAATGAAACGATTCCGAACCCGGGTACCCCCGTACCGCACCGAAGGAACCGAGGAGGACCGCCGCGTATGGCCGTGGACGAGCTCGACACCCGGATCCTGCGGCTGCTCATCGAGCAGCCGCGGACGAGCGTGCGTGAGTACGCGCGGATCCTGGGCGTGGCGCGGGGCACCGTACAGGCCAGGATCGATCGTCTGGAACGCGACGGGGTGATCACCGCGACCGGTCCCGTCCTCTCTCCTGCCGCGCTGGGGCACCCGGTGCTCGCCTTCGTCCACGTCGAGGTGACCCAGGGGCACCTCGACGAGGTCGGCGACGCACTCGCGGCCGTGCCGGAGATCGTGGAGGCCTTCTCCATCACCGGTGGCGGCGATCTGCTCACCCGGGTGGTCGCCCGCGACGCCGGGCACCTGGAGGACGTCATCCAGCGACTCATCCAGCTGCCCGGGGTGGTCCGCACCCGTACCGAGATCGCGCTGCGGGAGCGGGTGGCCCACCGGCTGCTGCCGCTGGTCGAGGCGGTCGGGCGACGGTCGGGCGGCGGGCGGATTCCCCCTGAATGACAACGCTTGTCCAGGACGATGAGATATGCGCCCTTTCCTTGCATATAAGAGCCTCGGGGGCCTAATCTCTCGCACATGCAGTCCTACACCATCGGGCAGGCGGCACGCCTGCTGGGCGTGAGCCCCGACACCGCACGCCGCTGGGCCGACGGCGGGCGGTTCGTCACCCATCGCGACGAGAACGGCCGACGCCTCATCGACGGCCGCGACCTGGCCGCCTTCTCGGTCGAGGTCGCGCAGAGCGGCCAGGGCGACGACGACGTGGCGTACACGTCGGTGCGCAACGCGTTCCCCGGCATCGTCACGGCCGTCAAGCTCGGCGACATCGCCGCGCAGGTGGAGATCCAGGCGGGTCCGCACCGGCTCGTCTCGCTCCTCACCCGTGAGGCCGTCGAGGAATTGGGTCTCGAGGTCGGCATGCAGGCCACCGCCCGCGTGAAGTCGACGAGCGTGCACATCGACCGGATCTGATCCCGCCCCTCGCTCCACCCGACTGCCCGCCGGGCCCGACCCCGCTTGTCACCCCGCCCGGCTACCCACCGGGCCTGACCCCGCCCGCCTCTCCTCACCGGCCGGCCATGCCCCGCCCCTCTGCGATCCGGAGCCCCCGATGGCGATACCCGCTCGGCTCGTCCCCCTCCTCGGCCAGTTCGACTTCGCCCGCCGGCGGCTGACCGACCGCATGGCGGGGCCGGTGAGGGACAGCGGGAACGGTACGGACGTCGAGGTCGGTCCGATGACCGACGCGGAGTACCTCTGGGAGCCGGGGCCCGGCTGCTGGTCCGTCCGACACCGCGTCGAAGGTCCCGGGCCGCGCGCCACCGTGCTGACCGGCACCGAATCCGGCGACTGGGGCAGGGACGCGACCCCGGCACCCCATCCGGCACCGCCGCCGTTCACGACGATCGCCTGGCGGCTGAGTCACCTCAGCGAGCTGCTCGCGCTCCGCGCCGACCACACGAACGGCAGCCACACCCTCACCCGCGACGACTACACGATCAGCGGGGACGTCGCGACGGCCGTCGCCGCGTTCGACACCGCCGCCGGCGCCTGGCGGGACGCCCTGCTGTCCGCCGACGACAAGGCGCTCGACACCGTCGGGTACAGCACCTATCCACACGGCAGCGATCCCGAGGATCCCTTCCTGGAGACCGTCTGGTGGGTGAACCAGGAACTCCTGCACCACGGGGCGGAGATCGCCCTCCTCCGTGACCTGTACCGGCTCCGGCACGCGGGAACCTGAGCCCGGCGCGCCCGGACGAAGCCGAGGCGAACCCCCTTCCCCCGTACGCGATCGTCAGCTGGTCGTCCGGGCGAGCAGTATCGCCACGTCGTCCTGCGCGGGCGCCGCGAGCAGCTGCTTCAGGATGTCGTCGCACAGCTCGTCCAGGGGGCGGTCGAGGTGCCTGAGCGCCCGGCCCAGCTGTCGCATCCCCTCGTCGAGGTCGCGGTCGCGGGCCTCGATGAGGCCGTCGGTGTAGAGGACGAGCAGCCCGCCCTCGGGCAGGGCGACCTCCTCGGTCCCGAAGTCGTGGGCGCCCGTGCCCAGCGGGGTTCCCGGCGGTCCGTCGAGGAAGGTGATCGTCCCGTCCGGAGTGGCCACGGCCGGTGGTGGATGACCGGCGCGGGCGATGACCCAGCCGCCGGTGGCCGGGTCGTGGACGGCGTAGACGCAGGTCGCCATCGTGTCCTCACCGAGGTCGGCCACGACGGCGTCGAGGGAGCTGAGCATCTCTGCCGGCGGGATGTCGTGGCGGGCCAGGGTCCTGACCGCTGTGCGCAGTTGACCCATGACCGCGGCCGCGTGGATGCCGTGGCCCATGACGTCACCGATGACAAGACCCGTCCTGCCGCCGGGCACGGTGATGACGTCGAACCAGTCGCCGCCGACGTCATGGGCGCTCGCGGGCAGGTAGCGGCCGGTGAGTTCGAGCCCGGTGACGTCGGGCAGCGCGCTGTTGGTGAGGCTGCGCTGAAGGGTGAGGGCGGCCTCCCGCTGGGTCGTGTAGAGGCGGGCGTTGTCGATGTTGAGGGCGGCCCGGGCCACGACCTCGTCGATGAGGACGCAGTCCTGCGCGTCGAAGGGCTCGCGGGTCCGCAGCCGGGTCACCGTGACCGAGCCGAGCACCTTGCCGCGGGCCACCATGGGGATGAGCCGTGCCGACCCTATGCGGGTGGCGAAGTAGGTGCGGAGCGCCTCGGTGCGCGGGTCGGTGAACAGGTGCGGGATGTCGGACGTGAAGAGGTTCGTGGGCCGGCCGCGGGCGACGACCCCCTCGTACACGGAGTCCAGCGGGATCTGGAAGGTCTGCCCCGGGACGAGCAGGGACGTGGGGGCCGTGGGGTCCGGGAAGCGGGCCGCGAGTCGGCGGAGCACCCCGCGCGTGGAGGCGACCGGGTCGTCCGGTTCGAGGACGGACTCCAGCATCTGGACGTCCGCCGAGTCGGCCAGCTGCGGCACGAGGAAACGTACCGTCTCCTCGGCCGTCTGCTGCAGGTCCAGGGTCGTGCCGATCCGCGCCCCGGCCTCGGCGAGCAGGGCGAAACGGTGGCGGGCCCGCTCGACCTCGGTGTGCGCCTCCTGGCTCTCGGTGATGTCCACGAGGGACGCGATGAGTCCCAGGGACCGCCGGTCGGTGCGGTCGATGAGCGGGGCGTACGAGCAGGACCAGATGTGGTCGCGGTCGGGGTCGGCGGGGGTACGTCCGACGCGGCGGGCGTCGACGACGGCGTTCCCGCTCTCCATGACCTGGCGCATCAGGGATTCGAGCGAGGCGGCGTTGACGCCGGGCACCACCTCCGTGAGGCGGCGGCCCACGTGCTCGGCGGCCCCCACCCCGTTCATCCGGGCCAGGGCGTCGTTGACCCTGAGGAACCGCAGGTCGGGGCCGAGCAGGGCGAGACCGATCGGCGACTGGGTGAAGAGGCTCTCCATCGCCGCGAGGTTCTCCCGCATGCGCAGGACCTCCGAGGTCTCCACCGCGATGAGCATCGCGCCCGGCCGGCCCTCCGGGTCGGCGGCGGGCACGATCCACATCTCCATGGCGATCGTGTGGCCGTCGCGGTGCAGGACGGGGAGGGTGCCGACCATGGTCTCGCCGGCCTGGACGCGATGGGTGAGCCGTTCGGCGAGTTCACGGTTGTCGTCGGGGACGAGGAGGGGCGTGGCGAGCCGTCCGATCGCGTGCTCGGGGCGGTGGCCGAGCAGATCCTGGGCGGCGAGCGACCACTCGACGATGCGACCCTCGGCGTCTTCACGCCACAGGGCGATCGGGAGCAGTTCGCGGAGCACACCCGCGTCCCCGACGGCCGCCCGGGGCGGCTGCGGAACCCTGCTCGACGACTCGTGAGTCTCCAACGCATCGACCTACGCATCGGCCCGGCCCCGGGGGGCGCATTCCCTATCGAATCACCCTAGCCGAGTACCTGGGGGCGGGCGCTGCGTTGTGCGGCCGAACGATGGGGTGAGGAGGGAGGCGGCGGGGTCGGGGTGAGAGGGGGGAGGGGACACCGGGACATCGGATTCCGTAGTTCTACGGATGTGCGGGCGGCTCGGGGCTGCGAAAGTCGGTCCGACCTCTGTGTACGCGGGTTCCGCCGGGTGCCCGGCCCTCTCCCGCCCCGTTCCTTGCCTCCTCCCCTGTCTCCTCGCATCTCTCGCTCTCCTCGTCCTCTCCCGTTCCCCCGCTTCGTCCCCTCCCGTCCCCTCTCCCCGGAGCACCCCCCACATGAGCAGCCGCTCGCCCGACGAGTTCCGCCTCGGTGTGCGCCCGTACGACCGGCGGGCCGGTACCGGCGACGAACCGGAGGATCCGCACGAGCTGCTCCACCGGGCCCGGCGGCTCACCGCCCATGGGCACCCCTGGGCGGGAAGTGCCTGGGAGCGTGCCGCGACAGCCCTTCAGCGCGCGGGTGGGGCCCTCACTCCCGGGGACCACGCCGACGCTCTGGACGCGACCGCGCTCGACTGCCGGGGCGCCGCGCGGCCGGCTGCGGGGCCGCTCTTCTTCCGGGCCGCCGACCTGCACGAGCAGGCCGGACAGCGGGGCAAGGCCCTGGTGTCGCGGGCACGTGCGCTCGTCGCGGGTCCGGGCCGCGGAGGGACGGCCTGCGCCCGGCTCGCGGAGCTGTGCGAGCGGGCCACGGCACTCCACCGCATCGGGCAGGCCGAGGCCGCCGAGACCGCGACGGTGCGTCTGCTGCACCTTCGGGCCCGCGCCGATCTGCTCGACACCGCACCCGACCCGACGGCCGAGGCAGCCGCCCTGCGCGAGGAACTCACCCGGCTGATCGCCTTCGCCGCACCGCACCGGGCGGATCCCGCCGTCCTCGGCGTGCTCGCCGACACACGGGCGCTGCTCGGCCGGATCGCGGCGCCGGACGACCCGGCCGCCGCACAGACCCATCTGAGGGCGGCACTCGACGACCACCGGGCCGGGGGCCGGCTGTGGCCCGCCACCGAACATCGACTCCTGCTCGCCGCCGTACTGCGGTCCACCGGCGCGCACGAGGAGGCGGCCGCACTCCTGCGAGCCGCCCTCGCCTCCGGAGTGACGGGCGCGCCACTGCGGGCCGCCGACCGGGCCCGTCTCTGTCTGGCCCTGGCACGGACGCTCTCCGGGTCACGCGATCAGGAGCGTGCGGCCCGGGGAGGGAAGGAGGAGACGGCGGAGGAGGGCGGCGAGCGGCTGTCGCTGCTCGCCGAGGCCGTCCGTCACACCGAGGGGCCGGCGCAGGACGTTCGCGTGGGCGCCCTCGCACGGCTCCTGCTCGGTGTCGCCCACGCGGAGCGCGGCCACTACGGCAAGGCCCTCGGCCTCCTCGAACAGGCGCTGACCGGGTTCGCGGAGGACGGCGACACGACGGCGCGCGTACGGGCCCGGGCCTGGCTCGCCGAGTGTCTGCTGCACCTGGGCGAACCCGGCCGGGCGGCGCGGGAGTACGCGCTCGCCGCGGCGGAGGCCCGGTCGTGGGGCGACCCACGCCATGGCGCGGCGCTGGGCCGGCGGACGGCGGAAACGCTCGGCCCGGCCGGATCGTCCGGGAAGACGGCCCACGCGGGCCAGCCGGATGCCGGGGGCGCCACCGCGCTGCCGGAGGAGACCCACCGTCCGGAGACGGCGGGGACCCACCGCCCGGTGCCGGAGGTCCACGGCACGAGCGGTACGGTCGACGCCGACGCGAAGGCCGCGACCGAGGCCGAGGCGGAAGTCGGTGCCCCGGCCGGGGGCTCGCGGGGGCCGTGGCCGGGCTTGCGTGCACTCCCGGAGCCGTTCGGGCCGCCGGCGTGCTACCAGGTCGACGTGTACGGCGAAGTGGGCGGGGCAGGGCCGCAGGCCGCCACCGCCCCGGGGACCCGAGTACAGGGGTGCGAGTGAACAGAGTGATCGACGGCCGCTTCGAGCTGGTGGAGCGGCTGGGCGGCGGCGGCATGGGAACGGTCTGGCGAGCCCGCGACCTGGTTCTCCACCGTGACGTGGCGGTCAAGGAGGTGCGCCCGCCGGATCCCGCGCACGCCGAGCACGACGTCGAGGGAGCCCGGACCCTGCGCGAGCGTGTCCTGCGCGAGGCGCGCGCCCTCGCCCGGATCGACCACCCCAACGTAGTGACCATCCATCACATCGTCGACGCCGGCGAGGGCACCTACCCGTGGCTCGTGATGGAGCTGGTCACCGGCGGATCCCTCCAGGACCGGCTCGACCGGGGCTCGATGACTCCGGTCGAGGCCGCCACGCTCGGCCGCGAGCTGCTCTCGGCCCTGCGGGCCGCGCACGAGCGGGACATCGAGCACCGCGACGTCAAGCCCGCCAACGTCCTGCTGCGCCCCGACGGGCGGCCGGTGCTCACCGACTTCGGCATCGCCGCGATCCGCGAGTCCACCGTCCTGACGGCCTCGGGCTCGATCATCGGCTCGCCCGACTACATGGCGCCCGAGCGGATCCGCGGCGGTGGCGGCAGCGGTCCGGCCGCCGACCTGTGGTCGCTCGGCATGGTGCTGTACGTGGCGGTCGAGGGCCATCACCCGCTGCGCCGGGAGAACACGCTCGCGACGCTGGCGGCCGTTCTCTCCGACGACGTGCCGCCCCCGCGGCGCGCGGGCGAGCTCACCGGCCTCCTTGCCGGGTTGCTGGTGCGGGAGCCGTCCGCCCGCCCGGACGCGGAGGAGCTCGACCGCGCGCTCGCCGCCGTCACGTCACCGGATCCGGCCGCACGTCCGGCACTCCGTCAGGACGCCGACGCGGTACGGGGCCGAGCGCCGGCTCCCTCGAACGGGGCGGGCGCGCAGACCTTCGGCCGGCCGGGTGCGGCGGGCGACGGCCGGAGCGGGGCGACGTCGTTCCACCTGGCGCCTCCGGTGGGCCACCCGGTACCTCCGGCGGTCTCGGGTGCGGGTCCGGCGGTCTCGGGTGCGGGTCCGGCGGTCTCGGGCGCGGGCGCGGGTCCGGCGGTCGCCGCGACGGCGTCGCAGGGCGCCTCGCCCACCGATGCTCCCCCGTCGGCCGCGCATCCCGCGGCCGATGCCGTGTTCGCCCCCTCCGGTGGCTTCCCCGCGACCGCTCCCTCCTCCGCCTCCGCGGCCCGTGCCGCCGGCCGGCGGCGGCGTCGTACCGCCCGGCTCCTGGGTTCCGCCGCCGTCGTGGTGCTCGCCGTGGGGATTCCCGTCGGCGCCATGACGTGGGACTGGCGGCCGGACGACCCGGGAAGCGGCCCGAGCAGCGCGCCTCCGTCGCAGCAGGGGCCGGTCGCCCAGCGGCCCGACGCGTCGAGCACACCGACGTCCACGTCCACGCCGTCGCCGGAGGCGTCGACGGACGTCGAGCCGGTGAAGGGCAGTCTGCTGACGCCCGCCGGGGTCCGGTCCGCCATCGCCGCGATCAAGGAGGCGTCGGGCGGGACCATGGTGACCAGCTTCGTCGTGTACCCCGACTACGCGATCGCCGAGTCACTGGTCAAGGGCAGTACGAAGCGGTACGACCGGTACATGTACCGGGGCGAGGACGCCGCCGTCCGCCAGGGATCCGGCACGGCCTTTCCCGGCTCGGTCCCGACCGACCTCAACGACTTCGACTGGGACGTCCTGCCGGCACTGATGAAGCGCGCGGACAAGGAACTGGGGGTCGACAAGCCGACCAGCCGCTACCTCGTCATCACCCCGCCCTCGTCGGTCTTCGGGACCAAGGCCGGCATCAGCGTCTACCTGTCCGACGCGTACGGCTCCGCGTATCTGAGCGCGGACGCGAAGGGCCGGGTGACGGCGACCTATCCCCGCGAGAACTGACCCTCACCGACGCCGTCCCTGACCACGAGGGAGGCGAGCGCCGCCCGGGTCTCCACTCCCGTCTTGCGGTAGACCCGGGCGACATGGCTCTCGACCGTGCGCGGGCTGAGACAGAGCCGGGCGGCCACGGCCTGGTTGGTGAGTCCTTCGGCGACCAGCACCGAGATCTCCCGTTCCCTCGGGGTGAGGACGGCGAGCCTGCCCCCGGCCGCGCCCTCCGGAGGTGCCGGGCGGGTACGGTCGGCCAGATCGACCAGCATGCGGGCGCCTCCCTCGACGGCCAGTCGTCTGCCTCTGCGCCACTGGGCGGCGGCCGCTGTCCCGTCGCCCGCCGCATGCGTCTGCGGCGCGGCGAGGAGCAGACTGTGGGCCTCCCGCAGGACGGCCCCCGAGCGGGCGCTCTCACGTGCCGCGTCGGTGAACGCCCGTGCGGCGGACGCCGATTCGCCGCGCCGAACCAGGACCTGCCCCCAGGCGCGCAGCGCGGCGGCGCGCTGTACGGGCAGCCCGAGCGGCTCCGCCTCCGCGAGGGCCCGGCGGGCGACCCGCTCGGCCTCCGCCGGGTCTCCGGTGGCGAGGGCCGCGCCCGCGAGCAGTTCGAGGTATCCGGGGCGCAGCGAGGGCTGGAGCCGGGAGAGGTCGCGGTCGCCGCCCGCACGCACGAGCACCTCGCGCACCCGGTGCGGGTCGCTGTGGAGCGGCACGGCGAAGCCGAGCAGGGAGCGGGTCTGGGTGGCCCACCAGCCTTCCGCGGTCCCCACCGTGGCCGCGGCCTCCTCGGCGGCGGCCGAGGGCTCGGGATCACCCAGGGGCCGGGCGTGGAGGAGGACGACGGCCCGGATCGCCCCGCTGAAGCCGACGAGTTCGGCACCGCCCAGAGCGCGGGCGACGGCGAGTGACTCCTCGGCCAGGTCGAGCGCGGCGCCGACCCTGCCGGTCAGCAAGTGGACGTACGCCGAGCAGAGCAGCAACTGCGAGAGCGCGAAGGGCCGTCCGGCACGCCGGGCCATCCCGATGCCGCGGGTGGCATGGCGCTCCGCCTTCCCGTACTCCTCGAGGAAGACCTCGGTCCAGCCGAGTCGTACCAACGACTCGGGATGGGCGGCCAGTTCGCCGTCGGTGACGGTGTCGGTGAGGGCCGCGGCCTCGGTCGCGTGGACGCGGGCGGCGGCGGTGTCGCCCTCGTACACCTCACCGAGCGCGGCCAGGGTGAGCACCTCCGCCGTGCCCGCCTCGTCGTGCCGCGATCTGGCCTCTCCGAGGGTTCGGGCGACGACGGACCGGACCTCGGGGTACCGGGCGGCGAAGAGGGCCCGGCAGCCCCACTCGACGACGAGCCAGGTCCTCAGGTCGGGGCGGGGGCCGGGGGTGCGCTCCAGCTCCCGGCGGAGCAGTGCGTCCGCCTCCGGGTAGCGGCCGAGGTGGCGCTCCATGAAGGCGCAGAGCAGGACGGCGGAGGTCCGCAGCTCGGCCGTGTGCGGCGCACGGCAGGTGTCGATGAGGTGGTGGAGGAGGTCCCTGCTCTCCGCCACCCGGCCGGCGGCTCCGAGGGCCCGGGCCCGTCGGAGCGTCAGGTCGCGCCAGGCGGCACGGTGCTCGGCGGTGTCGGGGAGCAGCGCGAGGACGGCACCGAGCCAGTGGGCGGCGCGCGCGGGGTCGGCCGCGCCGATCCGCTCGGCGGCCTCGACCAGCTCGGCGGCGGCGTCCGGGTCCCAGACCGTCACGGCGTGGACGAGGTGCGGAGCCCGCTCGGTCACGGACGCCCCGGCGGCGGCGAGCGCGGCGGCCGCCCGCCGGTGCAGCTCGCGGCGGCGCCACGGGTCGAGCGTGCTCCGGACGAGCTCGGGCAGGGCGGGGTGGCGCAGCACGAGGATCCGCCCGTCCTCGTCGGTCCGGACGAGGTCGCGACGGGTCAGCTCTCCGAGGACGTCGCCCAGGGTCATGGCGGCCGGAGGGCCGGGCGGGTGCGGCGGGACCGCCGGGGGCGGGGAGACCGGGTGGGCGGCGACCGTGGGCGGGGACACGGCGGCGGCGAGCAGCTCGGCCGTGGCGCGTCCGTCGAGCACGGCGAGCGCCTCGACGACCGCCCGCTGCGCCCCGTCGAGCGGGGCGAGTTCGTCGAGAACCACCGCGACGGGCCCGGTCCCGGACGCCCCTCCGCCCTGGATACGCGCGTGGGCGAGGGCGCGGTGGTAGAGCGGGTTTCCGAGGCTGACGGCGTGGACCTCACGGGCGAGGCCGGTCGGCAGCCCGGGGACGAGCCCCTCGGCGCACTCGTCCGGTGTCAGAGGTCCGAGGGCGAGCCGGGCGAGGTCTCCCGAGTCGGCGGCACGGGCGAGCGCGGAGGCGAGCGCGGGCGTGGTCTGACGCTCGCGGCGGGCGAGAACGAGCAGGACGGGCGACCGGAGCGGATGGCGAAGGAGATGGTCGACGAGCGCGACGGAGGCGGGGTCGGCCACGTGAAAGTCGTCGAGTGCGAGGACGAGGACGGGGCCGCCCGCCGGAACCCGCCGGAGCGCCGCCACGATGCGCCGCAGCCGGGCCGCGTCACCGCCATCGGACCACGCGGCCTCCGCGCCGAACGCTCCGCCGGAGGCGCGGAGGCCGTCCGGGGCACTGACGACGCCGCCCGGGGCCGTACGCGCCGACGTGCCCGAGGCGACCGCGGGGCTCGGGGGCGTCGGTCCGGCCGCAGGGCTCGGGGGCGTCGGTCCGGCCGTGGATCCCGTCCCGGCCGGAGAACCCGCCCCGTGGTCCGCGCGGGGCGCCGCCGGTGTCGACTCGACGAGATCGGCGAGGGCTGACAGGGCCGGGGAGAGAGCGCGGTCGTGGTGATCCAGGTCCGCGAAGGCGTCCGCGAAGGCCTGGAAGGCCGGGCTCGGTTCCCGGCCGGAGACGGTGGAGCCGCCGGGGAGGACGGATCCGGCGGGGACGACGAGTCCGGCCGGGACCGCGGGTCCCGCGCGGCCGCGGAGGACCGTCGCCCCGTGCCGCCTCGCCCGTGCCGCGAACTCGGCGAGGAGCCGGGACTTGCCGATGCCCGGCTCGCCCACGACCTCCACGACCGCCGGGCCCCTGCCTTCGGCACGGTGACGCAGTGGCACGTCGAGCCGGTCGAGTTCGCGGGCCCGCCCGACGAAGGGCGCACGGCCGGCACTTCCCGGATCGGCGAAAGTGTCCACGTGCGGTCCCCCTCGTGCGGTCGTTCTCTTCCCCGCTCCCAGTTGTACGGCACGCCACCGACAACGGCGTCAGCCGGTGGTCGGGGCCTTGAGGGCGCGGGTCTGTTCCGTGATGGCCCGCTTCGTCGGCAGACGCTCGATCGATGAGGCACCGAAGAAGCCGACGACGCCCGTGGTGCGCTCCAGAACGTAGCGCGCGGGCCGGGTGACCGTCCCCCTCCCGTGAGCTCCCAGGGCCCTCAGGGATGCATCCGGGCACCCTTGAGCACCTTGTCGACCGCGTTGCGCGGCCCGTACACCGCGAGGCCGGCCAGATCCAGCTCGCCGGTCCCCACGGCCCGTACGGCCGCGCGGTTGTCGCGGTCGTTGCCGGTGGTGAACAGCTCGGTCGTGAAGACCGCCCGCGGGAGAGCGCGGGAGAGTGCGCGGGCGTGCGCCGCCGTCAGCGTCTCCTTCGTCCCCTCGAAGACGAGCACGGGCTGTCGGAACATCGGCAGGTAGGGGGTGCCGTCGGCGTCCGCGTACGGTTCGCCGATCACCTCGGGCAGCTCCGGTCCGAGGCCGCTGACCAGGAACGCGGTGACGTTCAGGCGCTGCCAGGTCTCCAGGTCCTCCCGCAGCAGTACGGCGATCTTGGTGTCGAAGCGCACGGGCGCGGTGTCGGTGGTCGTCATGGTCCGAGACTGCCGATCCGCCCGCCGTGCCGTCTTGTACATTCCTTGCATGGTGGCCGGTCAGCAGGTTTCGGCATGGCGCCCGCACGTGCCGGGGGTCGTGGAGGTCTTCCACGCCCGCTTCACCGCGCACGCCTACCCGATGCACGTCCACGACGTCTGGACCCTGCTGATCGTCGACGACGGGGCCGTCCGCTACGACCTCGACCGGCGCGAGCACGGCACCCCGGGCGACACGGTGTCGCTGCTCCCGCCGCAGGTGCCGCACAACGGCTCGCCGGCGACCCCGCACGGCTTCCGCAAGCGGGTCCTCTATCTGGATCTGACCCAGCTGGACGAGAGCTTCATCGGCGCGGCGGTGGACGGCCCCGATCTCGTCGATCCGCTGCTGCGCCGTCGCGTCGGCCGGCTGCATGCGGCGCTGGCGGAGCGGGGCGGCGAACTGGAGGCGCAGAGCCGGCTCGCCCTCATCCGCGAACGGCTCCGTACCCGTCTGCGGCCCCGGACGGCCGCCCGCCCGCGACCCGCCGATCCCGGGGTGGCCCATCGGCTCCGCGAGCTCCTCGACGCCCGGCTGCTCGAAGGGGTGACCCTGGACGAGGCCGCGCGGCTCCTCCACGCCCATCCCACCCATCTCGTACGGGCGTTCAGCGGCGCTTTCGGCATCGCCCCGCACCAATATCTGACCGCCCGCCGGCTCGACCGGGCGCGTCGGCTGCTCCTGGACGGGCAACCGCCCGGGGAGGTGGCGACGGCGACCGGCTTCTACGACCAGTCGCATCTGAACCGCTCGTTCAAGCGGCTCGTCGGCACGACCCCGGGGCGCTTCGTCCGGAGGCGCGAGGAAGCGGCGCCCGTGTCGTGAACCGGCCACGCTCCGTGGCGCGGCACGGACGTACGGCCGTGCCCGGCTCGGCAGGCGGTTCGGCGGTTCGGGTGCGTCGGGAACGTCTTCGCCCCGCTCCTCGTTATACCCCCCACGGGTATAATGAGGAGGCTCGATGACCACGAGAAGACTGACCGCGCTCACCCCCGAGCAGGCACCGGGCCGGGCGGGCGAGCTGCTGACCGACATCGCCCGACGGCACGGCTCCGCCGGCGAGATGGTGTCGACGATGGCACACTCACCGGCCCTGCTCGACGGCTGTCTGAACCTCTCCCGGGCGATGAAGCGGGTGAAGATCCCGCGCGCCCTGAGCGAGAAGCTCTCCCTCGCCGTCCGGGAGTGGATCGGCTGCGGCACCTGCGCCGAGGCGCACCGTGCGGCCGGCCGCGCGGCGGGCCTGAGCGAGACGGACATCGAACTGGCCCGCCAGGGCACGTCCACCGACCCGCGGGAGGCCGCTCTGATCGGCCTGGCGCTACGGGTCCTGGCCGAACCGGGGTCCCTCTCGGACGAGGACATCGTCGAGGTCCGGGCACACGGCTGGAGCGACCGGGTGATCGCGGAGGTGGTCGGCGTGGTCACCCTCAACCTGCTGACCGGCGCCTTCAACCTGCTGGCGGGCATCCAGCCGGACCGCAAGGCCTGAGGGAGGGCTTCGGCCCGGGAGTCCGGTCGTCCGCGGCTCAGGAAGGCGTCCTCGCGTGATCGGAGTCGCCACGGAGGACGCAGAACTCGTTGCCCTCGGGGTCGGTGAGGACCGCCCAGCCCGTGCCGTCGGGGTTCCGGTGGTCGGCGGCCAGGGTGGCTCCGAGGGCCAGGAGGCGCTCGACCTCCTCCTCGCGCGAGGCCGTCGGGCGCAGGCACAGGTGGAGGCGGTTCTTGAAGGTCTTCGGTTCCGGTACCTGGTTGAAGTACAGGACCGGGCCGTCCTTGAGCATGACCCGGGTCTCCGGGTCGCCCGGTCCGCTCTCCGGATCCAGCGGGCAACCGGTCACCTCGCTCCAGAACCGCGCCAGCCCATAGGCATCCGAACAGTCGACCGCTACGTTCTGCACCACCGAGTACATGCCGCTCAGCCTGCCCGAGAAGCGGGCCGGCCCGCCACCGAAAACCGCGACGGGGGGGGACGCCGACCTGTGCCGACCGCCCCGCCTTCCGAGGCCCTGTGGCCACCGCACCGGGCGCAGGTGGAGCCGCGTTCCCGCTAGGGGGTCTTCTCCCGGGGTACCGCCACCCGGAGATCGGCCAGCAGTTCCGCCTGTCCCGCGAGGACGCCGGAGAGGATCGTGCGGGCGATCATCAGCAGTTCGGCCACCTGAGGACTCGTCAGCGCGTAGTACACGGCCGTGCCTTCGCGCCGGGCGACGACCATCTTCGCCCGGCGCAGGACGGCCAACTGCTGTGAGAGGTACGCCGGTTCGACGCCGGTGTCGCGGAGCATCTCGGCGACGCCGTGCTCGCGCTCGCTCAGCAGCTCCAGGACGCGAATGCGGACGGGGTGTCCCAGTGTCTTGAAGAACTCGGCCTTCAATTGGTAGAGCGGCGTACTCATCGCACCCACCCCGCGCGTCGCGTCGACCCGGCACTCTGCAGCATGCCCCCATCCTCGCGCGTGCCGGAGCGGAAACGCACCGGGGACGGGTCAGCGGCGGATCATGGCCGGAACCTGCCAGGACGTCCCGGCACTTGGGCGGTACACGGACCGTACTTGGGCGATACGTGAGCGGTCATGGCGCCGCCGAGCCGTCAGGTGGTCGGCCAGGCGTCGCTGCGCCAGGCCCGCTGCTCCGCGCCCGCGTCGCGGTGCGCGGCGAGCGCCGCGGCCAGGTCGCGGTGGACCGGGACCGGGGGGCCTTCGCCCGCCGGGACGAGGGAGCCGTCGGCGGGTATCGCGGCCAGTTCGAGGGCGCGGCCCGCGGCCCGCAGCCGGAGCGCCGCCTCCGCGACGGCGAGCTGCCCGCCGACCGACCAGCCCCGCAGCCGGGTCAGGTCGAGGACGACCGGCCCCGTGCCCCGCGCCACCGCCCACCCGACGGCCCCGGTGAACCGCCCCACGGCGTCGGCTCCGAGGAACCCGGCCAGGGACAGTACGCCCAGGTCCTGCTGGACGGTGTAACGCCACTCGATGGTCATGTGGGTCGTCATCCTTCTCGTACGGCGATCACTGCGGAAGCACGGGCTGCGGAAGCACGGGTGGGAGGCAGGACTGCGGGCCGGAGGCGATCTCGGTGAGGATCCGCCGGGCGGCCTGCATCAGCTGGGTCACGTCTCCGCCGGTGAGCGTGTACACGACGGTGGATCCCTCGCGGGCGGCGGTCACGATCCCGGAGCGGCGGAGCACGGCGAGCTGCTGCGAGAGCGCCGCCGGCTCGATCTCGATCCGCGCGAGCAGTTCGCGCACGGGCATCGGCCCGCTCTGGAGGAGCTCCAGGACCCTGACGCGTACGGGGTGGCCCAGCATGCGGAAGAACTCGGCCTTGGCCTGGTACAGCGGGACCGGCACGGTGTCCTCCGGGGGCGCGGGTGCGCGGGGGCGGGTCGCCGCAGCCCGACGGCTCCCCATGGGCACGGCCCGACCAGGATGTATCGAATTGCAGAAATTTGCAATTTGCCTTTCACGTTCTGAGACGGCTCGCCGCACCCTTCTCGCCGCGCGCCACAGGGACCGGTTTCGCGACCGGTTTCGGGCATCGGGAACAGACGCCGGGTTCAGGCGGCTGGATCAGACATCTCGTAGAGAGCCGGAACGGACAGAAGGAAGCGCACCATGAAGATCGGCATCATCGGCGCCGGCAACATCGGCGGCAATCTGACCCGCCGCCTCACCGCCCTCGGCCACGACGTGTCCGTGGCCAACTCCCGCGGCCCGGAGACCCTCACCGCGCTCGTCGAGGAGACCGGCGCCACCGCCGTCACCGCCTCGGAGGCCGCGCGGGGCGCCGAGATCGTCGTCGTGACGGTCCCGCTGAAGAACGTCCCCGACCTGCCGGCCGGGTTCCTCGACGGCGCGGCGGAGGGTTTCGCCGTGATCGACACCGGCAACTATTACCCCCGCGAGCGCGACGGCCGAATCGCCGCGATCGAGGACGAGGGCCTGACGGAGAGCCGCTGGACCGAGCTCCGGATCGGCCACCCGGTGGTCAAGGCCTTCAACGGCACCTACGCGCAGGACCTCCTGGAGCGGCCGCGCCCGGCGGGCGACCCGGACCGGCTCGCCCTGCCCGTGGCGGGTGACGACGCGGTGGCGAAGGAGAAGGTGCGGCTTCTCATCGACGAGCTGGGCTTCGACTCCGTGGACGCCGGCGGGATCGACGACTCCTGGCGCCAGCAGCCGGACACCCCGGTCTACGGCCTGCGGGAGGGAGTGGGCGCCGTGGTCAAGGCACTGAGCGAGGCCTCTCCCGAGCGTCCCGAAGGCTTCCGGGGCTGACGGCGCACCCTGGTTCCGGTCCGTGGATTCCGAGCGGGCCGGGACCCCGGACCTCAGCGGGCGGCAGGGGCCGTGAACGTGACCTCGGAGGCCCGTACGGTGACCTCCGCGTCGCTCCCCAGGGCGTACGCCGCGACCCGGGAGACCGTCGCGGCCGGGACGACCTCGCTGATTCCGGGCGCCGCCGGAACGTCCTGGGTGGCGTGGGCGTCGTGCGGCACGACGACGCGATAGCCGCGTGCCAGGGCCGTACGAGCCGTCGCCTGCACACACATCTCGGACATCACGCCGCAGACGGCGACCGCACGCACGCCCGCGTCGGTGAGCACACCGCCGAGCCGGGTCTCCTCGAAGCCGTCGTCGTGCGGCTTACGGATGACGAGCTCCCGGGGCCCGGGCTCGACGGGGTGGTGGAGCTCCCAGCCCGGCGTGTGGGGCTCGTCCTCCGCTCCGGGCGGTCCGTCGTTCTGGAGGTGCACGACGAGCGCGCCCTCCCGCCGGGCCCGCGCGAGGAGATCCGTCGTACGGTCGACGAGCCGCGCGGCCGCGGGCACGGCCCCGTCACCGGTGACGAAGGCGGACTGCACGTCCACGACGATCAGCGCGTCCACGGGCGGGGGGATCGGGGTGTCCACGGCGGTCGGGGCGGTATCGACGTGTCGGCTCATCCGATCATGATCCCGCCCAACCGACCTTGCTGCCAGGGGATTTCGAACCCTGTCCTCGCCTCGCGCCCCCGTTCGTACCGGCGCGAGTCCTTTTCTTGTATCGCGGGTGTATCGGGAATCGCATACGCCCCCGCAACCGCCCTCCCACTTCAATGGGGGCATGACCCACAGCGCGCCCCTGCCCACACCGCCCCGCCGCACGCGGAGGATCGTACTCATCGGCCTGGCGGTCCTCGGTCTGGCGGGCGCGCTGTACGTCGTGCGGGGGCCGCTCATGATGTCCGCTCCGCGGTGCATGGCCGGGCGGTGGCACGGCTGCTTCGACACGTTCAACGGTGTGGTGCTCATGACGCTGGTCGCGCTGCCGTTGTCCCTGCTCATGGCGGGGGCCCTGGCGCTCCGGCGGCGGGCCGCCGGTGTCGCGCCGGCGTGGCGGTTGTCGCTGGCCGAGGTGGGCATGGTCCACGGGACGGTGCCGTTCCTGTGGCTGACCATGATGCCGGGCGCCGCGCCGGGCATCGCCCCCGCCCGGGTGAGCCTGGTACCGCTGAGGGACCTGGTCACGATGGGGACGCTCGGGATCGTCGGCAACCTCCTGGTCTTCGCCTCACTGGGCTTCTTCGCCCCGATGCGGTTCGCGGCGTCCGCGTCCCTTCCCCGGGTCCTGGCACTGGGCGCCGGCTGTTCGATCCTGGTCGAGACCGCCCAGTACGTCTTCCAGCTCGACCGGGTGTCCTCCGTGGACGACGTCCTGGTCAACACCACCGGCGCCGCCCTGGCCGCACTGGCCTCGCGGCACTGGTGGCGCACCCGGGGGGACGCGCCTTCGGACCGCCCCCGCCCTGCCATGGCATCGGCGGCCTGAGCCGTGCGTCCGGTGTGCTCCCGGCCTCGCACACGTCGGCGCCGTGTTCCACTGCTTAGGCTTCCGTCATGCGCGTACTGATCGTGGAGGACGAGCCCTACCTGGCCGAAGCCGTCCGTGACGGGCTGCGGCTCGAGGCGATCGCCGCCGACATCGCCGGCGACGGCGACTCCGCCCTGGAACTGCTCAGCGTCCACTCCTACGACCTCGCGGTCCTCGACCGCGACATCCCCGGCCCCTCCGGCGACGAGGTCGCCCGGCGCATCGTCGCCTCCGGGAGCGGCATCCCCATCCTCATGCTCACCGCCGCCGACCGGATCGACGACAAGGCCTCCGGTTTCGAGCTCGGCGCCGACGACTACCTCACCAAGCCGTTCGAGCTGCGAGAGCTCGTCCTGCGGCTGAGGGCGCTCGACCGCAGACGCGCGTACACCCGGCCTCCGGTCCGCGAGCTCGCGGGCCTGCGGGTCGACCCGTTCCGCCGGGAGGTCTTCCGGGACGGACGTTATGTCGCGCTCACCCGCAAACAGTTCGCCGTCCTCGAAGTCCTCGTCGCCGCCGAGGGCGGGGTCGTCAGTGCCGAGGAGCTGCTCGAACGGGCCTGGGACGAGAACGTCGACCCCCTCACCAACGCCGTACGCATCACCGTGTCCGCACTGCGCAAACGGCTCGGCGAACCATGGATCATCGCCACCGTGCCGGGTGTCGGCTACCGCATCGCGACCGGACCCGACGCCGCCCGCCCCGGCACGGCGCGTGGATAGACGCCGGGGGCTCAGCGCCCGAATGAAACTCACCCTGAGCTACGCCGGTTTCCTCGCCGTCGCCGGCGCTCTGCTGCTGGCCGTGGTGTGGGGGTACCTGCTGCGGTACGTCCCCGACAACTCGCAGGGCCTGCTCGGGATCTCGCCCAACCGCTACCTCCTGGTGCGCACCTTCTTCCCGGCGGCGGCCGTGGCGATGGCCTGCCTCCTCGTGTTCGGCCTGGTCGGGGGGTGGCTCCTCGCCGGCCGGATGCTCGCACCGCTCCACCAGATCAGGGAAGCGGCACGGAGGGCCGGGGACGGGTCGCTGTCCCACCGGATCCGGATGAAGGGCCGCCAGGACGAGTTCCGTGAACTCTCCGACGCGTTCGACTCGATGCTCGGAAAACTCGAGTCGCACGTCGACGAACAGCGCAGGTTCGCCGCGAACGCCTCCCACGAACTGCGCACCCCGCTGGCGATCTCGCGGGCACTCCTCGACGTCGCCCGCAAGGACCCCACCCGCGACCGGGAGGAGCTCGTCGAACGCCTGCAGGCCGTCAACACACGGGCGATCGACCTCACCGAGGCCCTCCTGCTGCTCAGCCGCGGCGACACCGGGAACGTCACCCGCGAGAGCGTCGACCTCTCCCTCCTCGCCGAGGAGGCCGCCGAAACGCTGCTCCCTCTCGCCGAACAGCGCCGTATCGCGCTCGACGTCACCGGCGGCGCGGCCCTGACCAGCGGCTCCGCGGAGCTCCTGCTGCGGATGGTGACGAACCTCGTCCAGAACGCCGTCGTCCACAACGTCCCCACCGGCGGGACCGTGACGGTCCGCACCGGGACGGACGGCACCACGAGCGTGCTGCGGGTCGAGAACACGGGGCCGCCCCTCCCACCGGAACTGGTACCGACGCTCACCGAACCGTTCCGGCGGGGGGCGGAACGTGTGCGCACCGGCGAACACGCAGGCGTCGGCCTCGGCCTGGCCATCGTGCACAGCGTCGTCCGCGCCCACGACGGCGCTCTCACCCTCACCCCCCGCCCCACCGGCGGCCTCATCGTCACGGTCCGGCTCCCCGGCGCGCCCTAGGCGCCGTCAGCCGGCGAGGGCCGGTCAGCGGACCAGGCGCCGGGCGCCGCAGCGGGCGCGGTGTCGGGTGGGGTACCGGGCGCGGTGTCAGGTGGGGTGCCGGTGGGGGCGACGCTTCGGTGGTCGGCTCGGGAGAGCAGCCAGTGGCCCGAGACTCCCGTCGTGAAGAGGCCGGTGACAAGGGCGAGAAGCGAGACGCCCGGACCCGAGGTCCAGTCGACCGACCGGAAGTGGACCGCGAGGACGACCGCCGTGGCCAGCGCGATCAGCGGGACGGCCCGCAGCGCGGGACGGATGCGGGTCAGGTCGTCCTCGGCCAGCGCGCCGAGGACGCCGACGCCCAGTGCGAGCGCCCAGACACCGAGGCCCTGCGCGTCGGCGCGGTTCACCGTCCACGGCACGAGCGCGCCCCAGAACGCGGGGAAGGCGAGCAGCCCGGTGCCGATGCCGAGCCACCCCGAGCCGACGACGGCGAGCGGCGGCTTCGACCAGGCGGGCAGCGGTGCGACCGGCTGCCGCGGTGTCGCGCCCGCGCGCCCCGGGGGCCTGCGGTACTGCGCGACCAGGCAGCCCACCGCGCCGAGGGCGAGCAGTCCGAGGGTGGCGACCCAGCCGAGGCTGAAGAGGGCGAGGAAGAGCGGCCCGCCCTCGACCGCCTGGAGGGAGCCGCCGTTCAGCAGGCTCACCGCGAACAGCCCGGCCAGCACGATCACCAGCGGCAGCACCAGGCTCCGTACGTCCTCCCAGAGGCGCGCCCGCCCGATCGTGAAGAGCGCGGGGGCCACTCCGGCCATCGCGGCTCCGATGAGCCCGGGGCTCAGGGCCTCCGGGGACACCCAGGGACCCGCCGCGTACCCGAACAGGCTCGTCACGGTGAGCAGGGCGCCGGTGGTGAGGCTGATGCCGCCCACGACGGCGCTCAGGACGACGATGCCGGGCGACAGTTCCTTCTGGACGGCCATCAGTTGCTCCCGTCCGCTCCTGCACCGCCGGCACCGGCACCGACCGGATGCGCGGTCGACCGGCCGCGTGGGTCCGGCGGACCGTCCGCCGACTCCCCCTGTCGTTTCAGGACTTCGCGGCCGTGGAGGACCCGCAGGCTCACCACGGTGACCGCCGCGTACGCCAGCATTCCCGCGCCGATGCCGACCCCCGCGATCAGGGACGTGAGCCGGTCCAGGCCCATCGTCCGCTCCAGCACGGGCACGGTCACCGCCGAGAAGGCGGGCGCCAGGCACTGGGCCGCCAGGTGCAGCCGCCACTCCTCGCGCGCCCAGGCCGCTCCCCGCCCACGGGCACGCGCCGCGCGGACCGCGACGACGGCGTACGTCAGCACGTACGGGACGAGGTACGCGACGAGCAGTCGTCGCCCCTGCGTCCCCTGGTCGAGGAGGGCGTACGTGATCCAGCCCAGGCACGCGGCGCCCAGGACGTGGGCGGCGACGAGGACCGGGCCCGGGGCCCAGGTGCCGGTCAGGCCGGGAACCTGGGTCCGTCGGTCGAGGGCGCGGGAGGCCAGGAGCGCGCCGAAGGCGACGAGGGCACCGAGGTGCATGATCGCGACGCGGTTGACGTCCTGGAGGGAGAGTCCGGGGTACAGCGCGGGCAGCGCGCCCCATTCGAGCCGCAGCAGCGGAGCGGTCATCAGGAAGCCGTAGCAGAGCAGCAGCCAGCGCTGGTGAAGGTCAGGGAAGCCGCGCACGGCGGCAAGGACCCCGAAGGTCACGCTGCCGACCGTGCCGACCAGGATCGTCGCGAGGACGATCCAGAACGCGGCGCCGCTGAAGGCCTCCGCCGGCGGGGTGCGCAGGAGGTAGAGCGCCGCGCCGGCCATCGAGACGTACACCGTGCCGGCGAAGACGGTTCCGAGGACGCGGTGCAGCCGGATGCGGCGGCGCACCGCCGAGAGCAGCTGCACCGGGCCGAGCAGCATCAGGAGGCCGCCCAGGACCGAGTGGACGATCAGCGGGACCAGGCTGCGGGTGTACGGTCCCATCCGGTCGCGGACGGCGTCGGCCACGAACTCCGCGGACACGGAACGGCCGAGGAGCCACTCGCCGATGGCGGGCGCTCCGGGTGTGGCGTACGGCCAGAGTTCGGTCATGGCGATCGGCGCGTACACGAGGCAGACCACCGTCACCGCGACGACGGACACCCGCCCCCAGTTGATGCCTGCACCGGTGCCGGTGCCCGTGCCCCCGCCCGTATCCGTGC
The DNA here is from genome assembly GCF_000717595.1 of Streptomyces flavochromogenes. Taxonomy (GTDB): domain Bacteria; phylum Actinomycetota; class Actinomycetes; order Streptomycetales; family Streptomycetaceae; genus Streptomyces; species Streptomyces flavochromogenes. The sequence goes on along the minus strand of NZ_JNZO01000007.1, from coordinate 213,823 downwards.
TCGCATCCGTGCTCGTACCTGTGCTCGTATCCGTGCCCGTCGAACGTCCCACGGCGCATCCCCCTCCACCGTCCACGGCGCCGGTCCGCCGCGATAGTCCTTTCTGGACTATGGAGGAAGGTAGGGCGGGGCACCGCCGGGGTCAACCGGTCGGTAACAAGAATCAGGACGCGCGGACCGGGATCAGGACTCGCGGCTCTCGACCCAGTGCCAGAAATCGACCATCATCCGTTCGTAACGGATGCCGAACTCCAAGGCCTCGCGCTGCCCGCGTGTCAGCAACTCACCCACCTCACCGGCGAGTTCCTCGTACTCGTCCAGGGTCCGCCGGTGTTCCTCGATCTGCACCGGGGCATGGACGCGCGGGCTCGCCCCGAACCACAGTTTGAGGATGCCGCGTTCGCGCGCCTCGACCGGGACGAAGGCGGGGTCGGCCAGCCAGCCTCGGAGCGCCTCCGCGCCCTCCTCGGTGAGCTTCATCAGACGCCGGTTCCGGCCCCCGGACTGCCTGACCTCCGAGAGCAGCCCCGCCTCCAGAAGCCGGTCGCACTGGGCGTAGACCTGTGCGTGCGGCATGGACCAGAACGGTGCCACCGTCCGCGCGGCCTCGACCTTCACGTCGTACGGGCTGGCCTCACCCAGCTTGTCGATGATGCCCAGCACGAGGAAGGAGGGCGTGGTCAACCGGACTTCAGACATGCGTCCGACGGTATCGCGCGGGCCCGGCTCCGCCCCTCCCTCCGCTGCCCCCCTACTCCGCCCGCAGGGCCCGCGCCGTCGCCGCCCTGGCCGCCCAGCCCGCCGGAAGCAGGGCGCCGGCCGTCGCGATCACCACGCCGGCGGTCGCGAGAAGGGCCGGCGGGGGCGCGCCGTAGACGTCGATGTCGGCGGACGGAATCGTGGTGCCGACCGCGCGGCCCTTGGCCGGCATGACCTGGCGGTGGAGAGCCGCGCCGAGCGGTACGCCGTGCGGGCTGCCGGCGGCGTTCCCCTCGTACGCGACGAGCGGGGCGCCGCCCTTGAGCCCCGCCGTCTCCACCTGGGTCTGCGCGGTCCGGTACACGGAGGCGGTCCCCGGGAGCGCGGCGATCGCCGCCGCCACCGCGGCCGGATCGGCCGGCTTCCCCGGCAGAGGCGCTCCCGGGACCCCGTCCTCGGCACCCGGCTGCCCCGGTGCCGGGTCGTCCGGCCGCGCCACCGTGCGGACGGTGACGTCGCCGCCCTTGTCCGGGTCCCCGTCGGTCTTCACCGCGACCAGCGTGCTCCCGAGTCCCACCGCGAACGTCACCGCGAGGGCCCCGAAGGCCACCGCCGCGGCCGTACTCGCCGCACGCGCCGGGCGCGCGAGGGCGCGGCGAGGCCCAGGGTCACGGGGCGCGGCAGTGGCAACGGCCGGCCAGGCCGCGGATCCGGAGCCCACGCCCGCCCGCGGCGGACGCACCGAGGCGGAGCACCGCCGCGGTCGGCATCCGGGCGGCACGCAGCGCGGGGCCGAAGGCGGCCCCGGCCACCACCGCGAGGGCGGCCGCCGGGACCACGACGTCCACCCAGAGCGGGATGAGGACCGCCGTCGTCCCGTAGGTCTCCGCAACTTCGGCCAGGAGGGGTACGGCGAGGACATTGCCGAGGGCGACGCCGAGCAGGGCCCCCGCGGAACCCGGGATCGGGGCCTGCGCCACGTAGCCCGGCCGACCTGGAGCGGGGTGAAGCCGAGTGCCTTGAGGATCCCGATCCGGCGGGTCGCGGCGCCCACGGCGCCGCTCCCCACGATGCGGTTCCGGCTGAGCGAGGCGACGGTGAAGACGCATGTCGCCCGCATCCTGTCGAAGCTCCGGCTGCGCGACCGGGCGCAGGCCGTGATCGCCGCCTACGAGACGGGTCTTGTCACACCGGGTTCGGACAGCAGGGGCCCCGCCGGATCCCAGTGAGGAGCCGTCATGTCCGGCAGCCCGCCCGGCGGCCCCACGTCCCATCCGTCCGGGAAGACGCCCGTCACCTCCCCCTCGGGCTCCCCCGTCGCATCCCACTCCGATCCCCGTTCCGGGCACAGGACGTCGTCGAGTTCCGTCAGGCGGATGAGGCGGAGGATCCACGGCTGGTCGCAGACGAGCCGCCAGCACGCCCCCCGCTGCCGGGTGCGCCCGGCGCAGTGGGCGAGAAGGCCGAGCCCCGTGGCGTCGCAGAAGGTGAGGCGCCGGATATCGACGGTCAGGGCGTCGGACTCCCGCACGAGGGCGTCGAGCTCGGGCCGCAGGTGCCGCACCAGGACGAGGTCGAGTTCACCCCGGAGGGCGGCGACGGTCTCGCCGCCGGTCGAGCGGACGACCATGTAGGGGTCATGACGGGGGATCAGCTGCATCGGGCGCTCCACAGGGTGGCTCCATGTGTCGCTTCGAGCGTGGACGTCCCCCTTCCGGGAGGGACGTTTCGCCTCGGCCGCTGTCACCTGAATCGGTGAATGTTCGAGCCACTTCCCCTCGTACGGACGACCGATGTGCGTACGTACGGCCTCACCCCCGGTCCGCACTCCCCCTCACACGTCCAGCTCCACGTCGGTCAGGGGATACGCGACGCACGCGTGCGCGTACCCCGAGTCCGGGTCGGAGAGCCGGAGCCGGGCCTCCTCCGCGTGGTGGACCTCGCCCTTGAGGACGCGGACCCGGCACAGGCCGCACTCGCCCGAGCGGCAGGCGGACTCGGGGCGGATGCCGGCGTCCTCCAGGGCGTCCAGGAGGGGACGGCCGCGCGGGGTGCGGAAGGCCGTGGCGCGGGTGGCGACCGTGACCGGCTCCGCCGGATCGGCACCGGCCGGCCAATGCGGCTGCCGGGTGGGATCGGCGGGGGCCCCGTTGACCTCGAAGCGGATCCGGCGGCGCGGGTGTCCGAGCCGCCCGGTGAGCTGCCCGAGGGCGTACGGGTAGAGGGCCTGGGGCCCGCACACGTACACCATCCGCCCGTCGAGGGGTCCGGCGAGCTCCGTGACGCGTGCGGCGGTCAGCAGTCCGGTGGGGCCCGGCCACCGCGGATCCGGTTCCTGGAGGACGTGGTGGACGCGGATGCCGGGATGGCCGGCGGCGAGCGCGTCGAGCTCCGCGCGGAACAGGATGTCGTCGAGGGACCGGGAGCCGTAGAGGAGATGGAAGCGCCGGTCGAGGCCACGGTCGACGATCTCCCGGAGCATGCTCATCGCGGGTGCGACACCCGAACCGCCCGCGAGGAAGACGACGTCCTCGCCGTGGAAGAGCGGGTTGTGGTGGAAGGTGCCCTGGGGGCCGGTGGTGGTCAGGGCGTGACCGGCGGCGAGGGTGTCGAGCAGGTGGCTGCTGATCCGCCCGCCGGGCACGCGGCGCACGGTCAGGTCGTAGTGGCTCAGGTCGGCCGGGCTCGAGGAGATCGCGTACGGCCGGTTCGTCCCGTCCGCGAACACTCCGACGTACTGCCCTGCGAGGAAGGGCGGCAGGTCGGCGCCGTCGGGGCGGCGGAGCCGGAAGGTGCGGGTGCTCGGCGTCTCGTCGACGACGCGGTCGACCCGGAGGTCGAGGCGGCGCGGGTGGTAGGTGTCGATGGTGCGGCGGGTCCGCGCGGCGTGATCGACGGCGTCGGGCGTGCGGGCCGCGATCTCGTCCCGGATGCGGTCCGCGCCGGCGAAGCGCGCGGCGAGGTGATGAGGCGTCACAGATCTCTCCCGGTCTCTTCAGGCGGTCCTGGACCGCAGCAGGCGCCGGGCCACGCGCGCGCCCGCTTCGAGGGTGGGCTGGAAGCCGCCCATGCCGGACCAGGATCCGGCGAGGTGGAGCCCCGGCACGTGCGGGTGGAGCTCGCTGTCGCGGAACTGCCAGCTCTCGGTGGCGTCCTGGTCGTATCCGTAGATCGCCCCGCCCGGGTGGCCGAGGTAGCGGCTCATGGTGAGCGGGGTGGCGACGTCGACCTCCTCGATGACACCCCGGATGCCGGGGGTGACGGTCTCGACGAGGTCGAGCAGGGTCTCGGCGTAGGCGAACTTCTCCCGGGCGTACGCGGCCGGTTCGACGTCGTCCCAGGCGGAGCCGTACTGGAGGGTCATGAGGCTCACATGAGTGGCCCCGCGGGGTGCGAAGCCGATGGGCTCGACGTCGTACGAGGTGACGCAGATGCCCCGGGCCGGCTCTCGGGTGCGCCAGGAGGCGGACGTGCGGTCGGCGTCCAGGTCGGTGTTGACGAAGGTGGTGCTCGCGGTGAAGCCGAGTTCCGCCGGGGTGGCGTCGAGGCCCATGTGCAGGACGAAGCCGGAGACCCCGATCCGGCGGGAGGCGAGGTCGGTGCGGACGGCGCCGGGGATGTCGAGGCCGTCGAGCATGCCGTAGGTGAGGGGCAGGGAGGCGTTGGAGACGACGTCGGTGGCGCTCACCTCCTGGCCGTCGTCGAGGCGGACGCCGACGACCTTCCCGCCCCGCGTCAGGATCGCGTCGACGGCGGTGTGGAACCGGACGTCGCCCCCGGCCTCCAGGAACGCGTCGAGGATCGCGCCGGACATCGCCTGCGATCCGCCGCGGAGGTGCCAGGGCTTGAACTCCAGGTACGCGAAGAGGACCAGCGCCAGGTCCTGGAAGGGCAGCCGGGACGGGGGCTGGCCGAGGTAGCCCCAGTAGGAGGCGAGGACCGCCTTGAGGCGCTCGTCCTCGAAGTGCTCGTCGAGGACGTCCCGCGCGGGCCGCAGGCCGTGCCGGAAGAGGAGCTCGTCCACCTGGTCGGCGGGAGTGCCGCGCATCGCGGCGATCTGCCAGAAGGTGAGGTCCCGCACGAGGGCGAAGAACCGTTCCAGGCGGGCGTGGTTGCCGGGGAAGTGCGCGTCCAGAGTGGCGGTCGCGCCCTCCCAGTCCGCGGGGAGGGTCACGTCGAAGGAGCCGGGCACGACCGTGCGGTAGAGGTCGGGTTCCCCGACCCAGGTCAGCCGGTCGCCGATGCCCAGTTCGTCGAAGAGGGGCCGCAGCGTGAACGCCTGGCCCTCGGCCCCGATGCCGGAGAGCTGGTGCAGCGCCACCTCGAACTCGAACCGGCCCCGGCGGAAGGAGGTCGCGCAGCCGCCGGGCACGCTGTGGCGCTCGACGAGCAGCGTGCGGGCGCCGGCGCGCTGGAGGGTGGCGGCGGCGGTGAGGCCGGCGTTGCCCGCCCCGATGACGACGGCGTCGAAGTCCGCGCCGCTCACCGCTCGCCCTCGGGGGCCGTGCCCGGGGCGGACGCGGCGAAGGCCTCCTCCTTGATGCGTTCGAACTGGGCGCCCATGGCGGCGGAGAGCGCCTGCGCGGCGGAGAGGGGCCGGACCATGACCATGAAGTCGTCGATCCTTCCCTCTTCGTCGAAGTGGAGGAAGTCGCAGCCGTTGATCTCCATGTCGCCGACCTTCGCGGTGAAGACGAGGGCGTGGTCCCTGCCGTCGTCGCTCCCGATCTCGCGGACGTACGTGAAATCGGTGAAGACGCGCATGACTCCGCGCAGGATCGCGGCGGTGATGGCCTTGCCGGGGTACGGGCGGAAGGCCACCGGGCTGGTGAAGACCACGTTCTCGGCGAGCAGGGCCTCGATGGCGGTGTGGTCCCGGTTCTCGACGGCGGTGCGGAACGGATGCACGAGCACTCCATATGCAACTTGTTGATTAGGTGCAAGTGCAGCTAACCGCATCGCCCGGGAGACGTCCAGAGGCCGGCCGGCCCCCACCCCGGCTCCCCCTCACTCCTGCGACCGTGATCATCCGTGAGTGACGCCGCACGGAGGGTCGGCCATACTGGCCCGCGGCACTCCAACGGGGGTGCCGCGCAGGGGGTGGCGAGTGGACGGCGTGGACCTGCCGGAGCGCATCGGCGACTACGCCGTGGAGCGCGAGCTGGGCTCGGGCGGCATGGGGACGGTGTACCTGGCACGGTCACGGGGCGGACGCACCGTGGCGGTCAAGGTGGCCCGGCCCGAGCTGGCCGCCGATCCGCATTTCCGCGCCCGGTTCCGCGCGGAGGTCGACGCCGCCCGCAGGGTCGGCGGGTTCCACACCGCGCAGGTGGTCGACGCCGACCCGGACGCGGCAGCGCCCTGGCTCGCGACCGCCTACATCGCGGGGCCGACGCTCTCGGGGCTGCTCGCCGAGCACGGACCGATGGACGAGGCCCGACTGCGGCTGCTCGGCGCGGCGCTGGCGGAGGCGCTGCGGGCCATCCACGCCTGCGGCCTGATCCACCGCGACCTCAAGCCGGGCAACATCATCATGGCCGACGACGGACCGCGGGTGCTCGACTTCGGTATCTCCCGGGCCCTGGAGGCGACCCGGCTGACCTTCACCGGCGCGGCCTTCGGCACCCCCGGCTTCCTGGCCCCCGAGCAGGCTCAGGGTCTCGAAGTGGGCGGCGCCGCGGATGTGTTCGCGCTGGGCGCGGTGCTGGTGGCGGCGGCCGGCGGGCAGCCGTTCGGGGAGGGCACCCCGGTGATTCTGATGTACCGGGCCGTGCACGAGCCGGCGGACCTGTCCGCCCTGCCGGAGGGCATACGCCCGGTGGTCGCCGCCTGTCTGGCCAAGGACCCGGCGCAAAGGCCCACCCCCGGAAGGCTGTTGGACCTCTTGGCCCCGGGCACCGCCGCGAAGCCTGCCGCGGACGCGGCTGCCCACCCACCGACGCAGGCCTCCCCGGCGGCGCCGTCCCCGTCGTCGGCACCGGCGCCGGCGCCGACGCCCACCGCCGTGTCGGCCGCCGCAGACATCGCGGATGCCACGACCGTCGGCGCGGCCCCGCACGCCGCGGCCCGGGGCGGCGAGTCCCCGGTGGGGAAGACGCCCACCGGACGGATCCTGGCCGGTGTGGCCGGAGCCCTGCTCGTGCTCGGTGCCACCGGCTACGGCATCCACGCGGCCGGAGGACCGGGCTGGGGCTCGAACGCCTCGTTCCCCCCGGCCACGCACGAGCTCGTCCTTCCCGAGTCGATGGTGGACGGCGCGTACGGGCGCAACATCGAGAACCGCCTTCCCGCCGACCCCCAGTCGGACGACGGAGGCCGGAAGGGCTCGACCCACTACTCCGCCGACTACACCGTCACCAGTACCGGCATCGAGAAGGGGGTCACGTTCCGCACGGTGGAGGTGTACGGCTCGTCCGGACGGTACACGGACCCCGAGTCGGACCGGGACAGCCTGATGAGAGCCATGACCGTCACGGGCAGCGAGACCGTCGACGATCCGCCCAGAACGATCCGCGTGCCCGGCGCGGACGTCGACTTCCGCTGCGAGACGGTGGACGGAAAGACCGTGTGCGGCTGGGGCGACGCCAACACCACCGTCGCGATCGAGTTCACCCCGAGCGCCACCCTCGAAGTGGCGGCGGCGGAGACCCGCAAGATACGCGACGAGATCCGCAGGCCGATCGCGACCCCGACGGCCTCCCCCTAGGGCCTGTCGAGCCCGGCGCCGGCGCCTCCGCCGGCGCCGGCGGTACGCCACCGTCTCCCCCGCGCTCCTTCGTGATCGACCTCCGGCGGGGTCAGCCCGCGAAGCGCGCCATCCAGGACTCGACCTCGGCCGAGGAGCGCGGGAGGCCCGCCGACAGGTTCTCGTGGCCGTCGTCGGTGACGACGAGGTCGTCCTCGATCCGGACGCCGATGCCCCGCCATTCCTCCGGCACGGTCAGGTCGTCGGGCTGGAAGTACAGCCCGGGCTCGACGGTGAGCACCATGCCCGGTTCGAGGACGCCGTCAACGTACTCCCCCGTGCGGGCCTGTGCGCAGTCGTGGACGTCCAGGCCGAGCATGTGCCCGGTGCCGGCCATCGTGAAGCGGCGCTGGAGACCGAGGGCGTAAGCCCGGTCGACAGGGCCCTCGATGAAGCCCCACTCGACGAGCCGCGCCGTCAGGTGCCGCTGGGACGCCTCGTGGAAGTCGCGGTACGGGGCACCCGGCTTGACCGTGGCCATGCCGGCCTCCTGCGCCTCGTACACCGCGTCGTACACCTGGCGCTGGACCGGGGTGAACGTGCCGCTGATCGGCAGCGTGCGGGTGACGTCGGCCGTGTAGAGGGAGCGGGTCTCCACGCCGGCGTCGAGCAGGAGCAGTTCGCCCGGCCGGACCGGGCCGTCGTTCTCCGTCCAGTGCATGATCGTGGCGTGCTCACCGGCCGCGCAGATGGAGCCGTATCCGACGGCGTTGCCCTCCAGGCGCGCCCGGCGGAAGAAGGTGCCCTCGATCCACCGCTCGGAGGAGGCGACGGCCCGCGACAGCTCGCCGACGCAGTCGGTGAACCCGCGGACGGTCGAGTCGACCGCCTTGCGCATCTCGCCGATCTCCCAGGCGTCCTTGACGAGCCGGAGTCCGGAGAGCGCCTCCTCCAGCTCGTCGTCGCGCGCCTCGTCGGTGGTGACCGCGGCCTCGAGTGCCGGGTCGATGCCACGGACGATCCGGGTCGGCACACCGGTCCCCGCGGCCAGGTCCTGGGCGATGGTCCGGACGTCGCGGCAGGACAGCCCGAGGACGACCTCGGCCTCGGCGAGCGAGCGGCGCCGGCCCATCCACAGCTCGGCCGTGTAGCCGATCCAGAACTCGTCGTTGTCGCGGCTGTCGCGCGGCAGCTGGTAGCAGTAGGCGTCGTGGCCGCCGTCCGCGCGGGGTTCGAGCACGAGGGCGCCGTCGCGTGCCTGGTCGCCGGTCATGTGCACGTATCCCGTGTACGGGCGGAAGGGGTACGTGTCGTCGTTGGAGCGGGTCTTGAGGTTGCCGGAGGGGATCACGAGGCGCTCGCCGGGGAAGCGCGCGGAGAGCGCGGCGCGGCGGCGGGCCGCGTACGGGGCCTGCTCGTCGGGCTCGAGCCCGTGCCGCTCGGTGTCCGCCCACCCCGACCTCATCAGGGTGGAGAGCTCCTCGGAGACGCCTTCGTAGAGGCCGTTCTTGCGACCCTTCGCCACGTCCTGCACCTTCTTCCGGATGGGTTCCTCGACCGCCGTGGGCCGGCGGTTTCCGGAAGGTACTCCGCGACGCGGGCTCCGGTTGCCGAAGACCGCCAGTGGCACGGATCGGCCACCCCCGCAGCCTTCAGCGGGGCGTCCAGGCGGCGGCCGGCCAGTCGTACGCGGAGAAGCCGTCCGGCAGCTTGCCGCAGGGCGCGTAGGCGCTGAGGGCGAAGGTGCCCGTCGGCTCGTACCAGTCGACGTCCACCTTGTCGCCCGTCCCGGGGTGCTCGAAGCGGAAGCCCAGGTCCGAGACGTTCTCGCTGACGAGCTTCCAGCCGTCCCGCTCCAGGCGGAGGCGGGTGCGCGCCTGCGCCGCGCGGGCCGTGGTCTCCGGCACGTCCGTGACGCGCCAGGACAGCCCGAAGCTGCGCACGTCGGGGCGGCCTCGGTCGATGTGGGCGACGGATCTGAGGCCGCGGTAGGAGCAGGTGCCCGTCTCCACCCGGGACCGCACCTCGGGGGCTCGGGGCAGCGCGGCCTCGTCGTACACCCGTTGCGCCTGCGCCTTGAGGCGCCCGGCGACCGCGTCGGGGGCGGCCTCGGGGTACGGGGCGCCGTTCCAGAGGTGGTGACCGGCGGCGACCAGGCCCACGGCGATCAGACCGTAGAGGAGCCGCCGCACCACTCGGCGCGGACGGCTTCGGGCGACTGCACTCATGATCGGGAGCGTAGGACGGCCACCCGGCACCGCGCGTGGGCGCTGCTACTCACTCGTGGGTGAGTAGCGGCGCCGCGGCTCGGCGGCCCAGTCCCGGACCGCTCCCCCGACGATGCGGTGGGCGACGGCCGAGGCCCGCGCCGACGCGGTCGGCCCCCCGGGGTCGCCGCCCCTGCCGGCGGCTGTCCGAGGGGGCCTTCAGCCCCGTCACGGCACACGAACGGCGGGGACCCGACGGCCCCGGGTCGAAGGCGTCGATAATCGGTCCATGGCGAACGAGAGACTCGGCGAGGCACTCCGGCTTCTGGGTATCGGGCAGGAGGGCACCCGGGTGTACCGGGCGCTCCTGGAGTGCGGGCCCGCGCCGCTGAGTTCGATCGGGGCCGCGGCCGGACTCGGGGACGAGACGCTGGCGGAGGCGTACCGCGAGCTGGTCGACTGCGGTCTGGCGAGTACGGCCGAGGAGGGTTCCGACGTCGTGGCGCCGGTGCCGCCCGCCGCGGGCCTGGAGATCCTCGGGCGGCGCCGGGCGGCCGAGCTCGACGAGTCCCGGATCACCGTCGGAGGCGCGTTCGAGTCGTTCCGGCGGCAGCGGCTCGCGGGGTACCACGATCCACTGGTGGAGGTCGTGACCGGTGACGCCATCGGGCTCCGGATGCGTCAGGCGTGGGCGAGTGCCCGGGAGCAGATCCGGCAGTTCGACTCGCCTCCGTACTTCCCCCTCGTCGGTGCCACGGACGACGCGCTCGCCACGCTCGCGCGGGGGGTGACCCAGCGGGTCGTGTACTCGCGGGAGTCCCTTGAGCATCCCGGGCAGTTGGAGAACTCGATCGAGCCGTGCATCGAGGCCGGCGAGCAGGCGCGGGTCCTGCCGTCGGTGCCCGTCAAGCTCCTGATCATCGACGACGCGTACGCCCTGGTCGCCCTGTCGATCAAGGAGACGGACGTGTACAACACGATGCTGGTCGTGCAGCCGTGCGGCCTGCTCTCCGCGCTCGTGGCGCTGTTCGAGCAGGCCTGGCAGAACGCGCTGCCGTTCCACGGACGTTCGGCCCGGCCGGCGGGGCTGCTGCCCGCCGACCGGCGTCTGCTCCGGCTGCTCGCGGCAGGCGCCAGCGACGAGGTCATCGCCCGGGAGATCGGCGTCAGCCGCCGTACGCTCTTCCGCCGCGTGCAGGTCCTGATGGCCCGGCTCGGGGCTACGAGCCGGTTCCAGATGGCGCTGCAGGCGCAGCGGTCGGGGTGGCTGTGAGCGGTCCGGGGATCGTCGGCGCCGCCGCTCCCGCCTGCGCTCCTGCTCCCCCTCCGGTGAGCTGCTGCCACAGATAGGTGTGCACGAGCGCGCTGTTGTGGGCGGCCTGTTCGTTGTCGCCCGCGCCGGCGTGCCCGCCGCCGGTGTTCTCGTGGAAGAGGACCCGGTGGCCGAGCTCCCGCAGCCGGGCCGCCGTCTTCCGGGCGTGCCCGGGGTGGACGCGGTCGTCGCGGGTCGAGGTCATCAGGAGGACGGGCGGGTAGTCCCGGTCCGCCGCGAGCCGGTGGTACGGGGAGACATCGAGCAGGTGGGGGCGGTCGGCCTCGTCGTCGGGGTCGCCGTACTCGGCGATCCAGGACGCGCCCGCGAGGAGCTTGTGGAAGCGGGTCATGTCGAGGAGCGGCACCTGGGCGACGATCGCGCCGAAGAGCTCGGGGTGGCGGGTGAGCATGGCGCCCATGAGCAGCCCGCCGTTGCTGCCGCCCTTGGCGCCCAGCATGGCCGGCGTGGTGATGCCCCGCGCGACGAGATCCTCGGCGACGGCGGCGAAGTCCTCGAAGGCCCGGGGGCGTTCGGCGCGGAGCGCGGCCTGGTGCCAGTCGGGGCCGTACTCGCCGCCGCCCCGGATGTTCGCGATGACGTGGGTCCCACCGCGTTCCAGCCAGGCCCGGCCCGTCACCCCGCCGTAGAACGGGGTGAGCGAGACCTCGAAGCCGCCGTAGCCGTAGAGCAGGGTGGGGCCGGGGCCGGGCGCGGTGGTGCGGTCGGGGCCGATGACGAAGTACGGGACGCGCGTGCCGTCCCGGGAGGTCGCGAAGTGCTGGTCGACGGTGAGGCCGGTGGGGTCGAAGTGGTGCGGGGCCTGCTTGAGGACCTCCGAGCCGCCGCCGATCCTCCCGTGGTGGAGGGTGGAGGGCTGGAGGAACCCGGACACGTCGAGGAAGTACTCGTCGGACACGTCGGGGTCGGTGTCGACGACGCTCACGGCGGACAGGGCCGGGACGCCGACGAGCGGCTCGCGCGTCCAACCGCCGCCGTCGGGGACGGGGGTGAGCACCTCGATGTGGGCGCTGACGTCCCGCATGGTCTCCAGGAGGAGGTGGTTGCGGGTCCAGGTGTGTCCGGCGAGGGCGGTCCGGGGATCGGGCGTGAACAGCACGTCGGGAGTGCGGTCGCCCGCCAGGAAGGCGTCGAAGTCGAAGGCGAGCAGCGAGCCCGTCGGCTGCCCGAGCCACGCGGACTTGAGGGTGACGATCAGGTACTGCCGATGGGCGTAGGCGCTCGCGTCGTCGGGCACGTCGATCCGTACGCGGGTGCCGTCGGGGCGCAGGAGGTACGTCTCGCTGTGGAAGAAGTCCAGGGAACGGCCGACGAACTCCCGCTCGAACCCGGGTGTGGTGTCCCGGTAGCCCCACGCGGCCACGTCCGCCGGGTCGGCCTCGTAGACGAGGGTGGCGTCCTGGACGGGTGTGCCACGGCGCCATCGGCGGACGGTACGGGGGTAGCCGGAGTCGGTGAGGGAGCCCGGGCCCAGATCCGTACCGACGAAGACGGTGTCGTCGTCGACCCATCCGATCCGTGTCTTGGCCTCGGGAAGCCGGAATCCGTCGTCGACGAACTCCCGTGTGCCGAGGTCGAATTCGCGCACGACGACGGCGTCGCCACCGTCGCGCGAGAGCCGCACCAGGGCCCGGTCGTACGCCGGCCGCCGCACGCGCGCCCCGTCCCAGACCCATTTCTCGCCCTCGGCGGCGGCCAGCGCGTCGACGTCGAGGAGCACCTCCCACTCGGGGGCGTCCTGGCGATACCGCTCCAGGGTCGTCCGCCGCCACACTCCGCGCAGATGATCCGCGTCACGCCAGAAGTTGTACAGGTGCTCGCCGCGCCGCACGGTGTAGGGAATCCGGTCGGAGGCGTCGAGGACCTCCCTCAGCCGCGCTTTCAGGGCCCCGAACGCCTCGCCCTCGGTCACCGCTCCCGCGGTCTCCGCGTTCCGCTCGGCCACCCAGGCCAGCGCGGCCTCTCCGGAGACGTCCTCAAGCCACAGGTAGGGGTCGTCGTCGTTCAGGTTCCCCATGGGTCTACTTCCCGTCCTCGCGTCGCAGGCGTGCCGACAAGTGGTGTTGCAGCCGGAGGCCCACCGCCGCCAGGTCGTGGACGAACTCCAGGGTGTCCGCGTCCGCGAGGGTGTAGCGGCGGCGTGTGGCCTCGACGTGCTTGGCCGTGGGGGCGAGGGCTACCGTGTGGGTGGTGAGGTCGATCGCGCCGTTCTCGACCCGCCCGACCATGATCTCGGCGATGCCGGTGGGCTGGGTGATCAGCGCCTCGACGGCTCCCTCGGGCTTGAGGCGCCACCAGCCGCTCTCGCGCGCCGCGGGTCGCAGCGGGGTGCCGTCCGCGTCGATCAGCCAGGCGCGCGCCTCGTAGTGCAGGAAGGGGCGGCCGTCGTGGCTGAAGGTGACCTCCTGCGCGTACGTGAAGTCCTCGGCGAGCGTCGGGTACCCGCCCCGGCCCGTGCCGACCCAGGTGCCGAGCAGCCCGGTCACCGGCGCGAGGAACTCGTGCGGTGCCGGTGCCGCGTCCGGCCGGAGGGCGTCGGGGTACGGAGGGTGCCGGTCGCGGTCGGTCATGGTGCGTGCTCCTGGGTCGAGGCCTGTGCCGGAGGGCAGCTTAGGTCGTCCGCCCTCCGGCCGGGTCTCGTGGCACTCGTCGTACCCCTAGCCGCGTCGGCTCCGTACCAGCAGGTAGAGGAAGTACGGCGTGCCGATGATCGCTGTCATCATGCCCGCTCCGAGCTGGGCCGGGGCGATCACCGTGCGGCCGACGAGGTCGGCGGTGCAGACGAGGACGGCGCCGAGGAGGACGGCGACCGGCACCACGCGCACGTGCTGACGGCCGACGAGGGCGCGGGCCGCGTGGGGTGCGACGAGGCCCACGAAGCCGATGGTGCCGGCGGCGGCGACGGCGGCTGCGCTGAGCAGGACGGCGAGGACGAGGAAGCCGAGGCGGCCGCGGCCCAGGTTCAGGCCGAGGAGTCGCGGGGTGTCCTCGTCGAGCGACACCAGGTCGAGTTCGGTGCGCCGGGCGGCCGCGACGACCACGCCCACGACGAGGACCGCCGCGAGGGGGACGATGTCGGGCAGGGTTCGCCCGTACGTGGAGCCCGAGAGCCAGGTCAGCGCCTTGATCGCGTTGAACGGGTCGGTGAGGATGATGAGGAGGCTGATCAGGGCCGCCGCCCCGGTCGCGACACCGAAGCCGACGAGGACGAGCCGGTTCTGCTGGAACCCGCCCCGCGCGGCGAGGCCGAAGACGAGGACGGAGCTGACGGCGGCGCCCGCGAAGGCACCGCCCGCCACGCTCCACGATCCGACCATCGGCACCGTGGTCACCAGGAGGACCGCGCCGAGCGCGGCACCGCCGGAGACACCCAGGATGCTCGGTTCGGCGAGCGGGTTGCGGGTCACGGCCTGGACGAGGGTGCCGGCCAGGGCGAGGGCGGCGCCCGCGAACAGCGCGGCGAGGACGCGGGGCACGCGCGTGTCGAGGACGAAGGCGGTGGTCTGGCCCGCCTGCCCCCGCAGCCAGTTGACCACGTCGCCGAGCAGCAGCTGGGCGTCGCCGAGGAGCACGGCCGCGATGACCACGCCGACGAGGACGACGACCAGGACGGCGGTGGTGGTGAGGAAGACGGCCCGGCTCCTGATGTGCAGCCGGTCGGGCGCGGAGGCCGCGGCCGTGTCCCGGGTCCGGCTGGCCATGACGATGAGGAAGACGGCACCGACGAGGCTGGTGACGATTCCCGTCGGGACGCCGACCGCCACGTCCGAGGGCACGAGGACGCGCAGGAGCACGTCGGATCCGAGCACCAGGGCCGCGCCGGTGAGGCCCACGACGGGCAGGTTGCCCCGCGTGCGCGTGAAGGCGCGGAACCGCCGGGCGAGCGGCCGGACGAGCGCGGGCGCGCACAGTCCGACGAAGCCGATGGGTCCGGCGAGGGTGACCGCCGCCGTGGAGAGCAGGGCGGCGAGCACGACGGCGGTGAGCCGGGTGGCGCGGACGGGTACGCCGAGGCCGCGGGCGGCGTCGTCGCCGAGGGCGAGGGCGTCGATCCGGCGGGCGAGGAGCAGCAGTCCGACAAGTCCGACGACGGCGATCGGCAGCATCTGGAGGACGCCGTCGAAGCCGTTCTGGGCGATGCTGCCCTGGTTCCAGTGGTAGATGCCTTCGGTCTGCTGGGGGAACAGCAGGAGCAGGCCCTCGGTGACGGCGGTGAGTCCGAGGGTGAGGGCGCTGCCCGCGAGGACGAGCCGGACGGTGCCGGTGCCGAGGCCGGACAGGCCGAGGACGACGGCCGCCGCGGCGAGCCCGCCGGTGAACGCGATGCCGGAGGAGGCCAGCAGGGGCAGCGAGACGCCGGTGGCGCCGGCCAGACCGAGGGCGAAGTAGGAGCCCGCGTTGACCGCGAGGGTGTCGGGCGAGGCGAGGACGTTCCGGCTGACGGCCTGGAGGGCGGCACCCGCCATGCCGAGGACGGCGCCCACGAGCAGGCCCGCGGCCATGCGGGGCAGCCGGGACGCGACGACGACGGACGCGTCGGACGCGTCGGCACGGCCCGTGAGCGCCTTCCACACCTCCGGGGCGCCGACCGCGGCCGTGCCCTGGGTGATGTCCACGACCGCGAGGGCGACGACGAGAAGGATGAGGGCGGCCGTCACCGGGGCCGCGCCCGTCCGGGACGTGGCCGTCGGCGGACGGGTGGGGGGGGTGGTTGCGGTGACGGCCATGGTGTTACTTCGTCAGGGCGGCGACGAGGGAGTCGACGTACTTGCCCATCGACCCGGGGCCACCGAACATCCAGACGCCGTCGGGCAGACGGTGGACGTTGCCCTTCTTGACGAACGGCAGCGAGGTCCACACCTTGTCCTTGGCGAGGACGCCCTGGAACGGGTTGCTGGAGGCGTCGCCGTCGTTGCCGATGTACGCGAACTGCACGTCACCGATCGTGGTGAGGCCCTCGACGTCGGTGGCACCGAGGCCGTAGGCCGGGTCGCCCTTCACCGTCCAGGCGTTCTTCAGGCCGAGCTTCTCGTTGACGGCGCCGATGAGCGAGCCGCTGGTGTAGGGCCGGAGCGAGACCTGGTTGGAGACGACGTACCCGTCGGCGAAGGCGTACTTCGCACCGGCGAGCTTCGCGTCGGCGAGGGCCTTCCTGCCCTCCTGGAGCTTCGCCTCGAACTGCTTCTTGAGCTCGGTGGCCTTGTCCGTGGTGCCGGTGGCCTTGGCGATCAGGTCGAGGTTCTGGGTCATCCGGCCGATCGGGTCGGCGGCGTCGGCGGCCTTCACCTCGAGGACCGGGGCGATCTTGCGCAGCTGCTTGACGGCGGCCGGCGGCAGGTCGGAGGTCGCGAGGATGAGGTCGGGCTTGAGGGCCGCGACGGTCTCCATGCTCGGCTCACCGCGCGTGCCGATGTCCTTGGGCTCGTTCTTCAGCGGGACGGCCGTGTCCCAGGTCTTGTAGCCCTTGACGTCGGAGACGCCCACCGGGTCGACGCCGAGCTCGATGAGGTGCTCGACGACGTTCCACTCGGTCCCGATGACCTTCTTGGCGGGGCCGTCGAGCTCCACCTTGGTGCCGGTGGCATCGGTGAGGGTGATGCGCTCGGTCGTCTTCTTCGCGTCGTCGGCGGCGGGCTCGGTGGTGCCACAGGCGGACAGGGCGAGGGCCGCGGTGGTGGCGGCCGCCGCGGTGAGGAGAAGTCGTCTCATGATGTGGTGCTGAGCCTTTCGCTTCGCGAGTGGTGGCGGCCTATCGCACGGGTGCGCAGCCGGCCGGTGAGTGGATCGGTGTCTACTTCGATACGGATGCCGTACGTGCCGGTCAGCCGCTCGGGAGTCAGTACGTCCTCGGGGGCGCCGTCCGCGACCACCCGTCCCGCGTCGAGCAGGACGATCCGGTCGGCGACGGCCGCCGCCTGGTCGAGGTCGTGGAGAACGGCGCCGACGGCGATGCCGTGGTCGTCCGCCAGGTCACGCATGAGGTCGAGGAGTTCGACCTGGTAGCGCAGGTCGAGGTAGGTGGTGGGCTCGTCGAGCAGCAGCACGCCCGTCTGCTGGGCGAGGCAGCCGGCGAGCCAGACGCGCTGGAGCTGGCCGCCGGAGAGGTGTTCGGCGCCGCGCCCGGCGAGTTCGGTGACGCCCGTCATGGCGAGCGCGCGGTCGACGGCTTCCTTGCCGCCCGGGTCGGCCTTGCCCCAGCGTCCCCGGTACGGGTAGCGGCCGAACTCGACCACGTCGCGCACCGTGAGCCCGCTGGGGGTGGGGCGTCCCTGGGTGAGCAGGGCGACGTGGCGCGAGAACTCACGGGGGCTCAGCGCGAGGCCGTCGACGGCCCCGTCGAGCATGAGCGTGGCCGTGCGCGGCTGCTGGAGCCGTGCGATGGTGCGGAGCAGCGTCGACTTGCCGCTGCCGTTGGGGCCGACGAGGACGGTCACTTCGCCGGGGCGCAGCGTCATGGAGGCGTCGTGGACGACATCGACGCCTTCGTACGCCACGGTGACGCCCGTGGCCGAGAGTTCATGACCGCGGGGACGAGTCGTCGCGTCGGTCTGTTCAGCTGCTTGCACGTCGCAGAGGTTAGCCTAACCTTACCGATCGGCAAAAGGGGGTCCTGAGTCGCGGACACAAGAGGCATTCAGGCCAAGCTGATCTCCCGGTCCCACTCCACCCCCTTCGATCGCGAAGGGCGTCCACGCACCCCCGAAGCGCGTCCACGCTCCGAGACACCGTTGACCCGGAGCGTGAGCGTCGCTACCTTCGCGCCATGTTGCGTACAGCCCTGCTCACCACGCGCGGTCACATCGACCTGCTGCGGGTGGCCTCCGCCGCGTGTCGCCGCGGCTGCTGACGCCCTTTCACGTCTCCGACGCGCCGCCGTCCCTCCGACGCCGCGCGACGTACCCGTATCCCCACTGACGCTCTGACCGCCGCGTGCCCGCGCTCACCCCGCGCCGCCCGCGGTCGCTGACGCGTACCCACACGCCCTTCCCCTCGTCCCTCCCCCGGAGTCCCGCCATGACGGTCGACCACGCCCCGCCCCATTCCCCGCCCGACATATCGCCTTTGCCGGATGTCGAGCCCCTCACCCCCGACCGCGGTCCCGGCCGCACCCCCACCGTCCCGCGCTGGCTGCGCCGCACCGTGGGACCCGTCCTGCTCCTCGCCCTCTGGCAGACCCTCAGCACGACAGGAGTGCTGCCGGCCGAGGCGCTCGCCTCGCCGGGGACCATCGCCCGCGCCGGCGGTGAGCTGATCGGCGACGGGACCCTCCCCACCGCGATGGGCGTCTCCCTGCGCCGGGTCGCCGCCGGACTGCTGATCGGCGGCATCGTCGGCATCGCGCTCGCTCTGCTCTCCGGGCTCTCCCGGCTCGGCGAGGACCTCGTCGACGCCCCCGTCCAGATGCTGCGGACCGTGCCCTGGGTCGGCCTGATCCCGCTCCTCATCATCTGGCTGGGCATCGGGGAGGCGCCCAAGGTGGCGTTGATCGCGCTCGGCGTCGCCTTCCACCTCTATCTGAACGTGTACGCCGGAATCCGCGGCGTCGACGCCCAACTCGTCGAAGCGGGACAGTCCTTGGGGCTCGGACGCTGGGGTCTGGTCCGGCACGTCGTGCTTCCGGGCGCGCTGCCCGGGGCCATGACCGGGCTGCGGTACTCCCTGGCCACCGCCTGGCTGGCACTGGTCTTCGGCGAGTCCATCAACGCCGACGCCGGCATCGGCTTCCTCATGAACCAGGCGCGGGAGTTCTTCCGCACGGACGTGATCGTCGTCTGCCTCGTCGTCTACGCCTTCCTCGGCCTTCTCGCCGACGCCGTCGTCCGTACTCTCGAAAGGCTGCTTCTGCAATGGCGACCGACCTTCACCGGGCAGTGACCGTCCAGGGCCTCACCCGTTCCTTCGACGGGCGGCCCGTCGTCGACGGACTCGATCTCACCCTGCACGCAGGCCAGTTCACCGCGCTCCTCGGCCACAGCGGCTGCGGCAAGTCCACCCTCCTCCGGGTCCTCGCCGGGCTCGACCGGGAGATCTCCGGCACCGTCCTCGTCCCGCGCCGTCGCGCCGTCGCCTTCCAGGCGCCGCGCCTGATGCCGTGGAAGCGGGTCTGGCGCAATGTGCTCCTCGGGCTGCCCGGGAAGCCGGGCCGTGCGGTGGCGGAGAAGGCTCTGGCCGAAGTCGGACTCGGTCACCGCTCGGGCGCCTGGCCGAAGACGCTCTCCGGCGGCGAGGCGCAACGGGCCTCCCTCGCCCGGGCCTTGGTACGGGACCCGGACCTGCTGCTGCTCGACGAGCCGTTCGGCGCGCTCGACGCGCTGACCCGGATCAAGGCGCAGCGGCTCGTGGCCGAACTGTGGCAGCGGCGCGGCTGCACCGTGCTGCTCGTCACCCACGACGTGGACGAGGCCCTGCAGCTCGCGGACCGCGCCCTGGTGATGCGGGACGGCGTCATCGCGTACGACACGGCCGTCGACCTGGACCGGCCCCGCTCCGCGGGCGATCCCGCCCTGGCCGCGCTCCGCACCCGACTGCTCGCCGAACTGGGTGTCAACGAGGACGCGTTCGCCGGACAGGCGGCCTGACCGATGCCTCTTCCCCTCCCTCACCCTCTCCCTCGGCCCCTCCGTCGTCCCCTCCCCAAGGAGCGATCCCTGTGAAGTCCTTCCGTCTGTCCACCGCGGCTCTGCTCGTGCCGCTCGCGCTTCTCGCCTCCGCCTGCTCCGGCGCCTCCGCGGCCGGTTCGTCCTCGAACTCCGACGGCAAGGGCTCGCTCGTCCTGAACGTCGGCGACCAGAAGGGCGGCGTCGAGGCGCTGCTGCGGGCTTCCGGTGAGCTGGACGACCTCCCGTACCGGGTCACATGGTCGACGTTCACGTCAGGACCACCCCTGCTGGAGGCGGTGAACGCCAAGGCCGTCGACATCGGCTCGGTCGGCAACACGCCGCCCGTCTTCGCCGCGGGCGCCGACTCGAAGATCACCGTGATCTCCGCGACGCACGGCGACTCCGCGGGCGAGACGATCCTCGTCGGGAAGGACTCGCCCCTGGGCTCCGTGGCGGACCTGAAGGGAAAGCGGGTCGCCGTCGCCCAGGGCAGCTCCGCCCACTTCCAGCTGATCTCCTCGCTCGGAAAGGCGGGCCTGGAACTGAGCGACGTCCGGGTCACCCTGCTGCAACCGGCGGACGCCCTGGCCGCGTTCACCAGCGGCAAGGTGGACGCCTGGGCGGTCTGGGACCCGTACACCTCGCAGGTCCTGCTGAGCGGCAAGGGCCGGGTCCTCGCCGACGGGCGCGGGCTCGTCAACGGCCTCGGCTTCCAGGTCGCCGCCCCCTCGGCCCTCGCCGACCCCGCGAAGGCCAAGGCCATCGGTGACTTCGTCGAGCGGCTCCGGCGCGCCCAGGCCTGGGTGTTCGACCACCCCGAGGACTGGGCAAAGGTCTGGGCGAAGGAGACCGGGTTGCCGTACGAGGTGGCGCTCGCCGCCGTGAAGCGCAGCAACGGCACCCGTATCCCGGTCGCCATCGACGACGCCGCGATCGCCTCCGAGCAGAAGATCGCGGACACGTTCGCCGCCCTGGGGCTCATCCCGCGCACGTTCCGCTTCGCCGACTTCGTCGACACCCGCTTCAACAAGGACCTGCCGCCGTCCACCACTCCGGCGCGCAGCTACGGAAAGGCCTCCTCATGACCGTCCATCTGCACTGGTTCCTGCCCACCGGCGGCGACGGCCGGACCCTCGTCGACCGGCACGCCTACACGGACGGCGGGATCACCCGCGACCGCGCCGTGTCCGGGGTGCGCGCGCCCGACATCGACTATCTGATCCAGATCGCCAAGGCGGCCGAGCAGTTGGGGTTCGAGGCCGTGCTGACCCCGACCGGGACGTGGTGCGAGGACGCCTGGCTCACCACGGTCGCGCTCGCCCAGCACACCGAACGGCTCAAGTTCCTGGTGGCGTTCCGGCCGGGGGTGATCTCGCCGGTGCTCGCGGCCCAGATGGCGTCCACGTACCAGCGGATCACCCGCGGCAGGCTCCTTCTCAACGTGGTGACCGGCGGGGACTCCACCGAGCAGCGCCGCTTCGGCGACCACCTGGACCACGACCGGCGGTACGCGCGCACGGCCGAGTTCCTGTCGGTCGTGCGGGGTGCCTGGAGCGGGCGGCCGTTCGACTACGAGGGCGAGCACTTCCGGATCGAGGGCGGGCTCACCGCGCTGCCGCCGGACCCGCTGCCCGAGATCTTCTTCGGCGGCTCCTCCGTCGCGGCCGGTCCGGTGGCGGCCGAGCACGCGGACGTCTATCTGACCTGGGGCGAGCCGCCGTGGCAGGTCAAGGAGAAGATCGACTGGATCCGGGGCCTCGCGGAGGAGCGCGGCCGCACGGTCCGCTTCGGGATCCGGCTGCACACGATCTCCCGCGATTCGGCGCGCGAGGCCTGGGCGACGGCCGACCGGCTCCTCTCCGATCTCGACGCCGGGACGATCGCCGCCGCGCAGCAGGTGCTGGGCCGGAGCGAGTCGGTCGGCCAGCAGCGGATGCTGGCGCTGCACGAGGGCGGTTCCCTCGGTCGCGACCGGCTGGAGATCTCGCCGAATCTGTGGGCGGGGGTCGGTCTCGTACGGGGCGGGGCCGGCACCGCGCTCGTCGGCAGCCACGCCGAGGTCGCGGACCGGATCGAGGAGTACCACGACCTGGGCGTGGAGCACTTCGTCCTGTCCGGGTACCCGCATCTGGAGGAGGCGTACTGGTTCGGCGAGGGGGTGCGGCCGGAGCTGGCGGCGCGTGGTCTGCTGCCGACGGTCCTGCCCTCCCCGCTGCTCGGTGTCCCGGCCGCGAACGGCCGGCCGGCTTCGGCGCCGGGGGGTGCTCCGCTGCTCGTGGCCGGCGGGCGGTAGGACGCGGCCCGGCGCACGGCAAGGCGGCCGGCTCGTCGGCTCCGGTCGTGGGGGCGCGGGAAGATCCGCGCCCCCACCTCGGTTGGTAGAACCGTGAACGATTACGGGGTCGAAGAGGCAGGGACCGTGACAGCGGCCGAGGAGCCGACGCCGGTGGACGTCGTCGTCATCGGCGCGGGACAGGCCGGGCTCTCGGCCGCCTTCCACCTGCGCCGCACCGGCCTGGAGCCGGACCGGGACTTCGTCGTCCTGGACCATGCCCCGCGACCGGGCGGCGCCTGGCAGTTCCGCTGGCCGTCGCTCACGTACGGCAAGGTGCACGGGATGCACGCGCTGCCCGGCATGGAGCTGACCGGCGCCGACCCCGTTCGGCCGTCCTCGGAGGTGATCGGCGCGTACTTCGACGCGTACGAGCAGACCTTCGACCTGCGGATCCACCGCCCCGTCGACGTCACGGCCGTCCGCGAGGGCGACCGCGGACGAGGGGACGAGGCCGGGCGGCTCCTCGTCGAGACCTCCGAGGGTACGTACGCCACTCGTGCCCTGATCAACGCCACCGGCACCTGGGACCGCCCCTTCTGGCCGCGCTACCCGGGCCAGGAGACCTTCCGGGGGCGCCAGCTGCACACCGCCGGCTACCCGGGCCCGGAGGAGTTCGCCGGGAAGCGGGTCCTCGTCGTCGGCGGCGGAGCCTCCGGCACCCAGCACCTCATGGAGATCGCGGACGTCGCCGCCGACACCTTCTGGGTGACCCGGCGCGAGCCGGTCTGGCGCGAGGGGCCGTTCGGGGAGATGGAGGGACGGGCCGCCGTCGCGCTGGTGGAGGAGCGGGTACGGCAGGGGCTGCCCCCGAAGAGTGTCGTCTCGGTCACCGGGCTTCCCCTCAACGACGCGATCCGCGCCGCACGCGCGCGCGGGATCCTGGACCGCCTCCCGATGTTCGACCGGATCACCCCGACCGGGGCGGCCTGGGACGACGGCCGGACGGTCGACGTGGACGTGATCCTCTGGGCGACCGGCTTCCGGGCGGCGATCGACCATCTCACCCCGCTGCGGCTGCGCGAGCCGGGTGGCGGGATCCGGGTCGAGGGCACCCGCGCGGTCCGGGACGAGCGGGTCCACCTCGTGGGGTACGGACCGTCGGCGTCGACGATCGGTGCCAACCGGGCCGGCCGGGCGGCGGTCGCGGACATCCGGCGCCTGCTGCGCCGCGAGACGACCGCCGCGGCGACGGCGACCGCACCGGTGGCCACCGCGCCGGCCTCACCGGTGGCCGCCTCCGTGTGATCCGGCTCAGCCCTTCTCGGCGCCCCGGTTGGCGTTGAACTCGGCCACATTGGCCTGGTGGGCCGCGTAGTCGGCGGTGAAGCGGGTGTCTCCCGGGGTCACGGTGACGAAGTAGAGCCAGTCGCCGTCCGCCGGACGGATGACCGCGTCCATGGCCTGGTCCCCCGGGTTGCCGATGGGCGTCGGCGGCAGCCCCTTGCGCTCATAGGTGTTGTACGGGCTCCGGAGGCGTGTGTCCTCCAGCGTGGTGTCCACGGTGCTGCGGCCGAGCGCGTAGTTGAGGGTCGAGTCCATCTGGAGGGCCATGCCCCGGGCGAGCCTGTTGTGGACGACCCGAGCGACCTTGGCCATGTCTTCCGGGTTGTCGGCCTCGGCCTGGACGATGCTGGCCGCGATCACCGTCTCGTACACGCTCATGCCGTGTGCCCGCGCGCCCTCGGCGATGCGGGCGGCACCGAAGCGCTTCCCGGCCGTGTCGACCATGAAGCGCAGCAGCCCCGCGGGGGTGGTCGCGTCGAGGACGGGATACGTCGCCGGGAAGAGGTAGCCCTCGGGGTTTCCTCCCGCGGCCGCGGGCAGCGGGAGGGCGGACGCGGCCGCCGCCTTCCGGGCGGTGCCTTCGGGCACGCCGAGCGCCCGGTCGACGGCCGTGTAGACCTGGCCGGCCCGCCAGCCCTCCGGGACCAGGAGCGCCCGGGGCTGTTCGACGACCGGCTCGTCCCGCGTCAGGAGCAGGGGCAGGGTGACGGCGACGGCGACGGCCGCGGCGACGAGAGCTCCGAGGAGGAGTGCGAGGCGGCCGCGCCGGGTGAGCCGGGGACGGCGACGTGGGGGTGCGTACGGTGAGGGCGGCCGGTACGTCATGGCCGCACGCTAACCCGCTGTGTACGGGAATCCCGGGAACCCGCGCACGCGGCGGCGCCGCCGGCCCCCTGGGACGGGGGGCCGGCGGCGCCGGGGCACTGCGATCGTCAGACGAGCCAGCCCAGGAAGTGGAGGACGCCGGCGAGCAGGTTGGTGATGACGTTCATGGTGGTGCTTCTCCTCGTACAGGTACATCAGTGGGACTGATGCTTCAGTGGGACCGCACGGTCACGGTCTGCAGCCCGTCGATCGCGCACCGCAATCATCCGACGTCGTACGGGAGTTGAGCAACGATTCCCGGAACGATCACACGTTCTGGGGAACAACCGCTCCCACGTTCGCCTGTTCGGCTTCGGCGGTGGCGGTGGCGGTGGCGCCCATGACTTGCGCGGCGCTCAGAGCGTCCCGCCGGACCAGGGCCGCGTACTTCCCGTCGCGGGCGAGCAGGTCGTCGTGCGTGCCGCGCTCCGCGATCCGGCCCGCCTCCAGGACGACGATCTGGTCGGCGTCACGGACGGTGGAGAGCCGGTGGGCGATGGTGATGGTGGTCCGGCCGGCCGACAGGGCGTCGATGGCCTGCTGCACGGCATGCTCCGTACGGGTGTCGAGGGCACTGGTGGCCTCGTCGAGGATCAGCACGGGCGGGTCGCGCAGGATGGTGCGGGCGATGGCGAGGCGCTGCTTCTCGCCGCCCGAGAAGCGGTAGCCGCGCTCGCCGACCAGGGTGTCGTACCCCTCGGGCAGCGAGGCGATGTGGTCGTGGATCTGGGCGGCGCGGGCGGCTGCCTCGATCTCCTCGTCGGTGGCGTCCGGCTTGGCGAAGCGGAGGTTGTCGGCGACGGAGGCATGGAAGAGGTACGTCTCCTGGGAGACGACGCCGACCGCGCGGGCGAGGGTGTCGAAGTCCAGGTCGCGCACGTCGACCCCGTCGAGGGTGACGCGGCCGCCGGTGACGTCGTAGAGCCGGGGCACCAGGTAGCTGAGGGTGGACTTGCCGGAGCCGGTGGGTCCGACGACGGCCAGGCCGCTCCCGGCGGGCACGGTCAGGTCGACGGAGTCGAGCGTCGGGCGGCCGCCGCCCTCGGGGTCGTAGTGGAACTCGACCTTCTCGAAGGCGACCTCGCCGCGGACCTCGGCGAGCCGGACGGGCTCGGCGGGCTCGGTGATGTCCACGGGCAGGTCGAGGTACTCGAAGATGCGCTGGAAGAGCGCGAGGGACGTCTGGATCTGCACGCCGGTGGAGAGCAGGCTGACGGCGGGGCGGAACAGGCCCTGCTGAAGCGAGACGAAGGCGACGAGGGTACCGAGGGAGATGGCGGCCCCGCCGGAGCCCAGGGCGATGCCGGCGGCCCAGTAGATCAGGGCGGGCATGGCGGCCATGACGATGCCGATCGTGGACATCCGCCACCGTCCGGCCATGGAGGAGCGCACTTCGAGGTCGACGAGGCGCTCGGACTCCTCGGCGAAGGACTTGGTCAGGGAGTCGGCGCGGCCCATGGTGCGGCCGAGCAGGATGCCGCTGACCGAGAGGGACTCGGTGACGGTCGCGGCCATGGCGGCCATCTGCTTCTGGCGCTGGGTGGTGATCCGCTTGCGCTCGTCGCCGACGCGGCGGCTGATCCAGACGAAGACCGGCAGCAGGAGCAGCGAGACGAGGGTGAGCCGCCAGTCGAGGGCGAGCATCGCGGCGACGGTCGCGACGACGGCGGTGAGGTTGGAGACCAGGGAGGTGGCCGTCGAGGTCACCGTCGCCTGCATGCCGCCGATGTCGTTGGCGATGCGGGACTGCACCTCGCCCGTACGCGTGCGCGTGAAGAAGGCGAGTGGCATCCGCTGGAGCTGCTCGTAGACCCCGGTGCGCAGGTCGTGCATGACGCGCTGGCCGACGGTGGTGGAGATCAGGGTCTGGAGCACGCCGAAGACGCTGGTCAGCACGGCGGTGGCGATCATGCCGAGGGCGAGCAGGCTGAGCAGCCCGGTGCGCCCCTGGGGGATCGCGGTGTCGAGGATCTCCTTGAGCAGGAAGGGTGAGGCGACGGTGACGAGCGAGGCGGCGCCGACGAGAAGGCCGACGAGCGCCAGGCGGGCACGGTAGGGACGGAAGAGCCGCAGGATGCGCCGCAGCTGCGCGGGCTCCTTCGGCTGCGAGGAGTCGCGGGGCGGGGGCGTCCAGTCGGACTGGTCGTGGGGGCGCATGGGCTCCTTCGAGGGTTCGGCGATGTCGATGAGAGCTTAGCTCATTGTTACCTATGCTCACAATGAACATGGTCCTGATATTGTTCCCGCATGAGCACCTCCGCCGTCCCGACCGGACCCGGCCGTTCGGGGGAACCCGACGCCGACGGCCTCCTCGCCGAGCAGCTGCTGCGCCTCACCCGGCGTCTGCACCGCATCCAGAAGCGCCACCTGGAGCCGGTCGGCATCACGCCCGCCCAGTCCAGGCTGCTCCGCACGGTCGCACACTTCGGGGAGCCGCCCCGGATGGCCGACCTCGCGGCCCGGCTCGAAGTGGTCCCGCGCGCGGTGACCAGTCTCGTCGACGGCCTGGAGGCCGTCGACCGGGTGCGCCGGGTGCCCGATCCGAGCAACCGCCGGGTGGTGCGCATCGAGCTCACCGACGCGGGCCGCGCCACGCTGCGGGAGCTGCGCAGCGCGCGCCGGGCGGCCGCAGAGGACATCCTTGCTCCATTGACCGCCGCACAGCGCGAGGTGCTCGGAGGTCTGCTGTCCGCCCTGGTCGACCCCGGCCCGGAGGGCGGCTGCTGACCCTCGGGCGCGCGGACGCGCGAAGGGGAGCCGTGACATGCCGTTGTTCGAGCCGAACCCGCAGGCCCTTCGCCCCGGTACGAAGCGGAGTCCGGCCCCGGACCGCGTGCCGGAGCTCCAGGCCAAGGGGACGCCGAGGCGGCTGCGCGAGGAGCTCACCGAGTTCCTCGGTCCGGACAAGGTCCTCTCGAAGATCTCCGACCTCGTGCGGTACGCCTCCGACGCCAGCCCGTACCGCTTCGTCCCCCAGGTCGTCGTGGTCGCCGAGGACATCGACGACATCTCCACGATCCTGTCGTACGCGCACGGCAAGGGCCGCGAGGTCGTCTTCCGGGCCGCCGGGACCAGCCTCAACGGCCAGGCGCAGGGCGAGGACATCCTGGTCGACGTGCGCCGCCACTGGGCGGGCGTCGAGGTCCTGGACGGCGGTGCGCGGGCCCGGATCCGCCCCGGCACCACCGTCGTACGGGCCAACGCGGCACTCGCCCCGTACGGGCGGGTCCTGGGTCCCGATCCGGCCAGCGCCATCGCCTGCACGATCGGCGGGGTCGTCGCCAACAACGCCTCGGGCATGACGGCCGGGACGACGAGGAACTCGTACCGGACGGTCGCCTCGCTCACCTTCGTGCTGCCGAGCGGGACGGTGGTCGACACGGCCGACCCGGCCGCCGACGAGGAGCTGGCGCACGCCGAGCCGCGGCTGTGCGCGGAGCTGATGCGGCTCAAGGCGGAGATCGAGGCGGACACCGGGCTCACCGACCGGATCCGCGCCAAGTACGCCATCAAGAACACCAACGGCTACCGGCTCGACGCCTTCCTCGACGGCGACACCCCGGTGCGCATCCTGCGGGGTCTCATGGTGGGCTCCGAGGGCACCTTCGGTTTCATCTCCGAGGTCGTCTTCGACACCCTGCCGCTGGACCGCGAGGTGTCCTCGGCCCTGCTCTTCTTCCCCTCGCTGCCGGCGGCGGCCGAGGCCGTCCCCCTCTTCAACGCGGCGGGAGCGCTGGCCGTCGAGCTGATGGACGGCAACACCCTGCGGGCCTCGGTGAGCGTGGCGGGCGTCCCGGCCGACTGGGCGGAGCTGCCCAAGGAGACGGCGGCGCTCCTGGTCGAGTTCCGGGCGCCGGACGCGGCCGCGCGCGAGGCGTACGAGCGGGCGGCGGCGGAGGTCCTCGCCGGACTCGATCTGGTGGCCCCGGTGGCCTCCGTGGAGAACGCGTTCACCACGGACCCGAAGCGGATCTCCGGCTACTGGAAGGCCCGCAAGGCCTTCGTGACGGCGGTCGGCGGCTCACGCCCCTCCGGTACGACCCTGATCACCGAGGACTTCGCGGTACCCCCGGCCCGGCTCGCGGAGGCCTGCGAGGCCCTGCTCGACCTCCAGTCCCGGCACGGCTTCGACGCCGCCGTGGCCGGCCACGCCGCGCACGGCAACCTCCACTTCCTGCTCGCCTTCGACGCGGGCGACCCCACCGACGTCGAGCGGTACGCGGCCTTCATGGACGAGTTCTGCAAGCTGACCGTGGAGCGGTTCGACGGCTCCCTGAAGGCGGAGCACGCCACCGGCCGCAACATCGCGCCGTTCCTGGAGCTGGAGTGGGGAACCCGGGCCACGGACCTCATGTGGCAGGTCAAGGAGGCCATCGACCCCGACGGGGTGCTGGCCCCGCGGATCGTCCTGGACCGCGACCCGCACGCCCATCTGCGGGGGCTCAAGACGATCCCCACCGTGGAGCGGATCGCCGATCCCTGCATCGAGTGCGGCTTCTGCGAACCGACCTGTCCCAGCAGCGATCTGACGACCACTCCGCGCCAGCGGATCGTGCTGCGCCGGGAGATGATGCGGCAGCGCGACGGCTCCCCGGTCGAAAGCCGTCTGCTGGAGTCGTACGGCTACGACGCCGTCGACACCTGCGCCGGCGACTCCACCTGCAAGCTGGCCTGTCCGGTGGGGATCGACACGGGCGCGCTGATGAAGGAGTTCCGGCACGAGCGGCACACCTCGCGCGAGGAACGGATCGCCGCCCTGGCCGCGAAGAACTTCCGCGCGGTGGAGGCCTCCGCGCGCCTCGCGGTCGCCGCGGCCGACCGGATCGGCGACCGGGTCCTGGAGTCGGTGACGGGCCTGGCGCGCCGGGCGGTCAGCACCGACCTCGTACCGGAGTGGCTGCCGGAGATCCCGGGCGCGGCGGCGCGGCGGCTGCCCCGCACCCACCGTCCCGCGGCGGTCGCCGTCTACTACCCGGCCTGTGTGAACCGGATCTTCGGGAATCCGGACGGCGAGCGGGGCCCTTCCCTCCCGGAGGCCGTGGTCGCGTTGTCGGCACGCGCGGGGAAGCCGGTGTGGATCCCCGACGACGTGGCCGGAACGTGCTGCGCGACGATCTGGCACTCCAAGGGGTACGAGCGGGGCAACGAGGTGATGGCGAACCGCATCGTCGAGGCGGCCTGGGGCTGGACCGCGGGCGGGACGCTGCCGCTGGTGGTGGACGCCTCCTCGTGCACGCTGGGCATCGCGCACGAGGTCGTGCCGTACCTGACGGAGGACAACCGGGCGCTGCACGCCGAGATGACGGTGGTCGACTCGCTGGTGTGGGCGGCGGACGAGCTGCTCCCCCGGCTCGACGTACGCCGGAGGGTCGGTTCCGCCGTGGTCCATCCGACCTGCTCGATGCGGCACCTGGGCGACGAGGACAAGCTGACGGAGCTGGCGCGGGCATGCGCCGAGGAGGTCGTCGTCCCCGCCGACGCGGGCTGCTGCGCCTTCGCGGGCGACCGGGGCATGCTGCACCCGGAGCTGACGGCCTCGGCGACGGCCAGGGAGGCGGCCGAGGTGACGGCGCGGCCGTTCGACGCGCATCTCTCGGCCAACCGGATGTGCGAGATCGGGATGGACCGGGCGACGGGCCGCAGGTACGGGTCGGTGCTCCTCGCCCTGGAGCGCGCGACACGACCCTGACGCCCTTCGCGTTCTTGGCGGCCCCTCACCCCGCTGTGGGTGCGGGGCCTTTCGTACGTTCGGGTGAGGGAGGGTGTCCGGTACGGCTCGGTCCGAGATCCGGAACAGTACAGTCCAACCACCCGTCGCGAGAGTCCTGTCGGCGCCTTGCGCACCGTCGGTCACCGGGGCCTGGGTCCTGAGCGGGATTCATGAAACAGCCGTGCCCACAGCTCCGGGAGGTTCCATGAACGAGCAGCCACCGCACGACCCGAGCCGCCGCGGGGTCCTCAGGACCACCGCCGCCGCGGCCGGGGCGGGTCTCGGCATCAACGCCCTCGGTGTCCCGTCCGCGGGGGCGGCGGCCCCGGCCGCCGCCCCCGCCGCCGCATCACCCGTCGTGACCGCGGCCGCGCCCCGGCGCCTCGGGGCCACCATGGCCGGGGTCCCCTTCACGGGCCGCTCCACCGTCCGGGTCGGCATCGTCGGCTACGGCAACCGGGGGGCCGGCATGATCGGCCACTTCCTCTCGCTCCCCGGGGTCCGGGTGAACGCCGTCTGCGACCCCGTGCGCGACAAGGTCGAGCGGGCCGCCGCGGCGGTGGTCGCCGCCGGCCAGCCCGCCCCCGCCGTCTACGCGAACGGCGAGAACGACTACGAGAACCTCTGCGCGCGCACCGACCTCGACCTCGTGTACGTGGCCACCCCCTGGGAGTCCCACTTCCAGATCGCCCGCGCGGCGATGCTCAACGGCAAGCACGTCGGCGTGGAGTGTCCGGTCGCGATGCGGCTCGACGAGCTGTGGGCGCTCGTCGACCTGTCGGAGCAGACCCGCCGCCACTGCATGCAGCTGGAGAACTGCTGCTACGGCCGGAACGAGATGCGCGTGCTGCGGATGGCGCACGCCGGAAAGTTCGGCCGGCTCCTGCACGGAGCGGGGGCGTACAACCACGACCTGCGCGGTCTGATGTTCTCCCCGACGTACTACGAGGGCCCCTGGCGGCGCCGCTGGCACACGCAGTTGAAGGGCGACCTCTATCCCAACCACGGCTTCGGTCCCGTCGCCACCTACATGGACGTCAACCGGGGCGACCGCGCGGTGAGCATCAGCAGCTTCGGCACACCGGCGCTGAGCCTCGCCGAGTACCGCGAGGAGCACATGCCGCCCGGCGACCCGAGCTGGAAGGAGACGTACATCGGGAGCGACCGGACGATCAGCCTGATCCAGACGGCCCAGGGCCGGGTGATCCGTCTGGAGCACGACGTCTCCACCCCGCACCCGTACAGCAGGATCAACAGCCTGGGCGGCACCCGGGGCGTCTTCGAGGACTACCCGGCCCGGATCTATCTGGAGCCGGACCACAAGGACGACCAGTGGGCCGACTTCGCCGCGTACGCGGGCGAGTTCGACCACTGGCTCTGGAAGGACCACGGCAACCCGCCGGGCGCCCACGGCGGCATGGACTACATCATGGTCTTCCGCCTGATGCAGTGCATGCGGCTCGGACTGCCGCCGGACTTCGACGTCTACGACGCCGCCACCTGGACGGCGCCGGTGCCGCTGAGCCACGCCTCCATCAAGGCGCAGGGCGCGCCGCAGGAGATCCCCGACTTCACGCGCGGCGAGTGGCGCAAGGCCCGCTCGGGCGTGGATTCGGTGAAGCCCGCCTGACGGCGGGACTCCCGGCGTACGGTGCCCGGCCTCCGCGTGCGGGGTCCGGGCACCGCCCTGTTCAGCAGCGCCGCAGGTCCTGGGTGACCGTTCCCTGAACGGCCGTCAGGCTCCGGTCGTAGCAGCCGTCGGAGCCGTACAGCCGGTAGCGCTCGTTCGTGGTCGCGACCGCGTGCCGCTGGTCGCGCGGGACACCGGTGGTGTACGTGGCGTCCCCGGTGTACGTGTCGTCGAGCCGCGACCAGGACAGGCGCCGTCCGTCGCGCAGGACCGTGGTGTCGGCGCGGTCCCCGAGGGTGAGGACGGTCCGCAGCCGGTCGCCCGTGCCGATCGTGGTCTCGCCGTCCATGGTGTACGTCCGGTCGGCGCGGGTGACGGTCCGGCCGCTGGTCACGGTCTCGCGGTCGGTCCAGCGCGCGGTGAACGCGTCCGGGTTCTCCCCCTCGCCCCAGCGGTGCACGGAGGTGTGGGCGACGGTCCGGTCGACGGTGGTGGTGACCCGGCCGTGCGAGGTGTTCAGGTGTCCGGCGACGGTGAGCCGGTGGCCGGCGTCGGTGTCGAGCCGGTGGAGGGAGTCCGCGGTGCCCGCCGTGTGGACGGAGGAGTTGCGCGGGGCCGTCTCCTCGTGGCGGTCGAGGCCGCCGGTGACGACGCGGCTGCCCTCGTCCTGCCAGAGGAGCACGTTGGTGGGGGTGGACCACCCCGACAGCCCGGCCGGGACCCCGGCGACGGTGACCTCCACGCGGTGGGCGCGGCCGTCGTTGAGTACGGCTGCGAAGGGGGTCAGGTCGTAGAGGATCGGCTGGACGTCGAAGGCGCGGGGCCCGGGGGTGACGTACCAGAGGAAGGGGTTCGACCAGCCGCCGGTCCAGACGGTGGGGAAGGGTGCGGCGATGCCGGCGAGGCGTCCGTCGACGGAGACGCGGACCTCCCGGTGCGGTCCGTCGGTGGCCCGGCACGAGTAGGGGGCGGCGTCGGGGACGGAGAGGTACCAGTACTCCTCGCAGCCGCCGCCGGAGCCGGTGGCGTACACCTCGGCGAGGACGCGCTCGGTGTTGCGCGGGGTGGTGAGGGCGGGGCCGGTGAGGGGGATCACCCGGTCGGGCGTGCCGGCGGCGGGTTTCACACGGCCCTGGGCGGTGTGGAAGGTGAGGGTCACGCGGACGTCGAGGACCCCGGTGTAGGTCTCGTTCACGACATTGCCTATGAGCATCTCGACGGCGCCGGGGCGGCTGAGGGTGTCGCGGTAGCGGGTGACGTCCTTCTCGACCGACCAGGTGATGCCGTCGGGCGAGGGCTGCGGCGTCGAGGTGCGGAGGATCTCCACGCCTCCGACGGTGAGGTACCCGAGGCGGTCGTACTGGCGGCCCTTCACGTGTCCTTCGAGGCGCAGGACGACCTTGTTCCAGCGGGTGCCGCATTCCTTCGGCGGGGTGTATCCGCCCTGATAGGGCGTGAAATCCCGAAACCGGGCGGCGGCGAGGACGACCTCGCAGCTGCGGGTGCCGGGCGTCTCGACGGGCGGGGCGGCGGTGACCGGGTCGTGCCAGTCGCTCGTGAACTCGGCCGGGGGCGTCGGGCCGTTCGGACCGTCGGCGGCGGCCGGGTGGGCGGTGAGGAGCGCGCCCGCGGCGAGGACCAGGCCGCTGAGCATGCTCATGATCTTGAGTGATCTCATGGGGCTGGAGTGAAGCGCGCTCGGCACCGTGCGGTCCAGAGGACGATGAGCGGACATGGCGCGATCTGTTCCCCCGTGTGGAAAATCGATTGCCGCTCCCGGGGGAATTCGCGAACCTTGCACGGCTTTCCCCGCCGTCGCACACCCCCGGCGCGCGTTCCCCCAGTCGAGACCCGGAGACCCTGGGACGCCATGCAGATTCGAGATCTTCCCTACGCCGACCCCGGGGTCCCCGACGTCCGCTCGGGCACCCGGTTCCTCGTCTGGCTCGGCCGTCAACAGCTCGGCGGGCAGGTGAAGTCCATGCTGTGGGGACTTCTGCACCATCTGGGCATCGCCGGACTGCCCCTCGGCATCGGCATCGCCGTGCAGTCGGTCGTGGACCGCGACGGCGGGCGCCTCGGGCTGGCCGGAGTGCTGCTCGTGGTGCTGGGCGCCGCGATCTCGGCCGGTGACGTGATGCTGCACCGCACCGCCGTCACCAATTGGATCACGGCCGCCGCGCGCGTCCAGCAGCTCCTCTCCCGCAAGACCGCCGAACTGGGCTCCGTCCTGACCCGGCGGGTCGCCGCCGGCGAGGTCGTCGCCGTGTCCACCGGCGACGTCGAGAAGATCGGCTGGTTCGTCGAGGCGCTGTCGCGCTTCGCCGCGGGCGCCGTGGTGCTCGTCTTCATCTGTGTGGGCCTCGTCGTCTACCAGCCCGCCCTGGGCGTCGTCGTGGCCGTCGGTGTCCCGGTCCTCGCCCTCGCCGTGCTGCCGCTGCTCCCCCGCGCGACCCGCCGGGCGGACATCCAGCGCGAGAAGGCCGGCAAGGCCACCGAGCTCGCCTCCGACACCGTCGCCGGACTCCGTGTGCTGCGCGGCATCGGCGGAGAGGAGCTGTTCCTCGGCCGCTACCGCGCCGCCTCCCAGGAGGTCCGCACGGCCGCCGTGCGCAGCGCCCGGATGTGGGCGCTCATCTCCGCGATCCAGGTCGTGCTGCCCGGCATCCTGCTCATCGTCGTGGTGGCGTACGGCGCGCGGCTCGCGTTCGACGGGCGGATCACGGTCGGCGAACTGGTCACCGTCTACAGCGCGGTGGCCCTGACCTACCACCCGCTGCGCAACTTCGAGGAGATCGCCATGGCCTTCTCCTTCTCCCGGCCGTCCGCGAAGCGGGCCGCCCGGGTCCTGGCGCTGGCCCGCACGACCGGCACCACCACCGCGGACGACGGGAACGAGGACCGCACGGCGGCCGGCGACCTGTACGACCCGCTGACCGGGCTGCTCGCGCCGGCCGGCCGCTTCACCGCGGTCGTCTGCGGCGACCCGGACGTGGCCGGACGGCTCGCGGACCGGCTCGGCGGCCACCCGGCCGATCCGGGCGAGGACCACACCTCGGTGCTGCTCGGCGGGGTCCCCCTCGACGAACTGCGGCTGGACACCGCCCGTACGGCCGTCCTCGTCCAGGACAAGGACCCGGTCCTGCTCTCGGGCACCCTCCACGAGCTGCTCGACGTGCCCCGCTCCGGCGAGGTGCTCCCGGACCGGGCCCTGGCCGCCGCCCAGTGCGACGACGTCCTCGACGCGCTCGCCCAGGCGTCCGTGGACACCGACGGCGATCCGATGCGCACCCGGATCACCGAGCGGGGCCGGTCGCTCTCGGGCGGCCAGCGCCAGCGGCTCGCCCTCGCCCGGTCCCTGGTGACCGACCCGGAGGTGCTCGTCCTCGACGAGCCCACCTCGGCGGTCGACGCGCACACCGAGGCCCGGGTCGCCACCGGCATCGGCGCCCTGCGCGCGGGCAGGACCACCGTGGTCCTGGCCTCCTCGCCGCTGCTCCTGGACCGCGCCGACCGGGTCGTCCTGGTCCACGAGGGCCAGGCCGTCGCCGTCGGCACCCACCGCGAACTGCTCGCCCGTGAACCCCGCTACCGCGCGGTCGTCACCCGCGAGACCGACGAGGAACTCGCCGCGGCGGCGCCGCCCGCCGCCCTCGACCCGCTCGGCCCGCTGGAGGGGCACGCCGACGACGAACCGGGCGGCGGACTCGACGCGACCGACGAACTCGAAGCACTGGAAGGGGAATCGGCATGATCGGCCTGGCGCCACCGGAGTACGACCCGGCGGCCCCGACGACGGCGACGACACTGCCCGTCGCCGCCGACGCCACCGTCCGCGGTTACGTTCGCGAGCTGCTGCGCCGCCACAGACGGGCGTTCGCACTGCTCATCGGGGTGAACGCGGTCGCCGTGATCGCCTCGATGGCCGGCCCGTACCTGCTCGGCTCGGTGGTGGACCGGCTGGCCACGGGCGCGCGTGAACTCCATCTGGAGCGCACGATCGCCCTGTTCGCGGCCGCCCTGCTCATCCAGACCCTCTTCGTCCGGCTCGTCCGGCTGCGCGGGGCCATGCTCGGCGAGGAGATGCTCGCCGACCTGCGGGAGGACTTCCTCGTCCGCGCGGTCGGCCTGCCGCCGGGCGTCCTGGAACGGGCCGGTACGGGCGACCTGCTCTCCCGGATCACCACGGACGTCGACCGGCTCTCCAACGCGATGCGCGAGGCCGTGCCCCAGCTGGCCATCGGTGTCGTGTGGGCCGGATTGCTGCTCGGCGGCCTCGCGGTCACGGCGCCGCCGCTCGCGCCGGCCGCGCTGCTCGCCGCGCCGCTGCTGATCGTGGTCTCCCGGTGGTACTTCCGGCGGGCGCCGGCCGCGTACCGCTCGGAGTCCGCGGGGTACGCGGCGGTGGCCGCCGCGCTCGCCGAGACGGTCGACGCGGGCCGCACGGTCGAGTCGCACCGCCTCGGCGCGCGGCGGATCGCGCTGTCGAACCGGCGGATCTCGGAGTGGGTCGCCTGGGAGAGGTACACGCTCTTCCTGCGCTCGGTGCTCTTCCCCGCCGTCAACCTCACCCATACGACGGTGCTGCTCGCGGTGCTCCTGTTGGGCGGGGTGTTCGTCCTCCAGGGCTGGATCGACGTCGGGCAGCTGACGACGGGCGCGCTGCTCTCCCAGATGCTGGTGGACCCGATCGGCATCGTGCTCCGCTGGTACGACGAACTCCAGGTCGCGCAGGTGTCCCTGGCGCGGCTCGTCGGCGTCCGTGACATCGAGCCGGAGGCCGGCGACAGGGAGGTACGGCCCGAGGGCCGGGCCGTCCGGGCGGACGACGTCAGGTTCGGCTACCGCGAGGGTGTCGACGTGCTGCACGAGGTGTCCCTGAAGGTGGCCCCCGGCACCCGGCTGGCGCTGGTCGGCCCGTCCGGCGCCGGCAAGTCGACCCTCGGCCGCCTCCTCGCGGGCATCTACGCCCCGAGAACCGGCTCGGTCACCCTCGGCGCGGCCGAGCTGGCGCGGATGCCCGCCGAGCGGGTCCGTGAGCACGTGGCCCTGGTCAACCAGGAGCACCACGTCTTCGTGGGCTCGCTCCGCGACAATCTGCTCCTGGCCCGGACGGGGGCCACGGACACCGAGCTGTGGGGGGCGCTCACGGCGGTGGACGCGGAGGTCTGGGCACGGGGGCTAGACGAGGGCCTGGACACCGAGGTCGGCTCGGGCGGCCGTGCGCTGACTCCGGCGCAGGCCCAGCAGATCGCGCTGGCCCGGCTCGTCCTCGCGGACCCGCACACCCTGGTCCTGGACGAGGCGACCTCGCTGCTCGACCCGCGCGCGGCCCGGCATCTGGAGCGGTCCCTCGGCCGGGTCCTGGACGGGCGGACGGTCGTGGCCATCGCGCACCGGCTGCACACCGCGCACGACGCCGATCTGATCGCGGTGATCGAGTCCGGCCGGATCAGCGAGCTGGGCAGCCACGCGGAACTGGTCGCGGCGGACGGGGCGTACGCGGCGCTGTGGAGGTCGTGGCACGGGTGACGCCCGTGGGAAACGGGCCGGGCCGGGGTGTCGTACGACGCTCCGGCCCGGCCCGTTTCTCCCGGGCCCTGATCAGTAGCCGACGGTGAAACGGCGCTGGACGAAGCGCGGCAGCTCCGCCTCGTCGACGAGGGCGACGGCCGCGTCCTCCGCCGAGACGCGGCTGCGCCCCTCGGCGTCGCGGACCGGCTGGTCCTCGCCGACGCGGAAGCGGCCGGTGCGCTCGCCGGGGGCGATGTCCTCGGCGGGGCTGAAGTAGGTCCAGCGGCGGTTGGAGGTGCGCAGCACGTTCAGTGCGTCGCGGTGGCCGCGTACCGCCGCCGCGTAGGCGCGGGGCAGGCCGACTTCGTCGAGGGTCTCGTGGAGCCGTTCCTCCGCGTCGGCGAGCACGACGCCGGGCTCGACCTCCAGGCTGCCCGCGCCGCCGACCACGATGAGCCGGGTCCTCGGGTGGCTTTCGAGGGCCTTGAGCAGGGCGCGGGCCGCGGTGGCGTAGACCCCGGCGTCGGCGATCGAGCGCCGGACGGTGTCCGCCATGTCCCGGGCTGCGTTTCCGGGCTGGAAGGCGCTGATGAGGACGTCGAGTCCGGGCAGGGCGGCGGTGATGCCGGCCGGGTCGAGGACGTCGAGGCTCGCCCAGGTGATGTTCTCGCGGGTCTCCCGCGCCGCCGCCCCGGTGGCGTCGCGGCTGAAGGCCCTGATGTGGTGCCCTCGCTCCAGGGCCTCCGCGACGACGCGGCTGCCGATGGTTCCGGTGGCTCCGACGACTCCGATGTGCATGGCTCTCCCCTGTGCTCACACCCTCGGTCGCCACCGACGTGACGCCGTGAGAAAACTATACGCCGTGAAGTGCACGGCGTGCAGTTTCCATACGGCGACCAGGAGAGGGATAGGCTGCCCGCATGACCGGGACATCGGGAACGACCACGGGGACGGCTCCGGCCGGGCGCGGCCGCCGCGAGCGGCTGCGGGCCGAGACCACCGCCGAGATCAAGGACACGGCTCTGGGCCTGATGGCCTCGGGCGGTCCCGACGCCATCACCCTGCGGGCCATCGCGCGCGAGATGGGAATGACGGCCAACGCGATCTACGGCTACTTCGCCACCCGCGACGACCTGGTCACCACGCTCATCGACGATGTGTACTCGGCGCTCGCCGACGCCGTGGAGGCGGCCTGGGCGCACGCCCCCGCCGAGGGCCCCGCCACCCGGATCCTCGCCTGGGCCCGCGCCTTCCGCACATGGGCCCTGGCCAACCCCGAGGGCTTCCGGCTCGTGTACGGCGACCCCGTGCCGGGCTACCGGGCGCCCGAGGAAGGGCCCGCGCCGGACGCGGCCCGCCGGGTCTGCACCGGCCTCGCCGGACTCGCCGCGGCGGCCTGGCCGTACGCCGAACCGCTC
Source organism: Streptomyces flavochromogenes (assembly GCF_000717595.1). Taxonomy (GTDB): domain Bacteria; phylum Actinomycetota; class Actinomycetes; order Streptomycetales; family Streptomycetaceae; genus Streptomyces; species Streptomyces flavochromogenes. Next base: position 175,544 of record NZ_JNZO01000007.1, on the reverse strand, counting down.
TACCGGGACAGCGCGTTCGGCTGGGACGACTTCGACGCCGGGCTGCTCGACAAGGTGCGCCCGGCCTTCCCCGACCTGCCGCCGGCCGGCGTCGCCCTCGCGCTACGGCTCTGGGGGCATCTGCACGGACTCGTCGCCCTGGAGGTGTACGGGCATCTGGGCCGCCAGACCACGAGCCCGGACAAGCTGTTCCAGGAGGAGCTGAACCGGCTCGTGACGACGCTCGGGGTACCGAAGACCAGCGGCTAGCTAGAGGAAGCCGAGCGCCGAGGCTCCGCCCACCCCGCCGAGCACCATGAACGCGGGCATCAGGACCTTCAGCTCGACCCAGCTGCCGGCCCGGAAGCGCATGCCCTTCGGCGGGCCGAGCGGGTACCACCGCTTCCGGCCGACCGGGATGGGCCACAGGATCGGGCAGCCGGAGACGGTGAGCGCGTCGCCGATGTCGTGGACGAGGGCACCGAGCACGATCGGAAGCCCGAGCCACAGGTACTCCTGGCCGGGGCCGGTGAAGAACCAGTCCGCGCCGTTGCCCGGCTGGTCGAGGACGCCCGCCAGGATCCACGCGCTGGTCGCGCCGAGCAGCCAGACCAGGACGTCGCTGGACATCCGGGCGGCCCGCCACAGCAGGCCCTCCACGGCGAGGACCAGGTGCACGAAGAGGATCGCGAGCACCGCCCACCGGCCGCCGGTGACCGCGGCGACGGACGCGCCGCCGCCGATCAGGACCGCCCAGAGCCAGGTGTGGGTCAGGGTCCGGTGGCCGCCCGACCTGCGGGGGTCGGCGGAGGAGCGGGTCGCCTTGTAGACGGCGTACGACAGCTTGTCGACGATCTCGCACAGGCCCTTGGAGACCGGTCCGAAGGCCCGCGAGATGGTCGCTGACTTGTGGTCCAGGTCGGGGGCGAGGGCCGCGCCCGCGCAGATGAGTGCGCCGACGACGAGAACCGGCCACGGCATCGGGCGGTCGAAGGCCGCCGCGGCCGCTCCGACACCCAGCCAGGCCGCCGCTCCGGACAGCGAGTGTGCCGGTCCCATCATGGTTGGCCCGCCCCGTTTCTCCCCTGCCGGCGCTCAGTTGACGACCGGTCGACGGACGAGCCTATCGTCCGTGATCTTCGAACCGGTGGCCGGTTCCCTCATCCGGGCGGAATCCAGGCAAGATGGGGGCGTGACCCTTATCGATCAGCTGCCGCCGACCGCCGACCCCGACGCCCTCTTCGAGGCCTTCTCCTCCTGGGCCGAGGACCGGGGCATCACGCTCTACCCGGCCCAGGAAGAGGCGCTGATCGAGGTCGTCTCCGGGGCCAACGTGATCCTCTCCACGCCCACCGGATCGGGAAAGTCGCTGGTCGCGGCGGCTGCCCACTTCACCGCGCTCGCGAACGACCAGGTGACCTTCTACACCGCGCCGATCAAGGCGCTGGTGTCGGAGAAGTTCTTCGACCTGTGCAAGATCTTCGGCACCGAGAACGTCGGCATGCTGACCGGCGACGCCTCCGTGAACGCGGACGCACCGGTCATCTGCTGTACGGCCGAGGTGCTGGCGTCGATCGCGCTGCGGGACGGCAAGTACGCCGACATCGGCCAGGTCGTCATGGACGAGTTCCACTTCTACGCCGAGCAGGACCGCGGCTGGGCGTGGCAGATCCCGATCCTGGAACTCCCCCAGGCACAGTTCGTCCTCATGTCGGCGACGCTCGGTGACGTGTCGATGTTCGAGAAGGACCTGACCCGGCGCACGGGCAAGCCGACCTCGGTGGTCCGCTCGGCGACCCGGCCGGTGCCGCTCTCCTACGAGTACCGGCTGACCCCGATCACGGACACGCTGACGGAGCTTCTGGAGACCAGGCAGGCGCCCGTCTACATCGTGCACTTCACGCAGGCGCAGGCCGTCGAGCGCGCGCAGTCGCTGATGAGCATCAACATGTGCACGCGCGAGGAGAAGGACAAGATCGCCGAGCTGATCGGCAACTTCCGCTTCACCACCAAGTTCGGCCAGAACCTCTCGCGTTACGTCCGGCACGGCATCGGCGTGCACCACGCGGGCATGCTGCCGAAGTACCGGCGGCTCGTCGAGAAACTGGCGCAGGCCGGCCTCCTGAAGGTGATCTGCGGGACGGACACGCTCGGCGTGGGCGTGAACGTTCCCATCCGTACGGTGCTCTTCACCGCCCTCACGAAGTACGACGGCAACCGGGTGCGGACCCTGCGCGCGCGCGAGTTCCACCAGATCGCCGGCCGCGCCGGCCGGGCCGGCTTCGACACCGCCGGTCTGGTCGTCGCCCAGGCGCCCGAGCACGTCATCGAGAACGAGAAGGCGCTCGCCAAGGCCGGCGACGACCCGAAGAAGCGCCGCAAGGTGGTCCGCAAGAAGGCGCCGGAAGGCTTCGTCGCCTGGAGCGACACCACCTTCGACCGGCTCATCGACGCCGAGCCGGAGCCGCTGACCTCGCGCTTCAAGGTCACCAACATCATGCTGCTCTCGGTGATCGCCCGCCCGGGCAACGCCTTCGAGGCGATGCGCAAGCTCCTGGAGGACAACCACGAGCCGCGCAAGGCGCAGCTGCGGCACATCCGCCGGGCCATCGCGATCTACCGCTCCCTGCTCGACGGCGGTGTGGTGGAGCAGCTGGACACCCCGGACGCCGAGGGCCGCACGATCCGCCTCACGGTCGACCTCCAGCAGGACTTCGCGCTCAACCAGCCGCTGTCGACGTTCGCCCTCGCCGCCTTCGACCTGCTCGACCCCGAGTCCCCCTCGTACGCCCTGGACATGGTCTCCGTCGTCGAGTCGACGCTCGACGACCCGCGCCAGATCCTCGCCGCCATGCAGAACAAGGCGCGCGGCGAGGCCGTCGGGCAGATGAAGGCGGACGGCGTCGAGTACGAGGAGCGGATGGAGCGGCTCCAGGACATCTCGTACCCGAAGCCGCTCGAGGAGCTGCTCTGGCACGCGTACAACATCTACCGGAAGTCGCACCCGTGGGTCGGCGACCACCCGGTGTCGCCGAAGTCGGTCATCCGTGACATGTACGAACGGGCGCTGACCTTCACGGAGTTCACCTCCTGGTACGAGCTGGCGCGCACCGAGGGCATCGTCCTGCGGTACCTCGCGAGCGCGTACAAGGCGCTCGACCACACGATCCCCGACGACCTGAAGACCGAGGACTTGGAGGACCTGATCGCCTGGCTGGGCGAGATGGTGCGCCAGGTGGACTCCTCGCTGCTCGACGAGTGGGAGCAGCTCGCCAACCCGGAGGTCCAGACGGCGGAGGAGGCCCAGGAGAAGGCCGACCAGGTCAAGCCGGTCACGGCCAACGCCCGCGCCTTCCGGGTCCTGGTGCGCAACGCGATGTTCCGCCGGGTGGAGCTGGCGGCCCTCGACAACGTGGACGCGCTCGGCGAGATGGACGCCGAGGCGGGCTGGGACGCGGACGCGTGGGGCGAGGCGATGGACGCGTACTGGGACGAGTACGACGACCTCGGTACGGGCCCCGACGCGCGCGGCCCGAAGCTGCTCGCCATCGAGGAGGACGCGGCCCACGGCCTGTGGCGCGTCCGGCAGACCTTCGCCGACCCGAACAACGACCATGACTGGGGCATCAGCGCGGAGGTGGATCTCGCGGCCTCCGACGAGGAGGGCCGTGCGGTCGTCCGCGTGACGTCCGTCGGACAGCTGTAGAGGAGAGGGCTGACGTGACCAATCCCGCCGAGAGGCTCGTCGATCTGCTCGACCTGGAGCAGATCGAGGTCAACATCTTCCGCGGGCGGAGCCCGCAGGAGTCGCTGCAGCGGGTCTTCGGCGGGCAGGTCGCCGGGCAGGCCCTCGTCGCGGCCGGCCGCACCACCGAGGGCGACCGGCCGGTGCACTCGCTGCACTCCTACTTCCTGCGGCCGGGCCGGCCCGGCGTGCCGATCGTGTACCAGGTGGAGCGGGTGCGGGACGGGCGGTCGTTCACGACCCGCCGGGTCACGGCCGTGCAGGAGGGCCGGACGATCTTCAATCTGACGGCCTCCTTCCACAAGCCGGAGGAGGGCGCGTTCGAGCATCAGCTGCCGCCGCGGCACCTGACCGACCCGGAGAGCCTCCCGGACCTCGCCGACGAGATCCGCGAACACCTCGGCGCCCTGCCGGAGGCCCTGGAGAGAATGGCCCGTCGGCAGCCCTTCCAGATCCGGTACGTGGACCGGCTGCGCTGGAACCAGGACGAGGTCAAGGGCGCGGATCCGCGGAGCGCGGTGTGGATGCGGGCCGTGGGGCCGCTCGGCGACGACCCGCTGATCCACACCTGCGCCCTGACGTACGCCTCGGACATGACGCTCCTGGACGCGGTACGCATCCCGATCGAGCCGCTCTGGGGCCCGCGGAGCTTCGACATGGCGTCGCTGGACCACGCGATGTGGTTCCACCGGCCGTTCCGCGCGGACGAGTGGTTCCTGTACGACCAGGAGTCCCCGATCGCGACGGGCGGCCGGGGACTCGCGCGGGGCCGGATCTACGACCGCGAGGGGCAGCTCCTGGTGTCGGTGGTTCAGGAGGGCCTCTTCAGGAAGCTCTGAGCCGGGTGCCCGACCGGACAGGGCCGGTCAGGCCCGGTCCCGTCCCGTCACTCGTACTCGGTGCCGCCCTTCCGCGTCAGGTAGGCCGGGCTGACCGCCTTGGCGATGGCCCGGCCGCCGACGACCGGGCTGTACCGCTCGGTCGCGGGCCGGATCACGACGCCCTCCCGCAGGTGGGTCTCCCGTCCCGAGACGGTCTCCCGGCCGCTCGCGTGGACGAGGACCGTGTCCAGGTCGTACGGGCCGGAGTACAGCCGCGGTACGAGCGGGACCTCGCCGGCCTCCAGGACCTCGGCCGGGTCCAGCCACACCACCCGACCGTCGATCTCGGCCGACACGTCGAACAGCGCGTAGCCGACGGTCTCGGAGCGGGCGTCGGCGCCGTAGGCCAGGTCCTGCACCCCGGAGCCGTAGACCTCGCCGAAGAAGCCGACCCGGCGGGCGCCGAGACGTTTCGCCACTCGCTCGGCGACGGCGGGCAGGCCGTGACCGTGGACGGCGCGCCAGTACAGGTTGCGCGGGTCCTCCTGGAGGGCCAGGCCCTTCGACCCGAAGCCCTTGGACGAGACGTGGACGCGTCCCTCCTCGGCGAGGAAGGTCATCAGGCAGGCCGTGCCGTGGAGCTTCTCCGTCAGGACGACGGGCTCGCCGGGCTCGAAGATCTCCGGATACCGCTGAAGGTTCTCGATGTCGACCCAGGGCAACAGGTCGGGCGCGACCTCCACGTCACCGCTCATGGTCGGCGGTATCGGCGGCACCCACTTGGTGATCCCCAGCGTCTCCGCGAAATCGGTCCGCTCGGCCGCCGCAAGGGCCAGGTCGGCATCGGCCAGCGCGCCGGGCCGGCACACGATTCCCTGCGACAGCTCCCCGCGCAGCCGTACGGCCTTGACCCGGTCCGAGTTCCCGCCGGCGAGCCGTCCCGTGAGCCCGAGCTCCTCGACGAGCGCGGTGGGCAGCACGGCCTGCTCCGGGATGTAGACGGCGGCGTCCCCGGTCCGATACGCGCCCTTGGCGACGACGGCCCGGTAGAGGCCGACCTGTGCCAGCTCCAGGGCGTCGGCGTTCGGATGGGGATGGACGGTCAGGACTTCGGCGGTGACGCGCAGGGTCGACATCTCAGGACTCCGGGTGCTCGGGTTTCAGTCTCATCGGGGCCCACTGTGCCGACGGGGAAACGGCTGGGCGATCTTTTTTCCGGCTGGTAGCGTCACCGGGTTCCCGCCCAAGGGCCCTACAGGGCCTGGTCGATGCCCGGGAGGGTGTCCTGGTCCACCTCGTGGCGGCGGGTGCGGATGTCGGGCGCCGGCGGATGGAGTCTGGCGTCGCAGGTGGGGCCGAGGCCCGTGCGGCGGGAGTCGGCGCCGGTGAGGGGACGGCCGCAGAGGCGGCAGAGGATCCGGCGCGGTCGGGACCCCGGTTCCCCCTCGGGTCCGGAATCGATCGAGATTGCCAGTGGTTCGTCTCCCATGCTGAGATCAAACCCTATCCCCACGAGGAGCAGTCCATGAGCCTGTACGACATCCCGCTGAAGACCCTGACCGGCGATCCGGTCTCCCTTGCCGACTACCGGGACCGCGCGGTCCTGGTCGTGAACGTCGCCTCCAAGTGCGGCCTGACCCCGCAGTACGAGGGTCTGGAGAAGCTGCAGAAGGAGTACGGCGACCGCGGCTTCACCGTGCTCGGCGTGCCCTGCAACCAGTTCGCGGGCCAGGAGCCCGGCAGCGCCGAGGAGATCCAGACCTTCTGCTCGACGACGTACGGCGTCTCCTTCCCGCTCCTGGAGAAGCTCGACGTCAACGGCGAGGCCCGCCACCCGCTCTACACGGAGCTGGTGAAGGTCGCCGACGCCGAGGGCGAGGCCGGTGACGTCCAGTGGAACTTCGAGAAGTTCCTGATCGGCCGCGACGGCCTGGTCACCCGCTTCCGTCCGCGCACCGAGCCCGGCGCCCCCGAGATCGTCTCCGCGATCGAGGCCCAGCTTGTCTGACGTCGTGAGCGACACGGGGGTCGTCGAGCGACTGCGGGCCGCGGGCTGTGTCTTCGCCGAGGAGGAGGCGGAGATGCTGCTCGCGGCGGCGGCCGGGCCCGCCGAGCTGGACCTGATGGTCGAGCGGCGGGCTTCGGGCCTGCCCCTGGAGCACGTCGTGGGCTGGGCCGAGTTCGCCGGGCTGCGCATCGAGGTGGACGGCGGGGTGTTCGTCCCCCGGCGCCGTACGGAGTTCCTGATCGAGCACGCGGTGGACCTGGCCCCGCCGGGCGCCGTCTGCGTGGACCTGTGCTGCGGCTCCGGCGCGGCGGGCGCGGTCCTGCTCGACCGGGTCGAGGGCGCGGAGGTGCACGCCTCGGACATCGAACCGGCGGCGGTGCGCTGCGCCCGCCGGAACGTCGAACCGCGCGGCGGCCGGGTGTACGAGGGCGACCTCTTCGCCCCGCTGCCCCCGGAACTGCGGGGCCGTGTCGAGGTCCTGGTCGCCAACGTGCCCTACGTGCCCACGGGGGACATCGGGCTGCTGCCCCCTGAAGCCCGCGACCACGAGCCGCTCGTCACCCTCGACGGCGGCCCGGACGGTCTCGACGTGCTGCGTCGGGTCGCCGCCGAGGCACCGGAGTGGCTGGCGCCCGGCGGGCGGCTGCTGGTCGAGACGAGCGAGCGGCAGGCCGAGCGGGCGGTGGACGCGGTCACCGCCTGCGGTCTGGAGGCACACGTCCTGAGCTGCGAGGAGCGGTACGCGACCGTACTCGTGGCGACCCGGGCGGCCTGACGGGGGGGGCCGATGCGCTGCCGGACGGACCTCAGCGGCGCACGGCCTCGTTGATCACCGTAGGCTCCTTCCGGGAGCCGGGCCGCCGCCGGATGCCCGCGTAGACCACCGCCGCCACGATGTGCAGGGCCGCGATGGCGGCCAGGTCCCAGGCGGCCGAGCCCGAACCGGCCCCTCCGACGAGAGCGGCCCCGAGCGCCGCGGCCGAGACCTTCAGCCCGGCACCGATGGTGAACACCTGGGTCCGGCGGTTCGGCGGTGCGTGGTCCGCGCGCAGGCGCAGGGTGGCGGTCAGCAGGAGGCCGTCGCACACCCCGGCGGCCGCGAAGGCGGCCGCGCAGGTGAGCGGCCCCGGGGCAAGGGCCGCCACGGCGAGTGCGAGTCCGGTGCCGGCCAGGCCGGTCACGGCGAGGCGGACGGGGTCCGCGGCCGGCCGCAGCCGGGCGAGGGCGAGGGAGCCGGCCAGGGCGCCCGCGGCGAACGCGGTCATCAGCCAGCCGCCCGTGCCGGGGCGCCGCTGGCTGTCGGCGAGGAGGACGGCGGTCGTGGTCAAGGCGCCGAGCCCGACGAAGGCCAGAGAGGTGGCCGTGGTGATCGCCCGCAGTTCCCTGCTGCCCCAGACCGCCACCAGACCGGCGATCAGGTCACCCCGTACCGCTGAGGCGTCCGGCCGGGCGGCCGGGCGCGGAGGCAGGGGCAGCGCGCAGGCGAGCACCGCCGCGGCTGCCGCGGCCACGGCCAGGGCCGCCAAGGCCGCACCGGAGCCCACCGCCGCGGCAGCCGACCCGGCCGCTGCCGGGCCGACGACGCCGGCGGCGTTGTAGACCGAGGCGTCCAGGGCGTAGGCACGGTCCTGCTCCGGGCCGGGGCCGAGCATCAGGGCCGGCAGGCTGGAGAGACCGCCGGAGACGACCGGGCCGCAACAGCCGCCCGCCGCGGCGATGACGAGCACCGCGGGCAGGGGAAGGCGCCCGACGCTCATCGACAGGGCGGCGATGGCTGCGGCGAAGCCCGCGAGGGCGACCGAGTAGAACGCCCTGGGCCGCCGTGCGCGGGCCGCCAGGGCGCCGGCCGTCGGGGCCGCCAGGACGTGCGGGGCCATCCACGCCGCCAGGACGACAGCGCCCTGTGTCGCGTCGTCGAGGCGTTGCGCGGCGAGCATCACCACCCCCACCGCCATGCCTTCCTCGGCCGTCCGCGCACAGAACGCCGTCGCCAGGTAGAGCCTGGTGCCCCCGAGCCCGGACATGCCCGTCCCCTTCCGTAACGGCTTATCACGTAAAGACGTTACAGTAGAGGCGAAGGCCGGACCGGGCACCCCCGGCCGGCGGCGACGACAGGCATCTACGGCATGGAGGGCGCGCCGTGAACCAGCAGGGCTTCCAGCCCGCCCAGCGCTTGATCGACATCGCGAGCGCGGTACGGACCACCCCGGACCTCTCCCGGGCCGCGCTCGCGGAGCTCCTCGCCCACCATGACGAGAGCCCCGACGACCTGACCGGAGCCGCGTTCTCCGACGAGGACGCCCGGGAACTGCGGGACGCGGCCGTTCTGATGTCCGGGATCCTCGCCGAGGCCGACATCGACCGGGCCGCGCTCGCCCTCAACCGCGTGCTCGCCGCGCACGCCTCCGCGCCCCGGCTCTCCCGCCACGACGGGCACGCCTGGCACCTGCACGTCGACCACGGCGACGACGCCGGCTGGGGCACCTGGTTCCTCGCCTCCGGCGCCCTGGCACTCGCGCGGATCCTCAGCGAGCACGGGCGGGTCACCTGGGGTGCGTGCGAGGCCTCGAACTGCCGGAACTTCTACCTCGGCACCGGGCCCGGAAGCCCCCGCCGCTACTGCTCCACCACCTGCGCGTCACGCGCACGGGTCGCGGCCCACCGCCGCCGCAAGCAGCAAGCGGCCCCCACGGACGGCCGGCCGAGCCGCTGACGACGACACGGACGCCCCCGAGGCCGGCTCAGCGGCCGAAGGTGTCGATGTTCTCGACGAGCCAGCGGCCGTCGCGGAGCACGACGTCCACGGCGAACATCGCGCCCGCGTAGACACCCTGGTCCCCGGCCTTGGCCGTCTTGCCCTTCGACGGCAGGCCGGCCGTGCTCACGCTGCTCTGGTCGGCGTAGACCAGGACGCGGGCGCGGTCGCCGTCGATCCGCTCCACCGCGCTGTCGGTGACGGTCGTGGTGATCACCGTCTTCTGCTCGGCCGCCTTGGCGAGCACCCCGCCCAGCAGCGTCCGGTGCTGGGCGACGGCCTTGCCCGTCAGGAGCGTCTTGCCGGCCCGCTCGAAGGGGGTGGTGTCGGCGTGGTCGTACGAGAACAGCGCGGCGACGGCGGCGCCCGTCTGCCCCTTGATCTCGCTGGTGCGGGCGAGATCCGTGAGCGCGGTGTTGCCGCGCGCGGGGTCGTCACGGAGCTCGCCCGCCCTGCTGTACGCCCAGCCGGCGAAGCCGCCGAGCAGAAGCGTCAGGAGGCACAGGACGGCGAGGGGGACGCGGCCGGCCCTCCGGCCACCGGTCGTCTCGCGGGTGGTCCCCTCACCGCCGGTCTTCCGGCCGTCGGTCGTCCGGCGGGCCCCCGTCTCCCCCTTCGGCTCCGCGGCCGTCTCCCGTACGGACTTCGCCGCCGGTCGTTCACCGGTGCGCGGGGCGGGTTCCGTGAGCACACCCGCGGGCGTACGGGTCCTGCCGCCGGGTCCCGACTGGTCGGCGAGGGCGGCCCGGCGGCGGCGCTGGCGGTTGAGGTGGTGGCGGGGCGTCGGCATCGTGCGTGTCCTTTCGGGTGCGGGCGGCTGTCGCGGTACGGGCCGGTCAGCCGACCGCCGTGCCGCCCACCGGGGCCTGCCCCAGCGCACTGAGCTTCCAGTGGCCGTCGGTGCGGGTGAGTTCGCCGAGCATGCGGCTGTCCTTGTCCGTGCTCTTGCTGTCGGGCGTCGTGACGGTGATGCGCAGAGCGACGAGCAGCCGGGCCCGCCCCGCCCGGTCGTCCAGTTCCGTGACGGCCCCGGACAGCACCCGGGCGGTGGTCACCGTCCTCGCGGCCCTCACCTGGCCCGTGAACTCCTTGCGGCCCTCGACCAGTTGTTCGTGCAGTGCACCGGTCGTGGAGGACTCCCAGAGGTCGAGCCCCTGCTCCACCCGTTTGTGGTCCAGGGTGTTGAGGTTCTGCACGGCCTGCTCCCCGGCGGCGAGCGCCTCGTCGCGCTGCACGGCGTACGCGGCGGAGTCGTCATGGGCGGCCGCGTACCAGTCCCGGCCGGCCCATGCCGCGGAGGCACCCGCGGCGAGGGTGAGCACGAGGGCCACGGCCAGGGCCGGGCGGATGCCCGCCGGGGTGCGGACCGGACGTGTCATGGGGTGCTCCCGTCTCCCGCTCATGGTCAGCGGGCCTTGATGTCGACGATCAGCCACCGCTCGCCCTGGAACTTCGCGGTGACGGTGAGCTGGGCCGCCGCGGACGTGGCGGTCGGCTCGTCCTGACGCGCGTCGTCCCGGCGCGAGGTCTGGTCGAGAAACACGAGGAGGCGCGCGCTGTCCTCGTCGAGTTCGATCACGCCGGTGCGGACGGTCTGGGTGCTGAGGGTGATGCGCTGCTCGACGAGCTTCGCGCGGACCTGGGCGAACAGGTCCGCGTACTGACGGGCGGCGCGTCCGGCGAGGACGGTTCCGGCGGAACGCTCCACAGCGTCGTCGCTCGCGGGTGTGTAGGAGAAGATCCGGGCGAGGCCCTCGCCGACGTCACCGCCGACGCGGGCGGTGGCCCCGGCGTCGGTGAGCGCGTGGTTGCGTGCCGATGAGGTCGACGTGAGCTGGTGGGCGCCGTGGAAGAAGGCGCTCCCGGCGAGGAGCAGGGCGGCGACGGCCGAGACGAGGGCCGCCTTCTGCCAGGTGGCGGGGAAGGAGCGGACGGGGACCTCCGCGTCCCCGTCCGTGGCCTCCGGCTCCCCCTCGACGAGGGTCGTGGCGCCGCCCGGGGCTTCGGGTGCGGCATCGCCCGGGGCCTCGGCTGCGGCGACCGCCGGGGTTCTCGTCGTGGCGACGGCCGGGGTTCTCGTCGTGGCGACGGCCGTCTCCTCCGGTTGCTCCGGTGCCTCTCCCCCGTCGGTCGCGGGCTCGGTCGACCGGGCGGTCGTCGTCCTGCGCAAGAGTCGCGTCATTCGTCCTCGTTCTCCTCGGCTCCGGCGACGGGGACCGCGCTCAGCGCCGCGACTCTCCAGGTGTCCTCGCCGGTGCGCGTCAGGACCGCCTCCAGGCGCTTGCGGTCGGTGGTCGCGGCGCCGCCTCCGCGCGGGGTGACGTCGACGCGGACGGTCGCGATGAGTTTCGCCGTACCGGCTCTCGTGTCGAGCGCGGTGAGGGCGGCCTCGGTGACCGTGGCGCGCGCCGAGGCGCCCACCGCGGGTGTGGTACGCCCCAGTTCGGTGCGGAGCGGTCCGGTGGAGGCGTCGCGCCAGGCCCGGATGCCCGCTGCGGCGTGCTCGCGGGTCGAGGCGTCGAGGGAGTTGAGGACGGTGAGACGGTCCCGGCCCTCGGCGAGCGCCGTGTCCCGTTCGCGGCTGAAGGCGAGGCCCTCGTCGGTACGGGCCTGTGCGTAGGTCCAGGCGCCGGTGCCGCAGAAGCCCAGGGCCACGACGAGGGCGCCGGCGCCGAGGATCCGGCCCCGCCTCATCGGGTGCCGCCGGTGTTCAGGCCGAGGAGACCGGCCATGTCCGTCGGCCCGCCGTTCTGGCCGGGCAGCGCGAGCGCCCCGGGCAGCGCCCGCCCCGTGTCCGTCGTGGTGCGCGCGCTGCCCGAGGGCAGGGAGCCGGGCCGGGCCGGTACGGGGACGCGGCCGCCCTTCGGCGCGTGGGCCGAGCCGCGTACGTTGACCCCGGCCGCGGCGGAGCCCGTACAGGAGGCGCCGGTGTTGAGGGCGGGCGCGGTGCCCAGGTCGAGACCGTTGCGGTAGCGCGTGGCGCCGTATCCCGAGGTACAGGGCAGCGGCTTGAAGAAGGTGACGGCCATGCCGAAGTTCATGCGGCCTCCTTCGACGGCGGTGGCTCCGGCGGAGACGGCCGTCGGGTACTTCACGAACAGTTCCTCCATGCCGCGCTGCCGGGTGACGGCGATCTCCGAGGTGGTCAGGAGGTTGGCGAGGACGACGCTCAGGCTCGGGTCGAGATCGCGCAGGAGTCCGCTGACCTGGCCGGTCGCGTCGGGGGTGACGGCGAGGAGGCGGCGCAGGTCGCCGTCGGAGCCCTTGAGGGTGGTGGCCAGGGTGCGCGCGCCGGTGGCGAAGTCCCGGATGGCGCGGCTCTCCTCGGCCTGGGTGCGCAGGACGACCTCCCCGTCGTCGATGAGCCGGGTGGTGGCAGGCAGCGACGTGTCGGCGGCCTGGACGAAACGGCTGCCGCTGTCCAGGAGGACCTGGAGGTCGTCGCCGTGTCCCTGGAAGGCCTTGCCGAGTTCGTCGACGACCGTGCGCAGGGACTCCAGGGGTACGGAGCCGGTGAGGTCGTTCATGCTCGCGAGCACGTCGGTGACCGGTGCCGGTACCTGGGTGTCGGACTGTTCGATGCGGGCGCCGTCGGCGAGGAAGGGGCCGTCGTCGCTCTCGGGGCGCAGGTCGATGTACTGCTCGCCGACGGCGGAGAGTCCGGCGACCACGGCCCGCGCGTCGGCGGGGATCCTCGGAGCGGACTTCTTGATGCGCAGTTCGGCCACGACGCCTTCGGCGGTCAGACCGATGTCGCCGACCCGTCCCACGGAGACGCCCCGGTAGGTGACGTCGGAATGGGTGAACAGGCCGCCGGTGCGGGCGAGATGGACCCGCACCGTGTAGTGGTCGGCGACGCCGGCGTAGCGGCCGAGGTCGGCGTAGCGGACGCCGACGAAGCCGAGGACGAGGACGGCGATGACGAGGAAGGCGAGGTTCTTCAGCCGTACGGTACGGGTGATCACCGGGTCTCGCCTCCGTCCTTCGGCGGGGTGGCCGGGGGCAGCGGCAGGGGCGGGTGCGTGCTCGGGATCCGGCCGCTCGCCCCGGTTCCCCCGCGGGCGGCCGGACCCGGGTCGGACGGGGTGGGGGTGGGCGTGGGCGTGGGTTCGGTCCTGGGGATCAGCGGCGGGATCACCTGGGTTCCCGGGGCGGCGGCGAGGTGCAGATAGGTGTTGAGGTAGTCGCCCTTGACCCCCCGCAGCACTTCGTCGGTGAAGGGGTAGGTGAGCAGTACCTGGAGCGATTCGGGCAGGTCGGCACCGGCGTCCGCGAGTGCCGTGAGGGTGGGCGCGAGGGCCTTGAGGTCGGCGACCATGTCCTTCTTGCTCGCGTCGATGGTGGTGACGGCGACCCCGGACAGGGTGTCCAGGGCGCGCAGCATGGTCAGCAGAGAACCCCGTTGGTTCTCCAGCGTCTTGAGACCGGGAGAGAGTCCGGTGAGGACCGTGTCGACGTCCTTCTTGCGGCCGGCGAGGGTGGCGGAGAGCCGGTTGAGGCCGTCGAGGGCGCGGGTGATGTCGCCGCGGTGGGCGTCCAGGGTCGTGACGAGGGTGTTGACCCGTCTGAGCATCGCGCGGACCTCGGGTTCGCGTCCGCCGAGCGCCGCGTTGAGTTCGCGGGTGATGGTCTTGAGCTGGTTGACGCCGCCGCCGTTGAGGAGCAGGGACAGGGCGCCGAACACCTCCTCGACCTCGGTGTTGCGGCTGGTGCGGGCGAGCGGGATGACGCCGCCGTCGGCGAGCCGTTCGCCGTCGTCCTTGGGCGGGGCGACGAGCTGGATGTACTTCTCGCCCAGGAGGCTCGACTGTTCCAGGCGGGCGCCCGCGTCGGCGGGCAGCCGGACGTCGCCGTTGATCTTCAGGGTGACGCGGGCGGACCAGGTGTCGGCTCCGAGCTCGATGGCGGTGACGCGGCCGACGGCGACGTCGTTGACCTTGACCGCGGACTGCGGCACGAGGCTGAGGACGTCGTCGAGTTCGGCGGTGACCGTGTAGGGGTGGGAGCCGAGGTCGGCGCCGCCGGGCAGGGGCAGGTCCTCGATGCCGTCGAAGCGGAAGGGGTTCCCCGGGGTCACGCCGAGGACGACGGCGAGCCCGACGCCGAGCGCGATCACTCCGACGGCTCCGGCTCCGGCCGCCCTCCGGGTGGGCAGGGCGGGGCGTCTCATCGCTCCCCCTTTCCGGTGGCCGCCGAGGGAGCGCCGGTCGGCGAGGAGCCGCCGGGCCCCACCGCGCCCCCGGCTCCCCCTGAGCCGCCGGTCGACGCCGAGCCGCCGGTCACCGGCAGCGGGAGCAGCGGTCCGCCCATGCTGATCTCGTTGAGGTTGGCGCGGCCGTCCAGGGTGCGGGTGTCCTTGTTGTACGCGTTGACGACATTGCCGGCGGCGAGGGGGGCGACATCGAGGGCTTCGGCGAGAGAGGCGCGCTGGTCGACGAGGGTCTGGGTGAGGGGGACGAGCCGGTCGACGTTCTTCTTCAGTTCGCCGCGGTTGTCCTTGATGAACGCCTTGACCTGGACGAGGGCCTTGCCGAGTTCCTTGAGGGCGCCCGCGAGGTCGTCCTTGTTCTCCGCGAAGTAGCCGACGACCTCGTCGAGGCGTTCCTGCGCGGTGCGGACGTCGCCGTCCTTGTCCTTGAGCATGGTGGTGAAGGTCTGGAGCCGGCCGAGGGTGGTGAAGAGGTCCTCGCTGCTGCCGTCGAGGGTCTTGGCGGCCTTGCCGAACTCCTTGATGGAGGTGCCGATGGACGTGCCGTTGCCCTTGAGGTTCTTCGCGCCGGTGTCGAGGAGTTCGGACAGGGCGCCGGTGGAGTTGGCGCCGTTGGGTCCGAGTGCCCGGCTCAGTTCGGTGATCGAGTCGTAGAGCTGGTCGATCTCGACGGGGGTGCGGTTGCGGGCGGCGGGCAGTTCCGCGCCGTCGCCGAGGGTGGGGCCGGTGCTGTACGCGGGGGTGAGCTGCACGTACCGGTCGGCGACGATGCTCGGGGCGACGACGAGGGCCCGGGCGTCGGCGGGAACGCGTACGCCCTCGTCGAGGAGGAGCCGGACGCGTACCCGGGTGCCCTGCGGCTCCACGGACTCGACCTCTCCGACCCGTACGCCGAGGACGCGCAGGTCGGAGCCCGCGTAGATGCCGACCGTGCGGTCGAACCAGGCGGTGATCCGGGTGCCGTCGTCGTCGAGGACGCGGACGGCGACGAGACCGCAGGCGGCGAGCAGCACGAGGGCGAGCCCGGCGACGAGGGGCCTTCTGGGTCTGGTCATCGTTCACCGCTCCCCTTGGCCGTCGCCTTCTGTTTCGGCGGCAGGCATCCGGTCGTGGGCTGCGAGGCCTCGGGCAGATAGGTGCGGGGCACCACTCCGCACAGGTAGCTGTCGAACCAGCGGCCGCTGCCGAGGGTGTTGCCGACGAGCCGGTAGTACGGGCCGATCAGCGCGAGTGTCTTGTCGAGCTGGCCGCTGTTCTTCTCCAGGACTCCGGTGACGCGGCCGAGGGCCTTGAGGGTGGGGCCGAGCTGCCGGTCGTTGTCGCCGACGATGCCGCTGAGTTCGGTGCCGAGCGCCCTGCTGCCCTTGAGGAGGGCCCGGATGGCGTCGCGGCGCTTCTGGAGTTCGCCGAGCAGGGAACCGCCGTCTTCGATGAGGGTCTCGAAGCTGGACTTCTTGTTCTCCAGGGTCTTGGTGAACTTCCTGCTGTTCGACAGGAGCCGGGCGAGTTCGGTGTCGCGCTTGGAGACGGACTTCGACAGTTCGGAGAGGCCGGTGGCGGCGTTGCGGACGTGCGGCGGCGAGTTCTTGAAGGTGTCGGAGATCGTCTCGAAGCTCTCCGCCAGCCGGGCGGTGTCGATGGCGTCGACGGTGCCGCTGAGGTCCTCGAAGGCCTGGGTGACGTCGTACGGGGAGGTGGTGCGCGCCTGCGGGATGCGGGTTCCGGGGTCCTGCCGGTCGGAGCCAAGCGGGTCGAGCGCCAGGTACTTCTCGCCGAGGAGGGTCTTGATGGCGATGGCGGCGGTGGAGCGGTCGCCGACCCAGGCGTCGCCGACCTCGAACGTCACCTTGACCTTGGCTCCGTCGAGGGAGACCTCGGTGACCTTGCCGACCTTGACGCCGGCGATGCGCACTTCGTCGCCGGCGTCGAGTCCGGCGGCCTCGGAGAAGTCGGCGCTGTAGGTGGTGTCGTCGCCGACGAGGGGCAGCCGTTCCACGTTGAAGGCCAGGGCGGCGACCAGGGCGAGGAGCAGCAGTCCGGCGACGGCGACGGCGATCGGGTTGCGCTCCTTGACCGGCTTGAGCCGGGGGCGGGGGCTCATCCGCGGCACCTCGGTTCGGTCACGGCGATCCCGGTCGGCGGCTTCGAGCCGTCGGATGTTCCCACGCCGGTCACGCGCGCCTCGCAGAGGTAGAGGTTGAACCACGATCCGTACGAGGACAGCCGTGCCAGGGCGGTCATCTTGGCGGGGGTGTTGGCGAGGAAGGACTCGATGGCGGGGGTGTGCTCGCCGAGGGTGCCGGAGAGCCTGCCGAGTTCGCGGATGTCCTTCTTGAGGGGAGCCCGCGCCTCCTGGAAGAGCCCGGCGGTCGTCGTGGTGAGGGCGCCGATGGCCTGGACCGCCTCACCGAGGGGTTTGCGGTCGGTGTTGAAGCCGGTGACGAGTTTCTGGAGGGTGACGACGAGGTCGTCGAAGGCCGCCTCGCGGTTGTTGAGGGTCGTGAGGACGGTGTTGAGGTGGGTGACGACCTGGCCGATGACCTTGTCCTTGGCGGCGACCGTCTTGGTGAGGGAGCCGATGTGGCGCAGCAGGCTGTCGACGGTGCCGCTCTCGCCCTGGAGGACCTGTACGAGTGATCCGGCGAGGTCGTTGACGTCGGCGGGCGAGAGGCCCTCGAAGAGCGGCTTGAACCCGTTGAAGAGCAGGGTCAGGTCGAGGGCGGGGGTGGTGCGGGCGAGGGGGATGGTGTCCCCGTCCCGCAGGGTGCCGGCCAGGTCGCCGCTGCCCCGGTCGAGGGAGACGTAGCGCTGCCCGACCATGTTGAGGTACTTCACGGCGGCGGTCGCCGAGCGGGGCACCGAGCGGTCCTCGCGGACCGAGAAGGTGACCTGGGCGGTGCGCCGTTCGACGACGCGTACGTCGGTCACCTCGCCGACCTTCACTCCGGCGATGCGCACGGAGTCGCCCTTGACGAGCCCGGTGACGTCGGTGAACAGCGCCTTGTACGAGCGGGTGGCGGAGCCGACCCCGGTGTTGGCGATGCTGAGGCCGAGGACGGTGGTGGCCAGCGCGGTGACCAGGGCGAACGCGAGGGACTTCAGGAGCGTGCCGGTCAGTCCGCGGCGGCGCGTGGGGGTGGGCCGTTTCGTCATCGGAGGGTCACCTCCGCGCCGCGGAACGCCGGGCCGACCAGTGTGCTGCTCCAGTCCGGCAGGTCGCCGGGCCGCTTCTTCGCCCCGGGGGCGAGCAGTTCGTTGACGAGGTCGTTCTCCTGCGGGGAGTTGGCGGGGCCGAGGTCCTGGTCGGCGGCCGCGGAGGCCCGTACGGCGGGTGCGACCGGGATGCCGAGGTAGGGGACGGGGTAGCAGCGCGGGCCGCCGCCGGAGCCGTACGACGGCGTGTCCCGGCCGGGGACGTACGCGCCGCGCGAGGGCACGGTGGTGACGTCGACGTGCAGTCCCGGCTGGTTCGTTCCCTTGCCGAGGGCCTTGTCCATGGCCGGTACGAACTGGGCGAGGGTGCGCAGGGTGCAGGGGAAGGACGGCGCGTACTCGGCGAGCAGTTGCAGGGTGGGGCGGCTGGTGGCGCTGAGCCGGATGATGTTGTTCTTGTTCTGGCGCAGGAAGGCGGTGAGGTCCTGGGCGGTCCTGGTGGTGGAGCCGAGGGCGCCGGCGAGGTCGGCCTCCTTCTCGGCGAGGGTGCCGCTGGTGGTGGTGAAGTCGGTGAGCGCCGTGACGATGTCCGGGGCGGCGTCGGCGTAGAGGTGGCTGACCTTCACGAGTTCTTTCAGGTCGCGGGTGAGGGCGGGAAGGTGGGGGTTGAACTCCCGGAGGTGGGCGTCGAGCCGGGTGAGGGTGTCACCGAGCTTGTCGCCGCGCCCTTCCAGGGCCTGGGAGACGGCCGACAGGGTGGCCGAGAGCTTCTGCGGCTGGACGGCGGTGAGCAGGGGCAGGACGTTGTCGAGGACCTGCTGGAGTTCGACGGCGTTGCTGGAGCGGTCCTCCGGGATGACGTCGCCGGGGCCCAGCGGCTCGGCCGTGGAGTCGCCGGGCGGTACGAGGGCGACGAACCGTTCCCCGAAGAGGGTCGTGGGGAGCATCTGGGCGCGGACGTCGGACGGCACGTGGCGGAGGGTTCCGGGCCGCATGGCGAGGGTGAGCCGGGCTCCGCCGTCGGTGGCGTCGATGGCGCGGACCTCGCCGATGACGACGCCGCGGAGTTTCACCTCGGCGCCGAGGTGCATCTCGTTCCCGACGCTGCCGGTCTCGACGACGATCGGGTCGGAGTCGGTGAACTTCTTGTCGTAGACGGCGACCGCGAGCCAGGCGAGCAGGGCGGGCACCAGGAGGAAGACCACGCCGGCGAACCGGCGGCGCAGGGTCTCGGCACGTGAGTCGCTCATCTCACCCCGCCACCTTCACGGTCGTGGTCGCGCCCCAGAGGGCGAGCGACAGGAAGAAGTCGGTGACGCTGATGAGCACGATGGCGTTGCGGACGGAGCGGCCGACCGCGATGCCGACGCCGGCGGGGCCGCCGGAGGCGCGGAAGCCGTAGTAGCAGTGGGCGACGATCACCATCACGCTGAAGATCAGCACTTTCAGCACCGAGAGCAGGACGTCCGTCGGTGACAGGAAGAGGTTGAAGTAGTGGTCGTACGTGCCCTGGGACTGGCCGTTGAACAGGACCGTCACATAGCGCGAGGCCAGGTAGGAGGAGAGCAGGCCGATCGCGTACAGCGGGACGATGGCCACGACACCGGCGATGATGCGGGTGGTGACCAGGTACGGCATGGAGCGGATGCCCATGCCTTCGAGGGCGTCGACCTCCTCGTTGATGCGCATGGCACCGAGCTGGGCGGTGAATCCGGCGCCGACGGTCGCGGAGAGGGCGAGCCCGGCGACGAGCGGGGCGATCTCGCGGGTGTTGAAGTAGGCGGAGACGAAGCCGGTGAACGCGGCGGTGCCGATCTGCTCCAGGGCGGCGTAGCCCTGGAGGCCGACGACGGTCCCGGTGAAGAGCGTCATCGCGATCATGACGCCGATGGTGCCGCCGATGACGCCGAGGCCGCCGGAGCCGAAGGCGACCTCGGCCAGCAGCCGTTGCACCTCCCTGAGGTAGCGGCGCAGTGTCCGCGGTACCCAGAGCAGGGCCTTGACGTAGAACAGGAGCTGGTCACCGGACCGGTCGAGCCAGACGAACGGGGAGGCCATCGCGCTCAGCCTCCCTTCGGCGGGACGATCTGCAGGTAGATGCCCGTCAGCACCATGTTCACGAAGAACAGCAGCATGAAGGTGATGACGACGGACTGGTTGACGGCGTCGCCGACCCCCTTGGGGCCGCCGCGGGGGTTGAGTCCCCGGTAGGCGGCGACGATGCCGGCGATGAACCCGAAGATCAGGGCCTTGAGTTCGCTGATGTAGAGGTCGGGCAGCTGGGCGAGGGCGGAGAAGCTGGAGAGGTAGGCGCCGGGGGTGCCGCCCTGGAGGATGATGTTGAAGAAGTAGCCGCCGAGCGTGCCGACGACGGAGACCATGCCGTTGAGCAGGACGGCGACCGCCATGGTGGCGAGGACGCGCGGGACGACCAGCCGCTGCACGGGCGAGACGCCCATGACCTCCATCGCGTCGAGCTCCTCCCGGATCTTGCGGGAGCCGAGGTCGGCGCAGATGGCGGAGCCGCCGGCGCCGGCGATCAGGAGGGCGACGATGAGGGGGCTGGCCTGCTGGATGACGGCGAGGACACTGGCCCCTCCGGTGAACGACTGGGCCCCCAGCTGCTGGGTGAGCGAGCCGACCTGGAGGGCGATCACGGCGCCGAACGGGATGGAGACGAGCGCGGCCGGCAGGATGGTGACGCTGGCGACGAACCAGAACTGCTCGACGAACTCCCGGAACTGGAAAGGGCGTCGGAAGACGGCCCTGGTCACTTCGGCGGCGAGGGCGAAGAGCCGGCCGGTCTGCCGCAGCGCGCCGGTGATCACGAGCCGCTCCCGGTGATCCGCTCCCGCTTGGGCAGGGTGTACGCCGCGCCGTCCCTGGCGTAGGTGTCGCGAATGGCGGCCTGGGCGGCGTGCGGCAGCCGGTCGAGCATGCCGAGGACGCGCTCCCGGCGACGTCCGACGGCCGCGCGCGGCGGGAGGCCGGGCGAGGGCTCCAGCTGCGGGACGATGACGCGGGGCGCGGGCGGAAGGGTGGCGGGGTTGTCCAGCTCGGCGGCGAGCAGGGCGGCGTCCTTCTCCTCGGACATGCCGATGGGGCCTTCGCGGCGGCCGGCGAGGAACTGGGTGACGACCGGTTCGTCGCTGGTGAGGAGGACCTCGCGCGGGCCGAAGGTGACGAGGTTGCGCCGGAAGAACATCCCCATGTTGTCGGGGACCGTGGCGGCGATGTCCAGGTTGTGGGTGACGATCAGCATCGTCGCGTCGATGCGCGCGTTGAGGTCGATGAGCAGCTGCGACAGATAGGCGGTGCGGACGGGGTCGAGCCCGGAGTCCGGTTCGTCGCAGAGGACGATCTGCGGGTCGAGCACCAGGGCGCGGGCCAGGCCGGCCCGCTTTCGCATGCCGCCGCTGATCTCGCCCGGGAGCTTCCCCTCCGCGCCCAGCAGGCCGACGAGTTCGATCCGCTCCATCACGATGCGCCGGATCTCGGACTCCCGCTTGCGGGTGTGCTCGCGCAGCGGGAAGGCGATGTTGTCGAAGAGGGTCATGGAGCCGAAGAGGGCGCCGTCCTGGAACATGAGGCCGAAGAGTTTCCGGGTCTCGTAGATGTCTCGTTCCGGGCTGCTCACCATGTCGACACCATTGATGAGAACACGGCCCTGTTGGGGTTTGAGCAACCCGATGAGCGATTTCAGGAAGACCGTCTTCCCGGTTCCGGAAGGGCCGAGCATCACGCTCACCTCTCCGGCCGGCAAGGTCAGGGTCACGTCCTGCCAGATATTCTGCTTACCGAAGGACATGGTCAGACCCTCAACGACTACTTCGATTCCCATCCCACCTCCAGCAAGCGTGCGTCGGGGGTGCGCCGCGGGCGCACGTTAAGTCGGTGCGGATCACTTGGACAAGAGGCTTGGCGCAAAATCCTTGATCCGCTCCTGTATTTGTCACCACGGAGACAAAGACCGGGTTCGACTTTGTCTGCACGGAGACACACGGATGGGCCGACCTGCGACGCTGTCGTCGCCCCGGGAACGTTACGACCGAGTAACCTCCTCGGGCAATACCGGATGCGGAGTTTTCGACGCCAGATGCGGGGTGGCTCGGCATTTATCAGGCGGGAGACAATTCCATTCCGCCGGTTGTCACCGGGGAGAGCAACGCCTAATCCAGCCATCCCTGATCGATCATAATTGTCGACATTGCGCACCGCGGAACCAAGGCGATTCCGGCCACCGCTCACCCGCTTGACAGGCAATTAGCCTTCTTCAAAGAATCATGGACTGCGGCATTGTTCAGCTAAGTTTCCCGCAAGTAACGTCAGGTTTCGCGGCCGAGAAATACCGGGCCGCCGGCCGCTCCCCCACCGCGGTCGCACCCTCAGCTGGTCAATCCCCAAGGAGAGTCCGGGACCCATGAAGAAGCAGATCAGAAACTTCGCCGTCGTCGCCGGGGCGGCCACCGCCGCGTTCGCCCTCGCCGCCGGCCCCGCCTCGGCCGTGCCCTCGACCGTCTGGACCGTCAACCCGACGCCCGCCAGCTTCACCGCGGCCAACAGCGGCAACGTCGTGCTGAGCGTCAACGGCATCGCCATGACGTGTACGAAGTCGAACGCCTCGGGCACCATGGCGAGCGCCACCGGCAACCCGGCGACCGTCGCGTCCATCAGCGCCATCGCCTTCGGCGCCACGGGCGCGCCCTGCACCAGTGTCCTGGGCAACGTGACCACCGTCGCGACCACCCCGTGGACCGTGGTGGCGCAGGACTACACCGCCGCGACCGGGGTCACCAAGGGCTACGTCGGCAACGTCGACGCCAAGGTGACGGTCGGCGCCTGCGTCTTCCGCGTGACGGGCAAGGCCTCCGGCACGTACACGAACTCGACGGGCAAGCTGGCGGTCAACAGCGTCTCCGGCGAACTGACCGTCGTCTCCTCGACCAACTGCGGCTCCGCCGTCCCGGTCGGCGCCAAGCCGCTCTTCAAGGGTGACTACCTGGTCAAGGTGGCCGGCACCAGCACCATCCCGACGATCGTCGGCTCCAACCCGTAACACGCGAGAACCCGCGTCCGCCCGTCCGGCGACCCCGGCCGGGCGGACGCGGGGCTGTCCGCGCCCGCACACGAACGACCCCGAGCGGAGCACCAGATGAGAGGCCCACGGCCCACCCCCCGGTCCACCCGCGTCCGCGCACGCGGGGCGACGATCGCCGCGTTCGTGGCGCTCGCCCCGCTGCTTCCCGCAGCGGCCGTCGCCGTCGGGACGCTGAAGGTCGACGCCGCCCTGCCCTACGTCTGCACCCTGCCCTCGGGGCAGCAACCGGCGACGGTACGGATCAGGGCGACCGTCCCCGACCGGGCGACCGTCGGCGAGACGATCGAGGCGGCCGACGCCGGCACGACGCTCGAACTCCCGGCCGCGGCCGTGGCCGAGCTCACCGCGCTCAAGGCCGCCACCGTACGGGCGGAGACGCTCCTCACGGTCGGCGTGGGCCAGAACGGCGAGAGCACCGACGTCGCTTGGCGCGGCACGACGCAGCCCTCCGCCGTCCCCGCCGACGGGCCGCTCACGCTCACGAGCACCGGCGACGTGCCCGCTCTCACGACGGGCACCGCCGGCGACCTGACCCTCACCGCCGGAAGCCTCGCCGTCGACCTCGCCCCGAGCACGGCCGACGGCGCGCCCACCAGTCCGGCGTCCCTCTCCGTCAGCTGCGTCCCCGGGCCGGACGCGGCCGGACGTACGGGACTCGCCGTGATCCCCGTGACCCCGGGCGCCGTCACCACCCCGAGTCCGAGCACGCCGACCGCTCCCCCGTCGGGTCCTTCCTTCCCCCCACCCCCCTCGTCGCCCTCGTCCCCGGCCCTCCCCTCCGGAGCGCCCTCGGCGCCGACCGGCCGGGAGACCGCGAGCACGACGACCGGAGCACCGCGGGACCCGGCGTCCGCCAGTGGCGCGGCCAAGGGCCCCAGGGTCGCCGCCGACGGCACGCCCGGCACCACCGCCGGACGCCCGAAGGCGCCGCCCTGCATCACCGAGCAACCGACCTCCACCTCGCTCTCCGCGTACATCACCGGCTACTCCAATGTGCGCAAGCTCGACGGGGCCTCGCTCATCCCGGTGTCCTGCGTCCAGTTGGAGCAGGGCGAGCCCGTGATCGACTTCCGTCCGGACGGCACCCTGCACCTGCTCCAGAAGTCGGAGGGCTCCCTCCGGTACCAGGGGCGCAAGCAGTCCCCGCCCTTCTCGTCCACCTTCCTGACCTTCGGCTTCGCGCCCACCACGGCGACCCTGGTGCTGGAACAGGCGGGACCCCTGATCGTCGAGTCGGACGTCCTCCTCGTCTTCCCCGACAACATCGCGGAGACCTACATCCGGGTGCCTCTCGTCCTGCGCGTTCTCGACGTCGAGGTCAACGGCACCCGGCTGGACGTCGGCCCCGACTGCCGCACGGTCACGCCGCTCGCCTCCCCCGAGCCCCAGCCCGCCAAGTACCCCGGTGACCACCTGGTGCTGCTCGGCAAGGGCCAGCTCCTCAACGGCACCGACGCCACCGGCTACGTCCTCACCAGTGGCGGCCCGCTCACCGGCGAGGTGACGGTCCCCGCGTTCAAGGGCTGCGGCGCCGGCGGCGAGAACCTCGACCGCCTCCTCACCGCGTCCATCTCCGGCCCCGGCAACCACATCAGGCAGATCCAGGGGCAGACCTGCGCGGTGGGCGTGGAGGTGCCCACCGAGGGCCAGTGCACCGCGGACCGCCAGCCGTACGTGGTCCCCAAGCCCGAGCGCTGAGCCCGCGCGCCGGTCCGTCGCCTCCCGCTTGACCGCTCGCCCCGCCCCGCACCCCCGCACCCCCGCGCCCCCTCAACGAAAGGCACCGTCATGCCCCTCGTCTCCTCCCGCACGCGCCTCGCCACGCTCTCCGCCCTCACCGCGCTCGGCGCCTTCGCCTCCATCGGGACGGCGACGGCCACCGGACCCCAGCTGAACGGCAGTTGGGCGCCCTCCAACCGCTGCCCCGTCGACGCGGCCGGGATGCTCGCCTCGGACGGTCTCGACACCTCGCCGCAGTGCGTCGTGTCCTACTCCGTCAGCGGCTCCATCAAGCTGGGGAACACCACCGTGCCGACCGGGAGCACCAACCTCCAGATCGGCGTCGTCCAGAACCCCGACGGCACCAGCACCGTCGCCGCCCCGGCCGGCGGCGCGCTCATCGCCGCCCCGGCCACCGTCCCCGGCGGCCTCCTCGGTCTGATGTGTCCCAGTGACATCCCGTTCATCAGCGACATCTGCCGGCAGCTGACCGATGCCAAGCTGAACAAGATCACCGCCACCATGGAGTCGGTCGGCACCCCCTCGGACTTCGACCAGATCGCGGGCGTCCTCACCGACAAGCCGATCGTGTCGATCCCGGTCCGCATCCGCCTGGAGAACCCCTTCCTGGGCGGCAACTGCTACATCGGGACGAAGGCCAACCCGATCATCCTGCGCCCGAGCAACCTCACCTCGCCCGACTTCGGCGTGGAGCGCTTCAACGGCGACGGCTCCCCGAACGAGGAGGGCGACATGAGCCGCCTCAACATCCTCGGCTCCACCCAGAGCGACAAGACCTTCGCCGTCCCGGGCGCCAGCGGCTGCGGCCTCGGCTGGTTCGGTCTGATCGACGCGGCGGTCAACCTCAAGACGGGGCTGCCCTCCGCCGCCGGCAAGAACAGCCTCACCCTCGACAACACCCAGACCCACCTGACGGGCCTCTTCGCCCCCGGTCTCGCCGCCCCCGACGCGGGCAAGGTCCTCTCCCGGAACTGGCACTCGGCGGTCCGGTAACAGCCACCCAGGGTCGATTCCCGGCCTACTAGGTAAGCGCGTACCCCTCCGGCACGCCAACTCTTGCTCAACGTGTGTACAGCACACAGCAGTTGACTTAGCTTCAGCAGTCCACGTAGGTACGCACCTGACGACCACGGCGGCGCCCATCACGCCATGCTGGGCTCCGCACCGTCGCTCCCCCACCGGTCGCGTAGGAGAGCAAGGGATCGGTTCATGCCCGCAATCGCCCAGTCGCCGGACATCGGTGAACCGCTCGAACCGCTCCCCAGGGAGTTCGCCGCCCTGATGAGGCCGGAGATCCCCGGCCTCATCAAGGAGATCGGCATGGAGGTCCAGCGGACCTACCCCGTGTACGCCCATCTCTTCAACGGGCCGCACTCGGACGCGATCCGCCAGGGCGTGGAGCAGGCACTCGCCGCCTTCGTGGAGCGGGTCGCCGACCCCGGGACGAACTCGGCCCTCAGGGACGAACTGCTGCGCAAGTTCGGCCGGGTGGAGGCCTACGAGGGGCGCGACCTCGACACGTTACTGGGCGCCTACCGCCTGGGCGCGCGCGTCGCACTGCGCCGGGCCAAGATCATCGGACGGACGTACAACCTCTCCCCCACCCTGATCCTCGCCTTCGCCGACGCCCTCTTCGCCTACGTCGACGAGCTGGAGGCGCTGTCCCGCGAGGGCTACGTCATGGTCCAGACCCGTGCGGTGTCCGATGTGGCCGCGCTGCGAAGACAGTTACTCCACCTGGTCGTCGCCGGGCCACCGCTGCCCCGGGCGACGATCGCCGAGCTGTGCCGGGACGCCTCCTGGCAGCTCCCCGCCGAGTGCACCCTGGTCGCCCTCCGCCCGCCGCTCGCCGAACTCGTCCAGGCGGGGCTCGACCGGGACGTCCTCGCCGACCTCAGCCTTCCCCAGCCGTATCTGCTCATCCCCGGCCCGCTGACCGCCGACCGTCTCACGATGCTCGGCTCCGCCCTGGCCGGCACCTCCGCCGTCGTCGGTCTGACCGTGCCGCCGGCGCAGGCCGCCCATTCCATCCGCTGGGCCCGGCGCGTCCTCCACCTCATCGACGACGGCATCGTCGCCGACGCTCCCCTCGTGCACTGCGAGGACCATCTGACAACGTTGTGGCTGCTGTCCGACCCGGCCCTGGTGGCCCAGCTCGCCCAGCGCGAACTCGCCCCGCTCGACGAGCTGTCCGGCACCCGGCGCGACCGGCTGATCGAGACCCTGCGGGTCCACATCTCCACCCGGGCGCCCGCCGAGCAGGTCGGTGAGATGCTCGGCGTGCACGCCCAGACGGTCCGCTACCGGCTGCGGAACCTGGACAGCCACTTCGGCGACCGGCTCCTCGACCCCGACCATCGCTTCGCCCTCGAAGCGGCCCTGCGCGCGCTCCACCTCGGCGGGAAGCGGAGGGACTGAGCGGGGGCGGCGTCCGCGTCGTCGGGGCGCGACCGCGACGACGCCCGTCTACGCCGTCCTGGGCGTGAGGCGGCAGCGGGCCGGGCCCGCCGCCTGCAGGGTGATCGCGGGCGCCACGGGCACCACCGTGTCCACGGCCTCGAAGTCGTACCGCTGGAGGATCATCGCCAGCGCGATCACGGACTCCAGCATCGAGAAGTGCTGGCCGATGCAGGCGCGCGGGCCGCCGCCGAAGGGGAACCAGGCGTAGCGGGGGCGGGCGGCCTCCGCCTCGGGTGTGAAGCGGTCGGGGTCGAAGCGCTCCGCGTCCTCCCAGTAGTCCGGGTGGCGGTGGGTGACCCAGGGCGCGACGATGACGTCCGCTCCGGCCGGGATGGCGACGCCGCCGATCCGGGTGGCGGCGACGGCGCGGCGCCCGATGACCGGGGCGGCCGGGAAGAGCCGCATGGCCTCCTTGAGGACCTGGGTGACGTACGGCAGGGCGTCGAGGTCCCCTGCGCCGGGGACGCGGCCGGCGAGGACCCGGTCGACCTCCTCGTGGGCCCGCTTCCGCTCCTCCGGGTGCAGGGCGAGGAGGTGGAGGGCGAAGCCGAGGGAGGTGGCGGTGGTCTCGTGGCCGGCGAGCAGGAAGACGAGGACCTGCTCGCGCAGCTCGGTCGCGTCGAAGCTGCCGTCCTCGGCGCTCTCGGCCTCGACGAGGAGGGTCAGCAGGTCCTGGCCGTCGCCGGGGGCACGGCCGGAGCCGCGGCGCTCGGCGATGATGCGGTCGCAGACCTCGTACAGCGCCCGGTGGACGGCGGCCGCGCGACGGTTGCCGGGGGTGGGCCAGTCGCGGGGGACGTTGAGCGGGGAGTAGCCGCGGCGCAGGACGTAGGCGCCGACGTCGGGGAAGCTGTTCTCGACGATCTCGACGGCCGCGTCGACGTCCGTGCCGAAGAGGATGCGGGCGACAGCGCGCAGGGCGAGGCGTGCCATGTCCTGCAGGACGTCGACGGACGCGGCGTCGGCCTCCCGCCACTCCTCGGCGAGGGTGGCGACCTCGGCGGCGATGGCGGCGGCGTAGCCGTCGACCCGGCGGCGGGTGAAGAGGGGCTGGACGAGCCGGCGCTGGCGGAGGTAGTCCTCGTCCTGGCTGGTGAGCAGCCCGTTGCCGAAGGACTCGCGGACCTCCTGGTAGAAGGCGTTGTCCTTGCGGAAGTTGGCCGATTCCCCGGCGAGGACCTGCTGGGCGCCCTCGGCGGAGAAGACGCCGTAGACGGTGGCGCGGATCCCGGGCGGGCCGGCGGTGATCCGTACGACGTCGCCGTGGTCGCGGCGGGCGCGGAGGAAGGTGCCCAGGGAGTCGTTCTTGAGGTCGAACAGGGAGCCGAGCAGCGGAAGCCCCGCGAGTTCGGGCGCTTCGGCACCGGTGGTGATGGCCATGAACGGTTCCCCTCGATCGTCGCCTGACGGGTGATTGTCCCGCAGGAGGTGACTCACGGGTAGGGATCCTCGAACGGTGGACCGAATCTGGCCTGTTGGCTCGATCCGGGCGACTGTCAGTGGTGTCTGAGAGGCTCGCCGCATGGAGCGACCCGAGATGACCCTGCAACTGACCATCGACTGCGCGGACCCGCAGCGCCTGGTGCCGTTCTGGCTGGAGGCTCTGCGGTACGTCCCCGATCCGCCGCCCGAGGGCCACGCCACCTGGCGGGCGTACTGGGAGGCGATCGGTGTCCCCGAGGACGAGCTGGGCGAGGGCGCCGGAGAGCTCCCGGAGTCCATCGTGGATCCCGCGGGCGTGGGCCCCCGGGTCTGGTTCCAGCACGTCCCGGAGCCGAAGACGGTCAAGAACCGCGTCCACCTGGACCTGAAGGTCGGCGGCGGCCGCGGGGTGCCGCTCGCCGTGCGCCGCGAGCGGGTGGACGGCGAGGTGACGCGGCTCACGGCCATCGGCGCGACGATCCTGTACACGATGGACGAGCCGAACGGCATGGACTACTACGCGGTGGTCCTCCAGGACCCCGAGGGCAACGAGTTCTGTCTCGTCTGACGTCCAGCCCGGCAGGGCGGGACGAGGTCCGTGGCAGACCGCCTCGCGCGGATGACGAGGAACAGGAGACCGAGGTGGCCGAGACGACGGTGGCCGAGGTGATGGCCGAGCTGGCCGCGCTGGAGGACCCGAAGGCGCGCGCGGTGAACGAGAGACACGGTGACGACCACGGTGTGAACCTCGGCAAGCTGCGCGCGCTCGCGAAGCGGCTCAAGACGCAGCAGGACCTCGCGGAGCGGCTCTGGGAGACGGGCGACGGCGCGGCGCGACTGCTGGCGCTGCTGATCTGCCGCCCGAAGGCCTTCGGGCGGGACGAGCTGGACGCCATGCTCCGCGGGGCGCGCACGCCCAAGGTGCACGACTGGCTCGTGAACTACGTGGTGAAGAAGAGCCCCCACGCCGAGGAGCTGCGCGTGGCATGGACCGCCGACCCGGATCCGGTGGTCGCGAGCGCCGGCTGGGCCCTGACCACCGAGCGGGTCGCGAAGAAGCCCGACGGGCTCGACCTCGACGGGCTACTCGACGTCGTCGAGGCGGAGATGAAGGACGCCCCGGACCGTCTGCAGTGGGCGATGAACCACTGCCTGGCCCAGATCGGGATCGAGCACCCCGAGCAGCGCGCCCGGGCGCTGGGCATCGGTGAGCGCCTGGAGGTGCTCAAGGACTACCCGACACCCCCGGGCTGCACGTCTCCGTTCGCGCCCGCCTGGATCACCGAGATGGTGCGCCGCCGAGAGGGGGCGTAGCGGGGTCCTGTCGGCCCTGGAGCGCATCCGGCGGCAATCGCGGCCCCTGGATGCGCTCCGGCGGGAATGCGGCCCTCCGCTCCGACGGCGTGGCGGAACGCACGTCCGAATCCTGCCTGCTTTGTCAGACCCGGGCCCTAGCCTTGGACGCATGTCCGATCACCACAGAGAGCCCCCGAGTCCTGAAGCCCTCAACGACGCCATCCGCACCCTCTGGGTGCGCGCCGGCGAGCAGCAGCGCTCCCTGACCGCCGACGAGCAGCGGATCTATCAGGTGCTCGTGGCGGCATGGGCCGAGGCGACGCAGGCGGAGCAGGGGCTCGCGGCTTAAGGATCCGCCTCGTCGCGGCCGGGCCGCGGGCCCCCGAGCGTCGTCGGCCTCTCGGGACCGGCCTGCTTCGGGAGGTCCTTGCCGGGGGTGAATCGCCTCCGGGGTGGGGAAGGCCCGTACCTCCACGGTGCGGGCCCCTCTCCTCCTGGACTCTTCCGTGCGCGTCCCGCCGGGAGGTCCGGCCGCGCACTCGCCTACTTCGCGAGGGCCCGGCTGATCACCATGCGCTGGATCTCGCTGGTGCCTTCGAAGATCGTGTAGATGGCCGCGTCGCGGTGCATGCGCTCCACCGGGTACTCGCGGGTGTAGCCGTTGCCGCCGAGGATCTGGATGGCCTGGGCGGTGACCTTCTTGGCGACCTCGCTCGCGTACAGCTTGGACATGGAGCCCTCGGCCGCCGTGAAGGGCTTGCCGGCCGTCGCCATCCAGGAGGCGCGCCAGACCAGGAGGCGGGCCGCGTCGATCTGGGTGGCCATGTCGGCGAGCTGGAAGGCGACGCCCTGGTTCTCGATGATCGGGCGGCCGAACTGGACGCGGGTCTTGGCGTAGTCGAGGGCGACCTCGTACGCGGCACGGGCCGTGCCGACGGCCATGGCGCCGACCGCGGGGCGGGAGGCCTCGAACGTGGCCATGGCGGCGTTCTTCACACGCTCGCCGCCACCGGCCCTGGCCTTCTCGCGGGCCCGGGCCAGGCGCTCGTCCAGCTTCTCCTTGCCGCCGAGCAGGCAGTGGCCGGGGACGCGGACGTCCTCCAGGACGACCTCGGCGGTGTGGGAGGCGCGGATGCCGTGCTTCTGGAACTTCTGGCCCTGGGAGAGACCGGGGGTGTTCGGCGGCACGATGAAGGAGGCGTGGCCCTTCGAGCCGAGCTCGGGGTCGACGACCGCGACGACGACGTGGACGTTGGCGATGCCGCCGTTGGTCGCCCAGGTCTTGGTGCCGTTGAGCACCCATTCGTCGGTGGCCTCGTCGTACACCGCGCGGGTGCGCATCGAGGCGACGTCCGAGCCCGCGTCGGGCTCGGACGAGCAGAACGCGGCGACCTTGACGTCGTTCGCGTCGCCGTACATCTGCGGAACCCAGGTGCCGATCTGCTCCTCGGTGCCGTTGGCGAGGACGCCGACGGCGGCGAGGCCCGTGCCGACGATGGAGAGCGCGATGCCGGCGTCGCCCCAGAAGAGCTCCTCCATCGCCATGGGGATGCCGAGACCGGTCGGGTCGAAGAACTGCTGGGCATAGAAATCGAGCGAGTAGATGCCGATCTTGGCCGCTTCCTGGATGATCGGCCAGGGAGTCTCCTCACGCTCGTCCCATTCGGCGGCCGCGGGGCGCATCACATCGGCGGCGAAGCCGTGGAGCCAGTCGCGGACCTGCTTCTGGTCATCGTTGAGTTCGAGCGTGAACTCGCCCATATTCCCTCCCAGCAGTACGTTACTTGCGGTAACACCAGTCTGTTACCGGCTGGTATGGGCTGTCAACCTGCGAAGGAGCGATTCGGCCCGACCGGCAGCGGACACCGGACGGGTGTTACGTTGCGACAGCCTCACGAATCGCACGGGCGGGGAGACACGCTTATGGACATCGCACACCGGACCACCGACCAGCAGACGCCCGCCGAACAACGGCGACGCGAACTGCTGGAGGCGGCGGACCGGGTGGTGCTCCGGGACGGCCCCAAGGCGTCCATGAACGCGATCGCGGCGGAGGCGGGCATCACCAAGCCGATCCTCTACCGCCACTTCGGCGACAAGGGCGGCCTCTACCGCGCCCTCGCCATCCGGCACACGGACGCCCTCCTCGCCGCCCTGCGGGCCGCGCTCGACGCGCCGTCCGACCGCCGCCGCCGCGTCGAATCCACCCTCGACACCTACCTGGCCTCGATCGAGGCGCTGCCCCAGGTCTACCGCTTCCTCATGCACCCGGCGGAGGAGTCGCACCAGACCGAGCAGGGTTTCGACGTCGGCCGGCACTCCGCGCCGCTGCTCCGGCGGATGGGCGAGGAACTCGGCCAGGTCATCGCCGAGCGCGTCGACCTCGGCCCCGGCGCCGATGCCCAGGCCCGGATCTGGGGACACGGCATCGTCGGCATGATGCACGCGGCCGGCGACTGGTGGCTCGGCGAGCGCCCCTGCTCGCGCGCCGACCTCGTCCGCAGCCTGGCCGACCTCCTGTGGGGCCGCCTCGCACAGGCACCGGACCTCCCTGGCGGACCGGGCTTCTAGCGCATCGCCGGGGCCGCCGGGCCCCGGCACCCCCGGGCCCGCAGGTCCGGCACCCCGAACCTCCAGCGCGGCACCCTCGGGCCCTCCGGCCCGGGGACCCCCGCAAGGCCTCCGGGCCCCGAGAGCCCCCGGGCCCCGGCCGTCGTCAGCCCTCCAGCACCCCGGCCCCGCTCCCCCACGGCTGCTTGCGGATCGCGCGGACCAGACGTGACTTGCGCCACCCCGTGACGTGGTCCGCATAGACCCCGCCGTCCAGATGGTCGGCCTCGTGCTGGAGGCAGCGGGCGAAGAAACCCGTGCCCTCCACCCGTACCGGCGTCCCGTCCAGCCGTACGCCCTCGACCACCGCACGGTCGTAACGGGGCGTCGGGGCCTCCAGCCCAGGCAGCGAGAGGCAGCCCTCGGGCCCCCGGAACATGTCGCCGTCCGCCTCCACCAGGCGCGGGTTCACGACATGTCCCAGGTGGCGGGTCTCCTCGTCGTCGGGGCAGTCGTACACAAACACCCGCAGGCCCACGCCCACCTGGTTCGCCGCCAGACCGACGCCGTTCGCCGCGTACATCGTGGCGAACATGTCCTCGACGAGCCGGGCGAGTTCGGGCCCGAAGTCGGTGACGGGCGCGCAGGGCGTGTGCAGCACGGGGTCGCCGAGCAGAGTCATCGCTCGGACCTGGCCGGAACTGCCGGGGATGGGGCGGTTTCGCATGGCGGTAAGGGTACGGTCCGCCGTGACCTGGCTGTTTCGCGCGGCCGCATGGTGGTGCCGCTGTTCGGGCTGCTGGCCGGATCTCGATAGGCTGAGCCCGGACCGACGCAAGGAGGAACAAGAACGATGTCAGGACACCCCGGTAATCCAGAGCCGCTGTCGCCGCGCGCCAAGCTGGCCGTGACGGCGGGCAGGGCCGCGGCCGCGGTGTCGCGTGCGGCGGGACGCGGCAGCGGATCGGTGATCGGCGGCAAGGTGGCGCTGAAGCTCGACCCCGATCTCCTCGGCCGGCTCGCGCAGCATCTGGACGTCGTCCTGGTGTCGGCGACCAACGGCAAGACGACGACGACCCGGCTGATCGCGGAGGCCCTGCGCGCCGCCGGCCCCGTCGTCTCGAACGCCCTCGGCGCCAACATGCCCGCCGGCATCACCTCGGCGCTCGCCGGTGGCTCGGACTCCAAGTACGGCGTCATCGAGGTCGACGAGAAGTACCTGGCCGGCGTCGCCCGCGACACCACGCCCAAGGTGATCGCGCTGCTCAACCTCTCCCGAGACCAGCTCGACCGCGCCGCCGAGACCCGGATGCTCGCCGAGAAGTGGCGCGAGGGTCTCAACGGCACGAAGGCCGTCGTCGTCGCGAACGCCGACGACCCGCTCATCGTGTGGGCCGCCTCCTCCTCGCCGAACGTGGTGTGGGTCGCCGCCGGCCAGGAGTGGAAGGACGACGCCTGGTCGTGCCCCGCCTGCGGCGGTGTGATGCAGCGTCCGGGCGACGACTGGTTCTGCGGCGAGTGCGGCTTCCGCCGTCCCGCGCCGAGCTGGGCGCTCAGCGGCGACCACGTGCTCGACCCGCACGGTTCGGCCTGGCCGATCCGGCTCCAGCTGCCCGGCCGCGCCAACAAGGCGAACGCCGCGACCTCGGCCGCCGTCGCCGCCGTCTTCGGAGTGCCGCCGCAGGTGGCCCTGGAGCGCATGTACCAGGTGCAGGCCGTCGCCGGACGCTACGACGTGGTGTCCTTCCAGGGCCGTGAGCTGCGACTGCTGCTCGCGAAGAACCCGGCGGGCTGGCTCGAAACGTTTTCCCTCATCGACGGACCGCCCGCCCCGGTGATCCTCTCCGTCAACGCGCGCGGCGCCGACGGCACGGACACCTCCTGGCTGTGGGACGTGGACTACGGCCGGCTCGCCGGACACCCGATCATGGTGATCGGCGACCGCCGCCTGGACCTCGCCGTCCGCCTGGAGGTCGCGGGTGTGGACTTCCGCGTCTGCGAGACGCTGGACGAGGCCGTCGCGATGGCCCCGCCCGGACAGATCGAGCTGATCGCCAACTACACCGCCTTCCAGGACGTCCGCCGCCGCGTCGGCAACTGACCCGTAGAGGACTTGCAGCATGAGTGACAGCAGCCTGCGCCTGGTCTGGGTCTACCCGGACCTGCTCAGCACCTACGGCGACCAGGGCAACGTCCTCGTCGTCCAGCGCCGTGCCGAACAGCGCGGACTCAGCGTCGAGCGCGTCGACGTCCGCAGCGACCAGCCGGTGCCGACCTCGGGCGACATCTATCTGATCGGCGGCGGCGAGGACCGTCCGCAGCGGCTCGCGGCCGAGCGGCTGCTCCGTGACGGCGGCCTGTCCCGGGCCGCCTCCAACGGCGCGATCATCTTCTCGGTCTGCGCCGGCTACCAGATCCTGGGGCACGAGTTCATCAACGACGTCGGCGAGCGGCAGCCGGGCCTCGGCCTGCTCGACGTCACCACGACCCGCGGCGAGGGCGCCCGCTGCGTCGGCGACGTCCTCGGGGACATCGACCCGCGGCTCGGCCTGCCCCAGCTGACGGGCTTCGAGAACCACCAGGGCATCACCCATCTCGGCCCGACGGCCCGGCCGTTCGCGCGGACGGTGTTCGGCAACGGCAACGGGACCGGCGACGGCACCGAGGGCGCGTACAACGACACCGTCTTCGGTACGTACATGCACGGCCCCGTCATGGCCCGCAACCCGCAGATCGCGGACCTGCTCCTGAAGCTGGCCCTCGACGTGAACGCGCTGCCGCCGACGGACGACCGCTGGTACGAGGCACTGCGCGCCGAGCGCATCGCGGCCGCCACGCAGCCCGCGTAGCGGTCGCACGGCCCGTCCCGGACGGGTCCGGGGGGGCAACACGCGCGCCGTTGTCGACCCCTCGTACGAACGTACGTTGTCCACTGTGCGGACATCCGGTTCGGCCCCGCCACCCTGCGGCGATAGGGTGGCGGGGATCCAGCCGGACGACGTGGTCCGGGAGTCGGCCCACGTTGCAAAGGTTTTTGGGCTATGCGCATTGGCGTGCTCACCTCCGGCGGAGACTGCCCCGGTCTGAACGCTGTCATCCGTTCCGTCGTGCACCGCGCCGTCGTCGACCACGGCGACGAGGTCATCGGCTTCCACGACGGGTGGAAGGGCCTCCTGGAGTGCGACTACCGCAAGCTCGATCTCGAGGCGGTGGGCGGCATCCTGGCCCGCGGCGGCACCATCCTCGGCTCCTCGCGGGTCCAGCCCGCGCACCTGGTCGACGGCGTCGAGCGGGCCCGCGGCCATGTGGCCGACCTGGGGCTCGACGCGATCATCCCGATCGGCGGCGAGGGCACCCTCAAGGCGGCGAACCTGCTCTCCGAGGCGGGTCTCCCGATCGTCGGCGTCCCGAAGACGATCGACAACGACATCGCCTCCACCGACGTCACCTTCGGCTTCGACACGGCCGTGACGGTCGCCACCGAGGCCCTCGACCGGCTGAAGACCACCGCCGAGTCGCACCAGCGCGTCCTCGTCGTCGAGGTCATGGGCCGTCACACCGGCTGGATAGCGCTGCACTCCGGCATGGCCGCCGGCGCGCACGCCGTCGTCGTTCCCGAGCGGCCCTTCGACATCGACGAGCTGACCGCCCGGGTCGGCGAGCGCTTCGAGGCCGGCAAGCGGTTCGCGATCGTGGTCGTCGCCGAGGGCGCGAAGCCGCGTGAGGGCTCGATGGACTTCAAGACCGCCGGCACCGACATCTACGGCCACGAGCGCTTCACCGGGATCGCCAACCAGCTCTCCGTGGAGCTGGAGCGGCGCCTCGGCAAGGAGGCCCGTCCGGTGATCCTGGGGCACGTCCAGCGCGGCGGCACCCCCACCGCGTACGACCGCGTCCTCGCGACCCGCTTCGGCTGGCACGCGGTCGAGGCCGCGCACCGCGGCGAGTTCGGCATGCTGACGGCCCTGCGCGGCACGGACATCACGATGGTCCCGCTGGCCCAGGCGGTGGAGAGCCTCAAGACGGTGCCCGCCGACCGCTACGCCGAGGCCGAGTGCGTGATCTGACGCACACCGGCGCGGACGCGCTCGCACGACACCGCCCCCGGTCGCAGTCGCGGCCGGGGGCGGTTCTAGTCTGGTGCGGACAACAAGCGCGAATCGGGCTCCAGGAGTGCACACGATGGATCACAGCGGGCACGGCATGACCACGGATCTGCCGCCGTTCACGCTGGGACGGGGCCTGGAGTTCTCTCCCGACCTCTTCTTCCTGATCGGCTGCCTCGCGGCGCTCGGTCTGTACGGCTGGGGCGTGACGCGGCTGCGCCGGCGCGGGGACGCGTGGCCGGTGAGCCGGACGGTGTTCTTCACGGTCGGCGTGCTGACCATCGCGCTCGTCATGTGCACGAGGCTCAACGACTACGGCATGGTCATGTTCAGCGTGCACATGGTGCAGCACATGGTGATCTCCATGCTCTCGCCGATCCTGCTGCTGCTCGGCGCGCCGGTGACGCTGGCCCTGCGGGCGCTGCCGGTAGCGGGCAGGGGCTCGACGGGGCCGCGCGAGCTGCTCCTGAAGCTGCTGCACAGCCGGTACATGAAGGTGATCACGCACCCCGGCTTCACGATCCCGATGTTCATCGCGAGCCTCTACGCGCTCTACTTCACGCCGCTCTTCGACTTCCTGATGGGCTCCAAGCCGGGCCACATCGGGATGATGGTCCACTTCCTGATGGTGGGCGTGGTCTTCTTCTGGCCGATCATGGGCGTCGACCCGGGCCCGCACCGTCCGGGTTATGTGATGCGCATGCTGGAGCTGTTCGCGGGCATGCCGTTCCACGCCTTCTTCGGCATCGCGCTGATGATGGCCTCGGAGCCGATGGTCAAGGCGTACGAGAATCCGCCGGCCTCGCTGGGGATCGACGCGCTCACCGACCAGAACGCGGCGGGCGGCATCGCCTGGGCGTTCAGCGAGATCCCGTCGGTGCTTGTGCTGATCGCGCTGGTCTACCAGTGGTACCACTCCGAGCAGCGGCAGGCGGTCCGCAAGGACCGGGCCGCCGACCGGGACGGGGACAAGGAGCTGGAGGCGTACAACGCGTACCTCGCCTCGCTCCAGACCCGCCGGTGACGCTCGGCGTGCGGTGAGCGGTCCCTTCTTCGGGCCCGGCGCGGGACCTCCTCCGGGGTCCGGCGCCGGGCCCGGTTCCTTTTCCGGCGCACGCCGGAGCGTCCGGGGAGTAGCGCGCGCCCCTCTCGGGGGGTCACGATGGGCTGGACGGCTTCCACGACCTCGGTCGGGAGGAGGGCGGACTGATGTCCGGTGGCACGAAGACGATGGCGGTGCTGACCTGCGCCGCGGTGGTGCTCACGACGGCGTACACGGTGGCGCTCGGCAGCAGCGGCTGGCTCTGGTTCGGCTCCGTGGTGCTCGCGGTGGCGACGATCGGCCTGGCCGCGTCGGACGGCGCGCCCCCGGCCGGCCCGCGCCGCCGACCGCCGGCGGGCCCGGGCCCGGCGAATCCCTGAGCCGGCCGGACCGGTCCGCCGCGCACTCAGTTCCGCGGTGCGAGGACCACCCAGACCTGTCCCGGTGCGAAGGCGAGCCGCTCGCCGCCCGGGGTCGTGAAGGTGGTTCCCGACGTCGCCGACGTACGGGACCAGCGGGCCTCGAACGCGCGCCCGTCGCGCAGGACGAGCGCGGTGCCGCTCCCGACGGTCTCGGTGTACGGGGAGACCGCGCCGGTGACGTCGTGGAAGGCGGAGGAACGGACGGCGACGCGCTGGACGACCACGGTCGACGGGGCGAGGGCTCCCGTGTCCGTGGCGCGTGCCGCGCGGCCGTCCATCGCCACCCGCCAGGTCCGGTCGGAGGCGGACCAGGTGAAGGCGTAGCGCGCCGCCGGGTAGCGGACGGTCTCGGAGGCGACCGGGGTTCCGCCCTTCGGGGCGGGACCGAAGCGGAAGCCGATGTCCCGGGCGTTCTCGGGCTCCCGGACGGCGGCGACGGCCCGCTCGGGGCGCAGGTAGAGGTTGTGCGGGGCGGCCCGGTCCGGGGAGCGCCGGAAGGCGCCGGGGCCGGTGGTCTCGGTGACGGGGTGGAGCGGCGCGGCACTCAGCAGCGGGTTCAGGGCGGACTGCGCCCCGGAGTAGGCGAGGACGGGCCGGCCGAAGGCGCCGAGCAGCTCTATGTCGGACTCGCGGGCGCTGCGGACGGGCCCGACCAGCTCGGGGAGGCGGGAGGAGTACACGGCGAGGAGCCGGGTGGCACCGCCCTCGACCTGTTCGACGTAGACGAGGTCGGCGGCGCCGAGCCCGGTGTGGGGGCGGGCCGCGACCACGTTGTCGATCTTGACGGCGAGGACGGGGCCGGACCGTGCCGGCAGCCCGGTGAAGGGCGAGAGGCCGCTCGGCGCGGGTGCCGTCGTGGCGGGCGCGGGTGTCGTGGTGGCGGGCGTCGGCGTGGCGGGCGCGGGCGTCGGCGTGGGGGCCGGCTCCGGCGGGCCCGAGTCGGAGCAGCCGTACAGCCCGGCCGCCGTCACCGCGCACAGCAGCGCGGTGAGGACGCGGCCGGGGCGCCTGGCTGCGCGCTCGCCCGTCATGGTGACGCTCCCCCACCAGTGGACCACGGGGCCGCGCACGGATACAACGGGCTTGACGGACGACGAACGGGGGTCGCGGGTGTTCTACCACCTGATGAAGTACGTACTGCTGGGACCGCTCCTGAAGCTGCTCTTCCGGCCGCGTATCGAGGGTCTCGAGCACATCCCGGAGGAGGGGGCGGCGATCGTCGCGGGCAACCACCTCTCCTTCTCGGACCACTTCCTGATGCCGGTCGTGCTCGACCGGCGGATCACCTTCCTGGCGAAGCAGGAGTACTTCACGGGGCCGGGGATCAAGGGCCGGCTCACGGCCGCCTTCTTCCGGGCGGCCGGGCAGATCCCGGTCGACCGCTCGGGCAAGGAGGCCGGCAAGGCGGCGATCCGGGAGGGCCTCGGGGTGCTCGACAAGGGTGAGCTGCTCGGCATCTACCCGGAGGGCACGCGCTCGCACGACGGGCGGCTCTACAAGGGCAAGGTGGGGGTGGCGGTGATGGCGCTGACGGCCGGGGTGCCGGTGGTTCCCTGCGCGATGGTGGGGACCTTCGAGATCCAGCCGCCGGGGAAGGTCGTGCCGAGGATCCGCCGGGTCACCATCCGGTTCGGGGCGCCGCTGGACTTCTCCCGGTTCGCCGGGTCGGCGGGCGAGAAGGCGGTGGTCCGCGCGGTGACCGACGAGATCATGTACGAGATCCTCCGGCTGTCCGGGCAGGAGTACGTGGACGACTACGCGGCGGTGGTGAAGGAGGCGGAGGCGCAGGCCGACGGCTGAGCCCCGGCCGGAGTTCCCCCGCCGGGGACGCTGTGAGCGGATCCGCGCACGGCGCAATGCCCTGGGCCGCAGCGCCGGACGGTCGTAGCGTCTCGATCATGACCAAGGGAACCGCGTTCGTACTGGGTGGGTCGGGACAGGTGGGGCGGGCGGCCGTGCGGGCGCTCGTCGCGGACGGCTGGGAGGTGACGGCCGCCTCGCGGGGCGGCGGCAGGGACGAGAGGTGGCCGGCCGAGGTCCGGTCGGTGGCGCTCGACCGGACCCGGGAGGGCGCGCTCGCGTCCGGTCTGGGGGACGGCTGTGACGTGCTGGTGGACATCGTGGCGTACGACGCCGGGCACGGCCGGCAGCTGACGGGGCTCGCGGGGCGGATCGGTTCGGCGGTGGTGGTGTCCAGCGGCGCGGTCTACGAGGACGAGCAGGGGCGCAGCTTCGACACCCAGGACCGGCCGGACGGCTTCCCCGACTATCCGCTGCCGATCCCGGAGGACTGGCGGACGGTGGCGCCCGGCGACACGTCGTACGGCACGCGGAAGGTGGCGCTGGAGCGGGAGTTGCTCGCGGCGGGCGACGCCCTGCCGACGACGGTGCTGCGGGCGGGCGCGATCCACGGGCCGTACTCCCCGGGTCCGCGGGAGCTGTGGTTCGTGAAGCGGGCGCTCGACGGGCGGCCGGTGCGTCCGCTCGCGTACGGCGGGGCCTCGCGGTTCCACCCGGTGCACGTGGACAATCTCGCGGAGCTGGTCCGGCTGGCGGCGGCGAACCCGGGCAGCCGGGTGCTGAACGGCGGGGACCCGGAGGCGCCGACGGTGGCGGAGATCGGGGCGGCGATCGACGCGGTCATGGGAGTCGGCAGTGAGACGGTGCTGATCGAGGGCGCGCCGCCGCGGGGCATCGTGGGGTCCACCCCGTGGACGGCGCCGCGGTCCGTGGTCTACGACATGGCGACGGCGGAGCGGGAGTTGGGGTACCGGCCGGTGGTGTCGTACGCCGGCTCGCTGCCGGAGACGGTCGCGTGGCTGACCGAGCGGTCGGCGGGCCGTGAGTGGCGGGAGGCCTTCCCCGGTCTCGCGAAGTACGGGGTGGACTTCTTCGACTACGCGGCGGAGGATGCCTGGCTGGCGTCGCGGGGGTGACACGGGTGAGGGGAGGGACGGTTGTCCCTCCCCTCACCGGGCCGTCAGCGTGTTACGGCTTCGGGGTGGCGTGCGGGGCGCAGGTCTGGTCCCTGGCGTCCAGCTTGCCGGTCAGCAGGTAGGCCTCGACCTTGGTGTTGAGGCACGGGTTGACCAGGCCGGTGATGCCGTGCGAGCCGGCGTCCTTCTCCGTGATCAGGCGCGAGCCCTTGAACCGCTTGTGCAGTTCGACGGCGCCGGCGTACGGGGTGGCGGCGTCGCGCTCGGACTGGGCGATGAGCACCGGCGGCAGGCCCTTGCCGGTCTTCACCTCGGTGGGGCGCTGGCGCGGCGCGGACCAGGTGGCGCACGGCAGGTTCATCCATGCGTTGGCCCAGGTCATGAAGGGGTACTGCTGGTGGAGCCGGCTGTTGTCCCGGTCCCACTTCTTCCAGCTGGTCGGCCAGGGGGCGTCGGCGCACTCGACCGCGGTGTAGACGGCGTTGCCGTTCTCCGACGCGGCGTTGCCGGCGGTGTCGGTCGGGTCCGAGGCCGCGTTGTCGATGAGCGGCTGCGGGTCACCCGCGGCGTACGCGCTCCAGGCTTCGGCCACCGGGGCCCACATGGAGTCGTAGTAGGGGGCGTTCTGGAAGAAGCCGATGAGCTCGGCCGGGCCGACCTTGCCGCCGAGGGGCGCCTTCTTGGCGGCGGCGCGCAGCGTCACCCACTGCTGCTGGACCTCGGCCAGGGTGTCGCCGAGGTGGTAGGTGGCGTCGTTCTGGGCGACCCAGGTCATCCAGTCCTT
The DNA here is from genome assembly GCF_000717595.1 of Streptomyces flavochromogenes. Classification (GTDB taxonomy): domain Bacteria; phylum Actinomycetota; class Actinomycetes; order Streptomycetales; family Streptomycetaceae; genus Streptomyces; species Streptomyces flavochromogenes. The sequence goes on along the minus strand of NZ_JNZO01000007.1, from coordinate 134,018 downwards.
GAGCCGGCCCTCGAAGGCGATGTCCTGGTCGAGGTTGACCTCGTACCAGATCTTGCGCGTCGACGGGTTCACGACGCTGTCGAGGACCATGCGGCGGACGTGGGTCGGGAAGAGGGTGCCGTAGACCGCGCCGAGGTAGGTGCCGTAGGAGACGCCGACGAAGTTGAGCTTCGCCTCGCCGAGGGCGGCGCGGATGACGTCGAGGTCGCGCGCGGTGTTGGGCGTGTTCATGAAGGGCAGCATGTCGCCGCTCTTCTCGGCACAGCCCTTGGCGTACTCGGCGGCGAGCTTGCGCTGCGCGAGCTTGTCGGCCTCGCTGTCGGGAACCGGGTCGGGCTTGGGGCCCTTGACGAACTCGCTCGGGTCGACGCAGGAGATGGGGGCCGACTTGCCGACGCCGCGCGGGTCGAAGCCCACGAAGTCGTAGGCCTTGGCGGCGCCCGCCCAGATCGCGTTCTTGGTGGTGACCCGGCGCGGGAAGCGCAGGCCGGAGCCGCCGGGGCCGCCCGGGTTGTAGAGGAGCGCGCCCTGGCGCTCGGCGGGAGTGCCGGTGGCGTTGATCCGGTCGACCGCGATCTTGATCTTCTTGCCGTTGGGCTTCGCGTAGTCGACGGGGACGGTGACCCAGCCGCACTGGATCGGCTTCTCGAGGCCCCAGTCGGCCGGACAGTCCTGCCAGTCGATGCCCGCCTGGGCGGCTCGCGCCGCTGCGACGGCGACGCCGATCGACTCGGCGTCGCGCAGGTGACGGTTGCTGTCGGCGTTCGCGGCCGGGGCCGCGAGCGCGCCCGCGACGAGCGTGCCCGCTATCAGAGTGCCGGCCGAGCCGAGCACTGCCGTACGTCTCAACGTGTACTCCCCCAAGATGAGCGCCACCCCCCGTGGCGGCGCTGTGTGTTGGCTGTCCGGGGGATCCTTTCGTCCCGGAGGCACCCGGTGAAAGAGCGAACACCTGTTTCTTTGCCGAACCAATAACCGGTGAACGGTGTACCGCTGAGCGGTGACCTCTCGGCAGCACGCGCAGAACCGGTCAGAACTCCTCAGAACGGGGCGAGTTCAGACAGGGCGGTGTCGAGCAGACGCCGGACCGCGAGGGCGTCCGGGGCGACGGCGGTGACGAGGGCCGCGGGCCCGGCGAGCGGGGTGACGGCGGCGTGCTCGCCCAGCAGCCGCGGCCGCACCGGCTTCTCCGCGAACGCGGGATCGACGACGAGGAGTTGCCCGGTGGCCCGATGACCACCGAGGACCGCGCCTCCGTCCCAGCCACCGGGAGCGCCGGGACCGAAGGCCAGCTCCTGGTCGAGGAGAGGGCGCCCGGCGCGGCGGACGGTGAGGCGGGTGACGAGGGTGCCGGGCGGCTCGCCGTGCCGGCCGAGGATCTGCTCCTCGCGCAGGACCAGCCGGGCCGTGGCGGCGAGCTCGACGACGGTCCGCATCCGCAGCCGGGAGCCGTGCACGGAGACCACCTGTTCGGGCAGCCAGCGGAGCACCCCGCCCTCGCCGACGGCGATCCGGACGTCGTACGCGGCCGGCTCGGCGCTCCGGCCCGGCAGGGCGAGGGTGGCGGCGGCCGAGTCGACCAGGAGCCTGGCCCCGTCCCGCACCTCGGCCTCGACGGCGAGCCGGTCACCGCCGAGCGGCGCGCTCATCGCCCCGACGACGGTGACCCGGGTGTACCGACCCGAGGCCCTGGTCCGGCGCAGGGCGAGGGGCCCGTCGCTCACGAGCAGCGGCAGGCCCCCGTCGGCGTCCGCGGCGATCCGGGCGGTGGCGCGCAGGCTCACGCGGTCCATGCCCCGAGCTGGGCCCGGACCCAGTCGGCGACCGGGGCGACGCCGTGCTCGGCGCGCAGCGAGGTGAAGGCGACGGGCAGCTCGCCGCGCTGCTCCCTGGCGTCGCGCGCCATCCGCTCCAGGTCGGAACCGACATACGGGGCGAGGTCGGTCTTGTTCACGACGAGGAGGTCCGCGGTGGTGACGCCGGGGCCGCCCTTGCGCGGGATGTCGTCGCCGCCTGCCACGTCGATGACGAAGATCTGGGCGTCGACGAGTCCCCTGGAGAAGGTGGCGGTGAGGTTGTCCCCGCCGGACTCGACGAGGATGAGGTCGAGCGGGCCGACGGTGTCCTCGAGCTCCTCGACGGCTTCGAGGTTGGCGGAGATGTCGTCACGGATGGCGGTGTGCGGACAGGCGCCGGTCTCCACGGCCTGGATCCGCTCGGGCGGCAGGACGGCGTTGCGGAGCAGGAACTCGGCGTCCTCGCGGGTGTAGATGTCGTTGGTGACGACCGCGAGGGAGAGGCTGTCGCGCAGGACCCGGCAGAGGGCGGCGACGGTGGCGGTCTTGCCCGAGCCGACCGGTCCGCCGAGCCCGATGCGCAGGGCGCGGCGGGTGCCGTCGGGGCGGTGGGCGTCGGCGGAGACGGCGCCGTGGTGGGTGTGACCGTGGTCGAGGTGCATGGGGCGGCTCCAGTGGTTCTCAGGATGCGAAGAGGCGGACGGGCCAGGACGCGTGCTGTTCGGCGGTGATGTCGAGAAGGGGCGCGGAGGCCGCGGGCAGGGCGCCGACGCCCTGCCGGGCGGCCCGTGCGGCTTCCTCCGCGACCAGGTCCATGGCGGGGGCGAGGCGGGCGAGGACGGCGGTGGCCTGGAAGGGGTCCAGGCTCAGCAGGCGGACCGTGGCGGTGGCGGGGCCGCTGACGGTCTCGTACGCGACGCAGTGCGCGGCGTCCTCGGGCCCGAGCCCGGCGGCGCGGGCGGCGACGCCGAGGACGACGGGCTGGTGGGCGCCGCGCGGGAACGCGGTGGCGAGCGCGTCGAGTTCCGGGCAGGGCCAGGTGGCGCGTGCCGCCCGCATCATCTGCCGGCCGAGCTTGCGGGCGGCGGCGCGCAGGGCGGGCGAGGGGGTGCGGGCGTCGGCGGCCGCGTCGAGGTCGCCCGGGTCGAGTCCGTGCGCGGCTGCGGCGGCGAGCGCGGCGGAGGTGAGGCCGGTGGTGTGCAGCCGGCCCCGGCAGAAGGCTTCGAGGCCGACCGCGTCCTTGATGCGGCCGGCCTTGACGGCGGCCTCGGCGCCGCCGGAGTGGGCGTGCCCGCCGGCGGGGAACCGCCCGTCGGCGAGTACCAGGAGTGCGGCGCGACTCGCCATCAGAAGAGGAAGTAGCGCTGGGCCATGGGCAGTTCGGCGGCCGGGGCGGGTTCGACCGCTTCGCCGTCGATCGTGACCGTGAACGTGTCGGAGTCGACCTCGACCCGGGGCATGGCGTCGTTCTCCCGCATGTCCGCCTTGGTCACCCGGCGGGTGCTTCCGATCGCGGTGAACTCCTTGTGCACGCCCAGCCGTTGTGCGATGTCGTCCTCGATCGCCGCCTGGGCGACGAAGTTGACCGAGCCGGCCGCCGCCGCCGTGCCGAGCGCGCCGAACATCGGCCGGGGCAGGACGGGTTGGGGAGTGGGGATGGAGGCGTTGGCGTCGCCCATCTGCGCGTAGGCGATCTGGCCGCCCTTGAGGACGGTGAGCGGCTTCACCCCGAAGAAGGCGGGCTCCCACAGCACCAGGTCGGCGAGCTTGCCGGGTTCGACGGAGCCGATGAGGTGGTCCATGCCCTGGGCGACGGCCGGGTTGATCGTGTACTTGGCGACGTAGCGGCGCGCACGGTGGTTGTCGGCGCGGCCGTCCCCGGGCAGGGCGCCGCGCCGCTTCTTCATGACGTGGGCGGTCTGCCAGGTGCGCATGACCACCTCGCCGATGCGGCCCATGGCCTGGGAGTCGGAGGAGATGATCGAGATGGCGCCCAGGTCGTGGAGGACGTCCTCGGCGGCGATGGTGGAGGGCCGGATCCGGGACTCGGCGAAGGCGAGGTCCTCGGGGACGGCCGGGTTGAGGTGGTGGCAGACCATCAGCATGTCGAGGTGTTCCTCGATGGTGTTGACGGTGTGCGGCCGGGTCGGGTTGGTGGAGCTGGGCAGGATGTACGGCTCCGAGACCACCGTGATGATGTCGGGCGCGTGCCCGCCGCCGGCTCCTTCTGTGTGGTACGCGTGGACGGTGCGCCCGGCGATGGCGGCGAGGGTGTCGCCGACGAAGCCGGCCTCGTTCAGGGTGTCGGTGTGGATGGCGAGCTGGGCGCCCGTCTCCTCGCACACGCCCAGGCAGGCGTCGATGACGGCGGGGGTGGCACCCCAGTCCTCGTGGATCTTGAATCCGAGGGCTCCGCCGCGCAGTTGGGAGTGCATGGCCTCCCGGGACATGGTGTTGCCCTTGCCGAGCAGACCGATGTTGACGGGGAAGGTGTCGAGGGCCTCGAACATCCTGGCCGTGTGCCAGGGGCCGGGGGTGACCGTGGTCGCCCTGGTGCCCTCGGCCGGTCCCGTGCCGCCGCCGACGAGGGTGGTGACGCCGGTGGCGAGCGCCTGCTCGACGACGGTGGGCGAGATGAAGTGGACGTGGGCGTCGACGGCACCGGCGGTGATGATCCTGCCGTTGCCGACGATGACCTCGGTCTCGGGGCCGATCACGAGGTCGGGGTGGACGCCGTCCATCGTGTCGGGGTTGCCGGCCTTGCCGAGGGCGGTGATCCGGCCGTCCCGGATGCCGATGTCGGCCTTGACGATGCCCCAGTGGTCGATGATCACGGCGCCGGTGATCACGGTGTCGGGGGCGCCCTCGGCGCGGGTGGTGCGGGCCTGGCCCATGGACTCGCGGATGACCTTGCCGCCGCCGAAGACGGCCTCGTCGCCGGCGCGGCCGGGGCCGCCGCTGCGGTCCTCCTCGATCTCGACGAGGAGATCGGTGTCGGCGAGCCGGATGCGGTCGCCGGTGGTGGGGCCGAACAGGTCGGCGTAGACGGCGCGGTGCAGGTCAGGCACGGTCGGTCCCCTCGGCCTCGATGGGCTCGTCGGCCTCGTCGGCCCGGTCGGTGGCGTGGCCGGTCGGGTCGAGCGGGCCCCCCGTGCCGCCGCGCAGGCCGGGCACGATCCGGCGGCCGGCGAGCGGGACGAGTTCGACCTCGACGGGGATGCCCGGCTCGAAGCGGACGGCGGTACCGGCGGCGATGTGCAGCCGCCGGCCGTGCGCCGCGGCGCGGTCGAAGTCCAGGCCCGGGTTGACCTCGGCGAAGTGGTAGTGGGAGCCGACCTGGACGGGTCGGTCGGCGGCGTTCAGCACGGTCAGACGCGTGACGGGGCGCCCCTCGTTGAGGGCGACGGGGCCGTCCGCGTACAGGATCTCTCCGGGGATCATCGGCGCGGCCCGTTCAGACGATGGGGTCGTGGACGGTGACGAGCTTGGTGCCGTCGGGGAAGGTGGCCTCGACCTGGACGTCGTGGATCATCTCGGGGATGCCGTCCATGACCTCGTCGCGAGTGAGCACCTTGCGTCCCGAGGCCATGAGTTCGGCGACGGTACGACCGTCCCGGGCGCCTTCGAGGATGTGGGAGGTGAGGAGGGCGACGGCCTCGGGGTGGTTGAGACGCACACCCCGGGCCAGGCGCTTGGCGGCCACGTCCGCGGCCACATGGATGAGCAGGCGTTCCTGTTCGTGCGGGCTCAGTTGCACTCTTCCACCTCACAGTCGTCGACCGGGACACCCGGACAGCTGCGGACCCTACCGACCGTCAACACCTTGTTGAACTGCGGAGATGCGGCTCGCGGCCAGACATTGCACGTTAGGGCGGAAGTTTTTCCGGCTCGTTAACTACGGCTTTGCTCTTTCATGATCGTCATACCGGATCGACCGACATGGACATCAGGCCGCGGAGCCCGTCCTCCAGGACGTCGACGGCGACGTCGCCGAAGAGGGCCTGCTGGGCGATGAAGCCCTGGACGACGGCGATCAGCGTGCGGGCCACGTGGTCGGCGGGAACGTCGGCGGCCAGGATGCCGCTCTCCTTGTAGGCGGCGACCAGGTCCGCCCAGACGACCCGCATGCCGTTGTAGCCCTCCGAGAGGGTCCGCGCGAGCTGATCGTCGCGAAGGGTCTCCGTCCACACCTGGATGATCAGGCGCGCGAAGGCCTGCCGGTCGGCGCCCTCGATCCGCTCCTCCAGGAAGAGCCGGAGCACCGCGCCGATCAGTACGTCGGGGGTGGGCGGCGGCGTGGCCCTGGACGCCTCCTCGAAGGCGCCCCGGATGCCGGCGAAGGCCTCGGTCGCGATGGCCGCGATGATCTCGTCCTTGCCGCGGAAGTACCGGTAGACCGCGCCGGCCGACAGGCCGACCTCGCCGAGCACGTCCTGCATCGAGGTGGCGTGGAAGCCGTTGCGGGCGAAGCAGCGCGCCGCGCCGTCGAGAATCTGGCGCCGCCGGGCGTCGAGGTGTTCCTGGGAGACACGAGCCATGACCCGAACCTAAAACGAATATTCATTCTTGACAACTTCCGAGGCCCGCAGGACAGTGATGGCAGATAAAAACGAACGATCCTTCTCTTTGAATCGAGGACCCCATGTCCGCCAACGCCACCGCCGCCGGCGCGGGGCGCAGGACCATCGCGGTGATGGTGCTGATCCCCGTCGTCGTCGCCCTGACCCTGTGGGCCTTCGCGTGGCCCGCGGCCCGGACGGCACCCCGCGACCTGCCGGTCGGCGTCGCGGGTCCCGCCACGGCGGTCACCGCCCTGGAGCAGGATCTCGCCCGGCACGAGGGGGCCTTCGAGATCCACCGCTACGAGGACGGGGCCGCGGCCCGCGCCGCGATAGAGAACCGGGATGTATACGGAGCGGTGGTCGTGACCCCGGGCGGTACGGAACTCCTGACCGCCTCGGCGGCGAGCCCCGTGGTGGCCGGCCTCCTCCGGGAGGCCCTGACCGCACAGGCCCCGGACGGCGCGAAGGTCCAGGTCACGGATGTGGTCCCCGCCCCCGCGGGCGACCCGCGCGGGGCCGTGCTCGCCTCCAGCCTGCTGCCGCTCGCCCTGGCCGGAGCGGCGGCGGGAGTCGTCACGACCCTCCTCGGTCTGCGCGGCGGGCGCGCGGTGGCCGCCCTCGCCGGCGCCGCGGCGCTCGCGGGCACCGTCGGCGCGGCCCTCGCCCACAGCTGGCTCGGCGCACTCGGCGGGAACTGGTGGGCCGAGGCCGGGGTTCTGGGCCTCACCGTCCTGGCCATCGGCTCGACGTTCGCCGGACTCGCGGCTCTCTTCGGAAAGCCGGGCCTCGGACTCGGGGCGCTGCTGATGATCCTGCTCGGCAACCCGTTCTCAGGCCTGTCGAGCGCACCGGAACTCCTGCCGTCCGCGGTGGGCACCCTCGGCCAGTGGCTGCCGCCGGGCGCCGCGGGCTCGGCCCTCCGCTCCCTCTCCTCCTTCGAGGGCGCGGCGGCGGGCGGACCGCTGCTCGTCCTCACCCTCTGGGCGGCGGCGGGTCTCACGGCGACCGTGATCGGGGCCCGAAGGCGCACCGACCCCGTGGAGCCGGCGTCCGTGTCGGCGGTCCCGATTCCGGCGCGCGCGGGCTGATCCCGGCCCACCGAGCCCGTACGCGCGAGAAGACGGCCGCGTGCCCCCGCTGTAGCGGACGGGGGCACGCGGCTTTTCCGTATGCGATCGCGGGACGGCGGAGGCGGGTCGGCCGGACCGGCCCTAGGAGACGCCGGGCTCGCGATGGTGGGCGGCGATGCCGAAGCGGCGCTGTTCGCCGGTAGCGGAGTCCAGGGAGTGGAGGCCGGAGACCGAGCTGATCACCTGCTCGTCGGCGGGCTTCTCGGCCGCCTCGAGTTCCTCCAGGTCAGCGGCGGAGACCAGGGCGACCAGCGGCTTCCCGTGGCGGGTGACGACGACGCGCTCACCGCCGTACACGACGCGGTTGATCAGGTCGGCGAGCTCGGCTCGCGCTTGCGTCACCGGGATCTCGTAGGTCATGCTCCCCATCTTACGGGCTGTACGTCCTGTACATTTTTTACAGATGGAGGTACCCGCCATGGAGGCTCGTCACGTCCTGCCCGAGTTCACGGAGCGCACCAGCTACGGAACCCGGACCCTCGACCCCTACTCGAAGCTCCTCTCGTCCCGGATCGTCTTCCTCGGCACACCGATCGACGAGACCTCGGCCAACGACGTCATCGCCCAGTTCCTGTATCTGGACCACGCGGGGCCCGAACAGGACATCTCGCTCTACATCAACTCCCCCGGCGGCTCGATCAGCGCCATGACCGCGATCTACGACACGATGCGCTCGCTCCACTGCGACGTGGAGACCACCTGCCTGGGCCAGGCCGTCTCCACCGCCGCCGTGCTGCTCTCCGCCGGCACCCCGGGCAAGCGCATGATGCTGCCGGGCGCCCGGATCACACTGCGTCAGCCCGCCGTGGACGAGCCCCTCCAGGGCCAGCCGAGCGACCTCGACATCCACGCCCGTGAACTGCTGCGTCTCCGCGCACTGATGGCGGGGATGCTCGCCGAGCACACGGGGCGGGACCGGGAGCGCGTCGACGCCGACCTCGACCGGCTGACGGTCCTGGACGCGCCCGCGGCGGTCGCGTACGGCCTGGTGGACCACGTGATCACGAGCCGGCGCGCGGGCGCCGGCGGCGCGGCGGGGTGAACCGGCCGTGGTCCCCGAGCTGCCGCCACTGCCCGCCCTGACCCGCGCCGAGAGTGAACTCGTCGACGCCTACCTCGAAGTGGTCGACCTGCTGGGGAAGATCAATCCATCCAGGAGCACGCATACCTATGGCGCGTTGCGCGCAGCACAGGCCCTGGCGGGGCGGGCGGACGCACTTCTCCAAGCCCTGACGCTCATGCATATGCGGGGCGAGAGCGAGCTACACGCGGACACCTTGGCACGCGCGCTCCGCGTGCTGGACGGCGAGCGCCGAGCCGGCCGCGTCACCGTTCCGCACACTCGGGCGAGTTGACATTTCCGCGTGTCGTGTCGAGGCCCGGACGGCCGACGCGCACCGCAGAATCGCTCCCCCGTTCGGCGTAGTCGACGAGTCGACATATGTGCCGGGTGAGTTGCACAACAGGTGTACGCATTTGGCGGAATGGGGCGTTCCACCGCTGGTGCGAGGCTCGTAAGCGACACCTCCGGAGATCACAAAGGCTCTCTGTCCACCCGTATGGATCAGTCGTGAGGAGCCTCACATATCGCCGTTTCAGCTCGGATTTCGACCTCGGTGTGGGTCAAGATCCCTGTCGACGACAAGCCCCCGCCACCACGGCGGGGCGGTCCGGGCGGACGCCGAGTCCTGCCGCTGTCCCGGACGTCTGGTCGACAGGATTGGATCGGCAGGAGTGGAGGACCCGATTTTTACGGGGCGTACGCGCTGTTCCGGCAGCGGGGCCGTCCCTTGGGGTGAAGCCGCGTCAGCGGCCGGGCATCTTCGCCAGCCCGAACCCGACAGGTCATCCTTCGCAGGCGGCTGACGAAGGGTTGCGCATGACTGCGCAGATGCACGTCCCGTCCCTGCTGTCCCGGGCCGGAGCCGTATCGGCTCTCACCCTCGCCGCCGTCGGCGGCACGCTGTTCGCACCCGGTGCGGCAACGGAGGCCCAGGCAGCCACCACGCACGCGAACAAGGCATTGAGCGTCGCCGCGTCCAAGAAGGGAGCTCCGTACCGGTACGGGAGCACCGGACCCTCGAGGTTCGACTGCTCCGGTCTGACGCTCTACGCGTACAAGCAGGCGGGCAAGTCGCTGCCCCGCACCGCGCAGCAGCAGTACAACAAGACCCGGCACATCCCCGCCTCCACCAGGCAGAAGGGGGACCTGGTCTTCTTCCACTCCGGCGGGAGGGTCTATCACGTGGGTATCTACGCCGGCAGCGGCAAGATCTGGCACTCGCCCAAGACGGGTTCGTGGGTGAAGCTCGACAAGATCTGGTCGTCGAAGGTCTACTACGGCCGCGTCCGCTGATCAGGCGGCGGTAGCGGTTCGTCCGTGAGGGGTTCGGTGGCGCCGCCGCACCCCTGACCGACAGGCCAGCCCTAGCAGCTGGCCACGGGGGCCACGGTCCACGGAACAGTGATCCAGACCGTCTTGCCGCCGTCCTCGGTCGGCGTGACCGACAGACGGCCGCCGGCTTCGGCGGCCAGGACGCGGATGATGACCATGCCGCGACCGTTGTCCTGCTGAACCGCCGCCGGGAGGCGGCGCGGCCGGCGCGGATGGCTGTCGGTGACGCCGATGTGGAGCCGCTCCTCACGCTCCAGGCGGACGTCGACCGTGAAGGTGGGCGACTGACCGAGGGTGTGCAGGACGGCGTTGGTGGCCAGTTCGGAGACGATCAGCCGGATCGAGTCCGCGATCTCCGCGGCATCGTCCAGGCCCCACCTCATGAGGACGTCGGCGACGTACCGACGGGCCGTGGGAACCGAGGCGGGATCGCTCGGCAGCGTGACGGATGCTTCCTGGTGATCTGCCATGGCGACGCTGTCCCTTTCCCACCGGAGCCACCGCCCCGGATTGCGCTTCGCGTCAGAGTGCCACCGATCGTGCCGCGCCGTGCGGCGTTCCACCAAGATATGTCCCCATCTGTCGCCCGAAGCGGTGAACTCTGCTGACCGGGAACGCCCTTGGGCCTACCCGGCGTCGGGAGCGGTGCGCAGGATCGTCCGTACCGCGTGCTCGATCTGCGCGTCGGTCAGATCGGCGCGGGCCGTGAGCCGCAGCCGCGAGATGCCGTCGGGGACGGACGGGGGCCGGAAGCAGCCGACCGCCAGACCCTGTTCCCGGCACTCCGCCGCCCAGCCCAGGGCCGCCTCCGGTGACGGCGCGCGCACCGAGACGACGGCCGCGTCGGGCCGGGCCGCCGTGAGACCGGCCTCGGTGATCAGCCGGTGGAGCGTGGTCGCGACGGTACGGGCCCGCTCGGCGAGGTCCGGCTCGGCCCTGATCAGACGCAGGCTCGCGAGGGCGCCGCCCGCGGCGGCCGGGGCGAGACCGGTGTCGAAGATGAAGGTGCGGGCCGCGTTCACCAGGTGCTCGATCACCCGGGCCGGGCCGAGGACGGCACCGCCCTGGCTGCCCAGGGACTTGGAGAGGGTCAGGGTGGCGACGACGTCCTCGTCGCCCGCGAGTCCGGCCTCGTGGAGGGCGCCCCGACCGCCTTCGCCGAGGACGCCGAAGCCATGGGCGTCGTCCACCACGAGTCCGGCGCCGTGCGCGCGGCAGGCGTCCGCGAGCTCGGGCAGCGGGGCCTTGTCGCCGTCGACGGAGAAGACGGAGTCGCTGACGACCAGGGCCCGGCGCCCGGGGTGCGCGGCGAGGGTCTTGCGTACGGCCTCGGGTTCGGTGTGCGGCACGACGGCCGTCTCGGCGCGGGCCAGGCGGCAGCCGTCCACGATCGAGGCGTGGTTGGAGGCGTCGGAGACGATCAGGGAGTCCCGGCCGCCGAGCGCGGTGAGCGCGGCCAGGTTGGCGGTGTAGCCGGAGGAGAAGACGAGGGCCGCCTCGAAACCGCAGAACTCGGCGAGCTCGCGCTCGAGCCGGGTGTGCAGCCGGGTGGTGCCGGTGACGAGCCGCGAACCCGTGGAGCCGGCGCCCCAGCGCCTCGCCGCGTCGGCCGCCGCCTCGGTGACCTCCGGGCGGCGGGTGAGGCCCAGGTAGTCGTTGCCCGCCAGGTCGAGGAGGTCCGACTCGGCGGCCCGCGGCCGCAGCGTACGGACCAGACCGGCGTCCGCCCGGCGGCGCGCCTCGGCGTCGGTCCAGTCGAACGCGGTACGGCGGGGGCCCGCGGCCCGTGCGTCGTCGGCCTGTGGCATTCGGCGATCCTTTTGTAGGCAGCGCACAGACCCTAACCGGATGATGCCGAGGTCGGGATGTGGTCATCCACACACCTCTATCGGGGGCGTTTGTTCGGATCCTCCTTGGCCCGGGGGTGGGCGGTAGGCGAGGATCAGCGCTTATGGACCTGCTGAACACGCTGGTGGAGAAGGGGCTGCGGCGCGAGCTGCCGACCCGTGAAGAAGCGCTCGCCGTCCTGGCGACCTCCGACGACGAACTGCTCGATGTGGTGGCGGCGGCCGGCAAGGTGCGCCGTCAGTGGTTCGGGCGGCGGGTGAAGCTCAACTACCTGGTGAACCTGAAGTCGGGCCTGTGCCCGGAGGACTGCTCGTACTGCTCGCAGCGGCTCGGCTCCAAGGCCGAGATCCTCAAGTACACCTGGCTGAAGCCGGACGAGGCCTCCCAGGCCGCCGCCGCGGGTGTCGCGGGCGGGGCCAAGCGGGTCTGTCTGGTCGCGAGCGGCCGCGGTCCGACGGACCGGGACGTCGAGCGGGTCGGCAAGACCATCGAGGCCATCAAGGAGCAGAACGAGGGCGTCGAGGTGTGCGCCTGTCTGGGCCTGCTCTCGGACGGCCAGGCGGAGCGGCTGAAGGACGCCGGTGCCGACGCGTACAACCACAACCTGAACACGTCCGAGGCGACGTACGCCGGAATCACCAAGACCCACACGTACGCGGACCGGGTGGACACCGTGCAGAAGGCGCACGCCGCCGGTCTGTCGGCCTGCTCGGGTCTGATCGCGGGCATGGGCGAGACCGACGAGGACCTCGTCGACGTCGTGTACGCGCTGCGCCAGCTCGACTCGGACTCGGTGCCGGTCAACTTCCTCATCCCCTTCGAGGGGACGCCGCTCGCCAAGGAGTGGAACCTCACCCCGCAGCGCTGCCTGCGGATCCTGGCGATGGTGCGGTTCGTCTGCCCCGACGTCGAGGTGCGGATCGCGGGCGGCCGTGAGGTGCACCTGCGCTCGATGCAGCCGCTCGCGCTGAACATCGCGAACTCGATCTTCCTCGGCGACTACCTGACGAGCGAGGGCCAGGCCGGTCAGGCCGACCTGGACATGATCGCGGACGCGGGCTTCGAGGTGGAGGGCGCGGGCACCACGACGCTCCCGAAGCACCGTGCGGACGCGCTCGCCGCGGCGGGCGGCGGCTGCGGTTCCCAGGCGTCGGCGGGCTGCGGCTCGCACGACGCCGCGGAGGGCGCGGGCTGCGGCTCGCACGCCGAGGCCGGCGGCGGCTGCGGTCCGTGCGGCGGTCACGCGCGGACGGCCCCCTCGGCCGAGCCCACCGCCGAGCCCGCGAGCGAGGTGCCCGGTGCGCGTCCCGACCTCGTGGCGGTGCGCCGCCGCGGTGCCGGGACGGAGCTCGCCCCGAATGCGTAACGACGAACTGCTCGCCCTGGACCGGGCGCACGTCTGGCATCCGTACGGGCCCATGCCGGGACGTACGGAGCCGCTGGTCGTCGAGTCCGCGTCGGGTGTCCGGCTCCGGCTCGCCGAACCGGTGCACGGTCAGGCCGAGTTGATCGACGGCATGTCCTCCTGGTGGTCGGCGCTCCACGGCTACAACCACCCCGTCCTCAACGAGGCGGCGCACGGCCAGCTGGACCGGATGAGCCACGTCATGTTCGGCGGGCTCACCCACGAGCCGGCCGTGCGGCTCGCCACCCGCCTGGTCGAGATCACCCCGGAACCCCTCCAGCACGTCTTCCTCAGCGACTCCGGTTCGGTCTCCGTCGAGGTCGCCGCCAAGATGTGTCTGCAGTACTGGCGCTCGGTGGGCCGGCCCGGCAAGCAGCTCCTGATGACCTGGCGCGGCGGCTACCACGGGGACACCTGGCAGCCGATGTCGCTGTGCGACCCCGAGGGCGGGATGCACGAGCTGTGGTCGGGCGTCCTCCAGCGCCAGGTCTTCGTCGACGCGCCGCCGGTCACGTACGAGGAGTCGTACGCCCGGATGCTCCGGGAGCAGATCGCTCTCCACGCGGACGAGGTCGCCGCGGTGATCGTGGAGCCGGTGGTGCAGAACGCGGGCGGGATGCGGTTCCACCCGCCCGCGTACCTGCGCGTCCTCCGCGAGGCGTGCGACGAGCACGGGGTCCTCCTGATCTTCGACGAGATCGCGACCGGCTTCGGCCGTACGGGCACGCTGTTCGGCGCCGACCAGGCCGGGGTCTCGCCCGATGTGATGTGCGTGGGCAAGGCGCTGACGGGCGGTTACCTGTCGATGGCGGCCACGCTCTGCACGACGGAGATCGCCGAGGGCATCTCGCGCGGCGAGGTTCCTGTCCTGGCGCACGGGCCGACCTTCATGGGCAATCCGCTGGCCTCGGCGGTGGCCTGCGCGTCGATCGACCTGCTGATGTCCCAGGACTGGGCCCTGGAGGTCAAGCGCATCGAGACGGGACTCCGCGAGGGACTCGCCCCCGCCGCGGAACTCCCCGGTGTGCGCGAGGTGCGGGTGCTCGGCGCCATCGGCGTCGTCCAGCTCGACCACGACGTCGACATGGCCGCGGCCACGGAGGCGGCGGTCCGGGCGGGCGTGTGGCTGCGCCCGTTCCGCGACCTGATCTACACGATGCCGCCGTACGTGACCGGCGACGAGGACCTGGCCCGCATCTGCGCCGCGGTGCGCGCGGCGGCGGCCGCGGGCTGACCGGAAGAGCGGGGAGAAGAGTGGGAATCATCGTCGTCAGCGGTACGGGCACGGAGATCGGCAAGACCGTCGTCACCGCCGCCGTGGCCGCCGTCGCCACCGCCGCCGGCCGCACGGTCGCCGTCCTCAAGCCCGCGCAGACCGGCGTCGGGCCGGACGAGCGCGGTGACGCGGACGAGGTCGTGCGGCTCTCGGGCGCCGTGGGCTCCGCCGAGCTGGGCCGTTTCCCGGAGCCGCTGGCCCCGGGGACGGCGGCCCGGCGGGCGGGGCTCGCCCCGGTCGGGCCCGCGGAGGTCGCCGAGGCCGCGCGGAAGCTGGCCGCCGAGCACGACCTGGTGCTCGTGGAGGGTGCGGGCGGGCTGCTCGTCCGCTTCGACGAGGAGGGCGGGACCCTCGCGGACGCGGCGGCGCTGCTCGGCGCGCCCGTGCTCGTGGTCGTCCCCGCCGGTCTGGGGACGCTCAACTCCACGACCCTGACGGCGGAGGCGCTGCGGGCGCGCGGGATCGAGCAGCTGGGCGTGGTGATCGGCAGCTGGCCGGACGCGCCGGACCTGGCGATGCGCTGCAACCTCGCGGACCTGCCGCAGGAGGCGGGCGCGCCGCTCCTCGGGGCCGTACCGGAGGGGTCGGGGTCGCTCGACCCGGCGGAGTTCCGGGCGGCGGCGGGCGACTGGCTCGGTTCGGCGCTCGGCGGCACATGGGACGCGGAGGCGTTCCGGGAGCGGTTCACGGAGCCGTACGCGGGAGCTTCGTAGCGCGGGACCCGGGACTCGTGCGGCAGAAGGCCGGGCTCGTGAAGCAGGACGCGGGAGCCCCGTACCGAGGGACGCGCGTGCCTCCACTCCGTAGGCTGGAGGCATGCGCGCTCACGTTCAGGAGATCGTCTTCGACTGTGCCGATCCGGCCGCCCTGGTCCGGTTCTGGGCAGGGCTCCTCGGCGGTACTCCGGTCGACCGGAGCGGTGACTGGTCGTACGTGGACCCGCCGGATTTCGTCCGGCTCGCCTTCCAGCGGGTGCCGGAGGGCAAGGCCGTGAAGAACCGCGTCCATCTCGACCTGGAGGTCGAGGACCCTGTCCTGGCCGCCGACGAGGCCCTGCCCGCGGGCGCGTCCACGGTCGGTGGCCTCGTGACGGACGAGCAGGGTTCCTTCCAGGTCATGCGGGACCCGGAGGGCAACGAGTTCTGCTTCGTGACCGGCTGAGGAGGCTCCGATGACACCACCGAACGCTCCGTCATCCGCTTCACCCGCCTCACCCCACGTCCACCATCCGCTGTTCGCGCGTTTCTACGCCCGGTTCAGCGTGTCCGCCGACGTCAGGGGCGGGCTCGGCGAACTGCGGGCGGAGCTGCTCGCCGGGCTGTCCGGCCGGGTGATCGAGATCGGGGCGGGCAACGGGCTGAACTTCGCGCACTACCCGGCCGGTGTCACCGAGGTGGTGGCGCTCGAACCGGAGTCCCGGCTCCGGCGGCTGGCCCAGGAGGCCGCGCTCCGGGCCCCGGTCCCGGTGACCGTGCTCCCGGACACCGCCGAGGCGCTGCCGCTGGAGGACGCCTCCTTCGACGCGGGAGTGGCCTCCCTCGTCCTGTGCACGGTACGGAACCTCCCGCAGGCTCTGGCCGAGCTGCACCGGGTGCTGCGCCCCGGCGCCGAGCTGCGGTTCTTCGAGCACGGCGTGGCCGACACGCCCGGCCTCGCACGCGTGCAGCGGGGTCTCGACCGGACGGTCTGGCCCCTGCTCTTCGGCGGCTGCCACACCTCACGCGCCCCGCTCGCGGCGATCGAGGCGGCCGGCTTCACCCTGGGCCCGTACCGCTCGTTCGACGTGCCGGAGAAGGGGCCGCGGCTGCCCTCCTCTCCCTGTGTCCTGGGCTCGGCCCGGCGATGACGGCGCCGTCCCACCGACCGGAAATCCTGGCGACGGCCCGACCCCGCATGATGGGATCCGGCCATGATCGATCTGCAGATACGTGCCGCCACCCCCGACGACGCCGAAGCGGTGCTGGCCTTCTGGAAGGAGTCCGCCGAGGGGACCTCCATCTCGGACGACGTGCACGGGGTGACCCGGCTCGTCGAACGCGACCCCGAGGCGCTCCTCCTGGCGGTCGCCGACGACCGGATCGTGGGATCCGTCATCGCCGGCTGGGACGGCTGGCGTGCCTCCCTCTACCGCCTCGCGGTCCTGCCCTCGCACCGTCGCCGGGGCATCTCCACCGCGCTCCTGCGCACGGCCGAGGAACGGTTCCTCGCGCTCGGCGGACGGCGCGTGGACGCCATGGTCCTGGAGGCGAACGCGACCGGACAGCGGCTGTGGACGGCGGCCGGGTACGGGCGTGAGGACCACTGGCGCCGCTGGGTGAAGCCCCTCACCGACTGAGCGGCGTCGACCGGCCGCCGGGCCGGTCATCCCGCTGTTTTGCCGATCCTTTACCATGGTCTCTCCTCCAGACGACCGAACGACCGAAAGGTGTGAGCGTCCGCCCATGGGCGAGCCTCCCAGTAGTACCGATTTCCGTACTGCTCCCGAAAGCACCGGCGACGACAGCCGACATCGAGCATTCCCCCTCCCCCTGGCTGATCATGGGACGGAGGTGAACCGATGACCGAAGTGCTTCTGCTCCTCCTGGCGCTCCTCCTCTCCGTCGCGTGCGGCGCGTTCGTCGCGGCCGAGTTCTCGCTGACGACGGTCGAGCGCCGTGAGCTCGAGGACGCCGCGGCGCGTGGCGAGCGCGGTGCGGCGGGAGCGCTCAAGGCCGTCAGATCGCTGACCTTCCAGCTCTCCGGCGCCCAGCTGGGCATCACCGTCACCAACCTGATCGTCGGCATGCTGTCCGAGCCGTCGATCTCCAAGCTGATCCGGGGGCCGCTCGAGGACCTCGGCCTCTCCGCCTCGGTCGCCTCGTCGGTGGCGCTGGTCCTGGGCACCGCCCTGTCGACCGTCGTCCTGATGGTGGTCGGCGAGCTGGTCCCCAAGAACTGGGCGATCTCCTCGCCCCTCGCGGTCGCGAAGGTGGTCGCCACCCCGCAACGGGTGTTCACCGCCGCCTTCAAGCCGCTGATCAGCCACCTCAACAACACCGCGAACCGGATCCTGCGCCGCCTCGGCATGGAGCCGACGGAGGAACTGGCGTCGGCGCGCTCTCCGCAGGAGCTGGTGGCGCTCGCCCGCCACTCCGCGAAGGAGGGCGCCCTGGAGGCGGACACGGCCGAGCTGTTCGTCCGTACCCTCAACCTGGCGGAGCTCACCGCGGAGAACGTGATGACGCCCCGCGTGCAGGTCACCGCGCTCGACGTGCAGGCCACCGCCGAGGACGTCGCCAACGCGACCCGGGCGACCGGCCTCTCCCGCTTCCCCGTCTACCGGGGCAGCCTCGACGCGGTCGTCGGCATCGCCCATATCAAGGACGTCCTGGCCATACCGGCCGAGGAGCGGCGTCACCGCCGGATCGGCGAGCTGCTGCGCGAGCCGCTGCTCGTCCCCGAGACGCTGACCGTGGACCGTCTCCTCGACCGGCTGTCCGGGAAGCAGACGATGGCCGTCGTCATCGACGAGTACGGCGGTACCGCCGGGGTCGCCACCCTGGAGGACATCGTCGAGGAGGTCGTCGGCGAGGTCCGCGACGAGCACGACCCGCACGAGACGCCGGACCTGGCGCGGGCGGGCGAGGACGCGGACGGGCGTGAGCTCTGGTCCGCCGACGGCGCCGCCCGTACCGACCAGGTGCAGGTCATCGGCCTCCGGGTGCCGGACGGCCCGTACGAGACGCTCGCGGGCTTCGTCGCCCATGAGCTGGGCCGTATCCCGGCCGTCGGGGACAGCGTGGAGCTGCACGGCTGGCGGCTCGACATCGTCGACGCCTCGGGCCGGCGCGCCGCGCGCGTGCTGCTGCACGCGCCCGTGCCGCAGGAGCACCAGGACGAGACCGGGGAGGCCGGCCGATGACCGTGATCCAGCTGTTGATCGGTCTGCTGACCCTCGTCGTCAACGCCTTCTTCGTCGGCGCCGAGTTCGCCCTGATCTCGGTGCGCCGCAGCCAGATCGAGCCGCTGGCCGAGGACGGGAACCGGCGGGCGCGCAGCGTCATCTGGGGCCTCGAGCACGTCTCCGCGCTGCTCGCCGCGGCGCAGCTCGGCATCACGCTCTGCACCCTGGTGCTGGGCATCGTCGCCGAGCCGGCCATCGCGCATCTGCTCGAACCGGTCTTCGACGCGGTGGGCGTGCCGCACGGTCTGGTCCACCCGATCTCGTTCGTGATCGCGCTGAGCGTGGCCACGTATCTGCACATGCTGCTGGGCGAGATGGTGCCGAAGAACATCGCGCTGGCGGAGCCGACGCGTACGGCGCTGCTGCTCGGCCCGCCGCTGGTGACGCTCGCGCGGGCGCTGCGACCGGTGATCTTCGCGATCAACGCCTTCGCCAACGCCCTGCTCAAGCTGTTGCGGGTGGAGGTCAAGGACGAGGTCGCGGCGACGTTCTCGGACGACGAGCTGGCCCGGATGGTCACCGACGCCGGTGACGCGGGGCTGCTCGACGACCGGGCCGCCGAGCGGCTGCACGACGCCCTGGAACTGGGCCGCCGTCCCGTACGGGATGTCGTGATGCCGGCGGAGAAGGTCGTGTACGCGCGGGTCGGCACGACTCCGGGTGAGCTGGAGGCACTGTCGGCGCGGACGGGCTACTCGCGCTTCCCGGTGGTCGACGAGGAGCACAGGATCCTGGGCTATCTGCACGTCAAGGACGCCCTGGACGTCTCGCCGCGCGAGGAGCCGTTCCCGGTGTCCGCGCTGCGGCCGATCGCGCGGGTCCGCGCCGCTACGCCGCTGGACGACGTGCTGACGGCGATGCGCCGCAGCCGGACCCATCTGGCGGCGGTGCTCGACGAGGACGACAAGCCGGCCGGCCTCGTGACGATGGAGGACGTGCTGCGGGAGCTGGTGGGCCGCCCGGCGGCGCCGTAGCACCGCGTACAGGTCGGGAGGGCCCCGGGAACACGCGTTCCCGGGGCCCTCCCGCGTTCGCAGCACGGTGGTCTCGCCTCCCGGGCTCCGGCGGAGCGCCGCGCATACCGCGCGGTATGATTCTCTGCGCCATGGAGATCAATGCCACGTACAACAGTTTCGTCGCCCTCGGCGACAGCTTCACCGAAGGTATGTCGGACCGGAAGCCCGACGGTTCCTACCGGGGCTGGGCCGACGTCCTCGCGGACCGGCTGGCCGCCCGCACCCCCGACTTCCGGTACGCGAACCTCGCCGTACGCGGCAAGCTCATCGGCCAGATCGTCGAGGAGCAGGTCGAGACGGCCGCCGCGATGAAGGCCGACGTCGTGACGCTCGTCGGCGGGCTCAACGACACCCTGCGGCCCAAGGTCGACATGGGGAGGGTGCGCGGCCTGCTCACCGAGGCCGTCGAGCGGCTCGCCCCGTCCTGCGGGCAGCTGGTCCTGATGCGCAGCCCCGGCCGGAACGGGCCGGTCCTCGAGCGCTTCCGACCCCGGATGGAGGAGCTGTTCGCGCACGTCGACGACCTCGCCGCCCGGCACGGGGCCCTGGTCGTCGACCTGTACAGCGCTCCCTCGCTCGCCGACCCCCGGCTGTGGGACGTGGACCGGCTCCACCTCACCGCCGACGGGCACCGGCGGGTCGCCGAGGCCGTGTGGCAGACGCTCGGCCTGGCACCCCGGGAGGACTGGCGGACGCCGCTGCCCCCGACCCCGCTGCCGGGCTGGGCGAGCCGCCGGGCGGCGGACGCCCGCTTCGCCAGGGAACACCTGGGACCGTGGATCGGGCGGCGCCTCACCGGCCGCTCGTCGGGCGACGGCCGCGCGCCCAAGCGCCCCGACCTCCTGCCGTACGAGCCGTCGACGGAGCTGTAGCCCCGGTGGGGCCGCGCACGGGAGCGAGGACCGTGAGCTGCGTCTCGTAGCAAACTCCAGGTCGGACCGTGGCGCTGGCCTGCAGAAATCGCCAGTAAACTCTGTCCACGTGACTGCTGTGACTGCGAAGCCCCGCATCCCCAACGTTCTGGCCGGCCGCTACGCCTCCGCGGAGCTCGCCGTCCTCTGGTCCCCCGAGCAGAAGGTGAAGCTGGAGCGTCAGCTCTGGCTCGCCGTGCTGCGTGCGCAGAAGGACCTCGGGATCGAGGTTCCGGACGCCGCCCTCGCCGACTACGAGCGCGTGCTCGCCCAGGTGGACCTCGGTTCCATCGCCGAGCGCGAGAAGGTCACCCGGCACGACGTGAAGGCCCGGATCGAGGAGTTCAACGCCCTCGCCGGCCACGAGCACGTCCACAAGGGCATGACCTCGCGCGACCTCACCGAGAACGTCGAGCAGCTGCAGATCCGGCTCTCCCTGGAGCTGATGCGGGACCGTACGGTCGCCGTCCTCGGCCGTCTCGGCAAGCTCTCCGCCGAGTACGCGGAGCTGGTCATGGCCGGCCGCTCGCACAACGTCGCCGCCCAGGCGACCACCCTCGGCAAGCGCTTCGCGACGGCGGCGGACGAGCTGCTCGTGGCGTACGCCCGCCTGGAGGAGCTGCTCGGCCGCTACCCGCTGCGCGGCATCAAGGGCCCGGTCGGCACCGCCCAGGACATGCTGGACCTGCTCGGCGGCGACGCCGGCAAGCTGGCCGACCTGGAGCAGCGGATCGCCGGTCACCTCGGCTTCGCCCACGCCTTCACCTCGGTCGGCCAGGTCTACCCGCGCTCGCTCGACTACGACGTGGTCACCTCGCTGGTGCAGCTGGCCGCCGCCCCGTCGTCGATCGCCAAGACGATCCGTCTGATGGCCGGCCACGAGCTGGTCACCGAGGGCTTCAAGCCCGGCCAGGTCGGCTCCTCGGCGATGCCGCACAAGATGAACACCCGCTCCTGCGAGCGCGTCAACGGCCTGATGGTCATCCTGCGCGGATACGCCTCGATGACCGGCGAGCTGGCGGGCGACCAGTGGAACGAGGGCGACGTCTCCTGCTCGGTGGTCCGCCGGGTCGCGCTGCCCGACGCGTTCTTCGCGCTCGACGGCCTCCTGGAGACCTTCCTCACCGTGCTCGACGAGTTCGGCGCCTTCCCGGCCGTCGTCGCCCGCGAGCTCGACCGCTACCTGCCCTTCCTGGCGACCACCAAGGTCCTCATGGGCGCCGTGCGCGCCGGCGTCGGCCGGGAGGTCGCCCACGAGGCCATCAAGGAGAACGCCGTCGCCTCCGCCCTCGCCATGCGCGAGCAGGGCGCCGAGCGCAACGAGCTCCTCGGCAAGCTGGCCGCGGACGAGCGCATCCCGCTGGACCGGGCGCAGCTCGACGAGCTGATGGCGGACAAGCTGTCCTTCACCGGCGCCGCCGCCGACCAGGTCGCTTCCGTGGTCTCCCGTATCGAGGAGATCCTCAAGCAGCACCCGGAGGCCGCCGCCTACGCCCCCGGAGCGATCCTCTGACCGGGAGCCCCCGGTTCACCAAGGAGCAGCTGGAGGCCGCCCGTGACCGCGTCGTTCCCGACGTGGTGGCGGGCGGCCTCTCGGTGTTGTTCTGCGGGATCAATCCGGGTCTCATGACGGCGGCGACGGGCCACCACTTCGCCCGTCCCGGCAACCGGTTCTGGCCGGTGCTCCATCTGTCCGGGTTCACCCCGAGGCAGCTGCGGCCGGACGAGCAGGAGGAGCTCCTGACGTACGGCCTCGGGATCACCAACGTCGTGGCACGGGCGACCGCGCGGGCCGACGAGTTGACCCGCGAGGAGTACCGGGAGGGCGGGCGGATCCTGGCCGGGAAGGTGGAGCGGCTCGCGCCCCGCTGGCTCGCGGTCGTCGGTGTCACCGCCTACCGCACGGCCTTCGGCGAGCCGAGGGCCGCCATCGGGCCTCAGGAGCGCACGATCGGATCCACGAGGATCTGGGCGCTGCCCAACCCGAGCGGTCTCAACGCGCACTGGACGGCGGCGACGATGGCCGCGGAGTACGCCCGCCTCCGGGAGGCCGCCGAAGCCCACGCGGGCTGAGGCGGACGGCCCGGGAGCGCCGACCCGGCTGCCGGACGCGTCGGGCCCGCGCCGTCAGTTCGGCGGGTCGACCATGGTGAGCACGGCGAGCAGCTGGAACGGCAGTTCCTTGTCCCACTGGGAGACGCCGAGTCCGATCCACAGTCCGTCGGCCCGCCACAGGCGCAGGTTCGGGGTGTGGCAGCTGAGGGTGGACCAGGGCTCGGGTATCGACTCGCCCTCCATGCTCCGCTCCAGGACGGGCCAGAGGTCGAGCGTCCGGGGCTCGCCCCAGCGCGCGGTGAGCAGGGCGCCGAGCCCGTCCCGTTCCGCTTCGTACTGGTCCTCGACGATCGGGCGGCGCGTGCCGTCGTCCTCCCAGAAGTCCTCGCTGGTCGCGAGCTCCGCCAGGTGGTGGTCCGTGCCGTCGTCGAATCCCCGGGCCCTGAGTAAGTCGATCGCCGCCAGGTGGTCTGCCGTGGTCATGGCTCCAGTAAAGCCCCCACCACTGACAGTTGGCGCCGTGTCAGACACCGCGGCGGGCGGCGGGCCGGGCCCGCGGTCGTCGCGGAGCCGGCGCCGGGCCCGTACGGGACCGCGGGCGCATCCGAAGCGTCATGGGGGCGGCACTCGCCGCGACCGGGCCCATTGAGTACCATCCGCCGAAGAGGTGCACGAGCTGGGAGGACACACTGTGGGGCGGCTGACCGGCGGGGATCCGTCTCTGCTGCGGCGGATCAACTCCGCGGTGGTACTCCATGCGCTGCGCGGCGCCGAAGCGCCGACGCTCACGGATCTGACCCGGATCACGGGCCTTTCGCGGCCCACGGTCGAAGGGGTCGTCGAGGGACTCATGGAGGGCGGCCTCGTCGTCGAGGCGGCGCCCGAGGAGGGCGAGGCCCGGCGGCAGGGGCGTCCCGCGCGGAGGTTCCGTTTCCGCGCCGAGGCCGGTCATCTGCTCGGCATCGAGATCGGCCCGCACCGGGTGGCCGCGCTGCTCTCCGGTCTGGACGGACGGATCATCGGCGCCGGTTCGCGCGAGGTGTCGGAGACGGCTCCCGAGGACGAGCGCCTCGACCGGGTCCGTACGGTCGTGGCCGACGTGCTGCGCAGGGCCGGGGTCGCCCGGTCCAATCTGCGAGCCGTCGGCGTCGGCACCCCCGGCATCGTGGAGGCCGACGGCACCGTCCGCCTCGGTACGGCCCTGCCGGGCTGGACGGGCCTCGCGCTCGGCGAGCGGCTGCGGCGCTCCTTCAAGTGCCCGGTCATCGTGGAGAACGACGCGAACGCGGCGGCCGTCGCCGAACACTGGAAGGGCGCCGCGACCGACTCCGACGACATCGTCTTCGTCCTCGCCGGGCTGAGCCCGGGCGCCGGTTCGCTGATCGGCGGCCGGCTGCACCGCGGTTTCGGCGGGGCCGCCGGGGAGATCGGCGCCCTGCACCTGCTCGGCCGGGGCGTCACCCCCGAGCATCTGCTGTCGACGACGGACGAGCCGCTGCACCCGCTCGACGAGCAGGCGGTCGCCGAGGTCTTCGCGCTGGCCCGCAAGGGCGACGCCCGCGCGGAGGCGGCGGTGGAACGCTTCATCCAGCGGCTCGTGCACGACGTGGCGGCGCTGGTCCTGGCGATCGACCCCGAGCTGGTGGTCGTCGGCGGATGGGCGGCCGGCCTGGACGGCGTGCTCCAGCCGCTCCGGGAGGAGCTGGCCCGGTTCTGTCTGCGGCCGCCGCGGGTGGTGCTGTCACTGCTCGGCGAGGCCGCGGTGGGGACGGGTGCGCTGCGGCTCGCCCTCGACCACGTCGAGGAGCAGCTGTTCGCGGTCGACGGCACGGTGACGGCCCGCCGCTAGGAGGATCCTCGCGACGGGCCGTCGGCCGGCGTTCGGTGTTCGTGGGAGGGGCGCTACGAGGCCATGACCAGGTCGACCGAGTCGCCGAAGGTGAGGCGGCAGGTGTCGGCACGGTAGGTGGCCACGGAGACGGCGGCGGTACGCCCTCCGGAGAGGTAGCGGGTCGTCACGACGAGCACGGGCGCGCCCGGCAGCCGGTCGAGCTCCTTGGCGTCGTCGGCGCGCGCGGAGCCGAGCTCCACGGATCGGTCCTGGCCGTCGAGGGCGAGGTGCTGGAGCTCGCGGAGCACCGCGCGGGCGCGGGATGCTCCGGCGGGCGCGTCGATGGCGCTGAGGCCCGGGACGGAGCCGACGGGCACGTAGAGCAGCTCGGCGGCGACGGTCTGGCCCTGGCTGACGCGGATGCGGCGGACGACGTGCACCCGCTCCTCGGCGCCGCTCTCCAGGACGCGCGCGACGGCGGCCGGCGCCACGTCGGCGGCGGAGTCGAGGGACTGCCAGGCATCGTCACCGACGCCCGGCCAGGTGTGCTGGGTGGTGGAGACGTCGACGCCGACGCGCGGCGGAGCGACGGTGGTGCCGACGCCGCGACGGCGCTGCAGCCGGCCTTCGAGCTCCAGCTGCTCCAGGGCCTGACGGAGCGTGGCACGGGCGACGCCGAAGCGTGCCGCGAGATCGCGCTCGTTGGGGAGGATCTCCCCGACCGCGAAGTCCGAGTCGAGTGCTTCGCCGATGACTGTCTTGAGGTGCTGGTACTTCGGTTCCGGTACCGATGCCAGCTGCGTGGTCCCCACCCTGATCCTCCGCAATTCGCCGTGTCCCGCGGCGTTTTTCCGCGCCCTTGTTTATTAAAGGTTCCTGCACTAACTCTGCGACCATAAGGCGAGCCCACCCCTTGGTCAAGACCAATCCTCTGTCGAACGACCCCGAATGTGACCCTCTGACCTAGATCGTTCACAGGACGTTCGCGCCCCCGTGTGCCCCGCGCAGCAAAACACCCCGCCTCCCGGGAGGGAGACGGGGTGAAGTTCCGGCTGATCGGCGCCATCGGGCCGATGCCTCGCGCGGGGTGCGTCCCGGGCGGGTCAGAGACCGGCGAGCGCCTGGAGCTTGTCGGGGTTGCGGATGATGTAGACGCACTGGACGCGCCCGTCGAGCACCTCGATCTGGAAGAAGGAGTCCGGCTCGCCGTCGACGAGGGCGAGCAGGGCGGGGGCGCCGTTGAGTTCGAGGAAGCGGAACTCGAAGGTCTCGCTTGCGCCCTGGGCGGTGGCGTGCAGGAAGCGGCCGACCTTGTCGGCGCTCTCGATGATCCGCAGCGGGGCCTTGGACTTGCCGCCGCTGTCGCCGACGAGCCGTACGTCGGGGGCGAGCAGGGCGAGAAGATCACCGAGGTCGCCGCCCGCCGCCGCGGTGAGGAAGCGCTCGGTGAGGTCCCGGCGCTCGGTCGGGTCGACGTCGTAGCGCGGCTTGCCCTCGTCGACATGACGCCGAGCGCGCCCCGCGAGCTGGCGTACGGCCGCCTCGGAGCGGTCCAGGGCGGTGGCGATCTCGGCGTACGGGAAGCCGAAGGCCTCGCGCAGCACGAAGACGGCCCGCTCCAGCGGGGAGAGCGATTCGAGGACGACGAGGACGGCGAGCGAGACGGAGTCGGCGAGCAGGGCTCGCTCGGCCGTGTCGGGCGCGGTCGGCCCGAAGTCGGTGACGACGGGCTCGGGCAGCCACGGCCCGACGTAGGACTCGCGGCGCGTCTGGGCCTGCCGGAGCCGGTCGATGGCGAGCCTCGTCGTGATCCGTACGAGGAAGGCCCGGGGCTCGCGGACCTCGGCCCGGTCCTCCGCGGTCCAGCGCAGCCAGGCCTCCTGGACGACGTCCTCGGCGTCGGCGGCGCGGCCGAGCATCCGGTAGGCGACGCCGAGGAGCATCGGACGGTGCTCCTCGAAGTGCTCGGTCAGGGTGTCGGTCGGAATATCGGTGGGCACCCGTCCATCCCAGCCCACCGCGGTCGCGCTGTCCAGTTCCGGACGGGGTCTTGAACTCCAGGCTACTGATCGGTAATTCTCACTGACGGGACGTCTGAAAAGCTTCAGGACTGGGAGTCCGCATGCCCGACCGGATCACGTTCACGATCGAGACCCCGACGGGCCCCCGCGCGGCGTCCCTCACGTACGAACGGCGGGGCGAAGGGGAACCGCTGCTGCTCCTGCACGGCATCGGACACCACTGGCAGGCCTGGGAGCCGGTGCTGGACATCCTGGCCGCCGAGCGGGACGTGATCGCCGTCGACCTGCCCGGCTTCGGCGACTCCGACGAGCTGCCCGAGGGCTGCCCGTACGACCTGTCCACCGTCGGGAGCGTGCTCGGCGCGTTCTGCGAGGCCATCGGCGTCGAGCGCCCGCACGTGGCGGGGAACTCGCTCGGCGGACTGCTCGCCCTTCAGCTGGGCCGGGAGAAGCTGGTGCGCTCGGTCACCGCCCTCTCCCCCGCCGGCTTCTGGTCGGAGGGCGAACGGCGGTACGCCTTCGTGACGCTGCGGGCGATGCGGGGCGCGGCGAGGTCGCTGCCCGTGCCGGTGATCGACCGCCTCTCCCGGACGTCCGCCGGGCGCACCGTGCTCACCAGCACGATCTACGCCCGCCCGGGGCGCCGTTCACCCGCGGCCGCCTACGCCGAAACGCTCGCGCTGCGCGGGGCGACCGGGTTCCGCCAGACCCTGGCCGCCGGCGGGAGCGTGCGCTTCCGCGACGACGTCGCCGACGTCCCCGTCACGGTGGCCTGGGGTGCCCGCGACCGGCTGCTCCTTCCCCGGCAGGGCGTCCGCGCCAAGCACACCATCCCCGGCGCGCGACTCGTCCGGCTGCCGGGCTGCGGCCATGTGCCCATGAACGACGACCCGGCTCTCGTCGCGCGCGTGATCCTGGACGGCAGCGGCGGCTGAGGCCGCCTCCGGGGCCGGCCGGTCGCCTGCGGCCCTGCGCACGAAGAGGCCGGTGCCCACGGCGGCGCCGGCCCCCACCAGCAGGCTGCCGACCGCCTGCGGGAGCCCGAAGGCCGCGCCCGCGACCAGAGCCGCGCTCAGTGCGGCGGCGACCGGGATCGCGCCGGTGAAGAGGGTGGCCCGTTCCATGCCGACCCGCTGGACACCCATGTAGAACAGGACGAACCCGACCACGGTGGCGAGCGCCGCCTGCCAGAACAGGGCGCCCGCCTCCACCGCCGTCGGCATCCGGAAGAGACCGGCCCCGTCCACGACCAGGCCCACGAGCGCCGCCTCGGCCGCGCCGACCCCGCACACGACGGCCGTGAGCGACTTGGGTCCGAGCAGCCGGAGGACGGGGACGGCCAGCACCGTGAAGCCGACCTCGCCCGCGAGCGCGGCCACGGACCAGCCGATTCCCGCCAGGTCCGTACGCCCCCAGCCCTGCACGGTGAAGGCACCGGCGGCGACGAGCAGAGCCCCGTACAGCACGGCGGGGGCGGGCCTGCGGCCCTCGGTCAGCGGGACGAGGACGGCGACGACGACCGGGGCGCAGCCGACGAGGACGCCGGGCACGGCCGGCTCGGCGGTCCGTTCGGCGGCGAGGACCGCCAGGTTGAAGCCGACCATGCCGACCCCCGCGAGGAGGGCGAGCCGCAGCCAGTGACGGGCGGTCAGGAGCCGCAGCGAGGCGAGCCCGCCACGGCCGAGCAGGGGAAGCAGGAGCAGACAGGCGGCGCCGTAGCGCAGGGCCTGGCCGCCCGCGTACGGGTAGTCGCCGAGGAGGCTGTTCGCCGTGAAGGAGGCGCCGACGAGGGCGTAGGCGAGGGTCACGAGGAGGATCCCGCGGAGGGCGTTCGCGTTCATGCCTCCGACGCTAGGAAGGAGCGCGGCCCGGGTTGAGGTCCACTTCTGTCACGCCATCGGGGACCACTTCCGACCGGTGCCGTCGTCCGGGCCGACCGCCGGATTCTCCCCCGGTCTCATCCGAGCTGCCGGATTCTCACCGCGTCGGGTTGGGCCGCCGGTTCGTCTCGCCGAACGCCGGGCGTACCGCCTCTCCTACCATGGGGACATGAGTTCGAATGTGGGCGCTGAAGTGCGACCGGAGCCGAGTGCCGCGCTGAGCGGCGACGAGTTGGCCCGCTGGTACTGGACACTGGCCGAACTGACCGCACTCGCCCGGGATCTCGGGGTGCCGCGGGGCGGTGGGAAAGTGGCGCTGACGGAGCGGCTACGGGCGGCGTTGGACGGCGTCGCCCCGCTGGCCGCCCCGCCCCGGACGCGCAGCGCCGGCCGCCAGCTCACCGCGCCGGTGAGCGGGGCCACCGTGATTCCCGAGGGCCAGCGGTGCAGTCAGGTGCTGCGCGAGTACTTCCGCCGCGAGATCGGCCCGGCATTTCACTTCGACTCCCCCATGCGGACGTTCGTCGCCGAAGGCGCAGGGCGCACCCTGGCCGACGGCGTCGTCCACTGGCACGCCACACGCCGGGCCGCTGCCCAGGGTCAGGAGATCGGATCGCAGTTCGAACTCAACCGCTTCCTCCGCGACTGGCATGCCGAGCATCCGGCAGGCCGCAGGACCGAAGCGCTCGCTGCCTGGCGCGCTCACCGCGACCGGCCTCGTGGTCCGGCCGCGGGGTGACGACCCACAGCCATGCCGGGGCGCCGGGAGCCGGATCCCCGTCGCTCGATTCCTTCCGTGAAGGCGTCGTCAAGTCCAAGGGCGAGATCCTGATGAGCGCCTCGTTAGACTGTCGACTCATGATCGACTTTGCTTGTCCGGCCGGGGGGTCGCGTGGTTGAGAGAAGCACCGGCGAGCCGAAACGCGGCCGCTCGACGACCGCCACCGCGCCTCATGCGCCTGCCCGGCCGGAAGCGGCACTGCAGCGTCGTGGGGTGGCCCGGGTCAAGGCGATCCTGGACGCCGCGGAGGAGATCCTGGCGGAGAGTGGCTACGAAGCGGCCACCCTCAAGGCGATCGCAGAACGGGCGGGCATCCCGACACCGTCCGTCTACCACTACTTCAACGACCGCTACCAGGTGGACGCGGCCATCGTCAGGCATCACAGCGACGCACTGCTCGGTGTGCTCGACGGCATCGACGGCGAGGAGTTCCGGTCGATCTCCGACGTGGTGCGCCTGGTGTTCGACCCGATCGTCGCGTACTTCCGGGCGCACCCGAGCTGTGTCCAGCTCTGGTTCTCCGGTCGTCATGCGGCTCTGAGCGACCAGTTCCAGGAGTTCGACGACCAGGTCGCGGAACGCCTGTGGCGACTGGGAATCGGTCGCGGGCTGCTGCGCGTCGACACGCCGCCTCTCGTGATGAAGCTGGCGTTCGAAGCCGGCGGACGCCTCTTCGACGTCGCGTTCCAGAAGGACCGGAACGGGGACCAGACGACGATGACCGAGGCGAAGCGGATGGTGACCGCCTACCTCGAGACCTACGCGGAGAAGAGCACGGCCCACCGGGCCGACTGATGCCTCCGGCACCGGCCGGTGCCCGCACCCCTTCTGTGACACCGCCAAGGGCGGGACGGGCCTCCGACGGCCTGCCCCGCCCTTGGCGGTGTGTCACCGCAGCGGGGCACCCCACCGCACCTCTTCCCGGATCCGGGTCCTGAGGAGCTTGCCCGCGCGTCGCGCGGGAGCGCCTCGGTGATCGCGCGTCGCGACCGCCCTCACCCGGCAGATGACGGTCCGCAACGCGACCCTCGAACACCCGGAGGACGCGCACCGCGTGAAGTCCCTCGCGATGTTCTACAGCAGCATCGGAGACGGGCGCGAGGGCGTCGCCGCCTTCCGCGAGAAGCGCTCCCCGCGCTTCACGCTGCGGGCTTCCACGATGCCGCCGTTCTACGACGGCCGGCTTGATGCGCCCGCGTCCTGAACACCGGCCACCGGCCTCAGCGACGAGGCCGCCTTCCTGGAACGGCTCTTGCGCCCGGCCCGCCGCACGATTCCTCCAGCCGCCCACAACGGTTACATCGGCTATATGGCATGACTCACGTCTGGCGCGCTTCCGCATCGGGGTCACCGCGGACGATTCTGAGCAGCATCAACAAACGCGCTTCGGAGTCGAGATCAATGACGGCCGTGACGGCCCGAGCAGCGAACGGAGAACACTCGTGATTGTCGGAGTCCTCAAGGAAGCGCGGGCAGGTGAGAGCCGAGCGTCGGCGACACCTGCCACGGTCGAACAGATCCGCAAGCTGGGGTACGACGTGGTCGTCGACTCGGGTGCGGGCGTCGCCGCCGGCTTCACGGACAGCGCCTACGAGGCCGCCGGTGCGACCGTCGGCGACGCGACGGCCGCGGACGTGGTGCTGGGGGTCAACGCGCCGACGCCGTCCCAGTTGGACCGGGTGCGGCCCGCGGCGACGGTGATCGCCCTGTTCGCCCCGGCCTTCGACCCGTCGATGGTGGAGGATCTGGGCCGGCGTCCCTTCACGGCGCTGTCGATGGACGCCGTCCCGCGCATCAGCCGCGCGCAGTCGATGGACGTGCTGTCGTCCATGGCGAACATCGCCGGATACCGGGCCGTCATCGAGGCCGCGCACGAATTCGGGCGCTTCTTCACGGGTCAGGTGACGGCGGCGGGCAAGGTGCCCCCGGCGAAGGTGCTCGTCGCGGGCGCCGGTGTCGCCGGGCTCGCCGCGATCGGCGCGTCGGGATCGCTCGGCGCGATCGTACGGGCGACCGACCCGCGGCCGGAGGTGGCCGACCAGGTCCGCTCGTTGGGCGGCGAGTACCTGTCGATCGCGTCCCCGGAGGTCGAGGTCTCGGCCACCGGCTACGCCAAGGAGATGGGCGACGACTACAAGGCGCGCGAGGTCGAGCTGTACGCCGCGCAGTGCCGCGAGGTCGACATCGTCATCACCACCGCGCTGATCCCGGGTCGCCCCGCGCCGACGCTGATCACCGCGGAGATGGTGGCGAGCATGAAGCCGGGTTCGGTGATCGTCGACATGGCCGCCGCCAACGGCGGCAACGTCGTCGGCACCGTGAAGGGCGAGAAGACCGTCACGGACAACGGTGTGACGATCATCGGATACACCGATCTGGCGGGCCGCCTGTCGGCGCAGGCCTCGCAGCTGTACGGCACGAACCTGGTGAACCTGCTCAAGCTGATGACGCCGGACAAGGACGGCTCTCTGGTGCTGGACTGGGACGACCCGGTGCAGCGCTCGATCACCGTCGTACGCAAGGGCGAGTCGGCCTGGCCGCCCCCGCCGGTACAGGTCTCCGCGGCCCCCGCCGCCGCCCCTGCCGCGGCCGTGGCGCAGCCGGCGCCGAAGAAGCAGCCGAAGTCGGCGAAGCAGCGATTCGGCGGCGTGGCCCTCGGCGCCCTGGCACTGTTCCTCACCGCCGGATTCGCCCCCGCGGCGCTGCTCCCGCACGTGACGGTCTTCGTGCTCGCGATCGTGATCGGCTACTACGTGATCGGCCATGTGCACCATGCGCTGCACACGCCGCTGATGTCGGTGACGAACGCGATCTCCGGGATCATCGTCGTCGGCGCGCTGTTGCAGATCGGTCACACGAGCACCGCGGTCACGGTGCTGTCGGTCGTCGCGATCCTTCTGGCCAGTATCAACGTCTTCGGCGGCTTCGCGGTGACGCGTCGCATGCTCGCCATGTTCAACCGGAGCTGACATGTCTGCGACCCTTGCCGCACAAGCGGCCTACCTTGTTGCCGCGCTCCTCTTCATTCTTGCGCTGGCAGGACTTTCCAAGCACGAATCGGCACGGCTGGGCAACGCGTTCGGCATGCTCGGCATGGGCGTCGCGCTCGTCGCGACGGTCGTGCTCGCGGTGGACGGCGACGCCAGTACCGCCGGCCTCGGCCTGATGGCCGTGGCGATGCTGATCGGCGCGCTGATCGGTCTCCAGCGGGCCCGCGGCGTCGAGATGACCGGGATGCCCGAGCTGATCGCGCTGCTGCACTCCTTCGTCGGCCTGGCGGCCGTGCTGGTCAGCTGGAACGGCTTCCTCAACGTCGAGCACGACCCGGACGGCCACGAGGCGGCTGCCCTGGACGCCCTCGGCACACTGGGCATCCATCACGCCGAGGTGTTCATCGGCCTGTTCATCGGCGCGGTGACGTTCACGGGCTCCATCGTGGCCTACCTCAAGCTCGCCGCGAAGATCGACTCCAAGCCGCTGATGCTGCCGGGGAAGAACGTCCTGAACCTCGGCGCACTGGGCCTGTTCGTCGCCCTGACCGTGTGGTTCGTCATCACGCCCGAGCTGTGGCTGCTGATCACCGTGACGATCCTGGCGCTGGCGCTGGGCTGGCATCTGGTCGCCTCGATCGGCGGCGGTGACATGCCCGTCGTGGTCTCGATGCTCAACAGCTACTCCGGCTGGGCCGCGGCCGCCTCCGGCTTCCTGCTCGGCAACGACCTGCTGATCATCACCGGTGCGCTGGTCGGCTCCTCGGGTGCCTACCTGTCCTACATCATGTGCAAGGCGATGAACCGCTCGTTCCTGTCCGTCATCGCCGGAGGTTTCGGCATCGAGGCGCCGTCGGGCGCCGAGGTCGACTACGGGGAGCACGCGGAGATCACCCCGGAGAGCACGGCCGAGCTGCTGGCGTCGGCCCGGTCGGTGGTCATCACGCCCGGGTACGGCATGGCCGTGGCCCAGGCGCAGTACCCGGTCGCGGAGCTCACCTCGAAGCTGCGCGCGAAGGGAGTCGACGTCCGGTTCGGCATCCACCCGGTGGCCGGCCGCCTGCCCGGGCACATGAACGTCCTGTTGGCCGAGGCCAAGGTGCCGTACGACATCGTCCTCGAAATGGACGAGATCAACGAGGACTTCGCGCAGACCGACGTCGTCCTCGTCATCGGCGCCAACGACACGGTCAATCCGGCCGGAGCCGAGGACCCCTCCAGCCCGCTCGCCGGAATGCCGGTCCTCACGGTCTGGGAGGCCGGCAAGGTCATCGTCTTCAAGCGTTCGATGGCCTCCGGCTACGCGGGCGTACAGAATCCCCTGTTCTTCCGTGAGAACACCTCGATGCTCTTCGGCGACGCGAAGGCCCGGGTCGAGGACATCGTCGGCGCCCTCTGACGTACCAGGACGAGCGAGCGCGTCGCCGTGACGCCCTCGGCGGCCGCCCTCCGCAGGGAGGGCGACCCAGCCCGGGACGTCCCTGTGCTCCCTCCGCCGGTGTGGCGGCCACGGCCGCCGCACCGGCGGAGGGGTTCGAGGAGATCGTCGCTCGGTTCTCCGCGGACCTGCTCACGGTCTGCCCGCAGCTCGAAGGAAGGCTCGGGGAGGGAATCGTGCGACGTCACCCTCGCGTGGTGCCGTTCTGGGCACCGCAGGGGCGCGCATCGTTGCCGACGCTGCGCGCCCCTCTCGGACCGATCCACCTCGCCGGCGACTATCAGTTCGACATGCCGTCGCTCGCCGACGCGGCCACCTCGGGCGCGAACGCGGCGAAGGCGGTTCTGTCGAGCCTGGGCCGCTGATCCTTCGGCCCCGGTCGGCCGACCACCCCGCCACGACGGCACGGGGCCTGCGGCTCGTGCCGCCCGGTGACCGCCACGGCGCGTACGTCTCCAGGTGGGCGGTCACGAGTCGGCAGGCCTCGTCGATCGTGGCGTCGTCGCCGTCCTTCGTCGCGCGGAACGCGATGTCGAGGAGCCTGATGCCCGCCTCGTACGCCACCTGGAGGACGAGCGGCGGGGTGTCGGCCGCGATCAGCCGGCGCTCCACGAGCAGGTGCAGGAACCGCTCCGTCTGCGCCTCGTCGAAGGCCCGCACCAGGTCGGTCACCGTCGCGCTCTGCGCGGAGAACCACAGCTCCGTGGAGCTCGGGTGGCGGCGGAAGCAGTCGCGGACGGGGTCGATGGCGGCGTCCGCGGCCTCGCGCAGGGTGCGCGGTTCCCGGCCCTCCAGTCCGATCCCGATGAGCCGGTCGAGCTCTTCCACATGGCGCTGCAGGAGGGCGGCGTCGACCTGGAAGCGGTCGGGTAAGCAGTGGTAGACGGAGGCGATCGGGATGCCCGCACGCTCGCCGACCGCCTTCAGGGTCGCGGCTTCGTACCCCTGCTCGTCGAGGAGGGCCTCGGCGGCGTCGAGGATCGCGCGCCTGCGTTCCATGCCCCGGCGCTGTACGGGGCGGGCGGGCTCCTGGGCTGTCGACTTCTTCTCGAACACAATTCGAGATCGCATCAGCGCCCCCGGGCTTTCACAGGAGACGGTCGGCGCCGGTGCGGGCGCGGAAGGTGCGGCGGTAGGTGTCCGGGGGCACGCCGACCGTGCGGTTGAAGTGCCGGCGCAGGGTGGTGGCGGTGCCCATGCCGGTGGCGGTCGCGATGCCCTCGACGCTCTCGTCGGTGGACTCCAGCAACTCCTGGGCGTGGCGGATCCGCTGGGTCAGCAGCCACTGCAGCGGGGTCGTACCGGTCACCGACCGGAAGTGGCGGCCCAGGTTGCGCGAGCTCATCCGCGCCCGGCGGGCCAGGTCGTCGACCGTCAGCGGCTGGTCGAGCCGCTCCATCACCCAGGGGAGCAGATCGCCGAGCGGGTGGTCGTCGCGCGCGGGCACGGGGGTGGTCACGAACTGGGCCTGGCCGCCCGCGCGGTGCGGGGGTACGACCAGGCTGCGGGCGACCGTGTTGGCTACGGCCGAGCCGTGGTCGAGGCGGACCAGGTGCAGGCAGAGGTCCATCGCGGCGGCCTTGCCCGCGGAGGTGAGGACGCGGCCGTCGTCCACGTAGAGCACGTCCGGGTCGACCTCCACCCGGGGGTGGCGGGCGGCGAGTTCCTCGGTGTGCGCCCAGTGGGTGGTCGCCCGCCTGCCGTCGAGCAGGCCGGCGGCGGCCAGCACGAACGCGCCCGTGCAGAGGGAGGCCACGCGCGCGCCCGCCTCATGGGCCGCGCGCACCGCGTCGACCAGTTCGGCGGGCGGGGCCTCGTCGGTTTCGGCGAGGGCGGGAACGATCACCGTTCCGGCGCGCGCCAGCCGGTCGAAGCCGCCGTCGGGCTCCAGCCGGAACCGGCCGATCCGGACCGTGGAGGGTCCGCAGAGGGCGACGTCGTACCAGGGGCCGGTCACTCCGGACGGGGGCGGCCCGAAGACCTCGTACGCCACGGACAACTCGAACTGACGCATGCCCTCGGTGACGGCCAGCGCGACGGTGCCCAGGTCCGTCCTCGGGTGGGTTTCCACGTCCGTAATTGTACGCATGATGTCGTTCCGGACACTCGTGTACGACGGCCGCCGAGGCCAGGATTACCTCAAGAGAACGGTTCGAGTCGTACGAGAGCAGGGAGAAGTCATGAGAACGGGGCTCACGGTCGCGGTGTTCGGCGCCTACGGACACACCGGGCGGTTCGTGGTGGCGGAGCTGCTCGCCCGCGGGTTCGTCCCCGTGGCCGTCGGCCGTGACGCCGACAGGCTGCAGGCCCTCGCGGAGTCCCGTCCGGGGCTCGACGTGCGGCCGGCGTCGGTCGACGACCCTGCGTCGCTCGACCGCGCGCTGGCAGGCGCGGCGGCCGTGATCAACTGCGCCGGGCCCTTCGCCGTGACCGGCTCCCCCGTGATCGAGGCGGCCCTGCGGGCCGGCATCCCGTACGTGGACGTGGCGGCCGAGATCGAGGCCAACGCCGACACGTTCGAGCGGTTCACGGACCGGGCCCGCGCGGCGGGAGCGGTGATCGTCCCCGCCATGGCCTTCTACGGCGGCCTGGGCGATCTGCTCGCCACCGCCGCCATGGGCGACTGGGCGTCGGCCGACGAGGCCCACATCGCGTACGGGCTGAGCAGCTGGCACCCCACCGCCGGCACCCTCGCCGCCGGCAAGGTCTCCCGGGAGCGGCGGAACGGCCGCCACGTCCGCTTCACCCAGGGTCGACTGGAGTACCACGACGACGAGTTCACGGTCCAGGACTGGCCCTTCCCGGCCCCGATGGGTCCCCGGCCCGTCATCGGCGAGTTCACGATGGCCGATGTGGTCACCCTCCCGAGCCATCTGAAGGTGCCCGAGGTGCGCACCTACATGGCGGTGGACGCGGCCCAGGACCTGTCGGCGCCCGACGCGTCGGCTCCGGCCGCGGTCGACGAGCACGGCCGTTCCGACCAGACCTTCCTCGTGGACGTCGTCGTCCGCTCGGGCGACGCGGAGCGCCGGGCCGTGGCCGTCGGCCAGGACATCTACGCCGTCACCGCACCGCTCGCCGTGGAGGCCGTCCAGCGCATCCTCACCGGCCGGACCAGGACGACCGGCGTGGCCTCGGCCGGCGAGATCTTCGATGCTCCGGACTTCCTCCGCGCGCTCGCCCCGCACATCTCCTTCGAACTGCACCGGTGACCGTCTCGCCGCCGGATCGGACTGATACCGGTCCGCGCGGGGCGCGGCATCATGGTCCCCGGCCGGGACCGCCGGTCCGCGGGACGGGGAGAAGGGCCACACGGACATGAGGAGCCACGGACAGGCGGCCTGGGAGCTGCTCCTGCCGGCCGCCGCCGCCCCGGCCCGGCGGCGCGGGCGGGCCCTCCAGGAGGCGCTGCGCGAGGCGGTGCGCTCGGGCCGGCTCGCGGCCGGGACCCGCCTGCCGTCGACCCGCGCGCTCGCGGCCGACCTGGGCGTGTCACGGGGCCTGGTCACGGAGGCGTACGAACAGCTCACCGCCGAGGGCTATCTGCGCAGCGACCGGGGCGCGGGCACATGGGTGGGCGACGCGGCGAGGGGCCGCCTCGGCGTCACGCCCGCGCGTGGGGCAGCCGAGGACCTGGGCGCGGCGAGGCACGCGGGCGGAGTCCGCGCCCGAGGTACGGACCGGGGGACGCACGCGCGTGAGGCCGTCGTGAACGGTGCGGAAGCCGGCACGCACGCGCGTGGTGCGGGTGCTCCCGCCGGCCGCGTGGACTTCCGCCCCGGGACGCCCGATCTGTCACTGTTCCCCAGAGCCGCCTGGTCGGCGGCCCAGCGGGCCGTCCTCGCGCGTCTCCCCCACGCCGCCCTCGGGTATCCGGACCCGCGCGGGCTGCCCGAACTGCGGGAGGCGCTGGCCGGGATGCTGACCCGGCGCCGGGGCGTGGTGGCGGATCCGGAGCGGCTCGTGGTGTGTTCGGGGGTGGCACAGGCGTCGACCCTGCTCGGCTTCGTGCTGCGGGCGCGGGGGCTCGACGCGGTCGGCATCGAGGAT
Source organism: Streptomyces flavochromogenes (assembly GCF_000717595.1). Lineage (GTDB taxonomy): Bacteria > Actinomycetota > Actinomycetes > Streptomycetales > Streptomycetaceae > Streptomyces > Streptomyces flavochromogenes. The sequence continues at coordinate 96,690 of NZ_JNZO01000007.1, read as the reverse complement.
CCGGGGAGCCCGGAGCACGGGCGGCTCTTCGCCTCGACCGGTCTGGACACGCTGTGGCTGCCCCTCGACGAGGAGGGGCTGCGGCCGGAGACGCTCGCCGCCTCCGGAGTACGGGCGGTGGTGGTCACGCCCTCGCACCAGTTCCCGTCCGGGATCAGCTGGTCGGCGGAGCGTCGTGCCGCACTGCTCGACTGGGCGCGGGCGGTGGACGGTTACGTCCTGGAGGACGACTACGACGGCGACTTCCGGTACGACCGGGCTCCCGTCGGCGCACTCCAGGGACTCGACCCCGAGCGGGTCGTCTACGCCGGTTCGGTCAGCAAGTCGCTCGCGCCCGGTCTGCGGCTCGGCTGGATGCTCGTCCCGGAGGCGCTGCTCGCCGAGGTCGTCGAGCGCAAGCGCACGATGGACCTCGGCAACCCCGTGCTCGACCAGGCGGTGCTCGCCGAGTTCGTGACGCGGGGCGCGTACGACCGGCAGTTGCGTCGCTGTCAACGCACCTACCGGGAGCGGCGGGACGCCCTCCTGTCGGCCCTCGCGGAGCACCTGCCGGGCACCGGCGTGAGCGGCATCGCCGCCGGACTGCATGTCATCGCGCGCGTGCCGGGGCGTTACGGGCCACCGGAGCGGTTCCTGGCACGGTCGGCGCAGGCGGGTGTGGCGCTGCGGGCCCTGGAGGAGTACGGCACGGCGCGCCCCGGGGACGGGGAGGTACGGCTCGTGATCGGCTACGCGCACCTGGCGCCGTCCGTGGTTGCGGCCGGGATCCGCAGGGTGGCGGAGGCGGTCGGCCGAAGGTGAGGTGAGGCGATCCCTTCACACGCCCGGCGTCGGAGGCCCGCTGCGGCCCTCGTGCGAGTGTTCACGCGGGGTTCGTGTGGGCGCCGCCCCCGGCCGTTAGGCATGGGGGGCGACGCACCGCCCCCGCCCGGACAGCCCCTCGGAGGCTCTTCCATGTCCCAGTCCGTACCCGGCAGTTCCCCCTCCCCCGCCCGGCGCAGCGTGCTGCGCGGTTCGCTCGCCGCGTCGGCGGCGCTCACCCTCGGCGGTGCCGGTGCCACCGCCCCGGCGTTCGCGCTGTCGGGCCGGCCCCGAGCCGAGTGGGGTGTGCAGACGGGTGACGTCACGACGTCCTCGGGTCTTGTGTGGGTGCGCTCGGACCGGCCGGCCCGCATGCTCGTGGAGACCTCCGCGAGCGAGTCGTTCCGTCGGGTGCGCCACCACCACGGGCCGCTGATCGGCGCCGGCACGGACTTCACCGGCACCACCGCGCTGCGCGGGCTGCCCGCGGGCGAGCAGATCCACTACCGGGTGACGCTCGCCGACCCGGACGATCCGCGCCGGACGGGCGAGCGGATCGCCGGCACCTTCCGCACCGCCCCCGACCGGCGTCGGGACGGGGTCCGCTTCCTCTGGTCGGGAGACATCGCCGGGCAGGGCTGGGGCATCAACCCCGACGTCGGCGGTTTCCGCGCGTACGAGGAGATGCGCCGCCTCGACCCGGACTTCTTCCTGTGCAGCGGCGACTCGATCTACGCCGACGGGCCTCTCCAGCCGAGCGTGACGCTGCCCGACGGCCGGATCTGGCGGAACGTGACGACGCCCGAGAAGTCGAAGGTCGCGGAGACCCTCGACGAGTACCGGGGCAATTTCCGCTACAACCTCCTCGACCACAACGTCCGGGCGTTCAACGCGCAGGTGCCCACGGTGATGCAGTGGGACGACCACGAGGTGCGCAACAACTGGTACCCGGGCCAGATCCTGGACGACGCGCGCTACACGGAGAAGGACGTGGACGTCCTCGCCTCACGCGCCCTGCGCGCGTTCGGCGAGTACACACCGGTGTCCACCCTCCACGTGCGCGGGGGCGGTCGCGAGGGCCGGATGCACCGTGTGGTGCGGTACGGGCCGCTGCTCGACGTGTTCGTGCTCGACATGCGCTCGTTCCGCAACGCCAACTCCCCCGGGCGCCAGGCCGACGACACCACCGGCATCCTCGGCGCCGAGCAGCTCGGCTGGCTCAAGCGGGAGCTGGCCGCCTCCACCGCGGTGTGGAAGGTGCTCGCGGCGGACATGCCGCTCGGCCTGGTCGTCCCGGACGGCACGGACATCGAGGCGGTCGCGCAGGGCGACCCCGGTGCGCCGCTGGGCCGTGAGCTGCAGATCGCGGAGCTGCTGCGGTTCGTCAAGCACCGGCGGATCACGGGCACGTTGTGGCTGACGGCCGACGTGCACTACACCTCGGCGCAGCACTACGCGCCGGAGCGGGCGGCCTTCCAGGATTTCGCGCCCTTCTGGGAGTTCGTGTCCGGTCCGCTGGCCGCGGGCGGCTTCCCGGCGAACGCGCTGGACGGGACGTTCGGCCCGGAGCGGGTGTTCGTCCGGGCGCCTCAGCGGGCCAACCTGTCTCCGATGGAGAGCCCGCAGTACTTCGGCGAGGTCGACATCGACGGCCACAGCGGTGAACTGACGGTCCGTCTGCGGGCGGACGGCGGGACGGTGCTGTTCAGCAAGGTACTGCGACCGGGGCGCGTCGGGCAGTAAGTCCTGGTCGGGGTGTGGTGCGGGGGCCGGGTCACGCCGGTCGTGACGGCCGGACGGGCGGCCGCTCCCCGGTGATTGTCAGTGCCGGGTCCTAACGTCGTTTCCATGACGCGATCCGTACAGGCACTCGCCTATGCCCGCCCTTCCGCGCTGGAGTCGACAGGCTCCGGCCGGCTGCTCGGTCTGGAGACGGCGGGGGGTCTCACGCCCCGGGGGGCCGAGGCCCATCCCCGCTTCTTCGCCGGCTTCCTGGCCTCGCCGCAGGTCGCCGCCCGCGGCCTGCTCGCGGTCGCCGACGTGGCCGCGGCCCGCTACCACCAGCGGATACGGCCGGGGTCGCTCGACCCGGTGGTGACGGGGAACGGGGACCGGCTGCGGTTCGAGTCCTTCTCCGGCTGCGGCGGGGTGTACGCACGCCTGGACGTGCTCGACGAGGGGCTCGGCGGTACGGAGACGGGGCACGGAACGACCAACGTCGACGTCAACAACCCGCTGCGTGAGGCGCTGTCGCGGATGACGGGGGACGATCCGCTGCACCTCCGGGTGGGTCCGGAGGAGATGGCGGTGACCACGCTCGCCGGGGCGGTCGTGGAGAAGAAGGTCCCGCTGCCGGACCGCTGGCTGCGGGGCTTCGCCGAGGCGCAGGTCGCCTCGGCCCGGTTCGATCTGCGGGCCGAGCTGAGCGGGGCGGAGGCCGTCCGTTTCCTCCGCTCCCTCCCTCGCAACCAGGCCCGTGGGCGCGGGCCGATGTGGGTCATGCAGTCCGGCCGGACCCTGCGGCCGACGACCCGGCCCGGCGCGGGCGCGGTGTGCCTGCCGGGGCCCGACCGGCTCGCCGCCCTGGAGCGGGTGCTCCGGCACGCGACGGGGCTCCGGGTGTACGGGCCGGTGCCGGACGGCACGGTGGCCACGGCGAGCGCCTGGGAGGTGGTCCTCCCGGGCATGCGGCTCACGCTGACCCTTTCGCCCGACCCCGCGCGGGGCTTCTCCGGCGAGGGCGGGGTCCTGGAGGCCCTCGCGACGGAGGAGGCCGCACAGGACGCCGAGCTGGTCGCGGTCCTCCTCGCCTGGGAGCCGCGGATCGACCCGGCCGATCTCGCGGCGCAGGCCGGGCTCACGATCGACCGGGTGCGGGCGGCGCTGACCCGGCTCGGCACGGCCGGGCGCGTGGGGTACGACGTGGCGGACGCGGCGTACTTCCACCGGGAACTGCCGTACGACGCGGACCGCGCCGAGCGGCACAACCCACGCCTGGTGAGCGCCCGCCGGCTGGTCGCGGAGGGTGCGGTGACCGTCGAGGGCGATCTGGCGACCGTGGCCTCGGGCGACCGGCGCTACCGGGTGCGGGAGTCGGACGGGGTGCTGAGCTGCACCTGCCAGTGGTGGGCCGACTACCGGGGCCGCCGGGGCCCCTGCAAGCACGCGCTCGCGGTCCGGATGGTCCGGCGGGGCGCGAGGCCCGAGCCCGTCGGCGCCCGGGGCGACGGCACGACGGTCGCCGGGGCGGCGCGATGACGGGGAGCGCCGGGGCGACGGTGGACGGTGGGGGGACCGAGGTGGGGAACAGCCTGGTGAACAGGGTGATGGACAGCATGATGATCAAGGTGAGGAGCGCCGTGGTGCGCGGGGCGGGGAACGACGCGGGAAGCGACACGGGGAGCACGGGCGGTGCGGAGGGGGGCACCCCGGTCGAGCAGCTGCTCGCGGCGGTGCGCGCGGGGCGCGCCCACAAGGTGCCGGCGCTCCTGGAGCCGCTGGACGCCGCCGCCCGGAAGACCGCCCTCGGACAGTTGAAGTCCCTGCGCTCCGAGGTGCGCGCCTGGGACTGGAAGCGGTGGAACGAGGCGACCGCCGTGCGGCGCGCGCTGTACGTGGCGGGCGCCGGCTGCCAGACCGGCGCGGCCGCGACGGCGACCTGGCTCGGCGGGCGCGACCTGCTGAGCTGGCGCTCCGAGGACGGCACCCTGGTCCTCTCGGTGCTCGCCGACCGGGATCCGGCGTGGACGGCGGACGTGGCGCAGCGGCTCGCGGCGCGGCCGACGGTGGCGGAGAGCAGTTACGGCCTGATCCGCGGACTCGTGGAGCGCTCCGGGTGCGCGGTGCCCGCGACCGACGGCTATGTCCTCGCGTGGACGCGGGAGATCACCGACTCGCGCCTGCTGGAGCGGCTCCGGGAGGACTCGCACACGCGGGTGCTCGTGCCGCACGCGCTCGCCATGGCCGAGACGCCCGACCGGCTGACCTGGTCGGTCGGTCCCGAGGCGCCGACGCACTGGCCGACCGCGCTCGCGACGCTCGTCACGGAGGGCGTGCTCGACCGGGCCCAGGTCGTGGACCTGTGCGTCTCCCGGCTGCTGCGCGGCGGCCGGGCCCGGGATCTGCGCTTCCCGCTCGATGTGCTGCGGCTCGTCGAACCGAGCGCGGCCGAGCGCCGGGAGCGGGTCCCGGACTGGATCGGGATGACGGCCGACGCGCCGTCCCCCGTCGCGGGGTACGCGCAGGAGGTCCTCGCGGGCCTTGCCGCCGACGGCGCGCTGGCGGCCGGGGCGCTGGCCGAGATGACGGGCGGGGTGCTGTTCCGTACCGAGAAGAAGCTGGTGCGGGCCCAGTTGACGCTGGTCGGCAAGGTGCTGGCGCGGGAGCCCGGCGTGGTGGAGGAGCTGCTGCCGGCCGTGGCGGAGGCCTTCGGGCACGAGGACACCACGATCCAGGAGCGGGCCCTGAAGCTGGTGGGCCGTCATGCGGCGGCGGTGGACGTCTCCGTACGGCGTGAGCTCGCCGAGCAGGCCGGTCTGCTGAGTCCGGTGCACCGTCCGGCGGCCGTGGCGCTGTTCGGCAGCGACCTGGAGGTGGAGTCCGGGGCCCCTTACGAGGAGATCCTGCCGCCGGTCCCGGAGCGGGAGCCGGTGGCTCTCCCGGCGACGACGGTCGAGGCGCTGGTGGAGGAGCTGCTGACGAGGGGCCAGTACCAGGACCCGGCGGCGTTCGAGCGGACCCTCGACGGTCTGGTGCGGCTCGCGCGACGGGACCGGAAGGGTCTTGAGGAGGCGGTGCGCGAGGCGTTCCCGACGGAGCACTGGGAGCACCAGCACTACTTCAGCCACTACACCCACGGCGCGGAGGTGGTACTCGCGGGGCTGCTGGGGCTGTTGCCGGGGTGGCGCGTCGACTCCGGGCGGGCGAAGGGCAACGGCCGGGAGGCCTGTCACCACGAGGCTCTGTCGGGGATCCTGGACGCCCGCCTGTGGGAGGCCGCCGATCTGATCGGCACGGACGCGCTGCCGTTCCTGCTCGCCGCACCGACCCTGCACAGCGGTGAGATCGACCCGGTGGTGCTGGTGGAGCGGCTGCGCGGCTACCGGGAGGCGGGCGTCGAGCCGGCCCCGGCCGACTTCGCCCAGGCGCTGTTGCGGGTCGGGCACGGGGATCCGTCGGCCGGGCGGGCGGCCGAGGAGGCCGAGGCGCTCGGCACGCGGGCGGGACGACGGCTCGCCGCGTGGCTGCGGGCGGCTGAGCCCCTGGGGACGAGGGTGCGGTTCCTCGACCGGGGGAAGGACCGGGCCTCGCAGAAGTGGTGGCTGACGGACCGGATCGTCGTCGAGATCGACGATCGCCCCGTGGTGCGCAAGGAGTTCCCGGCCGCGTTCCGATGGCTGGGCGGCGAGCTGCGGGCGACTCCCCGTCGCTGCTACCACTGGCTGGACACGCGGGCGCACTGGGCCACGGCGTTGCCGCTGGACCGTGAGTTCGTGGCGGCGTGCGTCCTGTCCTCCCTCGCTTCGGGGGCCGACGCGGACCAGCGCGGCGTGACCGAACCACTCACCGCGCTCGCCGAGGCGGGTGGCCCGGTCGGCAGGGCCGTCCATCTCGCCCTGGCGTTCGGTCTGGGCTGCCAGGACGCCGACGACCGGCTGCGCGCGGTGGACGCGCTGCTCGTCCTGGCGTCGCGGGGCGACCTGGACGCCCGTTTGCTCGGCACGGAGCTGGCGTGGCTGGTCGTGGAGGGCTCGGTGAAGCCGAACCGGCTGGCGGACGCGCTGCGGACCACGGCCGCCACGGGCGCGTACGGCACGGTCTGGGCGGTCCTGGAGCCGCTGCTGCCGAAGCTGCTCGGCGCGGAGAAGCCGGTCCGCGGTCTGGGCGAGGTGCTCGCGGTCGCGGCGGACTGCGTGGAGCGGTGCGGGGCCCGGGGTGAGGTGGCCGGGCTCGACCTGATGGCCTCGGCCCGGAGCGCCTCGCAGTTCGTCGTCCAGGCGAAGCGGCTGGCAGGCGCACTCCGGCGGGGGGCCGATCAGCCGCTGACAGAAACGGTCTGAATCGTTCTTTAAGCCGCTAGATGGGCGCTTAACCCGTCAGTCACAAAGCGTTCGTGATCGCGCAACACCACTGGGTCACAGTGAGGTCATGACCGATGTGACGTCTTCGAAGAGCGCCCGCCGTCCGCACCACTGGCGGCACGACCTGATCGAGCTCGCCGCACTGTTCACCGCAGTGGTGGTGGCCGACACGATCGCCAAGACCATCGCCAAGGGGCCCGACGGCCCCTACCTCCTGGTGTTCTCGGCGATCGCGCTGGCCGCCACCGTGGCCTTCCACACCTGGTGGGCCCGGAGGCGCAGTCATGCGAGCCATGCGCCGCCCACCGGACACACCGGCGGGCACTCCACCGCGGCCGCCCCGGTGAGGGCCGAGGAGGAGCAGGGAGAGACGGGGCCCGTGGTGCCTGTCGAGACCGCACTGTGGCGGATGCGGACCACCGTCGCGGACACGCCGGGCAGCCTCGCCGCCCTGTGCACGGTCCTCGCCCGCCTGGGCGTGGACATCCTCACCCTCCAGACGCATCCTCTCGCCGACGGCACGGTCGACGAGTTCCTGCTGCGGGCCCCCGCCGATCTCTCCGCCCAGGCCCTCGCCCGTGAGACGGCGGCGGCCGGCGGCCGCGACACCTGGACCGAGCGGGCCGACGCCCACGACCTGGTGGACACCCCGACCCGGGTCCTCGGCCTGGCCACCCGTACGGCACTCGACGCGGCCGAGCTGCCGCTCGCGCTGCGCCGGCTCCTGGGCCGCTGCACCCTCCACTCCGTGCCCGCCGTCTCCCTCACCGGCCGCCCCACCGGCGAACACGCCCCGGTCGAGGGTGTCCTGGAGGAGACCGTGATGCGGCTGCGCGACCCCAACGGCGGCACGCTCATCGTGGAGCGGCCCTACCTCCCCTTCACCCCGACCGAGTTCGCCCGGGCCCGCGCCCTCGTGGAGCTCGACGCCCGGCTCGGCCCCCGCGTCCCGCGCAGCCAGGACGTCCTGACCCTCCCCGAGGGCAACGAGATCACCGTCCGGCGCGCGGACCAGCGCGACCTGCCCGCCGCGCGCGCCATGCACGACCGCTGCTCGGCACGCACCCTCGGCCTGCGCTACCACGGCCCCGTCGGCGACGCCGACCGTTACCTCGACCATCTGCTCAGCCCGCGCTTCGGGCGCACGCTCGCCGTCCAGACGGCCTCCGGCCGGCTCGTCGCCCTCGGGCATCTGCTCTGGGACGGCGACGAGACCGAGGTGGCGCTGATGGTGGAGGACGACTGGCAGCGGCGCGGCATCGGCTCCGAGCTCCTCGGCCGGCTGGTGGCGATGGCCGAGGAGACCGGTTGCACGAGCGTGTACGCGGTGACGCAGTCGTCCAACACCGGGATGGTGGCCGCGATGCGGGCGCTCAACCTCCCCCTGGACTACCAGATCGAGGAGGGCACCCTGGTGATCACAGCCCGGCTGGCCTCGGCACCGCGACCGGCCGCCCGGCCGCAGCACCGTGAGACCCGGCAGGAGCAGCCGCACGAAGGGGTGCGGCGGGCGGAGCGCTGAGCGCCCAGGTCAGATCCCGCCAGAGATCCTCGACGTCCTCGAGACCGACCGACATCCGCAGCAGCCGGTCGCTGACGCCCGACGAGCGCCGGTCGCCCTCGGCCACGATGCGGTGGCTGATGGAGGCCGGGTGCTGGATGAGCGTGTCGACGCTGCCGAGGCTGACGGCGGGGGTGATGAGCCGGACGCCGGCGATGACGTCGTGCGGGTCGCCGTACACCTCGAAGGCGATCATGGCGCCGCCGATCTTCGGGTAGTGGACCCGAGCGATCCGGGGGTCGGTGGCGAGGCGCCGTACGAGTTCCGCCGCGGTGCCGGACGCGGCCCGCACCCGTACCGGCAGGGTGGAGAGACCGCGCAGCAGCAGATAGCCGGCGAGCGGGTGCAGCACTCCGCCGGTGGCGAAGCGGACCTGGCGGAGGGTACGGGCGAACTCCTCGTCGCAGGCGACGACGCCGCCCATGACGTCACCGTGCCCGCCGAGGTACTTGGTCGCGCTGTGCAGCACGATGCGGGCGCCCTGCTCGACCGGGCGCTGGAGCACGGGCGTGGCGAAGGTGTTGTCGACCAGGAGCGGCACGGAGCCGCAGGAGTGCGCGAGGGCGCGGATGTCCGCCTCGGCGAGAGTCGGGTTGGCGGGCGACTCCACCATGACCAGGCCGGTGTCGGGGCGTATCGCCTCCGCCACGCCCGCCGGGTCGGTCCAGGTCACCTCGGTGCCGAGCAGACCGGCGTCGAGCAGGTGGTCGCTGCAGCCGTACAGCGGACGCACCGCGACGACATGGCGCAGGCCCTGGCTCGCCCGGGCGAGGAGGACGGCGGTGAGGGCCGCCATGCCACTGGCGAACGCGACGGCGGCCTCGGCGCCCTCCAGGCGGGCGAGGGCCTCCTCGAAGCGGGCGACCGTGGGGTTGTCGAGCCGGGCATAGACCGGCGGCCCGTCGAGACGGGCTCCGGTGGTGGCGAACTCGTCGATCCGGGCGGCCTCGGCCCGGGCGTCGTACGAGGGGTAGGTGGTGGACAGGTCGATCGGCGGGGCGTGCAGACCGAGCGAGGCGAGGTCTTCGCGGCCGGCGTGCACGGCTTCGGTGGCGAGGGCTCTCGGGGTGGCCGAGTGGCCGTAGTCCATGGCGTCCATGGCGGCACTGTGAACGTTTACCGGGAGGTAGCGGGAATTCGCCGTGCTACGTTCGCCAGATGGCCGATTCTGTCGTACTGGACGCGGTCGATCTGCACATTCTTCGCCTCCTGCAGAACGACGCCCGGACCACCTACCGCGAACTCGCCGCCGAGGTCGGAGTGGCACCGTCCACCTGCCTGGACCGGGTGGCGCGACTTCGCCGCACAGGCGTGATCCTCGGACACCAGCTACGACTGGATCCGGCCAAACTCGGCCGAGGGCTTGAAGCGCTCCTTCTCGTCCAGGTCCGGCCGCACCGGCGGGAACTGATCGGTCCGTTCGTCGACCGGATCCGGGCCCTGCCGGAGTCCCGGGCGCTGTTCCATCTGACGGGACCCGACGACTACCTGGTGCACGTGGCCGTCGCGGACCCCGCCGACCTGCAACGACTCGTCCTCGACGAGTTCACGTCACGCCGTGAGGTCGCCCGCGTCGAGACGCGGCTGATCTTCCAGGAGTGGGAGTGCGGCCCGCTCCTGCCGCCCGCTTCGAGCCCCTCCTTGTCAGCCGACTGACCCTCGACGAGGGTGACGCGGGCCCGCCGGAGGCGCCAGGATGACCCCCATGCCAGAGACTTCCAGCAGCCCGCTGCCCCGCCAGGTCGCCGACGAACACGTCGACGCGCTCATCGCCCTCGACCCGATCACCGGTACGTACCTGGGAGTCAAGGAGAGCGCCGGACTGCTGCCCGACTTCTCGCCGGCCGGCCAGCGGGCCGTGGCCGACCTCGCCCGCCGGACGCTCGCCCGGCTCGACGCGGCGGAGAGCGTCGAGGGCGCGGACAGCGAGGCCGAGCAGCGGTGTGCCCGTCTGCTGCGGGAGCGCCTGACGGCGGAACTCGCCATGTTCGAGGCCGAGGAGGGCCTCTGTACGGTCAGCAACATGCGCTCTCCGGCGCACAGCGTCCGCATCGTCTTCACGGTGATGCCGACGGAGACCGAGGAGGACTGGGCCGCGGTCGCCGCCCGGCTGCGCGCGGTCCCGGCCGCGCTCGAGGGCTACCGTTCCGCGCTCGCGCTCGGTCTCGAGCGCAAGCTCCTCGGCGGGCCGCGCCCCACCGCCACCTTCGTCGACCAGCTCACCGAGTGGGCGGGCGGGGACAGTGGGAAGCAGGGCTGGTTCGAGGAGTTCGCCGCCGCGGCCCCCGACACCCTGCCCGAGGATCTGCGCGCCGGGCTCGCGAAGGCGGGCCGGGGCGCCACCGAGGCCGTCACGGCTCTGCGGGACTGGATGCGGGACGTGTACGCCCCGGCCGTCGCCGATGCCCCGAACACGGTGGGCCGCGAGCGCTACCAGCGCTGGACCCGCTACTTCAACGGCACGGACCTGGACCTCGACCAGGCGTACGCGTACGGCTGGACCGAGTACCACCGGCTGCTCGGCGAGATGCGGACCGAGGCCGAGCGGATCCTGCCGGGCGCCGGCCCCTGGGAGGCGCTCGCCCACCTCGACGAGCACGGCACCCACGTCGAAGGGGTCGACGAGGTCCGGGTCTGGCTCCAGCAGCTCATGGACGAGGCGATCGAGGCGCTCGACGGCACCCACTTCGAACTGGCCGACCGGGTACGGCGGGTGGAGTCCCGCATCGCCCCGGCGGGCGGCGCCGCCGCGCCGTACTACACCGGCCCGTCCGAGGACTTCTCCCGGCCCGGCCGCACCTGGCTCCCGGTGGACGGCACGACGCGCTTCCCGGTGTACGACCTGGTGTCGACCTGGTACCACGAGGGCGTGCCCGGCCATCACCTCCAGCTCGCCCAGTGGGTGCACGTCGCCGACCGCCTCTCCCGCTACCAGGCGACCATCGGCAAGGTCAGCGCCAACTGCGAGGGCTGGGCGCTCTACGCGGAGCGTCTGATGGACGAACTCGGCTTCCTGCCCGACGCGGAGCGGCGCCTGGGCTACCTCGACGGGCAGATGATGCGCGCGTGCCGGGTGATCGTGGACATCGGCATGCACCTGGGTCTGGAGATCCCGGCCGACTCGCCGTTCCACCCGGGCGAGCGGTGGACGCCCGAGCTGGCCCAGGAGTTCTTCCAGCGGCACAGCAGCCGCCCGCCGTCCTTCGTCGAGAGCGAGCTGACCCGCTATCTGTCGATGCCGGGCCAGGCCATCGGCTACAAGCTGGGCGAGCGCGCCTGGCTGCTCGGCCGCGCCAACGCGCGGGCGGCGCACGGCGACGCGTTCGACGCGAAGGCCTGGCACATGGCGGCCCTCTCGCAGGGCCCGCTGGGCCTCGACGACCTGGTCGACGAGCTCTCGCGGCTGTGACGACCGAGCACTGAGATCCCCGGCCGATCGCTTGATCGGCCGGGGAATCCCCTGCTATCTCTCGTTCATGACCTCCGAGTACACCCCCGACGCCACCGACTGGCGCATTCTCGAAGCCCTCCAGGCCGAGGGCCGCGCCAGCTTCGCCGAGCTCGCCCGAACGGTGTCGATGTCGCCGTCCGCGGTGACCGAGCGGGTGCGGCGCCTGGAGGAGGCCGGGGTGATCGCCGGGTACACGGCGATCGTCGACCAGGACCGGCTCGGGCTGCCGATCCTGGCGTTCGTACGGCTCCGCTACCCGCACGGCAACTACAAGCCGTTCCACGATCTGCTCGGCACCACGCCGGAGGTCCTGGAGGCGCACCACGTCACCGGCGACGACTGCTTCGTCCTCAAGGTCGCCGCGCGGTCCATGCGGCACCTGGAGGAGATCACCGGGAAGATCGCCACGCTGGGCTCGGTGACCACCAGTGTCGTCTACTCCTCGCCGCTGCCGAGGCGTTCGCTCAGCCGCTGAGCGCGTCCCCGCCGGTGCGGAGCCGTACGGCCGAGCCGTGCCGCGCCTTGACGACCTCCAGTTGGGCCGGGATCCGGCGGCGCAGGTCGCCGACGTGGCTGACGATGCCGACGCTGCGCTCGCGCTCGCGCAGCGAGTCGAGGACGTCGAGGACCTCGTCGAGCGTCTGCTCGTCGAGGCTGCCGAAGCCCTCGTCGATGAAGAGGGTGTCCAGCCGTACGCCGCCCGCCTCGTCCGTGACGACGTCCGCGAGGCCGAGGGCGAGCGCGAGGGAGGCGAAGAAGGTCTCGCCGCCGGAGAGCGTGGAGGTGTCGCGCTCGTTGCCGGTCCAGGCGTCGACGACGTGGAGGCCGAGGCCGGCCCGCTTGCCGCCGGAGCGCGCGTCGGAGTGGACCAGGGTGTAGCGGCCGGAGGACATCCGCTGGAGCCGGGCGGTCGCGGCGGCGGCGACCTGTTCGAGGCGGGCGGCGAGGACGTACGACTCCAGGCGCATCCGGCGCTCGTTCTCGGCCGAGGTGCCGGCGGTGAGGGCGGCGAGGCGGGCCACCCGGTCGTACTCCTCGCGGAGCGGTCCGAGGCGGCGGACCTCCGTGAGGGCCTGCCGGGAGAGGCCGGCCAGGCCGGTGGCCCGTTCGCGGGCGGCGGCCAGCGCCGAGTCGGCCTCGCGGAGCGCGCGTTCGGCCGCGGTGTGGGCGGCGTCCGCCGCCGTGGGGTCGGCCGGCGGAAGCGCGGCGGCGGCCGCGGTGCCGGGCTCGGCGAGCCGGTCCGCGACGGCGGCGGCCTCGGCCTGCCAGGCGTCCACGCGCTGCTGGTGGTCGCGGCGCTCGCCCTCGCGCAGGAGCGCGGCAGCAGCCTCGGCCGGGGTGGCGAAGCCCGCACGGTAGGCCGCGTCGGCGAGGCGGTCGTCGGCCTCCTTGAGGTGCTGGGCGGCGACTTCGGCGGCGCGTACGGTGCGGGTGGCGTCGGCCAGGAGGGCGATCCGCCGCTCCAGGCGGGTGGCGTGTTCGGCCACGGTGGCGAACGCGCCGCGTCCCCGGGTGAGTTCCTCGTCGAGGGCGAGCTGTTCGCGGTCCAGGGCCTCGCGCCGCGAGGTCCGCGCGGCGACGCGCCGTTCGGCCTCCCGCTGTGCGGCGACCCGCTCCTCGTACTCGTGCTCGGCCCGCGCGAGCGTCTGCCGTGCGCTGTGGGTCTGCCCGGCGAGCGCGTGGGCCTCGGCGTGGAATCCGGTCAACTCATCGACCTCATGGGCGAGTTCACCGACGGAGGGCTCGGGTGAGCCGGCCGGGGCACCCGCCCGGACCTCCGCGCGGGCCGTGGACCAGGACTCGTGGGTGACGGCGAGCGCACGCTCGGCGGCCGTACGGTCCTCCTCGGCGCCGGTGTAGGCGGCGTAGGCGGCGTCCTCGGTGGCGCGGTCGACGTGGTCGGCGGTGGTACGGGCGGGGGCCGGGTGGGCGGTCGAACCGCAGACCTGGCAGGGATCGCCCGGGGCGAGGGTGACCGCGAGTTCGGCGGCGATGCCCTCCAGGCGGCGGGACTTGACGTCCAGCCAGTTCTCGTGGGCGGTGTTCCGGCGCTCCCGGGCGTCCGCGAGGCGCGCCTCGGCCGCCCGGGTGTCCTCGGCGAGCGCGTCACGGCGGAGGGCCGCGTCGCGGCGGCGGCGAGCGGGTTCGAGGCGGCCGGCGAGGTGCTCGGCGCGGGCGGCGGCGTCGCGGGCGGCCTCGACGTGCTCGCTGAGCGCGGCGCGGCGTGGTTCCCAGTCGGCGAGCCAGTCGGCGGTGTCACGGAGGACGTCGTCGTCGGCGCGCGCCTCGCGTGCGAGCGCGGCGCGTTCGTCGGCGATCATGGCGGCGCGGCGCTCGGCGCGGCGGGCGGATTCCAGGCCGCCGAGCTCCTCGCGCAGCCGGTGTTCGAGGGCCGAGAGGTGCTCGGCCCCGGCGTCGGCGAGGTCGCCGGGCAGCTGGGCGCGGGAGCGTGCGCGGGCGGCGTGCGCGGCGGCGTGCGCGCGCTCGGCGTCCTGGCGCAGGCCGAGCGCGGGGGCCACCCGGTCCGCCTTCAGGCTGCGGTCGAGGGCGGCCTGGAGACGGTCCCGCTCGGGCGCGTGGGCGGTGAGCCGCTCGCGCCGGAGCAGCGCGTCGGCGTGCCGGGCCTGGCGGGCGGCCAGGTCGTTCTCGGCGTCGAGCGCGGCGCGCGCCGCGCCCTGCCGTGCCTCGGCCGCGTCGAGCCGTACGCGCGCGATGTCGAGCGCCTCGCGGGCCTCCGTACGGGCGACGGCGGCCCACGTGAGGACGGCGTCGGCGACGCCGGGGTCGCCGGGCCGTCCTTCGACGGCGGTCCTGGCGACGGCGAGGCCCCCGGCGGCCTGGCCCATCCGGTGGGCGAGGGCGAGGAGCCGCTCGTCGCCCTCCTCGACCTGCTGTTGTGCGGCGCGCCTCAGTTCGGCGAGGCGCTCCTCCACGGCGGCGAAGCGGCGGGTGTCGAAGAGCCGGCCGAGGAGCTTGCCACGGGCCTCGGCGTCGGCACGCAGGAAGCGGGCGAAGTCGCCCTGCGGGAGGAGGACGACCTGGCAGAACTGCTCGCGGCTCATGCCGACGAGCTGGGTGATCTCCTCCCCTATCTCCTGGTGGGAGCGGCTGAGGCCGTTCCACGCGCGCGTGGCGGGGTCGTACTCGCGCAGCCAGGTCTGGGCCTTCTCGGTGGTGAAGCCGCCGCCGCGTTTCTTGGGGCGCTGCTGGGCCGGGCGCCGGGTGATCTCCAGGCGCCGCTCCCCCACGGTCAGTTCGAGGACGACCTCGGTGGAGGT
The DNA here is from genome assembly GCF_000717595.1 of Streptomyces flavochromogenes. Classification (GTDB taxonomy): domain Bacteria; phylum Actinomycetota; class Actinomycetes; order Streptomycetales; family Streptomycetaceae; genus Streptomyces; species Streptomyces flavochromogenes. Next base: position 81,519 of record NZ_JNZO01000007.1, on the reverse strand, counting down.
GCCGACGGGGGCGTGGTCGCTGCGCAGTGTCGCGCCGGGGGTCTGCCGGACGCCTGGCACGCTTCCATAGAGGGCGAAGCAGACGGCGTCGAGGACGGAGGTCTTGCCGGCGCCGGTCGGTCCGTGGAGGAGGAAGAGCCCGGCGGCGGAGAGGGCGTCGAAGTCGACGGTCTGCGTGCCGCCGAAGGGGCCGAACGCGGTGATCTCCAGACGGTGCAGCCTCACCGGCCCACCTCGCGCTCGGCCGTGTCGATCCGTACGTCGTCGAAGGCCCCGTGGAGGACCGTCCGCTCGGCGCCGTCGAGGGCCGAGCCGCCGCGCACATGGGCCACGAAGTCCTCCGCGATCTGCTGGTCGGTGCGGTCCCTGAGCCGCTGGGCGTAGGAGGCGCCGGGGTCGTCGCCCGTCCGCTCGGGGTCGAACACCAGGTTGAGGGTGTGAGGGAAGCGTGCGGTGAGCCGGGCCATCGGCTCGGCGGGGCGCACCGGGTCGGTGAGCGTGGCCTCGACCCAGGACTGCTCGTGGCGCGCGTGCGCGGGGTCGGCGAGGAGGTCGTCGAGCCGGCCCCGGAGCCGGGCGAGCGGGCGCGGGACGGGGCAGTCGAGCCGCTCGGCGGCGACGGTCGCCCCGTCGGGGTTACTCGGGCCCAGGTCGACGAGCCACATGGTCTTGCGGTGGTCGGCCTCGGAGAAGGAGTACGCGAGGGGGGAGCCGGAGTACCGGACGCGCGGGGTGACGGTCTGGCTGCCGTGGAGGTGGCCGAGGGCGACGTAGTCGACGCCGTCGAAGATCGCGGTGGGGACGGCGGCGACGCCGCCGACGGTGATGTCCCGCTCGCTGTCGCTGGGCGCGCCGCCCGCGACGAAGGCATGGGCGAGGACGACGGAACGCGTTCCGGCGGGCCGGTCGGCGAGGTCGGCGCGGACCCGGCCCATCGCGGCGGCGAGCACGGCCTCGTGCCCGGCCTTCTCGGCTCCGAGCCGTTCCCGGACGAGGACCGGTTCGAGGTAGGGCAGTCCGTAGAGCGCGACGTCGCCGTGGGTGTCGGTGAGGACGACGGGGGTGCCGATGCCGGCGGGGTCGGTACGGAGATGGATACCGGCGCGCTCCATGAGTCCGGCGCCGACGCCGAGGCGGCGGGCCGAGTCGTGGTTGCCGGAGATCATGACCGTGGGCACGCCGGCCTCGGCGAGACGGTGCAGCGCGGTGTCGAACAGCTCGACGGCGGGCAGCGACGGCACGGCCCGGTCGTAGACGTCACCGGCGACGAGGACGGCGTCGACCTCGTACGCGTGGACGGTCGCCACGAGGTGGTCGAGGAAGGCGGCCTGGGCGTCCAGGAGGCCGACGCGGTGGAAGGACCGGCCGAGATGCCAGTCCGAGGTGTGCAGAAGCCTCACTCGCCCCGCCCCAAAGCTCTGACCTGCACTTTTCCCGCTCCTCCACCTCCGAAACCAGCACGGAACCAGCACGGGCCCCGTGGTCAGCGCCCACCACGCTCATGCCGGTCGGCACCTGATCCCTCAACGTCCTTCAGTCTGCCACCGGCGTCCGGGGTCAGGTGACCACGGATGCCGGCGGAGACCTGGATCGTGGCGCGTCCTCATTCGAGTTCCCATGCCTCAGCGCCGTGAAGAGCGTCGCATGAGACAGCCGTCACACCGAGGCCGTCCCCAGACCTCGTCGGCATTGCCGTGCCCAGTGCCCATGACCTCGCTGTCACGGGCTCACCGGGTACGGCCCCGCGCCGGACGATCTGGCTCGCAGGCGTCCGGGCGCAGGCGCCACCTTCGCCGCGGCGGCTGTTGGCCGGCCACCTGAACGGGCGGAGCGAAACGCTCGGCCACCTGAAGGGGCGGAGCGAAACGCCCCTCTCCTGTCCCGAACCGGGCGGTCCCGGGTCCCCGCCTGTTCAGACCGTGAAGGGCTTCTGACCGAGGAAACTCTCCGCCGGCTCCCCCGTCACGTAGAAGTTGGGGCTCTGGATGGCGGGCATGCGGCGCTGGATCGCGCGGTGGAAGGAGCGGTAGCCGCCCTCGAACGCTCCGTCGTTCCAGACCTTGAGCAGGCGCGCGGTGAACAGGCCGTTGACGTCTCCGTCCGAGGCGAGCTGATTGTCCTGACAGGCCGAAATGAGGAGGGCGTCGGGATCACCCGCCCCGTCCTGTGCGTTCTTCAGCTCGCGCTGCAGCCCGGCATAGAACTCCCGGTCACGGGCGAAGACCTGCTGCTGCTTGAAAAGCGGCATCAGCCGGGAGGCGGCCTCCACCCCGGCCGGGTCCCTGGTCTGGAACTGCGATTCGAGCGCCTCCGGGGTGAGCAGGTCCTGCACGGACTCGATACCGCTGCCGCTGTTGCAGCAGTCGAGCAGCGCGACGATGCGCACCCCCTCGGACATCCGGCGGAACTCCGAGTAGAGCTCGTCGTCGAGGAACATGCGGTCGTAGAACACCAGGGTCTCGTCGAGCATGTCCGGTTCGTCCCCGGTGGTGTCGTCCACCTGGGCGCCGTGGCCCGAGTACGTGAAGAGCAGGATGTCTCCCGCGGTCAGCCGGCCGGCAGCGTCACGCAGGGCGGTGGTGATGTTCTCGACGGTTCCGTCGGGGGTCAGGATCACGGTCTCGCCGAAACCGTTGGCGCGGGCGATGGCCGCCATGTCTCGCGCGTCGTTCTCGCAGGCGTTCAGCTGGCCGTCCCAGCCGTCGTACTTGGCAGGGTCGACCGAGTTGAGTCCGATGTGGATGGACAGGCCAGTGGGCATGAAGGGTCTCCTTGGGCGCGGCGGCGCAGGGCGCCGGGTCACGGATGTCACGGGGAGTCACCTCATCCGTTCCGTGGACGGACCCCGGCTGAACCATGAGTGCGCCTGCGCCCCTCGTTCGGGCGCCCTCCGGCGGCCCTGAGGGGCTCTCCGGAGGGGCTCCCCCGAGCACGCCCTCTGTTCGAGTGGCTTGGCGTCCGACACCGTGAGTGATCGCCGCAGCGCGGTACTTCCATCCTATGAACACTTCACCTGAGACCGCGGCATCGCGCGGTCCGCTGGACGATCGCACCGGCTACGACGAGGCCTTCCTGGGCGAGATCGTGCCCCTGCCCGTGCCCGGCAACGGCATCCCGACCATCGTTCTGCCGTACACCCACTTCACGGTGGTCCACCGCCCCGACCGCCGGTTCGCGGCCTCCACCGCCGTCTGCATCGACGGCTCGAAGCTGGTGGAGAACGTGGACCGGCAGGACGACTGGAACCTCGACCCGCGAATCCCGGCGAACCAGCAGGCCGGCCAGGCGATCTACGCCGACAACGACCTGGACAGGGGACATCTGGTGCGCCGACTGGACCCTGTGTGGGGCACGGTCGACAAAGCCAACAAGGCCAACGCCGACACCTTCCACTTCACCAACGCGGCCCCGCAGCAGAACACGTTCAACCAGGGCAAGAAGCTGTGGCTGGGGCTGGAGAACTTCCTCCTCGACCACGCGGCCAAGTTCGACCGGAAGCTGAGCGTGTTCACCGGCCCGGTACTGCACGACTCCGACCCGCCCTACCGCGGTATCCAGGTACCGCTGCGGTTCTGGAAGGTGGCGGCCTTCATGCAGGACGGCAACCTCGCGTCCACGGCGTACATCCTCGACCAGAGCCCCGACCTCAGCCGGGACCGCGAGCGGGCCATGGCGGGAGCCAAGGCCGGCCCGCCGCCGCTGGGCCCCTTCCGCACCTTCCAGGTGCCGGTGGCGGACATCGCCGAGGTGACCGGCCTCGACCTCGGCCCGCTCCCCGACGTGGACCTGATGCCTCCGGTCCGCGCCCCCGGCGACCGCTGGCACCGTCTGGAGAGCTACGACGACATCATGATGCGGAACTGACGGCGGAGCCCGCGGTCGTCCACGTCCACGGTCCGGCACTCCGACCCGCTGCGCGGACCCGCGGAGCGCCCGACGGAGGACGGGCCGGGCGGTGTAGAAGGCCGCCCGGCCCCGTGCCACAGGCCCCGTCGCCAAGGTCCTCGCCGTGGCCCGGCGGGAGGCCGCGTACCCAGGTGCTGCGCGAGGAGCAGCGCCCGGTGCCGGTCCGGCAGGGGACCCCGTTCGAGCCCTGTTCAGCCGCCTTGCGACGGGACAGACCGGGTGATTCCATGAAATGTATCAGCCGGTCCTCTCCCAGCCCTCAACGGGCGGCCGGGCAGGTGCGGAATGCCGCTCACCGAACCCCAATGGGACATCGTCACCGAATGGGTGGGGTCGTATCTCCTCGACAACATCGACCCACACGCTGCCCTCCGAACCATCGGATTTGATGAAGCATTCATCAAATCCGTCTCGCTCACAGGAAGATCGGGCGAGAACGCCATCGGGGTCGTCACAGCGATCACCCGCAGGAAACCGAAGGTCCGTCATCAGTTCCGGCTGGTCGACGGCCTGATCCGCCAGACCGAGGTAGGCGTGCTGGCTGACACCGCGGCCCTGGCCATCGAGTTCCGGGACGTCCTGCAGAAGGACCTGGAGCACGACAGCTCCGAGGACGGCCACTACCGCAGCACCGTCCTCGAAGGAGGCGCCGAGGTCTTCATCGACCGCGCGGAACTCCGCCAGAGCGCGCGGAGGCTCGTCGACGATCCGAGAAGAATGGTGCTGCTGGTCGACGGCACACCCAACAGCGGACGCTCATACACTTTTTCCTATATCCGGCACCTCTCGCACCACTGCGCGTTCACCCCGGTGCGGGTGGTGCTCTCACGTACGTCTACGGCCGCCGAGGTGCTCCAGCAGCTCGCCACCTGGGTCGCCCCGGACACGAGCGACCACGGCACCGGGCTCGCGAGGTTGAACGCAACACAGTTGAACGATCCACAGGCCAGGCTCGAGAGCGACGCGAACAGCGTGGTGCGCTGGGCGACCGCGTCGGAAGAGCGGTTCTGGCTGGTCTTCGACGAATGCGACCAGCTGGACGTGAACTCCGACGTCTGGGACTGCATCGGAAAGATCGCGCGTGCCATCTACGGAAACGCCCGCCCGGAGTCCGCGCCCCGTCTGGTGCTGCTCGGCCATTCCCCGTCGATGCCCCACCTCCCGCACGAGATGCGCAACTACCAGTGCTGGGACACCGCGCGGGTGCTGGAGGAGAAGGATCTGCGGGGGTTCTTCAACGAGTTGTTCACCGGCTCCCCGGAGCCGCCCGGACCGTCCCCGGACTTCGAGGGTGTGGCCGCGCTCGTGGACGCGGTCGTGTCCGAGGTCCTGCGGGCCGCCAGGGGCCCAGGGGAGGACAGCTACATGCGGCGGATCTGCACGGCGGCGGAGGCGGCCGTACGTGTCCATGGATCTCTGGACTCCGTCGAGGAGTTCATCCCCCGGCTACGCGCGGAACTGCAGGCCGAACAAGCTCAACAGGACCCGCCTGTATCGGAGTTGCGGCAGGCGTACCGCGAGGCGGCCTGTCTGCTGACTCACTTCGACCCCGGGCGGCTGCTGCTGCCGGGCGAGACCACACCCAGCGGGAACGCCGCGCTGGAACTGGTCGACGACTGCCTGAGGGTCGGCACGGCCGAGCATCCCCTCCTGGTACTCAAGCCCGAGGTGCGCGAGGCAACGCTGCGCGGGCTCTCAGGCCCCGAGGCCGCTATCCGTGCACTGGTCGCGAACCTCTCCCCCGACACCGTAGAGGCTCTCCTCCTGGGCACGACCGAAAGTGAACTCCCGCTACGCCGGGGCTACTTCAGTCCGCCGTCGGCCGAGCCGGCTGCCCGGCCGGGCAGCCGTGACACGGAGGCCCTGTCCCTCGCCTACCTCGCGGGCAGCCCGCCGCCCCTGGAGGACCGGAACACCGCCGAGCTCACCGACACCCTGCAGGCCGTCCTGTGGCTCTCGCAGGTGCCCGGCACGACCGGCCTCCCCGATCCCGATGACGTGCAGCAGCTGATGGAGCGGGCCCGGCTGCTCCAGCCCCTGGAACAGCTTCTCCGCGACCCCGTCCACGGGCGGACCGCGGAACTGAACGAGCTGCGCGCCTACGTCGGACTGCCCGTCGAGGAACCGCACCGCGGGCCGGTGGAACCGGACGGGCCGGTGGCGGGCGAGAGGCCGCCGGCGAGGCCGAAAAGGCCCACCGCACCGCGGGACTTCGTCCCCGCACGCGCCCTGGCCCAAGAGCCCCCGCTGCTGGTCCACGGCCTCGCCGGCATCGGCAAGAGCACCCTGCTCGCGAAGTTCCTGCTGGACAGCCTGCGCGACCACGGGCCCGGTTTCCCTTTCGCGTACGTCGACTTCAACCGCCCCACCATCTCCATCAACGAGCCGGCCACCCTGATCGCTGAGATCGCCCGGCAGTTCGGCATCCAGTTCCCGCACCACCGGGACGCCTTCGACGCCCTCGCCCGGGAGTGCGAGGAGACGGTCGGTGCCCTGCGCGAAGAGGAGGAGGAGATGCAGGAGCTGTACGGGCTGTCCGCCACCCGCTCGACCCTCGGACGGTCCTCGTCCGCCGAGTTCCACGCGCAGTCGAGTGCCCGGGAGACGGAACTCGTACGGCGGGTCGCCGCCCTGGTCGCCGAGGCGGTGGCCGTCCCCGCGGGCGAACCCGACCCTCCCCTGGTGATCTCGGTGGACTCCTTCGAGGAGGCCCAGTACCGCGGTTCCCCGATGGTCGGCCGTATGTGGGCCGTCTGGGCCGCGCTGCAGGAGGTGTACCCGCGACTGCGGTTCATCGTCTCCGGGAACGCACCGATCCCCCACCCGGGCCGCCTGGCCGAGCTGAGGACCATCGAGCTGCGCGAGCTGGAGCCGGAGGCCGCCGTGGAGGTCCTCGTCTTCAACGGGGTCGAGGACGAGACCGTGGCCCGGGCCCTCGTGGAGCGGGTGGGCGGCCATCCGCTCACCCTGAGGCTGGCCGCGCGGGCCGCCGTCCTCACGGGCGACGACGCCGGGGCGATGGCCGGGCTGATCGAGGACCTCCCCGACCGGCGCCGCGGCCTCCACCACGCAGTCGACCAGATGCTGGTCCAGGGAATCCTGTACGACCGCATCCTGCGTCACATCGTCGACGACGAGGAGCGCCGCCTGGCCGAGGCGGCGCTGGCCCTGCGGACCATCACCCCGGAGCTGATCCAGGACGTGCTCGCCGAGGCCTGCGGGATCGAGGTGGCGGGCCCGGAGCACGCTCGCCGGCTGTTCCGCCTGCTGTCCCGGCTCGACCTCGTGGAGCCGGCCGGGCCGGGGGCCGTCCGCCACCGTGCGGACCTGCGCGCCATCATGCTGCGCCTCGCCGACCGGAACGAGATCCAGCTGCTGAAGGCGGTCGACCGGCGTGCGGTGACGTACTACCGGCAGCTCGTGGGACTGGAGGCCCGCGCCGAGGAGATCTACCACCGGCTGCGGCGCGACGAGAACCCGCGGGCGGTCGAGCGGCGCTGGCTGCCCGGAGTCGAACGGTTCCTGATCGGGGCGGGCAAGGACATGGCGCCCCGGGCGGCCGCCTTCCTCGCCGCGCGCACGGGCGGGCACGTCCCGGAGACCGATCTGGCCGAGGCCGACCAGGAGGACTGGGAGAAGCTCGCGGCCCGTGAGGTCGAGGACCTGCTGGCCCAGGGCTTCGTCGACGCGGCCGCGGTCCGGCTGTCCGAGCGCCGCCCGTGGACGCCGGGCAGCCGGCTGCACCCGCTGCTGGTCGAGACCCTGGCCCGGCAGGGGCGCCGAAAGGAGGCCCGCGCCGAGGCGGAGAGCGCCGTGGACCGGGCGGAGGAGGGGAGCCAGTCCGAGCTGCAGTTGGAGCTGCTGCCGCTGGCCGCACGTCTGGCCGAGGAGGAGGGCGACATCCACGAGGCCGAGCTCGCCCTCGAGGAGGCCGAACACGTGGCCACCCGGATCGGCCGCGTTTTCGAGGCGATGGGCGCGCTGCTCGCCCGTGCCAGGCTCACCGCCGCATCGCCTGGGGAGAACACGGAGGCCGGCGCGAAGCTGGCCCGGCAGCTGCGTTCCATGCCCGCCGAACAGCTGAACCGGAACTCCGCGCTCGTTCGCCTGGCCGCCGCCCAGGTGTCCGAGCAGGACCCGAAGGCACTGGAGCACACCCTGCAGGTGGTGGGTCTGCCCGCGTCCGAGGACGCCGTACCTGACACCCTCGCCGAGGCCATCCGGCGAGCGGCCGCCGACCAGCCGCAGCTGCACCGGCCCTTGCGGACCATCCTGGAGAGCGCGGCCGGTCCGCCGGAGCCCGGGGAGGCGGATGCGCCGCCCACCGGGACGGGCGGAATCCTGCGCAAGGCCCAGCGGCACGGCACCCTCGACGGGCTGGCCCGGCGGCTGCTGCAGGTCAAGGACCAGAGCGGGCAGCTCCTCTCCGGGGTGGCCGCCGCGATGGGCGCGAGTACGCCCGTGCCCGGACCGGCAGAGAGCCGCCCCGTCCGGCCCGTAACCCCGGGCGGTGGCGCCGGACCGGACACCGGGCCGACGTCCCCTCCGCCTCTCGAAGGGAACGGCCCGCGAGCGGCCTGATCATCCATGAGCACGACACCCTATCTGCCGGCCGAACAGATCTATGAGATCGCGGACGCCGCCATGGAGGCCGATCTGGCCGACCAGCGGCGGCTGCTCTTCATCGGCATCACGCCGCAGTACAGGAACTTTCTGCCCAGTGCCTCCGGCCCCTACCAGCAGATGCTCTCCGACCTGAGCGCGATGAACCAGGTGGAACGGCTGATAGACACCAGCGTCCCCCTGCAGCAGTGGCTGGAGAACGCCCGCAGGCTGACCCAAGCGGCGACCGCGATCGCCGTCTTCGACCACGCCCTGGACATGGTGATCCGAAAGGCGACGGGTGAGCCGGATGTCGCCCCCGTGGTCTTCACGGGAGAGACCAAAGAGGAGATCATCTTCCGGGACGACACGGTTCCGTTCCTCTTCATGCGGGGCGGCGACAGGGCCGGCCGCGCCGTGGCCCGGATCAAGGTCCCCCCGTACCAGGGAGGCACCCCGCAGCCCCAGGCCTATCCACACGCGGGCACCGGCTGGCTGATCGCCCCGAGACTGCTCGTCACCAACCACCACGTGGTGACCGCCCGGTCCGGGACCGGCGCGGAGCGGATGGCGGTGGACCCCGCCGACCTGCAGCTGCAGGCACAGAACTCCACGTGCCGCTTCGACTACCTGGACGACGAATCCGGGACCGAGGAGGTGTCCGGCGGCGCCCTGCTCGCCTCGGACGAGGAGCTCGACTACGCAGTCCTGCGGCTGGCGGACGGCCGGGCCTCTCCCGAGACCGTCCTGCGGGTGGCCACCGAACCGCTGAAGGTGGCCAAGGACCAGCCGGTGGCGGTCAACGTCATCCAGCACCCGGGCGGCGCGCCCAAACGGATCGCCCTGCGCAACAACCTCGTCTACGAAGCGGACGACCGGGACCTGCGCTACTTCACCGACACCCGCGCCGGTTCCTCGGGCTCGCCCGTCCTCACCGACGACTGGACCGTGGTCGCGCTGCACCGCGGCGCCCGCCGGGTCGAGGACGTCAGATTCCAGGGCAAGAACACGGCGTTCGTGAACGTCGGCACCCAGGTGAGCAGCGTCCTGCGCCATCTGCAGCAGAACAGCCCCGTGGTGCACGCGGAGATCACGGCGGCACAGGCGGCGCTCGCCGCACAGGGATGACCGGCCCGTCACCCGTGGCGAACGGCCCGGCGCGGGTCTTCGACGACCCGGCGGCCGTGGCCGCACGCATCCGCGTCCCTGTGCGCCCACCACGCTGTCCCGCCGGGGCTTGCGGTCGGGGCCGCACACGCTTCGCCGTCAGAGGGCGCCGATCATGCCTCGCCCGTCACGGTCCGCGCGTCACACCTCCCCGTACGCCTCGCCGCCCGGTTCGAAGGTGGCCGTGCCCGCCGTGGCGTCCGCGAGCCAGGCGCGGAAGGCGGGGACGTCCGCGTCCGGGAGGCCGATCTCGATCGTGACGGCGTCGGTGTAGCGCACGTCACGGACGGCGCGCCCGGTCGCCCTCAGGTCGTTCTCCAGTTTGCCCGCGCGCTGGTGGTCGACGGTGACGGTGGCGAGCCGGAAGCGCTGCCGGGTCACCGTGCCGAGCGCGTCGAGGGCCTCGCCGACCACCCCGCCGTACGCGCGGATGAGGCCGCCCGCGCCGAGCTTCACGCCGCCGTAGTAGCGGGTGACGACGGCGACGACGTACCGCATCTCGCGGCGCAGGAGCATCTGCAGCATCGGGACACCGGCCGTGCCGCCCGGCTCGCCGTCGTCGCTCGCCTTCTGGACGGAGGCGTCGGCACCGAGGACGTACGCGAAGCAGTTGTGGCTGGCGGTCGGGTGCTCCCTGCGGATGCGCGCGACGAACTCCTGCGCCTCCCGCTCGTCGGCGACGGGCGCGAGCGCGCAGAGGAAGCGCGAACGGTTGATCTCGGACTCGTGCACACCCTCGCGGGCCAGCGTGACGTACTGCTCCTGCATCCGGCCAGCCTACGTTCCGTGGCCGCCGCCCACTCCGGCGGTCGCGCCGGCCTCGCTACACGGCCTCCGGCTCGCGCTCCCCGGCGGCCGGTTCGGGCGGGGTAGCCAGGCCGGCGTACGGCAGGGCGCGCAGGGCGAGCGCCCAGCCGAGCCGGGCCTCGCCCGACTCGCTGGAGCGGCCGGTGAGCTCGGAGATGCGGCCGATGCGGTTGAGGACGGTGTTGCGGTGACAGTAGAGCTGCTCGGCGGCCCGCGAGGCCGAGCAGCCGTGGTCGAGCCAGGCGCGCAGGGTGGTGAGGAGCGCGGCCCGCTCCCCGCCGGTGGCGAGCACCGGGCCGAGGTGGACGGTGACGATCCTCTCGGCGATGTCGGTGCGCCCGCTGAGCAGCACCTGGGCGAGCCGGTCGTCGAAGACGCCGACCTCGCCGCTGCCGGCGGGGAGGGTACGGAGGGTCTGCTCGGCGAGGCGCAGGGCCCGCCCCGCCTGGGAGAGACGGTCGAACTCCGGCGAGACCCCGGCGGTCGCCCCGGTCCGCTCGCGCAGGGCCGCGAGGAGCGCGCGCGTGGCAGGGTCGCTTCCGCCGAGCGGGGCGGCCGCCGCGGCCCGCCCGGCGGGCGCGTCGCGCCGGGGCAGCCGGACGATCCCGGCGTAGCGGCCGGAGCGGGGCCGCCAGTACGACCACATGCCCTGGGCCTCCAGGACCGGCGAGGGGTGCGGCGGGGCGGCCGGGTCCTGGGCGGCGACCACGACGACGTACCGGTCCACCGGGGGGACGCCCAGCGCGGCCGCGGCGGCGGAGGCGACGGCCGGGTCGTCGGCGCGCCCGTCGAGCAGCGCCTCGAAGAGGGCGACGCGCCGGGTGTCCTGGCGGCTCTGGAGTTCCAGCTGGGCGATCCGGTACGCGTCGGCCATCGCGACCGAGTAGCGGTCGATGGTCTCCCAGACACCGCTCGCCATGTCGAGCTCGACGTCCCGGCTGTCGGAATCCCGCCCGGCCCGGATCCGGAGGTACTCGGCCATGACCTGCCACAGGACCCGGCCGCCGCGCCGGTAGGCCTGGAGCACGGTGTCGAGCGGCACGCCCTGTTCGGCGCGGCGACGGCCGGTCTCGCGGGCCGCCCACTCGAAGTCGCCGCCGGTCGCGGCGAGCCCCCCGAAGTCCTCCAGGGCGCGCAGCAGGTTGTCGCGGCAGATCTCCCAGAGGTCCTCGCGGGTGACGGGCGCGCCGGATGCGTACGTGCCGGAGTGGGCGCGGATGTCGTCGACGGCGCGGTCGGTGAGCCGGTCGATGTCGGCGAGCATCGCCGTGGCGAGTGCGCGTCGCAGCGCGCCGGAGCCACCGGAGCCGCTCAGGGGCGTGTGGAATCCACCCGGGCGGCCGGAGCCCGTCGGGCCGGCGCGGGCTCCGCCGGAACCCGTCCGGGGCGCGCCGGGGCCGCCCGCGCGCGCCGGGGTGGTACGGCTTCCGCCGGGGCGCGACCCCGGGGGTTCTCCGGGTGCGGCCGAGCTGTGCGTCATGGCTCGCACCGTAGCGCCGGGATTTGGCGAATGCCACGGGTCGGGCGGCACGGCGGGGCCGCTGCCCAGCTCGGCGGGCCGCATGGTGGGCACCTGCACATGGCGTCCGGACGGGGTCGCGGCGGATTCTGTGCCGTGTCACCGATCGTCAACAGAGCTGTTGACTCCGCGTACCTGGAGCGTGCCATGTCACTGAGCGTCGCCGGCGTCCTCGGCGAGTCCGCCCGCCACTTCCCCGACCGGATCGCGGTCGTGGAGGGAGCGACCCGGCTCACCTACGGCGAGCTGTGGACGGAGGCGCTGCGCTGTGCCGCCGGGCTGCGCGAGGCCGGGGTGAAGCCGGGCGACCGGCTGGCCGTACTGCTGCCGAACACGATCGAGTTCCTGCGGGTGTACTACGGTGCGCTCGCCGCCGGCGCGACGGTCGTACCCGTGCACGCGCTGCTCGTCGCCGACGAGGTGCGCTACGTCCTGGAGCACAGCGGCGCGGTGGGCATCGTCAGCGGCGGGCCGCTCTGGGCGGTCGCCGACGAGGCGGCGCGCGCGGCCGGCGTACGCGCCTTCCAGGGGGCGCCCTCGACGGCCCGGCCGCCGGCCGCCGCCGAACAGGCGGATCCCTCGGACACGGCGGTGATCCTCTACACGAGCGGCACGACGGGCCGCCCGAAGGGGGCCCTGCTCACCCATCTCAACATCGTCATGAACGCCTCGGTGACCTCGCAGGACCTGCTCGGGCTCGGCGCGGGCGACGTGGTCCTCGGCTGTCTGCCCCTCTTCCACAGCTACGGCCAGACCTGCGCGATGAACGGGACGCTCCGGCAGGGCGCGACGCTCGTGCTGATGCCCCGGTTCAGCGGACCGGCCGCCCTGCGGGTGCTGGCCGACGAGGGCGTGACGGTGTTCATGGGCGTACCGACGATGTACCACGCCCTGGTGGAGGCGGCGGCCGGTTCCGACGTACGGCCGGAGGCCCTGCGCGCCGCCGTGTCGGGCGGGGCCGCGCTGCCGGTCGCCGTCCTTGAGCGCTTCGAGGAGACCTTCCGTACACAGGTCCTGGAGGGGTACGGCCTGACGGAGACCTCGCCGGTCGCGACCTTCAACCAGCCGCACGTCGGCCGCCGTCCCGGCACGGTCGGGCACCCGGTGTGGGGGGTCGAGGTGGGCATCGCGGACGCGGCCGTGGACGGCGAGATCCTGCTGCTCGCGGACGGCGGGATCGGGGAGGTCGTGGTGCGCGGGCACAACGTCTTCGCCGGCTACCTCGACGACCCGGAGGCGACCGCGGCGGCCGTCGTGGACGGCTGGTTCCGCACGGGCGACCTGGGCGTGCGCGACGAGGACGGGTTCCTGCGGATCGTGGACCGGAAGAAGGACCTGGTCATCCGCGGCGGCTTCAACATCTACCCGCGCGAGGTCGAGGAGGTGCTGGTGCGCCACCCCGCGGTCTCTGAGGTCGCGGTGATCGGTGTCCCCGACGACGCGAGGGGCGAGGAGGTCTGCGCGGTGGTGGTGCGACGCGAGGGCGCCGCCGCGCTCTCCGAGGACGAGCTGGTCGACTGGTCGCGGGAGCGGCTCGGCCGCCACAAGTACCCCCGGATCGTGCGTTTCGTCGAGGAGCTGCCACTCGGTCCGACCGGCAAGGTCCTCAAGAGGGCTCTGGTGTCGGGGGGTTGACCGCGGGCCCTGCCCTGCCCGCATGATCGGGACGGTGCGTCACCGTCGACGGAGGAAAGGTGAATCGATGTCGGAGTACATCGCGGAACACGTCCCGGACGGCCCCCGGGCCCGCACGAGGAACGGCGTTCTGCGCGGCGCTCTGAAGGACGGCGTGGCGTCCTTCCTCGGAGTCCCCTACGCGCAGGCCCCCGTCGGGGCGCTGCGGTTCCGCGCACCGGAGCCGGCGGAGGCCTGGGACGGGGTACGGGAGGCCACCGACTTCGGGCCGACGGCACCCAAGCGCCCGTACGCCCCGCCGCTCGACGCCCTGCTCCCCGACCCCGAGGTGGCGGGCGACGACTGCCTCAACCTCAACGTCTGGGCGCCGTGGCCGGCTTCCCAGGAGGGCCCCGACGAGGGCGGGCGCCCCGTCATGGTCTGGATCCACGGCGGGTCGCTGAAACACGGCTCCTCGGCGGTCCCCGTCTACGACGGCACCGCGTTCGCCCGGGACGGCGTGGTCCTCGTCTCCCTCAACTACCGGCTCGGCATCGAGGGTTTCGGGGTCTTCCCCGACGCGCCGACCAACCTCGGCCTGCGTGACCAGATCGCCGCACTGACCTGGGTACGGGAGAACATCGCGGCCTTCGGCGGAGACCCCGACCGGGTCACCGTCTTCGGCGAGTCCGCGGGGGCGATCTCGATCGCCGCCCTGATGGCCTCCCCTCTCGCGAAGGGCCTGTTCCGGCGGGCCGTGATGCAGAGCGGGGTGCCGAGCGCCCGGTCGCTCGACGCCGCGCGGAGGACCACGGAGGCGATGGCCGCACGGCTCAAGGTGCCGGCGACGGCGGAGGCGTTCGCCCGGGTGGACCCGGAGCGGCTGCTCGCGGCGCAGACCGCGGTGACGGGCAAGGGCAATCCGGTGCTCAGCGGCCACGCCTTCCACATCGCCGTGGACGGCGATATCCTGCCGGACCACCCGGGAGACCTGCTCGTCGACGGCGCCTCGGCGGACGTGGAGCTGCTGATGGGCACGAACACGGACGAGTACCGGCTGTGGTTCGTGCCCGGCGGACACACCGAGAAGGTGGGGTCCGTGGGGCAGCGGCTCCTGCTCCGGAAGGGGCGTATACCGCCGGACGTGGCGAAGGTGTACCGCGCGGGCCGGCCGCAGGAGAAGCCGGGCGAGATCCTGGGCGCGCTCGCGGCGGACAAGCTGCTGTGGATGCCGCTGAACATGTTCGCGGACGCCCGGGTGAACACTCGCGGGGCCGCCGCGACGTACATGTACGAGTTCGGCTGGCCCTCCCCCGTCCTCGACCTCCGCGCCTGTCACGCGCTGGAACTCGGCTTCGTCTTCGACACGCTCGACCGGCCGGAGACCCGCGCCCTGACGGGCCCGGACGCGCCCCGCGACCTGGCGGCGGCGATGCACGCTGCCTGGGTGTCCTTCGCGGCGACGGGCGACCCGGGCTGGCGCCGGTGGGATCAGGCCCGCCCGGTGATGACCTTCGGTCCGGGCCTCCCGTCCCTGGTCGAGGCCCCGCGTGAGGCCGAACGGCGTGCCTGGGACGTCTGAGGCCGATGGCGGGAATCAGGGCAGGTGGTGGCCGGTTGACGAGGCTGACGGGCCACACCGAAGAGAGGCAGCGAGCACGATGAGCGTCGAGCACACGACCGCCGAACCGACCGGCTACTCCGCGGAGGAGACCGTACGGCGGATCCTCACGTCCACCGGCGACACCTGGGCGGTGGTCGGCCTCTCCACGAACACGCGGCGGGCCGCGTACGGCGTGGCGGCGGTCCTCCAGCGCTTCGGGAAGCGGATCGTACCGGTCCACCCGAAGGCGGAGACGGTCCACGGCGAGCAGGGGTACGCGACCCTCGCCGACATCCCGTTCCCGGTCGATGTCGTCGATGTCTTCGTCAACAGCGAGCAGGCGGGCGGGATCGCCGACGAGGCCGTCGCGATCGGTGCGAAGGCGGTCTGGTTCCAGCTGGACGTGATCGACGCGTCCGCCTTCGCCCGCACGCGCGAGGCGGGCCTGGACATGGTCATGGACCGCTGCCCCGCGATCGAGATCCCGCGCCTGGGCTGAGCCCCGGGAGACCTTCGGGCGCCTTCGAGGGATCCTTCCGGACCCTTCGAGGGCGCTCAGGCGACGGGGACGCCGAGCCCGTCGAGGACGACGGCGCCCGGGAGTTGGGCGAAGGCCTTCCCGGGCAGGATCAGCTTGCCGCGCCTGCGGCCGCTGCCGACCAGGACCCATTCGGTGTCCACCACGGCCGCGTCCACGAGGAGGGGCCAGTCGGCCGGGAGGCCGATGGGGGTGATGCCGCCGTATTCCATGCCGGTCTCGCCGGTCGCGGTGTCCATCGGAGCGAACGAGGCCTTGCGGGCGCCGAGATGCTTGCGGACGACCCCGTTGACGTCGACCCGCGTCGCCGACTTCACGACGCACGCGGCCAGGGTCGCCGCCCCGCCGCGCTTGCCGGCGACGACGACGCAGTTCGCGGACGCGTCGAGCAGCGCGGGCCCGTAGTGCTCGACGAAGACCGCGGTGTCGGCGATGGCCGGGTCGGTGTCCACGTACAGCAGCTGGTCGGCCGGGACGGGCCCGGTCCAGGCCCGGACGGCGGCGGCTACGGGGCCGGTCAGGAGATCCAGGCAGTCGGGGGCGGGCCGGGCGTCGTCGAAGGTTCCGATGGGTGCGCGCATACGCCTCACGCTAACAACGACGGCCCGGGGCGCGGCCGCGCGTCTCGACGTACGAGCCGGTCGGTACGGGCGTGCGGCCTCCGGCCCGCTCAGCGCACGGGCGGGATGGAGACGGCCATCGTCATCTCGGCCGGCTCGTCGCCGTCGTTGCGGTACTCGTGCCCGGTGTTGGCCTCGAAGACGGCGGAGGTGCCGGCCGGCAGGCGGTGTTCCTCTCCGTCGACGACCAGGGTGAGGACTCCCGCGGTGACGTTGAGGAGTTCGACCGTCCCCTCGGGGTGCGGGTCGGAGGCGCTGCCGTCACCCGGCATGAGGGTCCAGGACCACAGCTCCAGGGGGCCGCGGGCCTCCGTGCCGACGAGCAGGGTGGTGTGGCTGCCGGTGGAGGTGGACCACATGCGGACGGCCTGGTCCGGCGGGACGATCCGGACCTGGGGGCCCTGTTCGTAGTCGAGCAGTGTCGTGATGGAGACGCCGAGCGCGTCGGCGAGCTTCACGGTGGTGCCGACGCTGGGGTTCGTCCGGGCCTGCTCGATCTGGATGATCATGCCGCGGCTCACGCCCGCCCGTGCGGCGAGGGCGTCCAGGGTGAGTCCCCGCTCCTTGCGCCAGCGCTTCAGGTTCCGGGCGAGCGACTGCGTGAGCTGATCGAGGTCCGACACATTCCGTCCAATATTTTGGATGACAGAGTTCAATACACTGAACTACGGTGGGGTGCACCCGATTGTTCACTGCACTGTACTGCCGTCCGTGACTGCGAGGACTCATGACCGCCCTGTTCGCCCTGGCCACCAGCCTTCTGTGGGGCCTCGCCGACTTCGGCGGCGGGCTCCTGACACGCAGGATCCCCGCCCTCACGGTCGTCGTGGTCTCCCAGCTGCTCGCGGTCGTCGTCCTCGGCACCGTCGTCCTCGCGACCGGCGCGTGGACCGAGGCGGGACCGCAGCTCTGGTACGCGGTCGGGGCGGGCGTCGTCGGCCCGGCGGCCATGCTCGCCTTCTACAAGGCCCTCGCGCTCGGCCCGATGGGGGTGGTCTCGCCGCTCGGTTCGCTCGGTGTCGTCGTCCCCGTCTCGGTCGGCCTGCTCGTCGGCGACCGGCCGGGGCTCGTCCAGTTCGCCGGAATCGGGGTGGCGATCCTCGGCGTGGTCCTCGCCGGCGGGCCGGAGCTGCGCGGAGCGCCCGTCCAGCGCCAGGCGGTCCTGCTCACCCTGGTCGCGGCCTTCGGCTTCGGCTCGGTGATGGCGCTGATCGCCGAGGCCTCCACGACGGTCACCGGACTCTTCCTGGCCCTCTTCGTCCAGCGCGTCACCAACGTCCTGGTGGGCGGCGCAGCGCTCTACGCCTCGGTGAAGCGCGGCGGCAGGGCCCTGCCCGAGGGCGGCCCGCAGGTGATCCGCGCGGCCCTCCCGGCCCTCGCGTTCGTCGGTCTCGCCGACGTCGCCGCGAACGGCACGTACGCGATCGCGGCCCAGCAGGGCCCGGTCACGGTCGCCGCCGTCCTCGCCAGCCTCTACCCCGTGGTCACGGCCCTCGCGGCCTACGGCGTCCTGAAGGAACGCCTCCGCGCGATCCAGGCGGCGGGCGCGGGCCTCGCCCTGGTGGGTACGGTCCTGCTGGCGACGGGCTAGAAGCCGTACGTCCGGGACACGCCCCGGGAGCCTGTCTCGCGCCGGCCCGATCCGCCGGGCTCGCGGCATCTCCCTGATCCGGCCCGATCGACACGACACCCCTAGCGCGCCTGCTCGACCTCCCACGCCGCGAGCGCCGCGAGCTGTTCCGAGGTCACGTGGTCGGGGATCGGGACCGGGGCCGGGGTGCGCAGCGGGGGCTGCCAGCCCTTCTCCTCGTCCCAGCTGCGGACGACCTTGGCCGGGGCGCCCGCGACCACCGAGTGGTCGGGCACCTCACCGCGTACCACCGCGCCCGCGGCGACGACCACGTTCCGGCCGAGGCGGGCGCCGGGAAGGATCACGGACCCCGTGCCGAGCCAGCAGCCGGGGCCGATCGTGACGGGCTCCGAGCGGGGCCACTGACGGCCGACCGGCTCGTCCGGGTCGTCGTAACTGTGGTTGGTCGAGGTGATGTAGACGTACGGACCGCAGTACGTGTCCGAGCCGATCGTCACCTTCGCGTCGGCGATCACATGGCTGCCCCGGCCGAGGACGACACCGTCGCCGAGCGTCAGCACCGTGTCCGTGCCGAGGTCCAGGCCCGGCAGCATCCCCGCGGTCAGCGTGACCTGCTCGGCGACGATGCAGCACTCGCCGATCTCGATCCACCGCTCACCGAAGACCGTGCCCTGCGGGAACGCGAGCCGGGTGCCCGCGCCGAGCCGGCGGAAACGCAGCTTCCCGGGGTGCTCGGCCGTGACGGATCCGGTCTCCTGCACCCAGCGCCAGCCGCCCTGCACGGCACGGTTGAGCATCCGGCGCCGCCAGGCGGCAAGGGACGAGAACGTGTTTCTGTTCCTGGGCACCCGGACACCGTAGTCGGCACCGTCGTGCCTGATCACCGCAGTGCGCTGTGATGTCCGTCATGGGCACGGCATAGGCTGCCGCCGGGGGCACCCCCGGGCGTGACACGACGGCTGACGATCAGGAGCGAACCATGACAGAGGCGTTGATCAAGGGTGTGGGCGGCAAGGAGCCGCAGATCGACCCGACCGCCTTCACCGCCCCGACCTCCGTGGTGCTCGGCGAGGTGACGCTCGGCGCCCGCGCCAGCATCTGGTACCACGCGGTACTGCGCGCGGACTGCGGCCCCATCGCCATCGGCGAGGACTCCAACATCCAGGACAACTGCACGGTCCACGTCGACCCCGGCTTCCCGGTCTCGATCGGTGACCGCGTGACCGTCGGCCACAACGCGACCGTGCACGGCTGTGTCATCGAGGACGACGTGCTCGTCGGCATGGGCGCGACCGTCCTCAACGGTGCGCGGATCGGTGCCGGTTCGCTGATCGCCGCGCAGGCGCTCGTCCCGCAGGGGATGGAGATCCCGCCGGGATCGCTCGTGGCGGGCGTCCCCGCGAAGGTCCGCCGTCCGCTGACCGAGGAGGAGCAGGCGGGCATCCGGCTGAACGCCGAGATGTATCTGCACCTCGCCAAGGGCCACGCCGAGGCCTTCGGAGAGTGAGCCGTAAGGCGTCCGGTACGTGAGGGAGGGCGGCACCCGTCGACGGGTGCCGCCCTCCCTCACGTACGACCTGGTGCGTCCTGCCTCAGTCGGCGACCGCGACCGGCGCCGGCTCCGGGGCCTCGGCCTGCTCCGCCGCCGCCTTCTTGGCGCGGTTCTTGATGATCAGCATCGAGGCGACGCCGATCAGCACGGCGAGGACGAGCCCCAGCCACGAGAAGCGCTTGAGCCAGGCCTCCGCGACGATGCCGACCGAGTAGATGACGGCCGTGGTGCCGCCGGCCCACAGGATGCCGCCGAAGACGTTGGCGATGAGGAACTTCCAGTACGGCATGTGCAGGACGCCGGCGAGCGGCCCGGCGAAGATGCGGAGCAGCGCGATGAAGCGGCCGAAGAAGACCGCCCACATGCCCCACTTCTGGAAGGAGCGCTCGGCGAGCCCGATGTTGGCCTCGCTGAAGTGTTTGGGGAACTTCTTCCCCAGCCAGGCCAGCAGCGGCCGTCCGCCCCTGCGGCCGATCGCGTAGCCGATCGAGTCACCGATGATCGCGCCGGCGGTGGCGCAGGCGCCGAGGACGTACGGGTTGATGTCGCCGTGCTGCGAGGCGAGCAGCGCCGAACTCACGAGCACGATCTCGCCGGGAAGCGGGATGCCCAGGCTCTCCAGCCCGATCACCACGCCGACGAGGACGTAGACCGCGATCGCGGGGATCGTCTCCAGCCACTCCTGGACGTGCAACGCGGCTTCCTCCCGTTTCGACTGCCCTGCCGCGCCCGGCCCCTGGTCGGGGGTCCCTGGCGCCGGCGTGCACCGCGGCGGGCACGCCGGGGCAGCCTACCCGGTCGGGGTGGACGGACCGCGCCGTCGGCCGCCGGGAACGCGGCCGCCCCCGGACCCGGGCGGGGTACGGGGGCGGTCCACGGCGTCCCTGGTCAGGCGTTCGGGCGCAGGGTCCACACGACGGTCATCTCGCCGGTCACGGCGCCGTCCTCGCGGGTGATCTCGATCTTCACCGGGAACTCCGGCCGCTGCCCGGCGTCGAGCTCGCCGACGACCTCGGAGGCCGGGCGGCCCAGGGTGGCGGTGGCCGTGACGACGCCCATCGCGAGCTTCTTGTACCCGATCTCGGCCTTGACGGCGAGCGGTACGGCGCGGCTCAGCTGGTCGCCGAAGGCGGCGAGCACGATGGCGCCGCTGGCGGACTCGGCGAGCGTGAACATCGCTCCGGCGTGCGGGCCGCCGACGTGGTTGTGGTAGGCGGGCTGGTCCGGCAGGCGCACGACGGCGCGCTCGGCAGTGGTCTCCAGGAACTCCAGGTTCAGGGTTCCGGCCATGGGCACCGTGGCGGCGAGCATCTCGCCGACGGTCATCTGGTCTGCGCTCATGACCGTGATGTTACCCACCAGTAGCAGCCTTGGCCATCCCCCCGTGCACGCGCTGTGCGGGGGCGGGCGTGGTCGAGGCGGCCCCGCACCTCTATGGTTACTGGCCATGTGGCCAGGACAGCAGCCGCCCGGGGGCGAGCAGAACCCGCAGGACCAGAATCAGAACCCCTACCAGCAGTCGGGGTACCAGCAGCCGAACCCGTATCAGCAGCCGCCTGCCCAGCCCGGGTATCCGCAGCCGCCGACGCAGCCCGGCCATCCGCAGCAGCCGCCGACGCAGCCCGGCTACCCGCAGCAGCCGCCCGCGCCGCCCGGCTACCCGCAGCAGGGATACGGCCAGCAGCCGGGTTACGGCCAGCCGAACCCGTACCAGCAGCCGACCGTTCCGCAGCAGTACGCGGTGCCGGGACCGGTGCAGCCCGGCGGGCCCGACGGCGGGAAGAAGAAGACGACGCTCGTGGCGATCGTCGCCGCGACCGCCGTGGTCGTCGCCGCCGGTGTCACCGGCTTCCTCGTCCTCGGCGAGGACGACGACAAGAAGCCGCTCGCCGACGACAAGAAGCCGACCTCGACGGCCTCCGCGCCGGTGAACCCGTCCGCCGACCCGTCGACGATCCCTTCCACGGAACCGAGCGACACCCCGTCAGGGATCGCCAACCCGCGCGACGGCGCCGCCCAGCAGCCGACGATCCCCGGCTGGAAGGTCGTCTACAACCCGAAGTACGGCACGCTCTTCGACGTACCGCCGGAGTGGGAGGTGCTGAAGCCGGGCATGATCACCTTCTTCGAGGACGAGAAGAAGAACGACGGCAGCCCGCTCGTCACCATGTCGTCGCCGACGCGCCTCAAGAGCGAGTGGTGCACGTACGACACCGACAAGAACGGCAGCATGGAGACCTGGGGTCTGAGCACCGCCGGCACCAAGGGCGGCCAGGGCGCCAAGAACACCGCGGACGCCTCGCGCAGCGAAGCCGGCACATGGGTGTGGGGCGGCTACGCCCAGCACATGCCGCAGAGCACCATCAAGATCACCAAGCCGGTTCCGTACACGACGAAGTCGGGACTCACCGGCCACATGGCGACGGCGACGGCGCCCGGGGTCAAGAAGCGCAACAAGTGCGAGTCGGACGGCAAGTCCATCGCCTTCACCTTCAAGAACGCCAAGGGCGACTTCTCGACCTGGGTGCTCTACGGGGCCGACGGCGTCAAGGACGAGCTGCCGGACGCCACCATCAAGCAGATCCTGTCCACCGTCCGGCTCGCGCCGACGGAGTCCTGACCGGACCTGATGCGACGCATCGACCCCGGCACGTGGTCCGTCCACGTGCCGGGGTCGACCCGTCCGGACCGCTGTCAGGCTCCCCGGGCGCCCCGTCCGGATATCGGGTTGGCATACGGGCGGTCCGCCAGGGATAGTCCCGGGGTGAACAGTCCCGCCGCCGCCCCCCACCGCGCCCCCCTGGGCTCGCGCCGCCCCGAGTGGGCCGGGCGCAACTACGTCCTGCTGACCGCCGCCACCATCGTGACCAACCTCGGCACGCACGGCGCGCTGATCGCCACGACGTGGGCGGTGTTCGAGACCGGTGGCGACGCCGGCGACGTGGGACTCGTGGCGATGGCACGGTTCCTGCCGCTCGTCCTCTTCCTGCTGATCGGCGGCGCGGTCGCCGACCGGGTGCCCCGGCACCGGGTGATGGTCGCCGCCAACGTCCTCAACTGCGTCTCGCAGGCCGTCTTCGCCGCCCTCGTGCTCGCGGGTACGGCCCAGATCTGGCAGATGATGGTGCTCACCGCGCTCTGCGGCACCGGCCAGGCCTTCTTCAACCCGGCGGCCGAGGGCATGCTCATGTCCAGCGTCACCGGGGAACAGGCGAGCCGCGCCTTCGCCGTCTACCGGATGGCGATGCACGGCGCGTCCATCGGCGGCGCGGCCCTCGGCGGCGCGCTCGTCGCGTTCGTCGGACCCGGCTGGGTCCTCCTGATCGACGCCGTCGCCTTCGCGGTCGCGGGCGGGCTGCGCGCGTTCCTGGACGTGAGCGGGATCCCCGCGCGCGCTCCCGGCGGCGGTCTCTTCTCCGATCTGCGGGAGGGCTGGCACGAGTTCATCGGCCGGCCCTGGCTGTGGTCGATCGTCGCCCAGTTCTCCGTCGTGGTCGGGCTGATCGGGGCGGTCGAATCGGTGTACGGGCCGCTGGTGGCCAAGGCCGAACTGGGCGGCGCGCGCCCCTGGGGCATCGCGCTGGCCGCGTACGGCGTGGGAACGCTCGCCGGCGCCTTCCTGATGGCCCGCTGGAAACCGCGCCGGCTGCTGTTCGTCGGCACGCTCTGCGTCTTCCCGATCGCCCTGCCGTCGGCGGCGCTCGCCGTACCGCTCGACGCGGTGGGGCTCACGGCCGCGATGTTCGTCAGCGGTGTGGCCATCGAGGTCTTCGGCGTCTCGTGGATGACGACGATGCACCAGGAGATCCCGGAGGAGAAGCTGTCCCGGGTATCGGCCTACGACTGGTTCGGCTCGACGGCCCTGCTGCCGCTGACGACGGCGCTCGCCGGCCCGGCGGAGAGCTCGTTCGGCCGGAGCACGGCGCTGTGGGGCGCGGCGGGGCTGATGGTGCTGGTCACCGCCCTCGTCCTGCTGGTGCCGGACGTACGCAATCTGACCCGGCGTCCGCACACGAAGGAGGCCGTCGGGGCGACGCCGGCCGCCACCGCGGACTCCGTACCGGCCGCGACGGTGGCGCCTCTCGCCCCCGCTGCGGCTGCCGGCTCGGCCGGCGCCGCAGCCGCTGTCCCGGCCGGCGGCGCCTCAGCCGATACCGAAGGCACCCGCCGGCGGAACGGGTGACGGGACGGCCCCGGCGTCGAGGACCGGAGCCGCGGCGCCGGTGAACCGGTCGAGCGTGGCCCCGTGCTCCACGCGCGCGGGGAAGGCGTCCGCCGCGGCCCGGCGGGCGAGGTGGGCGGTGTCGATCTCACGCCCCGAGGCCACCAGGACCGCGTTCCCGAAGCGACGGCCGCGCAGCACGGCCGGCTCGGCGACCAGCGCGAGCTCGGGGAAGACGGCCGCGAACGTGGCGAGCTGGGAGCGGAGGAAGGCGAAGGGCGCGCCGTCGGCCAGATTGGCGGCGTAGACGCCGCCGGGGCGCAGGACGCGCCGGACCTCGCGCGCGTACTCCACGGACGTGAGGTGGGCGGGCACGCGCGAGCCTCCGAAGACGTCGCCGACGACGAGGTCGGCCGAGGCGGCGGGAGCCGCCTCGAGCCAGCGCCGGGCGTCCGCACCGTGCACGGTGATCCCGGCCCCCTCGGGCAGCGGCAGGTGTTCGGCGACGAGCGCGAGCAGCCCCCGGTCGGCCTCGACGACGTCCTGGCGCGAGCCGGGCCGGCTGACGGCCACGTAGCGCGGCAGGGAGAGCGCCCCGCCGCCGAGGTGCAGCACGTCCAGCGGTTCGCCCTCGTCGGCGGCGCCGTCGACGACATGGGCGAGCCGGCGCGCGTACTCGAACTCCAGGTACGCCGGGTCGTCGAGGTCCACGTACGACTGGGGCGCGCCGTCGACCGTGAGGAGCCAGGCCCGCTCCCGGTCCACATCGGGCATCAGGCGCGCGGTGCCCTGGTCGACCTCACGGATGACGGGAATCTGCTCGTTCACGCTCTCATTGTGCAGGGGGCCGCCGCGGGGATCGTCAGAGGTGCTTGAGGGCCTCGCGTACGGAGAGGGGCGAGAGCCGGGTGGTGTTCGCGGCGACGAAGGCGCGGACCTCGGCCGGGGCCGTCTTGCCGTACTCGCGCAGGCTCCAGCCGATGGCCTTGCGGAGGAAGAAGTCGGTGTCGGCGGCACGGCGCAGACAGTGGGCGAAGAGCCGGTCCGCGTCGGTGGCCCCCTTGAACCGCAGCTGGTGGAGGATCGCCGTCCGGGCCACCCACAGGTCCTCGTCCTCGATCCACTCGTCCATGCGGTCGCCGAGGGCGGGATCGGCGGCGACGAGACCGCCGACGACATGGGCCGCGAGGTGGTCGACCGTGTCCCACCAGGAGACGGTGGTGACGAGGCTGCGGGCGACGGGCAGGAATCCGGACGAGCAGCGCTTCACGTGCCGGCGCAGGTAGTCGACGGCGAAGTAGTGGTACTCGCGCTCGGGCAGCGCGAAACAGCGCAGGGCGACGGCGGCGCAGTCCTGCTCGTCCGGTCGGGGGGTGCCGTCGAGGACGGTGCGGGACAGGTCACGGCGCTCGGGGCTGCGCAGCCCGAGGAAGGGAGCGACGCCCTTCATGTACGCGACCATCTCCTGCGCGCGGAAGGGGTTCCCCGCGGCCGGGTAGACGGTCGTGAGCCGCTCGAGAACGGTGTCGGCGAGGGCGCTGTCGGGGATGCCGGCGGGGCCGCCGGCCGTCGGCGCGTTCCCGGTCACGGGGCCCTCGGTTTCGTGGTCCGTCGGCGCGGTCCCAGTCACGGGGCCCTCCGTGTCGTGGTCCGTCGGCGCGGTCTCGATCATGAGGTCCTCCGTGTCGTGGTCCGTCCGATCACGGGCCGCCCGCCCGCGGCCAAGGGCTGTCCGCCTGGCGGGACATGACGCACATTACGGCGATCATACGGACGCGTCCGTTACTCTCCCCGAATGCTCGCTCCCGTGCCCCGGCCGCCGGGCTCCCTCGCCCTCCGCTGCTCCCGGGCCCTGCTCGCGCCCCGCGCACGGCTCTCGATGCTCGCGCTGCTGCTGCTCACCGCGGCGGCTCTCGTCGTGCTGTACGAGCCGCAGCGGCTGCTCTCCTCCGGCTGGCCCCGGCAGACGGACGGGACGGGCGCGGTGATGCTCTTCGGTCTGGCGTACGGCGTGTGCACGGCGGCGTTCGTCCCGCGTCCGGTGCTCAATCTGGCGGCCGGCGCGCTGTTCGGCTCGGCCTTCGGTCTGACGGCGGCGATCGCGGGGACGGTGCTCGGCGCCGGGATCTCCTTCACTCTCGGCCGCTTCCTGGGGCAGGAAGCACTGCGGCCGATGCTGCGGGGCCGCTGGCTGACGGCGGCGGACGGGCAGCTCAGCCGGCACGGGTTCCGTTCCATGCTCGCGATCCGGCTGTTCCCGGGGGTGCCGTTCGCTGCGGCCAACTACTGCGCCGCCGTCTCCCGGATGGGGTACGTGCCGTTCCTGGTGGCGACGGCGCTCGGCTCGGTGCCCAACACGGCGGCTTACGTCGTGGCGGGTGCGCGGGCGGGGGAACCCGGCTCCCCGGCATTCCTGGTCTCGGCGGGCTTCATCGCCCTGTCCGCCGTGGCGGCCGCGGTGGTCGCCTGGCGCAAGCGGCACCACCTGCGGGCCCCGGCTCCGGCCGTGGCACCGGAGCCGGAGCCGGAGCCGACGCCCGAGACGGTGGGCGGCCCCCGCTAGGGCCGAGCGGCCTGAGCAGAGCGGCCAAGGCAAGAGCGGCCGGGGTCAGAGCGGCCGGGGTCAGAGCACGCGGGGTCAGAGCGCCTCGACGATCATCGCGTTGGCAAGGCCGCCCGCCTCGCACATCGCCTGGAGCCCGTAGCGGGCGCCCCGGGCCCGCAGTGCGTGGACGAGCGTGGTGGTGAGGCGGGTGCCGCTGGCGCCGAGGGGGTGGCCGAGGGCGATCGCGCCGCCGTGGACGTTGACCTTGGCAGGGTCGGCGCCGGTCTCCTGCTGCCAGGCGAGGACGACACTGGCGAACGCCTCGTTGATCTCGAAGAGGTCGATGTCGGCGAGAGAGAGGCCCGAGCGTCGCAGCACCTTCTCCGTGGCGGGGATGACACCGGTGAGCATGAGCAGCGGGTCGGAGCCGGTGACGGCGAAGCCGTGCAGCCTGGCGAGGGGCCGCAGGCCGAGGCTCCTCGCGGTGTCGGCGGCCATGACGAGCACGGCGGAGGCGCCGTCGTTGATCGGGCTGCTGTTGCCGGCGGTGACGGACCAGTCGATCTGCGGGAAGCGCTCGGCGAAGCCGGGGTCCTCGAAGGAGGGCCGGAGCCCGGCGAGGATCTCGGGGGTGGTCGCCGGGCGCACCGACTCGTCGCGGCGGACGTCCGCGTACGGGGCGACCTCGGCGTCGAAGAGTCCGGCCGCCCAGGCGCGTGCCGCCTTGGTGTGCGACGCGGTGGCGAACGTGTCCATGGCCTCGCGGTCGATCGACCACTTCGCGGCGATGAGTTCGGCGCTGACGCCCTGCGGGACGAGGCCCTCGGGGTAGCGCTCGGCGACGCCGGGGCCGAAGGGATCGGCGCCGGGCGGCACGTTGGACCACATGGGGACCCGGCTCATGGACTCGACACCGCAGGCGACGGCGATGTCGTAGGCCCCCGAGAGCACGCCCTGGGCCGCGAAGTGCACGGCCTGCTGGGAGGAGCCGCACTGCCGGTCGACGGTGGTGGCGGGCACGGACTCGGGGAGTCCGGCACCCAGCCAGGCGTAGCGGGTGGTGTTCATGGCCTGCTCGCCGACCTGGTCGACGGTGCCGCCGATCACGTCGTCGACGAGGCCGGGGTCGATGCCGCTGCGCTCGATCAGGGCACGCAGGGTGTGCGAGAGCAGGGCGACGGGGTGGACATGGGACAGGGCTCCGCCCGTCTTGCCCTTTCCTATCGGCGTCCGGACGGCTTCGACGATGACGGCGTCGCGCATGACAGCCTCCTGAGTTGGATAAGTGGACCAACACTCATCGGTAACATAGCCCAATGGGTTGGCTTTTCAAACCCATTCGAAGCATTGAGTTGGCTTTTCAAACCAACCGCGCGCGCACTGCCCTACGCTTGTCCCCATGAAGGCCGCACCCCGCCCCTGCTCGATCGCCGACACCCTGGCGCTCGTCGGCGAGAAGTACTCCCTGCTCGTGCTCCGCGAGGTCTCCCTCGGCGTGCGACGCTTCGACCGGATCGCCCGCAACACCGGCGCGCCCCGCGACATCCTCACCACCCGGCTCAAGCGGCTCGTCGAGGCCGGAGTCCTGGAGAAGGTGCAGTACAGCGAACGCCCCCCGCGCTTCGAGTACCGGGCCACGGCGGCCGGCGAGGAGCTGCAGCCGGTCCTGGTGACCCTGATGGCCTGGGGCGACCGCCACCTCAACGCCGACGACCGCCCGGTCGTCCTCGAGCACCGGTGTGGCGAGGTCCTCAGCCCTCGGATCGTCTGCGCCCACTGCGGGGACGAGGCCGACCGCGACAGCCTCACGGCCCACGTCCGGGCACCGGGCTGGACCACGGCGGGCCCGACGACCCCCCGGGAGGCCTGAGCACGGGCCCTTCATCTGGGGACGGTACGCTGCGCTCGACCTTCTGACCGCACACGTACATAACGGGACGGCCCTAGCCCCATGAGTTGGTTCGAATCGTTCATCCTCGGACTCGTCCAGGGGCTGACGGAGTTCCTTCCCATCTCCTCCAGCGCGCACCTCCGTCTCACGGCGGCGTTCGCGGGCTGGGAAGACCCGGGTGCGGCCTTCACCGCCATCACCCAGATCGGCACGGAGACCGCGGTACTGATCTACTTCCGCAAGGACATCGCCCGGATCGTCTCAGCCTGGTTCCGCTCCCTCACCGACAAGTCGATGCGCTCCGACCACGACGCCCAGATGGGCTGGCTGGTGATCGTCGGCTCGATCCCGATCGGCGTCCTCGGCATCACGCTCAAGGACCAGATCGAGGGCCCCTTCCGCGACCTGCGGCTGATCGCCACCACCCTGATCGTCATGGGCATCGTCCTCGGCGTCGCGGACCGGCTCGCCGCCCGCGACGAGATCGGCGGCCGCCACCGGGCGATCCGCGAGCGCAAGACGCTCAAGGAACTCAGCGTGAAGGACGGCCTGATCTTCGGCCTCTGCCAGGCGATGGCCCTGATCCCGGGCGTCTCGCGCTCGGGCGCGACGATCTCCGGCGGGCTGCTCATGGGCTACACCCGCGAGGCTGCCGCACGTTACTCCTTCCTCCTCGCGATCCCGGCGGTGCTCGCCTCGGGTGCGTACGAGCTGAAGGACGCGGGCGAGGGACACGTCTCCTGGGGCCCGACGATCTTCGCCACGATCATCGCCTTCGCGGTCGGGTACGCGGTGATCGCCTGGTTCATGAAGTTCATCACCACCAAGAGCTTCATGCCGTTCGTGATCTACCGGATCCTGCTCGGCATCCTGCTGTTTGTGCTGGTCGGGACCGATGCACTGAGCCCCCACGCGGGCGAGTCGGGCGACTGACGGAACCGTGGGCCGACGACGTCGTCCCGCGCCGCGACACCGCCGTATCGCATGCCGGGCCCCGGTCTCGGGGCCCGGCATTCCTTTCAGCCCTGGTAGGGCACGCGCGCGATCTCCTTGATGCCGCCCAGGGTGCCCCACTCGTTCTTGCCGAGCCTGGTCAGCGGGCGCATCAGGGTCATCTCGGGGTGGCCGTCGAGGACGACCGACTCGTCGATCGCCGCGTGGACGACCCGGCCGAAGACGACCGTCGAGTCGCCGATCCGCAGCGTGCTGTGCAGCTCGCACTCCAGCGCCACCGGCGAGGCCGCCACACGCGGCGGCTTCACGCGGAGGCTCGGCTCGCGCTCGACGCCGCACGCGTCGAACTCGCTGACCCCACGCGGAAAGTCCGTCGCCGTCGCGTTGATCTGCTCGAAGAGCCCCTCGGGGGCGAGGTTGACGACGAACTCCCCCGTCTCCTCCACATTGCGCAGCGAGTCCTTGCGTCCCACCGAGGTGAACTGCACGACCGGCGGCGTGACCGAGGCGATGGTGAAGAAGGAGTGCGGGGCCAGGTTGTCCGTCCCGTCCGCCGACGACGTGGAGACCCAGGCGATCGGCCGGGGCACGACGGTGGCGGTGAGCAACCGGTAGAAGGAGGTGCGGTCGCTGAGTTCGGGATCGATGTTCACGCGCATCCGGACAGTATGACCGCGTCCGGGAACTCCCCCCGCGCACGCCCCTTGGCCCCTGGCCCGGCCTGCCCGACACTGATCCGATGACGCAGCGCGTGGACCTCGCGACCGTGATGGACCGACTCGCCGTCGACGACCTGATCACCGGGTACGCGGCGGCCGTGGACGACGCCGACTGGACCGCCTACCGGGCCCTGTTCTCGCCGGACGGCAGGGCCGACTACCGGGGCTCGGGCGGTGTCGAGGGCCCGGCGACCGAGGTGGCCGACTGGCTCGCCGAGACGCTGACGCTCTTTCCCGTACGCCAGCACCTCATCGTGAACCGCCGCGTCCTGTTCCGCGGGCCGGCCGGATACCCGGAGAACGGGGACACGGCGGAGATCCGCGCCGACTACGTCAACCCGATGCGCTTCACCTCCGGCGAGGACTTCGTCTGCGGCGGCCGCTACGCGTTCGGCGCGGTGCGGAACGCCGACGGCTGGCGGCTGACCTCGGTCGTCGTCGACGAACGGTGGCGGCGGCACGGCTGACCGCCACCACCGGCCCCGGCGGCCGCCGTCCCCGGGGATCCTCTCGCCCCCGTCACCACGGCGGACCGCCCGAGCCGCGCCGAACCCGGTCACGCCCGACACTGAAGGCAAGGGCGGAGGCATGCCATGCGAAATCCGTTCGTACGACGGGGCCAGGACCGGGATCAGGACCAGAGCCCGCCACCTGACCCCGACCAGGCGCCGGACCAGGACCAGGACCGGGCCCCCGGCCGTGACCCGGGCGGCCGGACCCGGCGGCGTCGGCGTGCCCTGGCCCGCTCCCTGCTCGCCGTCGGCTGTGGCGCGCTGCCCGCGCTCGCCTTCCCCGCCCCCGGACTCTGGTGGTGGGCGTACCTGGCGCTCGTCCCCTGGCTTCTCCTGATCCGTACGGCTCCGGGAGCGGGCCGGGCCGCCCTGGACGGCTGGCTGGGCGGGATCGGCTTCGTGTTCGCCGTCCACCACTGGCTGCTGCCCAGCCTGCACGTCTTCCTCCTCCCGCTCTCCGCGCTGCTCGGCCTGCTGTGGCTGCCCTGGGCCTGGCTCGTGCGGTCCCTGCTCGGCGGCGCCCCGTCGGCGCTGCGGGCCGCCGTCGCCCTGGTCGCGGTGCCCTCCGGCTGGCTGCTGATCGAGCTGGTGCGCTCCTGGGAGGGGCTGGGAGGGCCCTGGGGGCTGCTCGGCGCGAGCCAGTGGCAGGTGCCGGCGGCGCTCCGGCTGGCCTCGGTCGGCGGGGTGTGGCTGGTGACCGCGCTCGTGGTGGCGGCGAACACTGCCGTTGCCCTGCTCGTGGCCGGTCCGGGGCTGCGCACCGTGGGGGTCGCGGGGCTGGCGGGCTGCGCGCTCGTGGCCGGTACGGCCGCCTGGGGGGTGGGGGCGCCGCGTGTGAGCGGGACGGTGCGGGTGGCCCTCGTCCAGCCGGGGGTGTTCGACGGGGCGGGCGGGGCGGAGCGACGGTTCGAGCGTGCCGAGGAGCTGACGCGCTCGCTCGCCGGGCAGCGCCTCGACCTGGTGGTCTGGGGCGAGAGCGGTGTCGGCGCCGATCCGGCCGGCCGCCCCGATCTCGCCGCCCGGCTCACGGCCCTCTCACGGGAGGTCGACGCGCCGCTCCTGGTCAATGTGGACGCGCGGCGGGCCGACCGCCCGGGCATCTTCAAGAGTGCCGTCCTGGTCGGTCCTGCGGGGCTCACGGGTGAGCGCTACGACAAGATGCGGCTCGTGCCGTTCGGCGAGTACATTCCCGCGCGGGGCGTCCTGGGCTGGGTGACGTCGTTCGGCAAGGCCGCCGACGAGGACCGCCGGCGGGGCACCACACCGGTCCTGATGAGGCTGCCCGCCACGGGCGCCGACAGCGGGGAAGCCACCGGCGCCGGCGCCCCGGAGCCGCTGATCGGCCCGCTCATCTGCTTCGAGTCCGCCTTCCCCGACATGAGCCGGAACCTCGTCCGTGACGGGGCCGGGCTGCTCGTCGTCCAGTCGTCGACCAGCACCTTCCAGGAGAGCTGGGCGCCCGCCCAGCACGCGTCTCTTGCCGCGCTGCGGGCCGCGGAGACGGGCCGGCCCGTCGCACACGCGACACTCACCGGGGTCAGCGCGGCGTACGGCCCCGACGGCCGCAGGATCGGACCCGTGCTCGGTACGGACGCGAGCGCCGTCGCCGTCCGCGAGCTGCCGCTCTCGGACACGACGACGGGCTACGTCCGCTGGGGCGACTGGCCCTTGTACGGAGCGCTCGCCGTGGTGGGCGCGGTGTGCGCCGCCGAGGGCGCGGGTGCGTTCAGGAGGCCTGAATCAGCGCCTCGCGCACGACGCGCTCGCACAGCTCGTGGGTCCGCAGGGCGTCCCGGGCACTGAGCACCCGCCCGTCCCGTACGGCGTCGAGGAAGGCCAGTACGGCCTGCTCGATGCCACGCTGGCGGGGCACCGGCACCCAGTCGCCGCGCCGCCGCAGGGTCGGCTGGCCCTTGTGGTCGACGACGTCGGAGAGATTGACGACCTGGCGCTTGGTGTCCTGCCCGGAGACCTCCAGGATCTCCTCGGTGGAGCCGTTCATCCGGTTCATCATGCCGATGGCGGTGAACCCGTCTCCGGAGAGCTGGAGCACGACGTGGTGCATGAGTCCCTCGCGGATCCGGGCGCGCACGTCGACGTGCTCGATCTCGCCGGGGAGGAGGAACCGCAGGGTGTCGACGACGTGGATGAAGTCGTCGAGAACGAAGGTGCGGGGGTCCTCGGGCAGGCCGATGCGGTTCTTCTGAAGGAGGATCAGCTCGCGCGGGTGCTCGGCGCACTGGGCGTACGAGGGGGCGAGGCGCCGGTTGAATCCGACGGCGAGGCCGACCGAGC
The DNA here is from genome assembly GCF_000717595.1 of Streptomyces flavochromogenes. Lineage (GTDB taxonomy): Bacteria > Actinomycetota > Actinomycetes > Streptomycetales > Streptomycetaceae > Streptomyces > Streptomyces flavochromogenes. The sequence continues at coordinate 48,922 of NZ_JNZO01000007.1, read as the reverse complement.
GCTTCTCGGCCAGTTCCACGATCCGCTCGGACTCGGCGTACTCGTACGCGAGGGGCTTGTCGACGTACGTGGGGACGCCCGCGTCCAGGAGCCGGCCGGCGATCTCGGCGTGCGCGGCGGTCGGCGCGTGGACGAAGGCGGCGTCGAGTCCGGCGGCGAGCAGCGAGTCGAGGTCGCCGTGGCGCTGCGCGGCGGGCAGGTGGAGGGTGTCGGCGACCCGGTCGAGCGTCGCGCGGGTGCGGGTCTGGAGGTGGAGTTCGACCCCGGGGAGGGTGGCGAGGACCGGAAGGTAGGCCTTCTGCGCGATGTCGCCGAGTCCGATGCAGCCAACCTTCACGGGTTCTCCCTTGTCGTGTCCACAGGCCCTGTACGGGTGGGCCGTTCGCGCTGGTCAGCTTACGCGGACCGGGCCGGGGCCACCGGCGGCCGCCAGTCGGCGATGCCGTCGAAGCCGCGCAGGACGAGCCCCGGGCCGAACCGGGAGACCGCGCTGACGAGCGTGGCGCGCAGCGCGACGGCGGGGCGGGCCGCGAGCAGGGTGACGGCTCCGGTGCGGGCGGCCTTGCGGACGATGGCGGTGGTACGGGGGAGGCGGTCGGCGGTGTAGGCGGCGAGGGCGCGGCTCGGGACGAAGTCGGCTGCGGGGCCGGTGAGCCGGGCGTCGACCGCGGGGCCGATGTGGTGGGCGAGGACGACGGCGTCCTCGATCGCCTGGTTTCCGCCCTGGCCGAGGCTCGGCATCATCGCGTGCGCGGCGTCGCCGAGCAGCGCGACCCGGCCCTGGTGGTAGGCCGGCAGCGGGTCGGTCAGGTGGTGGACGTCGTGGCGGAGCACCTGCGCGGGGTCCACTGCGGCGAGGATCTCGGGGACGGGGTGGTGCCAGTCGCCGAACAGACGGAGGAGTTCGGCCTTCTCGTCGTCGGGCGCCCGGCCGCCGGCGGGGGCGGCGGCCATCGCGTACGCGTAGATCCTGCCGTCCTTGAGGGGCTGCGTCCCCCAGAGGCGTCCGGCGCCCCAGGTCTCGTGCGGGGCGAACGGCCGCTCGGGGGCCGGGACGACGACCCGCCAGGTGGTGCAGCCGGCGTATCGCGGGCCGGGGTGCCCGGGAAAGAGGGCGTGCCGTGTCGCGGAACGGATGCCGTCGGCGCCGACGACGAGCGCTGCCTCGATCTCTCCGTCGGAGGTGGCGACGCGGGCGGGGCGGTGGTCGTCGCCGGGGTCGACGAGCGTGGCGGCCGCTCCGGTGCGCACCGCGCCGTCGGGGAGGGCCGAGGTGAGGATGTCGACGAGGGTGGCCCGGTGGAGGAGAACGAGCGGCCCGCCGAAGCGCGCGGCGGCGGCCTTGGCGTTGGTACGGGCGAGCCAGCGGCCGCCGGGGGCGCGCATGCCGCCGTCGCCCTGCCAGGCGGCGAGGGCCCGGACGCGGTCGCCGAGGCCGATGACGTCCAGAGCGCGCTGGGCGTTGGGGGCGAGGCCGATGCCGGCGCCGACGGGGGCGAGGTCGGCGGACCGCTCCAGGACGGTGACCTGCCAGCCTCCGAGGTGGAGGGCGACGGCGGCGGTGAGTCCGCCGATGCCGGCTCCGACGACGACGGCACGGTGCTGTTCCATGACTGCTCCTCGGATCGGGGGGACTACAGGTGTAGTACGCCCGGCGATGCGACCGTACTACAGATGTAGTGATGCGGGAAGCTACCCGCTGTAGGTTGTCCTCATGACCTCAGCGACGCCCTCCGCTGCCCTTCCCGGACCTCCCGGACCTCCCGGATCGGCAGGCGCTCCCGACCCTTCCGGCTCCCCCGCCCCCTCCCGTGCGGACCGGATCGGCGACGCCGCCCTCGACCTCCTCGTGGAGCGCGGCATGCGGGGCCTGACCCATCGGGCGGTGGACGAGCGGGCGGGCCTGCCGCAGGGGTCGACGTCGAACCACGCCCGCACCCGCCAGGCGCTCCTGGAGACGGCCGTACGACGTCAGGTGCAGCTGGAGTCCCAGGTCCTGACCCCGGACGAACTGCCGGGCGCCGCCGGGCCCGGAGCGGCGGAAGGGGCACGGGAAGGAGCCCACGAGGGGGCGCCCATCGGCACCGACACACTCGTGGACGCGCTCTCCCTCGCCCTGCACCGCTACCTCACCGACCACCGCGCCCTGCTCGTCTCCCGCTACGAACTGGCCCTGGAGGCGACCCGCCGCCCCGAGCTCCGCTCCTTCTTCGACGCCGCGGGTGCCGTCTTCCACGGCCCGCTGGTCGCGATGACGGCGGCGGCCGGCTCACCCGAGCCCGAGCGTCACGCGCTCTCCCTCATCGCCTGGTGCGAGGGGCTGATGTTCTCCTGCGCCGCCGGCTCCTTCCACGCGTCCGTGCCGAGCCGAGCCGAACTGCGCACCGGATTCGACGAGTTGCTGCGCGGCATGCTCGGCGGCGGCCGGCCCGGGCGCGGGGAAAGCGGTGGCGCCCGCCGGTGATCGTGGGGGACGATGCCGCGCATGACCACCGAACGCATCGAAACCCCCCTCCGCGTCGACCCGTCCACCACCTCCGGCGAGCGCGAGGCGCTGGAGCAGTGGCTCGACTTCCATCGCGCGACGCTCGCGAGGAAGTGCGAGGGGCTCGACGACGCCCAGCTGCGCACCCTGTCCGCCCCGCCGTCGGAGCTCAGCCTGCTCGGCCTCGTCCGGCACATGGCGGAGGTCGAGAACGGCTGGTTCCGCAACGTCCTGGCCGGCGAGAAGGCGGGCTGGATCTACTCGACCGAGGAGGACCGCGACCGGGACTTCCACCTCACCGACGAGGACACCTACGAGGAGGCCCACGCGACCTGGCAGGCGGCGATCGCCCACGCCCGCACCGTGGCCGCCACGCGAGGTCTGGACGACCTGGGCGAGGGCGAACACCACTCCGGGAAGTCGTACAACCTGCGCTGGATCTATCTGCACATGATCGAGGAGTACGCCCGCCACAACGGCCACGCGGACCTCGTCCGGGAGCGGATCGACGGCGCGACCGGAGACTGAGCGTTCGCGCGCCGGGGGCCGAGCGGTCAAGTCCGGTCCCGCGTCGCTCACCCGTGCGGGGCATTCCCCTCCGGTAGGGGCGCGAAGATCACCGCCGGGCCAGCAGAGTTGCGCGGGTGCATGGAACCCGAACAACAGCGAAGATCCTGGTCGGGGCGGCCGTGGCCGCCCTCACGGGCTGCGTCTCGGTGGACGGCCCGGCGACCGCACCCGCCCCCGCGCCCGTCGCGGAGACCGTACGCCCCGGCCAGGACGTGGCCCCACAGATCGTCGAGGGGCCTGCCCTCGACGCCCTCGAAGCGGCACTCCCCACTCCCCCGGCGACCGGCGCGGCCCGCGCGACGCCCTCGCCCGAGGCACGCCGGCGGGAAGCGGCTCCGCCCCGCACGGAGGCGCCACGCCCCGAGTCCGTACCGCGGCAGCGTGAGCGTCCGCGCCCGGAGACCCGGACGCCGCTGCCCGAACTGCCGGCGGAACTGGCCGAGCTGCCGAAGAACCCGCCGGTCTCCCGGGGGGAGGTCTGCGACCTGGGCGAGCGGTACGGCGGCTGGGCGCCCGACAGCGACCCGTCACGCATCTGCCACGGCACGTACGGCCGCTGAGGCCCGGCAGGGCGTGGTACGCCCCGTCGAGGAGCTCGCCGGGAGGGCGAGCGGCCCGCGGGGAGCCCCGGCCCTCACACCCCCCGAAGCCGCAGCTCCAGGCGGTCGATCGCGGCCCGCACCCCGTTCCCGTAGCCGTCGTCGTCGAGGTGGTCCGAGGCGGCGCGGGCCCGGTCCAGATGGACCCGCGCGGCGTCGGGCCGCTGGAGCTTGACGTAGTCGGCGGCCAGGTTGAGGTGGAGCGAGGGGTACAGCGCCCGGAGGGCGACCGCGGAGCCGTGCTCGGCGAGCCGCTCCTCCGCGAGGCCCTCCGCGGCGCTCAGGGCCCGCAGATCCCAGGCCAGCTCCGTGTCCGGGTCGTCCTGGGCGTCCGCCATGTAGTGCGCGAGGGTGCACCGGTGCAGGGGGTCACCGTCCGGGCCGATCTGCTGCCAGAGCAGCCCGAAGCGGTTGCGTGCCTCCTCGCGGTCGCCGCCGTGGAGCAGCATCATCGCCTGCCCGATCCTGGTCATGACCCCGTCGTCCGACACCTGCTGCTGCTCGGTCACCGCGACCTCCACCCGCTCACCCACTGGGAGAGCCGACGCTAGCCGCACCGGGGCCGGATCGGGCCGAGGCTCAGCCGAGGTCCGGGATGCGCCAGTCGATCGGCTCGTGTCCCTGGGCGGCGACGGCCGCGTCGATCTGGGTGAAGGGATTCGATCCGAAGAACTTCTTCGCCGAGAGCGGCGAGGGGTGGGCGCCCTTGACCACCACGTGCCGCTCCTCGTCGATGAGGGGCAGCTTCTTCTGGGCGTAGTTGCCCCAGAGGACGAAGACGGCGGGGTCGGGGCGCGAGGCGACGGCGGTGATCACCGCGTCGGTGAACTTCTCCCAGCCCTTGCCCTTGTGCGAGTTCGCCTCGCCGGAGCGGACGGTCAGCACGGCGTTGAGCAGGAGGACTCCCTGCTCGGCCCACGGCATCAGATAGCCGTTGTCCGGAACGGGGTGGCCGAGCTCGGCCTGCATCTCCTTGTAGATGTTCCGCAGGGAGGGCGGGGTCTTCACCCCGGGCCGGACCGAGAAGCAGAGACCGTGCCCCTGCCCCTCTCCGTGGTACGGGTCCTGACCGAGGATCAGGACCTTCACCTTGTCGTACGGGGTGGCGTCGAGGGCTGCGAACACCTCGTCCTTCGGCGGGAAGACCGGTCCCTTGGCGCGCTCCTCCTCGACGAACTCGGTGAGCTGCGCGAAGTACGGCTTCCGCAGCTCCTCGCCGAGAACACTCCGCCAGGACTCGGGCAGCATGCTGGTGTCGGTCACGGTCAACAACCTCCGGTGGACGTTCCTTCTACTCCGTCCCCGAACCTACCGGGGGCCACTGACAGTGGCCCCCTCAGGCTCCCGGCTGCCGGCCTGCCCCGGGTCCTACCAGCTGGCCCGGCGGCTCAGCTCCCAGAGCTGCATGACCGTCTGCGGGTCGAGCGCACCCTCGCCGCCGCCGATGTCGTCACGGGCCGCGATGTACAGCTTGCCCTGCCACAGGGGCAGCAGCCGGACGTCCTGGACCATGATCTCCTGGGCCTCCACGAACTCGTCCGTGACGGTCCCGCGGTCGCTCTCGCGGCGGGACTTCGGGAGCAGTTCGCCGGTGATCCTGGGGCTCAGATACGGCGTACCGAGGACGTTCTCCTTGCCGACGAACGGCGCCACGAAGTTGTCCGGGTCCGGGAAGTCGGGGAACCAGCCGCGGCCGAAGACCGGGTACTCGCCCTTCTGGTAGCCCGCCTGGAAGTCCTTCCAGGGCTTGCCCTCGATGGCGACCTTGAAGAGGCCTGTCTCCTCCAGCTGGCGCTTGAGTTCCTTGAACTCGGCGGCCGTCGAGGAGCCGTAGCGGTCCGTCGTGTACCAGAACTTCAGCTCGACGGGCTCGGTGATGCCGGCCTCGCGGAGGATCTTCTTGGCCTTCTTGGCGTCCGGGTCGCCGAAGCGGTCGAAGAACTTGGTGGTGTGGGCGGCGATTCCCTTGGGCACCATGGAGTACAGGGGCTCGGCGGTGCTCTGGTAGACCTTGCTGACCAGTTCGTCGCGGTCGACGACCTGGGCGATGGCCTTGCGGACCGCGGGCTTGGCGATCGTGGGGTCCTGGGTGTTGAAGACCAGGTAGCGGATGTCGGCGCCGGTCGACTCGACGATCTGGAGGCCCTGGTTCTCGGGCTTGTCTTCCTGGAGTTCGACGACCTCCTCGGCGGTGAGGCCGCGGTAGGTGGCGTCGATCTCCTTCTTCTTGAGCGCGGCGACCATCGCCTCGGACTCGTCGAAGTAGCGGATGGTCACGCCGCCGTTCTTACGGTCGGCGAAGCCCTTGTACGTGGGGTTCTTGGTCAGCTCCGCCGACTCGCGCTCGGTGTACGAGTCGAGGACGTACGGCCCCGAGCCGGTGAGCTTGCCGTCCTTGCGCAGCTGGTCGGCCGGGTACTCGGCCGGGTCCACGAGGGACATCGCCGGCGTGGCGAGGACCATCGGGAAGGTGGCGTCCGACTTGTTGAGCCGGAAGACGACGGTCCGGTCGCCGACGGTCTCGATCTTGTCGAGCGAGCCGAGCATGCCGTTCGGGCCGCCCTTGTGGTTGATCGTGCGGATGCGCTCGATCGAGTACTGCACAGCCTTGGCGTCCAGCTTGTGCCCATTGGAGAACGTGAGGCCCTCCAGGAGCTTGCACTCGAAGACCCGGCTGGAGGTGTCCGAGAACTTGCAGTCCGCGGCGTCGGAATCCGGGGTCGTGCTGCCCGTCGGGAAACTCACCAGGGTCTGGAAGACATTCCGGAACAGCTCCCAGGAATTGTCCCAGGCGGCAGCTGGGTCAAGCGTGGTGGGAGAGCTCGTCGTACCGACGACGATTCTCTGATCCCCGGCCGAATCACTGTCCGAGAAGACACTGCATCCGGTTACCAGGGATATGGACACAAGGGCTGCAGCGGCCTGCAGACTGGTCCGGTTGAACACGTGCACGCTCCTCGTTCAGCCACGGGTCGGCCGACGATACCGCAGCACCCCGCCAGGTCAATGTTCGAGCCTGACGGGGCACTTAAGGCATTCGACGTATAACCGGGGTCAATCCGGACACGAAATCCGGAAAGTGTCCGGTTATCGGTCACCCGACTCCGGCGTTCAGGAAAATCCCACCGTCGACCACGAGGGTCTGGCCGGTGATCCACTCCGACTGGGACGAGGTGAGGAAGGCGGCCGCTCCGCCGATGTCCTCGGGCTCTCCGAGCCGGCCGAGCGGGTAGGCGGCGGCGGCCTCCGCCTCCCGGCCCTCGTACAGCGCCTGCGCGAATTTCGTCTTCACGACCGCCGGGGCAATCGCGTTGACGCGCACGAGCGGGGCGAATTCATGGGCCAGCTGAATGGTCAGGTTGATCATCGCGGCCTTGCTGATTCCGTACGCGCCGATGAAGGGCGAGGCGGAGACACCGGCGACCGAGGCGATGTTCACGATCGCCCCGCCGTGCTCCTTCTGCCAGGCGTGCCAGGTCCGCTGGGCGAAGCCGAGCGCGGAGACCACGTTGGTCTCGAAGACCTTGCGGGCCACCCCGAGGTCCAGGTCGGCGATGGGGCCGAAGACCGGGTTCGTACCGGCGTTGTTGATCAGGAAGTCCACCCGGCCGAAGCCGTTCATCGCCGCCTCCACGGCGGCGGCCTGGTGGGCCTCGTCGTGGGCCTTGCCGGGGACGCCGATCGCCCGGTCGGCGCCGAGGCGCTCGACGGCCTCCTTGAGGGCCTCCTCGCCGCGTCCCGTGATGACGACCCGGTCGCCGCGGGCGACGAGCGCCTCGGCGATGCCGTAGCCGATGCCCCGGCTGGCGCCGGTGACGAGGGCGACCTTGCCGGACAGTTCCGGCCGTGCCTGTGCGGTCATGTCTGCCGTGCTCCTCTCGATGCCGGTCGTCAGTTGAGGGGGCCGCCGGCCACGTACATGACCTGGCCGGAGACGAAGCCCGCGTCGTCGCCGGCGAAGAAGGCGATCGCGTTGGCGACGTCCTCGGGGCGGCCGACCCGCTGCACCGGGATCATGGACGCGGCGGCGGCCTGGAAGTCCTCGAAGCCCATGCCGACGCGCTCGGCGGTCTGCGCGGTCATCTCGGTGACGATGAAGCCCGGGGCGACCGCGTTGGCGGTGATGCCGAACTTGCCGAGCTCCTTGGCCAGGGTCTTGGTGAGGCCCTGCAGACCCGCCTTCACGGCCGAGTAGTTGGCCTGGCCGCGGTTGCCGAGGGCCGAGGAGGAGGAGAGCGAGACGATCCGGCCGAAGCCCGCGTCCACCATGTGCTTCTGGCAGGCCTTCGCCATCAGGAAGGCGCCCTTGAGGTGCACGTTCATGACGAGGTCCCAGTCGGACTCCGACATCTTGAAGAGCAGGTTGTCGCGGAGCACACCCGCGTTGTTGACGAGGATCGTCGGCGCGCCGAGCTCGGCGGCGACGCGCGCGACGGCGGCCTCCACCTGGGCGCTGTCGGAGACGTCGCAGCCGACCGCGAGGGCGGTGCCGCCCGCGGCGGTGATCTTCTCGACGGTGTCCTTGCAGGCCGCCTCGTCGAGGTCGAGTACGGCGACGGCGCGGCCCTCGGCCGCGAGGCGGAGCGCCGTGGCGGCCCCGATACCCCGTGCGGCACCCGTGACGACGGCTACGCGCTGCTCGGTGGTGGACATGCTGGTTCTCCTCGCCCTTGGATCGTCCCTGGTCGCGGTCGAACCGGTCACCCGCTCCTGCGTCCCGCACATGAGCGACCGCTTAGTATCGTCCGCAGAACGAGACGCTAGAAGCCCTGGCACCCGGTGTCAACGGCCCACCGGGTGCACCCGGTCACTCCCCGTCGCCGGGCGCGGACGCGGGCGGCCCGCCCGGCCGTACGGGCAGGCGGGCCCGGCCGGGCGAGGCGGGGCGATCCGGAGGGCGGGGCGGGGGGTGCTCAGCGCACGAGGAGGTCGAGCAGCCGCTCCACCTCGGCCTCCGGGTCGGTGGTGAGCCCGGTGTGGACCGGCCCCGGCTGGACGACCGTGGAGCGCGGCGCGATCAGCCAGCGGAAGCGCCGTCCGGCGTCGTCGCCCGCGGCCTGGCCGGCGGCGTCTCCCCCCAGACAGACCCCCTCGACGGCGCGCAGGGCGGCCCGCACCCCGGTCACGTCGGCCGCCGGGTCCAGCACCGACAGCTTCGCCTCGTCCAGGTGCGTACGGGCGGCCACGTAGGAACGGGCGCGGCAGTAGACGACGACGCCCGCGTTGAAGCACTCGCCGCGCTCGACCCGCGGCACCACGCGCAGCAGCGCGTACTCGAAGACATCGCGGTCGGTCACGGGGTGCTGTCCTTCTCGGTGGAGTGCGTCCGGGGCGCGAGGCGCTCGGCGAGCCAGCCGGGCGGCTGCTGGGGCCGGCTCTCGGTCCGGGGCCCGAGCGTGATCCGCTCGTGGATGGTGGCGGCGCGCGGCAGCAGCGCCGCGACGTAGGCGGCGCGCACCTCGTCGGTGCTGTCGAAGCCGGGCTCGTCGACGAGCCACTCGTCGGGCACGTCGGCGGCGACCTCGTCGAGCAGCTCGCGCGTGACGCGCGGGGCCAGTTCGGCGGCCGCGGCGGCGATGTCCGGCGCGAAGCGGGCGAGCACGTGGTCGGAGGCGTCGTACGGCTTGGCGGCGGACGCCTGGGCGCCGGGCCAGTTGTGGTGCCAGATCATGGTGGCGCCGTGGTCGATGAGCCACAGGTCGCCGTGCCAGACGAGCATGTTCGGGTTTCGCCAGGAACGGTCGACGTTGTTGATCACCGCGTCGAACCAGACGACCTTGCCGGCCTCGACGGGGTCCACCTCGTACGCCAGCGGGTCGAAGCCCAGCGAGCCGGGGAGGTAGTCCATGCCCAGGTTGAGCCCGCCGCTCGCCTTGAGCAGCTCCTGCACCTCCTGGTCGGGCTCGGAGAGTCCGATGACGGGGTCGAGCTGGATGGTGACGAGCTCGGGCACCCGCAGACCGAGCCGGCGGGCGAGCTGTCCGCAGACGACCTCGGCGACCAGGGTCTTGCGCCCCTGACCGGCGCCGGTGAACTTCATGACGTACGTTCCGAGATCGTCGGCCTCGACGATCCCGGGGAGCGAACCGCCCTCACGCAAAGGCGTGACGTAGCGGGTTGCTACGACCTCTTCCAACACTTTCCCAGGCCACCCATCTCTTGCGCCTTACAATCCACGGACGAATTCTCCGGGGTGCAGAGGCGGGAATCACCGGTCCACGGCGCTGGGGAGAATCTGCAGAGTTTCGGCCGGCGAGCCGGTCTCCCCGCTCTCCCGGCAGACCGTCGACGGTGCCGCGCCCCCTGCCGCCGGCTTCCGGCATCAAGGAAGCATAGTAACCGAGGGTGATCACGGGCGAGGAGTGTCCGAGCCGCCGGGCCAGGGACGTGCCCCTCCTCGCGCCCCTGTCGCGGACGGATGGGTGTCAGCACGTATGGACGGTCCCCGCATGATCGCTGAGACTCCCACTTGATCGTTGCCGAGCCGCGCACGTTCGGTCGCCGGCTGGACGGGGACGGGTGGTGTCGCCCTCGCGTTCGAGGCTGCTCGCCACGGTGGCGGGCGCAGCAACAGCGGTGAAGGGGGAACCGGTGTCGTCCGACGAGGCGCGCATGGTGGACGCGGCCACCTACGAGTACGCCAAGGACGCCTCGGCCGCCGCGGAGGATGGAAGTGAAATGACAGCAGGCAGCGAGCGGACCGCTCGGGGACGGAAGGCCGTCGCCCCCGTCCTGGCGATCGGCGTCCTCGTCGTCGGAGCCCATCTGTGGTCGAACAGCAACCTCTTCGCCGACGACGAGGTCTGCGGCGGGCTGGTGTCCACCGACTCGGCGGCGACCGTCTTCCCGTCGTCCGGCCGGGTCTCCGACCGCGACGGTCTCCACGAACGAGCGGGCGACCGGCTCGCCTTCACCTGCGTCGTCGAGAGCTCGTCGTTCCTCCCGGGTGCGGACACCGAGCACATGCGCGTCTCGGCCAGCCGTGAGCGTGGCGACTTCCCCTTCGCCGACGACGGCCGCTGGCCGAACCCGGCCGGCACGTCCTTCTTCTCAGGGGGCTCCACGGGCGCCGTCGGCCGAGACCACGGATGGGTCCTGCTGCCCGGCGCCTGCACGACGAACGACGGGCCCGCGATCGTCGAGGGATACGCGCCCGAGGGCTCCGACCCCCTCGCGCTCGCCCGGTTCCTGACCGGCGTGGCCAACCGGGCCGCCGAACGGGCCGGTTGTCTCGCCGAAGGGCCCCTCGCCACTCCCCCCACCCTCACCGCGTCCCCGGTCTCACGACCGGTCGAGAAGAGCGCGGTGTGCGGTCTCGAAGGTCTCGCGTTCCCCGGACCTGAAGGGTGGACCGAGGCGAAGGAGACGGTGCAGGAGAGCCGGCGTCCCACGTGGGCCTGCGAGGTCGCCGGGTACGCGACCTACGCCATGACCCAGGAACCGCGCATCGTCGAAGGCATCCGCTCCTCGCCCGGGTTCAAGGAGCAGCCGCAGGTGGCCGGCCGCCGGATGTCCGGCTTCGATCCCCGCCATGTGGTCGCCGACTGCGCAGGGGTACCGACGTACCTCTCCCTGGAGTTCGGCCAGGGCTACCAGGACGCCGTGGGCTCGCCCGGTACGCCCCGCAGGCAGGATCTGTTCGACGGCTTCGTCGAGGCCATTGAGAAGCGGCTCGGCTGCTCCACCCCGACCTTCTGACGACGATGGGCCGGCCGGTAGCGGACCGTCCGGGACGGGGATGATCCCGTCGCCACGGCCGAAGGCGGCAAGCGGGCCAAGCCCGGGGAACCGTTGGCCGAGAGCCCGGGCGCCCTGGTGAGCTGCACCTTCCACATCGGCAAGGACGACGTGCAGGTGCACACCGTGGGTACCCGCACACCCCTGGCGATCGCCCCGCTGGCACCGGTGATCCAGATGCCGTCGGGATCGTCCGTCGACGAGCTGGTCGGCTACCCGAGGAAGGCCGGCGACGCCGAGGCCGGAACCGCCGTCGTCACCGACAGCGGCAATGTCGCCGCCGTGCGGCTGAGGCTCGACGGCGAGGGGGACGCGTTCCTGCTCGTCGCGCTCGGGGAAGCGGGGGCCGCTTCCCCCGACCGGAGGCAGCGGGTCGACGTCCTCGCCGAGGCGGTGTCGGGCCACCTGCGGTGAGGCCGGGCCGACCTCACCCCGCCGTCCGGAGCGGTGTGTCCGCCCATCACGGGGTGTCCAGGGACCGACCCCGCCCGGACACCCCGTCCCGCGGGGCGAGGAGAACCACGCCGGGCCGCCGGGACGCACGCGCTCCCCTCCGACGAAGGCCTCTCCTCCGACGAGGAAGGGGTCTCCTCCGACGTGTGAAGGGCGCCCCCTCCTGAAAGGAAGGGGCGCCGCCATGATCTCCCGTCAGGGTCTCCGCGGTGCCGCTTCGGCCCTCGGTCGCCGTGCCCCGCTCGTCAGCGGACGGGCTGCTGCTGGGTGACGCAGTGGATGCCGCCGCCACCGGTGCCGAGGCGGTCGATGTTCAGCCGCTCGACGATCCGGTCGGGGTAGAGGTTCTGCAGGGTCGCCTTCGCCGCCTGGTCGGCGCGGGTGTCGCCGAAGTGGGCGCTGATGACGGCTTCATTGCAGAGGTAGAGGTTGGCGTAGGAGGCGAGGAACTCCGGGTTGGTGGAGCGGATCCTGTTGTAGTCGGGGCCCTGGAGCCGCATCGCGTCCATCGGGACGCCGGTGGAGGTCGTCGAGGCGGACAGGATGCTGAACTGCCGGCGCGCGTCCTGGGCGTAGGCGTCGTTGTCCGACGCCAGGCGCATCTGGACGAGGGCCTCGCCGGGGGCGAGGAAGCGGGACGTGGCGTCGACGTGGTCGTCGGTGATGTCCTGGCCGCGGACGCCGTCGAACCAGACGACCTTGGAGGCGCCGTACGCCTGGCACATGGCGGCCTCCAGCTGCCGCTCCGTCATCCCGGGGTTGCGGTTGCGGTTCACGAGGCTGCCGCGGGTGGCCATGAGGGTTCCTGGAAGGGGCCGCCCGAGTCATAGCGCGGCGCGGGGTCCGTGGACTGCGGGTGGAGGAACCGGCCGTCGAGGCCGGAGTGTCCACCGCGCTGATCTACTACCACTTCAAGGACCGGGCGGGCATCCTGCGCCACACCCTGGAGTTCATCAGCGACCGGGCCGACCGGTACACAACGGCGGACGAGGGGCCGACCGGGGGCTTCGACGCCCACCAGGAACTGGAACGGTCACTGCTGCTCGAGTTCCAGGACCTTCCCGAGGTACGGGAGAACAGCACGGCGTGGGGCGAACTGCGGGCCAGCGCGGTCTTCGACCCGGAGCTGCGCACCGAGCTCGCCAGAGCGGGCCTGATCTGGGTCCACGACGTCGCGGCTCTGCTGGGTGAGGCGTGCCCGGCCGTTCCCGCGCCGACTCTCACCGCGTCCGCGGAACGCATGACCGCCCTCACGGAGGGACTCAGCGCGCGCCGGCTGAGCGGGGCGCTGTCCCTGGACCACGCCCGCGAACTGATGCGGGCGGCCATCTCCGTGGAGCTGCATCATCTGCGTCGCCGCCGGCCGCCGGAGCCCTGGGTCACCGGCGCGTCCGAGGCGCCCCGCCGAGAGCGAACATCCTTGGATCCGGGCCGTGTCGTGTGAAAGCTGGGAGGACACATCCCGGAACCGGAGGCCCTCCATGAGCGCCGAGCACTCGAACACTCTGTACGAGGCCGTGGGCGGCGCCGACGCGCTGCGCCGACTCTCCGAGACGTTCTACGAGGCGGTCCTGGCCGACCCTCTCCTCGCACCCGTCTTCGCGGACTTCACCGCCGCCCATGTGGAGCACGTCGCGGTCTGGCTGGCGGAGGTGTTCTCGGGTCCCGCCGAGTTCACTACGGAGCTCGGTGGGCACCAGGCCCTGCTCCGCGCCCATCTCGGGCTCGGCATCACGGAGGAACAGCGGCTGCGCTGGATGGAGTTGATGACGGCGGCCGTGGAGAAGGAGCTGCCGGACGACGCCCTGCTGCGCCGCCGGGTGGTGGAGTACTTCGACTGGGGCACGCGCATCGCCAAGGACGTCTCGGCCTCCGCGCCCGGCACGGACCTCGGCGACCCCGGTCCCACCCCGCGCTGGGGCTGGGACGGCCTCGCCTGAGCCGCGAGGCACCCCCTAGGGTGCGGGGGTGCCTACGCGAACCCTCCTGACCAGCGCGTCTCTCGCCGACGCGGCTCTGCTCACCCACACGGAGCAGGGCCGTGAGTGGCCTCTGCTGGTGTGGGCTCCGGGGCCGGGCGTCCGTATGGTGTCGAGCGCGGTGCTCGGCGGTGGCATCGGCGAGCGGGAGTGGGTGATCAACGCACAGGTACCCCCCGGCTACGACCGGCTCGATCCCGTCGCCCACCTCAGCGACCTGGCCGCCGGGGCGGGGCTCACCGGCGCGGGCGTGGGCCTGATGACGGCCGCCTCGGTCGCGGGCCGCCGCCACGCCGAGGACGGCGGTGTGCGAGCGGTGGTCACCGCGGGGATAGGGGTACGGGGCTGGGCGGCGGCTCCGGGCGTCGGTGGCGTCACGATCCCCCACCCCGGCACGATCAACATCATCGTGTCGCTGCCGGTCCCCCTCACGGACGCCGCCCTGGTGAACGCGGTGGCCACGGCCACCGAGGCGAAGGTGCAGGCCCTGGTGGAACTCGGCGCGGACGCCTCGGGCACACCGACCGACGCGGTCTGCGTGGCGGCCCCGACGCCCACCGGCCCGGGCGCCGGCGCCGGGACGGGCACCGGCGCCGGCACCGAACCCCAGCCCTTCGCCGGCCCGCGCTCCCTGTGGGGCGCCCGCCTGGCCCGCGCGGTTCACGGGGCGACGCGCGCGGCATGCGCCGGCCTGGTCACCCCCTAGCGTCCAGCCGGCTCGTGGCGTACGCCTCGATCGCGTCCCGCTGATACGCGGCCAGGCCCGGTGCGATCGCCTCGTACGCCGCGCGCCACCGCTCGTTCGCCACGCAGGAGCGGCCGATCGCGCGGAAGTCCTCGGCGGACACCTCACGGAGCTCGGTCAGCGCCTGGTACTGGGCCTCGATCTCGGCAACGACCGCGTCGGCGCCCACGGGCGTTCCGGCGACCATCAGCTCCGCGAGCCGGATCATCTGTGCCGTGCGCTCGCGGTGCCCCGCCTCGATCCGCTCCTCGCTCAGCGTCGAGCCGTGGCGCGAGACCGCGTCGGCGAGCTCGGGGAACTCCCGCAGGTTCTCCCCGTACTGGGAGGGCCGGACGCCTTCGAAGAGGTTCTCCGGTCGGTTGATTCCGCTCATGGCTCTGCCGTCCTTTCCGGACTGCTCCAGTTCGACGATCGTGCGGGAGACGGTGGCGGCCAGGGTGTCGAGCCGGTCCCGCTCGGCGAGCAGGCGGCGGCGGTGGCCCCGCAGGGCCTCCACCTCGTCGACCTGCTCGGCCAGGACCTCGCCGATCTCGGGCAGTCCGAGGCCCAGCGCCCGCAGCACGAGGATCTGCTGCAGTCGCAGCAGGTGGGTCTCCTCGTAGTAGCGGTGGCCGTTGGTGCCGATCCACGCCGGCGGCAGCAGTCCGATCTCGTCGTAGTGCCGTAGGGTCCGGGCCGTCACGCCCGACATCCGGGCGACCTCCGCGGTGGGCCAGGCCATCGCCGCCTCCCCTCACGAGTGCGTCACGGGCCGGTCGCTCCGGCCCTGCTCAGAACGGTAGGAGCTTCCGTTGCGGCAGCTTCAAGCCCCGGAACGAGCTTTCCCGCTCTCCGTCGCACCCGCACGCCGGCCGTGCCCCTCACCTGCTCGCGCCCCTCGCGCCCGCACTCGGTCGAGCCGGTCGTGGCCCCTCACCCGTGCGACAGCAGCGCCGCCGTGAGTTCGGCCGCCCGCCGGTGCCACAGATGGGCCCCGCGCAGCATCGCGTGACCGCCCGTCGGCATCGGGATGCCCGCCGCGTCCGCGCCCGCGGCGCGGGCCCTGCGGACGAAGTCCCAGGACGCGCGGGCCGAGGTGACGCGGTCGCTCTCGTCGTGGAGCAGGTAGAGGCGCCGGCCGCCCAGGTGGTCGACGGGCTCGTCGGTGGGGCACCAGGGCGCCAGGGCGACGACACCCCGGACGGCGGGGTCTGCCGCGGCGGCGAGTGCCGCGCGGCCGCCCATCGAGTGGCCGACGAGCACGACGGGGACGGGCCCGGTCTGTTCCCGGAGGCGTACGAGCGCGCTCGCGGCATCCCTGGCGGCGTCGGCGCTCTCCCCGTTCCAGCCCCGGTGGCGGTAGCACACCTCGGCGATCAGCACGTCCCGGCCCCGGACGGCCCGGCTCACGGCCGCGGCGAAGGGCCGCATGCGCAGGGCGGGCAGGTTGAGGGCGGGGGGCGGCTCGGGGCCGTCGGCGCGACCCCCGTGGAGCAGCAGCACGGCCGCGGTCGGCACGGCGGGCGCGCTGCGGACGACGAACCCGCCGGGATCCGCACGCCGGGTGGGGCACAGCGTCATCGGGCGCTCGCCCCGCTCCCGGGCCGGTGCGGTGGCCGGCGGGGCCGTCCGCTCGTGCGGACCGCCGGCTGTCCGGGCTGCTGCGCCATGGTGGGCCTCCAGGAGTCGCTTGCCGCTTCCCCAGTGGAGCGGTCCGCTCGCGACACGGGGGAGACGACCGTGAGGCCCGCAGTCTGCCAGGTCGCACGGTCCGTCAGATACGGACCCCGGAAGACGGGAGGGCGGCCCGGGAGTCACGGGGTGCCGGGTGCGACCGGTTCGTCGAGGTCCGCCCGGTCGAAGACGGCGGCCGTCCGCGCGGCGCCGAAGACGCAGGGCGCCCCGACCAATGAGAACTGTGAGGCGGCGAACGCTCCATCCTGTGAACGGGACACAGGTCACAGCCGTACCGTCAGGCCCACGGAATGGACCGAGAGGAAAGAGGGGCAGCACATGAGCGGAGTGGCACGCCGGACGGTCGTCGCGGCGGCGGGCGGCGCAGGCCTGGCAGCGGCAATCACCGCATGCGGGGGCGGCGGCACGAACGACAAGGGCACGGCGGCGGAGGGCGAGACGCTCGCGCGGACCGCGGACATCCCGGTGGGCGGCGGGAAGATCCTCGCCGACAAGGGCGTGGTGATCACCCAGCCGAAGGCCGGCGAGTTCAAGGCCTTCTCCTCGAAGTGCACCCACGCGGGCTGCGCCGTGAGCAGCATCAAGGACGGCGTCATCGTCTGCCCGTGCCACCAGAGCCACTTCGACGTGTCGGACGGCAGCGTGAAGTCCGGCCCGGCCGGCTCCCCCCTGCCGCCGACACCGATCCAGGTGGTCGGCGACGCGATCAGCCTCGGCTGACGAGGCCCCCGGCACTCCCGGCGTTCCCGGCACGTCCGGCGCCCGACGCGCTCCCCGCGGCTCCGGGCCGCGGGGGGAGCTTCCAGCAGCCGAGTATCTCGTCGGTCGTGGTGATGGTGGCGACGAGCGCGAGGGTGTGACGGATCATCGCGGGGGTGTAGTCGGCCGGCACCCCCGCGATGGCGTCCCCGGGCACGACCACGGTGTAGCCGAGGTTGACGGCGTCGAAGACGGCGTTGGGCACGGCCACGTTGGCGGAGACGCCGGTGACGATGAGGGTCCGGCAGCCGAGATTGCGGAGCAGCGGGTCGACATCGGTCCCGGCGAGCGGCGAGAGCCCGTGCAGCCGTCGGACGACGAGGTCCTCCTCGGCCACCTGGATCGGTTCGGCGATCCGTACGGCCGTGCTCCCGCTGTGCTGCTGCACGGGAAGCCGGGCGGCGGCCCGGAAGAGCCGGGCGTTGCTGTTGGCACCCCGCCCGTCGGGGCGCCGCTCGGCGACGGCGTGGATGACCTGGACGTCCGCCGCGTGCGCGGCGGCCACCAGCCGGGCGACATTCCGCAGGGCCCCCGACGCAAGCGCGACGGCGGCCAGTTCGGGCAGGGCGCTCTCCGGCCCGACCACTCCCTGCTGACACTCGACGGTGAGCAGCACGACCCCGCCGTCCGGCCGGATCCGCTCCCCGAGCCGCTCTCTCGCCCTCTGCTCCATGGCCTCTCCCCTTGCACGCGCGCGAATGACCCCCCATGCTTTCTGACGTCTCATCAGAAATCCAGAAGGGTGCGGACGATGACCGTCGCACAGCGCCGTGGACGCCGGATCATGATGACCCCGGCGGAGCTCGACTCCTTCCTCGCCGAACAGCGCACCTGCCGGGTCGCGACCGTCTCCGCCGACGGCCGCCCGCACGTGAGCGCACTCTGGTTCGCCTGGGACGGCTCCTCGCTCTGGCTGTACTCGCTGACGCGCAGCCGCCGTTGGGCGGAGCTGCGCGCCGACCCGAGGATCGCCGTCGTGGTGGACGACGGCGAGGACTACGGCGAACTGCGCGGCGTGGAGCTCTCGGGCACCGTCACCTTCATCGGCGAGGCCCCGCGTACGGGCGAGCCGTGCCCCGAACTCGACGTGCCCGAGCAGCTCTTCGCCGCCAAGAACTTCGGTCTGGACGCGATGCCGCACGACGGCAGGCACGCCTGGATGCGACTGACGCCGGATGCGATCGCGTCCTGGGACTTCCGCAAACTCGCGGGCCTCTGACAGGAGGCGGCGACGGGCGGCACGGGGTGGGGCGGGCTGCGGGAGGTGAAGGGCCAGGCGGCGAGAGGTGGGGTACGGCGAGTGCGCCCGGGGTCAGCTCCCCAACGGCTCGGCAGCCGCCCGCAGCGCGCCGACGACCGCCCGCACGGAGGGCCGGCGGCCCGCGTCGGCGCGCCAGGTCGCGTAGATGTGGCGCCGCACCTGCTGCCGTACGGGCACGAAGACGACCCCCTCCGGCACGGGCCGCCCGAGCCTGGGCGTGACGCACACGCCGAGTCCCGCCGCGACGAGCGCCAGCTGCGTGTGGTGCTCCCCCGCCAGGTGACCGATCCGCGGCTCGATGCCCTGCGAGCGCAGTGTGAACATCAGCCAGTCGTGGCAGAACTCGCCCTCGGGCCAGGAGACCCACTCCTCGTCGGCGAAGTCCACCAGGTCCGCCGCCTCGCGCCCGGCCAGCGGGTGCCCGGCGGGCAGGGCCACGTCGGCGGCGTCGTCCAGCAGATGGGCGCGCTCGAGGCCGCCGGGCACGGGCGCCCGCTTGTTGCTCCAGTCCAGGACGAGCGCGAGGTCCGCGTCGCCGCGCAGCACCGCGCGCACGCCGTTCTCCGGCTCCAGCTCCGTCGTACGGACCCGGAGCTCCGGGTGCCCCTCGCGCAGGGCGGCCAGCGCCGCCGGGAAGAGGCCGCGGGCGGCCGTCGGGAAGGCGGCGACCCGCACCTCGCCCACGACCTGGCCGCGCTGGGCCTCGATGTCGGCCTGCGCCATCTGGACCTGGGAGAGGATCCGGGCGGCGTGCTCGGCGAGCAGCTGTCCGGCGTCGGTGAGCCGCACCCCCCGGCCGTTCTTGGCGAGCAGCTGCTGCCCCACCTCGCGCTCCAGCTTGGACAGCTGCTGGGAGACGGCGGAGGTGGTGACGTGGAGTCCGTCGGCCGCGCCGCTGACCGAGCCGTGCCGGGCGACGGCGTCGAGGGTGCGCAGGCGCTCCAGATTCAACATGTAAGCGATACTAAGGGAAGGGGTCGAGGAATTCTCGCTTGTCCTAAGGGATCGGGGCGGTCACCCTGAGTGCATGAGCCCCGCCTGCTCGACTGGCGCGTCCGCTTCGGCGTACTGGCCCTGATCTGGGGTTTCAGCTTCGTCTTCATCAAGGTCGGTACGGAGGGCTTCGCGCCGTTCCAGGTGACCTTCGGGCGGCTCCTCTTCGGTACGGCGGTGCTCGCCGTCGCCCTGGTCGTGAAGCGCGACCGGCTGCCGCGCGGCGCCCGCGTCTGGGGCCATCTGACGGTCGCGGCCTTCCTGCTCAACGCGCTGCCGTTCTCCCTCTTCGCCTACGCCGAACTGACCATCCCGTCGACGCTCGCGGGCATCTGCAACGCGACGACCCCGCTGTGGGGCATGCTGCTCTCCCTCGTGGCGCTCTCCGAGGACCGCCCGACCCGGGTCCGCGCGGCGGGCCTGGGTATCGGCTTCATGGGCGTGCTCACGGTCCTCGGCGCGTGGCAGGGCTTCTCGGGCGTCGACGTGACGGGCACGGCCCTGGCCCTCCTGGCCTCGTTCAGCTACGCGGTCGGCTGGATCTACGTCCGCAGGACACTGAGCGGCACGGGCGCCTCGAACCTCTCGCTCGCGGGCTCGCAGGTCGGCCTCGCGACCCTGCAACTGGCGGTCGTCACCCCGCTGTTCACCTCGTTCCCGAAGTCGGTGGAGATACTCCCGCTGCTCGCCGTGATCGCCCTCGGCGCGCTCGGCACGGGGTACGCGATGCTGCTCCAGTACGGGGTCGTCGCGGAGGTCGGCCCGACGACGGCCGCGATGGTCACCTACTTCATCCCGGTCATCGCGACGGCGGCGGGAGTAGCGCTCCTGGACGAACGGCTCACGTGGAACACCCCGGTCGGCGCCCTGATCGTCCTGGCAGGCGCGGCCCTCACCCAAACCCGCCCGACCCCCGCGTCGAAGCCCCCCACCACCCCCGTCGCGGGCAACATCCCCCCAGCGGACGCCGCCACCCTCGTCGCGGCGGAACGGGTGGGCACAACGGACGGCGCCTCCTGCCGCGCCTAGGCTTCCGCGCCTGCACCCGCACCCGGTGCATGGCGCACCGGCGGTGCGGGTCCGGGCACGAGGGGCGGGTGACGGAGGTGGTACGGCAGTGCGCGCGGGCGAAGCCGTACCCCGCGCACGCAGCGGCGCCGGCAGCCCCGCACCGCCCCCACCCTCACCCATAGCTCCGCGCCACCACCGGCCCCACCACGCCCGCCACCGCGTCGGCCAGAGCCTCGACGTCCCCCGCCCCAAGCCCCGACACGGTGAGCCGCACGGCCGGCCCCGCCTCCATCCGGAACCGCGCCCCCGGCGCCACCACCCACCCCGCGGCCACGAGACCCGCCACCGCCCCGGTCTCGTCGGGCACCGGCACCCACACGTTCATGCCACTGCGCCCGTGGGCCTCGACGCCCCGCCGGGCCAGGGCCCGGACGAGTCCGTCGCGCCGCTTCCCGTACGAGCGCGCGACCACCGCCGGGTCCACCGCTTCCGTGACCCAGAGGTGCGCGACGGCCTGCTGGAGGAGCCGGCTGACCCAGCCGGGCCCGAGCCGCTGCCGGCCGAGCACCCGGTCGACGGTCTCCGCGTCGCCGGTGAACGCCGCGATCCTCAGGTCGGGGCCGTAGGCCTTGGCGACCGACCGGATCAGCACCCAGTGGTCGGTGCCCCCGGCCAGTGGGTGGAGCGGCTGCGCGACGATCCCGTGCCCGTGGTCGTCCTCGATGAGCAGCACACCGGGGTGCCCGGCGAGCACGCGCCGCAACTCCCCCGCGCGGGCCTCGGTCACACACGCACCGGTCGGGTTCTGCGCCCGGTCCGTCACGATCACCGCCCGCACACCGTCCTTCCTGATCGCACGCTCGACCGCCTCCGGCAGGGGCCCCTCGTCGTCGACGGCGATCGGCACGGGCCGCAGGCCGAGCGCGGGAACCAGGTCGAGCAGGCTGCCCCAGCCCGGGTCCTCGACGGCGACGGCGTCGCCGGGCCTGAGGTGCACGGCGAGCACGCGCTCGACCGCGTCGAGGGACCCGGACGTGACGCCGATGGGCCCGTCCGGCACCCCGTCCGCGTCGAAGGCGGCGCGCGCGAGGCGCCCGAACTCCTCGTCGACGGGAGCCTCCCCGTACATGCCGGGCCGTTCGGCGTACCGCCGGGCGACCGCGGCGAAGGCCTCGCCGAGAGGAGGCAGCAGGACGGGGTCGGGGTTGCCCTTGCCTACGTCCCGGACCCCGGCGGGGGCCTCCACCCGGATCGAGCCGCGCGCGGTCGTGGCGGGTCGCGGGCGCACCCTGCTGCCGCGCCGCCCGTCGGTCTCGATGACCCCACGCTCACGCAGGATGCGGTAGGCGGCGGCGACGGTGTTCGGGTTCACGCCGAGCACACCGGCCAACTCCCGCATGGGCGGCAGGAGTCGGCCCGGTTCGAGAGCTCCGAGCCCCACTCCCCGTTCCACGCTCGCGGCGATGTCCGATGCGCGACGACCTTCGATCCGATACTCTCCTAGCACAAACACAAGTATGCACTAGTGCAATGGAGACCGCAATGAGCACCGCCGCCGACACGGCCGCCGACAGGACCTCCCCCGAGGCCTCCGAGACCGCTGCCGTCGCCGACACGTACACGCCGACCGACCGGACCGTCCCCACCCGCTCCCGCGTTCGCGCGTCGTACGACAAGGCCCTGGTCCACTCGATACTCGACGAGGCGTACGTCTGCCACCTCGGATTCGTCCGTGACGGCGCGCCGGTCGTGCTCCCCACGCTCTTCGGCCGCGTCGGCGACCGCCTCTACGTGCACGGCTCGACCGGCTCGCGGCCGCTGCGCGCGGCCGGCGACGGCGTGGCGGCCCCCGGTCTGCCCGTCTGCCTGACCGTGACCCACGTCGACGGCCTCGTCCTCGCCCGCTCCGCCTTCCACCACTCCCTCAACTACCGCTCGGTCGTGGTTCTCGGCACCGCCCACCAGGTCACCGACCCCGAGGAGCTGCGCATCGCCCTCGACGCCCTGGTCGACCAGGTCGTCCCCGGCCGCTCCGCCGACTCCCGCCCCGCGAACGCCAAGGAGCTCGCCGCCACGGCCGTGATCCGCCTGGACCTGAACGAGGTCTCGGCGAAGGTCCGCACCGGCGGCCCCAACGACGACGCGGAGGACCTCGACCTCCCCCACTGGTCCGGCGTGGTCCCGGTGCGGGGCGGCTACGGCACACCGGTCCCGGCCGACGACCTCGACCCGGCCGTCGCCCTGCCCGACTATCTGGCCGCGCTCTAGAGAAACCGCGAACGCGGAACCCACGAACGACGACGAAGGGACCGACGAACGATGCCGAGGACGGACGGACCATGCTGATCCACCCCTGGGACGCCCCCCACGACGAAGGCGAGTGGCGCGACTGGCTCTCACGGCACGACTTCGGCCAGCTCGCCGTCAACGGCCTGCCCGGAGACCCGCCGTGGGTGCAGCCGACGCACTTCCGGTACGAGGCCGAGCCCGGCCCGTACGGCCGGGTGCTGACCCATCTGGCCCGCCCGAACCCGCTGTGGCGCGCCCTGCAGGCGAACCCGACGGTGCTCCTCAGCGTGGTCGACGACTACGTCTTCGTGCCGGGCACGTGGACGGTCCCGGAGGGCACGCCGACCGCGCACGGCACGCCCACCTCCTATTACGCCTCCGTCCAGCTGCGCTGCACCGCGCACGTGGTCGACGATCCGGCGGAGAAGGCGGAGCTGCTCAACCGCCAGGTCGCCCACTTCCAGCCGGACGGCGGCACGGCTCCCGCCGTCCCCGGCGAGGCACCGTTCGGCCGTCTGCTCTCCGGAATCCGGGTGCTGCGCCTGGAGGTGACCGAGGTGCGGGCCAAGTTCAAGTACGCGGGGAACAAGCCGCGGGAGGTCCAGGACCAGGTCATGGAGCGGCTGGCCGAGCGCGACGGCCCCCGCGACCGGGCGGCACGCGGCCACCAACTGCGCCGCCGCGTCACCGGCTGACAGCGGTGGGGGCCGGAGCCCCCACCTCAGGTGAAGGCCCGCCCCATCGGCCCGCGCCCCACCCCAGCCCGCCCCCCACGTCCGCCTACACCGCCAGGGCCTCCCGCCTCCGTTCCGCCGACGCCGTCCGTGCCTCGGCGAACGCCAGGCCCGTAACGGCGGCGAGCAGCAGCAGCGTGCCGAGCACGATGGCGGTGGTGAGCCGCTCACCGAGCAGCGAGACGGCGATCACGGCCGCGCTCACCGGCTCCAGGAGCATGATCACGGAGACGGTGGCCGCCCGGACGACCGCGGCCCCGGCGAAGTAGAGCGCGTAGGCGAGCGCTGTCGGCACGGCGGCGACGTAGACGAGCAGGAGCAGCACGCTCACCGGCGCGTCCGTGTGCGGTACGACCCCCTCCGCGAGCGCCGCGGGCAGCAGCCCGACCGCCCCGATCGCGAAGGCCCAGGTCGTGGTGGACAGCGCGTCCGTGCGGCCGCCGTCTCGGCCGAGGTAGCGCGTGAGCAGGGTGATCGCCGCGTACCCGGCGGCCGAGACGACCGCGAGGACGACACCCAGCGGCCGGACCTCCGCGGCTCCGCCGCCGAGGACGAGGACGACGAGCCCGGCGAGCGCCCCGGTGACGGCGGCGATGCCGCCGCGGCCGAGGCGTTCGCCCATGGTGAGCCGGGCGCCGACCGCGATGAGAACGGGTCCCGCGCCCAGTGTGACGACGGTGCCGACCGCCAGGCCGGTGGCCTCGACGGCGGCGAAGTAGGCGCTCTGGAACACGGTGAGCCCGACCCCCGTGCCGAGGATGCGGGCCGTCCGGCGGCCGCGCGATTCCACGGCGGCACGGGCGACGCGGCGCCGGGGACGCAGGGCGAGCGCCCCGAGCAGCAGGGCGAGACCGCCGACGCAGCGCCAGAAGGACAGGGCCAGCGGGCCCATGTCGCTGATGCGGAAGATCAGCGAGGCGGCGGCACCGGCCGTGCCCCAGGCGATCCCGGCGACGATCAGATAGAGCAGGCTCCGCCCGACGGACAGGGCGGATTCCGAAGAGTTCGACACGTGACTTCTCCGTGGAAGACGGGAGGGAAAGGTGGTCGCTCGGCTCCGCGCGCGGGCAGCGACGAACCGCTCGGGGGCGAGTGGTCGCCCGGCCGAGCCCGGTCTTCGTCGAGGAGAGTCTCCGCGCGCGCTAGGCGGCGGGAGGCGGAAGCACGGTCGAATGCATGATCGGCACCTTAGGCCCCGGTCCGCCGGGCGGACAACTCGGTATCGCGGTCGGTCACACCGGCCGCGTCCGTCACGCTGCCCGCGTCCGTCACATCAACCGCGTCCGTCCCACCGGCCGCCTCCGCCACGCCGGCGTCCAGCACCGACCCCGCCACGGGTCCCGCCGCAGGCGCCTTCGGCGTCGACGACTGGGCGATGAAGGCTCCGACCAGGACCACCGCGCCGCCGATGATCTGCGGCGCGTCGAGGTACTGCCCGAGCAGCACCCAGGCGAGCACGGTCGCGATGACGGCCTCGAGACAGGCCACGACACCCGCCACCTGCGGCGAGAGCCGGCGCACCGAGACGACGCCGGTGACGTACGCGAGGACCGTGGCGATCAGCACGATCCAGCCGAGCAGCAGCCACGCGGGCACGGGGGTGCCGTCCATGTCGGCGCTGCCGCCGAGCAGTGCCCAGTCCATGCCCCACGGGCGGGCGACGACGGTGAGGACGAGCGCGCCGATGAGCAGCCCGTACGCGATGACGCCGATCGGGTCGGCCTGTTCCGCCTCGCCGGAGCCCTGGTCGGAGAGGACGAAGTAGCCGACCTGGCAGCAGGCCGCGGCGAGCGCCAGGAGGAGCCCGACGAGGTCGAAGCCGAGCCCGGACCAGACCTGGACCACGCAGGCGAGACCGCCGACGGCCAGGACGACGCCGAGGGCGGCGGCGCGGGTGACGGGGCGGCGCTGGACGAAGCGGACCCAGCCGAGGACCAGGGCCGGGGCGAGGTATTCGATGAGCAGCGCGACGCCGACGGGGATACGGGAGATCGAGGCGAAGTAGAAGGCCTGGACGCCTGCGACGGCGAGCAGCCCGAAGCCCACGAGGAGAGCGGGTTTGCGGCGCAGGAGGTCGCGGTGGCGCCAGGCCACCGGGAGCATGACGAGTGCGGCGCCGGCGACCCGGAGCCACACCACATGGAGCGGGTCGAGTCCCGCCTCGATGAGCGGCTTGGCCGCCACTCCTGAACCACCGAATGCGAAGGCCGAGGCCAGGGCTAGTCCCAGGCCGGCGCTTCTCCCCTGAGACGCGTGCATCGGGCCATGATGACAGGACGCGGTCAGGGGCGTAACCCCCGTTACACCTGTTGAGACGGCTCACCGCCACGCCACGGAACGGATCCTTCCGCCAGGGCGGCCGTACCGTCGTCGGCACCGGCCCCGGCCGGGGCGTCGGCACGGGCGCTCAGCGTGGCCGGATCGACCCCGGCGCGGCGCAGCACCTCGGCGGCCCGGCTCGCCGGATCGGCGGCGACGACGGCGAGGAGGTCGAGGCCGCGCGCCCGGGTGTCCCCGCGTCCGGCGGCCCGCCGGAAGGCCTCCTCGAGGGCCACGGTCGCGGCCGGCGACCAGCCGGAGGCCCGGCTGTCCTGCCCCTGCCCCTCGGCGCCGCGCTTGGCGGGGAGGAGGCGACCGGCCCCCGACTCCTCCACCGAGCGCTGCCAGCGCAGCCCGTATCCGATGGAGCGCTGCACGAGGTAGCCCAGGACGCGGGCGAGCCGCTGACCGCCCTCGAAGGCGGCGCCGACCTCGGGGTCGGACTCGATGAGCGAGTGGAGGAGGTGGGCGGTGTCGATCTGCCGGTCGCCGTCCCTGAGGGCTCTGCGGCGTGCGCCCGTCACGACCGTCATGAGGGACGGCGTCAGAAAGGGCGCGAGTTCCGCGCGCGGGGCGGCGGGCTGCCGGAGCGACTGCTGGGGAATCGGGACGGGACGGTGCACCCTCTCACCTCATCAGGCTCGGGCCGCCGGGGCATCGCCGGGGAGAAGCATGTCCGCATCCCACCGGAGTTGGGCACGCGCGCACGGTTCCTCCTCCTTACGGATGAGATCGCGCGCGTTGCCCTCCCAGGGCGCGCGCCGCCTTGCTTTGCGCCCCCGACGCAACCACAGGCCCCGCCCCCTACGTCTTCCGGTCGTGTTCTGGATGGTGGCTCTGCTCGCGCGCGACGGGCGGCAGTACGTCTACCGGGTGTACGCGCCCCGGGAGGCACTGCCGGCCGATCTGTTCTGGGCGGCCTTCCACTGCCACGAGGAGGACGGGGCGCCCCGCGCCTCCGACAGCTTCGACGCGTCCGAGATCTGGTGGATCGGTGACGGGGCGGGGCCGCCAGCCGCAGAACTGACGGTTCATCAGTATTGAATGTTCACGGCCGCCCGGCTACGTTCCGCGACACCGGAACCCAGCAGGCACGCGTGAAGGGGTGGTCTCATGGCCGAAGTCAGCGCGGAGGCACGGATCGAGGCACCGGCAGGGAAGGTCTGGGCGCAGCTCGTGGACTTCCCCTCGTACGGCGAGTGGAACGCCACCCACACCGACTTCCCGAACGGCGGCCCGGCATCCCTTGAGGCGGGTGCCACCTTCACGGAGAACATGAAGCTGATGGGCTTCCCCGCCGAGGTGCTCTGGACGGTCGAGGAGCTTGAGGCCGAGCGCGCCTTCGCCATCAAGGGCAAGGGCCCGATGGGCGTGCTCGTCACCACCCGCTATTCGCTGGCGGCGGACGGGGACGCCACGACCGTACGGATCGACGGCGAGTTCACCGGCGCGGCGGTCTCCCTGATGGCGGGCAAGCTCAAGGACTCGGCGACGGCGGCCCTGACCGAGTCGCTGCGCAAGCTCTCGGGCCTGGTGGCCTGACCCGGACGGACGACCCGACGGCCTGATCCAGGCGGGCGAAAGGGCCCCGTGGCGACTGCCACGGGGCCCTTTCACCCGTTCCCCGCCCTTCACGGGCACGGGCTCAGTGCTCGTCGGCCAGGATCAGGTACAGCTTCTTGCGGGCCTCGTTGATCACGCCGACAGCCTTCTTCCGCTGCTCGGCGCTGCCGGCCTTCCAGACCTGCCCGAACGCCTCCATCAGACCGAAGCCGGCCTGCCGGATCTCGTTCATGGCCTCCCAGTCGACGCCGCGTCCGGCGTCCTCCCACGGCGCGTCGGGGCCTCCCTCGGCCTCGGCCCGTCCGGTGTCGGTGAGCGTGAACAGCTTCTTGCCGCCCTCGCTCGCGCTGGTGATCAGGCCCTCGTCCTCCAGCATCTGAAGGGTGGGGTAGACCGAGCCGGGACTGGGCCGCCAGGCCCCGTCGCTGCGCTCGCCGATCTCCCTGATCATCTCGTAGCCGTGCATCGGGCGGTCCTTGAGGAGCGCCAGGATCGAGGCACGCACGTCGCCGCGCCGTGCCCGTCCCCGGCCGCCCCCATGGCCGCGTCCGCCGCCGAAGGGGCCGCCACCACCGAAGCCCGGCCCGAAGGGTCCGAACGCCGCGCGCCGTCCCTCGAAGTCACCGCGAGGCCCGGGGCCGCAGCCTCCACGGCCGGCTCCGTGCCCGTTTCCGTACTCGTGTCCATGTGAACGCATCGCAACGCTCCTTCCATCGGGTTTCATTCTTTGAACTGTCGCGATGCCTCAACGATATATCGGAACTGTTCGGCGAGCAAGCATGCCGACTGAACCTCCGCCGACCCGGGGGCCGACCTGCCACTGACCTGCGCGCCAGGATGGTGAAGGGTGGGGGCCATGCCTGAAGATCATGAGAAGTGCGACCGTTTCATCGCCGCCCTGACGCCCCTCTGCCCGCCGCCCGGCACCGTCCGGACCGTGCGGTGGGCCGCCGCCGAGGAGGCACTGGGCACCGCCCTGCCGACCGACTACAAGCGGCTCGTCGAGACCTACGGGGGCGGGGTCTTCGCGGGGACGATCTGGCTGCTGGAACCGGACTGCCCGGATCCGATGTACGACCTGGTCGCCCAGACCGCAGAGCGCGACGAGATCCTCGCCGACCTCTGGGCGGCCGGCGAGAAGAAGCCGGGGGAGATCGAGGAGGGCGGCGTCAGGCTGGTGCCCTGGGGGTACGTGGAGGGCGCGGGGCACTTCCTGTACTGGCTGGTGCGGCCGGGCGCCGAGCCGGAGGAGTGGACGATCGTGCTCAACGAGGGCCGCGGCCCCCTCTGGGAGGCCCATCCCGCCTCGTGCAGTCAGTTCCTCCTCGACGTGGTGGCCGGCACGTCGACCTCGTACTACTTCGCCGACATCGACGACATGGTCGACCCCGAGGACAGGTATCGCTTCATGCCCACCTCCCGGTTCCCCGCCTGACGGACGCGGGACCGGCGCACGTCATCCGCCCGCATCACCGGCCCCGCGCCGAGGGAGTGCCGGTGCGCGCCCACTCGGTCCAGTTCTCCGCGATTGGCCTTGGCCCGCCCGATTCCGCCCCCGGTACGGTCGGCGCCATGAGGATCCGAATCGTCGATGCCTTCACCGACCAGCCCTTCTCGGGCAACCCGGCCGGAGTCCTGCTCCTGGACTCCTTCCCGGACGACGCCTGGCTCCAGCGGGTCGCCGCGGAGGTCAACCTCTCCGAGACGGCCTTCGCCCACCCGCTGCCCGCCGGCGGCGAGGCCGACTGGGCCCTGCGCTGGTTCACCCCCACCACCGAGGTCGACATGTGCGGCCACGCCACGCTGGCCACGGCCCACGTCCTGCACTCCACCGGTACGGCGAGCGGCCCCGTCCGCTTCGCGGCCCGCTGCGGCGTCCTCGGCGCCACCGCCGAGGCCGACGGCACGATCACGATGGACTTCCCGACCTCCTCCCTCACCCCGGCCCCCGTCCCCGACGGGCTGGAGAAGGCGCTCGGCGCCGAGGTCGTCGCCGTCCACGACACGGCCGACCACATCGGCGACCTCGTCGTCGAACTGCGCGACGAGCCCACGGTGCGCGCGCTCGCACCGGACCACGCCGCCCTGAAGGCCCTCTCGAACCGCGGCATCATCGCCACCGCCGCCGCCCAGAACCCGGACGGCGGATACGACTTCGTCTCCCGCGGCTTCTTCCCCGCCGTCGGCATCGACGAAGACCCGGTGACGGGCAGCGCCCACACCGCGCTCGCCCCCTACTGGTCGGCCCGGTTCGGCCGCGACGACCTGGTCGGCCTGCAGGGCGGCGCACGCACGGGCATCGTCCGAACGCGGCTGCGCGGCGACCGCACCCTCCTGAACGGTCACGCGGTCACGGTCATCGAGGGCGACCTGCACGCCTGACTCCACCGCCGCGGAACGAACAAGGGGGTGCGGAGAACCCGTACCCCCTCTGTTCACCCCCACCGAGGCCAGGGCCTCACACGGTGGGCAGCCACCCCACCTTGCCCGCGAGCAGCCCGTATCCGACGAAGGCCACGATGTCGAGCAGCGCGTGCGCCACGACCAGCGGACCGACCCGCCCCCAGCGCCGGTACAGCAGGACGAAGACCACACCCATCACCACATTGCCGACGAAACCGCCGACCCCCTGGTAGAGGTGGTACGAGCCGCGCAGCACCGAGCTCGCCACCAGGGCGGCCATCGGCGTCCACCCCAACTGCCCGAGCCTGCGCAGCAGATACCCGACGACGATGACCTCCTCCAGAACGGAGTTCTGGATCGCCGAGAGGATCAGCACCGGGTACTTCCACCACACCTCGGGCAGCGACTCGGGCACCACGGTGAGGTTGAAGCCGGTCGCCCGCGCCGCCAGGTAGAAGGCGAGCCCCGCGCTGCCGATGCCCGCCGCGACCAGCGTCCCGCGCCCGAGGTCGGTCCAGGGCCGGGTCCGGTCGAAACCGATGGCCTTGAGCCCCGAGCCCTCACGCAGCAGCAGATGGGCGACGAGCAGGACCGGCACGAGGGCAGAGGCGATGCCGAAGAGCTGCCAGGACAGGTCGAGCCAGGGCCGCCCCGGCGCGTACGAGCCGTTGAGCGTGGCCGCCTGCTCCTTGAGCGCCCCGGACTTGGTGAGCGAGCCGATGAAGCTGATGAGGGACGACAGGGCGCTCGCCCCGAGGGAGAGCGCGAGGACGATCAGCGTCTCGTTGCGCAGCACCCGGCGCGACAGCCCGTCGGGAGGCAGGGAAGCGTCACTCACTCGTTGGTCCGACACCACACCTGTCTCCACTTCCCGGTCGCGGACGGACGCCGTTCCGGCGGCATCCCGATCACTGTGCCATGATCGGCCACCGCCCCCGCCCGCGACCCCGGGAGCGCCGCGTTCAGTCGATCCCGACCGGCCAGGTGTGCACCGGCTCCCCCGCGTGCATGAGGCTCCGGTAGCGGCGGGTGGTCGCCGCGAGCGCCGCCTCGCGGTCGAGACCCGCCTCCAGCGCCTTGTGGAAGGTGTCGGCCTGCCAGGAGGCGCCGTTCATCCGCCGCAGACAGCGCTGTTCGATCACGCCGAGGTAGAAGTCCCGGTCGGCGGGTTCGATGTGCCAGGCGTCGAGCCCGGCCGCGGCGAGCGGCAGCAGCTCGTCGAGGACGAGCCGTACCGCGGGCACGGTCGCGATGCCGCCGGCCCGGCCGGAGCGGGGCCAGCGCAGCTCCGCCTCGATGCCGTGCCGGCAGGCGGTGTCGAAGTTGGCCTCCGCGTCCTCGAAGGCCATCCGCTTCCAGACGGGCCGGGGATCGTCCGCGAGGGAACGGACGAGCCCGTAGTAGAAGGCCGCGTTGGCGATGACGTCGGTGACGGTCGGCCCGGCCGGCAGGACCCGGTTCTCGACGCGCAGATGCGGGACGCCGTCGACCCAGCCGTACACGGGCCGGTTCCAGCGGTAGACCGTGCCGTTGTGCAGGACGAGCTCCTGGAGGCGCGGCACCCCGCCCTGGTCCAGGACGAGGAGCGGGTCCTCCTCGTCGCAGATCGGCAGCAGCGCGGGGAAGTAGCGCAGGTTCTCCTCGAAGAGGTCGTACACCGAGTCCACCCACCGCTCCCCGAACCAGGTGCGCGGCCGGACGCCCTGGGCCTGGAGTTCGGGCGGCCGGGTGTCGGTGGCCTGCGTGAAGAGCGGCGGCCGGGACTCGCGCCACAGTTCACGGCCGAAGACGAAGGGGGCGTTGGCGCCGAGCGCGATCTGGACCCCCGAGACCGCCTGCGCCGCGTTCCACACGGCGGCGAAGCGGGCCGGCGTGACCTGGAGATGGAGCTGGACCGAGGTGCAGGCCGCCTCCGGGACGATCGACTCCGAGGTGCAGAGCAGCCGTTCCACCCCGTGGATGTCGAGCGTGAAGTCCTCGCCCCTGGCGGCGAGGATCTGGTCGTTGAGGAGCGTGTAGCGGTCCGCGGAGGAGAGGTTCTCGGGAACCAGGTCGTCCTGGGTCAGGGTCGGCAGTATGCCGATCATGACGACGCCCGCGTCGAGTTCCGCCGCCTTGCGGTCCGCGTATCCGATTCCGGTGCCGATCTCCTCCGCGAGCCGGTCGAATACGCGCCCGTCGAGCTGATGGGGCGCGATGTTCACTTCGAGGTTGAACATTCCGAGTTCCGTCTGGAAATCGGAGCTGGCGATCTTCTCGAGAACCGGCCCGTTCAGCATGCGGGGCAGTCCGTCGGCACCGGCCAGATTGAGTTCGATCTCCACGCCCATGAGATTGCGGGGACGGTCGAACCTCTTCTCCGCCAGAAGCCTCGCGAGCCCCGCGAGACACTGCTGGAGCTTTCTCCGGTACTGCTGCCGGTCGGACGGGCCGAACCCGTCGGCCACGACCTTCTCCCCCATCGAAGCGTCCCTCCGCGAGTGGGCGGCCGCCAGGACGGCCGCGCGTCACGGACGATGATGCCCACCCCGCTGATCCACAACGCCTGCGAACGAGAGCCGTCGGAGGATAGGCTGGATGCTGCGCTCCACCGTCACATCCCGAAGGCACGGAACAATCGACATATACCAATGTCCTATTGTCCCGGGACCGGAGGCATGAATTCAGCCGTCCGGCTCCGCGCGGAATACGCAGGTGAGAGCACCACCACCCCTGGAATCCGCTTCTACGACCCTTGATTTACGGCCTGATGACGCCTTGTCAGGAATATCGGCGACGTCTAGCGGAAACACTCCGTGAACACGTGTCGTATAAACTCCGCGGACGAGGCAGAGTGTTGGCGCCCGGTCATGACCTCATGGCCCTCCTCTGGCCCCGCCGCCGACAGCGCCGTCGTACCTGCCCACGCATCACCGTGTCTCCTGAGTGAGAGGCGACCCACCATGCTCCGACCCTCCCCGGCCCCTGCGCCGGCCCTCCGCAGTGTCCTCGCGGCCCTCGGCTCACCGACCGCCGTCCGCGAGGCGCGAACTCCCGCCCTGCGGGCCGCGCAGGGACCACTGAGCCCCGAACTCCCCCTGCCCGTCCACGTCCTCGGCGTCGCCGGGACGCCCGGACAGGCCCCCCGCACCCGACTCGTCGGCTGGCGCTTCCTGATCAGGAACGGGGGCCGGGCCATCGCCGCCGCGGACACCATGCTGACCCCGGACGGCTGGTCCTTCTCGCACTTCTTCGAGGGGCCCTACGTCACCGCGACGGAGCAGGCACTGCTCCAGGCCGAGGCGCTGCCCGGTCCGTACCAGCCGCGGCTGCTCTCCGTACCGGAGCTCTACATGCTGACCCTCTGGCTTCACGCCGAGCCGGAGGCGGACGGTGCCGGCACCACCCTGGCCGCGGCAGACCTGATGGTGCCGCTCGCGCCCGCCCCGCCGGGAATCGCGGCCCACCGCCCGTACCAGGTCGCCGACCTCCTGCCCGTGCTCAGTACGCGCCTCGCGCCGCCGCCCCTCCTGGGCTCGGCGGCGCCCGCCTGATCCACCGCACGAGCGTCGCCGCCCCGTGACCCGCCCGGGTCACGGGGCGCACTGCTGTCCGAGAACCCGGCCCGAACGCACCGCCCGAACACCCCTCCCGGACGGACTAGCCCACTGGGACCACTTCGAACCACCCAAAGAGACGGTGCAGTTGACCTGAACCGCCCCTGCGGGTGATGCGTCTTCCCAGGAAAGGACGAGCTGCCGCGAAATCCCTGCGGAAGACCGTCCATGGGGCAAGACTGGGATCGGAACCGAACCGACCGACGGGGGCGGCGATGAGCGCGAAGAGCCGCAGGACATCCACTACGACGCAGCGAAAGAACCCACCCATGTGCCAGCACCAGCCTGCCTGTCCCACCGCCGACTCAGCCGACCGCGAGGCGGCCCGACTGACGGCACACCACCCGGAGCAGGGCTGGAGCCTGCTGTGCAACGGCGTCCTGCTCTTCGAGGACACCGGCGAACTCCTGCCGGACGGGCAGATCATCGCCCCGCACCGGCCGTTGTCGGCGGGTCAGGTGACGACCGCCGCCTGACGGCACGCGCAACGCCCGAGGGCCGGCCCGGAGACATCCTCCGAACCGGCCCTCGATTTCACGCTCGACCGTCGTACGCGGCCGACGTCACGCTCAGTTGTCGTACTCGTCCAGCGGCGGGCAGGAGCAGACCAGGTTCCGGTCGCCGAAGGCACCGTCGATGCGTCGCACCGGCGGCCAGTACTTGTCGGCGGCCGAGACACCGGCCGGGAAGACGGCCTCGTCCCGCGTGTACGCGTGGTTCCACTCGCCGCCCAGCGCGGCCGCGGTGTGCGGGGCGTTGCGCAGCGGGTTGTCCTCGGCGGGCCACTGGCCCGAGGAGACCTTCTCGATCTCGGCCCGGATCGCGATCATCGTGTCGCAGAAGCGGTCGAGCTCGGCCAGGTCCTCGGACTCGGTGGGCTCGATCATCAGCGTGCCGGCCACCGGGAACGACATCGTCGGCGCGTGGAAGCCGTAGTCGATCAGGCGCTTCGCGATGTCGTCGACCGTGACGCCCGTCGCCTTGGACAGCGGGCGCAGGTCCACGATGCACTCGTGGGCGACCAGACCGGCCGGGCCGGTGTAGAGCACCGGGAAGTGCGGCTCGAGGCGCTTGGCGATGTAGTTCGCCGCGAGGACGGCGACCTGGGTGGCGCGCTTGAGGCCCTCGCCGCCCATGAGGCGCACGTACGACCACGAGATCGGCAGGATGCCCGCGGAGCCCCACGGGGCGGCCGAGATCGGGCCCACGCCGGTCTCCGGGCCCGCGGCGGGCTGGAGCGGGTGGTTCGGCAGGTACGGGGCGAGGTGCGCGCGCACACCGACCGGGCCGACACCCGGGCCGCCACCGCCGTGCGGGATGCAGAAGGTCTTGTGCAGGTTCAGGTGCGAGACGTCGCCACCGAAGTGCCCCGGCTTGGCGAGACCGACGAGCGCGTTGAGGTTGGCACCGTCGACGTACACCTGGCCGCCGGCCTCGTGGACCTCGGCGCAGATGTCGGCGACGTGCTCCTCGAAGACGCCGTGCGTCGACGGGTAGGTGATCATCAGCACGGACAGCTCGTCGCGGTACTGCTCGATCTTGGCGCGCAGGTCCGCGACGTCGACCTCGCCGTCGTCCGCGGTCTTGACGACGACGACCTTCATGCCGGCCATCACCGCGGAGGCGGCGTTGGTGCCGTGCGCGGAGGACGGGATGAGGCAGACGGTGCGCTGCTCGTCACCGTTGGCGCGGTGGTACGCGCGGACGGCGAGGAGACCGGCCAGCTCGCCCTGCGAACCGGCGTTCGGCTGGATCGACACCTTGTCGTAGCCGGTGACCTCGGCGAGACGCTCCTCCAGCTCGGTGATGAGCGTGAGGTAGCCCTGCGCCTGCTCGACCGGGGCGAAGGGGTGCATCTGGCCGAACTCGGGCCAGGTCACCGACTCCATCTCGGTCGTCGCGTTCAGCTTCATCGTGCAGGAGCCGAGCGGGATCATGCCGCGGTCGAGCGCGTAGTCGCGGTCGGCGAGCTTGCGCAGGTAGCGCAGCATCGAGGTCTCGGAGCGGTGCGCGTGGAAGACCGGGTGGGTCATGTACGCGTCGGAGCGCAGCAGCCCGGTGGGCAGCGTGTCCTCGGCGGTGGCGTCCAGGGCCTCGACGTCGGCGGTCACACCGAAGGCACCCCACACGGCGGCGAGCTGGGCGCGCCCGGTGGTCTCGTCGCACGACATGGACACGTGGTCCGCGTCGACGCGGTAGAGGTTCACACCGGCCTCGCGGGCGGCGGCCACGACCTCGTCGGCCTTGCCGGGCACACGGGCGGTGAGGGTGTCGAAGAAGGCACCCTGGGTGAGCTCCACGCTCCCGGCGGTGAGGCCGGCGGCCAGGATCGCGGCGTACCGGTGGGTACGGCGCGCGATGCCCTGGAGGCCCTCGGGACCGTGGTAGACGGCGTACATGCCGGCCATCACGGCGAGCAGCACCTGAGCGGTACAGATGTTGCTGGTGGCCTTCTCGCGGCGGATGTGCTGCTCGCGGGTCTGCAGGGCCAGGCGGTACGCGCGGTTCCCGTCGGCGTCGACGGAGACACCCACGAGACGGCCGGGCAGGGAACGGGCGTGCTTGTCCTGGACGGCCATGTAACCGGCGTGGGGACCGCCGAAGCCCATGGGAACGCCGAAGCGCTGCGTCGTACCGACGGCGATGTCGGCCCCGAGCTCACCGGGCGAGGTGAGCAGGGTGAGCGCGAGCAGGTCGGCGGCGACGGTGACGATCGCACCGAGCTCGTGAGCGGCGTCGATCAGCGGCTTGATGTCCCGCACGGCACCGGAGGCACCGGGGTACTGGAGGAGCACACCGAAGACACCACGCTCGGCGACCTC
This sequence comes from Streptomyces flavochromogenes, assembly GCF_000717595.1. Classification (GTDB taxonomy): domain Bacteria; phylum Actinomycetota; class Actinomycetes; order Streptomycetales; family Streptomycetaceae; genus Streptomyces; species Streptomyces flavochromogenes. The sequence continues at coordinate 12,930 of NZ_JNZO01000007.1, read as the reverse complement.
GGCGGGAATCCCCTCGCTCAGGTCGGCGACGACGACCTCGACACCGGTCGGCTCGGCGCGGGTCTCGATGACGGCGATCGTCTGCGGCAGGGCGTCGGCGTCGACGAGGAAGACACCGTTCTTGACCTTGCCGACGCGCCGGGCGAGCGACATGGCCTCGGCGGCGGCGGTGCCCTCGTCGAGCAGCGAGGCGCCGGAGGTGGGCAGCCCGGTCAGGTCGGCGACGACCGTCTGGAAGTTCAGCAGGGCCTCGAGGCGTCCCTGCGAGATCTCCGGCTGGTACGGCGTGTACGCCGTGTACCAGGCGGGGTTCTCCATCACGTTCCGGAGGATCACCGGCGGCGTGAAGGTCCCGTAGTAGCCGAGACCGATCATGGGCGCGAGGACCTGGTTGCGGTCGGCGAGGGTGCGCAGCTCGGCCAGCACCTCGGCCTCCGTGCGCGCGGCCGGCAGGCTCAGCGCCTCGGTGTTCTTGATGACGTCCGGCACCGCGGCGGCCGTGAGCTCGTCGAGGGAGCCGTAACCGACCTGGGCGAGCATCTTGGCGCGCGCCTCGGCGTCGGGCCCGATGTGCCGCTGCTCGAACGGGATGCCCTGTTCGAGTTCGGAGAGCGGAATGCGGTTGGCGGTCATGTACGGAGGCCTCCTGGTCGTCACGACCTGCGAGGGGCACCACGGCGCGGGTACCCGGACGGCCTCCCCCTCTGTCATCTCAACCTGAGAGTTTCACCGGCACGCCTCACGGCACGCCGGCTTTCACCGTCGGTGAGAGCGCATGCCGTCGGACACCGCTCTGCTTTCCAGAGTGACCTCGTCCGCGCGGTACAGGGGCCTGAGAGATTCCGGGGAGGATTTGCTCCTTCGGCGCCCACCGGAAGGTTTCTCCGGGGGACTCTCCCGCACAGGGTCGACAGCCACAGCCAGCCTACCAGCGCGGTTGCGGCTTCCATCGCTCAAGTGGCCGACATCCCAGTTGTGCACTTTCGTAGGGGTGTAGAGCAGTTGCGACCAGTTGGAGGGACCGTGCAGACCGATATCGATCCGCGCAGCCTGATCGGCCGCAAGGCGTACGACCGGAACGGACACAAGATCGGAACCGTGGACGAGGTGTACCTGGACGACGCGACCGGCATCCCGGAATGGGCAGCGGTCCGCACGGGCCTGTTCAGCCGGGACGCCTTCGTCCCCCTGGAGCCGAGCGAGCTCATCGACAACGGCCTCCACATCCCGTACGAACGCGCCCTGATCAAGGACGCCCCCGACTTCGGCGTGGGCCGCCATCTCTCCCCGGAACAAGAGCTCCAGCTCTACCGCCACTACAGCCTGGCCCTCCCGCCACCCCCCACGGACACGGACTTCGGCCACCTGGCAGGCCAGTAGGCAGGAGACGCCCCACCGAACCGCGCGCGGACGGAGGCGACCCACCACAGACGGTCGCCACCGGCCCACAACCGAGCAGAAGACCCCCGCCCACCACCGGACGGGGGTCCACAAGGCCGCAGCCGCACAGGAGGCCACCCGACAGCCCGGGGAGCGGACCGGCTGACCCACGGCCGAGCAGAAGGCCCGCGACCGGCAGGGGGCCACCAGCCGACGCGAGGAGGCCGCCCGGCAGGACGGAAAAACCCACTGGCCCGCTGCCACTGGTCGCGGGCGGGCGGGAGGCCGTCCGCGAAACGGGAGTCGACCAGCTCAGGGCACGCTGGCCACCAGCGCCCCGCAGGCAGGAAGCCACCGGCCGGGTGTCACCAGCCCCGCCGGACGGGTCACCCGCCGGGATCAGGCCGCGAGGCCGCCCAGCACCCCGCCCGCAGCCAGGCCGGGGCACACCCGGCCCCAGCGCCACGCGCCGACCACCGCCAGCCGCAGCCGCCAACGGCGCTGCCACCCCATGGGAAAGCCCGCACCTCTGCCCGCTCAGCAGCACGGGTGGTGCGGGTGGGAACACGAGCCCGGCCGCCAGGCCGGGCACTCCCCCACCCCACTCGGCAGCCGCCAACACCCCCACACCCCCCAAGGGAACCCCCGCACCTCTGCCCACCGACCCGCACGGGTGGTGCGGGCGGGAACCCACGCCCCGCCGCAGTCCGCGCACCCCGCACCCCGCACCCCGCACCCCGCAGCCCACCCGCACCACCCGCGGTGCCACCGCCCCACAGCGGGAGCCGCCGCCACTCACCCCCGCCCCACCAACGGCAACGGCTCCCCCGGCTCAAGCTCCGGATCATCCACCGCAAAGGTCCGCACCCGCCCCGGCACCGACCCCGGCTCCTCGAACCGCACCGTCACACGCCCGACCCCGCTCCCCTGCACCCACCCGGCGCCGTACTCGGCATGCCGCACGTCATGCCCGGGCGACCAGCGCCGTTCCACGGCCTCATGGACCTCAGGCTCACCGGAAGCCACAGCCGACGCGACGGGCGCACCCGCAACCGCAACACCCCCCGCTCTCTCCGCCGAAGCCGCAACGCCCTCCCCCGAAGCCGCCGCGCTCTCCGCCTCCGCCTGAGCGAACAGATCCTCCTGCGTATAGTCCGCGAGCCCGCTCACCCCGACCCCCAGCAGCCGCACACCCCCGGTCGTGTCCACCGCCTCGAGCAGCCGTCCCGCCGCCTCCCGCACCACACTCGGATCGTCCGTGGGCCCCCGGAGCGTCTCGGACCGCGTGAGCGTCGAGAAGTCGAAGCGCCGCACCTTCAGGACGATGGTCCGCCCGGAGTGCCCGGAAGCCCGCAGCCTCCCCACGCACCGCTCCGCGAGCCGTTCGACCTCGAACCTGATCCGCACCCGGTCGTGCAGGTCGACGTCGAAGGTGTCCTCGACCGAGACCGACTTGGCGTCCCGCTCGGCCACCACGGGCCGATCGTCGTACCCCTGGGCCATCAGGTACAGCGACGCCCCGTGCGCCCGCCCCAGGAGCCGTACGAGCTCGTCCTCGCCCGCTTCCGCGAGGTCGGACACGGTGGTCATCCCGGCCCGCCGGAGGTGCTCCCCGGTGGCCGGCCCGACACCGGGCAGGATCCGCACCGAACGCGGTGCGAGAAGCTCCCGCTCGGTCCCGGGTTCGATCAGCACGAGGCCGTCGGGCTTCGCCTCCTCGGAGGCGATCTTCGCGATCATCTTGGATCCGGCGAGCCCCACGGACCCGGTGAGCCCCGTGGTCGCCAGGATGTCGATCCGCAGCCGCTCACCGGCCGCACGCGCGCTCGCGCTGTCGTCGGCCACGCCCCCGGCGTCGAGGTCCACGAAGGCCTCGTCGAGGCTGAGCGGCTCCACGAGCGGGGAGAGCCGTCCGAGCAGCTCCATCACCTGCTCGCTGATCGACCGGTAGAACGAGAAGCGCGGTACGAGGTAGGCCGCGTTCGGCGCGAGCCGCCGCGCCTGGCCCATGGGCATGGCCGAGTGGACTCCGAAGCGGCGCGCCTCGTACGAGGCTGTGGCGACCACGCCTCGGGGGCCGAGGCCGCCGACCACCACGGGCTTTCCGCGCAGGCTGGGCTTCGACGCCTGCTCGGCGGCGGCGAAGAAGGCATCCATGTCGAGATGCAGGATGGTGGGCGCGGCTCTCACACTTCCGATGCTGCCTCACACCACTGACAACGAGCCCCACCACACCGCACGGCGCCGGAGCGCAGAGCTCAGGGCCCCAGCCAACCCACCAGGCCCAAGCCCGAAACCAAAGCGAAGGCCGAAGCCACAGTCGCACCGCAAGGCACGCCCCCACAGCGAGGACCAGGGCCAAGCCCCGAAGACGAAAGCCCGAAGCGAAGCCTCAAGGCGAAGCCCCGAAGCGAAGCCCCGAAGCAGAGAGCCGAAGCGAAGGCCCCGCCCTCAGACCGCCCTGTCCCGCCGACGCCGCGCCAACTCGTCCCCCGGGTTGTGCCCCACGAGCGTCTCGCCCGTGTCGACCCGCTCCCCGTGCAGCTGCGAGAGCGCCGCCTCGACGTCCCGCCAGACCACGCCGACGGCGATGCCGAAGACACCCTGCCCGCCCTGGAGCAGGTCGACGACCTCGTCCGGCGAGGAGCACTCGTACACCGTGGCCCCGTCGCTCATGAGCGTCATCCGCTCCAGGTCACGGAAGCCCCGCGCGCGCAGGTGCTGTACCGCGGCCCGGATGTTCTGGAGGGCGACGCCCGTGTCGAGGAATCGCTTGACGATCTTCAGCACGACGACGTCGCGGAAGCTGTAGAGCCTCTGGGTCCCCGACCCGTACGCGGGGCGCACGCTCGGCTCCACGAGCCCCGTACGCGCCCAGTAGTCCAGCTGGCGATAGGTGATCCCGGCCGCCGCACAGGCCGTGGGACCGCGATAGCCGATCGTCTCGCCCGCCACGCCGGGACCGGCACCGGACGCACTCGTGGGCCCCGCGGCCGCGCCACCCCCCACACCGGCGTCCGCACCCGCGCCCGCACCGAAGTCGCCCACACTGCCGTGAAGCGGATACGGACCGCTCTCTCCGGACACGCGTCCGAGCGAGCTCCCTGCCGTACCGTCCGCGCTGCTCATCACGCCGACCCTCCGTCCTTGACCTGCCCACACGAAGGTAGGCAGTCACTCGGGGTGCGTCAACGATCGCCACACTCGGCACGCCGAGTGATAATCACCCTGAGAGTGGTTTCCCGTCTCTCTCGTCGGGGAAAGGCTACTCGAATGCTCTGACAGCACCCCGCGAACGGCCTGCGGCCGCGCCGCTTCGACTCACTGACTGTTGGTCCCGAAATCCTCCGGTGAGATTTGGTCGAGGAACTCGCGGAACTTCTCCACCTCGTCCTCCTGCTCGTCCGGAATCGCGATGCCGGCGTCGTCCAGCACACCGTCACTGCCGTAGATCGGCGTTCCGGTCCGGAGGGCCAGTGCTATCGCGTCCGAAGGCCGCGCGCTCACCTCGACGCCGCTGGCGAAGACCAGCTCGGCGTAGAAGACCCCGTCACGCAGATCCGTGATGCGGACTTCGGTGAGTTCCTGTCCCACGGCCTCCAGCACGTCCTTGAACAGGTCGTGCGTCAGCGGCCGCGGAGGGGCCATCCCCTGCTGGGCGAAGGCAATCGCGGTCGCCTCACCCGGTCCGATCCAGATGGGGAGGTACCGATCGCCTCCCACTTCACGCAGGAGCACGATCGGCTGGTTGGAGGGCATTTCCACCCGGACACCCACAACGTCGAGCTCGTTCACACAGCAACCCTAGGACGTGCCCGACCGGTTTGGATAGTCGGGCCCTCCCAAGCCCGCCCTCAGCACACCTCGAACCCGGCCGGATCCCGGCCGATTCCGGGCACGATCCCGGCACGAACCAGCCCGGGAACGCCCTCAGGGGCTCACTGCAGCCGAATGCCCAGCGCGGTCTGAACGAGTGCGGCATGCAGCCGCACCGACTGTGCGGCGAGCTCCTGTGCGGTGGCCTCCGCATGGGCTCTGGTCTGCGGGTTACGGTGCCGGCGCAGCGGCGCGACGACCTGCTCGATCAGTCCGGCCTCGCGGTCCGCGGCAGCCTTGACGGCCCTCAGGTGCCGGGGTTCGAGTCCGAAGCGCCCCAGATCCGCGACGAGCCGCGCGACGATCACGGTCTCGGGGTCGTAGCCGCCGCCGTCCGTCTCGGAGATCAGGCCGTACGACTCCCACGCGAGGAGATCCGCCTCGGTGACCTCGGCCGCGGCCAGCAGTTCGGCCCGCCCGATCCGCGTGGCCGTGGGGGGCTCCGGGTCCTGCTCCCATGCTCCTTCGAGCAGGTCCCGCCGACGCCCGGGGGCGGGGAGCTTGATCTGCTCTCCCCTGGCGAGGGCGTCGAGGTGCTCACGGATGACCTTCAGCGGAAGGTAGTGGTCCCGCTGCATCCGCAGGATCTGAGCGAGCCGCTCGACATCCTGCGGGCTGAACTTCCGGTACCCGGAAGCCGTACGCCGGGGCTCCACGAGCCCCTCGGCCTCCAGGAACCGGATCTTGGAGATGGTCACTTCGGGAAATTCGTCGCGCAGCTGGTTCAGCACCGTACCGATGCTCACCAGCCGGTCGCCCGCGGTGGCGGTGCCGGATCCGGCACCGCCCGTCGGTGTTCGCAGCATGGACCTTCCCTGAAGGCTTCTCCGAGGCGCTACATGCCCCGCTGGCTCGAGTAGAAGACCAGGCGGTACTTACCGATCTGCACCTCGTCGCCGTTGGACAGAACGACCGAGTCGATCGGCTCGCGGTTGACGTAGGTGCCGTTGAGGCTGCCGACGTCGGCGACGGTGAAGCTGCCGTCCTGGGCCCGCCGGAACTCGACATGGCGCCGGGAGACCGTGAAGTCGTCCAGGAAGATGTCGCTCTGCGGGTGACGGCCGGCCGTCGTCAGCTCGCCGTCGAGCAGGAAGCGGCTGCCGGAGTTCGGCCCACGACGCACCACGAGGAGCGCGGAACCGGACGGCAGGGCCTCGACGGCCGCCAGCGCCTCCGGAGAGAGCGAGGGCAGCTGGGTCTGGCCCGTGACCTCCGCGTCATAGGCCTCGAGGCCCGAGATGGAGATCGTGGACGTCGTCTCGGAAGCCCGCTCGGGTGCGACTCCGCCCCGCAGCGGTGTGCCGCAGTGCGAGCAGAAACGGCTGTCTGCCGCGTTGCGGTGACCGCACCTCGTACACACCGGCATGGACGCATCCTCCTGCCGCGGCTGCCCCGCCGAGGTCTGTGTCGCGTACGGGTCGGGGGTAAACCCTCCACCCGTACTTGAGGTTGATGGTTCTCCGAAACCTATGCGGGCAGCCCCGGCAGGGTCAACAGACGACGCGCCGTACGCGCCCGGAACGTCACCACCCTGGCCGCCGACCTCATCGCGGAAGAGCGGGCGTTCGCCGCCCTGCTCCTCGCTCTGGGCATGGCGCGACGCGCGGTGCTTGGCGTTACCGCCGTCCTCGCGTCCGCTCTTGCCGAACAACTTCGCAAAAAAACTCACGGGCGATTCCCCTTGACCGAAACAGACCCGCCCGTGGGGCAGGACGAACCGAGATCCATCACACCTGCCGACCCGGACACCTTCACAACGTCCGTATCCTCCGGACAGTTTCCACCACGCACCACCGATGTGGTGCGCCGACCCCCCGCAACGACGTGCCCTTGTCGCGGGACCCCCCTTGTCTCCCTCTCACTGCGAGGACGACTGAGCGTAGTCAGGCCGCTTCGCGGGTCGCAAGGCATCGACGATGATCTTCGCCGACCGCTCCACCGTGGCTGTGGCCTGCTCCTTCTCCAGGGTCTGCACGACACCTCCGGGGATGTTGAGCGCGGGCTCGAGATCCTCCGGCTTGCCGATGACCTTGAAGACGTACGGAGCGGTCACCTTCGTTCCATCGATCCGCATGTCATCACCGCCACCGGTGAAATAACTGTCCGCGACCACCCGGACACCGTTGACCTGGATCGCCTCGGCGCCCGCGGCGCGCAGCTCCTGGATGGCGTCGAGCAGCATGTCCGACTCGACGGCCCCGGACGGGTCGCCGACGGACAGGGTGATGCCGGGCCCCTCGGCCGCGACGGTGCCGGCCAGGATCCCGAGCTGCTGCTCCTTCTCCTGGGTCTGCTTGCGCGCCTCTTCGGCCTGGTCCGAGCTGGACTCCAGCTCGATGCGCTGCTTCTCGAGGCGGGACTTCTCGTCCTCCAGGCGCTGCGTACGGTCGTCGAGCTCGTCGAGGATCCGGACCAGGTCCTCCTGGCGCGCCCCACGCAGGGCGCTGTTGTCACTGGTCGAGGAGACCTGGATCGCCAGGCCGAGACCGAGGACGAACAGCAGCAGCGCGACGACGAGTTGGGCCCGGGTCACCCGAGGCGGCCACAGCGCGGAGCCGAGCCGCCGCCGACCGCTCGGCTCGGTCGCGGGGGCGACCGGCGGCACGGGTACGCGGACGTCGTGGTCCGCGGTCGTGTCATGGACGGAATCCGAAGGCGCCTCGCGATCTCCTGCCGCACCGCCACGCGCGGGCTCGCCGACGCCCTCCGCCTTCCCGACGCTCCCGGGCTCCCGCTCGCTCTCGGAGTGCCGGGGCTCCCGCTCGTTCTGGGACTCCTGCGAATCCTGGGAGTCCTGGGAGTCCTGGCGGTTCCGGGAGTCCTGGGGGTTCTCGGAATTCTGAGGGTTCTGAGAGTTCCGGGGGTTCTCGGGGTTCTGCGGGTTCTCGCTCATCGGCCTCACGCCCGGAAGACATGGCGCCGGATGGCGGCCGCGTTGGAGAAGATACGGATGCCCAGCACGACGACCACACCGGTCGACAGCTGCGCGCCCACGCCCAGCTTGTCGCCGAGGAAGACGATCAGGGCGGCCACGACCACGTTGGAGAGGAACGAGACCACGAAGACCTTGTCGACGAAGATCCCGTCGAGCATGGCCCTGAGGCCGCCGAAGACCGCGTCGAGGGCGGCGACCACGGCGATCGGAAGATAGGGCTCGACCACCGCCGGAACCTCGGGGCGGACCAACAGTCCGACCACGACTCCGACGATCAGGCCCAGTACGGCGATCACGATGTGCCCTTCCCTGTGTCGGCCGTGGCCCGACCGGACGGCGTCGCCGCCCCGGCCCCCCTCGGCTCTGCGGTACGTACGGTCAGGCTCGGCGCGGCCGGCAGGCGTACGTCGCCCTCGACCGTGATCCCGCTCCTGATCCCGAAGTTCTCCACCAGCGCGTGCAGATACTGCCCGTCGGCGCTGTCCTGGAACGCGGTGCTCAGCCGCTGCCCGTCCCCGATCGCGAGGATGGTGTACGGCGGCACCAGCGGCTTGTTGTCGACCAGTATGGCGTCGCCCGCGGCCCGGATCGCGGACAGCGAGGTGAGCCGCTGCCCGTTGATGGCGACGGCCTCGGCGCCGGACTCCCAGAGCCCGTTGATGACGCGCTGCATGTCCCGGTCGCGTACCCGGCCCGTGTCGGCGAAGCCGCTGCTCTCCCGCGGCCCGCCTCCCCCGGTCTCGGTGTTCTTGGCGTCGTTGACGACGAGCTTCACGCCGGGGCCGTGCACGGGCGTCGCGCCCGAGAGCAGCCCCACGAGCTCGGCCTGGTCGCCGCCGTGCTGCTGGAGTGCCTGACGCTGGCGTTCGCCGACCTCGGACCGGATCCGCTCGACGTCCTGCTCAAGCTGCTCGGCCGAGGACGTCTCCGCCTCGATCCGATCGATCAGTTCCTGCCGCTCCTTGGCGACGACGGGCGCGGAGATCCTCGCCTCGGCCGCGCCCACGGTCACCAAAGCCGCGGCGAGCACCAGGCCCGCGGCGACCCCCAGCTTGGCCCGCAGGCTACGGGGCAGCCCACCACCCTCGGCAGCGCGTCGGGCGGTCGCCTCCGCGTAACCGTCGTCGAGCGCGTGGTCTATCACGTTGTTCAGCAGCGACATGGACGCGTCCGGGCGCGGCGGCGGTGATCCGGTGCTCCGAACGGGGGGCTGCTGCGACATGCCGCACATCGTCGCACGTCGCGCGGCCTACCGCCGAATGGCCCCTCCAGCAGGCGGGGAGGCACCCCGTGGGCGCCTCCCCGCCGGCCGGTCCGGTCCGCTCAGCTACCTGCGCTGTCGACCACTTCGGCCCATTCGTCGAGCAGGGCCTGGGCGGAGGCGTCGTCGGGTCCCTCGGCCCACAGATGGGTGACGGCCTCGGCGGGGTCGGGCAGCACCATCACCCACCGCCCGTCGGCCTCCACCACCCGCACGCCGTCGGTGGTGTCCACGGAGCGGTTGCCCGCGGCCTCCACCACCCGGCGCATCACGAGCCCCTTCACGGCCCACGGCGTCGCGATGTCCCTCTTGAGGACATGCGCCCGTGGGATCCGCGCGTCGATCTGGCTCAGCGTGAGCTGAGTCCGCGCGACGAGACCGATGAGCCGCACGAAGGCGGCGGCCCCGTCGAAGACGCTGCTGAACTCGGGCACGATGAACCCGCCGCGCCCGTCGCCGCCGAAGATCGTCGACTCCTCGCGCCCGACCCTCGTGAGGTCGTCCGGCGAGGTGGTCGTCCACTCCACCTGCGTGCCGTGGTACGCGGCGACCTGCTCGGCGATCCGTGTGGTCGTCACCGGCAGCGCGACCCGCCCCGAGCGCCGCTCGGCCGCCACCAGGTCCAGCATCACCAGGAGCGCCCGGTCGTCCTCGATGATCCGGCCCCGCTCGTCGACGAGCGAGAGCCGCTCACCGACGGGGTCGAACCGCACGCCGAACGCGGCCCGCGCCGAGGCCACGATCTCCCCGAGGCGTACGAGCCCGGCCCGCCGGCTCTCGACCGACTCCGTGGGTCTGGACTCGTCGAGCCCGGGGTTGATCGTCAGCGAGTCGACCTGGAGCCGCCCGAGGAGGCTGGGCAGCACGAGCCCGGCGCTGCCGTTGGACGCGTCCACGACGACCTTCAGTCCGGCCTCCGCGACCCCGGAGGTGTCGACGTTCCGCAGCAGGGAGCCCGTGTACGAGTCGAAGACGCTCGCCGGGAAGGAGAGGTCACCGATCTCTCCGGGGAACGCACGGCGGTACTCCTGCCGCGCGAACACCCGGTCGAGCTTGCGCTGCCCGCCCTGGGACAGGTCGGCACCACGCTCGTCGAAGAACATGATGTCCACGGAGTCGGGCACTCCGGGCGAGGTCCGCACCATGATGCCGCCGGCGCTTCCCCGCGCGGTCTGCTGCCGTGCAACCGGCAGCGGTACGTTCTCCAGGTCACGTACGTCGATGGCGCTGGCCTGCAGCGCCGAGATCACGGCCCGCTTCAGCGCCCGCGCACCCCGGGAGTGGTCACGAGCCGTGGTGACGGTCGCGCCCTTCTTCAGGGTCGTGGCGTACGCCCCCGCCAGCCGGACCGCCAGCTCGGGGGTGATCTCCACGTTGAGGATGCCGGAGACTCCTCGGGCCCCGAAGAGGTGGGCCTGCCCACGGGACTCCCAGATGACCGAGGTGTTGACGAAGGCGCCGGCCTCGATCGTCTTGAACGGGTAGACCCGGACGTTGCCCTGCACGATCGATTCCTCACCGATCAGGCACTCGTCCCCGATAACGGCTCCGTCCTCGATCCGGGCGGCCCGCATGATGTCGGTGTTCTTCCCGATCACACAGCCGCGCAGATTGCTCTGCTGCCCGATGTAGACGTTGTCGTGGACGACGGCCTTGTGCAGGAAGGCACCGCTCTTCACGACGACGTTCGAGCCGACGACGGTGTGTTCACGGATCTCCGCGCCGGCCTCGACCTTGGCGTAGTCACCGATGAAGAGCGGTCCCCGGAGGACGGCCTCGTGGTGCACCTCGGCACCTTCGGCGACCCAGACACCCGGCGAGATCTCGAAGCCGTCGATGTCGACCTGGACCTTGCCCTCAAGGACGTCGGCCTGGGCCTTCACATAACTCTCGTGGGTGCCCACGTCCTCCCAGTAGCCCTCGGCGACATAGCCGTAGATCGGCTTGCCTTCCTTCATCAGCTGCGGAAAGACATCACCCGACCAGTCCACCGAAACGTCTGCCTGGACGTAGTCGAAGACCTCGGGCTCCATCACGTAGATGCCCGTGTTCACGGTGTCCGAGAAGACCTGGCCCCAGGTGGGTTTCTCCAGGAAGCGCTCGACCTTGCCCTCTTCGTCGACGATCGTGATTCCGAATTCCAGTGGATTCGGCACTCGGGTGAGACAGACCGTGACGAGGGCGCCCTTCTCCTTGTGGAAGGCGATGAGATCCGTGAGGTCGAAGTCGGTGAGCGCGTCCCCCGAGATCACGAGGAAGGCGTCGTCCTTCAACGCTTCCTCGGCGTTCTTCACACTTCCCGCTGTACCGAGCGGCTTCTCCTCATTGGCATACGTGAGCTCCATCCCGAGCTCCTCGCCGTCGCCGAAGTAGTTCCTGACGAGGGAGGCGAGAAACTGCACGGTGACGACGGTCTCGTTGAGACCGTGCCTCTTGAGCAGTCGTAGGACGTGCTCCATGATCGGCCGGTTCACCACCGGCAATAGAGGCTTGGGCATGCTCGAGGTCATGGGGCGAAGTCGGGTTCCTTCGCCACCGGCCATCACGACGGCCTTCATGTCGGAAGCGTCCTCCTTGAAGAGACGACGGTCCTGCCGACTTCACCTGTCCGTTCCCAGTAGCCCTCGGACGTCCTCGTTGTTGCCGGCGACGCTGCTCGGCACAGGACGGACGGGCTCAATCGGCCGCGGTATCCGCCTTCACGAGTCGACGGACCTGGACCACGTAGAGGATCCCTGCCCACCAATACAGAGTTGTACCCCATCCGGCGAAGGCCCACCCGAAAACTTCAGCGAGTGACGAAAGCCAGCCCGTTCCGTCACTGAGAAGCAGCAACGGGAACGCGTACATCAAGTTGAAAGTCGCAGCTTTGCCGAGGAAGTTCACCTGCGGCGGCGGGTAACCGTGCCGGCGGAGGATTGCCACCATCACCAGCAGCATGGCCTCGCGCGCCAGAAGGGCGGCAGTCAGCCACCACGGCAGGATCTCGCGCCAGGTGAGACCCACGAGGGTGGACAGGATGTACAGACGGTCGGCGGCAGGATCGAGCAGCCGGCCGAGGTTGCTGATCTGGTTCCAGCGCCGGGCCAGTTTGCCGTCGAGATAGTCGCTGACGCCGCTGAGCATCAGGACGAGAAGCGCCCAGCCGTCACTGTTGGGGCCACCGAACTCCGGACGGAGAATCAACCACAGAAACAGCGGCACGCCGGCGAGACGCGCCATGCTGAGAATGTTGGGGATGGTGAGGACCCGGTCGGTCTGAACGCGAGTCTCCTGGACCTCCACCCGGGGGCCTCCTGCTGGGAACGTACGGACGATGCCCCCTGACCTTACCCGCAGCCACAACACCCCGATGCACAGGGGGCGCCCGCCGGGCCGGGAACGCAAAAATGCCTCAACCCCCGGACATGGTCCGGGGGTTGAGGCTAAAAATTGTTCGGCGGCGTCCTACTCTCCCACAGGGTCCCCCCTGCAGTAC
>NZ_JNZO01000006.1 GCF_000717595.1 Streptomyces flavochromogenes | reverse complement strand
GGCCGGGGGTGGGGCTGACCGGCTCGGGGGCGGGCTCCGGGGTGGGGCCGGGAACCAGCCCGTATCTCTGCTCCTGCTCCTGGCCATCGTCTGCATCGGACGGTCGGGGCGAAGGGACGGGAAGGCCTGAGGGGACGGGCGCGGCCTCGCGCGCGCCGGGGTCCAAGCGGTCTGCGACGGCGGAGTCCGCCACGGTGCTGTCCGGGACAGCGCTGTCCACGACGACGCCGTCTGCGGCAGAGCTCTTGGCGGCGGTGTCGTCCGGGACCACGGGCAGGGCCGCGGGGACGGGCGGGACGAGGGTCACGAGGCCTCCGTGCGGCCGGCGGCCATGCCCGCGGCGTCGAGCAGCGCCGTACCGACGATGAGGTCGGCGCCGCCGAACTCCGGGTCGTCGAGCGGGGTGCCGTCGTCCACCGCGAAGAGCAGGCGCTCCTCGCCCTGGCGGTAGGCCGTGCCGACCGGGGGGCTCGCCGCGTGGACGGCGAGGAGGGCCACGAGGTACGGCAGGTCGCCGTCGAGCTCGCGGGCCTCGGCCAGCAGCCCGGAGAGGCGCCGCGGGGCGTCGTGCTCCAGGTCGAGCAGCCGCATGGCGCTCGCGAGCTGCTCCTCGCTGAAGCGGGAGTCGTCCGGGGTGGCGATGAGGTCGGGTTCGGGCATCTCGGCGCCGAGGTGCTCGCGCTCCACGGGAGGGGTCAGCAGCAGGTCGACGAGGTCGCCGAGCCGGACGGACGCCGGGGTCCGCAGACCTGTGCCGCGCGCGAAGAACGCGTCGGTGACCTTGGCGGCCTGCTCGACGGGGAGCGGCAGGGTCGGCGCCACGAGCTGCCCGTACAGATCGAGGCCGGTGTACGAGGTGGGCGCGGCGAAGGCCTGCCGGTCCTGCTCGGCGCGGAAGAGGGGCCCGGCGTCCAGGAGGCGGGACTGGAGCTGGGTGTGGCGCCGGATGCAGTCCTTCACTATGTCGACGAGCTCGGCGGCGCGCCGCTTGTGCTCGGCCGTCTTCGCGTCGGACGCGGCCTCGGCCTCGTCGCGGGCCTTGCGGATGTTGGTGAGGATCGCGTTCTCGTGGCGGTAGCGGTCGGCGACGTGGTCGAGCGCCTCGGCGATCATGTCGGGCACCGTGTTGAGCCAGTCCACCGCGCGCACGTTGCGCCTGGTGGCCTCCAGGGTCTTGCGGAGGGTCTCGGCGTACTGCACGGTCCGGTACCGCGCCTGCTCGGCGGCGAGCTGGGCGTCGGCCAGGCGGCCCCGGCTGATGAGGACCTCCAGCTTCACCTCGGCGGCGATCTGGGCGCTGGTGACGTCCGTGTCGAGGGCGCCGACCAGGACGTTGACCGCCTCGTCGGTGGTCCGGAGGTAGACGCCGCCGCCGTACCCCGGGACCTCCTCGATGAGCTTGAAGTCGTAGTCCCTGCGGACGTACACGCCGTCGGTGCCGAAGGTGCCGTAGACGGCGCGGAAGCCGCGGTCGACGCTGCCGACGTTGATCAGGTTCTCCAGGACCCAGCGGGCCACGCGCTCGTGCTCGGCGGCGGGGCGGGTGGGCGCCTGGGCGGCGACGCGGGGCAGCAGGCGGGCGACGATCTGCTCGTGGTCGGCGCCGGTGTCGAAGTCCATGTTCAGCGTGATGAGGTCGATGGCCGAGAGGGCCACCTCGGCCATCGCGTAGACGGTGTACTCACCCGCCAGGTTCGCCTTGCGCGCGTCGAGGTCGTGCAGCGGGGCGGTGCACGCGAGCGCGCGGAGGCGCCGCGCGAGCCCTTCGTCGGCGGCCGGACCCTGCGCGGGCCGCGGCCCCGCGCTGAGCTGGGGCGGAGCGAGGTCCGTCGAGGCAGGCGAAGTCACGGTGGACAGATTAGGTCCTCGAACTGACAACGGTCGAAACGGCGCAGATGCGACCGGTCTCGATCGGGGCTTCGGAGCGGTCAGTCCGCCGGGCCCGCCGGGGGGTCGACGGCCCTCGCGTACGCGGCGGCGACGCGGGCGCGGGAGTCGTCGAGGTAGCGGACGAGGAGCCTTTCGGCCGTGGTCCGCTCACCGGCTCGCAGGGCGTCCAGGATCTCGCGGTTCCGCGCCAGGTACGGCTCGTGCAGCACCCGCGGGTCGTCGACGACGTGGAACGCGAGACGGAGCTCGGCGAGGACGCCCCGCATCAGCTCGTCGGTACGGGCGCTGCCCGCGAGGGCGACGAGTTGGCGGTGGAAGTGGATGTTGGCCGTGGAGACGCCCTGCCAGTCGCCCGCGCGGGCGGCGGTCTCGCCCGTGCCCACGGCCACGGCGAGCGCGTCGAGGGCGTACGGGGGCTGCCCCAGGCCGCGTACGACGGCGCACTCGACGAGCCGGCGGGTGCGGTAGATGTCGTCCACGTCGTCGACCGCCAGGACCCGGACGAAGACCCCGCGGTTGAGCTCGTGGACGAGCAGCCGCTCGTGGGTGAGGAGCCGGAAGGCCTCCCGCAGAGTGTTGCGGGACACACCGAGCGCGCCGCCGATGCCCTCCTCGGAGAGCCGGGTGCCGGGCGGGAAGTAGCCCTCGGCGACCCGGGTCCGCAGGATGTCCGCGACCCGCTCGGCCGTGCTCGTGCGCCCGAGCAGCACGCGGTCGTCGGTCAGGTCCCCGGCTTCACTCGCTGCCACGGCGCTCCCTGTCGTCATCTTGTCGGATCGTTCAACAATCCTCTACGTTGACGGCATCGTACGGTCCCCCGTGCCGCCCCGGCACGCTCCCCCTTCTGCGAGGTGCAGATGCGCACGCCCCCGGACCAGAGCCCGGCCGAGGCCCTGATCGACCTCAACGCCGATCTCGGTGAGGGCTTCGGACGCTGGACGCTCACCGACGACGAGCAGCTGCTGTCCGTCGTGACCAGCGCCAACGTGGCCTGCGGCTTCCACGCCGGGGACGCGGCCACGATGCGACGGGTCTGCGAGCTCGCCGCCGCCCGCGGGGTACGGATCGGCGCCCAGGTCTCGTACCGGGACCTGGCCGGTTTCGGGCGGCGCTCGATGGACGTGCCGGCCGCGGAGCTGGCGGCCGAGGTGGCGTACCAGATCGGCGCTCTGGAGGTCTTCGCGCGGGCGGCCGGCGCGCGCGTGGCGTACGTGAAGCCGCACGGCGCTCTCTACAACCGGGTGGTCCGGGACGAGGAGCAGGCGGCCGCGGTCGTCGAGGGTGTCCTGCTCGCGGACCGGACGCTGCCGGTCCTGGGACTGCCGGGGTCGCGGTTGCACGAGGCCGCGGCGGAGGCCGGGCTGCCGGTCGTTCCCGAGGCCTTCGGCGACCGGGCCTACCGGGCGGACGGCACCCTGGTGCCGCGCGGACAGGCCGGGGCGGTCGTCAGCGACCCGGACGCCGTGGTGGAGCGGTCGGTGGCCATGGCCCGGTTCGGGGTGGTCACGGCGCACTGCGGCAGTTCCGTCGCGGTGCGGCCGCGGTCGCTGTGCCTGCACGGCGACACCCCGGGCGCGGTGGACCTCGCACGGCGGGTCCGGGAGCGCCTCCAGGGTTCCGGTGTACGGGTCGAGGCCTTCGCGTGAGGACCACCGCCCCGCGCGCGTTGCGCGTGGGCGAGCGGGCGCTTCTGGTGGAACTGGCCGGCGGCGAGGAGACGGAGGCGTTCCACGCCGAGCTGCTGCGGCGCCGGGCGGCCGGGACGCTGCCCGCCGTGCGGGAGATCGTGCCGGCGGCGCGGACGGTGCTGCTCGACGGGGTGGCGGATCCGGACCGGCTCGCGGCCGAGCTGAGCGACTGGGAGCCTGGGCCGCTCCCCGCGCGCGTGGGTGGGGCGGTCGAGATACCGGTCCGCTACGACGGGCCCGATCTCGCCGAGGTCGCCGCCCTGTGGGGCGTGTCCGTCGAGGCGGCGGTCCGGATCCACACGGCGGCCGAGTTCCGGGTCGCGTTCTGCGGGTTCGCTCCGGGCTTCGGCTATCTGACAGGACTCGACGAGCGGTACGGGGTGCCTCGGCGCGCCACTCCGCGTACGGCCGTCCCGGCGGGCTCGGTCGCCCTGGCGGGGCCGTACACGGGCGTGTACCCGCGTTCCTCCCCCGGTGGCTGGCAGCTGATCGGCACGACGGACGCGGTGCTCTGGGACACCGGTCGGGAGCCGGCCGCGCTGCTGGCTCCGGGCACCCGGGTCCGCTTCGCGGCGGAGGGCGTCGTGACAGGGGGCGGACGATGACCGACCGGGCCGTCGTCGTGGTACGGGCCGGGGCGCTGACCACCGTGCAGGACCTGGGGCGCAGCGGCTACGCGCATCTCGGGGTGCCCCGCTCCGGCGCTCTCGACCCGGCGGCCGTACGCCTCGTCAACCGGCTCGTCGGAAACCCGGAGACCGCGGCCGTCCTGGAGACCACTGTCGACGGCTGTGCCCTGCGGCCCCGTCGCACGGTCACCGTGGCGGTGGGCGGCGCGCCCTGCCCGGTGCGCGTGGACGGGCACCCGGCCGCCTGGGGCACCGCGGTCCGCGTGCCCGCCGGGTCGGTCCTGGAGATCGGCGCGGCTACGCGCGGGCTGCGCGCGTATGTGGCGATCGGCGGCGGAGTCGACGTCGCGCCGGTGCTGGGCAGCCGTTCCACGGACCTGTTGTCCGGCCTGGGGCCGCCGCCGGCGGCCGAGGAGACGGTGCTGCCCCTGGGGCCGGACACGGCGACGGCGGTACGGGGGTCGGTCGACGCTCCCCCGTGGCCCGGCCCGTCCGACGAACTCGTCCTGCGGGTCCGGTTCGGGCCGCGCGACGACTGGTTCACGGCTGCGGCGCTGCGGACCCTCGTCACGCGCGCGTACCGGGTGTCGTCGGCGAGCAACCGCATCGGACTGCGCCTTGAGGGCCCGGCCCTCGAACGGGCCCTCCGCGGCGAGCTGGCGAGCGAGGGCATGGTTCTGGGCGCGGTCCAGGTGCCGCCGGACGGGCGGCCCGTGGTGTTCCTCGCCGATCATCCGACGACCGGGGGCTACCCGGTGGTCGGGGTGGTGCGGGAGGCGGATCTGGGCGCTGCGGCGCAGGCGGTGCCGGGTACCCCGGTGCGGTTCACGCCGGTGCGCTGAGCGCGGCCGGCCGGTGGGCCGGGGACGACCCGGGCGGGCCTCGCCGTCACGTCACTCATTCCTCCTCGGGCGGCGGGCCGTAGCCACCGCCGCCGGGAGTGCGGAGCACCAGCACGTCATCGGGGCCCACCTCCGTGGTGGCCGCGCCGCCGAGTCGCTCGACGGTGCCGTCCGCGCGTTCCACGAGGTTCTCGCCGAGGGCGCCCGGTTCGCCGCCCGCCATGCCGTACGGCGGGACCCTGCGGTGACCGGTGAGGAGGGCCACCGTCATCGGCTCCAGGAACCGGATGCGGCGCTCCACGCCGTGTCCGCCCCGCCAGCGGCCGCGCCCGCCGCCGTCCTCCCGTACGGCGAAGGCGTCGACCCTGACCGGGTGGCGCCATTCCAGGATCTCGGGGTCGGTGAGCCGGGAGTTGGTCATGTGGGTCTGGACGGCGTCGGCTCCGTCGAAACCGTCGCCCGCGCCGGAGCCGCTCGCGACCGTCTCGTAGTACTGCACGCGCGCGTTGCCGAAGGTGACGTTGTTCATGGTGCCGGAGCCCTCGGCCTGGACGCCGAGGGCCGCGTAGAGAGCGCCCGTGACGGCCTGGGAGGTCTCGACGTTCCCGGCGACGGTGGCGGCCGGTGGTTGCGGCGCGAGCATGGAGCCGGGCGGGACGCGGACCTCCAGCGGTTCCAGGCAGCCGCTGTTGAGCGGGATGTCCTCGTCGACGAGGGTGCGGAAGACGTACAGGACGGCGGCCATGACGACGGCCGTGGGCGCGTTGGCGTTCCCGGGCAGCTGCGGGGAGGTCCCGGTGAAGTCGAGCACGGCGGAGCGCCGTTCACGGTCGACGCGGACGGCCACCTGGATGACCGCCCCGCCGTCGGTCTCGTAGCGGTACGCGCCGTCGTCCAGGCGGGCGACGATGCGTCGCACGGACTCCTCGGCGTTGGCCCGGACGTGCCTCATGTAGGCCTGCACGACGTCGAGGCCGAACTCGTCGACGGCTCGGCGCAGTTCCTCGATGCCCTTCTCGTTGGCGGCGATCTGGGCGCGGAGGTCGGCGAGGTTGGTGTCCGGGTCGCGGGAGGGGTGGGGGGCGCCGGTGAGCAGGGCCCGTGTCTCGGCCTCGCGCAGGTGTCCGTCGCGCACGAGCAGCCAGTTGTCGAAGAGGACACCCTCCTCGTCGACGGTCCGGCTGAAGGCGGGCATGGAGCCGGGGGTGATCCCGCCGATCTCGGCGTGGTGGCCGCGTGAGGCGACGAGGAAACGGAGTTCGGCGCCGGACGCGTCGAAGACCGGCGTCACGACCGTGACATCGGGCAGGTGGGTGCCGCCGTGGTACGGGTCGTTGATCGCGTACACATCACCGGGGCGCAGGTCGTCGCCGCGTCGCCGCAGGACCTCCTTGATGGACTCGCCCATGGAACCCAGGTGGACGGGGATGTGGGGAGCGTTGGCGATGAGGTTGCCCTCGGCGTCGAAGAGCGCGCAGGAGAAGTCGAGGCGTTCCTTGATGTTGACGGACTGGGAGGTGTTCTCCAGGCGGACGCCCATCTGCTCGGCGATGGCCATGAAGAGGTTGTTGAAGACCTCCAGGAGGACGGGGTCCACGTCCGTGCCCGCCGCCACGCGCGCGGGGCGGGGGGTGACGCGGTGCAGGAGGAGATGTCCGGTGTCGGTCGCGGTGGCCCGCCAGCCGCTGTCGACGACGGTCGTGGCATCGGCCTCGGCGACGATCGCCGGCCCGTCCACGGCGCTGCCCGGCCGCAGGTCCGCGCGCCGGTGGAGAGGGGCGTCGTGGGGTGGGCCGGCGCCGGCCATCCGGACGATGGCGTGCGGGGCGGGCTCGCCGGCAGGTTCCCCCGGGTGCTCGTCCGCGTCGGCGGCGGGACCGGTATGGACGGGTCCGTGCGGGCCCGCACGGCCGACGGCCTCCACGGAGACGGACTCCACCACGAGCGGCCGGTCCATGGTGAAGGCGTACCGCGCGCGGTGCACCGCCGTGAACGCGGCCCTCAGCTCGTCCGGGGACGCGAGGTCGACCTGGAGGCTCGCGTCGGTGCCCGCGTACCGCAGGAGTACGCGCGCGTGGGTCGTGACCGCCTCGTCCGGCAGGCCGTCGGCGCGGAGCTCCGCGCGCGTGCGGTCGGCGAGTTCGGCGCAGAGAGCCTTCACGCGCGCGGGCGTGCCCGGCGCGTCGAGCTCCGCCTCGACGGACCGCTCCCGCATGGCGGTGGCGTCGGCGAGTCCGATGCCGTACGCGGAGAGCACTCCGGCGAGTGGGGGGACGAGCACGGTGTCGACACCCAGGGCGTCGGCGACGGCGCAGGCGTGCTGACCGCCCGCGCCGCCGAAGCTGGTGAGGGCGTAGCGGGTGATGTCGTGGCCGCGCTGGACGGAGATCTTCTTGACGGCGTTGGCCATGCCGAGGACCGCGATCTCCAGGAAGCCCGCGGCGACCTCCTCCGGGGTGCGGCCACCGCCGACCTCCTCCGCGAGGGCCGTGAACCGCTCCCTTACGACATCGGCGTCCAGGGGCAGGTCGCCGCTCTCCCCGAACACGGCGGGGAAATGGCCGGGCTGGACGCGGCCGAGCATGACGTTGGCGTCGGTGACCGTGAGCGGTCCGCCCCGCCGGTAGCAGGCGGGTCCGGGGACGGCGCCCGCCGAGTCGGGGCCCACGCGGTAGCGGCGTCCGTCGAAGTGCAGCACGGACCCGCCGCCCGCCGCGACGGTGTGGATGCTCATCATCGGCGCCCGCATCCGCACGCCGGCCACCTGTGTACCGAGTTCACGCTCGAAGGCGCCGGCGTAGTGCGACACATCGGTGGAGGTGCCGCCCATGTCGAAGCCGATGACCCGGTCGTGGCCCGCCTGTGCCGAGGTGCGGGCCATGCCGACGACACCACCGGCCGGCCCGGACAGGACGGCGTCCTTGCCCCGGAAGTGCGCGGCTTCTCGCAGCCCGCCGTTGGACTGCATGAACATGAGGCGGATTCCGGCGAGTTCGTGGGCGACCTCGTCGACGTACCTGCGGAGGATCGGCGAGAGGTAGGCGTCGACGACGGTGGTGTCCCCGCGCGGGACGAGCTTGATCAGCGGGCTGACCTCGTGCGAGGAGCTGACCTGGGTGAAGCCCGTGTCGTGTGCGATCGCCGCGATCCGGGCCTCGTGCGCCGGATGGCGATAGCCGTGCAGCAGGACGACGGCGGCCGAGCGGAGTCCGTCGCGGTGGGCGGCGGCGAGCGCGTCGGCGACGGCCCGCTCGTCCAGGGGCCGGACCACGTGGCCGTGGGCGTCGACCCGCTCGGGGACCTCGATCACGCGCGCGTAGACCGCCTCGGGGAGCACGATGTGCCGGTCGAAGAGCCGGGGCCGGTTCTGGTAGGCGATGCGGAGCGCGTCCCGGAAGCCCTCGGTGACGAGGAGGACGGTCGGCTCGCCACGCCGCTCCAGGAGTGCGTTGGTGGCGACGGTCGTGCCCATCTTGACGACGGCGATCCGGTCGGCCGGGACGGGTTCGCCCGGCCCGAGGCCGAGGAGGAGGCGGATCCCGGCCACGGCGGCGTCGTGACGCCGGGCGGGATCGTGCGAAAGCACCTTGCGTGTGACGAGCCGGCCGTCGGGCCGTCGGCCCACGATGTCGGTGAAGGTGCCGCCCCGGTCGATCCAGAACTCCCAGCGCCCGTTCATCTCCCCATTGTGGCCGCGAGGGCGGCGGCGAGGGCGGTGTCCGCGCGCGCGTCGAGGGGGACGGTGCCGGAGCCGTCCGCCCAGTGGCGCAATTCCGCGCCGGCGAGCAGCAGCAGCTGCGGGAGCAGGTCGCGGCTGCGCCGGAGGACCCAGCCGGTGCCGGCGGGTCGAGGGCGGTGCGGAGGCCGCCCGAGGTGGGCGTCACGAAGTTGGCGAGCCGCACGACGCGGAGCCCGGCGCGGTCACCGCTCATGCCGCCACCACCGTCCGCTCCCGCAGGACCTCCCGGTAGTGCCCGATCAGCTCGTCGCCCAGGGCCTCCCAGGTACGGCCCTCGACGCCGGCCCTGCCGGCCCGGCCGTACGCGGCGCGCAGGGCGGGTGACGCCGCGAGCGAGGCGACGGCCTCGTACAGCGCCTCCGTGTCCCCCGGAGGTACGAGGAGTCCGGTGCGACCGTGGTCGACCAGGTCCAGGGGGCCGCCGGCGGCCGGGGCGATGACGGGGACGCCACTGGCCATCGCCTCTTGGACCGTCTGGCAGAAGGTCTCGAAGGGGCCGGTGTGGGCGAACACGTCGAGCGAGGCGAAGACGCGGGCGAGGTCGTCGCCGGTGCGGCGGCCGAGGAACCGGGCGTCGGGCAGGGCGCCGCGCAGCGCCGGCCCGCTCGGACCGTCCCCGACGACCACCAGTCGTACGCCGGGGAGCCTTCCCGCTCCGGCGAGAAGATCCACGCGCTTCTCGGGGGCGAGGCGGCCCACGTACCCGACGAGGAGCTCCCCGTTCGGGGCGAGTTCCCGGCGCAGGGCGTCGTCGCGCAGCTCGGGGCGGAAGCGGGCGGTGTCCACCCCGCGGCCCCAGAGCCGTATGCGGCCGATGCCGTGCGCCTCCAGGTCGCGGACGGCGGCGGAGGACGGGGCGAGGGTGCGGTCGGCGGCCCCGTGAACGGCGCGGAGGCGGCGCCAGGCCGCGCCTTCGCCGGTTCCCACGTAGGTGCGGGCGTAGCCGGCGAGATCGTTCTGGTAGACGGCGACGGCGGGGATGCCGAGCCGGGTGGCGGCCGTCATCCCGCGCACCCCGAGGACGAACGGTCCGGCGAGGTGGACGAGGTCGGCGCGGTGGGCGGCGATGGCCGCGGCGACGCGACGGCTGGGCAGGGCGACGCGTACCTGCGGATAGCCGGGGAGGGGGAGGGAGGGTACCCGGACGACGGCACAGGGGGCCTCGGCGTCCGCGGCCGGGTCGGCGACGGCGGGGGCGATGACGAGCGGGGTGTGGCCCCGCCGGACGAGGTGGCGCGCGGTCTGCAGGGCGCAGTGCGCCACACCGTTGACGTCGGGAGGGAAGGATTCGGTGACGATGACGACACGCATAGAGGTGTTGTCGTCGCGTTCGGCGTGTCCCCGCCAACGTCGATCTGGACGGGGAGGGAACGTCCCATGAGCGTTTCGCGCGGGCGCGCGGGTGGCCGAAGACGCTCAAGGGCCGGGTCGTCCGCCGGGGTCCAGGGTCGCCCGTGAGCCCGAGCGTTCCGGGCCCGGGCAGCCTGAGGGACGGCACGCCCGAGGGCCTGGGGCCGGTCCCCCGCTCCTCGCCCGGTCCTCCGGGGCGGGGCCTCGCGCGGCGGGTTCTCCGCCGGGGGCCGCGCCGCCCCGGAGCGGGTGGCGGGGGACGACCGGGTCCGACCGGTGGGGCCGGACCTCGACAGGGCCGCGTCAGACCTGGAGGTCCGGCCCTATGCGGTTGCGTACCGCGGTCTGGACCTCGGCCTCCTCGGCCGGGTCCGCCGCGAGGCGGCGCAATCGCTCGGCGACTCGGACGTCACCGGTCTCGGCGTGCTGGGCCGCGACCTCGCGGGTCGTCTCCTCGCAGTCCCAGAGGCATTCGACGGCGAAGCCGGTCGCGAAGGTGGGGTCGGTGGCGGCGAGTGCGCGGGCCACGCGCCCGCGGAGCTGGGACGAGGCCGTCTCGCGGTAGACGTGGCGCAGCACGGGGGCGGCGCAGGCGATGCCGAGGCGGCCCGCGCCGTCCACGAGCCCGCCGAGCGCGGGCGCGTCGGGGCCTTCGGAGCGGATGGTGTCGCGGAGCGCGCCGAGGACGGAGGGGGAGTCCTGGGCGGTGCCACGGCAGGCGAGGACATCGGCGGCGGCGGCGCCGAGGGCGTCGGTCCTGCGGACCCACGCACGGGCGCGGGCGACGGCGTCCTCCCCGCACATGCGGCGGTACGCCGCGATCGCGGCCTCGGCGGCCTCGGGGGAGTCGCCGTCGGCGGCGGCCTCGACGAGGTCGAGGACGGCGGGGTCCCGTGACTCGGCGAGGTGGTGCAGGGCGGCGCCCCGGGCGCCCACCGAGCCGTGCCGGGCCGCGGCGAGGAGTTCGGGCCTGTCCTCGGGTCCCGCGACGGCGGTGAGGCAGCGGGCGGCGGGGCCGTGGAGCGCGGCTCCGCGCTCGTATCCCTCCTGGGCCCAGTCGAGGACGGCGCGCACGCTCCAGCCGGGGCGGGGCCCGGCGGGGCGCATCTGGCGCTGCCAGCGGTCGAAGGAGCCCTGTTCCTGGGCGGCCCTGACCCGGGCGCCGACGGCATCGCGCTGGTCCTCGGCCCACAGCCGCCACGGGCGTGGCTCGAAGGCGTCCCGTACGACGCCGGCCAGCTCGGCGTCGCCCTCGGCGTCGGCCGGGAAGCGGGCCAGCACGGGAACGGCGAGCGCGCGGAGTCCGGCGTCGTCGTCGCGGAGCGCCAGCTCGTCGAGGGCCCAGGCCCAGTTGGTGCCGGTCGCCGCGTACCGCCGGAGCAGCAGCAGGGCGTCCTGGCGTCCGTAGGAGGCGAGGTGCCCGAGGACGGCGAGCGCGAGCCCGGTCCTGGACTCCTCGGTGTCGAGGATGTCCTCGGCGCCGAAGAGGTGCGCCTCGATCTCGTCGAGACCTCCGTGGAGGTCCAGGTAGAGACGGGCGTAGTAGAGGGAGCGGTTCTCGACCTGCCAGTCGTGGCGGGGGTCGTCGAGAACGCAGTGGTTGAGGGCCGCGAGGGCCTCGGCGCGTGGCGCGGCGAGTGCGTGCAGGGTGCCGTCGCCGCGGCCCCGCTGCAGCAGGCCGAGCAGGGTGCCGCTCGGCGCTATGACTGGATCGAACATGGGGAGACGCCTCACATCAAGCTGTCGACACGACCGGGGGATACCGGGAAGACCCGGGTCGGGCGGTACATCGCCCGTACGCCTAGGCCGTGCGGCGACATGTCGGGCCGCTCGTCGTCCATCGCCTGCCAGTGACCATCTTCCTCAGCCTCTCGTCGGTGGCCCGTTTTGCCGGGCCCGACGTCATGATGACCCACCCATTTCGCCACCGCGACCACATTTACGACGCCGCTCTCACCTGGGGTTCAGCGCTCGTTCACCGGGATCCGAAGAGCTCGAGGAGTTCGGCCTTGCCGAACATCCGCGCGGTGTCGGCGGCGGATGGAGTCCCGGCTTCCGGATTTGCGCCACCGTCGAGGAGGGCGCGGACGACGGCGTCCTCGCCCTTGAAGACGGCTCCGGCGAGCGGGGTCTGGCCGCGGTCGTTGGCGCGGTCGGCGTCGGCACCGCGCGCGAGGAGGGCGGAGACCGCGGCGGCGTGCCCGTGGTAGGCGGCGAGCATGACGAGGGAGTCACCCTTGTCGTTGGTGAGGTTCGCCGGGACCCCCGCGTCGACGTAGGCGGCCAGCGCGTCGGCGTCCCCGGTCCGGGCGAGGTCGAAGACCTTGGACGCCAGCTCGATGACCTCGGGGTCCGGAGTCTCGCTCATCGGTGGGCCCGCCCTTCTCCTGCGTTGTCGACCTGTGCACGGCAAGCGCGGCCGTACGAGTGAATCGACAGGGTACTGCCCGTTCGGTGACATGACCGCGCCCGGCCGAGGCAAAGATCACGGCAGTCCGCAGTCGGTCGCTCCTCTAGCGCACGCCGGGCATTTCGCCACTCGACAGCCCGTTCGACGTCCGCCGGTCAAGTGAAATCACCCGTTTTTCACTCTAATGCACCTTTAGTCACATAGATACTTGCTGTGAACTTGGAAGGACTCATGGTGACTGTCCCCTCAACCAGGAGAACAACCAATGATCCTGTCCATCTCAGGCGTGGTCCTGCTCGGCATCATCTGCTTCCTGTTCTTCAAGAAGGACGGGATGAAGGCCTCGCACGCCCTCGTCAGCGCGCTGTTCGGCTTCTACCTCGCGGGTACGGCCATCGCCCCGAGCATCACGGCGGGCGGGCAGAGCCTCGCCGGCCTCCTGGGCGGGATCAAGTTCTGACGCCCTTCCGTCCCTTCCACCACCTCAGGAGTACTTCGTGGCCCGGCGACCACTCCCCCGCATTCTGAGCAGCGGCAGCGCACAGATCGCTCGTAGTCGAGAGATCGCACGCACGGCCGCCGACAGTGCCACCGACGTGCTCCATCCACTGATCACGGTCTCCCGTGGTCTGCGGAAGCTGGCCGCGTCCGCGCGCGTCAGGTGGGCCGCGACCCCCAAGGAACGGCGTGGACCGACGCTGCTCCTGGTCGCGGCCTGCGTCCTGGTCGTCGCACTCATGCCCTACGGGCCGCTCCTCGCGCTCGTCACGCTCATGGCCGCGGCCGCGTGGAAGGGACGCGAGCGCCCGGTCGTCAAGACCGGGCCCGACGACGCCGAGATCGCCCGGCTCAAGGGCCTGTACGAGGCCCTCGTGCCCTACTTCTCCGTCCCTGAGGACCCCGCCCCGCTCTTCGCCCACAGCGGCGACTGGAGCGGCGCCTTCACGGAGTACGCCTTCGACGAGGACGGGCGTCCCACCCGACTGAAGATCGCCTACCCTCCGTACTTCACCGACGGCGAGCCCGCCGCACGCGCGCGCATCGAGCAGTTGCTGCACGCCAAGTCCGGGCGCGGCCGTGAGTACCGCTTCGACTGGGACGAGGAGGGCAACCGGCTCGTCATGAGCGTGCTGCCCGCCCTGCCCACCACCATCGCCGCCCAGCGCTTCGTCACCGTGCCGGGCGAGACCGTCCTGGGCTTCACCGACGCGGACGCCGTGCAGCGGACCGTGCCCGTGGTCGCCTCGGACGGGACGGAGGACGCGCCGGCCGTCGTCTGGCGCACCGGCCCCCGCTCCACCGAGCCGCATCTGCTGGTCGTCGGCCAGCCGGGCAGCGGCACGACCTCCCTGCTGCGCTCGATCGCGCTCCAGGCCCTCCCCCACGGTGACGTCCTGATCGTCGAGGGCGGTGGCACCGGCGAGTACGCGTGCCTCACCGGCCGCGACGGCGTCCTGGCCGTCGAGTGCGGGCTCTCCGGCTCGCTGGCCACCCTGGAGTGGGCGGCGCACGAGACGGAACGACGGCTGATCGCCGCCAACCGGGCCCGGCAGGCGGGCCACCCGGCCCCCGAGGACACCCGACGGCCGCTCTGGATCCTCTTCGACCGGCCGAGCGTGCTCGGCGACCTGGCGGCCGCCGACGGCCGTCCCGACCCGCAGGAGCTGCTCCAGGTACCACTGCGGCACGGCCGCGCGGCCCAGGTCACGGTGGTGGTCGCCGAGCAGTTCGACAGCGCGGACACGCTGAGCGAGGCGGTACGCAGCCACACCAGGGCCCGGATCGTGCTCGGCCCCGCCACCCCCGACCGGATCGCCTCCGTCCTCGGCGCCGAGCCGCACACCACGCCGACGCCCCAGGTCCCCGCGGGCCGCGGCTACGCGCGCCTGGGCACCGGACCGGTGCTGCGCCTCCAGGTGCCGGCGACCCCCGACCCGTACGACGACGCGACCAGCGAGGCGCACCGGCAGGCGGTGCTCGAACTCCTCCCGGAGCGCCGCACGGAGACGACCATGGCGATCGAGACGGTCACCGTGAAGAGTCCCGAACCGGCCCCGGCGCCGCGCGCCGAGCCGGACCCCGGCCCGGCCCCGCTGCACGCTCCCGTTCCCGCGGAGGGCTGAGCACCACGCGTACGCGGAGAGGCCGGTGCGGACCCAGGTCCGTACCGGCCTCTCCGCGTGACACGCGACCGCTCGGGCGGCTACGCCACGAACGAGCGCGGCGGTTCGGTTCCCCCGCCCGCGCCCGACTCGACCAGCCGGGCCGCGGCGGCCAGCCGGGCGGCGGCCTCGTCGGCGACCGGTCCGCCGACCGTGAAGGGCAGCCGGACGAAGCCCTCGAAGGCCCCGTCCACACCGAACCGGGGGCCCGAGGGAACCCGGACACCGACCCTCTCCCCCGCCTCGGCGAGCCGGGAGCCGGAGAGACCTCCGGTGCGGACCCAGAGGGTGAGGCCGCCGCGCGGCACCGAGAACTCCCACTCCGGGAGCTCCCTGCGGACCGCGGCGACGAGCGCGTCCCGGTTCTCCCGCGCCTGGTCGCGGCGGAGGGTGACGGCCTCCTCCCAGCCCCCGGTGCGCATGAGCCAGTTCACGCCGAGCTGTTCGAGGACGGGGGTGCCGAGGTCGGCGTACGCGCGCGCGGCCACCAGGGAACGGATGACGTCGGGCGCGGCCCTGACCCAGCCGATGCGCATGCCCGCCCAGAAGGCCTTGCTCGCCGAGCCGACCGTGAGGACGGTGGAGCCGGCCGGGTCGAAGGCGCAGACCGGCCGGGGCATCTCCAGGTCGTCGTCCAGGTGGAGCTCGGCCATGGTCTCGTCCACGACCAGGACGGTGCCGGCCGAGCGGGCGGCGTCCACGAGCTGCCGGCGCTGGTCCTCGTCGGCCAGCGCGCCGGTCGGATTGTGGAAGTCGGCCACCACGTACGCGAGGCGGGGTGCCGCGTCGCGCAGCACCTGCCGCCAGCGGCCCAGGTCCCAGCTGCCGAGCCCCTCGGACATGGCGACGGGCACGAGCCGGGCCCCGGCCTCCCGCATCAGCTGGAGGATGTTGGCGTACGACGGGGACTCGACGGCGATGCGCTCACCACGGCCCGCGAACAGGTGGCAGATGGCGTCGATGGCCCCCATGGCACCGGTCGTGACCATGATCTGCTCGGGCATCGTGGGGATGCCGCGCGCGGTGTACCGGTCGGCGAGCATCTGCCGCAGCGCGGGAAGACCCGCCGGGTAGTCGCCGTGCGTGTGGGCGTAGGGCGGCAGTTCCTCAAGGGCGCCCTGCACTCCGCGGGTGAGCCAGGGCTCGGGCGCGGGCAGCGCCGCGCAGCCGAGGTCGATCATCGAACCGAGCGCCTCGGGGGGCAGCGGTTCGAGTCCTCGCGCCGGCAGCGGGTTCCCGGCCGGTACGGCGGTCCAGCTGCCGGCCCCCCGCCGCGACTCCAGGAAGCCCTCGGCGCGGAGCGCCTCGTACGCCGCGGCCACCGTCGTACGGCTGACGGTCAGGGCGAGGGCGAGTTCCCGCTCGGCGGGCAGCCTGGCGGCGACCGGGACCCGGCCCTCCAGGACGAGCAGCCGGATGCCGTCGGCCAGGGCGCGGTAGGCGGGCGGCTTCCGCGTCCCGGGTCCGGCGGGCCGCGGCTGCTGCGCCTGGAGCTGCCGGGCGAGCTGAGCCGGTCCCACCGCCGAAGTCCACTGGGCCATCGAAATCAGTCCACCTTCCTCAAATTGGCCATGGTTGGCACCCGTTCCACCGCCACAGAGTGTCATGAGCCAGTCCACTACCACCACCCTGGGGGGAAGAACCTTGTCCATCGCCTCCGGCCTCCACGGCCGGCACCTCACCCGTCGGCTCGTCCAGCTCTACGTGGGGCTGACGCTGTACGGGGTCAGCTCGGCGCTGCTGGTGCGCAGCGGTCTCGGTCTGGAGCCGTGGGGCGTGCTCCACCAGGGCCTCGCCGAGAAGACGGGCCTGACCATCGGCGTGGTGTCGATCATCGTCGGGGCCGTGGTGCTGCTGCTGTGGATCCCGATCCGGCAGCGGCCGGGGCTCGGCACGGTCTCCAACGTGTTCGTGATCGGCCTGGCGATGGACGGCACCCTGGCGCTCGTTCCGGACGTCCACGGCCTGGCGGGGCGGATCCCGCTGCTCGTGGCCGGCATCGTCCTCAACGGGGTGGCGACCGGCCTGTACATCGCGGCGCGCTTCGGCCCCGGCCCGCGCGACGGCCTGATGACGGGTC
The DNA here is from genome assembly GCF_000717595.1 of Streptomyces flavochromogenes. Taxonomy (GTDB): domain Bacteria; phylum Actinomycetota; class Actinomycetes; order Streptomycetales; family Streptomycetaceae; genus Streptomyces; species Streptomyces flavochromogenes. The sequence continues at coordinate 448,473 of NZ_JNZO01000006.1, read as the reverse complement.
TGCACCGGATCACCGGCCGTTCGATCCGGCTGGTGCGGACGGCGATCGAGGTGGCGGTGGTCGCCACCGGCTTCCTGCTCGGCGGCTCGGTCGGTGTCGGCACGGTGCTGTACGCGCTGGCCATCGGACCCCTCGCCCAGTTCTTCCTTCGCTGGTTCGCCGTTCCCGAGCCGGACTCCGGAAGCACCTCGGTCGCCCCGGCGACACCGGAAGGCGCCATACTGCGGCGGTGACTCGCGTACGCCACCCCTACCTCGACCATCCCGCGCCCCTCCCGTTCGCCCACCGCGGCGGTACGGCGAACGGCCTGGAGAACACCGCGGCCGCCTTCCGCCGGGCCGCCGCCGCGGGCTACCGCTACTTCGAGACCGATGTGCACACGACGGCGGACGGGGCTCTCGTCGCCTTCCACGACGCGACCCTCGACCGGGTCACGGACGCCTCGGGCCGGATAGGCGACCTGCCGTGGGCGGCGGTGCGGGAGGCCCGCGTGGCGGGCAAGGAACCGCTGCCGCTCTTCGCCGACCTCCTGGACGAGTTCCCGGAGGCCCGCTGGAACGTGGACCTCAAGGCCGAGTCGGCGCTGTATCCGCTGGTGAACCTGATCCGCAAGAAGCGGGCCTGGGACCGGGTCTGCGTGGGCTCGTTCACCGAGGCCCGGGTCGCGCGGGCCCAGCGGATGGCGGGCCCCAGGCTGGCCACCTCGTTCGGCGTGCGCGGGGTGATCGGGCTGCGACTGCGTTCGTTCGGCATCCCGGCGGCGCTGCGGGCCGGGGCGATCGCCGCGCAGGTCCCCGAGCGGCAGGGCGGCATCCCGGTGGTGGACCGCCGCTTCGTGCGGGAGGCGCACGCGCGCGGGCTCCAGGTCCATGTGTGGACGGTGAACGATCCCGCGCGGATGAACACTCTCCTCGACCTGGGGGTCGATGGCATCATGACCGATCAACTGGAGACGCTGCGCTCGGTGCTGACCGAGCGGGGTGTGTGGGTCTGAGCGCGCGTCCCGGTGGCTCCGGACCCGGATCACCGGGCCCGGTCACGGGGACGAACGAGGGGGCGCGGCCTTGACCGCTGGAACCACCGAACCGGAGGAGTACGCCTCCGATCCCGCCGAACGCAAGCGGGAACAGCGGGGCTGGTACTTCTACGACTTCGCGTGCTCGGTCTACTCGACGAGCGTGCTCACCGTGTTCCTCGGCCCGTACCTGACCTCGGTGGCCCGGGCGGCGGCGGACGCGGAGGGCTATGTGCACCCGCTCGGGATACCCGTGCGGGCCGGCTCGCTCTTCGCGTACGCCGTGTCGGCCTCGATCGTGGTCGCGGTCCTGCTGATGCCGATGGTCGGCGCGATCGCGGACCGTACGGGCCGGAAGAAGCCGCTGCTCGCGGCCGCGGCCTACGTGGGCGCGACGGCCACGGCCGGAATGTTCTTCCTGGCGGGCGACCGGTATCTGCTGGGCACGTTCCTGCTGATCGTCGCGAACGCCTCGATCTCGGTCTCGATGGTGCTCTACAACGCCTATCTGCCGCAGATCGCGGAGCCGGACGAGCGGGACGCGGTCTCCTCGCGAGGCTGGGCCTTCGGCTACACGTCCGGCGCGCTGGTCCTCGTACTGAATCTGATCCTCTACTCGGGCCACGACTCCTTCGGTCTCACCGAGGGCGAGGCGGTCCGGATCTGTCTGGCCTCGGCCGGTGTCTGGTGGGGCGCCTTCACCGTCGTACCGCTGCGACGGCTGCGGGACCGCCAGGTCGGCCCGGAGGGACGGGAGGGCGCCGGCGGGGGCACGGTCGGCAGCGGCTGGCGGCAGCTGCGGGCGACCCTCAAGGACATGCGCAGGCATCCGCTGACGCTCTCCTTCCTGCTCGCCTACCTGGTCTACAACGACGGCGTGCAGACGGTGATCTCCCAGGCCTCGGTGTTCGGTTCGGAGGAACTGGGCCTCGACCAGACCACGCTCATCACGGCGGTCCTGCTGGTCCAGGTGCTCGCGGTGGCGGGCGCGCTCGGCATGGGGCGACTCGCCCGGTCGTACGGCGCCAAGCGGACGATTCTGGCATCGCTCGCGGTCTGGACGCTGATCCTGGTGGCGGGCTATCTCCTGCCGGCCGACGCGCCCGTGTTCTTCTTCTGTCTCGCGGCCGCGATCGGCCTGGTACTGGGCGGAAGCCAGGCTCTGTCGCGCTCGCTGTTCTCGCATCTGGTGCCGCGCGGCAAGGAGGCGGAGTACTTCTCGGCGTACGAGATGAGCGACCGGGGGCTCAGTTGGCTGGGTCCACTCGTGTTCGGTCTCGCGTATCAGCTGACCGGGAGCTACCGGGATGCCATCATCTCCCTGGTGATCTTCTTCGTGGTCGGCTTCGTCCTGCTCGCCAGGGTGCCGGTACGGCGCGCGGTGGAAGCCGCCGGGAACCCGATACCCGACCGTATTTAGACGTGGCAGTGAAAGGGCGGTAGTGTACGCGTTTGGCCTGCCAGGCGGACCGTTACTGCGTGCTGCTTTGGTGAAGACACCGGGTCACATCTGCCGTCAGATGTGACAAAACGGGCACTGGTGGGTACAACAAGGGGCGGCACGACGGGCGACGCATGACCCGGCACGGGAATCTTTACCGCCGACCGGACGTTGACCGGATAACGACGACAGCGACACCTGTCCTGTGGGCGACAAGCCCGGGAGGCACGATTCATGAGTGAGCGAGCTCTTCGCGGCACGCGCCTCGTGGTGACGAGCTACGAGACCGACCGCGGCATCGATCTGGCCCCGCGCCAGGCCGTGGAGTACGCATGCGAGAAGGGCCATCGTTTTGAGATGCCCTTCTCGGTGGAAGCGGAAATTCCGCCGGAGTGGGAGTGCAAGGTCTGCGGAATCCAGGCACTCCTGGTGGACGGGGACGGACCCGAGGAGAAGAAGGGCAAGCCTGCGCGTACGCACTGGGACATGCTCATGGAGCGACGCACCCGCGAGGAATTGGAGGAGGTCCTCGCCGAGAGGCTGGCCGTCCTGCGTTCCGGCGCCATGAACATCGCCGTGCATCCGCGCGACAGCCGCAAGTCCGCCTAGCGGACGCACCGGTGGCACAACGCCGCGGGGCCCGGTACACGAACTGTGTACCGGGCCCCGCGGCGTTTCCGTGCCCCGGTCCTCCGTCGCGACGGAGGACCGGGGCACGGGTGGAGCATCAGGACGTCAGGGGCGGGCGGGGCTCGTCGGCCCGACGCGGGCCCTGAGCGGCGTCCTCGCGGATGACCTCACCCTGGACGACCTTGCCGTCCGGGCGGTGGATACGAGCCTGCTGGAAGGCGTCCTGGAGGCTGCCGGGAGGAGCGGCGGCCATCCGGCGTTCGGCCGCCCGGTCCGCGTACCGCCCGAGGAGCGAGCGGACCGGGGGGATCAGCAGGAACAGGCCGAGGACGTCCGAGATCAGACCGGGGATCATCAGGAGCAGACCGCCGAGCATCAGGAAGCCGTTGCGGTCCTCCGCCCCGGTCCGCTCCGGCGCCGACGGCATGGTGCCCGTCTGCGCGGCGGCCTGGGCCTGCTGGAAGGTCGAGCCGAGGTTGCGGAAGGCACGGCGGCCGGCCCGCTTGACGACGGCGGCACCGAGCACGATGCCGCCGACGAGCAGGGCGAAGACGGTCAGTCCGCCGGCCGCGTCGGCCACCACCGTGAGCAGCCAGATCTCGAGGACCAGCCAGGCGGCGACGGCGAGCGGAAGGAAGGTACGCGCGCGTGAGCGCTTCGGGGCGAGGGGAGGCGTTGCGCCGGTCGTCATGGACCCCAGTGTGCCTGGCGCCCCGCCGGAACGTCGTAAAGGAAAGATCAGTACAGAACGCCCCGGCAGGCGGTCAGGAGGCCTTGCGGCCGAGCTTCCTGCCGACCTTCTCCACTCGCGCCGACAGGCCCCAGCCGGTGACCCTCCAGAGCGCCTCGACCACGATGTTCCGGCTCATCTTCGAATCGCCGATCTCGCGCTCCACGAAGGTGATCGGGACCTCGACGACATGGAAGCCTGCGGCGACGGCGCGGCGGGCCAGGTCGACCTGGAAGCAGTAGCCGGCCGAGGCCACGTCCTCCAGGCCCAGGCCTTCCAGGGTCTCCTTGCGGAAGGCCCGGTAGCCGCCGGTGACGTCGCGGATCGGCACGTCGAGCATCACGCGCGAGTAGAGGCTGCCGCCGCGGGAGATGAACTCGCGGGACTTCGGCCAGTTCACGATGCGGCCGCCCGGCACCCAGCGGGAGCCGAGGACGAGGTCCGCGCCCTTGAGGGCGGTGAGCAGCCGCGGGAGCTCCTCGGGCTGGTGGGAGCCGTCGGCGTCCATCTCGACGAGGACGCCGTACCCGTGCTCGATGCCCCACCGGAAGCCGGCGAGGTAGGCGGCACCGAGCCCCTCCTTGCCCTTGCGGTGGAGGACGTGCACATGGTCGTCGTCGGACGCGATCTCGTCCGCGAACTTGCCCGTACCGTCAGGGCTGTTGTCGTCGGCGACGAGGATGTGCGCCTCGGGTACGGCTTCCCGCACCCGCGCGACGATCGGCTTGATGTTCTCCGCCTCGTTGTAGGTCGGAATGATCACCAAGGCCTTGCCGAGCGGGCCGTAACGCCTCTGGCCACCGTCGTTCACTACTGCCCCTTCGGATACATACACAGGCCCCCACCATAGCGAGGTCCCCGGAGTGCTCCGGCGCGGCGGGTCTTCCGTGAGGGGCGGGGCGGCTGCCCGAGGGAGTCGGGACCCGAGGGCGAGGCGGTGGCCGGCAGGGCCGTTCACGCGTGTGACGTGCGGTGCGGGGCCCGTCGTCCTTCGGTCCGACCCGGGATCCGCTGGCGGCGGATCGACCGAAAGCCGTTGTCTACTGAACGTCCGGGCCCCACCCGGGTCGCACCTTCCGCCGGAGAAACCTTCCCTCGCGGCCGAGGCGCGGGCGGCGTTCGGCGCATGCGTGGAGATCCTGTCCGGTCGGACGTCCTGTGGTGGACGCGGAGAACCTACCCGCCCCCGACGGTCGACTGTCAACACCCGCTTGACCTGCGGAGACTTCCCAAAAGGCCAGGCCGGAGGGGAAGATCCGCAGGTCGGGGACAAGCGTGCGGAAGGGCTGTCCCTGGTGGGACATATCCCTACATCACTCGTTCGGCCGTACGAACACCGACTGCCCGTGCACGACCGTACGCAGACAGACGGGGAGGTCCACTCCGGGGGACAGATCGGGCAGACCGGGCGTTCCGGAGCGCGGGTCGGTGGACCAGCGGGCCACCCGGTCGTCGGGAGCCTGGACGACGAGTTCCTCGGTGCGCCAGACCGCGTAGTCGGCCGGTGCGCCCGGTACCAGCGTCCCCGCGTCGTCCCTGCCCACGGCCCGCCAGCCGCCCCGGGTGTGCGCGGTGAAGGCGGCGCGGGCGGAGATCCGGTGCTCGGGGGTGCGGTGGAACGCGGCGGCCCGGACAGTGCCCCAGGGGTCGAGCGGGGTCACCGGGCTGTCCGAGCCGAAGGCCAGCGGCACACCGGCGCGCAGAAGCGCCGCGTACGGGTTGAGGGTGCGGGCCCGCTCGGCGCCGAGCCGGTCGGCGTACATGCCCTCCTCGCCGCCCCACAGAGCGTCGAAGGCGGGCTGGACCGAGGCGGTGAGGCCGAGCTCGGCGAAGGCGGCGATGGTCTCGGGGCTGAGCATCTCGACGTGCTCGACGCGATGCCGGGCGGCCCGGATCCTGGCCAGGCCGAGCTTCTCGGCGGCGGCCCTGACCCCCTCCACGACGGCGGTCACGGCGGCGTCCCCGATGGCGTGGAAGCCGGCCTGGAGGCCGGCCTCGGTACAGGCCACGACATGGAGGGCGATGGTGGCCGCGTCCAGGTGGGCGGCCCCCGTGTGGCCGGTGTCGGCATGGTCGGCGTACGGCTCGTGCAGGCAGGCCGTGTGGGAGCCGAGGGAGCCGTCGGCGAACAGGTCGCCGGCCGCGCCCAGGGCGCCGAGGGCGCGGGCCCGCTCGACGTCGAGGTCCGCCCAGTAGCCGACGACCCGGGGGCCGGCCTCGTCGCGGGCCAGGTCCAGAAGGCCGGTGAAGTCGTCCTCGGAGGAGATGCGGGGGCCGCCGCACTCGTGCACGGTGCCGATGCCGAGGGAGGCGGCCCGGCTCCGGGCCGCGCGCTGCGCCTCGGTGCGCTGGCGCGCGGAGACGGCGCCGAAGGCGGCGGCCCGCACGGCATGGTGGGCGTCGCCGGTGAGCGGCCGCTGCCCGTCGCGGAAGCCGTCCAGGTCGCGGACGCCGGGGACGAGGTCCAGGAGGGCGGTGGTGACGACGGCCGAGTGGACGTCGATGCGGGTGAGGTAGAGCGGGCGTCCGCCGGTGAGCTCGTCGAGTTCGGCGCGGGTGAGCGGCCGGCGCTCGGGCCAGCGGGAGGCGTCCCAGCCGTGGCCGACGAGGATGCGGTCCTCGGGGCGGGCGGCGGCGTGGGCGCGGATCAGCTCCGCCGCCTCGGCGAGCGAGACGGCGGCGGACAGGTCGAGCCCGGTGAGGGCGAACCCGGTGGCGGTGGTGTGGACATGCGCGTCGACGAACGCCGGGGTGACGAGCGCGCCCTCCAGGTCGACCACCTCGTCCACACCGGTGGCGAAGGCGTCGGCCGCGCCCTCCGAGCCCACCCAGGCGACGTGCCCGCGCTCCACCACCATGGCGGTGGCGAAGGGGTCGGCGGGGCTGTGGACTTCTCCACCGCGCAGCAGAACGGTGCGGTGCTCGGCGGGAGACGCAGGGGGCATGGACTCACTCATGCGACCAGGCTAGGACCTGCCGGGACCCGGTTTGTCCGGCAGGTCCCCCTTGAGGGCCCGACGCGCACGCCGTACGGCCCGCACCCGCCTCGGCCGCACGGCCCCCACGCGCGCGTCGCGCGGCCCCGGTCGGGCGTCGTACGGCCCCGCCCGTGGGCGGCCGTTCCGGTCAGATGCGCGGCGGCCGCGCCTCGTACGGGGTGGAGAGGACGACGGTGGTGCGGCTGGAGACACCGGCCTGGGAACGGATGCGGCTGAGCAGGTGCTCCAGCTCCAGCGGGGTGGCGACCCGGACCTTGAGGATGTAGTTCTCGTCACCGGCGACGCTGTGGCAGGCCTCGATCTCCGGGATGTCGGCGAGCCGGTCGGGGGTGTCGTCGGGGGCGCTGGGGTCGAAGGGTTTGACCGAGATGAAGGCGGTCAGCGGCAGGCCCACGGCCTCCGGGTCCACGACGGCCGCATAGCCGCGGATGACTCCGCGCTGCTCCAGACGACGGACGCGCTGATGCACCGCCGACGTGGACAGGCCCGTGGCCTTACCCAGGTCGGTGTAGCTCATGCGCCCGTCCTTGACGAGCAACTCGACGATCTGACGATCCAGCTCCTCCATGCGGTGACCTTATTGCTCCCGCAGGGGAGCGGCACCGGCGGGGTCGACCACAATCGGGCGGTATGGGTCATCACGGGGCACCTGCGGCGGGCATGTGACGAACGCCACAGGTTTGCGTCCGGCCTCGGGTACTGCCACACGATTATGCGGACGGCCGCATGGGAAGTGCTTGCTGTGGTCGAGGCCGTACAGATCCGGCCGACCCACCCGAGGGGGAGATTCTCCATGCAGGAGCCTGTTGATTCGGTCGACACGTCCGAAGAGCTCGACGCGTACGACACCTTTGAGATGTTCCGGGTCATCTGCCCGGAGTGCGTGCAGCCGATCGCGCTGCTCGCGGACGAGGACGCGCTGCCGGAGCACGCGCTCTGCCCGACGCCGTGGAACCCCTTCGTCCTGACGGTCTGCCCGGGCACGGGCCTGTCGGCGACCGAGGCCCGCCCGGCCGACGACACCCTGGAGATCCAGGAGCAGGACACCGCCCTGCTCCTGACGCTCCCCCAGGGTCTCGACTGGCGCACGCAGCCGTTCTCGCACGTCGGCGGACCGGGTTCGCGCCCGATCCGGGTGCCGCACATGCGGCGCGCGGCCTAGGCCCCGTCCGGACGGGGCCTCCGGGCCCCTCCGCTCACCAGTAGCTTCCCCGCACCATCGCCGCCAGGGTGGCGTGGTGCAGGATCAGGCCGTCGGGGTCCGCGGGTACCTCGACCTCGCCGAAGCGGGCCTGCCGGTACGCGATCCTGAGCATCACGATCGCGTGCCGCAGCGCCGCGTAGAGGGTGTGGAACTCCATGTCGCGCGGGGTGTGTCCGGTCAGTTCCGCGTAGCGCCGTTCGACCGCGTCGCGCCGCAGGAATCCGGGCAGCCCCGGCTGACCGAAGCCGACGGTCAGGTCCTGGAAGAAGCGGTGCAGGTAGACCGCCCAGCCCAGGTCGACCTCCCGCGGGACACAGGCCGCCATCTCCCAGTCGAGGACGGCGGCGGGGACGAATCCGTCGTAGACGATGTTCCCGATGCGCGCGTCGCCCCAGCCGAGGACGGCCGGGCCCTCGTCGGCCGGCCAGTGCGCCTCCAGCCAGTCGAAGGCCGACTCGATGAGCGGCGAGGGCGCGAGCCCGTCCACCACCCAGGCGTAGTAGGCGCGTTGGGCGTCGACATGCCGACGCAATGGCGTCCCCGGCCCGTCCGGGAGCAGGAACTCGGCCTCCTTCGCCGGGAACTGGTCGTGGAGCCGGGCGAGGACGGAGACGGACTCGGCCTCCAGCAGGGCGCGTTCGTCGTCGGTGGCGGCGTGCAGCCAGTTCCCCTCGTACGTGTAGGGCATGACGTCCGGCGGGACCCGGCCCTCGGCGCGGGCCATCACGAAGAAGGGCGCGCCGAGCGGCTCGGGGTCCTCTTCGAGCCACAGCACGCGCGGCACGGGGATGTCGGTGTGCTCGCCGACCAGCCGCATGACTCGGTGCTGGCGTGCCATGTCGTACACGGGGAACACGGTGTACGCCGCGGGGTCGGCGGCCAGCCGCAGAGCGCAGCCGCATACCGGGGCGTCCGGGTGGTCGAGGTCGAAGAGCAGGGTCTCGCTGGACATGCCGTTGGACCCGGGCACGGCGAGCCCGGTGACACGGGCACCGGGCAGATGCCGGTCCAGCCAGGCCGTGAGCCGGCGCCCGAGTTCCTCGGGGTCGCGGGTGGTCGTGCGGGGGCGGGGCGCAGAGGTCACGGGGAGCTCCTCGGAGGGCCGTTGACGCGGGAGGGTTCGGTACAAGGGGCCGCTGACTCGGGAAGACCGGAACGAGGGAAGGCCGGCTCGGGAAGACCGGCGCGAGGGGCCGTCGGCCCGGAAGGCCGGCGTGAGGGGCCGTCACCTCGGGAAGACCGGCGCGAGGGGCCTTCACCTGGGAAAGGCCGGCGCTGGGGCCGCCGCGGAGGCGCGTCGTCCCCCCGACGCGAGAGGACGACGACTCCTCGGCGGGCCGCTCGACGCGCGGCCGCGAAGGTTGCTCAGCGGGCCGTCGACGTGTGGTCGGCGAAGCCGCTGGGGTCGTGGCGGCCGAACGAGCCGTGCTCGAAGATTCCGTAGCCGGTGTGGCCGTCGAGGGTGAAGCGGGCGGCGTGGTCGGTGACGCCGTACGCCGCCATGGGGTGGGCGGCCGGATCCGTGAGGTCGTAGACACGCCGGTCGATCCAGCCGCGGCCCTGCCAGGTGCCGTGCTGCCAGTCGGTGGCGGGCGGATAGCCTGCGCCGACGGCGAGCGGGGACGAGGCGAGGATGTCGACGCCTATCTCCAGGGGCTTTCCGGTCGGGTCGGTGAGGTGGACGGTGGCGCGTTCCGGGTGGCGGGTGCCCGTGCGGTACGTGATCTCGGTGCGGGGCCAGCCGAGTTGGGTGTCGCGGTGGCCGTTCCGCACGAGCACGGCCTCGTTGAGGGTGCGGTAGCCGTCGGCGTCCTCCTGGGCGATGACCATGAGGAAGCGGTCCTCGAAACGCATCGGGATCCAGAGCCAGTGGAAGCCCTCGGGGCGGAACTCGGCGCCGCGGCCGGGCTCCTCGCCGGGGATCGGACGGACTCCCCAGCTGCGGTCGCGGGTGCCGGTCCACTCCCCCGGCGTGACCGCGAACTCCTCGCCGCCTGCCCTGATCGTGCCCGCGCAGTGGCCGGCCTGGACGAAGCGGCGGCCTTCCAGGGTGAGGCGGCCGCCGTGGCGCTGGGTGTGGTGGGGTTCCCAGACGGCGGGGAAGTCGCCGGTCCAGCTCAGGTCGTACGAGAGGCCCTCGGGGTCGTCCGGATCGGCCGCGCAGCCCAGGGAGAGACGCTTGAGGGGCTCGTCGACGGTGATCGTGAACGGGCCGACGGCGAGGTTCGTCCGGTCGTCGCCGAGCGCGTCGGAGGCCCGGACGGCGTGCAGCCGGTCACCGACGCGGAGAGTGGCGTAGGCGTCGATGACCCCGGTGTTCGGGTAGACCCCGAGACCGGCGATGAGCAGGGCGCGGCCGGTGTGGTCGAAGACGTGGAAGATGCACCGGTCGTACGCATTGCGGTCGCCGCTGACGTGGTGCTTCATCGAGAGCGGGGCCTGGTGCACGGGGTATTCGTCGAGTGCGACGGGCCGGTCGTCGACGTGCCGGTGCACGGACATGGCTGACCTCCTGGTCGGCGAGGGCTGTCTTCCGCGAGGGAACCTGACGGTACGTCAGGTTCGAGTCGAGGGGCCAGAGTCGTGCACCGGGTACCGGACGAACTGCCGCTCGAATCCCCTCGGCGGTGACCACGGCCGCCGGGGCGCGTTGGTCCGGGCATGACCACGCTGTACACGACGCCCAGCGGAATCGGTCGGCACCGACAGGCCGAGCCGCGCCTTGAAGAATCGGTTCCTCACCCGCCGTCGGCGCCCGCCCCGACGGCCACGCCGGCGCATCCCCCTGCGCCGGTCCCCATCCCCGTCCCCGTACCGGCGCAGGCGCAGGCGCCGACCCACCTCCCCGCCGACCCGCCCATCTACAAGGCCGTGCTCTCCCTCTGGGCGAGCCAGGGACGTACCCTCCCGGGCCACCGCGACCAGGAGTGGGCGCGGCTCGCCTCGGGCCCCGTCTGGGCGGACCGCACGGTACGTGTCAACGGGACTCTGGTCCGGCCGGGCCACGGACGGTGACCACCACCCGGCGGATCTGACGGGAACGGACGCGGACACGCGGTGCGGCCGGATGGATCCGGCCTGCCCGGCGTGCGGGTACGGCCTGCCCTGCGCGAACCGACATCGCCCGGCGCATGAACCCTGCCTGCGCCCTGCGCGCTGCGCGCGAACCGGCCTGCCTGGCGCGCGCCCTCGCCCGGCCCTGCGCGCGAACCGGCCTGGCGCGCCGCCCTGCCCGCCCCGCGCGCGATCCTGCTGCCTAGCGCGCCACGCGATAGCGGAGGTACACGACCCTGGGACCGAACGTACGGGTCTCGACGAGTTCGAGTTCCACCTGGCGCTCGTTCCGGGCGAAGAACGGAATGCCACCGCCGACCAGCACCGGGTAGACCATGACCTGGTACTCGTCGATCAGGCCGAGCACGGCCGCCTCGGCGGCGAGCGTCGCGCCGCCGATCGCGATGTCGCCCTCCCCCGGCTCGGCGCGCAACCGTTCGATCTCCTCCGCCAACCCACCGGAGGCAAGGCGGGCACGCCCCTGCACCTCCGACAGCGTGCGGGAGAAGACCACCTTGGGGAGGGGCTTCCAGAGCGCGGTCCACTCGCGCCCGGCGTCGTCGAGCGACGGATCCTCGGCGGCGGTCTCCCAATACAGCATCGTCTCGTACAGCCGTCGGCCCAGCAGGTGGACGCCGACACCTCGGATCTCGTCGATCCAGAAGCGGAAGACCTCTTCGTCGGGGACCGTCCAGTCGAAGCCGCCGTCCGGCCCGACGATGTAGCCGTCGAGCGAGGTGCTCATCGAGTACGCACGCTGCGCATCAGAAGTCCTCCTCGGGAACAGGAGCCCCGCGCGGAGATCGCCGCGAGGGCGACTCCGGCTGCCCTGCTACCTTCCACCCTTCAGCAGCGCTCGGCTGATCACCACCCGCTGGATCTGGTTCGTGCCCTCGACGATCTGGAGCATCTTCGCCTCCCGCAGATACCGCTCCACGGGGAAGTCCGCCGTGTACCCGTACCCGCCGAGCACCTGCACCGCGTCCGTCGTGATCTGCATGGCGGCGTCCGAGCAGAACAGCTTCGCCATCGCCGCGCAGCGGCCGAAGGGCCGCCCTTCGTCCCGGAGCCGTGCCGCCTCCAGATAGAGCGCCCGGCCCGCCTCGATCCGGGTCGCCATGTCGGCGAGGAGGAAGCGGAGGCCCTGGAAGTCGGCGATCGGCCGGCCGAACTGGCGGCGCTCCATGGCGTACGCGACGGCCACGTCCAGGGCCGCCTGACCGAGTCCGACCGCGCAGGCGGCGATGCCCAGCCGCCCCGAGTCCAGGGCGTCGAGCGCGATGGCGAAGCCCTGACCCTCCGCACCGAGGCGCCGCGCGTCGGGGACCCGGACCCCGTCGAAGTGGAGCTGGGCCGTGGGCGAGCCCTTCATGCCCATCTTGCGTTCGGGCGGAGCCGCGCTCAGCCCCGGCGCGTCCCCGGGCACCAGGAAGGCGGTGATGCCCCGCGCACCCTCCTCGCCGGTCCGGGCCATGACCGTGCAGAAGTCGGCGATCCCGCCATGGGTGATCCACGCCTTGGTGCCGTCGATCACCCAGTCGCCGCCGTCGCCGTCCCGGACGGCCCGGGTACGGAGCGCCGCCGCGTCCGATCCGGCGGCCGGTTCGGAAAGGCAGTAGGCGCCGAGAAGGCCACCGCCCAGCATCGCGGGCAGATGGGCGGCTCGCTGCTCGTCGGTGCCGTAGCGGGCGAGGGCATGACAGGAGAGGCTGTGGACGCTGACGCCGAGCCCGACGGTGAGCCGGGCGGCGGCCAGCTCCTCCAGGACCTGGAGGTAGACCTCGTACGGCTGACCGCCCCCGCCGTGTTCGGGGTCGTAGGGCAGTCCGAGCAGCCCGGAGCGGGACAGCAGGGCGAACAGCTCGCGGGGGAAGTGTCCGGCGGCCTCCTCCTCGGCGGCGCGCGGAGCGATCTCCCGCCGGGCGATGTCCCGCGTCAGGGCGAGCAGCTCGCGGGCCTCGTCGGTGGGCAGCCGGCGTTCGACGCCGTCCGGGGTGGTGTCGGCCATGGCCGGGCGCTCCTCCCTGCCGGGCGCGGGCACGGGCACGGGCGTGCGGGGCGCGCGCGGGGTCGCGGGGAGTATGCCCGTTCGAGGCATCGGGATCACCCGGCGACCGGGGGATCACACGGACGCCGAGGGGCACGGCCGACCGACGTGGCCGTGCGCAGCGGTCCCACCGGCTCCGGACGGGCCCGGGGAGGCACGGCGGACCGAGGCGGCACGGGCGGACCGAGGCGGCAGTGCGGAGCGCTCCCGTCGGCTCAGAACGGGCCCCGTGGAGGCACGGCCGACCGAGGAGGCGGCCGTGCGGAGCACTCCCGTCGGCTCAGCGCCGACGGTCCGCCGACGTCACATGAGGCCGGCCCGGGTGACGAGCACGGCCAGCAGGACGACCAGGGTCCAGCCGAGGACGTGCTCGAGGAGCTTGGGACCCCGGTCGTCCTTCGGGCCGCCCGTCCGGGCGCGGACGAGGAGTCGGGTGGCGGCGGCGGAGGTGGAGGTCATGGCGACCACCTTGCGGTACGGGGGCGGCCCCGGGGTAGAGACGTCGGTCACGTCCCCCGGGGCCGCACCGTCGCGCCGGACGACGCCGAGGGCCGCGACTGCCCTGCGTCGGGCGGGCGAGGGCCGGTCGGGGAGGCAGAGGGAGCGGCCCCCTCCTGTGCCGGAGACCACTCCCCCGCTCGCGTCGTGCCGCTCGGTGCGGAGCCGGACGGAATCGGCCCTCGATCGGCTCTCCGGACAAGACCGGTCCGTGTGATCACGGCCCCGGCACCAGGAGCGACGGGCGGGCTCCCTTCGCCCACCCGCCCGTCGATCCGACCGGCGCGCCGCAGGTCAGGCCACGAGATAGCGAACCGCGTCGACGACGTGCGGACCGTACCCGAACGCCGCGCCGAGCCGTTCGAGGCGACGGTACGTCACGGGCGACAGGCGCGAGCAGAGCTTGTCTGCGGCCCTCAGCAGAAAGCGGAACGCGAGCTCCGAGCACACCGTCTCGGCGCAGCGCACCAGTGCGTCCCGCACCGGTTCCAGCGGCGGTTCCAGCGGCACGTGGCTCCGGTCCGGCCGCTGGTCGAGGCTCCCGACCAGCTCCACCACCTCGGCCGCCAGCCGCCGATGCTCCACCGCCACCGCGCTCTGCCCGCCCACCCCGCACGGGGGGTACGAGGAGCAGTCGGCCTCCGACGCGCCACTCGCACGCGCCAGGGGAACGGCCACGACGAGGAGCCGCTCCAGCCACGCGCGCTCGGCGCCCCGGATCTCCGGCGACCCGCCGTACGGCGGGTCCGTGGCCCGCCACAACAGGTTGAGCTCCTCGCCGTCGAGCCCCGAGTCCCGCAGCCGCAGGATGTCCTCGACGAGAAGGATGAGGCCCGTGGGGTCGCCCTCCGGGGCGCCGAGGTACGCCCGGACATGATCCAGCTCGTCCTCGGCGTCGAGGACCCAGTCCCCGTGGAAGGAGGACCCCAGCGCGGTCACACCGAAGTCGAAGTCCATCCACTCGTGCTGAGATTCCCGGTCATGCACGGAACTGCTCCTCGTCACAGCGGGTAGGCGGTCAGGACGTAGAAGCCGCCGGGCTTGTGCCCCTGCTTCACGGCCAGCGTCACGGAGAAGCGGTTGCTCGTCGTCCTCGTATGGTTGCCGAGGTGGTCGACACTGTCACCGAGCGACCCGGTCCCGTAGGTCCCCGTCAGCGTGAGCTGCTGCGGCTTTCCGGGCTTGCCGGAATCCCGTACCCACTTGTCGATGCGGGCCTTGTTCTCGTCGACGAGCTGGTTGACCGCCTTCTGCGCCAGGTCCGCGCTCGACCACCGCGAGCTGGGCGTGGGCCTGCCGATCTTCTCGGTCTTCTTGATCGCCAGGTTCTTCATCTGCTGCAGGTCCACGTCGACATGCTCGTCGAGGGTGTGCGCGACGCCCGGGAACAGGCGCTGGGCACGCCCCAGGTCGGTGCAGTTGTGGACGAGGACGTCCTCGGTGCCGATCTCGACGTAGTAGCTGTCGATACCGCTCACGTCGAGGTCGTACGTGTCCTGGTGCGCGGCGAATCGGGCCGTCGCGGTCACCGCGACCTGCGCGCCCTCCGCCGTCCGCAGACGGTCGCCTGCCACCACGGTGCCGGCGGACACCCAGGACCGGCGCTCGGGCAGCCAGTACCGGTGGCCCTCGGTGGACGTCACGGACGACTCCGTGCCGTCGCCCGCGGTGACCGTGAGGCGTACGAACGTCTTGTCCGTCAGGGAGGAGGTGAACGGCACCGACAGGACCGGCCGGGGCTCGGTCGGCTCCGTGTCGCCGCCGGCTTCGGTCGCCAGGACCAGGTCGCCCTCCCGGACGTCCTGGATCGTCCGGTGCGATCCGTCTGCCATCAGGACCCGCGTGCCCGCCGGGAAGCTGTTGCACGCGAAGACGTCGTCGGCCTTGCGGGCGGAGCGGATGTCGTCGGGAATGAGCTTGCCGCCGGTCTTGAGCCAGCGCAGCATCGCGAGCGAGCCCAGGATCCGGTCGGTGGTGCTCAGTTGCTCGCCCGTGCCGGAGTCCTTGCCGGTGAGGGCGTCCAGAATGCCCTTGCCGTCGCCGATGCCCGGCAGCAGGTCGAGCAGCAGGGACATCCTGCGCTCCTGCGCGGCGAGCTCCGCGGGTGACATGCCGTTCGCGCCGATGTTGTCGGCGATCTTCGAGAAGTCGAAGTCGATGTCCGGCAGTTCGTGGAGGCGGTCCGCCGCCTTGTTGAAGTCGGAGACCGCCTTCTTCGTCTGGTCCATGCCCTTGTTGGCCTGGGCGACGCCCTTGTTGAGCTCCTTCATGCCCTTGTTGGCCTGGTTCAGGCCCTTGTTGACCTGGTCGATGCCCCGGTTGACGTCGACCATCGCGTCGTTCATCTGGTCGAGGCCGGCGTTCATCTGGTCCATGCCCGCGATGGTCTGGTCGAGGGCCTTGTTGATGTCCTTGAAGAACCCGCCGATGTCCAGGATCTCCACGTCGTAGTCCGGCAGGGGCCTGGGCGGCTGGTGGTACTCCGGGGCGGCGAGGGTGAGCAGGACGAGGGCCAGGACGGAGTCGTTGTGATCGCCGAGGATCCGCGAGGCGTCCACCAGGTTGCCGCGGAGCCTGTCCAGGTGCGGCTTGGACGCCTTGAGCGCCTTGACCGTCTGGTCGAGGATCTGGCGCCTCTTCTCGGGATCCGTCTCCTTGTCCGGGTCCAGCAGGGCGAGGGGCTGCAGGCTGTCGAGCGCCCGAAGTTCCTTGTTCAACGCGACGAACGACGCGCCGCCGTCCCGCATCGCCTTCTGCGAGATGTAGAGATAGAGCCCCACGCCGACGCCGATCTTGACGGAGGTGAGCGCGAACTCCTTGTAACACTTCGGCCGCTCGAGCAGCGGCTTCTCACCGCACTGGGAGTACTTCGAGAACCGTGCCGCGATCTCCAGCAGTGTGGGTTCCCGCTCGGCCTGCCCGGCCGCCGCCGCGGTCCCCGCGCCCCCGACGACGGTCAGGCACAGGACGGTGACGAGCGTGACGATCTTCTGTTTGATGTGCTGATACATGCGTTCCTTACGGCGCGGACCCCCCGGGCCCGCGCTCCCCCTGGCGGCGAATCCGCCGCCGTCAATGCCGTGCGCATGACACAGCGCACGTGGTCGCGGCCGAGCGTAGACCGTTACCGCAGGTCATGATCATTCGGCGTTCGGCGGGGGAACGAGGGCCGGTTCGCGGCGGGATGACGGCGGACCGGTACGGCCGCCTCGCGCAGGACTGACAGGAACGCTGCCGTCAGGTCGTCGAGGCGGCCGCCGGTCCGTGCATGCTCACGCCAGGCCGAGATCCTGCAGCGCGCGGCGTTGGGTCGGTGACGGTCTGTGCGGCCAGTAGACGTAGCAGACCCCGCCCGTACCGCTTCTGACCTTGCCGTTCGCGTCGTAGCGCTTGGTGCGGAGCCAGATGTTCTCCCACTCGCGGCGTCGGTAGACCCGGCGGACGGCCTCGTTGCTCGGGGAGGCGGGGTCGTTCGCGATGATGTCGCCGTCCGCCGTGAAGCCGATGACGGTCATGAGGTGGCCTGAGGTGCCGTAGCCGGCCCCGGTCAGTTCCTCCTTGAGGAAGGACTGGGACGTTATGGCCGGGATGCCGGCCCGGACGAGGCTCTCCAGTTCGGTGAGCGAGCGCAGCCGGGTGACCACGGCGTTCATGTCGGGGTACGTGGCCGCGTAGGCGGCGTTGAAGGGCCAGTTGCCGCAGCCCTCGTACTGGTGGTCGAAGGTGAAGCGGGCCGCGTGGCAGACCTGGGGGTCGGCGAAGGCCGGGTTCACCCAGTCGAGGTCCTCGGCCGAGGGACGGCGCCCCCAGTACTCGACGATCATCTGGGAGGAGGTCGGGCTGCACCACGCCTCGCCGCCGTTGTCGTACTCGGGGTACTGCCCGACGTGGGTGTTCTGCGAATAGCGCGGCACGGCCAGCTCGCGGGCGAGCCCCGGGCCGGAGGCCGGGACCGTGAAGCGGTCCGGGATGTCCGAGGCCATCGCGCCGATCCGCCAGACCGTGGGCGTGAGACCGCTGCCCGGGGCGCGGTAGAGCGTCAGCCGCAGGCGGTACGAGGCCAGCCGCAGCCCGCTCGCCGTGTCGTCGATCGCGAAGGTGTCGGTCCAGACGGTGCTCCTGCCGTCGGTCTGGTCGTCGACCGAGGTCCGCCGGATGTCGCCGTCCCCGGAGGCCCAGCGGCCCAGGACGTACCAGGGGGTGGCGGTCGCGTCGGTGTACGTGCCGGACAGCTCGACCTGGAGCCAGGTGCCGGGCGGGGTGTGGGCGTTCCAGGAGGCGATGACCTCGGCGGCGGGCACGGTCGGGGTGTGCTCGGGCGAGGTCCAGACGGCGTACTCCCAAGCGGAGGTCCGCCCGGTGTGCGGGTCGGTGTAGTCGGTGCGCCCGGCCGGGGCGGCGAGGACCAGACCCGGGCGGTGTCCGGCGACCGCCCTCGTACCGGCCGCGCTGCCGCACCTCCAGTCCGTGTACGAGGCCCAGAAGCGGTTGTCGACGAGGCCGGGTGCGGGGGCGTGGCCCCGCCCCGCGTCCCCGGCGGAGGCCGGGTCCGCGCCCGGGCGGCGGGCGGCACGGTCGGGGACGGCGGCAACGGCGGGAGCGGCCGTGGCCGCCGTTCCGGCGGCCGCGAGGGCCGCTGCGAGAACGGTTCTGCGCGGGGTGGAGCTGGTCATGGACGGTGACCCCCAGTCGAGAACGGTGGGCGTACGAACCTGTGGACGAGCCGGACGAGCGAGCGGCAGGGCGAGCGGGCGGGCGTGGGGCGGGCCGGGTCTTGAGGCAGGGGGCCGGCGGACCGGGCCGGGCCCGCGGGCGGGCGGGCACGCGGGCGTAGTGGCCTCCGGGCGCCGGGACCCGCAGGGCGCACGGACGGGCCGCGCGCGCCCCACTATCGCGGCTTCCACCACGCCTCCGCCAGCACTTCGCCCCGCGTCGCCGCACCAATATTGGTCTCTACCACTGACGGCGGTACCTCCCTGACCTGCGACGGTCCCCCACTCCCCTACCCTGGGCCCATGAACGACCTCGATCGCGCGGCCCACGCGCTGCTCCGGCTGCCGCCCTCCTGCGGACCGGTCCGGCTGATCGCGGTCGACGGCCACGCGGGCTCCGGCAAGTCCACGCTGGCCGCCCGCCTCTCCACCGCCCTGGGCGACGCCCCCGTCCTCCACCTCGACGACCTCGCCACGCACGAGGAGCTCTTCGAGTGGACCGGGCGGCTGCGGGAGCAGGTCCTCGGTCCCCTCGCGCGCGGCGAGAGCGCGTCGTACCGTCCGTACGACTGGAACCTCCACCGCTTCGGCGAGACGCGCGAGCTCCCGCCGGCCCCGGTCGTCCTCGTCGAGGGGGTCGGCGTGGGACGGGCGGTGGTGCGGCCGTTCCTCGCGTGGCTGCTGTGGATGGAGCGCGGTCCCGAGGAGTCGTGGGCGCGGGGCCGCCATCGGGACGGCCCGGACCAGGCCGCTTTCTGGGACGGCTGGACCGTGGCGGAGACTCGCCATTTCGCCGGGGACCCCTCCCGGCCCTTCGCCGACACCCTGGTACGCGAGCGCCACGAGGGGTACGACTGGCTCCCCGGGCCGGGTGTGACAGCGGGCACGGACCAGATCATCACGTACCGTGACGGCTTCATGTCCGTGAACTGAGGGGCCGAAAGTCCGCTTTCGCAAGTGCCTCAACTCCGCTTGACCCAAGGGGCGTACAGGTCTTACGTTCTGAATGTGCGGCTTTTCGGAGCCGCCGCGGACGCGAAGCCCCCGGTTGTTCCCCCGTGATCGGGGGCTTCGTTCTGCCCCTGACGGCCCTCCCAAGGGCCCTTCGCGGCCCCTGATGCTCACCCAGGGTCACCGCTTCCGGATCATGTGCTTCTCCTTAAGTACACACCCCCTGCGCAGGTACGATGCCCCCAGGTGCGGTCAAATCCCGTCCATGCGAAGACGGTTGTGGGGGACCCGATGGACATCGGCACGCAGGGCGCGCAGGCCCCGGCCGAGCTCGCCTGGCTGCGCGGAATCGACGCCTACACGATGGGCGCGTATCCGCAGGCGGAGGACGAGTTTCGGACGGCGGTAAGGATCGACCCCGGGATGGCGGACGCCTGGCTCGGGTTGCACGCGCTCCGGGTCGACACCACGACCGCGCTGTTACGCATGTACCGCAGCCGCGACCGCTTCGGCGAGCAGCGGACCCGGTACCGGCGCACCCTCAACTCCTGGTACTGGCTGGGCTGGTGGGTGCAGCCGGTCCTGGAGAGCCCGCGCGACCTGCTGCTCGCGCACGCCTCCCACTGGCTCGACGGGCGCCACGTACCGGAGCTGGACCGCGCCCTCGCGGGGCTCCCCCCGGTCGACACCGACCCCCAGGTCCGCTTTCTGCACGCCTGCCGGGCCTATCTCGTCAAGGACTGGGACCAGCTCGTCCGGTACACCGAGACCCTGGTCGACGATCCGCTGCTCGGCATCGAGGCCGGGCTCTTCGGCGGCATGGCCCGGGTGCGCCTGGAGATGTACGGGCAGGCCGAGCCGCTGCTGTCGGCCTCGCTGATGCGCTGCCGCAGCGAGCAGCCCCAGCGCAAGGAGCTGCGGTACTGGCTGGCCCGCGCCCACGAGGGGACCGGCCGCAGCGCCGCAGCCCTGCCCCTCTACCGGGCCGTGCACCGGATCGACCCCACCTTCATGGACACGGCGGCCCGGCTCGCGGCGATCGCCGAGTACGACGGCTTCGAGGGGTACGACGACCCGGCCGGGCTCGCGACGGTCGCCCTGGGCACCGCCGGCGGCGGTCTCGGCCAGGACACCGCGGACCCGGCGCCGGGCGCCGAGCCCGACCCGGCCGGCCCGCTGGGCGACGGAGTGCGCCTCGCGCCCGATCCCGTGCCGCCGATGGCCCCGGTGACGCCGCCGGAGACCGTACGCCAGAAGGCCCCGGTGCCGTCCCAGCCGGTGCCACCGCGTTTTCCCGCGGGCCCCACCGATCCGGTGCTGCTCGCGGAGGCGCTCGCCGAACTGGAGGGCATGGTCGGCCTGGAACCGGTGAAGCGTCAGGTCAAGGCGTTGTCGGCGCAGCTGGAGATGGCGCGGCTCCGCGCCGGCGAGGGACTTCCGGTCCAGCCGCCCAAACGTCACTTCGTCTTCTCCGGCCCCTCGGGCACCGGGAAGACCACCGTCGCGCGGATCCTCGGCCGGGTCTTCTACGCCCTCGGACTGCTCGGCGGCGACCATCTCGTGGAGGCCCAACGGGCCGATCTGGTGGGCGAGTTCCTCGGGCAGACCGCGGTCAAGGCCAATGAGCTGATCGACTCGGCCGTCGGCGGGGTGCTCTTCGTGGACGAGGCGTACGCCCTCTCCAACACCGGCTACAGCAAGGGCGACGCCTACGGGGACGAGGCCCTCCAGGTGCTCCTCAAACGGGCCGAGGACAACCGCGACCATCTCGTGGTCATCCTGGCCGGCTACCCGGAGGGCATGGACCGGCTGCTCAACACCAACCCCGGACTCTCCTCCCGGTTCACCACCCGGGTGGACTTCCCCTCGTACCGGCCGCTGGAACTCACCGCCATAGGCGAGGTCCTCGCCGCGGCCAACGGCGACGGCTGGGACGACGAGGCCCGCGACGAGCTGCGCTCGATCAGCGGGCACGTCGTCGAGCAGGGCTGGATCGACGAGCTGGGCAACGGCCGCTTCCTGCGCACCCTGTACGAGAAGTCCTGCGCCTACCGCGATCTGCGGCTCTCCGGCTACGCCGGCACGCCGACCCGGGACGATCTGGCGACCCTGCGGCTCGCCGACCTGATGCAGGCCTACGGCGAGGTCCTGTCGGGCCGGGGCCCGGTCGACCGCGGCCCCCAGCAGGAGCCCCCGGGCTACTAGGACCCGGGCTGCCGGAACCCGGGCCCACTGCCCTGGCGAGGGACCCGACGACCGTCGGGGCGGGCCCCGGAGGGACCGCCCCGACGTGCGCACCGCTCCTACGCGGTGGGCACCCGGTCCGACGCCACCCGGTGGGCGGGGTCGCGGACCTCGCCCACCAGCATCTCCAGGACGTCCTCCAGGGCGACCAGGCCGAGCACCCGGCCCGAGCCGTCCGCGACCTGCGCCAGATGGGTCGCGGCGCGACGCATCACGGTGAGGGTGTCGTCGAGGGGCAGTTCGGCGCGGAGCGTGGCCATCGGCCGCCACAGCCGCTGGGGCACCGCCCGCTCCCGTTCGTCCAGGTCGAGGACGTCCTTCACGTGCACGAAGCCCATGAAGACGGTACCCGGCTCGGCGCGGACCGGGAAGCGTGAGTACCCGGTGCGTACGGTCAGCTCCTCGATCTCGCGCGGGGTGACCGTCGGCGGGACCGTGACCAGGGAGGACGAGGTGATGAGGACGTCCGTCACCGGGCGGGTGCCCAGTTCGAGGGCGTCCTCCAGGCGCTCCTGCTCCGCCGGGTCGAGCAGTCCGGCCTGGCCGGCGTCCTCGACGAGGCGGCCGAGCTGGGCGCTGGTGAAGACCGCCTCCACCTCGTCCTTCGGCTCGACCTTGAACGCCCGCAGGACCAGCCGGGCGCAGGCGCCGAGCGCGGCCGTCACGGGCCGGCAGAGCCGGGCGAAGCCGACCAGGCCGGGGGCGAGCCAGAGCGCGGTCCGCTCGGGCGCGGCCATCGCCAGGTTCTTCGGGACCATCTCGCCGATGACGAGGTGGAGGAAGACGACCGCGGCGAGGGCGATGACATAGCCGAGCGGATGGACGAGCCCGTCCGGGACCCCGACCGCGTGGAAGACGGGTTCGAGGAGACGGGCCACGGTCGGCTCGGCGACGGCGCCGAGCGTCAGCGAGCAGACGGTGATGCCGAACTGCGCGGCCGCCATCATCTGCGGCAGATTCTCCAGACCGTGCAGGACCTGCTTGGCACGGGCGCCGCCGAGCGGCTCGATCTGGCTGCGGCGCACGGAGACGAGCGCGAACTCGGCTCCGACGAAGAAGCCGTTGGCCAGGACGAGGAAGACGGCGAAGAGAAGCGGCAGGGTGCTCATCGGACCGCCTCCGCCCCGACGGGAACGGGCCCGTCCAGGTGGCCGGCCACCGGATCCGGAACCGGCTCGGACGCCGGGCCCGACAGCGGTTCCGACGTCGGATCGGACACCGGATCGGACGCCGGGTCCGTCCGCACGATCCGTACGCGCTCGGCGCGGTAGCGGTCGACCTGGCGCACCGAGAGCCGCCAGCCGGGCAGTTCGGCCCGGTCGCCGGGGGCGGGGATGCGCCCCAGGAGATCCGCGACGAGCCCGGCGACGGTCTCGTACGGCCCGTCGGGCACGTCGAGGCCTATCCGGCGCAGGGTGTGGACCCGGCAGGACCCGTCGGCCTCCCAGGCGGGCCGGCCGTCCTCGGCGGGAGCGGCGGCCAGCTCGGGCCGTCCGTCGGCCACCGTGTCGTGCTCGTCGCGGACCTCGCCGACGAGTTCCTCGACGATGTCCTCCAGAGTGACGACACCGGCCGTGCCGCCGTACTCGTCGACGACCACCGCGATCGGCTGCTCCCTGCGCAGCCGCTCCAGAAGGGTCTGGGCGGGCAGCGTCTCGGGCACGAGGAGCGGCGGGACCGCGATCCGGCCGACGGGGGTGCGCAGCCGGGCGTGCGGCGAGACGGCGAGCGCGTCCTTGAGGTGGACCATGCCGACGATCTCGTCGATGCGGTCGCGGTAGACGGGGAAGCGCGAGAGGCCGGTGGCCCGGGTGAGGTTGAGGACGTCGGCCGCGGTGGCGTCCCACTGGAGGGCGCTCACCTTCACGCGCGGGGTCATGACCTGCTCGGCGGTGAGGCCGCCGAGGGACAGGGTCCGTACGAAGAGGTCGGCGGTGTCCTGTTCGAGCGCGCCCGCCAGGGCGGAGTGCCGGGCCAGGGAGACCAGTTCGCCGGGGGTGCGGACGGAGTCCAGCTCCTCGGTGGGCTCGACGCCCAGGAGTCGTACGAGCCGGTTCGCGACCTGGTTGAGCAGCGAGATCACCGGCCGGAAGAGGGCGGAGAAGTACCGCTGCGGGGTGGCGACGAAACGGGCCACCTGGAGCGGCCGGGAGACCGCCCAGTTCTTCGGTACGAGCTCGCCGACCACCATCTGGACGGCGGAGGCGAGCAGCATCCCGATCACCACCGCGATCCCGGAGACGGCCCCGGAGGGCAGTCCGGTCGCGGTGAGCGGTCCGTGCAGCAGTCCGGCGAGCGCGGGCTCGGCGAGCATGCCGACGACCAGGGAGGTGATGGTGATGCCCAGCTGGGTGCCGGAGAGCTGGAAGGACAGCTCGCGCAGGGCGGTGACGACGGTGCGGGCGCGCCGGTCGCCGGCGGCCGCGGCCCGCTCGGCCTCGGCGCGCTCGACGGTCACGAGTCCGAACTCGGCGGCCACGAAGAAGCCGTTGGCGAGGATCAGGACGAAGGCCGCGACGAGCAGCAGAAGGGAGACGATCATGCCGCCGCCTCCTGGGAGGGGGCGGCGCAGGTACTACCGGACGATCCGTCCATTGCTGGAGGGAGTCACTCCTCGGGTCGAAGGGTGGCCTCACGGGCCGCGAGACCGCGGCCCTGCACACGCGAGGCGGTGGTGCCGCTCGGCACCACCGCCTCCAGAGTAGTCACGCGAAGGCCCCGAGGGGCAGGGGGTCGGCCCCCGGATGGGGTACGTCACGCCCCCGGCCGTCGGACCGTCCGCTCTCCCCGGGCCGTCAGGCCGTACGCTCAGCCCCCGGCCGTCAGGCCGTCTGCTCCGCGCCCGTGCCGCGGCTGTCGGCCAGGGCACGCAGGGCGCGGGCGTCCCGGATGGCCGCCTCCTTGGCGATGCCGGGCTGGATGCCCAGCACCGGCAGGCTGGTGCCGTCGCTCAGGTCGAGGAAGACCCAGGGGTCGCCGGGGCGCAGGTTGACCTTGAGGATCTCCGCCCAGGCCAGCCGCCGGGTCCGGGTGATGTTGACGACCGTGACGCCCTCGTCGTCGGCGACGACCTTGGGGCGGCTCAGCAGCGCAAGGATTCCCGAGAGCAGCGCGGCGGTGAAGAAGAAGCTGGCGCGCTCCCCCGGGCCGAGCCGCTCCAGCAACACCGCGACGACGCTGATGACAACGAAGATCGCGACGCTCATCGTGATCAGGACGACCCGGGTGCGCCCGGGGCGGAACGTGACCGGCAGGACGGGCGTCTGTGCTTGGGACATCGGTGGTTCCTCGGAGCCTTCGGTGCGGGCGGTCCGTGCCGTCAGAGGCGGCAGGCGTGGATGGCGGTGGTGAGGATGGCGCGGGCACCGATCTCGTACAGGTCGTCCATGATCCGCTGCGCCTCCTTGGCGGGGACCATCGCGCGGACGGCGACCCATCCCTCGTTGTGCAGCGGGGAGACGGTCGGCGACTCCAGGCCCGGGGTGAGGGCGACGGCCTGCTCCAGGTGCTCGGCGCGGCAGTCGTAGTCCATCATCACGTACGAGCGGGCGACGAGGACGCCCTGGAGGCGGCGCATGAACTGCTGGACCTGCGGGTTGTCGTCGGTGGCGCCGTGGCGGCGGATCACGACGGCCTCGGAGGTGAGGATCGGCTCGCCGATGACCTCGAGTCCGGCGTTGCGCAGGCTGGTGCCGGTCTCGACGACGTCCGCGATGATCTGGGCGACGCCCAGCTGGATCGCGGTCTCGACGGCGCCGTCCAGGTGCACGACGGAGGCGTCGATGCCCTGGTCGGCGAGGTGCTTGGCGACGATGCCCTCGTAGGAGGTGGCGATCGTCATGCCGCCGAAGTCCTCCGGGCCGTTCGCGGTGCCCGGGCGGGTGGCGTACCGGAAGGTGGAGCGGCCGAAGTTCAGCGCGAGGATCTCCTCGGCGCTGGCGCCGGAGTCCAGCAGCAGGTCACGGCCGGTGATGCCGATGTCCAGCTTCCCGGAGGCGACGTAGATCGCGATGTCCTTCGGGCGCAGGTAGAAGAACTCGACCTCGTTGTCGGGGTCGATGACGACGAGCTCCTTGGACTCCTTGCGCTGGCGGTAGCCGGCCTCATGGAGCATTGCCGACGCAGGTCCGGAGAGGGAACCCTTGTTGGGGACGGCGATGCGCAGCATGGGGTGAGCTTCCTTTGCCTGGGAGTGGTGGGGAGTCCGGGGCGGCACGCGCCCGGAGGGGTGTGCTCAGAGGTGGGCGTAGACGTCGTCGAGCGAGATCCCGCGGGCGACCATCATCACCTGGACGTGGTACAGCAGCTGCGAGATCTCCTCGGCGGCCGCTTCCTTGCCCTCGTACTCGGCGGCCATCCAGACCTCGGCGGCCTCTTCGACGACCTTCTTGCCGATGGCATGAACACCCTTGTCCACCAGTTCCGCGGTGCGGGAGGTGGCCGGGTCGCCGGTCTCGGCCTTGAGCTTGAGCTCGGCGAAGAGCTCTTCGAAGGTTTTACGGGTTCCGTTCGCCATGATGGTCCTAAGAGTACGGGGTAAGGGTCGCGTCATCAGCGCCAGGGTTCGCTCACCGTGCGCAGCGTGGTCGCGGTGGCGACGGCGGCGGTGACGGCCTCGTGGCCCTTGTCCTCGCTGGATCCTTCGAGGCCGGCCCGGTCGAGAGCCTGCTCTTCGGTGTCGACGGTGAGGACACCGAATCCGACGGGTACGCCGGTGTCGATCGAGACCTGGGTGAGGCCGTGGGTGACGCCCTGGCACACGTACTCGAAGTGCGGCGTTCCGCCGCGGATGACGACGCCGAGCGCCACGATGGCATCGTAGCCGCGCCCCGCGAGGACCTTCGCCACGACCGGGAGCTCGAAGCTGCCGGGGACGCGGAGGAGGGTCGGCTCCTCGATGCCCAGCTCGCTCAGGGCGCGCAGGGCGCCGTCGACGAGACCGTCCATGATCTTCTCGTGCCACTGCGCCGCGATGACCGCGACCCGCAGGTCGCCGCAGTTCTTCACGCTGAGGACGGGTGCGCCCTTGCCGCTCATGATTCTCCTTGCAGGTGGATACGTACGTGATTACTGGTTGGCGCAGGTGGAGGCCGAGGAGCCGTCCAGCCAGGGCAGGTCGTGCCCCATCCGGTCCCGCTTGGTGCGCAGGTAGCGGAGGTTGTGCTCGCCGGCCGTGACGGGCATGGGCTCGCGGCCCTCGACCGTGAGGCCGTGCCGGGTCAGGGCGTCGATCTTGTCGGGGTTGTTGGTCATCAGACGCAGGCTCCGGACGCCGAGGTCGACGAGGATCTGCGCACCGGCCGCGTAGTCGCGGGCGTCGGCGGGCAGTCCGAGTTCCAGGTTGGCGTCGAGGGTGTCGCGGCCGCGTTCCTGGAGCTCGTACGCGCGGAGCTTGGACAGCAGGCCGATGCCGCGGCCCTCGTGGCCCCGGAGGTAGACGACGACGCCTCGGCCGGCCTCGGTGATGCGGTCCATGGAGGCCTGCAGCTGGGGGCCGCAGTCGCAGCGCAGCGAGTGGAAGATGTCGCCGGTCAGGCACTCGGAGTGGACCCGGACCAGGACGTCCTCGCCGTCGCCGATCTCGCCGTGGACGAGGGCGACGTGCTCGACTCCGTCCACGGTGGAGCGGTAGCCGTACGCGGTGAAGTCGCCGTGTGCGGTGGGGAGCTGGACCTCGGCCTCGCGGCGGACGGTCGGCTCGGCGGAGCGCCGGTAGGCGATCAGGTCCTCGATGGAGATGATCGTGAGGCCGTGCTTGCGGGCGAAGGGGACCAGCTCGGGCAGGCGCAGCATGACGCCGTCCTCGCCGGCGATCTCGACGATCGCGCCGGCCGGGCGGAGGCCGGCGAGGCGGGCGAGGTCGACGGCGGCCTCGGTGTGGCCGTTGCGGGCCAGGACGCCGCCGGGCTTGGCGCGGAGCGGGAAGATGTGGCCGGGCCGTACGAAGTCGGAGGCCTCGTGGTTGCCGCTCGCGAGCATCCGCAGGGTGGTGGCGCGGTCGGCGGCGGAGATGCCGGTGGTGACGCCGTGGGCGGGGCCCGCGTCGACGGAGACGGTGAAGGCCGTGCTCATCGACTCGGTGTTGTGCTCGACCATCTGCGGGAGCTGGAGACGCTCCAGTTCGTCGTTCTCCATGGGCGCGCAGATCAGTCCGCGGCACTCGCTCATCATGAAGGCGACGACCTCGGGGGTGGCCTTCTCGGCGGCGATGACGAGGTCGCCCTCGTTCTCGCGGTCCTCGTCGTCGACGACGACGACGGGGCGGCCGGCGGCGATGTCGCGGATGGCCTGCTCGACGGGGTCGAGGGCGAGGTCGGTGGCGTCCCAGAGGGGAAGGGCGGCGCTCATGCGTGGGCTCCTTCCAGAGCGGTGTCGGGGGTCGTGCGCGTCCGGAGCCACCAGTCGCGCATGCCCCAGACGACGAGGGCGAAGTAGATGACGTAGACCAGGCCGGAGAAGGCGAGGCCGCTGTTGAAGGCGAGCGGGACGCCGACGAGGTCGACGAGGAGCCAGGCGAACCAGAACTCGACCAGGCCGCGGGCCTGGGCGATCATCGCGACGAGGGTGCCGACGAAGATGTACGCGTCGGCCCACGGGCTCCAGGAGAGCGACGGGTAGAGGGTGAAGAGGCCGCCGACGGCGAGGGTGCCGACCGTCGCGCCGGCGAGGAGCAGTCCGCGCTCCGTCCAGGTGGCGAAGCGGACGGCGATGGAGCCGTCCTGGGCCTGCCGCCTGCCCCGGTTCCACTGCCACCAGCCCCAGGCGGCGACGCCGATGACGAGGAGCTGCTTGCCGACGCCGCCGGAGAGGTGGGCGGAGGCGTAGGCGCCGACGAGGATCAGGCCGGAGAGCAGCTGGGCGGGCCAGGTGAGGATGGAGCGGCGCCAGCCGAGCGCGAGGGCTATGAGTCCGATCGTGTTGCCGATCATGTCGGACCACATGATGTGCTGACCGAAGGCGCTGAAGGCCTCGGAGTTGAGCCAGCTCACTTGTCGCTCTCCTTGGCGTTCGGGCCGAGCAGCCGCTCGACGTACTTGGCGATGACGTCCACTTCGAGGTTGACCGGGTCGCCGGACTGCTTGATGCCGAGCGTGGTCAGGTCGAGGGTGGTGGGGATGAGGCTGATGGTGAACCAGTCGTCGGTGACCTCGACGACGGTGAGGCTCACGCCGTCGACCGTGATCGAGCCCTTCTCGACGACGTACCGGGAGAGGTGGGCGGGGAGGCCGACCTTGACGAGCTCCCAGTGCTCGGACGGGGTGCGCTCCAGGATCGTGCCGGTGCCGTCCACGTGGCCCTGGACGATGTGACCGCCGAGGCGGCCGCCGACGGCCATGGGACGCTCCAGGTTGACGCGGGAGCCGACCTCCAGGGCGCCGAGGCTGGACCGCTTGAGGGTCTCGGCCATGACGTCGGCGGTGAACTCGCCGTCGCCGAACTCGACGACCGTGAGACAGACACCGTTGACGGCGATGGAGTCGCCGTGCTGGGCGCCTTCCGTGACCAGGGGACCGCGCAGGCGGAAGCGGGAGGCGTCCTCCAGCTGCTCTACGGCGGTGACCTCGCCCAGTTCTTCGACGATTCCGGTGAACACGGTCAGGCTCCCTTGAGGGTGGCGGTGAGGTGCGGGGTGGCGGTGATGCGGAGGTCGGGTCCGACGCGCACGGTCTCGGTGACGTCGAGCCGCAACGCTTCGGTGATGGTGCCGATTCCCGCCTCGGCGAGCGCGTTCGGGCCGGCGCCGAGGAGGACGGGGGCGAGATAGCCGACGACCTGGTCGACGGCGCCGGCGGCGACGAAGGCCCCCGCGAGGGTGGGGCCGCCTTCGAGGAGGACGGAGCGGACGCCGCGCGCGTGGAGGGCGTCCAGGAGGGCGGGTACGGACAGGCCGCGCTCGGCCCTGGGGAGGCGTACGACGTCGGCGCCGTCGAGGGAGGTCCCGGCGTCGTCCGCGATCGCGATCAGGGTGGGGGCCGCGTCGTCCAGGACGCGGGCACCGGGCTGCACGGCGGTCGCCTCGGTGTCGACGACGACCCGGAGCGGCTGGACGGCCCCCTCGATGCCGCGTACGGCCAGATGGGGGTCGTCCGCGCGGGCGGTGCCGGAGCCGACCACGACGGCGTCGGCCTCGGCGCGCAGCCGGTGGACGTCGGCGCGGGAGTCGGCGGAGGTGATCCAGCGGGAGGTGCCGTCGGCGGCGGCGATCCGGCCGTCGAGGGTGGCGGCGTACTTCCAGCGGACGAAGGGACGGCCGTGCCGTACGGAGGTGAGCCAGGCGATGTTGCCGGCCTCGGCCTCGGCCTCCAGGAGGCCCTGCTCGACCTGGGCCCCGGCGGCGCGCAGGGTGTCGGCACCGCCGGTGGCCTGCGGGTTCGGGTCACCGACGGCGTAGACGACCCGGCTGACGCCGGCCTCGATCAGGGCCTGGGCGCAGGGGCCGGTGCGGCCGGTGTGGTTGCAGGGTTCGAGGGTGACGTAGGCGGTTCCGCCGCGGGCGAGGACGCCTGCCTCGCGCAGGGCGTGGACCTCGGCGTGGGGGCCGCCGGCGCGCTGGTGGAAGCCCTCACCGACCACGTGTCCGGAGGCGTCGGCGATGACGCATCCGACGACCGGGTTGGGGCTGGTGGCGCCGAGACCGCGTGCGGCGAGCTCGACGGCGCGTCGCATGGCGGTGATGTCGGCCTGCTGGGCCACCGGGTCCTCCTGCCTCTTCGGGCACGGACTCCGGGGCCTGTCGATGACGACAGAGAGCGGGACGACGCCTCGTGCAGGGTGCGCCGAGGCCGCGGCCCTCCGGGTACGCCGATCGATGTCGATACGGCGACCAGCGGACGTACGGCCGGCACACCCCTGACAGGGTTCGCCCGCCGCGCACTGCCTCCCATCCGGACTTTCACCGTCGGTCCAGGAATTTCACCTGGTCAACCGGCCGCTGGCTGCGGACGGGTCGCGGACTATACCGCCGGTTCGGAATTACACCGACCCCGGAGTGCGCTGCTGCTGATACAGGGCCAGTGTGCCACGTCCCGCGAGGGGCGATGCGGCCGAGTTCCTGTGGTCTGGCTCACAGGATCCCGCAGAACTCTTCGATGGTCCAGACCTATTGACGCACTGGTCTAGTCCTCTTAATCTCCGTGTCACCTCCTAGGAACGGTCCGGCGGCGTGCGCACTCCACGGGCCCAACACGACCCACCCCTTTGTTCGTTGTGTTCCATGACCTCCCCAGGAGGACCCGATCGTGCTGTCCCCCACCGCGAAAAGAGCCTCGCTGCTCTCCTCCGGCGCGGCCGTCGCCGGACTTCTGCTCAGTTCGCTCTCCGGCGGCGTCTCGTACGCCGCCGACAACGAGTCCTGTCGCCCCGACGGGCTCTACAAGACCCCGGGCGTCGACGTCCCGTACTGCTCGGTCTACGACACCGCGGGCCGCGAGAAGATGGGTGCGGACCACCAGCGCCGGGTCATCGGCTACTTCACCGGCTGGCGCGACGGCAAGAACGGCCAGCCCGCCTACCTGGCCAAGGACATCCCGTGGGAGAAGATCACCCACATCAACTACGCCTTCGGCCACATCGGCGGGGACAACAAGCTCTCCGTCGGCACGGACGGTCCGACCAACGCGGCGACCGGGATGACCTGGCCCGGTGTCGCCGGCGCCGAGATGGACCCCGCGTACGCCTACAAGGGCCACTTCAACCTGCTCAACAAGTTCAAGAAGCAGCACCCGAACGTGAAGACGCTGATCTCGGTCGGCGGCTGGGCCGAGACCGGCGGCTACTTCGCCGACAACGGCGACCGGGTCGACTCCGGCGGCTTCTACTCGATGGCCACCAACGCCGACGGTTCGGTCAACCAGGCCGGGATCGACACCTTCGCCGCGTCGTCCGTCGAGTTCATCCGGAAGTACGGGTTCAACGGCGTCGACATCGACTACGAGTACCCGACGACCATGAAGGACGCCGGAAACCCGCTCGACTGGCAGCTCGCCAACGCGCGCCGCGCCGGACTCGTGCAGGGCTACGCGGCCCTCATGAAGACCCTGCGCGAGAAGCTCGACGCGGCCGGCGCCGCCGACGGCAAGCACTACCTGCTGACCGTCGCCGCCCCCTCCTCCGGCTACCTGCTGCGGGGCATGGAGACCTTCCAGATGCAGAAGTATCTGGACTACGTCAACATCATGTCCTACGACCTGCACGGCGCCTGGAACGAGTACGTCGGGCCCAACGCCTCCCTCTTCGACGACGGCAAGGACGGCGAGCTCGCCGCCGCCAACGTCTACGGCTCGGCCCAGTACGGCAACATCGGGTACCTCAACACCGACTGGGCGTACCACTACTTCCGCGGCTCGATGCCGGCCGGCCGGATCAACATCGGTCTGCCCTACTACACCCGCGGCCACAAGAACGTGCAGGGCGGCACCGACGGCCTGTGGGGCAAGGCCTCCGCGACCACCTGCCCGGCCGGAGCCGGTCTGACCAAGTGCGGTGACGGCGCCACCGGCATCGACAACCTGTGGCACGACAAGGACACCAACGGTGTCGAGTCGCCCGCCGGCTCCAACCCGATGTGGCACGCCAAGAACCTCGAGAAGGGGATCGTCGGCGACTACGTCACGCAGTACGGCTTCCCTGCGAACACCACCCTGACCGGCACCTACGCCCGCAAGTACGACTCGACCCTGGTCGCGCCGTGGCTGTGGAACGCGCAGAAGAAGGTCTTCCTCTCCACCGAGGACGAGCAGTCGGTGGCCGCCAAGGCCGACTACGTGGTCGACAAGGGCATCGGCGGCACGATGGTCTGGGAGATGGCCGGCGACTACGCCTGGAACGCCGCCAAGGGCCAGTACGAGATGGGCTCGACGCTCACCTCCCTGATGTACGACAAGTTCAAGGCGGCCGCCCCGTACGGCGCGAAGAAGTCCAACGCGGCCCTGCCGACGCAGGCCGTGAAGATCGACGCTCAGTTCACCGAGTTCAAGCTGGGTGACTCGAACTACCCGATCACCCCGAAGATCAAGATCACCAACAACACCGCGGCGACCCTCCCGGGCGGCACGGAGTTCCAGTTCGACTACGGGACCTCGGCCCCGGCCAACGCCTCCGACCAGTCGGGCTTCGGCACGAAGGTGATCAGCAGCGACCACACGGGAAGCAACGTGGGCGGTCTGAAGGGCGACTTCCACCGCGTCTCCCTGAAGCTCCCGGCCTGGCAGTCGCTGGCCCCGGGCGCCACGGTCGACCTGGCGTTCAACTACTACCTGCCGGTGTCCACCCCCTCCAACTGGACGGTGAACATCAACGGCACGACGTACGCCCTCGCCGGTGACCTGGCGCGCGGCACGACGGTGGTGGAGCCGGGCACGACGACCCCGCCGACCACGCCGCCCACCACGCCGCCCACCACGCCGCCGACGACCCCGCCCACGACTCCCCCGACCACGCCGCCGACGACGCCGCCCACCGGCTGCGGCACGGTCCCGGCCTACGTGGCCGGCACGGTCTACAACGCGGGCAACGAGGTCTCCCACAACGGCCGCAGGTACAAGGCCCAGTGGTGGACCCAGAACGAGACGCCGGGCACGACCGGCGAGTGGGGTGTCTGGAAGGACCTGGGTCCCTGCTGACGCACCCCCTCTGAACCCCCGGCGGCGGAACATCACGGCCCTTGCCGCCGCCGGGCCCCCAGCGCCGCGCCCCCCTGTCCGGGGCGCGGCGCCTCCGCATGTGCGGAGGAGACCGAGGGCGGTCAGTCTTGAGACATGAGCACGATCCTGGTGACCGGTGGCACGGGAACCCTCGGCCGGCCCGTCTGTGAGCGGCTGCGCGCGGACGGCCACGACGTACGGGTCCTCAGCAGGCACTCACCGCCCTACGCGGTCGACCTCCGGCAGGGCGGGCCGCTGCTCGACCGCGCCGTCGACGGGGTCGACGCGGTCGTTCACTGCAGCAACATCCTGCGCGGCGACAAGGACGCCGCCCGCGTCCTGATCGAGGCGGCCCGGCGGGCCGGAGTGCCCCATCTGCTCTACATCTCGATCATCGGGGTCGACCGGGTGCCGCTCGGCTACTACCGCACCAAGTACGCGGTCGAGCGCATGATCCAGGGCTCGGGCATCGGCTGGACGCTGCTGCGCACCACGCAGTTCCACGACCTGGTCCTCCAGCTGCTGCAGGGCCTGGCCAAGCCGCCCGTGATGCTGCTGCCCAAGGAGGTACGGGACCAGCCCCTGGAGGTGACGGAGGCGGCCACGCGCCTCGCCGAGCTGGCCGCGGGCCCGCCGTCGGGCCGGGTGGAGGACCTGGGCGGCCCCGAGATCCGGACCTTCGTCGAGCTGGCCCGCTCCTATCTGCGGGCGAGCGGCCGGCGGCGCCGTCTCGTCGAGGTGCCGCTGCCGGGCAGGGTCTACCGGGGGCTGCGGCGCGGCGAGCACCTGGCACCGGACCGCGCGGTGGGGCGGATGACGTTCGACGAATTCCTGACGCGGCGGTTCGGCAGGGCGGGCGGCACGGCGAGGGGAGCCTGAAGCCCTGTTCCGCACGAAGCCCCGCTCCGGAGTACCGCCGTTCCTGGGTCACACCGTTCCGGAGTCACACCGTTCCGAGGTCCGGGCCGTTCCGGAGTCCCGCCGTTCCACGGTCCGGGCCGTTCCGGAGTCCCGCCGTTCACGGTCCGGGCCGTTCCGGAGTCCACCGTTCCGGAGTGCCGCCGTTCTAGAGTCCCGCCGCCCGCGCCCCGAAGAGCGCGTCCTGCGCCGTGTCCCGGGCCAGGAGCAGGGCGCCGCGCAGCACCGCCGCGCCCCCCAGGGCCGTCGCGCGGACCTCCGTACGGAGTGGGGAGAGGGCGGCGAGTTCGGCCTCCACGCGCGCGGCGAGCGGGGCGCCGCCCTGGTGTCCGGTCTCCCCGGCGAGGACCACGCAGCCGGGGTCGAGGACCGACACGACGGCGGCCGCACCGATCGCGAGGCGGCGGGCCAGGGCGTCGAGGAAGGCGGCGTGTCCCGAGCCGAGCGCCGCTCCCGTGGCCGGGCCCACCCCTGCCAGCGCCTCCGCCGCCGTGAGGCCGTGGGTGGCGGCGAGGGACTCGACGGCCGCCGCGCAGGCCAGCTCGTGGAAGCCGCCGTCGCAGCCGGTGGCCGAGGGGAGCCCCGAGGTACCGGGCACGGGCAGGAAACCGATCTCGCCCGCGCCGCCCGAGGCCCCGCGGCGCAGTCGCCCGCCGAGGACGACGGCCGCGCCGACGCCCTGGCCGAGCCAGAGCAGGACGAAGTCCTCGCGGTCGCGGGCCGCTCCCCCGCGCAGTTCGGCGACGGCGGCGAGGTTGGTCTCGTTCTCGACGAGGACGTGGGCGGGCAGCCGTTCCTGGAGGACGCCGACGAGCCGCCGGTGCCAGGCGGGCAGTCCCGAGGAGTCGCGGAGTTCGCCGGAGGCCGGGTCGATGAGGCCGGGGGCGCCGACGGCCACGCTGTGCAGCCGGTCGGCGCCCGCCTCCTTCACGGTCCGTTCCAGGAGCGCGACCGCGTTCTCGACGGCGGGGCCGGTGTCGCTGTCGTCGCCGACGGGCACGGAGGCCTCGGCGAGGGTGGTGCCGAGCAGGTCGGCGACGGTGACGGAGACCGAGCGGGTCCGTACGTCGAGGGCGGCGAGGTGCGCGCGGTCGGCGACGAGCCCGTACAGCTTGGCGTTGGGTCCCCGGCGTTCGGCTCCGGACTCCCCGACGACATGGACGAGCCCGGAGCCCTGGAGCCGCTCGACGAGGTCGGCGACGGTGGGCCGGGAGAGTCCGGTGAGGGTCTTGAGCTGAGTGGCCGTCAACGGGCCTTCGTCCTGGAGCAGTCGCAGGGCGAACCGGTCGTTGATGGCTCGTGCGGTGCTCGGGGATGCGGCCATGCGGCGATCCTCTCAGACGCGCTCGGGTGCGGATGCCGCACGGCGGTCTATTTATCAGGCAGGGTTCCTGATAGTTTACGGCCGCACCACCCGACAACGCCACATCACCACCCAGGGAGGGCCCATGGCGGCGGAGACCGTCACCAGCACCGAACGCCTGCGGCGGGCGCGCTTCGCCGTCGCCGCCGTCTTCTGCGTCCACGGCTCCGTCACCGGCAGTTTCGCCACGCGCATCCCCTGGATCCAGGAGCACGCGGGCGTGAGCGCGGGGCAGCTGGGGCTCGCGCTCGCCTTTCCGGCCCTCGGCGCCTCCGTCGCGATGCCGCTGGCCGGAGCCGTGTCCCACCGGTTCGGCGCCCGCACGGCGCTGCGCGGCCTGCTGACCCTCTGGACGCTCGCCCTGACGCTGCCCGCGCTCGCCCCGAACATCTGGGGCCTGTGCGCCGCGTTGTTCGTGTACGGCGCGACCGCCGGCATGTCCGACGTGGCGATGAACGCGCTCGGGGTGGAGACCGAGAACCGGCTCGGCAAGTCCATCATGTCGAGCCTGCACGGCATGTGGAGCGCGGGCGCCCTCATCGGCTCCGCCGCCGGTACGGTCGCCGCCCACCTCGGCGGCGACGCCCGGCTCCACCACCTGATCGCGGCCCTGGTCCTCACCGCTCTCGGCCTGCTCTTCTGCCAGGGCGTCCTGGACATGAGGAGCACGCCGGACGAGGAGCCGCCACCGCGCTTCTCGCTGCCGCCGAAGTCCGCGCTGATCATCGGCGCGATCGGCTTCTGCGCGGTGTTCGCGGAGGGCGCCAGCCTCGACTGGTCGGCCGTCTACCTCCGGGACGAGCTGGGGAGCTCCGCCGGGCTCGCGGCCGCCTCCACGACCGCCTTCGCACTGACGATGACCGTCGCGCGCCTGGCCGGCGACCGGGTCGTGGACCGGTTCGGGGCGGTCCGTACGGTACGGGTCGGCGGCGCCGTCGCCACCCTCGGCGGGGTCCTGGTCGTCGTCGCCCCGCACGCCGCGGTCGCCATGGCCGGATTCGGTCTCATCGGGCTCGGGGTCGCGGTCGTCGTCCCGCTCGCCTTCGCCGCGGCCGGGCGCAGCGGCCCGAACCCGAGCCAGGCCATCGCGGGCGTCGCCACCATCACGTACACCTCGGGGCTCATCGCCCCCTCGGCGATCGGCGGCATCGCCGACGCGACCTCTCTGGTCTTCTCGTTCGGCCTGGTCACCCTGCTCGCCCTGGGGCTCGTCGTGGGCGCGGGGGTCCTCAGGACCGGCGGGCGGGAGACCGCACCGGCGAAGCCCGCTCCGGAGAAGGCCCCGGGGCCCGTCGGGTAGCGGTCCCGGGCCGGGGCGGGCGGCTGGACCGGGCCCCGGCAACCGTCCCCGACCTCCGGCGGCGCATACCATGTGGCTGATCTTTTACGGTCACGACACGACCGCCTGAACCGGAGAACGGGAGCCACCTCATGAACCTCGGCGTGCGCTGGACCTTGCACGGCGACGGGAAGACACCCGCTCCCGGAGCCGTCGTCCGCCCGGACGAACGGCTCTCCTGGCCCCGTACCGCCGGTCTCGGCGCCCAGCACGTGGTCGCCATGTTCGGGGCGTCGTTCGTCGCCCCCGTGCTCATGGGCCTCGACCCGAACCTCGCGATCATGATGTCCGGTGTCGCGACCGCGATCTTCCTGCTCGCGACCCGCGGCACGGTTCCCTCCTACCTGGGCTGCTCGCTCTCGTTCGTCGGTGTCGCCGCCGCGATCCGGGCCTCCGGCGGCACCAGCGCCACCGTGACCGGCGCGGTGCTCGTCGTCGGAGCGGTGCTCTTCCTCGCCGGTCTCGCGGTCAGGAGGTTCGGCGCGCGGATCATCCACGCGGCGATGCCGCCGATCGTGACCGGCGCCGTCGTCATGCTGATCGGCTTCAACCTGGCCCCGGTCACCGCGGCGACGTACTGGCCGCAGGACCAGTGGACGGCCCTCCTCACGATGCTGTTCACCGGCCTCGCCGTCGTCTGTCTGCGCGGCTTCTGGTCCCGGATCGCGATCTTCCTCGGCCTGATCTTCGGCTACGGCATCTCGTGGATCTTCGACCTGGTCTTCGGCAGGATCAACTCGATGTCCGCGAGCGGCCAGGTCACCGACCACTGGCGGCTCGACCTCTCCGGCGTCTCCCAGGCCGACTGGATCGGCCTGCCCTCGTTCCACGGCCCGAGCTTCGAGTGGTCCGCGATCCTGGTCGCGCTGCCCGTCGTCATCGCCCTGATCGCCGAGAACGCCGGACACGTCAAGGCGGTCGGCGAGATGACCGGCAGGCCGCTGGACGACCAGCTCGGTACCGCGATCGCCGCCGACGGCGCCGCCTCGATGCTGTCGACGGCCGTGGGCGGCCCGCCGAACACCACGTACTCCGAGAACATCGGTGTCATGGCCGCCACCCGGGTCTACTCGACGGCCGCCTACTGGGCCGCCGCCGGCTTCGCCCTGCTCTTCGGCCTCTGCCCGAAGTTCGGCGCGGTCGTCGCCGCCATCCCCGGTGGTGTCCTCGGCGGCATCACCGTGATCCTGTACGGCATGATCGGCCTGCTCGGCGCCCAGATCTGGATCAACGCCAAGGTCGACCTGCGCAACCCGCTGAACCTGGTCCCGGCCGCCGCGGGCATCATCATCGGCGTCGGCGGGGTGAAGCTGACCTTCACGGACACCTTCGAGCTGGGCGGCATCGCGCTCGGCACGATCGTCGTCATCACCGGCTACCACGTGCTGCGGGCCTTCGCCCCGGCCCACCTCAAGCAGCAGGAGCCGCTGCTCGACTCCGGCACCAGCTCGTACGAGGGCACGTCGGGCGAGAGCACGTCCGGCGACGAGCCGCTGTCGAAGAACTGAGTGATTCGCCCGTTCTGGGTAAGCCGGGCCGGAGGAGTTCCCTCCCGGGCCCGGCGACTGGGAGCCTGCCCGCATGGCGCAGACCCAGCAGATCGGGCAGAGCGAACAGACACAGCGGGTCGGGCGGCAGCCCGGCCCGTTCCTCGCGGTCGACCCCGTGGTGGACCGGATGCGGGCGTTCCGGTCGGCCTGGCATCCGGCCGACGGGGTCGCCGTCTTCAACCGGGTCTATCTGACCGTCACCGAGGAGATCGGCCATGCGATCGAGGCGGGCGGCTTCGCCGACCGGCGTGCCGCCGCCACCCTCGACGTGCGGTTCGCCGAGCGGTACCTGACCGCGGTCGACGCGGCCGCGACCGGCCGCCCCTCCCCCGCCTGCTGGCGGCCGCTGTTCCGCTACCGCCGCCATCCCGGCGTCCGGCCGCTGCAGTTCGCGCTGGCCGGGATCAACGCCCACATCGGCCACGACCTGGCCCTCGCGGTGGTCGACACCTGCCGGGTCCTGGAGTGCGCGCCGGCCGACCTGGAGGACGAGTTCGACCGGGTCGGCGACGTCCTGGTCCTCCTGGAGGAGCGCATCCGGGAGGAACTGATGCCGGGCCCGGACCTCCTGGAGATCGCGGACCCGCTGACACATCTGCTCGGCTGCTGGAGCCTCGACCGGGCCCGCGACGGGGCCTGGCTGGCGGCGCGCTCGCTGTGGCAGCTGCGCGGCCTGCCCGAGCTGGCCGAGGAGTTCACGGAACGCCTCGACCGCTCGGTGGGCCTGGTGGGACGGATGCTCCTCACGCCCCTGACCAGGCCCTGACCCGCGGGGGGGATCAGTCCTCCGGCAGCTCGACCGGCGCGATCTCGTCGTACACGTCGCCCGGACCCGGGTTGGTGGCGTCGGTACCGCCGCCGAAGTGGTGCATCACGCCCCACACCGCGTTGAGGGCCGTCTGGACCGCGCCCTCGGCCCAGCCGGCCGTCCAGGAGATGTCGTCGCCCGCGAGGAAGATGCCCCGCTTGTCCTCGGGCAGCCGGTCCTGCATGAAGTGGGTGAACAGGCGCCGCTGGTAGCGGTAGTGACCGGGCAGGTTCGCCTTGAACGCGCCCATGAAGTAGGGCTCGTTCTCCCAGGAGACCGTCACCGGGTTGCCGATGATGTGCTTCCGGATGTCGACCTTGGGGTAGATCTCGCCGAGCGACTTCAGCATGACCTCCATCCGCTCGTTCGCGGACAGCGGCAGCCACTTCAGGCTGTCGTCGCACCAGGTGTACGACAGGCAGATGGTGGCCGGCTTGTCCGGGCCGTCGTCCAGGAGGTACGTGCCACGGGTCATCCGGTCGGTCAGCGTCATCGACATGACGTCACGGCCGGTCTCCTCGTCCTTGTCCAGCCAGAACGGCCGGTCCACGGGCACGAAGAGCTTGGACGACTCCATGTAGTGGGTGCGCTCGATCGCCGTCCAGTGGTCGATCGGGAAGAGCGAGTCGTCACAGGCGATCTTGGAGAGCAGCATCCAGGACTGGGCGGTGAAGATCGCCGCCTGGAAGGTACGGATGTCGCCGGAGGCGTCGGTGACGGTGATCCGGTTGCCGGCGGTCCGGTTCAGCCGGGTCACGGCGGGCTTCGGGGTGCCCTCGTGCAGGGAGCTGAGCGAGGTGCCCTGCGCCCAGTGGACGATCTTCTCCGGCTCGCGCTCCCACAGGCGCAGCGGCAGCTGCTGCGAGCCGCCGACGATGCCGCGGTGGTGGTCGTCGGCCTCGGTGTAGACGACGCGGAGGATCTCCAGGATGGAGTTGGGGAAGTCGGTGTCCCAGCCGCCGGTGCCGAAGCCGACCTGGCCGAAGATCTCGCGGTGCCGGAAGGACTTGAAGGACTCCGACTCGCAGAGGAAGCCGTAGAAGGTCTGGTTGTCGAGCTTCTCGACGAGCTTCGACCAGATCTCACGGATGCGCGGGACATCGCGCTCGCGCATGGCCTGGTTCATGTCGGAGAAGTCGGCGCCCTCGTCGAGGCAGGCGTTCCACGCGTTCATCACGTCGCGGTAGACCTGCGGGAGGTCGTCGACGGTGGTGGCGTAGTGCGACTCGCCCTTGAGGTCGACGACGGTCGAGGGGGTCGTCTCGGCCAGCGGGTTCGGGAAGGGCGTGGTCTCCAGGCCGACCAGGTCGATGTAGTGCTGGAGCGCGGTCGAGGAGGGCGGGAAGCGCATGGCGCCCATCTCGGCGGTGAGGCCCTCGGTCGCGGTGCCCTCGAAGCCGACGGTACGCAGCCGGCCACCGATCTCGTCGGCCTCGTAGACGACGGGCTTGAGGCCCATCTTCATCAGCTCGTACGCGGCGATGATGCCGGAGAGTCCGCCGCCGATGACGGCGACCTCGGTGCCGTGCTCGGTCGCCGGTATCTGGCCGAGACCGGCCGGGTGGGCCAGGAAGTCGTCGTAGGCGTACGGGAAGTCCGGACCGAACATGGTGATCGGCGGCTGGCCGTCGCTGTGGGGGACGGCGGTCGTGGGCACCGTGGACGTCATGGGGTACGGACTCCTTGCACGGAAAGGGGGTGAGTCTTGGCGACTGCGCGAGGTGGGGGCGGGGCGGCTCAGACGAGAGAGCCGTAAAGGCCCGGGCGCCGGTCGCGGAGATAGGGGTTCTCGCCGCGGGAGGCCGCGAGGAAGGCCGGGTCGACGTCGCCGAGGACGAGGTCCTCGCCGCGCCCGGCGCGGGCCCGGGCGGTGCCGTCGGGGCCCGCCAGGGTGGAGAGGCCGACGAACTCGAACGCGCCCTCCGGGCCGGTCCGGTTGGCGTAGGCGATGTAGAGCTGGTTCTCGAAGGCGCGGACCGGCACCACGGACAGGGGCACGACCTCGGCGGGGTGCATGAGCGCGGTCGGCACGAGGAGGAGGTCCGTACCGGCCAGCGCGTGCGCCCGCACGTTCTCGGGGAACTCGACGTCGTAGCAGATCATCATGCCGACGGTCAGGCCGTCGAGCTCCGCCTGGACGACGGCCCGGTCACCGGGGGTGAACCACTTCAGCTCGAAGTCGCCGAAGAGGTGGGTCTTCCGGTACTGCGCGAGCGGGACGCCGTCGGCGCCGATGAGCTGCGCGGAGTTGTACAGGACCCCGTGCTGCTCGGTGTCCCGCTCCGGGTAGCCGTAGCCGACGGCCAGGCCGTGGCGCACGGCGATCGCCGCGACGGCGCGGGCGGAGGGGCCGTCGACAGGCTCGGCCAGTCGGGCGATGTCGGCGCCGATGGCGTACCCGGTGAGGAAGAGCTCGGGGACGAGCAGCAGTCCCGCTCCGGCGGCGGCGGCGC
This sequence comes from Streptomyces flavochromogenes, assembly GCF_000717595.1. GTDB lineage: Bacteria > Actinomycetota > Actinomycetes > Streptomycetales > Streptomycetaceae > Streptomyces > Streptomyces flavochromogenes. The sequence continues at coordinate 406,875 of NZ_JNZO01000006.1, read as the reverse complement.
GTCCGGCGGCCTCGTCGAGGATCTTGAGGTTGGCGGCCACGTCACCGAGTTCGCCGGAGCTCTGGAGCAGGGCGGTGCGCAGCGCGGGCATGCGTGATCCTCGGAGGTCGGAGTACAGGGGGAAGACGTCAAAAACGGTACGGTTTCGCGCTTGCTCGGGACAAGACGGCAGCGTTGCGGACCGACCGTCGAACCGTTGCGCGATCGACCGGTGGGGCGGCGATTCGTTGCGTACGGCTCCGCCCGGGGTCGCGGTCCGCCTCCGCCGCGCGGCGGAGGCGGAACCGTCCTGCGGCTCGACGCCGTGCGCCGGGCGCCGCGGAAGAGTGGTGGTCGTCCGGAGGGAACCCCCGGACGACCTGCCGAAAGGACCGAGTAGCCATGAACCGCCGTACGAAGATCGTCGCCGTCTCCGCCGCCGTCCTGCTCACCCTGGGGGCCGGGGGCATGGCCGCCGCTTCGGCGGAGGACAGCCACCGCTCCGCCGCGGCTCCGGCCGCCGTATCGGAGGCCGCCGCGCTGACCGGCTCGGCCAAGCTGTACCGCCCGGCCGGGGACGACATCACGTTCTCCTTCGACGCGCATCTGGCGGAGAAGGACCGGCAGGATCCGATGAAGGCCACCGGCACCTTCCGCTTCAGCCACTACAAGGGCGACTGGGGCGGGTACGCCAAGGTGAAGGTCGACTGCCTCACCACGGGCGGCAAGGTGGCCGTCGTGTCCGGTGTCGTCGTCGAGACGGACGTGAAGGAGTTCCGGAAGGCGCGGGTGGGCGTCACGGTGCACGACGCCCCCGGCGGCGACCGGCTCGGCTACACCTGGATGACCGCCGACCCGCAGAAGGACAAGGTGCCGCCGTGCATCAGCGGCGCGCCGTTCGAGAAGGTCGAGAAGGGCACGGGCGACTTCGAGGTCGTGCCCTGGGAGTTCGTCTACCCGACCGAGTAGACCGCCCCACGGGGGTGGGCGGGCGGAGGGCGGTGCGGGAACCACGGCCCGCACCGCCCCGCCGGCCGGCGTCCCCGCGGGGCTACGCGGGCGAACCCGAGGAGAAGCGTCGCAGCAGCGGCGACAGCACCAGGACGGACTTGGTGCGCTCCACGAAGGGCTCGCCCGCGATCCGCTCCAGGACCCGCTCGAAGTGGCGCATGTCCGAGGCGAAGACCTGGACGACGGCGTCCGCGTCGCCGGTGACGGTCGACGCGGACACCACCTCGGGGTACCGCTCCAGACCTCGCCGGATGTCGTCCGGCGAGGTGTTGTGGCGACAGTAGATCTCGACGAAGCCCTCGGTCTCCCAGCCGAGCGCCGCCGGGTCCACCCGTACGGTGAATCCGGTGATGGCGCCCTCGGCCCTGAGCCGGTCCACGCGCCGCTTCACGGCGGGGGCGGAGAGTCCGACGAGCGAGCCGATGTCGGCGTAGCTGCGGCGGGCGTCTTCCGCGAGGGCGTGGACGATGCGTTCGTCGAGGTCGTTGAGTCGCACTACGGGTGGATCACTTCTCTGCTGAGGTCTCTGCCACGGTCGGCGCGGAGGCCAGTCGGGAGCGGCGCATGCCGTACAGGAAGTAGAACACGAGGCCCGCGGCCATCCAGCAACCGAAGACCACCCAGGTGACCGAGTCCAGGCTGAACATGTTGTACACGCAGAACAGGAAGCCCAGGACGGGGAAGGTCCAGCCGAGCGGCACGCGGAAGGTGCGGTCCATGGTCGGACGGGTGCGGCGAAGCACGATCACCGCGATGTTGACCAGGGCGAAGGCGAACAGGGTGCCGATGCTGGTCGCGTCGACGAGCTTGCCCAGCGGGATGACGGAGGCGAGCGCGCCGCAGAACAGCGACACGAGGACGGTGTTCACCCGCGGGGTGCCGGTCTTGGCGTTGACCTTGCCGAAGACCTTGGGAACGAGGCCGTCGCGGGACATCGCGAAGAGCACACGGGTCTGGCCGTAGAGCACGGTGAGCACGACGCTGGCGATCGAGATGACGGCGCCGGCGGCGAGCAGGGTGCCCCAGAACTTCTGGCCGCTGACGTCGTTCATGATCGCGGCGAGCGTGGCCTCGGAACCGTCGAAGTCCTTCCAGTTCCACGCGCCGACGGCGACGGCCGCGACCAGGACGTAGAGGACCGTGACGATGAGCAGCGAGAGCATGATCGCGCGGGGCAGGTCACGCTTCGGGTCCTTCGCCTCCTCACCGGCGGTGGAGGCGGCGTCGAAGCCGATGTACGAGAAGAAGAGGCTCGCGCCGGCGGCGCTGACGCCGGCCATGCCGAGCGGCATGAAGTCGGCGTAGTTGCCGGACTTGAAGCCCATGAAGCCGATGGCGCAGAAGAGCACGAGCGCGGCGATCTTCACGAAGACCATGATCGTGTTGACCACGGCGGACTCACGGGCGCCGCCGAGCAGGAACACCATGGCGAGCAGCACCACGATGAGGCCGGGCAGATTGATCACGCCGCCCTCACCCGGGGCCGAGGAGAGCACGTCGGGGATGGTGACGCCGATCGTGCCGTCGAGCAGCTCGTTGAGGTACTCGCCCCAGCCGACGGCCACGGCGGCGACCGAGACGCCGTACTCCAGGACCAGGCACCAGCCGCAGACCCAGGCGACGAGTTCACCCATCGTTGCGTAAGCGTACGAGTAGGAGGAACCCGCGACCGGTATGGAGCCGGCCAGCTCGGCGTACGAGAGGGCGGAGAACAGAGCCGTGAGGCCGGCGATGACGAAGGCGATGGTGACCGCGGGGCCGGCCTTCGGAACGGCGTCGCCGAGCACGACGAAGATGCCGGTGCCGAGCGTGGCACCGATGCTGATCATGGTCAGCTGCCACATGGAGAGCGAGCGGCGGAGATTGCCACCCTCGCCCTGCCCACCCTCTGCGACCAGCTGTTCCACCGGCTTGCGCCGGGTCAGTGCGCCGAGAGCGGAGGTCTTGCGGGTGGCCGATTCCTCGACCGGTGGGGCTGCGCCATGGTCCAGCACTGCGGAGGCTCCTTATCGCTGCCTGTCGTCGTGACGTGGGACCGCGGCGGTACGCGGGCATGACGAAAGAAGCCCACGGGGGAGGGGAACCGCCGAGCAGGCGGTCCCCGCCACTCCTGGTACGAGGCATGAGCCTAAGGGGCGGAGGTTCGCACTCGTAATGCAGGGTTGTTGCGCACTGCCGAATGATCATTGCGCGCTCGGGTCGCAGACGGGGAAACATTGCGCTCCCCCGCATGAATCCACACATTGGGGGTGTGAACCGGCCTCTTCCGAGCATTGACTCCTCATGCCCCATGACCCACGCTGCGAGGCCACGACGACCCCCCGATCGGAGGCACAGGTGGGCTGGCTCGACCCGGCGCCGTTCCTGCGCGGTACGGCCTGGCTGGACGGGAACCGGCCGGTGCGCGCCGATCCCGACGACCTGGAACGCCTGCCGTGGGACATCGCCGAGCGGGCCGCGCTCCCCATCGGCGTACGCATCGAGTTCACGGCCGCCCCCGGCACGCGCGCGGTGCGGCTGCGCTACCGGGCGGCCGTCCCGGAGTCCGGCGACCCGCTCGCCGGACTCCGCCACTGCTTCGCCCTCTGGAGCGGTACGCGGCTCGTCGGCGAGGCCTGTGCCGCCCCGGCCCCCGAGGCCACCGTGACGCTCCCGCTGCCCCCGGGCGGCGGTGTGTTCACCCTCCACCTCCCGGAGGGCCAGGCGCCGGTGCCGCTCGCCCTGCAGGCCCTCGGCGGGGCGCTTTCCCCCGCCCCCGCGCAGCCCCGCTGGCTGGTCCACGGCGATTCGATCACCGAGGGCTGGTGGTCGACCCGCCCGGCCCACTCCTGGCCCGCCACGGCGGGACGGCTCCTGGGCCTCGACGCGGTGAACCTCGGGTACGCGGGCGGGGCACGCGGCGAGCTCCCGCTCGCCGAACACCTGGCGCGGCTCCCCGGCGAGGTGATCACCCTCGCGTTCGGCACCAACTGCTGGTCCACGGTGCCCGCGACGGCCGACTGGCTCTACGCCACCGTCCGGGCCTTCGTGAGCCTGGTCCGCCAAGGCCACCCGGACACCCCGCTGCTGATCGTCTCGCCCGTGCTGCGCCCGGCGGCCGAGCACACCCGCAACGTCCTGGGAGCGACCCTCACGGAGCTGCGCAGGGCCATGGAGCGGGCCGGCCGGGATCTGGCGGCCGAGGGCGACACACGGCTCCTGGTGCTCCCGGGACGGCCCCTGCTCGGCCCTGAGCACCTGGCGGACGGACTGCACCCGGACGACCGGGGCCACGCCAGGATCGCGGCGGCGGTCGCGGAGGTCCTCGGCGGCGTCCTGGAACCTCCGCTCAGGCGTCCGGCGTCGTGAGGTCCCTGACCAGGAAGGTGCAGGGATCGGCTTCCTCGTGCGTGCGCCCGTCCGGGTCCGTCCAGCTCCAGCGGTCGGTGTACGCGACGACGGGCCCGTAGCCGAGCCGGCGGTACAGCGCCGCCGCCCGTGGGTTGTCGTGCCCCACGCCGAGCCCCAGGGCCGTCCCGCCGCGTTCCCGCGTCAGCTCTTCGGCCGCGTGGATCAGGGCCGTGCCGATGCCCTGTCCCCGAAGCTCCGCCCGTACGTCGAGGCCGTTGAACTCGGGGCACTCCCCGACCGCGGCCCGCACCCCGGGGGCCGCGCAGCCGTCCCAGCGGACCTGTCCGTGGCCGATGGGCACCCCGTCCCGCCAGGCGAGGAGGTACGTGCCCGTCCCGGCCTCCTGGCGCGCGAACCGGTCCGCGTGGCGCGTCGGCGCCCCCGGCGTGGGAAGGTGCCGGTCGAGCAGGGGCAGGTCGGCGGCGCGGCAGGGCCGGATCTCCGTACGGTCCACATGGTCCATGCGGCGACCGTACGGGACGACAGCGGGCCCCCGGGAGGGAGTTTCCCGGGGGCCCGCTGGTGTCACGACGTGACGGGACTAGCTCCAGCTGGCGTGCAGCGGCTTGCCCTCGGCGTAGCCCGCGGCGGACTGGATGCCGATCACGGCCTTCTCCTCGAACTCGGCGAGCGAGCCGGCACCGGCGTAGGTGCAGGAGGAGCGGACACCCGCGATGATCGAGTCGATCAGGTCCTCGACGCCCGGGCGGGCCGGGTCGAGGAACATCCGCGAGGTGGAGATGCCCTCCTCGAAGAGACCCTTGCGGGCGCGGTCGTAGGCCGACTCCTCGCTCGTGCGGTTCTGCACGGCGCGGGCCGAGGCCATGCCGAACGACTCCTTGTACGGGCGGCCGTCGGCGGTGTGCTGGAGGTCGCCCGGGGACTCGTACGTCCCGGCGAACCAGGAGCCGATCATCACGTTGGACGCGCCCGCGGCGAGCGCCATGGCGACATCGCGCGGGTGCCGGACGCCACCGTCGGCCCAGACGTGCTTGCCGAACTTCTTGGCCTCGGCGGCGCACTCCAGGACGGCGGAGAACTGCGGGCGGCCGACGCCGGTCATCATGCGCGTGGTGCACATGGCGCCGGGGCCCACGCCGACCTTGATGATGTCCGCGCCGGCCTCGATGAGGTCGCGGACGCCCTCGGCGGCGACGATGTTGCCGGCGACGATCGGGACCTGCGGGTCGAGGGCGCGCACGGCCTTGATCGCGGCGATCATCGACTCCTGGTGGCCGTGCGCCGTGTCGATGACGAGCGTGTCGACGCCCGCGTCGAGCAGCTGCTTGGCCTTGCCCGTGAAGTCGCCGTTGATGCCGACGGCGGCGGCGATGCGCAGCTTGCCGTCGGCGTCGGTGGCCGGGGTGTACAGGGTCGCGCGGAGCGCCCCCCTGCGGGTCAGGATGCCGACCAGACGGCCGTCCTTGTCCACGGCCGGCGCGTAGCGCCGGTTGGCGTGGTCGAGCGTGTTGAAGGCGTCGCGCGGCTCGATGTCGGCGTCGAGGAGCAGCAGGTCCTTCGACATGACCTCGGAGAGCTGCGTGAAGCGGTCCACCCCGGACAGGTCGGCGTCGGTGACGACACCGACCGGACGGCGGTCCTCGTCGACGACGACGGCGGCGTCGTGCGCCCGCTTGGGCAGCAGCGAGAGCGCGTCGGCGACGGTCTGGTGGGGGGCGAGGACGATCGGGGTGTCGAGCACGTGGTGACGGCTCTTGACCCACGAGATCACGTCGGTGACGACCTCGATCGGGATGTCCTGCGGGATGACGACCAGTCCGCCACGGCGGGCGACGGTCTCGGCCATACGGCGGCCGGCGATGGCGGTCATGTTGGCCACGACCAGCGGGATCGTGGTCCCGGTTCCGTCCGGCGAGGAGAGGTCCACCGCCTGGCGGGAACCGACGGCCGAGCGGCTCGGCACCATGAACACATCGTCGTACGTCAGGTCGTAGGGCGGCTTGACGTCATTGAGGAAACGCACGTGCTGACATCCCAGTCGTTCGGATCGGCCCCTAGGCATTTCAGCCAGGGGAAAAAGCACGTAGTTCATTGTCCCACGCCTGTACGAATACCAGCCCCGGGCTAATCATCCGAGGCTTGCGGCAGGGGCTTCGTCGGATCCTCCGAAAGCCTCCCCCAGGGCGACGAGGACCGTGAGGTGGGTGGGGCGCTGATCGACGGCTGTGGCGAAGACGTCCTGGGCGGTCCGCCACTCACGCGGGCGCGTCCCGGCGTACTCCTGCCAGCCGGTGACGACGAGGGTGACCGGCTCGGGCAGATCGGTGAGGCAGTCGGCGAGGGCGTCCCAGTTCCGGCCGAACCAGTCGGGCAGGGCGAGGACGGCGGCACACCGGTCCATGAGTCCGGCCTTGTCCGTGACGCCGGTCAGGTCGAGGACGACGGGATCGTCAATTCTCATCCGTGATCACCTCCCGGAAGGTCTCGTAGTGGTCGTCGGTCCAGTAGATCTCGCCGCCCCGCCCGGCGACGATCCGGCGCGCTCCGCGGTCGCGTTCACCGGGCGTCCTCACGGTGTACTCGCGGTAGTAGCCGCGTGGCTCACGGGGCAGGATCCGCTCGAAGTCGGAGAAGACGGCGCCGTCCTTGGCGTACGGGTAGGGGCCGCCGCGCGCGATGAGGTCGAGTGTCTTCCGCGCCTCGGGCGGCAGGTCGGCGGCCCGCACGGTCGGGAGTCCTGAGGTTCCGGTGGGCGCGACGGCCTCGGCGGTGGCGCCGGTGGCGGTACGGGCGGGAGCGGCCGGGCCGGCACCGCCGCTCGACGAGGAGCACCCGGCCAGGAGGACACCGAGGACGAGCGCGAGGAGCATGCGCGAGGGCCGGAGCGACATGTCCCGAACATACCGTTACGGGATGGCTCCGGCCCTCGACCGACTCGACTGACGCGACTGACGCGGTCCTCGTTCAGACGCCGTCCGGGTCCGTCCGGTCGAGCGCCGGGTGGGTACCCGGGCTGGACTCGGTGAGCAGGTAGTCCGCCGCCGCGCGGTCGGTGACCAGGCTGGTGACGAGGCCGGAGCGGAGCACCGCGCCGATCGCCGCCGCCTTCCGCTGGCCGCCCGCGATGGCCACGACCTCGGGGATCCGGCGCAGCCTGTCCGCCTCGACGGTGATGCAGCGCTCGCCCAGATCGCGGCCGACCCGGCGCCCCTCGGCGTCGAAGAGGTGCGCGGACATCTCGGCGGCGACGCCGAGCGAGGCGTAGTGGGCGCGCTCCTCGTCCGAGAGCATGTCGTGGACGGTCGAGATGCCCGGTTCCCAGGAGCCGATGGAGACGCAGGCGACGGTCACCTTGTCGAAGTACTCGAAGGCCCGCGCGATGCCGGTCTGGCTGCGCAGGGCCGCCGCGGTCGCCGGGTCCGGCAGCAGCATGGGCGCGTAGATCGGGTGCGCCTCGCCGCCGGAGACCTGGGCGGCGCGGCGGACGGCCTCGACCGAGCCGCGCTCGGCGGTGCCGGCGTCGTACACACCGGTGAGCTGCACGACGGTGCACGGGGGCAGCCGGTCGAGCGCCGCCGCCATGTGGATGGTGGAGCGGCCCCAGGCGAGGCCCAGGACGTCGCCCTCGGTCACGAGCTCGCCGAGCAGGTCGGCCGCGACCTCGCCGAGGTTCTCGGGGTCGGGCGACTCGTCCTCGCCCTCCGCAGGGGACTCGACGACGACGGCGTGGCGGAGCCCGTAGCGGGCACGGAGCGCGTCGGAGCGCTCGGCGTCCAGCTCGGCCGGTACGCGGATCTCGATGCGTACGAGATCGCGCTCCAGGGCGGTCTCCAGGACCCGGGCCACCTTGAAGCGGCTCACGCCGAACTCCTCGGCGATCTGGATCTTGGACTTGCCCTCGAGGTAGAAGCGACGGGCCATGGCCGCCGCCTGCACCAGCTCCGCGGGGCCCATCCGCAGGGCTGACCGTCCCGCCGACATACCCGCCACCGCGATCTCCTCACCTGTTCACGTACCGCTGTTCACGTACCGACGTTCATGTAGCGCTGTTCGCGTACCGCTGTCGTTCACACTCTGGACTCGCCGTCCATCCTGTCAGATGCGGCGGGCCTTGATCAGTCCTGTCGGCGGCCCGACGGACCGCGTTCATCAGCCGGAGGCTCAGTGGCCACATGCCCACGGGGCGGTGGCCGTCACGGCCTCCGCGCGGGCCCGCAGCGAGGCGACGGCGGCGGCCGGGTCGGCCGCGCCGTAGACCGCGGAACCCGCCACGAAGACATCGGCGCCGGCCTCCGCGCACCGCTCGATCGTGGACTCGGCGACCCCGCCGTCGACCTGGAGCCACAGCTCAAGACCGTGCTTGGAGATCAGCTCACGGGTACGTCGGATCTTGGGCAGCATGATGTCGAGGAAGGCCTGGCCGCCGAAGCCGGGCTCGACGGTCATGATCAGCAGCATGTCGAGCTCGGGGAGCAGGTCCTCGTAGGGCTCGATGGGCGTGGCCGGCTTGAGCGCCATCGAGGCACGCGCGCCCTTGGCCCGGATCTCGCGCGCGAGACGGACGGGCGCCGCGGCCGCCTCGACGTGGAAGGTCACCGAACCGGCGCCCGCCTCGACGTACCGGGGCGCCCAGCGGTCGGGGTCCTCGATCATCAGATGGCAGTCGAGGGGGGTGTCCGTCGCACGGGCGAGCGACTCCACGATCGGCACACCCAGGGTCAGGTTGGGCACGAAGTGGTTGTCCATCACATCGACGTGGAGCCAGTCGGCCCCGTCGACGGCCTTCGCCTCATCGGCGAGCCGGGCGAAGTCCGCGGACAGAATGCTGGGGTTGATCTGCGCCATGAGCCAAGCCTCCCACGTTCTTGGGCACTTCTTTGCCGCCGAGCGGTTTCGGTTGCGGTCCAGACCACTTTCGGTGCGAAGCGACGAGCCGGGACCGGCGCAGACCGGGAGATTACGGTCAGGTGATCGAGGGGTCGGCGGACCGCGGGGTCATGCCGTGCGGCGGATGAGCGCCAGATACATGGCGTCCGTACCGTGCAGATGCGGCCAGAGCTGGAGATCCGGACCGTCGCCGAGCGCCGGAACGCCCGGCAGCAGCGGGCGGGCGTCGATCAGCTCGGCGCCGCCGACCTTCTTCAGGACGTCGTCGACGACCACCCGGGTCTCGGCGAGGTGCGGCGAACACGTCGCGTACCCCACGACACCGCCGACGCGGACCGCGCCGAGCGCCTCGGTGAGCAGGGCGCGCTGGAGCGGCGCGAAGCCGTCGAGATCCTCGGGGCGACGGCGCCAGCGGGCCTCGGGGCGACGGCGCAGGGCGCCGAGGCCCGAGCAGGGCACGTCCATGAGAACCCGGTCGAAGGAGCCGGGGCGCCACGGCGGGCGGGTGCCGTCGGCGGCGATCACCTGGTACGGGCCGGGGTTGCCGGCGAGGGCGCGCTCGACGAGGCGCGCGCGGTGCGGCTGCTTCTCGGAGGCGAGCAGAGCGGCGCCCCGCTCGGAGGCGAGGGCCGCCAGGAGCGCGGCCTTGCCGCCGGGGCCCGCGCAGCCGTCGAGCCAGCGGGCGTCGGGGCCGTCGAGCGGCGCGTCGGCGAGGGCGATCGCGACCAGCTGGCTGCCCTCGTCCTGGACGCCGGCCCGGCCGTCCTTGACCGCATCGATGGCGCCGGGCTCGCCGCCCTCGGCCATCCGCACGGCGTACGGCGACCAGCGGCCCGGCAGGGTCTCGGTGGCCTCGGCGAGCTCGTCGGTGGTGGACCGGCCGGGACGGGCGACGAGGGTGACCTCGGGGCGCTCGTTGTCGGCCTCCAGGAGGTCCTCGATCCCGGCGCGGCCGCCGCCGAGGGAGTCCCAGAGCGCCGAGACCACCCAGCGGGGGTGCGAGTGGACGACCGCGAGGTGGTCCTCGGGGTCCGCGTCGTACGGCGGGGCGACCTGCGCCACCCAGGCGTCGAGGTCCTGCTGCGAGATCTTCCGCAGCACGGCGTTCACGAACTTGGCCCGCCCGTCGCCGAGCACGACCCGCGCCAGCTCGACACTGGCGGAGACGGCGGCGTGGGTGGGGATCCGGGTGCCGAGCAGCTGGTGGGCACCGAGCGCGAGCACGTCGAGCACCGGCGGGTCGACCTCGCGCAGCGGCCGGTCGATGCAGGCGGCGATGATCGCGTCGTACGTGCCCTGGCGGCGCAGCGTCCCGTAGACCAGCTCGGTCGCGAGCGCCGCGTCCCGGCCGTCGAAGTTCCCGCCCTCGCGGGCCTTCTTGAGGAGCGGCGGCAGCACCAGGTTCGCGTAGGCGTCCCGCTCGTCCACCGCCCTCAGCGCCTCGAAGGCGAGCATCCGGACGGGGTCCTTCTGGGGCCGCCGGTAGGGCTTGTGGGGACGGCGACGTGCCTGCTCGCTCAAAGGTGCTCCGCGTGACGAAATGACGAGGTCGAACCCCCCAAGCCTACGTCCGCCGCGCCCCCGCCCGCTCCGGGGCCCTGAGGGGACCTCGCCTCCCGTCTCCCCCGGGGGGCTTCGGGGACCTCGTCCCCCGTCGGTCCCCGGGTCCGCGGGGGTCTCAGACCCCGAGGACCTCGCCCGGCGCGATCCGCACGCCGCGCGCCCAGTCGGCGGCCTTCATCGGCTTCTTGCCCTGGGGCTGGACCCAGAGGAGCTCGACGGCGTACGAGCCGGTGCCCGCGTACACGTTGTTCTTGCCCGCGGCGAGCTGCCCCGGGGCCAGGTCGGTACGGTCGGGCAGCGGGGTGACCTGGATCAACTTGAGGCGCTCGCCCCGGAAGACCGTCCAGGCGCCGGGGGCCGGGGTGCAGCCGCGGACCACGCGGTCCACCCGCAGCGCGGGGGCGGCGAAGTCGACGTGGGCGTCCTCGACCTGGATCTTCGGGGCGAGGGTGATCCCCTCGACCGGCTGCGGAACGGCCTGGAGCGCGCCGTCCTCGATGCCGTCCATGGTGGCGGCGAGCAGCCCGGCACCGGCGAACGCGAGCCGGGTGAGCAGGTCGCCGCTGGTGTCGGTGGGCCGGATGTCCTCGGTCACGACGCCGTAGACCGGGCCGGAGTCCAGGCCCTCCTCGATCAGGAAGGTGGACGCGCCCGTCACCTCGTCGCCCGCCATCAGCGAGTGCTGCACGGGGGCCGCGCCCCGCCAGGCCGGCAGGAGCGAGAAGTGCAGGTTGACCCAGCCCCGGGCGGGGATGTCGAGGGCGACCTTGGGCAGCAGTGCGCCGTAGGCGACGACGGGGCAGCAGTCCGGGGCGATCTCCCGCAGCCGGGCGAGGAATTCCTCGTCGCGGGGCCTGGCCGGCTTCAGGACCTCGATCCCGGCCTCCTCCGCCCGCTGGGCCACCGGGCTGGCCACGAGCCGCCGGCCGCGGCCGGCCGGGGCGTCCGGCCGGGTGACGACGGCGGCCACCTCGTGCCGGCCGGAGGCGAGCAGGGCGTCCAGGGCGGGAACGGCGACCTCGGGGGTGCCTGCGAAGACGAGCTTCATGCGTGTCGACTGCCTGTCTCTCCGGGGGCTTTACGGGCAGCGCACCAGTCTAGAGGCCCCTGATGGAGGGGGCGTACGGAAGGACGAGCGCCCCGCGCATATGCGTGTACGCCCCCGCAGCGTGACCCAACCCCGGGTGGCGCGTTGGTCAAGAGAGATTGACCGAATCGGGTCGCCGTTCCCCCCTGCGACCCTTCCCCTTACATGCCGGTTCGAGAGGCTTTCACATGGCCGACCACGCAACCCACGACGCCCAGGCTCGGGCGAGTCTGCACCTGCTGGTGCGGGACATCGAGCGGGTCCGGCGGCAGGTGGACGCACTGCGCACGCTCACGGCCCAGCTGGGCAATGTCTACCGCCCTCGCCGCTCCGGCCCGTCCACGGGCTTCGTCGTCTACGGGCGGGCCCCCGCCCCCACCGTTCGTCTCGCCCAGGAGCTGCGGGACAGTGTCGAGACCCTGGTGACCGCCGCGGTCGACTTCGACCGCTCGCTCGGGTTCTCCTGGGACGCGGTGGGCTCCGCGCTCGGAGTCACCAAGCAGGCCGTCCACCGCCGTTACGGTGCCCGGCGCGCCCCCCAGCCGGGCGTCGCCATCGACCAGGACCCGATCGTGGAGCCGACGCCGACCCGCACACTCCCCTCGGTGCCGGCCGCCCGCTCCATGCCCCCGCAGCCGACCTCGGGCAGTGCCTCCCTCCGCGAGGAGCCGCGGACGTCGGCCTTCCCCGGCCCGCGCAACGGCTGACCCGCGAGCGCCGTACGGCCGTCCGTCCCCCACGGGGGCGGGCGGCCGTCCCCTTGTACGGGGCCGCTCCACCGTGCGGGGCCCCACTGTGCGGAGCCCCACTGTGCGGGGCTCCACGCCCCGCGACCCGTCAGCCGATGTCCGGCGGGTCCACCCGGATCCGCACCGGGTCCCCGCCACCCCGCGTCATCCGCGCCGCCCTGGCCTGTTTGAGCGCGGTCGCCAGGGCCGCGCCACTGCCCGGCGGGACCCGCACCAGGGCGCGCTCCCACTGCTCGCCCGGCGGCGGGTCGCCCGGCCGCCGGGGTCCCCCGGGGCGGACCACCGGCAGCGGCACCGGGCCGAGCACCTCGGCGTCGGCGGGCAGCCCCGCCGCCGCGAGCAGGCCTGCGACCGCCTCCGGCGGACCCGTGACCGCCGCCATCCGGGAGACAGGCGGGAAGCCCAGCTCGGCACGTTCGGCCAGCTCGCGCTGGGCGTGCCCGACCGGGTCCCAGCGGACGAGCGCCTGAACGGGCCGGAGCGTCGGCTCTGCGACCACGACCACGGTGCCGCCGTCGGGCTGACCCCGGACGAGCGAGGCCGCGTCGATCCAGCGGCGCAGGGCCTCCTCGCCCGCCCGCAGATCAGGCCGGCCGAGCATGGCCCAGCCGTCGAGGAGCAGCGCGGCCGCGTAGCCGCCCTCGGCGACCGGCTCGGCGCCGGGGGTGGAGACGACGAGCGCGGGGCGGCCCGGCACGGTGTCCAGGATGTGGTCCCGTCCCGAGGTCCTCACCGGCACCGCGGGGAACGCCCGGCCGAGCTCCTCCGCCGTCCGGCGCGCGCCGACGACCTGGGCCCGCAGCCGGGTCGAGCCGCACTCCACGCAGTGCCAGTCGGAGGCCCCGCGCCCGCACCAGCCGCAGTGCAGCTCCTGCTGCTCGGGAGCCTCCAGGGGTCCGGCGCAGTGGCGGCAGCGGGCGGGCGTACGACACCGCTCGCAGGCGAGCCTCGGTACGTACCCCCGGCGGGGCACCTGGACCAGGACCGGCCCGGTCTTGAGCCCTTCGCGCACGGTCTGCCAGGCCAGCGAGGGGAGCCGCGCGGCGCGCGCGGCCTCGTCGCGGGCCAGTTCGCCGTCGCCCACGGTCCGGATCAGCGGGGCGGCCCTGCGGACCTGCTCGCGTCCGGCGAACAGCGCCTTGGCCCAGCCGGACTCGACGAGCTGGGCGGCCTCGACGGTGCAGCCGGTACTGCCGAGGAGGAAGGCGCAGCGGTCGTGGGCGGCGCGGAGCAGCAGGACCTCACGCGCGTGGGGCTGCGGTGCGTGCGGTTCGCTGTGGCTGCCGTCGCCGTCGTCCCAGATGACGACGAGCCCGAGGTCCCGGACGGGCGCGAACATCGCGGCCCGGGTGCCGACGACGGCCCGCACCGCGCCGCGCCGCACGGCGAGCCACTGCGCGTACCGCTTCTCGGGGCCCGCCTCGGCGGTGAGCAGGGCGTGCCGCCCCTCCCCCAGGACGGCGGTGAGCGCCGCGTCGACCCGCCCCGCCGCACGCCCGTCGGGTACGACGACGAGGGCGCCCCGGCCGGAGGCCAGGGTGGCGCCGACGGCGCGGGCGATCTCCTCGGCCCAGTGCGGTCCCGGGAGCGCGTTCCAGACGGCCCGGGGTGCCCCACCGCGCGCGAGTGAGTCGAGGAACGCGGGCCCCCGCTCGTACCGCGTCCAGCTGCCGGGTTCCGGAGTGGCGGGCGGCGGCAGCGGCTCCGGCGAGGGGCGCCCCTCGGCTCGGGCGCTGCGCGGCGGCACGGCGAGCTGGAGCACGTCGGCGAGGCTTCCGGCGTACCGGTCGGCGACGGCACGGGCGAGCCCGAGGAGTTCGGGGCCGAGGACCGGTTCCGGGGACACGACGTCGGCGAGGGCGGCCAGGGGTCCGGAGTAGTCGGAGGTGGCCCGGCGCTCGACGAGGAAGCCGTCGATGAGCCGGCCGCCCTCCCGGCGTCCGTTCTTGACCTGGTGCGCCCCCGCGCCGAACCGCACCCGGACCCGCACGCCGGGCTGTGCGGCCTCGTCCAGTTCCTCGGGGACCGCGTAGTCGAAGAACTGGTCGAGATGGAGCGACCCCTTGTTCACCACGACCCGCGCGACGGGCAGCTCCTTGGCCAGCGCGGCCCCGCGCCAGGTCCGCGGCTTGGCACGCGGCACCTTCGCCTGCCGCACGGTCTCCCGGATGAGCGCGAGCTGCTCGGGTTCAGCGGTCTCGCCGGGGTTCTCTTTCTCGCTGCTCACAGCCCCATACCTACCAGACGCCACCGACAGCCGGACATGCCGAAGCCCGGCACCCCGAGGGGTGCCGGGCTTCGGTCACGTGTGTCCGGGGACCTACAGGCCGGCGGCCTGCTTCAGGGCGTCCACGCGGTCCGTGCGCTCCCAGGTGAAGTCCGGCAGCTCGCGGCCGAAGTGGCCGTACGCGGCGGTCTGGGAGTAGATCGGGCGGAGCAGGTCGAGGTCACGGATGATCGCGGCCGGGCGGAGGTCGAAGACCTCGGCGATGGCGTTCTCGATCTTCTCGTTGTCGACGGTGTTGGTGCCGAAGGTCTCGACGAAGAGACCGACGGGCTCGGCCTTGCCGATCGCGTAGGCGACCTGGACCTCGCAGCGCGCGGCGAGGCCGGCGGCGACGACGTTCTTGGCGACCCAGCGCATGGCGTAGGCGGCCGAGCGGTCGACCTTGGACGGGTCCTTGCCGGAGAAGGCGCCGCCACCGTGGCGGGCCATGCCGCCGTAGGTGTCGATGATGATCTTGCGGCCGGTGAGGCCGGCGTCGCCCATCGGGCCGCCGATCTCGAAGCGGCCGGTCGGGTTCACCAGGAGGCGGTAGCCGTCGGTGTCGAGCTTGATGCCGTCCTCGACGAGCTGCTTGAGCACGTGCTCGACGACGAACTCGCGGATGTCGGGCGCGAGCAGCGACTCCAGGTCGATGTCGGACGCGTGCTGCGAGGAGACGACGACCGTGTCGAGGCGGACGGCCTTGTCGCCGTCGTACTCGATGGTGACCTGGGTCTTGCCGTCGGGGCGCAGGTACGGGATGGTGCCGTTCTTGCGGACCTCGGTCAGCCGGCGGGAGAGCCGGTGCGCGATGTGGATCGGCAGCGGCATCAGCTCGGGGGTCTCGTCCGACGCGTAGCCGAACATCAGGCCCTGGTCGCCGGCGCCCTGCTTGTCCAGCTCGTCCTCATCGCCCTCGACCCGCTGCTCGTACGCGGTGTCCACGCCCTGGGCGATGTCCGGGGACTGAGACCCGATGGACACCGACACGCCGCAGGAGGCGCCGTCGAAGCCCTTCTTCGAGGAGTCGTAACCGATCTCGAGGATCTTGTTCCGGACGAGGGTCGGGATGTCCGCCCACGCCTTGGTGGTCACCTCACCGGCGACGTGCACGAGGCCGGTGGTGATCAGCGTCTCGACGGCGACGCGCGAGGTGGGGTCCTCTCGCAGCAGTGCGTCGAGGATGGTGTCGCTGATCTGGTCAGCGATCTTGTCGGGGTGTCCCTCGGTGACGGACTCCGAGGTGAACAGACGACGGGACACAACGCTCCCTGGGGTTGCAGCGGCTGCTGGCTCTTCTTTGACGGACCGGCAGGGGGCTGCGCCCCAAGACGTTCCGCGGACAGTCTATCGGTCGTGGTCGCGGGATGGACCAGGTGTCTCGCCTGGCGAATGCCCTGAGCGGGTGAATCCGGCCGCTTCACGGCGGGTGAACGCCCTGATGGGGCGTACATCACACGCGCCCCGCTGGATTCCTGGTCCCCCTGCGGCCGGATGCGTCAGGTCGTGGCGCGCAGCCGCGGCAGGACCAGGTCCCAGACCGTCTCGGCGAGCGCTTCCTTCGGACCGTACGGTACGGGGGTCTCGGCGCCGTCCGAGGCGAGCACGACGGCCTCGTTCTCCTCGGACCCGAAGGTCTTGCGCTCCCCCACCTCGTTGACGACGAGCAGGTCGCAGCCCTTGCGGCGGAGCTTCTCGCGGCCGTTGGCGAGGACGTCGTCGGTCTCGGCGGCGAATCCGACGACCACCTGACCCGGCAGGGCCCGGTCGGCGGAGATCTCGGCGAGGATGTCGGGGTTGCGGACGAGCTCGACGGTGGGCGCTCCGCCGTCGTCCTTCTTCTTGATCTTCCCGCCGGCGTAGACGGCCGGGCGGAAGTCGGCCACGGCGGCCGCCATCACCACGGCGTCGGCGTCGGCGACGGCCTTGAGCACGGCCTCCCGGAGCTGGAGGGCGGTGCCGACGTGCACGACGTCGACGCCGGCCGGATCGGGGATGCCGGTGTTGGCCTCGACGAGGGTGACCCTGGCTCCCCGGGCGGCGGCGGCCCGCGCGAGCGCGTATCCCTGCTTCCCGGAGGAGCGGTTGCCCAGGTAGCGGACGGGGTCGAGGGGCTCCCGGGTGCCGCCGGCGCTGACCACGACATGCCGGCCGGCGAGGTCGGGGGCCGCGGCGCCCCGGGCGAGGATCCGCCGGCAGACCTCGAAGATCTCCGCCGGGTCGGGCAGCCGGCCCTTGCCGGTGTCGACGCCGGTGAGGCGGCCGACGGCCGGCTCGATCACGACGGCGCCGCGGCGGCGCAGGGTCGCCACGTTCTCCTGGGTCGCCGGGTGCTCCCACATCTCGGTGTGCATGGCGGGGGCGAAGACGACGGGACAGCGCGCGGTGAGCAGCGTGTTGGTGAGCAGGTCGTCCGCGAGGCCGTGGGCGGCCTTGGCGAGCATGTCGGCGGTGGCGGGGGCGACGACGACGAGGTCGGCGGCCTGGCCGATCCGGACGTGCGGCACCTCGTGGACGCTCTCCCACACCTCGGTCGAGACGGGGTTGCCGGAGAGCGCGGACCAGGTGGCGGCGCCGACGAAGTGGAGGGCGGAGTCGGTGGGGACGACGCGGACGTCGTGGCCCGACTCGGTGAGCCGCCGGAGCAGCTCGCAGGCCTTGTAGGCGGCGATGCCGCCGGTGACCCCCAGAACGACCTTCGGCTTGCTCACCACTGCCACTCCCCGCGCTCGGATGCCTACGACTCCATGAGACACCACAGGCCCGGCGGATGTTCCGCCGGGCCTGTGGTGAAGAAACGTGACGTGCTTACGTGGCCGGGCCCTCGATGGCCTCGGACGTCAGCAGACCCGCGTTGATCTCGCGCAGGGCGATCGAGAGCGGCTTCTCGTGGACGTGGGTGTCGACCAGCGGACCCACGTACTCCAGCAGGCCCTCGCCGAGCTGGGAGTAGTACGCATTGATCTGACGCGCGCGCTTGGCCGCGTAGATCACGAGGCTGTACTTCGAGTCCGTGGCCTCGAGCAGCTCGTCGATCGGCGGGTTGATGATGCCCTCGGGCGCGGTGATGGAAGAGGACACGCTCTACCTTCCGAAGATGGAAAAAAGGATCGGACAGCCGTTGGGTGTCCGGGGGAACAAGTGGATCATTCCCCAGAAGTCAACAGCATCAACGTTAGCAGCTCACGCGCAACGTCCTCGACGGAGGTGTTGACGAGCGTGGTGTCGAACTCCGACTCGGCGGCCAGCTCGACCTTCGCCGCGGCGAGACGGCGCTCGATGACCTCGGGCGACTCGGTGCCGCGGCCGGTGAGGCGGCGGACCAGTTCCTCCCAGCTCGGCGGGGCCAGGAAGACCAGCTGGGACTCGGGCATCGAGTCCTTCACCTGGCGGGCGCCCTGGAGGTCGATCTCCAGGAGCACGGGCTCGCCGGCGTCGAGGCGGTCGAGGACCGCGCGGCGCGGGGTGCCGTACCGGTTGCCCGCGAACTCGGCCCATTCGAGGAGCTCACCGTTGGCGATCAGCTTGTCGAACTCGTCGTCCGTCACGAAGAAGTAGTGGACGCCGTGCTTCTCGCCGGGGCGGGGCTTCCGTGTCGTCGCCGACACCGAGAGCCAGACCTCGGGGTGGACCTTGCGCATATGAGCGACGACCGTGCTCTTGCCGACCCCTGAGGGGCCGGAGAGCACGGTCAGCCGCGGACGTACCTCTGCTGCCATGCAGCGATTATTCCAGCTTTACCGGGGTGCCCGGGACGCGAGTCCCGGATCGGTAGCCGGACCGGTCGCCGGATCAGGCGCCGGTGCTGCCGAACTCGCGCTCCAGGGAGGCGATCTGGTTGGAACCGAGACCGCGCACTCGGCGGCTCTCGGAGATGCCGAGTCGCTCCATGATCTGCTTGGCGCGGACCTTGCCCACGCCGGGCAGGGACTCGAGCAGCGCGGAGACCTTCATCTTGCCGATGACGTCGTTCTCCTGGCCGGTCTTGATGACCTCGTGGAGGGAGGCGCCGGAGTGCTTGAGTCGATTCTTGACCTCGGCCCGCTCCCGGCGAGCCGCGGCGGCCTTTTCGAGCGCGGCTGCGCGCTGTTCAGGGGTAAGGGGCGGAAGAGCCACGCCTACGTCACCTCGGATGTCGATCTGTCGGATACGGACCGGTGAGGAACCTCGCGCCCCACACCAGTGGAGCGACGCTCAACGGAGTGGTCGTTGAACGCCTGCTCTGCCCCGGAGACTAGCGGCCGAGGCCGCTCCAGTCAGCGAGAACGAAGGAAAAGTCCTGGTCAGCATCGACCGACCGGGACTTTTCCGGCATAACGACCCGGTTTTGAGCCAAGTTTTCGTCAAGTAGTGAGACGGCCCGGTGGGACGGGTCGTCCCACCGGGCCGAAACAGTGCCGACATCCGGGTCGGTCCGCTCCGACCTGCGGAGAGACCGTGAAGCTCGTTACCCGCCGACGGCCGCGCGGATCTCGTCCGCGTACCGGTGCGCCGAGTCCCGCAGGGCGGCCGCGTCGGGTCCGTGCCTCAGCACCCCGCGACTGACGTTCGGGACGACGTTGCCGACGGCCGCGCCGAAGACGGCCCGGAGGTCGGCCGGGGTCGCGCCCTGGGCACCGATGCCGGGGGCGAGGAGCGGGCCGTTGATGTCCAGGTCGAACGAGGACAGGTCGCCGAGCGTGGCACCGACGACCGCCCCGAAGGAGCCCATCGGGGTCTCCCCCGCGTTCTCCGCGGCGAGGTGGCCCAGCATGGTGGCGCCGATCGTGCGGCCGTCCTCACGGACGGCCCGCTGGACCTCCGCGCCCTCCGGGTTGGACGTCAGGGCCAGGACGAAGAGACCGGCGCCGGACTCGCGGGCCAGGTCGACGGCCGGCTTCAGGGAGCCGTAGCCGAGGTACGGGGAGACCGTGAGCGCGTCGGAGAAGAGCGGGGAGTCCTTCCGCAGGTAGGTCTCGGCGTACGCGGCCATGGTCGAGCCGATGTCGCCGCGCTTGGCGTCCATGACGACCAGGCCCCCCGCCGCGCGCAGATCGGCGGTGGCGCGCTCCAGGACGGCGATGCCGCGCGAGCCGAAGCGCTCGAAGAAGGCGGACTGCGGCTTGAAGACGGCCACGGTGTCCGCGAGCGCCTCGACGACGGTGAAGGTGAACCGCTCCAGACCGGCGATGTCGTCGGTCAGGCCCCAGGAGTCGAGCAGGGCGGCGTGCGGGTCGATGCCGACGCAGAGCGGGCCGCGCTCGTCCATGGCGGAACGCAGGCGGGTGCCGAAGGAGAGGGTCACTTGGCGGCCTTTCGGGAGTCGGCGCCGACGGCCTCGGCGAGGGTGGCGTAGGGGGAGGCCGCGAGGCGCGCGGCGAGGCCCTTGTGGATCGCGCGGGCGTAGAACGGACCCTCGTAGATGAAGGCGCTGTAGCCCTGGATCAGGGTGGCGCCGGCGAGGATGCGCTGCCAGGCGTCCTCGGCGTTCTCGATGCCGCCGACGCCCACGAGGACCAGCCGGTCGCCCACGCGCGCGTGGAGGCGCCTGAGGACCGCGAGGGAGCGCTCCTTGACGGGCGCGCCGGACAGACCGCCGGTCTCCTTGATCAGCGCGGGGTCGGACTTCAGGCCGAGGCCCTCGCGCGCGATGGTGGTGTTGGTGGCGATGATGCCGTCGAGGCCGAGCTCCAGGGCGAGGTCGGCGACCGCGTCGACGTCCTCGTCGGCCAGGTCGGGGGCGATCTTGACCAGGAGCGGGACCCGGCGGTCGGTGACCGTGCGGTCGGCGGCTTCCCGTACGGCGGTGAGGAGCGGTCGCAGGGACTCGGTGGCCTGGAGGTTGCGCAGGCCGGGGGTGTTCGGCGAGGAGACGTTCACGACGAGGTAGTCGGCGTGCGCGGCGAGGCGCTCGGTGGACTTCACGTAGTCGGCGGCGGCCTCGGCCTCGGGGACGACCTTCGTCTTGCCGATGTTGACGCCGACGACGGTCTTGAAGACCGGTACGCGCGCGTGGAGGCGTTCGGCGACGGCGGCGGAGCCCTCGTTGTTGAAGCCCATGCGGTTGATGAGCGCGCGGTCCGGGATCAGCCGGAAGAGGCGCTTCTTCGGGTTGCCGGGCTGGGCCTCTCCGGTGACGGTGCCGATCTCGACGTGGTCGAAGCCGAGCATCGACATGCCGTCGATGGCGACGGCGTTCTTGTCGAAGCCGGCGGCGAGCCCGAAGGGGCCGTGCATCCGCAGGCCGAGGGCCTCGGTGCGCAGCTCCTTGTGACGGGGCGCGAGGACGGCGGCGGCGAAGGTCCGCAGGACGGGGACGCTGGCGGCGAGGCGGATCCAGCGGAAGGCCAGGTAGTGGGCCTTCTCGGGGTCCATGCGCTTGAAGACGAGGTCGAAGAAGAACTTGTACATGTGGGTGTCCTCAGCAAGAGGGGGACACCGTTTCCGGTGTCCCCCTCGTGGGTTGCTAGTCGCGGGCCGCGGTCAGGTGTTCCGCGTGTTCCTGGAGCGAGCGGACCCCGACATCGCCCCGGTTGAGCGCGTCGATGCCCTGGACGGCCGCGGCGAGCGCCTGGACCGTGGTGAGGCACGGGACGCTGCGCGCCACCGCGGCCGTACGGATCTCGTAGCCGTCGAGGCGGCCACCGGTGCCGTACGGGGTGTTGACGATCAGGTCGACCTGGCCGTCGTGGATGAGCTGGACGATCGTCTTCTCGCCGTTCGGGCCCTCGCCCTCGCTCAGCTTGCGCACGATCGTGGCGTTGATGCCGTTGCGCTTGAGGACCTCGGCGGTGCCGGAGGTGGCGAGCAGCTCGAAGCCGTGGGCGACGAGCTCGCGCGCCGGGAAGATCATCGAGCGCTTGTCGCGGTTGGCGACGGAGATGAACGCGCGGCCCTTGGTGGGCAGCGGGCCGTAGGCGCCGGCCTGCGACTTGGCGTACGCCGTGCCGAAGACCGCGTCGATTCCCATGACCTCGCCGGTGGAGCGCATCTCCGGGCCGAGGACCGTGTCGACGCCGCGGCCGTGCACGTCGCGGAAGCGCGACCACGGCATCACGGCCTCCTTGACGGAGATCGGCGCGTCGAGCGGCAGGGTGCCGCCGTCGCCGGTCTTCGGCAGCAGGCCCTCGGCGCGCAGCTCGGCGATGGTGGCGCCGAGCGAGATGCGGGCGGCGGCCTTCGCGAGCGGGACGGCGGTCGCCTTCGAGGTGAAGGGGACGGTCCGCGAGGCCCGCGGGTTCGCCTCGAGGACGTAGAGGATGTCGCCGGCCATGGCGAACTGGATGTTGATCAGGCCGCGCACGCCGACGCCCTTGGCGATGGCCTCGGTGGAGGCGCGCAGGCGCTTGATGTCGAAGCCGCCGAGGGTGATCGGGGGCAGGGCGCAGGCCGAGTCGCCGGAGTGGATGCCGGCTTCCTCGATGTGCTCCATGACGCCGCCGAGGTAGAGCTCGTGGCCGTCGTAGAGGGCGTCGACGTCGATCTCGATGGCGTCGTCGAGGAAGCGGTCGACCAGGACCGGCCGGGTGGGGCTGATCTCGGTGGACTCGGCGATGTACGACTCCAGGCGGGTCTCGTCGTACACGATCTCCATGCCGCGGCCGCCGAGCACGTACGAGGGGCGTACGAGGACGGGGTAGCCGATCTCGTCGGCGATGGCCTTGGCGCCGGCGAAGGTGGTCGCGGTGCCGTGCTTGGGGGCCGGGAGGCCCGCGTCGGCGAGGACCTGGCCGAAGGCGCCGCGGTCCTCGGCGGCGTGGATGGCCTCCGGGGAGGTGCCGACGACCGGCACGCCGTTGTCCTTGAGCGCCTGCGAGAGGCCCAGCGGGGTCTGGCCGCCGAGCTGGACGACGACACCGGCGACGGGGCCCGCGAGGGTCTCGGCGTGGACGATCTCCAGCACGTCCTCGAGCGTCAGCGGCTCGAAGTACAGGCGGTCGGAGGTGTCGTAGTCCGTCGAGACGGTCTCCGGGTTGCAGTTGACCATCACGGTCTCGTAGCCGGCGTCGCTCAGGGCGAAGGAGGCGTGGACACAGGAGTAGTCGAACTCGATGCCCTGGCCGATGCGGTTCGGGCCGGAGCCCAGGATGATCACCGCGGGCTTGGTGCGGGGCGCGACCTCGGTCTCCTCGTCGTACGAGGAGTAGAAGTACGGCGTCTTGGCGGCGAACTCGGCGGCGCAGGTGTCGACCGTCTTGTAGACCGGGCGGACGCCGAGGGCGTGCCGGACCTCGCGGACGACGTCCTCGCGCAGACCGCGGATCTCGGCGATCTGGGCGTCGGAGAAGCCGTGGCGCTTGGCCTCGGCGAGGATCTCCGGGTTGAGCTTGTCGGCGGCGCCCAGCTCGTCGGCGATCTCCTTGATCAGGAAGAGCTGGTCGACGAACCACGGGTCGATCCTCGTGGCGTCGAAGACCTCCTCCGGGGTGGCTCCGGCGCGGATGGCCTGCATGACGGTGTTGATGCGCCCGTCGGTCGGACGGACCGCGTCGCGGAGCAGCTCGGCCTTGTCGCCGGGCTCGCCGACGAAGGTGAACTGCGAGCCCTTCTTCTCCAGGGAGCGCAGGGCCTTCTGGAGGGCCTCGGTGAAGTTGCGGCCGATCGCCATGGCCTCGCCGACCGACTTCATGGTCGTGGTCAGCGTGGAGTCGGCGGAGGGGAACTTCTCGAAGGCGAACCGCGGAGCCTTGACGACGACGTAGTCGAGCGTGGGCTCGAAGGACGCCGGGGTCTTCTCCGTGATGTCGTTCGGGATCTCGTCCAGCGTGTAGCCGACGGCGAGACGGGCCGCGATCTTGGCGATCGGGAAGCCGGTCGCCTTGGAGGCGAGCGCCGAGGAGCGGGAGACGCGCGGGTTCATCTCGATGACGATGATCCGGCCGTCGACCGGGTCGATCGCGAACTGGATGTTGCAGCCGCCGGTGTCGACGCCGACCTCGCGGATGATCGCGATGCCGATGTCGCGCAGCCGCTGGTACTCGCGGTCGGTGAGGGTCATCGCCGGGGCGACGGTGATCGAGTCGCCGGTGTGGACGCCCATCGGGTCGAAGTTCTCGATGGAGCAGACGACCACGACGTTGTCGTTCTTGTCGCGCATCAGCTCCAGCTCGTACTCCTTCCAGCCGAGGATGGACTCCTCCAGGAGCACCTCGGTGGTCGGGGAGAGCGTCAGGCCCTGGCCGGCGATGCGGCGCAGCTCCTCCTCGTCGTGGGCGAAGCCGGAGCCGGCGCCGCCCATGGTGAAGGAGGGGCGGACGACGACGGGGTAGCCGCCGAGGGTGTCGACGCCCTTGATGACGTCGTCCATCGAGTGGCAGATGACCGAGCGGGCGGACTCGCCGTAGCCGATCTTGGCCTTGACGGCCTCGACGACGCCCTTGAAGAGGTCGCGGTCCTCGCCCTTGTTGATGGCCTCGACGTTGGCGCCGATGAGCTCGACGCCGTACTTCTCCAGGACGCCCTGCTCGTGCATGGAGATCGCGGTGTTGAGCGCGGTCTGGCCGCCGAGGGTGGGCAGGAGGGCGTCGGGGCGCTCCTTGGCGATGATCTTCTCGACGAACTCGGGGGTGATCGGCTCGACGTACGTGGCGTCGGCGATCTCCGGGTCGGTCATGATCGTGGCCGGGTTGGAGTTGACCAGGATCACCCGCAGGCCCTCGGCCTTGAGGATGCGGCAGGCCTGGGTACCCGAGTAGTCGAACTCGGCGGCCTGGCCGATGACGATCGGGCCGGAGCCGATGACCAGGACGGACTGGATATCGGTGCGCTTAGGCACGCTCGGCCTCCATCAGGGATACGAAGCGGTCGAAGAGGTACGCGGCGTCGTGCGGGCCCGCGGCCGCCTCGGGGTGGTACTGCACGGAGAAGGCCGGCTGGTCGAGCAGCTGGAGGCCTTCCACGACGTTGTCGTTCAGGCAGACGTGCGAGACCTCGGCACGCCCGAAGGGGGTCTCGGAGACCTGGTCGAGGGGCGCGTCGACGGCGAAGCCGTGGTTGTGCGCGGTGATCTCGAC
This sequence comes from Streptomyces flavochromogenes, assembly GCF_000717595.1. Taxonomy (GTDB): domain Bacteria; phylum Actinomycetota; class Actinomycetes; order Streptomycetales; family Streptomycetaceae; genus Streptomyces; species Streptomyces flavochromogenes. The sequence goes on along the minus strand of NZ_JNZO01000006.1, from coordinate 381,990 downwards.
CTTGCCGGTCGTACGGTCCTGGACCGGCTGGTTGATGCCCCGGTGGCCGTACTTCAGCTTGTAGGTGCCGAAGCCGAGCGCGCGGCCGAGGATCTGGTTGCCGAAGCAGATGCCGAACAGCGGCGTCCTGCGCTCCAGGACCGCCTGCATGAGGGCGACGGGGCCGTCCGCGGTGGCCGGGTCGCCCGGGCCGTTGGAGAAGAACACGCCGTCCGGGGCGACCGCGTACACGTCCTCGACGGTCGCGGTGGCGGGCAGCACGTGGACCTCGATGCCGCGCTCGGCCATGCGGTGCGGGGTCATGCCCTTGATGCCGAGGTCGATCGCGGCGACGGTGAACTTCTTGGTGCCGATCGCGGGGACGACGTACGTCTCCTTGGTGGCGACCTCGGCGGAGAGGTCCGCGCCCTTCATCTCGGGCTGCTGGCGGACCTCGGCGAGCATGGTGCCCTCGTCGGGCAGCGCGCTGCCGGAGAAGATGCCGACGCGCATGGCGCCGCTCTCGCGCAGGTGGCGGGTGAGGGCGCGGGTGTCGACGCCGGAGATGCCGACGACGCCCTGGTCGCGGAGCTCCTCGTCCAGCGAGCGCCGGGCGCGCCAGTTGGAGGAGACGCGGGCGGGGTCGCGGACGACGTAGCCGGAGACCCAGATGCGGCCGGACTCGGGGTCCTCGTCGTTGACGCCCGTGTTGCCGACGTGCGGGGAGGTCATGACGACGACCTGGCGGTGGTACGACGGGTCGGTGAGGGTCTCCTGGTAGCCGGTCATGCCGGTGGAGAACACGGCCTCGCCGAAGGTCTCCCCCACGGCCCCGTAGGCGCGGCCGCGGAAGATGCGGCCGTCCTCCAGGACGAGTACGGCGGGAACCTTGCTGGTTCCCCGGGTGGAGGTCGTCATCGTGCGATGCCTTCCGTCGTGGTGGTCATGGAGTTGATGGCCTCGACCCAGGCGGTGTGCTCGGCCGCCCGGTCGGACCGGAAGCCCGAGTCGAGCAGCGTGCCGCCGTGCGTCCAGGTGACGATCAGCAGGCCGCCCTCGGCGAGGACCTTGCCCGCGATGCCCTTGTCGAGGCGGGCCTCGCGCAGGGCCTCGGCCGGGACGAAGAAGTCGTTCGCCCCGGGGCGTACGACCGCGAGCCCGGCGTCGGTGAGCGTGAGCTCGACGCGGCTGCGGGTGCCGAGGCCGTGGGCCACGATCCGGTCGAGCCACTGCCCGGCGGTCGTGGAGCCGTGGTAGCGCCCGCTGAGAGTCAGTGTCGCCGTACCGGCCGTCTCGGGCGCGGTGGGGAGTTCGGGGAGGTCCGACTGGAGGCTGCCGCGCCACTTCCAGCCCTGGCGCATCAGCCAGTACACGAAGGCGATGAAGAGCAGCAGTCCGGCGACCCAGCCGAGCCGTCCGGCCCAGTCGGTCACCTCCGCCGACTTCTGATCGGCAGCCTCTGCGGCGATTGCGATGAGTGGTGTCACGCCAGCTTCCCGTCCACGACCGTTGCCCGGCCCCGCAGGAAGGTGTGGGTGACGCGTCCCGGCAGCTCACGGCCCTCGTAGGGGGTGTTTCGGCTGCGGGAGGCGAAGTCCGCGGGGTCCACGACACCACGGTAAGCCGGATCGACCAGCGTCAGGTTCGCGGGCTCACCAGCCGAGACGGGTCGTCCGTGGCCCTTGGCCCGTCCGATGCGGGCGGGCGCGAAGGACATCCGGTCGGCGACGCCGGCCCAGTCGAGGAGGCCGGTCTCGACCATCGTCTGCTGGACGACGGAGAGCGCGGTCTCCAGGCCGACCATGCCCATGGCGGCCGCGGCCCACTCGCAGTCCTTGTCCTCGTGGGGGTGCGGGGCGTGGTCGGTGGCGACGATGTCGATCGTGCCGTCGGCCAGCGCCTCGCGGAGCGCGAGGACGTCCTTCTCGGTGCGCAGCGGCGGGTTGACCTTGTAGACCGGGTTGTAGCTCCGGACCATCTCGTCGGTGAGGAGGAGGTGGTGCGGGGTGACCTCGGCGGTGACGTCGATGCCGCGGGACTTGGCCCAGCGGACGATCTCGACGGAGCCGGCGGTGGAGAGGTGGCAGATGTGGACGCGGGAGCCGACGTGCTCGGCGAGGAGGACGTCGCGGGCGATGATCGACTCCTCGGCGACGGCCGGCCAGCCGCCGAGACCGAGCTCGGCCGAGACGATGCCCTCGTTCATCTGGGCGCCCTCGGTGAGGCGGGGCTCCTGGGCGTGCTGGGCGACGACGCCGTCGAAGGCCTTCACGTACTCCAGGGCGCGGCGCATGATCACGGCGTCGTCGACGCACTTGCCGTCGTCGGAGAAGACGGTGACGCCGGCGGCGGAGTCGTGCATGGCGCCGAGCTCGGCGAGCTTCCTGCCCTCCAGGCCGACGGTGACGGCGCCGATGGGCTGCACGTCGCAGTAGCCGGACTCCTTGCCGAGCCGGTAGACCTGCTCGACGACACCGGCGGTGTCGGCGACCGGGTGGGTGTTGGCCATGGCGAAGACGGCCGTGAAGCCGCCGGAGGCGGCGGCACGGGTGCCGGTGAGGACGGTCTCGGAGTCCTCGCGGCCGGGCTCGCGCAGGTGGGTGTGGAGGTCGACGAGGCCGGGCAGCAGGATCTGGCCGTCGGCCTCGATCACGGTGGCGCCCTCGGCGGAGAGACCGGTACCGACCTCGACGACGGTCTCGCCGTCGATCAGCACGTCCTGGACGGCGCCGCCCAGCACCTGCGCACCGCGGATAAGAGTCTTGCTCATGGTTACTTGTTCTCCTCGGTACGGGTGTGGGTGACGGCGGAGTCGTTGCCGCCCAGAAGCAGGTAGAGGACCGCCATCCGGACGGAGACGCCGTTGGCGACCTGCTCGACGACCGTGCAGCGGTCGGAGTCGGCGACCTCGGCGGTGATCTCCATGCCGCGGACCATGGGGCCGGGGTGCATGACGATGGCGTGCTCGGGCATCCTCGCCATCCGCTCGCCGTCCAGCCCGTACCGGCGCGAGTACTCGCGCTCGGTGGGGAAGAAGGCGGCGTTCATCCGCTCGCGCTGCACACGCAGCATCATGACCGCGTCGGACTTCGGCAGCACGCGGTCGAGGTCGTACGAGATCTCGCAGGGCCAGGTCTCGACGCCGACGGGGACCAGGGTGGGCGGGGCCACCAGGGTGACCTCGGCGCCGAGGGTGTGCAGCAGGTCGACGTTGGAGCGGGCGACCCGGCTGTGCAGGACGTCGCCGACGAGCGTGATCCGCCTGCCCTCGAGGTCGCGGCCGAGCCCGGCGTCCCGGCCGACCAGGCGGCGGCGCATGGTGAAGGCGTCCAGGAGGGCCTGGGTGGGGTGCTGGTGGGTGCCGTCGCCGGCGTTGATGACGGGGGCGTCGATCCAGCCGGAGGTGGCGAGTCGGTACGGGGCCCCGGAGGCGCCGTGACGGATGACGACCGCGTCGACGCCCATGGCCTCCAGGGTCTGCGCGGTGTCCTTGAGGGACTCGCCCTTGGAGACGCTGGAGCCCTTGGCCGCGAAGTTGATCACGTCGGCGGAGAGGCGCTTCTCGGCGGCCTCGAAGGAGATCCGGGTCCGGGTGGAGTCCTCGAAGAACAGGTTGCAGATGGTCCGGCCGCGCAGGGTCGGCAGCTTCCGGATGGGCCGGTCGGCCACCCGGGCCATCTCCTCGGCGGTGTCGAGGATCAGGACGGCGTCGTCGCGGGTGAGGTCGGCGGCCGAGATGAGGTGACGCATCATCGGGGTGTCTCTCCGTGGTGGGGAGGTGTGAGGGCATGCGGGGGCGCAGGGGGGTGCCCCGGCCCCGCGGGGGAAAGCCGGTCCGGCTAGGCGGTGGGCCGGGCGCCGAGCAGGACGGTGTCGCGCCCGTCCTCCTCGGCGAGCTGGACCTTGACCGTCTCCCGCAGCGACGTGGGGAGGTTCTTGCCGACGTAGTCGGCGCGGATCGGAAGCTCGCGGTGGCCGCGGTCGACGAGGACGGCGAGCTGGACCGCACGGGGGCGGCCGATGTCGCCGAGGGCGTCGAGGGCGGCGCGGATGGTGCGGCCGGAGAAGAGCACGTCGTCGACGAGGACGACCAGGCGGCCGTCGATGCCGTCACCGGGGATCTCGGTGCGGCCGATGGCACGGGCCGGCTTCATCCGCAGGTCGTCCCGGTACATGGTGATGTCCAGGGATCCGACCGGGATCTTGGTGCCGGTGATCGATTCGAGCTTCTCGGCGAGCCGGCGGGCGAGGAAGACACCGCGGGTGGGAATGCCGAGGAGAACCACGTCGTCTGCGCCCTTGGCGCGCTCGACGATCTCGTGTGCGATGCGGGTCAGGACCCGCGCGATGTCCGGGGCCTCGAGAACGGGCCGCGCGTCGTCGCCGTACTGCTGCTGGGTGTCCATGAAGAAACGGACCTCCTTCTCCGCCTCACGGGACGGCTCTTAAAGGACGTCGGATTTGCGACGTCAACGATACCAGGGGTGGACGGAGGCCTCCCTCGCACCCCTGGCGCCACTCCGGGCACCGTCCCCCGGGAGGGGGCGGTACGGACCGTTCGGCTTGACGGGAAAGAGTAACGCTGCGTAACCTCACAGTGAGTTACCAGCCGCGCGGCGCAGCCGCATGTCGTCACAGCGTCCGGGAGCGTTATGTCCAGCGAATACGCAAAGCAGCTCGGGGCCAAACTCCGTGCCATCCGCACCCAGCAGGGTCTCTCGCTCCACGGGGTGGAGGAGAAGTCCCAGGGCCGCTGGAAGGCCGTGGTGGTCGGTTCGTACGAGCGCGGCGACCGCGCGGTGACCGTGCAGCGTCTTGCCGAGCTGGCCGACTTCTACGGGGTGCCGGTGCAGGAGCTCCTGCCGGGCACCACGCCGGGCGGGGCCGCCGAGCCGCCGCCGAAGCTCGTCCTCGACCTGGAGCGTCTGGCGCACGTCCCCCAGGAGAAGGCCGGCCCGCTCCAGCGCTACGCGGCGACGATCCAGTCGCAGCGCGGCGACTACAACGGCAAGGTGCTGTCGATCCGTCAGGACGACCTGCGTACCCTCGCCGTGATCTACGACCAGTCCCCCTCGGTCCTCACCGAGCAGCTCATCAGCTGGGGCGTCCTCGATGCCGACGCGCGCCGCGCGGTCGCCCACGAGGAGAACTGACCCCTTCCGGGGAACCAGCAGAAACGTACCGCCGGGCCCGTGGACGTCATCCGACGTCCACGGGCCCGGCTGCTTTCTCCCCCGCTGCTTTCTCCCCGGCTGCTTTCTCACCGTCCTTCTCAGCGGCTGCTTTCTCACCGTCGCGAACCCCGGTCCTCCCGCCGTCGCGACCCCGCCGCTCTCGCCGTCGCGAACGATGAGCCGGGAACACGCCGAAGGGGCCCGCAGCACGAGTGCTGCGGGCCCCTTCGACTGCCGGTGACGTCTTCGGACTCAGACGTCCGCGTCCCGGCGCAGACGCGGCTTCAAGTCCTTGAAGCGCGCCAGCAGACCGTTGACGAAGGTCGGGGACTCGTCCGTGGAGAACTCCTTGGCGAGCTGCACCGCCTCGTCGATCGCGACCGCGTCCGGCGTGCCGTCCTCCCAGATCAGCTCGTACGCACCGAGGCGCACGATGTTCCGGTCGGCGACCGGCATCCGGTCGAGGTCCCAGTCCACCGCGTAGGTCGCGATGAGCTCGTCGATCCGAGCCACGTGGGACGCGTAGCCCTCGACCAGCTGCATGGTGAAGTCGTTCACCGGCGGCTGGCGGTCGTCCGACCGCGCGTGCCGGACCTGGTCCGCGAGAACCTCCTGGACGGAGGCACCACGCTGGTCCGCCTCGAAGAGGATCTGGAAGGCGCGCTTGCGGGCCTTGCTCCGAGCGGCCACGGTTACTTGTTCACCCGGCCGAGGTAGTCGCTGGTGCGGGTGTCGACCTTGATCTTCTCACCGGTGGTGATGAAGAGCGGGACCTGGATCTCGTGGCCGGTCTCCAGCGTCGCGGGCTTGGTGCCGCCGGTGGAGCGGTCGCCCTGGACGCCCGGGTCGGTGTGCTTGATCGTCAGCTCGACGGCGGCCGGGAGCTCGACGTAGAGCACCTCGCCCTCGTGCTGCGCGACGGAGGCGGTGAAGCCCTCGATGAGGAAGTTGGCGGCGTCGCCGACGGACTTGCGGTCGACCATCAGCTGGTCGTAGGTCTGCTCGTCCATGAAGACGAAGTAGTCGCCGTCCATGTAGGAGAACTGCATGTCGCGGCGGTCGATGGTGGCCGTCTCGACCTTCACGCCGGCGTTGAAGGTCTTGTCGACGACCTTGCCGGACAGCACGTTCTTGAGCTTGGTGCGCACGAAGGCCGGGCCCTTGCCGGGCTTGACGTGCTGGAACTCGACGACGGACCAGAGCTGGCCCCCGTCGAGCTTGAGCACCATGCCGTTCTTGAGGTCGTTCGTGGAAGCCACGGTTGCGGAATCTCCTGGACTGACGCGGGACCGCGGAGACGTCCGCGCCCTACAGCGCGAGCAGCTCCTTGGTCGTGATGGTGAGTAGCTCGGGTCCGCCGTCCGCCTCCTGGCGCACGACGAGCGTGTCATCGATCCGGACCCCGCCCCGTCCCGGGAGGTGAACCCCCGGTTCGACGGTGACCGGCACACAAGCGTCCAGTTTACCCATGGCCGAGGGTGAGAGCTGCGGGTCCTCGTCGATTTCGAGCCCCACGCCGTGCCCGGTGAGGGGTACGGCGGCCTCTCCGTGCCCCGCCGAGTCCAGAATCTGGCGGGCCGCCCGGTCCACGTCGCGGTACTCGGCTCCCGGTGCGAGAGACTCCCGACCGGCCCGCTGAGCGGCGAAGACGAGCTCGTACAGCTCGATCTGCCAATCGGCCGGCGTCGTGCCGATGACGAAGGTACGGCCGATCTCACAGCGGTAGCCGCGGTAGTCGGCACCGAGGCAGACCGAGAGGAAATCGCCCTCCTCGACCCGGCGGTCGGAGGGCCGGTGTCCCCGGCGGCCGGAATGGGGACCGGTCGCCACCGACGTCGGGAAGGCAGCCCCGTCGGCACCGTGGTCGACGAGCCGCCGCTCCAGCTCCAGGGCGAGGTGCCGCTCGGTCCGCCCCACCAGGATCGACTCCAGGAGCTCTCCGAGCGCCTGGTCGGCGATCTCGGCGGCGATCCGGAGACAGGCGATCTCGTCCTCGTCCTTGACGATCCTCAGCTGCTCCACGGCGCACGCGAGGTCGGCGAGGCGCAGTCCGGGCGCGACGGCGGCCATGGCCCGGTGCCGGGTCACGGTCAGATCGTGCTCCTCGACCGCCAGCGCGTCGGCGCCCGCCCGGCGGGCGAGATCGATCGCGGCGACGGCCGGATCGCCTCCGCCCGCGGGCAGCACCTGCCGGCGGAGAAGTTCGTCGAGCCGTCCGTCGGCCGGTTCGCCGGTGGGCGCGACCGGACAGAGCAGCATGTCCGCTTCGGGCTCGGGCCCGACGAGGAGGACCGCGCCCGGCGGCGAGCCGCCCGCGAGATAGCGGACGTTGGCAGGGCGGGAGACCAGGGCCGCCGGGCTGCCCGCGGCCGCGCACCGATCGCGCAGCCGTACACGGCGGTCCGCATACACCTCTGACATGCTCCGAGCGTACGAGCAGCGGGGCGCGGTGGCCTGTTCAGGACGGCCGACCGGGCGGGAACCCCGCCAGGTCGTGGGCGTGCGCCCCGGGCCGGGCCTCCCGAGCCCGGCCCGGAGGTCACCAGGTGGGCGGGCTGGCGATCGCGCGGGCCAGGACGTCGTCGAGGACGCGGGCGGTGGTCTCGACGTCGTACGTGGAGTTGTCGATGATCGGCAGGCCGGAGCCGTACCAGCCGGCCATCCGGCCGTGGATGGCGGCGACCTCCTCGTCCGAGAGGCGCCGGTTGCCGCTGCGCTCGGCGTTGCGCTCCAGGACGATCTCCAGACCGGGCAGAAGCACCACGGGCAGCAGCCCGGGGCCGACGTGCCGCTTCCAGCCGCCGAGGCCGACGACGGGCCGGTCGGGGAAGACGGCGTCGTCGACGATGCAGGAGATGCCGTTGGCGAGGAAGTTGCGCGCGGCGAAGCCGCAGGTGCGGCGGGCGAGCCGGTACTGCGCCTCGGAGTGCTCGTTCCACCCGGACTGCGGGTCGGCGAAGCCCGAGCAGACCCACTCGCGGACGTCGTCGAGGCTGATGTGCGCGGTGGGCACCCGGCGGCGCTGCGCCCAGTGCCGGGCGACGGTGGTCTTGCCGGCGCCCGCCGGGCCGATCAGCAGCACGGCGAGGGTCGCGGCCCCGGTGCCGCCGCCGTGCTCCACGGCGGGCGCGAGCGGCGCGCTTACGGGCGGCAGGGGCACGTGGCCTGTGAGGTCGGCGCGCGGGGGCTGCCCGCCGGGGTACTGCGATCCGCCCGGGTGCTGCGGACCGCCGGAATGCTGCGGTACGGCTCCGGAACGGCCCCAGCCGGGCGTCCCGGGCCCCGCGGGAGGCGCGGAGTGCGGAGGCGGGGCGGCGTGCGGAGGCCGGGGCGCGCCGCTCTGGACGGTCGGGTGCACGCCGAGCCGGGATCCGGCGGGAGGACTCGAGTACGGGGCGCCGGGCGGAGCCGGCGGTATCGGCGGCCGCTCTCCCGGGGCGCTCCCGGCCGCGGCGGACACGGGCCCGGCCCCGGCTCCGGGTCCCGGGCCGGTGCCGCGCCCCGGGGCGCTCCCGGGCGCGGAAGCGGAATCGGGAACGAGTCCCGGGCCGGTGCCGGGGCCGGTCGCCCGGCCCGGTCGCTCCGGCGGTGGCAGCGGACCCCCCACTGCGTGCTGCATCCGGTCCCACTCCGTCTCGTACGCCTGTTGTAGCCGGTTATCCGGTGCGCCGGAACGTTACCGTCCCCGGCCCCCGCAGGGGGAACGGCCGGGGCCTCCCCCTGGTGCCCTGTCAGCCCGTCAGTTCCTCGGCGAGCGCCCGCAGCGCCAGCCGGTAGGAACCGATCCCGAACCCGGCGACCGTCCCGGTCGCCACGGCCGCGACGACCGAGGTGTGCCGGAACTCCTCCCGGGCGTACGGGTTCGAGATGTGGACCTCGATCAGCGGCGCGGTCCGCTGGGCGGCCGCGTCCCGCATCCCGTACGAGTAGTGCGTGAACGCACCCGGGTTGATCACCACCGGGATCGAGCGGTCCGCCGCCTCGTGCAGCCAGCGGATCATCTCGCCCTCGTCGTTCGTCTCCCGGACCTCGACGTCGAAGCCGAGCTCCGCGCCGAGGGTCCTGCAGGACTCGACGAGCCCCTTGTAGGAGGTGGCGCCGTAGATGTCGGGCTCGCGGGAGCCGAGCCTGCCCAGGTTGGGGCCGTTGAGCACCAGAACGGGACGGGGCTCGCTCACGCGGACACCTCGCCGTACGCGGCGATCAGGACCGCCGGGTCGGGGCCCTCCAGGACGGTCGGCTTGCCGATCCCGTCGAGGACGATGAAGCGGAGCAGGTCGCCGCGGGACTTCTTGTCCACCCGCATGGTCTCCAGGAGCTTGGGCCACTGGTCGCCGCGGTAGGTGAGCGGCAGTCCGACGGACTCCAGGATCGCGCGGTGCCGGTCGGCGGTGGCGTCGTCGAGGCGCCCGGCGAGACGGCCGAGCTCGGCGGCGAAGACCATGCCGACGGAGACGGCGGCGCCGTGGCGCCACTTGTACCGCTCGTTCTTCTCGATCGCGTGGGCGAGGGTGTGGCCGTAGTTGAGGATCTCCCGGCGGCCGGCCTCCTTGAGGTCGCCGGAGACGACCTCGGCCTTGACCCGGATCGAGCGGACGAGCAGCTCGGCGGTGTGGGGACCGGCGGGGGTACGGGCCGCCTGCGGGTCCTCCTCGATGAGGTCGAGGATCACCGGGTCGACGATGAAGCCGGCCTTGATGATCTCCGCGAGTCCGCTGACGTAGTCGTGCACCGGCAGCGAGTCGAGCGCGGCCAGGTCGCAGAGGACGCCGGCGGGCGGGTGGAAGGCACCGACGAGGTTCTTGCCCTCGGCGGTGTTGATGCCCGTCTTCCCGCCGACGGCCGCGTCGACCATCGCGAGGACGGTGGTCGGTACGGCGATCCAGCGGACGCCCCGCAGCCAGCTCGCGGCGACGAAGCCGGCCAGGTCGGTGGTGGCGCCGCCGCCGACGCCCACGATGACGTCGCTGCGGGTGAAGCCGGTCTGGCCGAGCGCCTTCCAGCAGTAGGCGGCGACCTCGACGGTCTTCGCCTCCTCGGCGTTCGGCACCTGGATGGCGACCGCCTCGTAGCCCTGCTCGGCGAGGTCCGCGCGGAGCGCCTCACCGGTGTCGGCGAGCGCCTCCGGGTGGATCACGGCGACCCGCTTGGCCTGGTTGCCGATGAGGGCCGGGAGCTCGCCCAGCAGCTGCCGGCCGACCAGCACCTCGTACGGATCCGTGCCGGCACTGCCCGCGACGTGGATACGGGTGACTTCCTGGTCCGTCGTCATGCGTCCTTCTTCAGATCCAGTGCCGCGAGGACCGCGCCCGCGACCTCTTCGGGGGTGCGGTCGTCGGTGGTGACGACGGCCCGCGCGACTTCGGTGTACAGATGGCGGCGCGCCTCCATCAGCTCGCGCCACTGGCGGCGCGGATTGACGGCGAGCAGCGGGCGCGCGGTGTTGAGGCCGACGCGCCGGACCGCCTCGTCGACGTCCATCGAGAGGTACGCGACGGGCAGCCCGGCGAGCAGGGCACGGGTTCCGGCGTCGAGGATCGCACCACCGCCGAGGGCGAGGACGCCCTCGTGCCCGGCGAGGGCCGCGGCGACCGCGTCCCGCTCCAGGGCGCGGAAGTGCTCCTCGCCGTCCTCGATGAAGATGTCGGAGATCTCTCGGCCCTCGGCGGCGACGATGTCGGCGTCGGTGTCCCGGTAGGGCGCGCCGAGCCGTTCGGCCAGGAGCGCGCCCACCGTGGACTTGCCGGAGCCCATGGGCCCGACGAGGACGACCAGGGGACCGCCGGTCACCGGATGCGCAGGTTCTCGAGGTACGACCGCACGTTGCGGCGGGTCTCGGGGACGCTGTCGCCGCCGAACTTCTCGACGACGGCGTCCGCGAGGACGAGCGCGACCATGGCCTCGGCGACGATGCCGGCCGCGGGGACCGCACAGACGTCGGAGCGCTGGTGGTGGGCCTGGGTGGCCTCGCCGGTGACGACGTCGACGGTGGCGAGGGCGCGCGGCACGGTCGCGATGGGCTTCATCGCGGCGCGGACCCGCAGCAGCTCGCCGGTGGTCAGGCCGCCCTCGGTGCCGCCGGAGCGGCCGGAGGTGCGCTTGAGGCCCTCCTCGGTCTTCACGATCTCGTCGTGGGCCTTGGAGCCGGGCACGCGGGCCAGCTCGAAGCCGTCGCCGACCTCGACGCCCTTGATGGCCTGGATGCCCATGAGGGCGGCGGCGAGCCGCGCGTCGAGACGCCGGTCCCAGTGGACGTGGGAGCCGAGGCCGACGGGAACGCCGTAGGCCAGCACCTCGACGACACCGCCGAGGGTGTCGCCGTCCTTGTGGGCCTGGTCGATCTCGGCGACCATCGCCTTCGACGCGTCGGCGTCGAGGCAGCGGACCGGGTCGGCGTCGAGCTTCTCGACGTCGGCGGGGGTCGGGTACACGCCGTACGGCGCCTTCGCGGCGGCCAGTTCGACGACGTGCGAGACGATCTCGATGCCCGCGGTCTCCTTGATGAAGGAGCGGGCGATCGCGCCGAGGGCGACACGGGCGGCGGTCTCCCGGGCGCTGGCGCGCTCCAGGATGGGCCGGGCCTCGTCGAAGCCGTACTTCTGCATGCCGGCGAGGTCGGCGTGACCGGGGCGCGGCCGGGTCAGGGGGGCGTTGCGGCCCGTCTCCTTGAGCTCGGAGGGGTCGACCGGGTCGGCCGCCATGACCTTCTCCCACTTGGGCCACTCGGTGTTGCCGACCATGACGGCGATCGGGGAACCGAGGGAGAGCCCGTGCCGGACTCCACCCAGGAAGGTGATCTCGTCCTGCTCGAACTTCATCCGGGCGCCACGCCCATAGCCGAGGCGTCGCCGCGCGAGGTGGTCCGCCACCAGCTCAGTGGTGACCGGGACGCCGGCGGGAAGGCCCTCCAGTGTCGCGACCAGCGCGGGTCCGTGGGATTCCCCAGCGGTCAGCCAACGCAACCTGCTCAACGATGCTCCTCATGCTCGCGCCTGGGTACTGCGACGGCGCGACCGGGTGCGCGGCCCTGGCCCGCCATCCCTGATCCTCCCACGTCCGCGGGACGAACCCGTCCTCCGGTCCAGCTGTCGGACGCGGATCCCGCCGTTCTGGACGATCTCGGCGCTCTCGGCCCGGACACGAGCCGGCCCTGGCGGACTCCCGACCGCCCGGCCGGGCCCCGCGACGGTCCCTCCGCCGCGCGCCCGCTCGGTCCGACCCTCGGTGGCCCTAACGGGCCGCCAGGGCCTGCTCCCCCGCCGCGCGCATCGCCGCGAGCGGCGCCCTGGGGACGCCGGTCATCTGCTCGACCTGGAGGACGGCCTGGTGGACGAGGAGGTCGAGTCCGCCGACCACCTTGCCGCCGCGGTCGGACCAGGCCGCGGCGAGCGCCGTCGGCCACGGGTCGTACAGGACGTCGAAGAGGGTGCCGACGGCATCGGGGACGGTGCCCGCGAGGGCGTTCGTCGTACCGGCGGGGGTGGTCGCGACGACCAGCGGGGAGGCGAAGGCCTCCGCCGCGTCGTCCCAGGCGGCCGTACGGACCTCCACGCCGAGCCGCTCGCCCCAGCCTCGCATCTCCTCGGCCCGCGCCTCGCTCCGCACGTACGCGGTGACGGGTCCGTCGCAGATCCGGGCGAGTGCGGCGAGCGCGGAGGAGGCGGTGGCGCCGGCCCCGAGGACCGCCGCCGACTCCACCTTCTCGACGCCCCGCTCCCGCAGGGCCGCGAGCATGCCGGGGATGTCGGTGTTGTCACCGACCCGGCGACCGTCCTCGCGGAAGACGACCGTGTTCACGGCCTCGACCGAGGCGGCCGTGTCGCTGATCCCGTCGAGCAGCGGGATGATCGCCCGCTTGAGCGGCATGGTCAGCGACAGCCCGGCCCAGCTGTCGTCCAGCTCGCCGACGAAGCGGGGCAGCCCGGCCTCGTCGACCTCGAAGCGTTCGTACGCCCAGTCGTCGAGGCCGAGCGCGGCGTACGCGGCCCGGTGCAGGACCGGGGAGAGCGAGTGCGCGATCGGCGAGCCGAGGACCGCCGCGCGGCGTGCCAGGGTCATCGTCAGCTCCCCGCGTTGAACTTGTCGACGAGCTTCTGGTGCTCGGCGAGCGTCTTGGCGAATTCGGTCTTGCTCATGCCGTCGGTGGCGACGAAGTAGATCCAGCCGTCCTTCGTCGGGTCGAGCATGGCGGCGAGGGCGTCGTTGCCCGGGTTGCTGATCGGACCGGGCGGCAGGCCCTTGTGTTTGTAGGTGTTGTACGGGTCGGTGTTGGTCTGGGTCTCCTTCTCGGAGATCTTGATCTCGCTCTGACCCTTCAGGTAGTTCAGGGTCGAGTCGAACTGCAACAACTGGAACGTCTCGCGGTTGTCCGGCGAGAGGCGGTTGTAGATCACCTCGGACATCTTGCGGAAGTCCTCGTGCGTCTTGCCCTCGGCCTGGACCAGGCTGGCGATGGTGAGGAGTTCCCACGGCCCCTTGACGCCGAGCCCCTTCGCCCTCGCGTCGAGCTCGAGCTTGGCGTACTCCTGGTTCGCGCGCGCGACCATCTTGCGCAGCGCGTCCTCGGGCTTGCTGCCCTTCCCGACCGGGTAGCTCGCCGGGAAGAGGAATCCTTCCAGCGGGTCCTTGATGTCGGGGTGCTTCTGGGCCCATTCCGGGAGGCCGAGGCTGTCCGCCTTCGCGAGCGCGATGCCCTTCGTGGTGCCCGGCTTGAGGTCCAGACGCTGATCGAGCTTCTCGTAGACCCAGGCGTTCCGCCTGCCCTCGGGGATGATCAGGTTGGCCTGGCTGGCCGGGTTCAGCATCAGCGTCACCGCGCTGTCCGCCGACATCTCCTTCTTGAGCGTGTACACGCCCGCCTGGATCGAGATGCCCTTGGGGTTCTTCTGCTGCGCGGACACGAAGGCGTCGACGCTCTTGACGACGCCCGCCTTCTTCAGGATGTTGCCGATCTCGTTGCCCAGCGCGCCCTTCGGGATCTCGACCTGGACCTCGCCCGAGCCACCGCCCGCGTAGTCCTCCGCCGCGCCGAACTGGCCCTGCCAGAACTGGTAGCCGAAGTAGCCGACGCCGCCGACGCCGCCCGCGAGGACGAGTGCGACGACCAGGCAGGCCACGCCGTTCTTGCCCTTGCGCTTGCTCGCCTTGCTCCGGCGTTCGCGGTCGCCGTCGCGGGAGCCCCGGCCGCGGCCCGGCTCCTCGTCGTACTCGTCGTCGTACTCGTCGTCGTCCGGGCCTTCCTGGCCGGTGAAGAAGGGGTGCTTCTCCTCCTCCGGCTCCGGGCGGGCCTCTTCCTCCGGCGCCCAGTCGATGACCGGCTCCGGCGGGTTCTGCCGGCGGCCGGGAGGCTGGGGCGGGGGGTACGCCTCGGGCGTGCCGTACAGGTCGGGGTTCTGGCCGCCGTACGGATCGGCCGGAGTCCCGCCGTACGGCATCGCCGCCTGGCTCGTCTCCCAGTTGCCGTCGTACTGCTGTCCGAGGTGCCCGGGCGTGTCGTACTCGCCCTGGCCCTGGTACCCCGACCCGTACTGCTGCTGGTACTGCTGGTGCTGCTGCTCGTACGCCTGCTGGTACTGCTGCTGCGCGGCGTGCTGCTGCACCTGCTGCTGGTACTGCGCCTGCGGATCCACGTACCCCTGCGGCTGCTGCTGGTACTGCTGCTGCGCATGCTGCTGCTGCTGGTTCTGCTGGTACGGGTCGCCCTCGTACGCCTGCGGGACCTGGCCGGTCTGGCCGCCCTGCCCGTACGGGTCCTGGTAGCCGTGAGCGCCCTGGCCGTACTGGTTCGCCTGCTGCGGGTGCGGGTAGTGCTGCTGCTGGCCCTCCCACCCCTGGTCCCCGAACAGCGGGTCCCCGGGGTGCCACGGTTCGGAGCCGGAGCTCCGGCCATACTCAGTCATCGATCCCCAAAACAGCCGCGAGGCTTCCGGACGATCCGCCTCTACGTAGTGCGGCAGCTGTTCGAACACCGCCGCATCGCGCGAGACGTTACCGTATCGCGATCAGATGACCACTTCGACGCCCTCGCCAGGCGGATTACCTGATACCCGTTCGGACTCAAGAGCGTTCTGAAGGATGATCACAGCGGCGGCCTGATCGATGACGGACCGCCCCTTCTTGGCCTTCACTCCGGAGGCCCGCAGCCCCTGGGTCGCGGTGACGGTGGTCATCCGCTCGTCGACCAGCCGGACCGGCACCGGTGCGATGCCCTTGGCCATCTCCCCGGCGAAGGCACGGACTTTGGTCGCGGCCGGACCCTCCCGCCCGCTGAGCGAGCGGGGCAGGCCCACGACGACCTCGATCGGCTCGTACTCCTCGACGATCTGGCGGAGCCGTCGGTGGGCGGCCGGGACATCGCGTCCCGGCACGGTCTCCACCGGCGTGGCGAGGACCCCGTCGGGGTCGCACGAGGCGACCCCGATCCGGGCGTCCCCGACGTCGACCGCGATGCGGCGGCCGCGACGCATCGTCACGCCGTCTCCACCACGAGACGCTCGACGGCGGCGATGGCCTCGCCGACGGCCGACGGGTTCGTGCCGCCGCCCTGGGCGACGTCCGGCTTGCCGCCGCCACCGCCGCCCAGGGTCTTGGCAGCCGTGCGGACCAGCTCGCCGGCCTTGAGACCGCGCTCACGGGCGGCCTCGTTGGTGGCGATGACCGTGAGCGGCTTGCCGTTGGCCGTGGTGAACAGGGCGACGACGGCCGGACGGTCGGACGGGAAGCGGCCGCGGATGTCGAGGACCAGCTTGCGCAGGTCGTCGGCGCCCGTGCCGTCCTGGACCTGGCCGGTGACGAGGGCGAGGCCGCGGATGTCCTGGGCGGAGTCGACGAGACCGGCGGCGGCCTGGAGGACCTTCTCCGCGCGGAACTTCTCGATCTCCTTCTCGGCGTCCTTCAGCTTGCCGAGCATGGCGGAGATCTTCTCCGGCAGCTCCTCCGGACGGCCCTTGACGAGCTCCTGGAGCTGGGCGACGACCGTGTGCTCGCGGGCGAGGAAGTTGTAGGCGTCAACACCCACGAGGGCCTCGATACGGCGCACGCCGGAGCCGATGGAGGACTCGCCGAGCAGCTTCACCAGGCCCAGCTGGGCGGTGTTGCCGACGTGCGTGCCGCCGCACAGCTCCTTGGAGAAGTCGCCGATGGTGACGACGCGGACCTGCTCGCCGTACTTCTCGCCGAACTCGGCGATGGCGCCCTGGCGCTTGGCCTCGTTGATCGGCATGACCTCGGCGTGGACCTCCAGCTCGCGCGAGAGGACCTCGTTGATCTTCTGCTCGACGTCGGTGAGGACCGTGCCGGGGACGGCGTTCGGCGAGCCGAAGTCGAAGCGGAAGCGGCCGGGCTGGTTCTCGGAACCGGCCTGGGCGGCCGTCGGGCCGAGGGCGTCGCGCAGCGCCTGGTGGGTCAGGTGGGTGGCCGAGTGGGCGCGGGCGATGGCCCGGCGGCGGCGCACGTCGATGGTGGCGTAGGCGGTGGCGCCCACGGTCACCTCGCCGACCTGCACGGAGCCCTTGTGCACGGAGACACCGGGGACGGGCTGCTGGACGTCACGGATCTCGATGACCGCGCCGCTGTGCAGCTTGATCCGGCCCTGGTCGGCGATCTGACCGCCGCCCTCGGCGTAGAACGGGGTGCGGTCGAGGACGACCTCGACCTCGTCGCCCTCGGAGGCGGCCGGCGAGGAGACGCCGTTGACGAGGAGACCGACGACCGTGGTCTCGCCCTCCAGGTTGGTGTAGCCGGTGAACTCGGTGGCGCCGTTGCTGTCGGCGATCTCCCGGTACGCGGTCATGTCGGCGTGACCGGTCTTCTTGGCCTTGGCGTCGGCCTTGGCCCGGTCCCGCTGCTCCTTCATCAGGCGGCGGAAGCCGTCCTCGTCCACGGAGAGGCCCTGCTCGGAGGCCATCTCCAGGGTGAGGTCGATCGGGAAGCCCCAGGTGTCGTGGAGCAGGAACGCCTTGTCGCCGGAGAGGACCGTGCCGCCGGCGGCCTTGGTCTCGGTCACGGCGGTGTCGAGGATGTTCGTGCCGCCCTTGAGGGCCTTCAGGAAGGCGGCCTCTTCGGCCAGGGCGACCGTCTCGATGCGCTTGCGGTCGGTGACCAGCTCCGGGTACTGCTCGCCCATCGTGTCGATCACGGTGTCGACGAGGTCCTGGACGACCGGGCCGGTGGCGCCGAGCAGGCGCATGTTGCGGACGGCGCGGCGCATGATGCGGCGCAGCACGTAGCCGCGGCCCTCGTTGCCGGGGGTGACGCCGTCGCCGATGAGCATGACGGACGTACGCATGTGGTCGGCGACCACGCGCAGCGAGACGTCGCTGTCGTGGGCCTTGCCGTAGGCGACGCCGGTGAGCTCGGTGGCCTTGTCGATGACGACCTGGAGGGTGTCCGTCTCGTACATGTTCTGGACGCCCTGGAGGATCATCGCCAGGCGCTCGAGACCGAGGCCCGTGTCGATGTTCTTCGACGGCAGCTCGCCGAGGATCGGGAAGTCGTCCTTCCCGGTGCCCTCGCCGCGCTCGTACTGCATGAAGACCAGGTTCCAGATCTCCACGTACCGCTCGTCGTTGACGGCCGGGCCGCCCTCGACGCCGAACTCGGGGCCGCGGTCGTAGTTGATCTCGGAGCACGGGCCGCAGGGGCCGGGGACGCCCATGGACCAGTAGTTGTCCTTCTTGCCGAGGCGCTGGATGCGCTCGGCGGGGACGCCGACGACGTCGCGCCAGATCTGCTCGGCCTCGTCGTCCTCCTGGTAGACGGTGATCCAGAGCTTCTCCGGCTCAAGCCCGTAGCCGCCGTGCTCCACCGGGGTGGTCAGCAGCTCCCAGGCGAGCTTGATGGCGCCTTCCTTGAAGTAGTCGCCGAAGGAGAAGTTGCCGCACATCTGGAAGAACGTGCCGTGGCGGGTCGTCTTGCCGACCTCTTCGATGTCCGGCGTACGCACGCACTTCTGCACGCTGGACGCGCGCGTGAAGGGCGGCTTGACCTCGCCCAGGAAGTAGGGCTTGAAGGGCACCATGCCGGCGGGGACGAGCAGCAGAGTCGGGTCGTCCGCGATGAGCGACGCCGAAGGGACGACGGTGTGCCCGCGCTCCTCGAAGAAGCTCAGCCAGCGGCGGCGGATTTCAGCCGACTCCATCAGTGGTCCTCATTCCGGTTGTACGAGATCGTGGGGATTGAACGCGTGGTGTACGGGGTGGGGCCGAGCGCGCCCCTGCGGCGCGGCTCCGGAAGCTCCCGGGCCTGGGCCGTGCCCGGCTCGACGGGTGCGTCGAGGCCGAGGGCCTCCTCCAGCTCGGCCTCCCGCTGGACCATGCCCGCCCTCACGTCGAGGGCGAAGTCCTTGAGGCGGTGGCCGGTCTCGATCGCCTTGTTCGCCGCCTGCGCCGCGAGGCTCTCGGGGGTCAGCTGCTTCAGCTTCCGGTTGACCTTGGTGGTGGCCCACACGCCGGCGGCTGCGCCGGCCGTGAACCAGAACGTGCGGCGGAACATCGCGGCTCAGCCCTTCTGCTTCCGGCGTCGCGAGGACGGCACGGTACGGCCGACGATCACAGTACGTCGCGAGGAGACCCGCGGCACGTCCGCACCGTCCCCGCCGCGGCCCAGTGCCTTGCGCACCCCGTAGCCGAAGGCCGCGACCTTGACGAGGGGGCCGCCGAAGGTGGAGGCGACGGTGGAGGAGAGCGCGGAGGCGTTGGAGGTGACCTCCTGGACGTCCGAGGCGATGGCGTCGACCCGGTCGAGCTGGGTCTGTGCCGAGCGGACGGTCGCGGAGGCGTCGGCCAGCAGGGGAACGGCCTGCTCGGTCACGTCCGCCACCATCTTGGTGGTCGCCCTGAGCGTCTGCGCCAGCCTCACCAGAACCACGGCGAGGAAGGAGACCAGGATCGCCCAGAAGACGGCCACCAGGATCCCGGCAACCTCTCCACCGGTCACTCTGCACCGCTCTCTGCTGTCGTTGGGCTCTTGCTGAAAGTCGTCCCCCGACCCTATCGCGCCCGGGCTGTCGCCCCGTACCGCATTACCGCCTGCGCGACGGGAGTTACGGGAACCGATTGTACGGAGCGCGTGGGGGTGAGTACGCTCCGTGTCCCATGCGACGGAGCAATCTCCCGGCGGAGCTCAACCGGTTCGTCGGACGGACCATCGAGCAGGCCGCACTGACGGCGCTCCTCGATGCGTCCCGCCTGGTCACGGTCGTGGGCGTGGGCGGGGTCGGCAAGACCCGGCTCGCCCTGAGAGCTGCCGCGGCGGCGCAGAAACGCTACAGCGACGGGGTACGGCTCGCCGAGCTCGCGCCGCTGCGCGACCCCGATCTGATCGAGTACGCCCTGGTCGAGGCGCTCGACCTGACCGACCACACCCCGCGACCCCCGCGCGAGGCGCTCGTCGAGCACCTCGCCGAGCGGCGGACGCTGCTGGTCGTGGACGGCTTCGAGCACCTCGTGGAGCACTGCGCGCCGCTGGTACGGGAACTCCTCGAGCACGCTCCCGGGCTCACCGTCCTCGCGATCGGCCGGCGGCCCCTGCGGGTGGCGGGCGAGGTCGTGTTCCCGCTGGCGCCGCTGGGCGAGGAGGACGCGATGACGCTGCTCGCGGAGCGGGCGGCGGAGGCGGGCGCGCCGAGCCTGCCGGGGGCGGAGGCCGACGCCTTCCACGGGGTTCCGACGCCCGCGGGCGCGCCCGTCCACCCGGGCACGGCCGCGGCCCGGCCCGGAGGGCCGGCCAGGGGCCCGGCCCGGACCGGCGACCGGGACGCCGTACGCGAGTTGTGCCGGCGCCTCGACGGGATTCCGCTCGCCCTCGAACTGGCGGCCGGGCGGCTGCCGCTGCTCTCCGTCGAGCAGATGCTGTACCGCCTCGACGACCGCTTCCGGCTCCTCACGGACGGCGCGCGCGGGGCACTCCCCCGCCATCAGACGCTGCGCACCGCCATCGGCTGGAGCCATGAGCTGTGCACCCCGGAGGAGCGGCTCCTCTGGGCCCGGCTCTCGGTCTTCCCCGGCCCCTTCGACCTGGAGGCGGTGGAGTACGTCTGCGGGGGCCCCGAGCTGCCGCCTGAGCGGATCCTGGATCTGCTCGGCGGGTTGCTCGCGCAGTCGCTGCTCACCCGGGAGGACACCCCGGCCGGTCCCGCGTACCGGATGCTCGACACGGTCTCGGCGTACGGGGCCGAGTGGCTCGCGGCGCTCGACGACACCGATCGGATGCGGCGGCGGCACCGCGACTGGTACATGGGCCTGGCCACCTGGTGTGAGCTGGAGTGGTTCAGCCCGCGCCAGCCCGAGGTGGCGGCCCTGACGGAGGCGGCGCTGCCGCATCTGCGGGCAGCCCTCGACCTGTGTCTCGAACTGCCGGAGGACGCGCATCTCGCCCAACACCTGGCGGGCACGCTCTGGTTCGCGTGGGTGGGTTGCGGGCGTCTCTCGGAGGGCCGGCACTGGCTGGACCGCGCGCTGGCGCTCGAATCCGGTCACGAGGAGGCGCGGCTCAAGGCGCTGTGGGTACTCGGGTACGTGGCGGTGCTGCAGGGCGACGGCACGGCGGCGGTGGCGGCGCTCCACGAGTGCGGTGAGCGGGCGCGGTCCTCGCGGAACGCGCTGGCGGAGGCGTACGCGACGCACCGGATGGGCTGTCTCGCGCTGCTCACGGACGACATGCCGCGGGCCGAGGAGCTGATCGGGCGGGCGCTCGACGCGTACCGGGAGCTCGGCGAGCTGAACAGCAATGTGCTGATGGCGCAGATCGAGCTGGCGATGGCGCGGGCCTTCCGGGGCGACCAGGAGGGGGCGGGCGTGCTGTCCCGGGAGGTCAGGGAGGTCTGCGAGGAGCGGGGCGAGCTGTGGGCCCGGGCGTACGCCCTCTATGTGCTGGGGTACCTGGCATGGACCCGGGGCGCGTTCGGGGAGGCGCGGGAGCTGCTCACGGAGTGCGTGTCGATCAACGACAGCTTCCGTGATCTGGTCGGCCTCGTCCTGGCGATCGAGCTGCTCGCCCTGGTGACGGTGAGCGAGGGCGATGCGGAGGAGGCCGCGGTCCTCCAGGGGGCGGCGGTCCCGGTGTGGGACACGGTGGGTATCCGGCTCTTCGGCTCGGAGGCGTTCGACGTGCCGAGGTCGCTGTGCGAGCGGCAGGCCGAGGAGGCGCTCGGTGCGGAGGCGTACGGCGCCGCGTTCCGGGCGGGTCAGGGGCTCTCGGCGGCGGAGGCGGTGGAGCGCGCGCTCGTGGCCGGCCGGAATCCCGCCGTCGGCGGCCCGGCGGAGGAGTCCGCACCGCGTCCGTTCCGTACCGCCGGCACGGCGACGGTCCCGGGAACGCGGAAGCCCGCCGGCTCCCCCACCGGAAAGGGCGGGGAAGCGGCGGGCTGAACACCGCGGGGGTGGTACTACCTCCCCCGGCTTCCGCCGGGGGCCCGAATCAGCGGGCGTAGTACTCGACGACCAGCTGCTCGTCGCAGATGACCGGGATTTCCTTGCGGTTCGGGTCGCGGTCGAGGCGGAAGGCCAGGGCCTTCAGGTTGACCTGCAGGTAGCGCGGGGTCTCACCGTCGGCGGCGAAGCCACCCTCACGGGCGACCTCGAACAGCGGCTTGGTGCGGCTGCGCTCGCGGACCATCACGACGTCGTCGGGACGGACGCGGAACGACGGCTTGTCGACCTTGCCACCGTTGACCTGGATGTGGCCGTGGACGACCATCTGACGGGCCTGGTAGATGGTGCGGGCGATGCCCGAACGCAGGACCAGGGCGTCGAGACGACGCTCGAGCTCGACGACCAGCGCCTCGCCCGTCTTGCCCTCGGCCTTCTTGGCGCGGTCGTAGGCGCGCGCCATCTGGCGCTCGCTGATGTCGTACTGGGCGCGCAGACGCTGCTTCTCGAGCAGACGGACCTTGTAGTCCGAGTTCTGCTTGCGGCCACGGCCGTGCTCGCCCGGCGGGTAGGGGCGGGCCTCGAAGTACTTGACGGCCTTCGGGGTCAGCGCGATACCGAGGGCACGCGACTTCTTGACCTTGGGACGGGACTGGTTCGGCATGAACCAACCTCTCTACTGGTACGAAACGGCTTCACCAGGGTTAGGGGAGGTCGCATCCGCAGCCGGGAAACCCGTCGGGTCCGTACAGGACGGACCGTGCCGGGCAGCCGCTCCCAGGTCTGGGCACATACGTGCAGCACGCGAACGACCCACCGCCGCTCCCGGGATCCCGGGTGGTGGTGGGTGGCACGCGACACCTTCGAAGGTGCGCGACGCTCCTGGAAACCCCGCCCGAGGGCCGGGTCTCCGGCTGACTGTCCCGTTCTGGTGGTGCCGACCGGAGCCGGACACGGGACGCAGCAATCCCGACCAGTGTACCGGGTCCTCGGGGCTCCCTCGCACGCGCTCCGGCGGCCTCGGCCGCGGGTGCCCGGAAGTCTCGGGGAGGAGCGAACGCCCGCGGCCGGGGTCCTACTCGTCGCCCTTCAAGCGGGCCCTCACGCGCTCCACCACGTCGGCGTATCTCGCTTCCGCGCCGTACCGCGTGGGTTCGTAGTACTGACGGCCGTGGATCGTGTCCGGGGCGTACTGCTGGGCCGCGATGCCGCCCGGGACGTCATGGGGGTAGACGTAGCCCTGGGCGTGACCGAGCTTGGCCGCGCCCTTGTAGTGGCCGTCGCGCAGATGCGGCGGGACCGATCCGGCGAGGCCGTTGCGTACGTCCGCCAGGGCGGCGCCGATCGCGGTGGTCGCCGCGTTCGACTTCGGAGCCAGGGCCAGGGCGATCGTCGCGTGGCTCAGGGTGAGCGCCGCCTCGGGGAAGCCGATCATGGCGACGGCCTGCGCGGCGGCGACGGCGATCGGCAGCGCGTTCGGATCGGCGAGGCCGATGTCCTCGCTGGCGGAGATCATGAGGCGCCGGGCGATGAACCGCGGGTCCTCCCCCGCCTCGATCATCCGGGCCAGGTAGTGCAGGGCCGCGTCCACGTCCGAACCGCGGATCGACTTGATGAGGGCGCTGGCCACGTCGTAGTGCTGGTCGCCGTCCCGGTCGTACTTCACGGCCGCCCGGTCGACGGTCTCCTCGACCGTCTCCAGAGTGATCTCCGGCTCGCCCTTGGCGATGGCGGCGCCCGCGGCCGCCTCCAGTGCGGTCAGGGCGCGCCGGGCGTCGCCGCCCGCGACACGCAGGAGGTGGGCCTCGGCGTCCTCCGGCAGGGTCACCGCCCCGCCGAGCCCGCGCTCGCCGGTGAGCGCCCGGGCCATCAGGCCGCGCAGGTCGTCGTCGGTCAGCGGCTCCAGGGTGAGGAGCAGGGAGCGGGAGAGGAGCGGGGAGATGATCGAGAAGTACGGGTTCTCGGTGGTGGCCGCGATGAGCGTCACCCAGCGGTTCTCGACGGCGGGCAGCAGCGAGTCCTGCTGGGCCTTGGAGAAGCGGTGGATCTCGTCGAGGAAGAGGACGGTCTCCTTGCCGTAGCCACCGACCGCGCGGCGGGCTCCGTCGATGACGGCGCGGACCTCCTTGACGCCCGCCGTGATCGCCGACAGCTCCACGAACCGCTTGTTGGTCGCCTTGGAGACCACGTACGCCAGGGTCGTCTTCCCGATGCCGGGCGGGCCCCAGAGGATCACGGAGGAGGCACCGGCGGGGCCGCCGTCGCCGTCGCCCACGAGCCGGCGCAGCGGCGATCCGGGCTTGAGCAGGTGCTTCTGCCCCACCACTTCGTCGAGGGTGCGCGGGCGCATCCGGACGGCCAGCGGGCTGCTGGCGGGGTCCTTCTCCTGGCGGTCTTCGGCTGCTGCGGTAAAGAGGTCGGGCTCCACAGTCATGAAGCCTAGGTCACGCCACCGACAGCGCCGGCTCCGCCGGCGGTCCGCCGGCGGACGGTCAGCCGGTCCAGAAGTCCCACCAGCGGGTCAGGATCAGCATGCCGATGATCCCGATGTGCAGGACGGGGAGGACCCAGGTGAACTCGTCGAAGAAGGTCCTGATGCCGCGGGGGGCGGGGATGGCGCCGCTGCGGACGTTCTGCGAGGTCACGTACCAGAACATGACGATGGTGGCGACCCAGGCGAGGCAGCACCACAGGCACAGCGAGTTGATCTCGTACAGCGACTGGTACATCAGCCAGGTGCAGAATCCGACGCCGAAGAGGGTGCCGGCGTTGAGGCCGAGCCAGTACCAGCGGCGGTAGCGGGCCCCGGCGAGCAGGGCGAGACCGATCGCGACCACCATGGCGTACGTGACGAGGCCGAGCATCGGATTCGGGAAGCCGAAGACCGAGGCCTGCTCGCTCTTCATGATGTTGCCGCAGGAGACGATCGGGTTGAGGCTGCACCCGGGGACGAAGTTCGGGTCCTCGAGGAGCTTGAACTTGTCGATCGTGATGACCCAGGCGGCGAGCACCCCGGCCGCTCCGGTGATCACGAGCATCCAGGCGAAGGCCTTGCTCGCCCCGATCGTGCCGCCGTCGTGCCGGCCGGACGCGGCCTCGTCCACCGCTGCCTTCGTCATGTCGCCTTTTCCCTCGCTCGCGAGCCTTGTGGGCACGGTCATTCTGCCGCACGGGGCAGCGCGCCCACCGTTCGCCGGAGATAAGTGAGGCGAACATAAGGACGACGGGCAGGGGCCCGGACCCACGCGCGTGCGTGGGTCCGGGCCCCTGCTCCGGAAGGTCCGTCAGGCCAGCTTGGCCCGTACCGCGTCGAGCAGCGCGTCCACGGCGACCGCCTGCTGCTCGCCGGTCCCCATGTCCTTGAGCTGGACGACACCCTCGGCGAGGTCGCGCTCACCGGCGACGACGGCGAAGCGGGCGCCGGAGCGGTTGGCGTCCTTCATCGCGCCCTTGAGGCCCTTGCCGCCGAACGAGAAGTCCGCGGAGACGCCCTCCCTGCGCAGCTCGGTGACCTTGCCGAAGAGGGTCCGGCGCGCCTCCTCGCCGATGGCCACGGCGAAGACGCTGGTGACGGCGGGGAGGTCGAGCTCGATGCCCTCCGCCTCCAGGGCGAGGACCGTGCGGTCCACGCCGAGCGCCCAGCCGACGGACGGCAGCGCGGGGCCGCCGATCATCTCGGAGAGGCCGTCGTAGCGACCGCCGCCGCCGACCGCCGACTGCGAGCCGAGGCCGCCGTGGACGAACTCGAAGGTCGTGCGGGTGTAGTAGTCCAGACCGCGCACCAGCTTGGCGTCGTCCTCGAACTCCACGCCCGCCGCGGTGATCAGGGCGCGCACCTCCTCGTGGTACGCCTTGCAGGCGTCACAGAGGTAGTCGCCGAGCAGCGGGGCGCCGACGAGCTGCTTCTGCACGGACTCGCGCTTGTCGTCGAGGACGCGCAGCGGGTTGATCTCGGCGCGGCGCAGGGTCTCCTCGTCGAGGTCGAGCCCGCGCAGGAAGCCCTGGAGCGCCTCGCGGTAGACGGGACGGCACTCCTTGTCGCCCAGCGAGTTGAGCAGGATGCGGAAGTTCCGCAGCCCGAGGGAGCGGTACGCCTGGTCGGCCAGGATGATCAGCTCGGCGTCGAGCGCCGGGTCCTCGGCGCCGATGGCCTCGGCACCGACCTGGGAGAAGTGGCGGTAGCGGCCCGCCTGCTGCCGCTCGTAGCGGTAGTACGAGCCGGAGTACCAGAGCTTCACCGGCAGGTTGCCCTGCTTGTGCAGGTTGGCCTGGAGCGCCGCGCGCAGCACGGACGCGGTGCCCTCCGGACGGAGGGCGAGGTGGTCGTTGCCCTTCGTGGTGAGGGTGTACATCTCCTTGGTCACGATGTCGGTGGACTCACCGACACCGCGGGAGAACAGCTCGACGTTCTCGAAACCCGGGGTCTCGATGTAGCCGTAGCCGGAGTTCCTCAGCGGCGTGGAGATCGCGTCCCGGACCGCCAGGAACGTGGCGGAGCGGGGCGGGATCAGGTCGTACGTGCCCTTGGGGGCCTGAAAGGTGCTCACGAAAGTCTCGTCACATTCCTCGTCGGGGAGCGTCCGTGCTCCCGAGACCGGCGGCCACATCCCGCAGATAGGGGTTCGTGGCGCGCTCCTGGCCGATGGTCGTCTGGGGACCGTGTCCCGACAGCACCACGGTCGAGTTGTCGAGCGGCAGGCACACACGGGCCAGCGAAGCGAGCATCTCGTCCATGTCACCGCCGGGAAGGTCGGTGCGTCCGATGGAGCCGGCGAACAGCAGGTCCCCGGAGAAGAACACGGAGGGGATCTCCGTGGTCTCCGGCATCCTGAAGGTCACCGACCCCTTGGTATGACCGGGCGCGTGGGCGACGGAGAAGTCCAGACCGGCGAGCTTCAGCTCGGCGCCGTCCGTCAGTTCTCGCACGTCGTCGGGCTCTCCCACGGTCAGCTCGCCCATGAGGGGCATCCCGATGGAGCGGCCGAGGGCCTTCTCCGGGTCGCTCATCATGTAGCGGTCGGACGGGTGGATCCACGCGGGGACGTCATGGGCGCCGCATACCGGGACGACGGAGGCGACGTGGTCGATGTGTCCATGGGTGAGGACGACGGCGACGGGCTTGAGCCGATGCTTCTTCAACGTCTCCTCGACACCCTGGGCGGCCTGGTGGCCCGGGTCGATGATGACGCACTCCTCGCCTGCGGCGGGGGCGACCAGATAGCAATTGGTCCCCCAGGCCCCGGCGGGGAACCCGGCAATCAGCACGTTCGTCCTTAAATGTCGTCCGGCACGAGGGCGCGGAATTCGCGGAACCCGCGGAAAACGCGGAATACGGCAGATCAGAGCCTACCGGCGGTGCCGGTTCCACAGCCAACCCGTATACGGTACGGGCACACCCGGCCAGGACAGGAACAGACGAGCGACAGGAGCGGAACCGGTGGTCACCAGCGATCAGCGGCGGCGGCAGCTTGCCAGGGAGAAGTACGCGCGGCAGCAGCTGCGGCGGGAGGAGAACCGGCGCAAGGCGAAGCGCCGCAACGCCGTCATCGCGGCAGCCCTCGCGGTGGTCCTCGCGGCGGGCGGCGCGGTGTACGCGTCCGTGGCGCTGACGGGCGACGACTCCAAGGACGACACGGCGGGCTCCGACAACTCGGCGAGCAGCTCGCCCAGCAGCCCTGCGCCCTCGCAGAGCGAGTCGTCGAGCGCCGAGCCGAAGATGTCGGTGGACGCCAAGGCCACGTACGCCATGGCGCTCAAGACGAACGAGGGCGACATCACGATCACCATGGACGCGGCGAAGACCCCGCGCACGGTGAACTCCTTCTCGCACCTCGCCGCCAAGAAGTACTTCGACGGGACGAAGTGCCACCGCCTCACCACCAGCGGCATCTTCGTGCTGCAGTGCGGTGACCCCAAGGGCGACGGCACCGGCGGCCCGGGCTACACCATCCCGGACGAGAACCTGGACGCCCTGGGCAAGGCGGGCCCGGAGGGCTCGGTCACCTACCCCGCGGGCACCGTGGCGATGGCGAACACCGGGCAGCCGGGCAGCGGCGGCTCGCAGTTCTTCCTCGTCTACAAGGACACCAAGCTGCCGCCGAGCTACACGCCGTTCGGAAAGATCGACGCGGCCGGCCTCGAAGTGGTCAAGGACGTCGCCGAGGCGGGCGTCACGGGCGGCGCCACCGACGGTGCCCCGAAGAAGGCCGTCACCATCGAGAAGGCGACCGTCGCGAAGAAGTGAGCCGGGTCCGCACGCGCGCGTGACCGCCGAATCTCGGTCGTCACGCGCGCGTGACCGCCGAATCTCGGTCGCGCTGAGTGCGGACAGCCGGGCCGCCGTTCGCCTAGATTGGCGTTGTGCAGCGTTGGGCCGTCGGCCGCGCTGCGGAAGGCGGGCGAGGCCCGCCGGGAAACTGTGGACGATGCCCGCGGGGTACGACCCCGCGACGGCATCATGGTGAGGAGGCGCTGTGAGCAGCGACCCGTGGGGCCGCGTCGACGAGACGGGCACCGTGTACGTGCGGACGGCCGAAGGCGAGAAGGTCGTCGGATCGTGGCAGGCCGGCACCCCTGAGGAGGCTCTGGCCTACTTCGAGCGCAAGTACGAGGGCTTGGTTGTCGAGATCGGCCTCCTCGAGAAGCGGGTGAAGACCACCGACCTCTCGGCGAAGGACGCCACCGCGGCGATCGAGCACATCCGCCAGCAGATCGACGAGCACCACGCCGTCGGTGACCTGGCCGCGCTCGCGACCCGCCTCGACAAGCTCGTCGAGACGGTCGACTCGCGCCGCGAGGAGCGCAGGGCTCAGAAGGCCAAGCAGACCGACGAGGCGCGCTCCGCCAAGGAGAAGCTCGTCACCGAGGCCGAGGAGCTGGCCCAGAGCGAGCAGTGGCGCTCCGCGGGCGAGCGGCTGCGCGCGCTCGTGGACACCTGGAAGGGCCTGCCCCGGCTCGACCGCAAGTCCGACGACGAGCTGTGGCACCGCTTCTCGCACGCCCGCTCGGCGTTCTCGAAGCGCCGCAAGGCCCACTTCGCCTCGCTCGACGCCCAGCGCGAGGACGCCCGCAAGACCAAGGAGCGCCTGGTCGCCGAGGCGGAGTCGCTGTCGAACTCCACCGACTGGGGCACCACGGCGGCCCGCTACCGCGACCTGATGACGGAGTGGAAGGCGGCCGGCCGCGCCCAGCGCGAGCACGAGGACGACCTGTGGAACCGCTTCCGCGGCGCCCAGGACGTCTTCTTCGCGGCGCGCGGCGAGGTCTTCGCCGAGCGGGACGCGGAGCAGTCCGAGAACCTCAAGCTCAAGGAGGAGCTCGCGACCGAGGCCGAGAAGCTCCTGCCGGTGTCGGACCTGAAGGCGGCCCGCGCCGCCTTCCGTTCCCTCAACGAGCGGTGGGAGGCCATCGGCCACGTCCCGCGTGACGCCCGTCCCAAGGTCGAGGGCCGGATGCACACCGTGGAGCGGGCCATCCAGGAGGCCGAGGAGACCGAGTGGCGCCGGACGAACCCGGAGGCACGCGCGCGTGCCGCGGGTCTGACCGGTCAGCTCCAGGACGCGGTCGAGAAGCTGCGCAAGCAGATCGACGCGGCCCGCGCCGCCGGCAACGACGCCAAGGCCGACAAGCTCTCCCGTGAGCTGGAGGGCCGCCAGGCCCTGCTCGACCAGGCCATGAAGGGCCTGGAGGAGTTCGGCGGCTGACACGGCCGTGACCGTACGAGGAAGGCCCCCCGGCTCACTGCCGGGGGGCCTTCCTCGTACGTGCGGTTACGGCCTGCGGGCCGAGGTCACGCGGTAGACGTCGTAGACGCCCTCCACGCCGCGTACGGCCTTCAGGACGTGGCCCAGGTGCTTCGGGTCGCCCATCTCGAAGGTGAAGCGCGAGGTGGCCACCCGGTCGCGGGAGGTCTGGACGGCCGCCGAGAGGATGTTGACGTGCTGGTCCGAGAGGACCCGGGTGACGTCGGAGAGCAGCCGCGAGCGGTCCAGGGCCTCGACCTGGATCGCGACGAGGAAGACCGAGGACTGGGTGGGCGCCCACTCGACCTCGAGGATCCGCTCCGGCTCCCGGGAGAGCGACTCCACGTTGACGCAGTCGCTGCGGTGAACCGATACGCCACTGCCGCGGGTGACGAAGCCGATGATCGGGTCGCCGGGCACGGGGGTGCAACAGCGGGCCAGCTTCACCCAGACGTCCTCGACGCCCTTGACGACGACCCCGGGGTCGGTGCTGGAGCGGCGCTTGGAGCGGCCGCGGGTGGGCGGGGCCGTCTCGTCGATGTCCTCGGTGGCCGCCTCCTCGCCGCCGAGTGCCTGGACGAGCTTCTGCACGATGGACTGGGCGGTGACATGGCCCTCGCCGATCGCCGCGTACAGCGAGGAGATGTCGCTGTAGCGCATCTCGTGGGCCAGGGTGACGAGGGAGTCGCCGGTGAGGATCCGCTGGATCGGCAGGTTCTGCTTGCGCATGGCCCGCGCGATGGCGTCCTTGCCCTGCTCGATGGCCTCGTCGCGGCGCTCCTTGGAGAACCAGGCCCTGATCTTGTTGCGGGCGCGCGGGGACTTGACGAAGCCCAGCCAGTCGCGGGAGGGCCCGGCGCCGGCGGCCTTGGAGGTGAAGACCTCGACCAGGTCGCCGTTGTCGAGGGTCGATTCGAGCGGCACGAGCCGCCCGTTGACCCGCGCTCCTATGGTGCGGTGGCCGACCTCGGTGTGGACGGCGTACGAGAAGTCGACGGGGGTCGCCCCGGCGGGCAGCGCGATGACGTCGCCCTTGGGGGTGAAGACGAAGACCTCGTTGCGCGAGAGGTCGAAGCGCAGGGACTCCAGGAACTCGCTGGGGTCCTCGGTCTCCTTCTGCCAGTCGAGGAGCTGGCGCAGCCACGCCATGTCGTTGAGGTGGTCGTCCTTGCCGGCCTTCTTCGGCACGTCGGCGCGGACCTTGGAGGCACCGGCGACGGCCTCCTGCTTGTACTTCCAGTGCGCGGCGATGCCGTACTCGGCGCGCCGGTGCATGTCGAAGGTGCGGATCTGCAGCTCGACCGGCTTGCCGTTGGGTCCGATGACCGTCGTGTGCAGCGACTGGTACATGTTGAACTTCGGCATCGCGATGTAGTCCTTGAACCGGCCGGGGACCGGGTTCCATCGCGCGTGGACGGTGCCGAGGGCGGCGTAGCAGTCCCGCACCGTGTCGACGAGGACACGGATGCCCACCAGGTCGTAGATCTCCGCGAAGTCACGGCCGCGGACGATCATCTTCTGGTAGACGCTGTAGTAGTGCTTGGGGCGGCCGGTGACGGTGGCCTTGATGCGGGCGGCGCGCAGATCGGTCTGGACCTCGTCGGTCACTATCGCGAGGTACTCGTCCCGCTTGGGGGCGCGCTCGGCGACGAGCCGGACGATCTCGTCGTACATCTTGGGGTAGAGGATCGCGAAGGCGAGGTCCTCCAGCTCCCACTTGATGGTGTTCATGCCCAGGCGGTGAGCCAGGGGCGCGTAGATCTCGAGGGTCTCGCGGGCCTTCTTCTCCTGCTTCTCCCGCTTGAGGTAGCGCATGGTGCGCATGTTGTGCAGACGGTCGGCGAGCTTGATGACCAGGACGCGCGGGTCCTTGGCCATCGCGACGACCATCTTGCGGACCGTCTCGGCCTGTGCGGCCTCGCCGAACTTGACCTTGTCGAGCTTGGTGACGCCGTCGACGAGCAGCGCCACCTGGTCGCCGAAGTCGCGGCGCAGGGTGTCGAGGCCGTACTCGGTGTCCTCGACGGTGTCGTGCAGCAGTCCGGCCATCAGGGTCGCCGGGTCCATGCCGAGCTCGGCGAGGATGGTGGTCACGGCGAGCGGGTGGGTGATGTAAGGGTCGCCGCTCTTGCGCTTCTGGCCGCGGTGCCAGCGCTCGGCGACCTGGTAGGCCCGCTCGACCTGGCGGAGCGTCGCCGTCTCGATCTTCGGGTCGTTGGAGCGGACGATCCGCAGCAGCGGTTCGAGGACCGGGTTGTACGGGGAGGAACGCTGGACGCCGAGCCGGGCCAGGCGGGCGCGGACGCGGTTGGACGAGCCGCCCGAGCGTGCGGGCGCCGCCGGCGCGGGCCGCGTGGGGGCCGGGGCCTCGGGTGCCGGGGGCTTGGGGGCCGGCGACGCGGACGCGGCAGGCGCGGGCCCGGTCTCCGCGGGCTTGTTCTGGGGCGTGCCCGTACCCGGCGCGGCCTTGTCGGCCTTCGGGTCGGGCTGCGCGGCGGAGAGTGACTGGGCCTCGTCTGGCAAGAGCGCTCCTCTGGCGGTCCCCCCGGACGGAGTCTGGGGGAGGTACCGGGTCCCCCGGTCAGGCCCGGAAAGGCCATCGTATCGAGCCCGGACACGCACTGCTCACGCGGCCGTGACGGGGACGGGAGCCCGACGGCGGGCGCGCCACGTCCCCCGGCTCCCGGACCGGGACACTCCGGAAAACCGACGGGGCGCTCCGGGGATTCCCCGGAGCGCCCCGTGCGGGGTGAAGCCCGATGTCAGACGGTGATCAGCGCCGTGAGCGGAGCGCCGTTCAGAGCCGGCTCCAGGCGGGCGCGGCCCGGGAGGAAGCCGAGTTCCATCAGGACCGCGACGCCCGCCACCTCGGCGCCCGCGCGACGGATGAGCTCGATCGAGGCCTCGGCCGTACCGCCGGTGGCGAGGACGTCGTCGATGACCATGACGCGGTCGCCCGCGGCCAGGTCCTCGGCGTGCACCTCGATCTCGGCGGTGCCGTACTCCAGCTCGTACGCCTGGCGGAGCGTCGCTCCGGGGAGCTTGCCGGCCTTGCGGACGGGGATGAAGCCCAGTCCCGCGCGGACGGCCACCGGGGCGGCCAGGATGAAGCCGCGCGCCTCGAGACCGACGATCTTCGTCGCGCCGTGCGCGGAGCACAGTCCGGCGAGGGCGTCGGTGAGCGCCGTGAACGCTTCCGGGTCCGCGAGCAGCGGCGTGATGTCCTTGAACAGCACGCCCGGCTTCGGGTAGTCCGGCACGTCGCGGATGCGGCTGAGCAGGAGGTCGGTGGCGTCCTGAGCCTCGGCGGTCATCCTCGGTGCTCCGAGGAGCGGCCGTGACGGCTCGCCCGCGGGCCGACGACGGCGATCTCGTTCTCGTCGGCGGACCCGTCGTACGACTCGCCCTTGGCGGCCGCACCGGCCCGCTTCGCCATGATGCGCTTCTTGAGTGCCCTGATCGCCGGCTCGCGCTCCTTGAGGTCGGCGACGAGCGGGGTGGCGATGAAGATCGAGGAGTACGCACCGGCGGCGAGGCCGACGAACAGCGACAGCGAGATGTCGTTGAGCATGCCGGCGCCGAGGACGCCGCCACCGATGAAGAGCAGGCCGGCGACCGGCAGCAGCGCGACGACGGTGGTGTTGATCGAACGGACCAGGGTGCCGTTGATCGAGCGGTTGGCCAGCTCGCTGTACGTGAAGCGGGTCTGCTTCGTGATGTCCTTCGTCTGTTCCTTGAGCGAGTCGAAGACGACGACCGTGTCGTACAGCGAATAACCGAGGATCGTCAGCAGACCGATGACCGTACCGACGGTCACCTCGAAGCCGACCAGCGAGTAGATGCCGACCGTGATCGTGAGGTCGTGGATCAGCGCGATGAGCGCCGCGATCGCCATTCTCCACTCGAAGGCGATGGCCAGATAGATCACCACGAGGATCATGAAGATCCCCAGACCGGTCCAGGCCTTGGTGGCGATCTGCTCACCCCAGCTGGGTCCGACCAGCTCCGCCGCGATCTTGTCCTCGGCGACGTTCAGGTCCTTCGCGAGCTCCGTGCGGACCTTGTCGGACTGCGCGGTGTCGAGGCCGCCGACCTGGATGCGGAGGGAGCCGTTGCCGAGCTGCTGGACGATCGCGTCGTGGCCGGAGGCCTCTTCCGCGTACTCCTGCGCCTGGCTGACGGAGACTTCCGACTTCGGGGTCGTGAAGACGGCACCGCCCTGGAACTCGATGCCCATGTTCAGGCCGCGGACGGCCAGGGCGACGATGGCGGTGATGGTGATCAGGATGGACAGGCCATACCAGATCTTGCGGTTGCCGATGAAGTCGTAGCCGACCTCACCACGGTGGAGCCGGGCGCCGAGATCGCCGAGCTTCGACATCTCACGCCTCCTTCGGGTCGACAGGGCCAGCGACAGAGGCATTGGCACGACGGGTGCGGCGCAGCGGCGGCTTGGCGCCGAGTCGCTTCGGGTCGAGGCCGGACCAGGCGTGGCCCTCGCCGAAGAACTTGGTCCGCGCGAGGAGCGTCATGACCGGCTTGGTGAAGAGGAACACCACGACGACGTCGAGCAGGGTGGTCAGGCCGAGCGTGAACGCGAAGCCCTGGACCTTGCCGACGGTGACGATGAAGAGCACGGCCGCGGCCAGGAACGACACGAAGTCGGAGACCAGGATGGTGCGACGGGCGCGCGGCCAGGCGCGCTCGACGGCCGGGCGGAGCGTACGGCCCTCGCGGAGCTCGTCACGGATGCGCTCGAAGTACACGATGAACGAGTCCGCGGTGATACCGATGGCGACGATGGCGCCACAGACGGCCGGCAGGTTCAGCGCGAAGCCGATGGCCGGGCCGAGCAGGGCCATGATCACGTAGGTGAGCAGCGCGGAGACGCCGAGGCTGAGGATGGCGATCAGCGACAGGCCGCGGTAGTAGGCGACCAGGTAGATGATGACCAGGGCGAGGCCGATGGCGCCGGCGATCAGACCGGCCTCCAGCTGCTCGCCGCCGAGCGCGGCGGTGACCGTGTCGACGCTCTGCGTCTCGAAGGTGAGGGGCAGGGCACCGTACGACAGGATGTTGCCGAGGTCCTGGGCCGACTGCTGGTTGAAGTTGCCGGAGATCTCGGCGCTGGCGCTCAGCGTCTGGCGCACCGACGGGGCCGAGACGACCTCGCCGTCCAGGACGATCGCGAACCGGTTCTGCGGGTCGGCCTGCGCCGACAGCTTGCTGGTGATCGCCTGGAACTTCTTCGAGCCCGCGTCCGTGAAGTCCATGGTGACGATCCACATGCCGCGCTGCTGGTCGAGCTGGCCCTTGGCGTCGTCGACGTCACGGCCGTCCACCTCGGCCGGGCCGAGGAGGTACTTCGACCACACGCCCGGCTCGTCCTCGCCACAGGCCACGGTGGGCTGCGTCGGCAGGACGCCCTGGCCGGCGGCGGAGCGCTGCTTGGGGTCGAGGCAGTTCAGGGAGGTGAACTTCTGCTGGAGCGCCGCGGTGGCGGCGTCCGGCGTCGGGGTCGCCGACGGGGTACCGGTGGCCTTCGGCTTCGCGGAGGCGCTGCCGGTCGGCGTCGGGGTGGGGCTCGGGGCCTTGAGGGCCTCGGTGAGCGCGCGGCCCTGGGCGGAGCCGGTGGCCGTCGGCGTGGCCGACTTCTCGCCCACGGTCGAGCCGGAGGCGGAGGAGGACGGCTTCGGCGTGGCGGAGGGAGAGCCGGAGGAGCTGGCGCTGGGCGCCACGGCGGGTCCACCGTTCGTCACCGCGAGAACCGGCCGGAAGTAGAGCTGGGCGGTGGTACCGACCTGCTCCCGGGCCTGCTTCTCGTTCGTCCCGCGAGGGATGTTGACGATGATGTTCTCTTTGCCCTGCGTCTGGACCTCGGCCTCGGAGACGCCGAGGCCGTTGACACGGCGCTCGATGATGCCGACGGCGGTGTTCATGTTGGTCTCGTTGACCGCCGACTCCTGGCCAGGATCAGCCTTGGCCTTGAGCGTGATCGACGTACCGCCGGCGAGGTCGATGCCCAGGCGCGGGGTGGTGTGCCCCGACCAGAACATTCCGCCGGTGAGCGCGACCATGGCGATCAGGATGAGTGCCAGGGCGCGGCCCGGCCGGCTCTGTCCCCCCGCCGGCCTTCGGCCCTTCTTCGGTGCTGCCACCTGTCGTATCTCCCTGTCCAACCGCCCCGCGCCGGGTGTGCGCGGGACGGCCACGAAGTGTGTGTGGGGACCTTCCCCCGCAGACGTGGAACCGTTCCGAGAAACGCGCACGCCCGGTGGGCGTGCGCGGTGTCCTCGGCCGCGACTACTTCGCGTCGGTCTCGCCGTCGGCCTTGCCGTCCTTCTGGCCCTCCGCAGCGTCGGTCACGTCCGACTTCTTCGTCAGATCGGCCTTCGGCGCGTCCTCGACGGTCTCCGTGGCCTCGACGGCCTCGGTCAGCGACGAGGCGTCGTCCGGGACGACGGTGTCGGAGTCCGAGTCCTCGTCGTCACCGTGGACGATGCGGTTGTACTCGGAGTCCTCGAGGACGGCGCCGATCGCGTTCTTCGCGTAGACGGCGTGCACGCCGGGCGCGACCTCGAGGAGGACGGTCTCGTCGCCGATCTCCTTGACGGTGGCGTACATCCCCCCGATCGTCCGTACGCCGGTGCCGGGCTGCATCTCGTTGCGCATCTGCGCCGCCGCCTGCTGCTTCTTCTTGGCAGAGCGGGTCATCAGGAACATGGCCCCGATGAGGACGATGAAGGGGAGGAGGGTCACGATGCTCACGGGACGGGTTTCCTTCGCACGGTCGCGGAGAACCCGCGGCCTGATCTTCGGGGGTGGGCGCGCCGACCAGAAAGGGCGGCATCGGCGGAGTCTAGGCGAGTCCGCATCGACTGAACAACGTCCAGCATCGCACCCCGGTTCCTGTCCGGGCGAGTGTCAGCACCGTCACGCCCCGAAGAGCCCCTGTTGTCCGCTTCCGGCCGCCCCCGGGCCCGCTGCCTGCGGCGGAACGAGTCCGAGGTGCGCCCATGCCGCTGGGGTGGCGACCCGACCACGGGGCGTACGGGCCAGCAGACCCTCCCGTACGAGGAAGGGTTCGGCGACCTCCTCGACGGTCTCGCGCTCCTCCCCCACCGCGACGGCCAGCGTGGAGAGACCGACCGGGCCGCCGCCGAAGAGCTTGAGCAGGGCCTCCAGGACGGCGCGGTCGAGCCGGTCGAGGCCGCGGCCGTCGACCTCGTAGACGCTGAGGGCCGCCTCGGCGATCTCCCGGGTGATGACGCCGTCGGCCCTGACCTGCGCGTAGTCGCGGACGCGGCGGAGCAGCCGGTTGGCGATGCGGGGGGTGCCGCGGGACCGGCCGGCGATCTCGGCGGCGCCCGCCGGGTCGATCTCGACGTCGAGGAGTCCGGCCGAGCGGTGGATCACGCGCTGGAGCTCGGCCGGGTCGTAGAACTCCATGTGGCCGGTGAAGCCGAAGCGGTCGCGCAGCGGCGGCGGCAGGAGTCCGGCCCGGGTGGTCGCGCCGACCAGGGTGAACGGCGGCAGTTCGAGCGGGATGGCGGTGGCGCCGGGGCCCTTGCCGACGATGACGTCGACGCGGAAGTCCTCCATCGCCATGTAGAGCATCTCCTCGGCGGGCCGGGACATCCGGTGGATCTCGTCGAGGAAGAGGATCTCGCCCTCCTGGAGGGAGGAGAGAATCGCGGCGAGGTCGCCGGCGTGCTGGATGGCGGGTCCCGAGGTGATGCGGATCGGCGCGTTCATCTCGGCGGCGATGATCATCGAGAGGGTGGTCTTGCCGAGGCCGGGTGCGCCGGAGAGCAGCACGTGGTCGGCGGTGGCGCCGCGCTGACGGGCGGCCTTGAGGACGAGGTCGAGCTGCTGGCGGACCTTCTCCTGGCCGACGAACTCACTGAGGTCCTTGGGCCGCAGAGCCGCCTCGACGGCCTGGTCGTCGCCCTCGGCCGATGCCCCGACGATGCGCGCCTCGTCGTCGCCGGTGGTCTCGTCGTCCCAGTTCACGGTTCTTCTGCCTTCTCGGTGGTGGTGCGGTGGTCTGTGCGGCGGGGCGGGGAGGGCCCGCCCCCGCGCGGCGGGGCCCGTCAGCGGGCGCGGTTCAGGGACTGCAGGGCCGCCCGCAGGAGCTGCGGCACCGGCGCCGAGCCACCCGCCGCGATCGCCTCCTCCGCCTGCGGCGTCACCGCCGCCACCGCCTCCTCCGCCTCGCGCGACGCGTAGCCGAGTCCGATGAGCGCGGCGGACAGCTGCTCCGTCCACGGCGCGGGCCCGGAGGCCGCCGCCCGCTGTGCGCCGACCATGCCACTGCTGCCGAGCGGCGCGCCGAGCTTGTCCTTCAGTTCGAGGAGGAGTTTCTGCGCGCCCTTCTTGCCGATGCCGGGGACGGCCATGAGGGCCTTCTCGTCACCGGTGGACACGGCGACGCGCAGGGCGTCGGGGCTGTGCACCCCGAGCATGGCCTGGGCGAGGCGGGGGCCGACGCCGCTGGCGGTCTGGAGGAGCTCGAATACCTGCCGCTCGTCGTCCTCCGCGAAGCCGTACAGGGTGAGGGAGTCCTCCCGTACGACGAGGGAGGTGGCGAGCCGGGCGTCCTCGCCGATCCGCAGTCCCGCGAGCGTTCCCGGGGTGCACTGGACGGCCATGCCCACACCGCCGACCTCGATGACGGCCGTGGTGGGGGCGAGCGCGGCGACCGGGCCGCTGACGAAGGCGATCATCGGGTTCGGCCTTTCACTGCGGCCGCCTGCCGGGCGACCGCCTGCTGGAGACGGTTCTCGGCGACGGCCTGCTGGAGACGGTTCTGGGCGGGGGCGCGCCAGATGTGGCAGATGGCGAGGGCGAGGGCGTCGGCGGCGTCGGCCGGCTTGGGCGGGGCGGAGAGCCGGAGCAGCCGGGTCACCATGGCCCCGACCTGTGCCTTGTCGGCCCGTCCGCTGCCGGTGACCGCGGCCTTGACCTCGCTGGGCGTGTGCAGGGCGACGGGGATGCCGCGGCGCGAGGCGCACAGCATGGCGACGGCACTCGCCTGGGCGGTGCCCATCACCGTACGCACGTTGTGCTGGCTGAACACCCGCTCCACCGCGACGAGTTCGGGCGAGAAGCGGTCGAGCCACTCCTCGATGCCGCGCTCGATGCCGACGAGGCGCACACCGATGTCGTCGTCCGCGGCCGTCCGCACCACGCCCACACCGAGCATGGTGAGGGGCCGCCCGGCGACACCCTCGACGACGCCGATGCCGCACCGGGTCAGACCCGGGTCCACCCCGAGAACACGCACGCCGCACCCCCTCCTCGCTCACCTGTTTGTGCAGGCTATCGGCTGCCACCGACAACGCCGCACGAACGACAGCGGGCCGACGGGGGTGTGTCCCCGTCGGCCCGCTGCGGAACCGCTTCGGTCGACGAC
This sequence comes from Streptomyces flavochromogenes, assembly GCF_000717595.1. Classification (GTDB taxonomy): domain Bacteria; phylum Actinomycetota; class Actinomycetes; order Streptomycetales; family Streptomycetaceae; genus Streptomyces; species Streptomyces flavochromogenes. Next base: position 343,313 of record NZ_JNZO01000006.1, on the reverse strand, counting down.
CGCGATCAACGACCGCGATCAGGCGTCGACCTTCTCCATGACCTCGTCGCTGACGTCGAAGTTGGCGAAGACGTTCTGCACGTCGTCGCTGTCCTCCAGCGCGTCGATCAGCTTGAACATCTTGCGCGCGCCCTCTTCGTCGAGCTCGACCTGCATGGTCGGAACGAAGCTGGACTCGGCGGAGTCGTAGTCGATACCGGCCTCCTGGAGGGCGGTGCGGACCGCGACCAGGTCGGTGGCCTCGCTGATGATCTCGAAGGAGTCACCGAGGTCGTTGACCTCCTCCGCGCCGGCTTCGAGCACCGTCTCCAGGACGTCGTCCTCGGACAGCTCGCCCTTGGGGAGCACGACGACGCCCTTGCGGTTGAACAGGTACGAGACCGAGCCCGGGTCGGCCATGGAACCGCCGTTGCGGGTCATGGCCACGCGCACGTCGGAGGCGGCGCGGTTGCGGTTGTCGGTGAGGCACTCGATGAGCACCGCGACACCGTTCGGGCCGTAGCCCTCGTACATGATCGTGGCGTAGTCGGCGCCACCGGCCTCGAGACCCGCTCCGCGCTTGAGCGCGGAGTCGATGTTCTTGTTCGGGACCGACTGCTTCTTCGCCTTCTGGACGGCGTCGAACAGCGTCGGGTTACCGTCCAGGTCGGCGCCGCCCGTGCGGGCCGCGACCTCGATGTTCTTGATCAGCTTCGCGAAGAGCTTGCCGCGCTTGGCGTCGATCACGGCCTTCTTGTGCTTCGTCGTAGCCCATTTAGAGTGGCCGGACATCTGCCTGTCTCCTTCGCGTAACCCATTTCTGAACGAACCCCAGAGATCCTACCGGGATCGGATCAGCCTGCCGCGCGCACCATGTCGACGAACAGGGCGTGAATGCGGTGATCCCCGGTGAGCTCCGGGTGGAACGAGGTCGCGAGCACCCGGCCCTGTCGCACGGCGACGATGTGGCCCTCGTGCTCGGCCAGGATCTCGACCTCGGCGCCGACGGACTCCACCCAGGGGGCCCGGATGAAGACGCCCTCGACGGGGCCGTCCTCGATGCCCGCGACGGTGACACCGGCCTCGAAGGACTCGTTCTGTCGCCCGAAGGCGTTACGGCGGACGATCATGTCGATGCCGCCGAAGGTCTCCTGGCCCGAACGCGGGTCGAGGATCTTCTCGGCGAGCATGATCAGACCGGCGCAGGTGCCGTAGACCGGCAGGCCGGCGGCGATGCGCTCGCGCAGCGGCTCCGCCATGCCGAACAGCTCGGCCAGCTTGGAGATGGTGGTGGACTCCCCGCCGGGGATGACCAGACCGTCGATCTCGGCCAGCTCTTCGGGGCGCCGGACCGGCCTGGCCACGGCGTCAGCCGCGGCCAGGGCGATCAGGTGCTCCCGTACGTCGCCCTGGAGTGCCAGGACACCGATCACGGGTGTGCTCATGAGTGATTACCAGCCGCGGTTGGCGTAGCGCTCGGACTCGGGGAGGGTGTCGCAGTTGATGCCGACCATGGCCTCGCCCAGGTTGCGGGAGGCGTCCGCGATGATCTTCGGGTCGTCGTAGAAGGTGGTGGCCTTCACGATGGCGGCGGCGCGCTTGGCCGGGTCGCCCGACTTGAAGATGCCGGAGCCGACGAAGACGCCCTCGGCGCCGAGCTGGCGCATGAGCGCGGCGTCGGCGGGGGTGGCGACGCCACCGGCGGAGAACAGCACGACCGGGAGCTTGCCGAGCTCGGCGACCTCCTTGACGAGCTCGTACGGCGCACGCAGGTCCTTGGCGGCGGCGAACAGCTCGTTGTTGTCGAAGCCGCGCAGCCTGGCGATCTCGTTCTTGATCTGGCGCAGGTGGCGGACGGCCTCGACGACGTTGCCGGTGCCGGCCTCGCCCTTGGAGCGGATCATGGCCGCGCCCTCGGCGATACGGCGCAGGGCCTCGCCCAGGTTGGTGGCGCCACAGACGAAGGGGGTCGTGAAGGCCCACTTGTCGGAGTGGTTGACCTCGTCGGCCGGGGTGAGGACCTCGGACTCGTCGATGTAGTCGACACCGAGGGACTGCAGGACCTGGGCCTCGACGAAGTGGCCGATGCGGGACTTGGCCATGACCGGGATGGAGACCGCGCCGATGATCTCTTCGATCATGTTCGGGTCGGACATGCGGGCCACGCCGCCGTCCTTGCGGATGTCCGCGGGGACCCGCTCCAGGGCCATGACGGCCACGGCGCCGGCGTCCTCGGCGATCTTCGCCTGCTCGGCGTTGACCACGTCCATGATCACGCCGCCCTTGAGCTGCTCGGCCATGCCGCGCTTCACACGGGCGGTGCCGGTCTCGGGGGACTGGGGGGAAACGGAAGGCGTGGTGGACACGGGTACCTCACTCGTGACAACAGGGGTTGACGACTAGGTCGAGGAAACAGTCCACGTGCAGTCCACAGCAAGGGCCAATGTGGACCCGGTGGATCGTTTTCGCAGGCTGAGAGCGTCAGGCCGGGCGGTCGGCAAGGGCCACCGGCGCTTCGTCGTCCATTTCGAAGGCCAGCGGGAAGGGCGCGTGGCCCGCGAGCCGGAACCAGCGGACCGTACGGTGGCGCCGCAGGGCGCGGGCGGCGCGGACGGCGTCGTTGTGGAAACGGCGGGCCATCGGCACCCGGCGGACGGACGCGGCAAGCTCCTCCGCGGCCTCCTCGCCACCCGGAGCCTCCCGTACGAGCTCCACCTGCTCGGGCTCGCCGAACACCACCCGCAGGGCCTGGCTCAACTCGCTCTCGGCGACCTCCCGGTGGTCCTCCTCGGCCTGCCGTGCGGCGTGCGCGGCCTCGTACAGCACGATCGAGGCGGCGGGGTCGAGGACACCGGAGGTGGCCAACTCCTGGGTGACCGAGGCCCGGCGCAGCAACTGCGCGTCCAGGGCCGCGCGGGCGGCGTCGATACGGGAGTGCAGCCGGTCGAGCCGTCCGGCGGTCCAGCTGAGATAGACGCCGATGAGAATCAGCGCGACGACGGTCCAGATCAGGGTTTCGGTCACGGGCGGAAAGGCTACCGGGGCGGCGGCAGCACCCCTTCCCAAAGGTCGTGGTCATGGGCGAACAGGACACGCGCGGGCCGGCCCGCGGCGAGCTCGGCGAGCCGGTCGAGCCACGGCCGGTGGGGAGTGCCGAACTCGTGGGCGAAGTCGTACGCCTGCCCCGCGAGGACGGTCACGCGGTCGCCGTGGTCGAGGAAGAGCGACTGGTGGCCCTCGGTGTGGCCGGGGGTGGGCACGATCCGTACGCCCGGAGCGATCTGGTGCTCGCCGTCGAGCTCCTCGTACCGGACGCCGGGCAGCAGCGAGTCGATGGTGTGCCCGCCGGCGCGGGCGAGGGCGAGCTCGGTGCGCTGGACGAGGACGGGAACGGTGGGGAAGCGCTGGTTGCCGCCGATGTGGTCGAAGTGGAGGTGGCAGTTCACGACGGTGTCCACGTCCGCGGGGCCGACGGTGAGGGGCTTGCGGACGGGCCGGTAGTGGGCGTCGGTCTCGGCGGAGCCGGTGCCCATGCCGGTGTCGAAGAGGAGGGCGCCGCGGGGGTGCCGCACGAGATAACCGAGAACGGGCTCCACACGGGGGTGGGGGCCGGCCCACTCGGCGGCGGGGCGGGTGAAGTGTCCGAGGTCGAGGGTGTCGACGGAGATCATGCGCCGAGCCTGCCCGGGAGCCGACGCGACAACCGCGACGGCCCAGGCGTCGCGCCCGCCGCCGGGCCCGGGGCACGGGCTCGGCGGCCGGGAGCGCGCTACAGGCCCAGTCTCGCGCGGAGGCCCACTCGTTCGTCGGTGTCCACCGCCGCCGCCCCGTCCGTCACGGTCTCGTAGACCGCCAGAATGTCCGCGCCGACCGTCGTCCAGTCGAAGCGCCGGACGTGGGCCGAGCCCCGGACGCTCAGTTCCGCGCGGCGCTCCTCGTCGCCGAGGAGGCGGATCGCCGCGTCCGCCAGCGCGTCCGCGTCCTCGTTGGCGAAGAGTTCGCCCGCCGACCCCTGGTCCAGGACCTGAGCGAACGCGTCCAGGTCGGAGGCGAGGACCGGCGCCCCCGCCGACAGCGCCTCGACGAGGATGATGCCGAAGCTCTCGCCGCCGGTGTTGGGCGCCACGTACACGTCGACACTGCGCAGCAGACGTGCCTTGTCCTCGTCGCTGACCATGCCGAGGAACTCCACCCGGGAGCGCATCTCCCGGGGCAGCGAGGCCACCGCCTCCTCCTCGTCCCCGCGCCCGGCGACCAGGAGCCGCGCCCCGGGACGCTCGGTGAGGATCCTGGGCAGCGCCCGCATGAGGACGGGCAGGCCCTTCCTCGGCTCGTCGATGCGCCCGATGAAGCCGAGCGTCTCGCCCTGCCACTCCTTCTTCGGTTCGGCGCGCGCGAAGAAGTCCACGTCGACCCCGTTGGGGATGACGACGGCGTCGCCGCCGAGGTGCTCGACCAGCGTGCGCCGCGCGTACTCGCTCACCGCGATCCGCGCGCTGATCTTCTCCAGCGCCGGCTGGAGGATCGGATACGCGGCGATCATGGCCCGCGAGCGCGGGTTCGACGTGTGGAAGGTGGCCACGATCGGCCCCTGCGCGGCCCAGCAGGTCAGCAGCCCGAGGGACGGCGAGGTCGGCTCGTGGATGTGGACGACGTCGAAGGTGCCGTCGTGCAGCCAGCGGCGCACCCGCGCGGCCGAGAGGAAGCCGAAGTTGAGCCGCGCCACCGAGCCGTTGTACGGCACGGGGACGGCCCGGCCGGCCGACACCACGTACGGCGGCAGCGGGGTCTCGTCGTCGGCGGGCGCGAGGACGGAGACCTCGTGCCCGAGCCGGACGAGGTGCTCGGCGAGGTCACGGATGTGGAACTGGACGCCGCCCGGCACGTCCCACGAGTACGGGCAGACGATCCCGATCTTCACTCGGTGCGCTCCCCGCCCCGCTCGGTACCCGCGGTCCCGGCCGCCGCGCCGGGCTCCGGGCGTTCCTCCAGGTCAGCGAGCCACAGTCGCTGCAGCATGTGCCAGTCCTCCGGGTGGTCCGCGATGCCGGTGGCGAAGGCGTCGGCCAGCGCCTGTGTCATCACGGACGTCTTCTCGGCCCGCGTACCCGACTCGGGTACGTCGATCGGCGCGTGGATGCGCCCCCGCATGACCGGTGTCTCGTCGTACCAGAGCGTCACCGGCAGGAGCAGCGCGCCCGTCTGCTGGGCGAGGATGGCCGGTCCCGCCGGCATCCGCGCCGTGTCCCCGAAGAACGTCACCTCGGTGCCGGAGGCGGACAGGTCGCGGTCGGCGACCAGGCAGACCAGGCCGCCCGCCCGCAGGCGCCGCGCCAGGGTGCCGAAGGCGGAGCCCCCGGTGTGCGGGAGGACCTCCATGCCGAGGGACTCGCGGTAGGCCACGAAGCGGTCGTACAGCGTCTCCGGCTTGAGCCGCTCGGCGACCGTGGTGAACGGTACGCCGAGACAGCGGGTGACCCACACGCCCGCGAGGTCCCAGTTCGCCAGGTGCGGCAGGGCCAGGACGACCCCGCGCCCGGCGGCGAGCGCCTCCTGGAGGTGGTGGACGTCCTTGATGTCTATCCCGCTCTCGACCCGCTCCTTGCTCCAGGTCGGCAGCCGGAAGGATTCCATCCAGTACCGCATGTACGAGCGCATGCCGGCCTTGGACAGCTCGGCGAGCCGCTCGGGCGTGGCGTCGGGCACCACGCGCGCGAGGTTGGCCTCGAGACGCAGGACGCTCTTGCCCCGGCGCTTCCAGGTGAGGTCGGCGATCCGCCGGCCGAGGCCGGCGGCCACCGGCTCGGGCAGCTTCTTGACGGTCGCCCAGCCGACGCCGTACAGCCCGTCGCTCAGTCGTTCCTTCAGCGTGCTGCCCGTGGACGTGCCGCCGTCCGACGTGCCGCCGTCCGAGGTGCCGCCCTCGGGCGTGCCACCGCCCGGCATTCCGTCCCCGGGCATGCCGTCCTTCGATGTGCCGTCCTTCAGCGTGCTCATGTCGTCGCCCCGCTCCCACCGGCCGCGGCGGCGTCCGCCTCGGCCGATTCCCGTCGTACGGTCACGACACGCTGGCCCAGCGTGACGGCGCTGCCGACGGCCACGATCCACAGCGCGATCGGCAGCAGGACCTCGACCCCGGGCACGCCGAACGTGTGCAGCCCGGCGAGGCCGGCCGCGACGAGCGAGATGACCAGGCGTTCGGCGCGTTCGATCAGACCGTTGACGGCGACGGGCAGGCCAATCGATTCACCTCGGGCCTTGGTGTAGGAGACGACCTGGCCGCTCGCCAGGCAGAAGATCGCCACGGCGCACAGCACGTTGTCGTCGCCCTTGCCCGCGTACCAGAGCGCGAAGCCACCGAAGATGGCGCCGTCGGCGACCCGGTCGAGCGTCGAGTCGAGGAAGGCTCCCCAGCGGCTGGAGATGCCCGCCTGCCGGGCCATGTTGCCGTCGACGAGGTCGGAGAAGACGAAGAGCGTGATGACGATGGTGCCCCAGAAGAACTCCCCGCGCGGGAAGAAGACCAGTGCACCGGCCATCACTCCCGCCGTGCCGATGAGCGTGACCGCGTCGGGGCTGACGCCCCTGCGGAGCAGAAACGCGGCGAACGGTGTGAGGACACGCGTAAAAAATGCACGCGCGTACTTGTTCAGCATGGCCTTCCCGAGGTTCGGTGGGCCGCGCGGCCCCTACGACCACCGGCTCACCCATCGTAGCCACGCGCGCCCCGGCGTACGGGCGGCACCCGCCCCGTCACGCCCGCGTCCCCCACGACGGCCCTCCCCGTGTACGACGTATGGACGCCTCCTTGCGTCGGTGCAAAGCTCGAAGGACCACCGCGGGCACCCGCCGGAGCCGTACCGCGACACACCACTCCCCCGCGCCCGCGTCCCGCCGCACCGTGCGAGCAGTCGGGAGGAACACATCATGGGTGACAAGGCGAACACGGCCGCCGGAGCCGCCGGCAGGGCTTTGACGGCCGACCGGCCCGCGGCCGTACGGAACGTGGTGCTGGTCGGCCACAGCGGATCAGGCAAGACGACCCTGGTCGAGGCGCTCGCGCAGACCGCCGGGGCGCTCAACCGCGCGGGCCGGGTCGAGGACGGCGGCACCGTCTCCGACTACGACGAGATCGAGCACCGCCAGCATCGCTCCGTACAGCTCTCCCTCGTTCCGGTCGGCTGGGACGGGTACAAGATCAACCTCCTCGACACCCCCGGGTACGCCGACTTCGTCGGGGAGCTGAGGGCCGGTCTGCGAGCGGCGGACGCGGCCCTCTTCGTCGTCTCGGCCGCCCAGGAGGCGGACGCCGTCGCCGCCTCCACCCGGATGATCTGGGAGGAGTGCGCCGCCGTCGGCATGCCGCGCGCCATCGTCGTCACCCACCTCGACACCGCCCGCACCGACTTCGGCGAGCTCACCGAGGTCTGCGCCTCGCTCTTCGGCCACGACGACCCGGACGCCGTCCTGCCCCTCTACCTCCCGGTGCGCGGCGAGGAGGGCGCCGACGGGCACGCGCCCGCGACCGGTCTGGTCGGCCTGCTCTCGGAGCGGATCTTCGACTACTCGACGGGGGTACGGCAGGAGAACCCGCCCGACGAGGCCCAGCGGGAGCTGATCGCGGAGGCCCGTGCCCGGCTGATCGAGGGGATCATCGCCGAGAGCGAGGACGAGACCCTGATGGACCGCTACCTCGGTGGCGAGTCGATCGATGTGAAGACGCTCGTCGACGACCTGGAGAAGGCCGTCGCCCGGGGCGCCTTCCACCCGGTGCTCGCGGCCGCCCCCGCCGCCGACGGCGGTACGCAGGGCCTGGGCACCCTCGAACTCCTGGAGCTCATCACCGGCGGCTTCCCGTCCCCCCTGGAGCACGAGCCGCCCGCCGTGACCACCCCGGACGGGCAGCCCCGTCCGCCCCTCACCTGCGACCCCGACGGTCCGCTCGTCGCCGAGGTCGTGAAGACCGCCGCCGACCCCTATGTGGGCCGGGTCTCCCTGGTCCGGGTCTTCTCCGGCACCCTGCGTCCGGACGAGACCGTCCACGTCTCCGGTCACGGCCTGGCCGACCGGGGTCACGAGGACCACGACGTCGACGAGCGGGTCGGCGGCCTCACCTCTCCCTTCGGCAAGCAGCAGAGGCCCATGGCGCACTGCATCGCCGGGGACCTCGCCTGTGTGGCCCGGCTGGGCCGCGCCGAGACCGGCGACACGATCTCCGCGAAGGACGATCCGCTGCTGATGGAGCCGTGGAGCATGCCGGAGCCGCTGCTCCCGCTGGCCGTCCAGGCCCACGGCAAGGCCGACGAGGACCGCCTCTCCCAGGGTCTCTCCCGGCTGGTCGCCGAGGACCCCACGCTGCGCCTCGAACAGAACCAGGACACCCGGCAGGTGGTCCTGTGGTGCCTGGGCGAGGCCCACCAGGACGTCGTCCTCGAACGCCTCCGCGGCCGGTACGGGGTCCAGGTCGACGCCGTGCCGTACAAGGTGTCGCTGCGCGAGACCTTCGGCGGCGCCTCGGCGGGCCGGGGCCGGCACGTCAAGCAGTCCGGCGGCCACGGACAGTACGCCATCTGCGAGATCGAGGTGGAGCCGCTCCCGCCGGGCAGCGGCATCGAGTTCGTCGACAAGGTGGTCGGCGGCGCGGTCCCCCGGCAGTTCATCCCCTCGGTGGAGAAGGGCGTACGGGCCCAGGCCGCGCGCGGTGTCGCGGCCGGCTATCCGCTCGTCGACATCCGGGTCACCCTGAAGGACGGCAAGGCCCACTCGGTGGACTCCTCCGACGCCGCGTTCCAGACGGCCGGGGCGCTCGCCCTGCGCGAGGCGGCGGCCGAGGTCGCCGTCCACCTCCTGGAGCCGGTGGCCGAGGTCCAGGTCCTGGTGCCCGACGAGTACGTCGGTCCCGTGATGAGCGATCTGTCGGGGCGGCGGGGCCGGGTCGTCGGCACCGACCAGGCCGGTCCCGGGCGGACCGTGGTCCGGGCCGAGGTGCCGGAGATCGAGATCGGGCGGTACGCGATCGATCTGCGCTCCGTGTCGCACGGCACCGGCCGGTTCGACCGTACGTACGCCCGGCACGAGCCGATGCCTTCGCACCTCGCCGAGAAGGTCCGCGAACAGGCCTGAAAGGGCGCGTGGTTGAGGGAGTGGCAGGGAAGTGAAGCGGTGAACGTTCGCCCGGCACCTGTCGGGCGAACGTCATTCGGCCTCGATATCCACAGGCGGTGACGCACACGACGGTACCCGGTTACGCTGTGGTGCCCAGCTCAGAAGGTGTGCGGGGCGCGGCAGTTGGGAACAGCCCGCACAAGTAACCGCGGCGATGGGGGCGGCAGTGGCGATCGATGGCTTCGGACCCGGGGCGCAGGTCCCCCTCATGGGCACGGGCGGCGGTACGGGGGCGACGAACGCGCTCGCGTCCGCCGCGTACCGCGACAGCCCGCTCGACACGATCCAGCAGGCCGACAACGACCTCTACAAGACGACGCTCAAGGCCGGGAAATGGGAGAAGCTCTTCCGCCCCGACCTCGGCGAGGCCTTCTCCCGCGCGGTGCAGGTCCGCCTGCTCGGCGGCGGACGGAAGGCCCTCATCCAGTCCTTCGGCGCCGAGCCGCAGCCGGTCGTCGAGCACTGCCTCGCGGCCACCCACATCCGCCGCCGGCGCGACGCCCGGCTGACCCTGGTCACCTTCGTCTGCGGCGTCCTCTTCCTGCCCGGGCTGCTGCTCTGGCTCGGTGTCATCCAGCTGCGCCGCCTGGCCGCCGGCTCCGAGAACAAGCGGACGAGCGTCGTCGGCACGGTCCTGCTGTGGGCGGCGGGGATCTTCACCGCGCTCGTGCTGCTCAAGCTGCCCTTCGACGGGATCCTGCCGAACTATCTGCGCGCCATGCTCGTGGCGCCGGTCATCGGCTGGTTCCTGGCCCGCCGGATCTGCGACCGGTCCGCCGTCGACCTCCGGGAGCGCTGGACGGGTCTGCTGAGCGGCAGTGGCGCCGGTCCGCAGGTGCCCAAGTCCGTTCCGCAGGACCCGGGCGAGAAGTCGGCGGAGGAGCTCCGGCTGAACCTGGAGAAGCTCTCGGCCGAGCAGCAGTCCAACATCGCGTTCTACGCCGGGCCCAAGGGCATCCTCGGTCTGGGCACCCGCTGGGGCAGCTGGACCCTCGCCGAGGAACTCGTCCCCGTGGCCGGACGGGAGATCCACGACTTCCGCGCCTGGGACGTCATCCGCAAGATCCACGATCAGCTCACGCTCCTGGAGCGCGGCTCCCTCAAGACCGGTTTCCCGAAGCCGACCGTCAAGCACTGGGTCGTCTCCGCGGTCGGCGAGGGAGCCGACGAGGTCACCCGGCCCGAGGGCGACAACATCGTGCACTTCCAGGTCAAGCCGCACGAGATACAGCGCATCTGCAACGACCAGCAGTTCGGCGCCGGCAACCGTCACTATCTCGGCGTGCAGTTCACCCTCTGGGACGGGAACCTCGTCCTCACCATGATGGTCACGGTGACCTCGCTGCACCACACGCTCAGGATCGAGGTCACCGGCCACGCGCTCGGCCCCGTGCACGGCCTGTTCACCACGAAGCCGAAGGCCAAGACCAAGGAGGTCTCCAAGTCGGTCCGCTTCTGGGAGACGAAGGAGATCCAGCAGCCGCTGCTGACCACCGACGACATCGTCCGGCTGGCGGTGCGCGCCCCGCTCACCTGGTACCCGCCGGTCCTGGAGTTCCTCGGCGGCAAGATGGTCCTGCCCGAGCCCTTCGGTCTGCGGCACGTCTGGGCCGGTCCGCTCTGGAAGAACCGCTTCATGGCCGACGACGCCATACGGATGGCGACGCCGGTGCTGCGCGCGGTCCACTCCGCGACCCTGAAGTTCCTCGACGAGCACAACGTGGACACGGAGCGCTTCACCAACCGCTCGCTGGTCCTCAGCGGCGGCATCCAGGAGCCAGGACCCAAGAAGGCCGACGTCTACGACGCGTGACGGGGCGCCGTACGCGAGGGGGCCGGGCGACGACCGTGACGGCCCCCGCAGGCAACGGCCGTGACCGGATCGCACGGCGAAGGGCCCGGGTCCACTTCTGTGACCCGGGCCCTTCGTCGTGCGGATCAGACGGTGGCCGGCCAGGCGTCGGCCAGCATCTTCCGGGTGTCCGCGAGGAGCTGCGGCAGCACCTTGGTGTGCCCGACGACCGGCATGAAGTTGATGTCCCCGCCCCAGCGCGGCACCACGTGCTGGTGCAGATGGGCGGCGATCCCGGCGCCCGCGACGGCGCCCTGGTTCATGCCGATGTTGAAGCCGTGCGCGCCGGAGGCCGCCCGCAGCGCGACCATGGCGCGCTTGGTGAATTCGGCGAGCTCCGCCGTCTCCGCCGCGTCCAGGTCCGTGTAGTCGGCGACGTGACGGTAGGGGACGACCATGAGGTGACCGCCGTTGTACGGGTACAGGTTGAGGACCGCGTACACGCTCTGGCCGCGGGCGATCACCAGACCGTCCTCGTCCGACTTCGCCGGGATCGAGCAGAACGGACAGCCGTCCTCGGCGCCCGGCCCGGTCGGCTTGTTCTCGCCCTGGATGTACGCCATCCGATGAGGCGTCCACAGGCGCTGGAACGCGTCCCGCGTCCCCACTCCGATCTGCTGCTCCGGCTCAGTCGTCATGCTGTGCAGCATATTGCGTCGCCCGTTCGGAACGTGTCGCCGGGGCGGAAGATCCATTCAGCGGCCATGCTGATCCGATGGACGCGAGGCCGGAGAAGCAGGAGCGCTGGGACCGCCGCATGGAAACGCCGCTCGCGGTGGCATCCCTGGTCTTCCTCGCCGGGTACACGGTGCGGGTGCTCGCCCACGGGATGGACCAGGTCTGGCTGGACGTCTGCCTGGCGGTCACGCTCGGGGCGTGGGGCGTCTTCATCGTCGACTACGTGGTGCGGCTCCGGCTCAGCGGCCTCGGTCCCCTGCGCTTCGTCCGCGCGCATCTCCTGGGCACCATCGTGCTGCTGCTGCCGCTGCTGCGGCCGCTGCAGATGGTGAGGATCTACGAGCGGATCCAGCGCCGCCGCGACAAGCCGCGCCTGACCCTCTACGCCCGCGTCATGGCCTACTGCAGCCTCACGGTCGGCCTGCTCGGTTTCGCGGGCGCGCTCGGCGTCTACCAGCACGAGCGCACCGCCTCCGGGGCGACGATCCGCACGTTCGGCGACGCCCTCTGGTGGGCCGCCGAGACGCTGACGACGGTCGGCTACGGCGACGTCACCCCGGTGACCACGACCGGCCGGTTCATCGCGGTGGGCATGATGGCGTGCGGAGTGGCTCTGATCGGGGCTGTCACGGGTTCGTTCTCGTCCTGGCTGATCCAGACGTTCACGCGGGAGGACGAGAAGAGGCCCCCGGGCGGTACCCCGGGGGCCTCCTGAGCTCGTTCGCGGTCCGTCAGACCTGGACGCGGTCCTCGACGATCTTGGCGATCTTGGCGATGGCCTCGTCGACGGGGATGCCGTTCTCCTGCGAACCGTCGCGGTAGCGGAAGGAGACGGCGCCGGCGGCCATGTCCTCGTCACCCGCGATGATCATGAACGGAACCTTCTGCTTCTGCGCGTTGCGGATCTTCTTCTGCATCCGGTCCGAGGACGAGTCGACGTCCACCCGCAGGCCCTGCTTCTTCGCCTTGGCGGCGAACTCGTGCAGGTAGTCGACGTGCGCGTCGCCGATCGGGATGCCGGTCGCCTGGACGGGCGCCAGCCACGGCGGCATCGCGCCCGCGTAGTGCTCGAGGAGCACGGCGAAGAAGCGCTCGATCGAGCCGAACAGCGCGCGGTGGATCATGACCGGGCGCTGCTTGGTGCCGTCCGGGGCGGTGTACTCCAGGTCGAAGCGCTCCGGCAGGTTGAAGTCGAGCTGCACGGTCGACATCTGCCAGGTACGGCCGATGGCGTCGCGTGCCTGCACCGAGATCTTCGGGCCGTAGAACGCGGCGCCGCCCGGGTCGGGGGTCAGCGGGAGCCCCTGCTTCTCGGCGACCTGCTGGAGGACCGCGGTGGCCTCCTCCCAGATCTCGTCCGAGCCGACGAACTTCTCCGGGTCCTTGGTGGACAGCTCCAGGTAGAAGTCGGTCAGGCCGTAGTCGCGCAGGAGGTTCAGGACGAAGGTGAGGGTCTTGTCGAGCTCCTCCGCCATCTGCTCCTTGGTGCAGTAGATGTGCGCGTCGTCCTGGGTGAAGCCGCGGGCCCGGGTCAGGCCGTGCACGACGCCCGACTTCTCGTACCGGTACACGGTGCCGAACTCGAAGAGACGGAGCGGCAGTTCACGGTACGAACGGCCGCGCGCGTCGAAGATCAGGTTGTGCATCGGGCAGTTCATGGGCTTGAGGTAGTAGTCCACGCCCTCGTCGAGCTGCATGGGGGGGTACATGCCCTCGGCGTACCAGTCCAGGTGGCCCGACTTCTCGAACAGCTTGCCCTTGGTGGCGTGCGGCGAGTAGACGAACTCGTAGCCCTCCTCCTCGTGGCGCTTGCGCGAGTAGTCCTCCATGACCCGGCGGATGATGCCGCCCTTGGGGTGGAAGACGGCGAGGCCGGAGCCGATCTCGTCCGGGATGGAGAAGAGGTCGAGCTCGTTGCCCAGCTTGCGGTGGTCGCGCTTCTCGGCCTCGGCGAGGAAGTCGAGGTGGGCCTTCAGCTCGTCCTTCGACGGCCAGGCGGTGCCGTAGATGCGCTGGAGCATCGGGTTCTTCTCGCTGCCGCGCCAGTAGGCGGCGGCGTTGCGCATCAGCTTGAACGCCGGGATGTTCCGGGTGGTGGGCAGGTGGGGACCGCGGCAGAGGTCCTTCCAGCACAGGTCGCCGGTCTTGGCGTCGATGTTGTCGTAGATGGTCAGCTCGCCGCCGCCCACCTCGACGTCGGCGCCGTCGTCGGTCGACGCGGAGCCCTTGATGCCGATGAGCTCCAGCTTGTACGGCTCGTCCGCCAGCTCGGCGCGGGCGTCCTCGTCGGTCACCACACGGCGGGCGAAACGCTGGCCGCGCTTCTGGATCTCCTGCATCTTCTTCTCGATGACCTTGAGGTCCTCGGGAGTGAAGGGCTTCTCGACGTCGAAGTCGTAGTAGAAGCCGTCCCGGACCGGCGGGCCGATGCCCAGCTTGGCCTCGGGGAAGAGCTCCTGCACGGCCTGGGCCATGACGTGCGCGGTCGAGTGGCGCAGGATGTCGAGACCGTCCGGGGAGGAGATCTCCACGCCCTCGACGACATCGCCGTCGGCGAGCTCGTACGACAGGTCCTTCAGCTCGCCGGCCACACGGGCGGCGATGATGGTGCGGTCGTCGGCGAACAGGGCGCCGGCGGTGGTGCCCGCGCTCACCGCCCTCTCCTCTGCTTCCGAGGCGGACTGGACGGTCACACGGACTTCAGACACGGGTACTCCGTACATAGGGGCGCAAGCAGACACGAGGTGCCGGCGCCGGCGGTGCGCGACAGGTACGAGGTGCCGCGCACGGCCGATCCTACCGAGGCCGCGGGGGCGCCCGCGAAACGGTTTCCCGCCCGCCGGGCCCCGCCGCGGACCTCACTCCTCGTCCGGCCCGCACGCCTCCTCGAAGAAGTCCGCGTTCTCGGTGGCCCCCTGGAGCGACTTCATCAGCCGGTCCCGCTCGGTCTCGTCGACATGGACGGGGACGACCCCGGAGGCGTCCGTGAGGCGGCGGAAGCCGCCCCGGCTCTCCAGCCGGCCCACCACCCGGATCGGGAGCCCGACGAGATGGGCGTGCCCGGCGGTGCGGTACGCCTCCTCGTCCAGGCTGACACGGACGTGCGGGACCTCCGCCCCGCCGAGCACCCGGAGCCGTACGGTGCCCTCGCCGCGCGGCCCGGAGCGGCGCATCCGGACGACGGCGCCGGTCAGCCGGACCGGTACGGAGGGCTCGTCGGTCAGGTAGCGGGCGCTCGCCTCGCGCAGCGCGGGCAGGTCGCCGGGCGAGAACTCGACCGGTTCGGGACGGGCGGCGCAGCCCTCGGGCGCCCCGGCGGACGGCGCCCACTCCAGGGCGATCCTGGCTCCCTCGGTGCCCCGGACCAGGGCCACGAGCGCCTCGGTGAGTTCGCGGCTGACGCCCGCCTCGACGGCCGCGTCGAAGGCCTCCATGCCACCGGTGGCCCGCTGGTAGTCGGTGGCCTCACGGGCCGCGTGGAGGGCGTGGTAGAGCCGGACGGCGATGGGGCGGCCGGGCGAGACGGGCAGGAACGCGGTGAGCCCGCGCCCGCCGGGTGCGGCGCCGACGACGACGGTCTCCAGGGAGGCCTGGGCGGGGCGCCGGTGCCGGGCCCCGTGGTAGCCGGCCCGGCCCCGTACGGCGAGGGCGCCGGCGAGGAGGAGCTGGCGCGCGGCGGACCTGAGCTGTTCCTGCACGGTCCAGGGGACGATGCCGGCCGGGCCCGGGGGCACGTCGCGCCACCAGCGGATCTCGTCGCTGGGCACGGCGAGGCCGGTGAGGACCTCGCGGGCGGAGGGCGTGGCGCTGCGGGCGAGGGCGGTGAGCGCCTCGCCGAGCAGGTCCTCGCAGTCCGGGAAAGCACGGCTCTCCGGCACGAGCAGGCTGGTGCCGGTGCCGCTGCCGGGCGGCGTCCAGCGGCTGTAGCGCCCGGCCGCCCCGCCCCGCCGCCGCCAGCCGTGGCGGGCGAGCAGGGCGCCGAGGACACGGGGGTCGACCCTGCCGGGGTCGGGTGTGCCCTGGCTGTCGGCCCAGGGGCCGGTGGGCGGTGCCGGAACGCCGGTCCACGGCCCGGGGGTGTCCCCGGGCGCCGGATGGGGACGGTAGGGCGGAGGAACGGAGACGGGGCCGTGTCCGGCCCCGCTGCCCTCGTCCCCGAACCCCGGTTCGTCGATCGGTCGGTGCATCAAGGTCTCCCTCCCACGCCGACCCGGGTCATGATCTCGCAGAGCGCCCGGTCGTCGAAGATCCGTGTCGTCGGTACGCGCACGGTGGTCCGGCGCTGCCCCGTGACCGGGTGTCCGGCCAGGTTGATCCAGTAGCAGCAGTGCCGCAGGTCCAGCCGGTCGTGGCTCGCTCGCAGCCAGTCCTCCTGTGACCTCGGGACGAGCATCACGACGAGGATCTTGTGCACGGACACCGGGGTCCTGGCGAGCTTCACCAGGTGGTCGTTGTCGAGGGTGAACGAGAAGGTCTTCCCGGGCGGGCGCGGCGGTATCTGGTAGGTGCACTTGAGCTGCACCTTGATGGTCACCTCGTCGTCGACCGTGTGGCCGGGCGAGCCGTGGCTCACGTGCCAGTCGATGCCGTTGTCCGGAAAGGGCTGGGACAGCGAGCAGCCGGCCGCGGCGGCGACGGCGTGCAGGTATCCCACCTGGAGGGTCTCCATGCAGGCGGTGGTGGCGAGTGAGCCGCGCGTCGGTGCCAGCCGCTGGGGCGGCAGCCCTCCCGACTCGGGCTGGGCGAGCGCCATGTCTTCTTCCTTCCCCGTCCCTTGTGTTGTGACCGGTCCGCGTACGGCGCAAACAGTCCGGGTATCACCGTTTCGGGGCAGGGGGTTGGCCATCTGCCGCACGTGTGCAGGGAGTTCAGTGATGACGATGCACTGGTACGAAGGGCCCCTGGCCGCTTTCGACACGGAGACCACAGGAGTCGACGTCGAGGGCGACCGGATCGTGTCCGCCGCCCTCGTCGTGCAGGACACGGTGGGGGCACGGCCGCGGGTGACGCGGTGGCTGGTCAATCCGGGCATACCGGTGCCCGAGGGGGCCACCGCCGTGCACGGACTGACGGACGATCACCTCCAGCGGAACGGCCGGTGGCCGGCTCCGGTGATGGAGGAGCTGGCGCGCGCGCTGGCGGAGCAGAGTGCGGCGGGGCGTCCGCTGGTGGTGATGAACGCGCCGTTCGATCTGACGATCCTCGACCGCGAGCTGCGCAGGCACCGGGCGTCCACGCTCGGCGACTACCTGGGGGGCACGCCGCTGGTCGTGCTCGACCCGCGGGTCCTGGACAAGCATCTGGACCGCTATCGGAAGGGCCGCCGGACGCTCACGGACCTGTGCGCGCACTACGAGGTGGAGCTGGCGGGGGCGCACGACGCGGCGGCGGACGCGACGGCGGCGCTCGATGTCGTACGGGCGGTGGCGCGGCGCTTCTCGTCGCGGCTGGAACGTCTGACGCCGGCGGAGCTGCACACGCTGCAGGCGGTGTGGCACGCGGCGCAGGCGCGGGGCCTGCAGGCGTGGTTCACCCGGCAGGGGACGCCGGAGACCGTGGACCCGTCGTGGCCGCTGCGGCCGGAACTCGGCACGGCGGCCTGAACCGGGCCCGGCGGCCCGGCACATGAGAGAGGCCGGCCCGTCTTTCGACGGACCGGCCTCTACCCGGTGGGCGATACTGGGATCGAACCAGTGACCCCTTCGGTGTGAACGAAGTGCTCTCCCGCTGAGCTAATCGCCCGGGAACGGGTTGAACCATACAGGCCTCCCGGCCCTTCGTTCAAACCGTCCCGCCCGCCGCCCGGCCACCGCCTCTCAGGGACGCCCTTCGAGCGGCCTCCGCAGAGCGGCGGCGATCCCCCTCCTCCCTCCCCGCATCATCAGGGCGTGGTTGGCACGGAAGACGGGCCGTCCGGGGACGGCGAGGGCGCGCAGCAGACGGGCCCGGACCTCGACCTCCTGCTCGTACAGGGCGTGGGTGCCGGTGCCTTCCGGGGTGAGGGTCCAGCGGGCCCAGCCCTCCAGGTCGCCGTCGAGTCCGAACTCCAGGACCCCGGCCGCGGGGTCACGGCGCAGGGCGCGGGCGGTGACGACGATGTCGTACGGGAGCAGGGAGCGAAAGCGGGCGGTGCCGGTGGTGTCGTCGACGGGGACGACCTCGCGGACCTGGGGCCACCAGCGCGGGTACTCCTCGGCGCGCTCCAGGACGGCGTAGACGGCCTCGGGCGGGGCGGCGAGCCGCCAGACGCTGCGGAAGCGGTACCGGCACCAGTCCATGCCCCCAGTGTGGACGTACTCAGGCCGCGGGAGCCGGAAGATGAGTATCCGCACGCATTCCCGCCGGGTGTGGCGGGGGCCACACTCCGGGCATGGACAACTCCCTGCCGCCCGCGGAAGAGCTCGCGCTCGTCGACCGTGAGCTGGCCCAACTCGACGCACGCCGGTCCCAGTTGCTGGCCCGGCGGGCATGGCTGCTCCGCGTGCTGTACGCGCCGGTGGCGTCGACGGCACCCGGCCCGTTCCCGGCGGCGCCCGGCCCGCGCCCGCCGGTGGCGGACTCGACGCCCCGGAGCGCGCAGAACGTGCTGCTGACGCTCGGCGGCACGCTGCTGACGATCGCGGCGATCGCGTTCACCCTGGTGAGCTGGGGGTCGATGGGGATCGGCGGTCGTTCGGTCGTCCTGTTCGTGGTCACCTCTGCCGCGCTGGCGGCGCCGGTGGCGCTGCTGCGCCGGAGCCTGGTGTCGACGGCCGAGGCGGTGGCGGCGCTGGGTCTGGTCCTGATGGTGCTCGACGCGTACGCGCTGCACCGGGTGGCACTGCCGGAGACGGACGGCCTCGGGTACACGGCGGTCGCCGCCGCGGTCCTCGCGGGCGCGTGGACGGCGTACGGCTCGGCCCTGTCCCGGCTGCGGATCCCGCTGCCGGTGGCGGTGGTCGCGGGGCAGCTGCCACTGCCGCTCGGTGTGCTGGCGGCCGGTGGCGGCCCGACGGCGTTCGCGTGGGCGGCGCTCGTCACGGCCGCGGCGGACGGCGCGGTGATCCTGTGGACCCGCCCGGCGGCGGTCCGGATCACGGCGGCCGTCGGTGCGACGGCACTGGGCGGCTGGACGCTCCTGACGGGCGGCTGGCTCTCGCTCACCTCGCCGTGGAGCGGCGCAGCGCTGCTCCTGGCGGCCGCGGCGCCGACCTTGTACGCGGCCCGGCGCCTGCCCACCCTCGCGGTGGCGGCCTCGGCCGTCGCCGGCCTGGCGGCGGTCGCGGCGGCGGGCGGCCTGCTCCGCCCGGCCGTCCCGACGGACTGGACCGTGCCGGCGTACGTCCTGTGCGGACTCGCGCTGGCGTCGGTGTGGCTCCTGAGCGCGGCCACGACCGGGGACGGAGCCGCCGAGGAGGCCGGGAGGCGGCTGCCGGGCGGCATCCGGCTCGGGCTCGCCGGCGCGGGTGCCGGAGTCGCGGCGCTCGGGGTCGTCTGGGCACTGCCGCCGGTGGCGGCGGGGCTCCTCGGGCCCATGGCCCGGACGACGGAGGTGTGGTCCGGTGAGCACGCCGGGCGGGCGCTGACCTCGTACCCGGGGACGGCCGTCCTCGTCCTGGCGGTGGCCGCCGCCGTCCTCGCGGCCGTCCCCCGGCTGTGGGCCCGCTGCGGCACCCTCGCCCTGGTCTGGGCGCTGCTCACGGCGCTGCCGGTCTCCCTCGGCCTGCCGTACGCGGTGACGCTCGCCCTCCAGCTCCTGACGACCGCGGCCGCGCTCGCGTGCGCCGTCCGGCCGGGCCCACTGACGGGTGGCCTGCGCCGCCGGGAACCGGCCGAAGGCCCCGGCACGCCGGGGTCGGCGCCGCCCGCCGCCGCGGCAGCCCCGTCCGCTCCCGGCTCCCCCCGGGGCACCTGGGCGCCTGCCCGGCCCCGCCCCCAGGCTCCGGCCACGGAGCCCGGGACCGTCCTGGGCTGGATCGCGTACGCCGGCGGGCTGGCGTCCGCCGTGAGCGCGGTCACGCTCGCTCTGGACGTGCGGGAGGCCACGTTCGCCGCGCTCGGGACGCTGCTCGTACTCCTCGTCGGCGTGGCGGTGCTCGGGGCGGGCGCGCGCCGGGTGGTCGCCGCCTGCGCCGCGGTGCTCACCGCGACCGGGCTCGTGGTGGCGGTGGCCGCCGCCGGCGGGTTCGAGGACCACTGGACGGCGCTCGCCCTGCTGCTCGTCCCGGCGGCGACGGCCGCCGTCGGCGCCAAGGCCCGGCCGGTGGCCCTGCCGGTCGAGATCACCGGTGCGGTCGTGGCGCTCCCGGCGTTCGCGCTCGCCGTCTCCCGGCCCGCGTTCCTCGCGCTCGCCCTGGCCGGCGGCGGCGTGATCGCGGCGGCGACGGCCGTGCGCCCCGAGCGGCGGCGGTTCGCCTCGTGGACGGCGGCGGTGCTCTTCCTGCTGGCCACCTGGGTGCGGCTCGCGGTGTGGGAGGTGACGACCCCTGAGGCGTACACCCTGCCGGTGACCGTACCGGCCCTCGTCGTCGGCCTCCTGCGGCGGCGCCGGGACCGGGAGGCCTCGTCCTGGACGGCGTACGGACCGGGTCTCGCGGCGACGCTGCTGCCGAGCCTCGTCGCGGCCTGGACGGACCCGGAGTGGGCGCGGCCGCTGACCCTGGGGGTCGCCGCCCTGGCCGTGACACTGCTCGGCGCACGGTTCCGGCTGCAGGCGCTCCTGGTCCTCGGCGGCTCGGTACTCGCCCTGGACGGACTGCACGAGCTGGCGCCGTACGTGGTGCAGGCCGTGGGCGCGCTGCCGCGCTGGCTGCCGCCGGCCCTGGCCGGACTCCTGCTGCTCGCGGTGGGCGCCACGTACGAGCAGCGGCTGCGGGACGCCCGGAGGCTGCG
This sequence comes from Streptomyces flavochromogenes, assembly GCF_000717595.1. GTDB lineage: Bacteria > Actinomycetota > Actinomycetes > Streptomycetales > Streptomycetaceae > Streptomyces > Streptomyces flavochromogenes. Next base: position 322,768 of record NZ_JNZO01000006.1, on the reverse strand, counting down.
GGACCGGGTCGCGCGGATGCGGTGAGCGGAGGGGGTATGCCGAAGGCCCGAGACGAGGTTCCGTCTCGGGCCTTCGGACCGGGTGGTGGGCGATACTGGGTTCGAACCAGTGACCCCTTCGGTGTGAACGAAGTGCTCTCCCACTGAGCTAATCGCCCCGGTGCACCGCAAACATTACCGCATGTCAGCGGGGCTCCCGCACCATCCCAGGGTCACTCGTCGATCTTCCACGGCATGACGAAGCCGAACTTCCACAGGTAGACGCCGAGCAGGGCGGCGATGATCACCAGGCCGACGGTGGTGAGGATGATGTTCCTGCGGCGGACCTTGGGGTCGAGTGCACGCTGTGCGGCCTCCGTGACCTTGCGCTTGGTCCAGCGGAGCACCAGCTGGGCCCAGACGAACTCGGTCGCCCAGATCGCCATGCCGCCGAAGATGACCAGCCAGCCGGGGCCCGGGAGCGGCAGCATGACCACTCCGGCGCCGACCACGGCGAGTCCCACGATGAAGACGCCGACCTGCCAGCTCAGATGGAGGCCTCGTCGGGACTTGATGAAGTCCGGTGCGCGGGATCCCAGTTCGGCTTCCTGGCCGTCTGCGGACTCCCCGGTGCGCTCGTCACTCTCCGCATTCATGGTCCCCAACTTACCGGACGCGGAGCCCCCACCGGAATGGCGGTATTACCGCAGGTCACACGCCCCCGAACGAGCTACCTGAACGATCACAAAACCGACAGAGGGGTTTACAACGGCACCGGAGGTGGCATGTCGATTTCGCCGACGTGCGAATCCCCGAGCGCACACTGAGCGAAAGGCCCTGGCGCTTATGAACACCACGGTCAGCTGCGAGCTGCACCTGCGCCTCGTTGTGTCGAGCGAGTCCTCACTGCCTGTACCCGCGGGCCTGCGGTATGACACGGCCGATCCCTATGCCGTGCACGCCACCTTCCACACCGGAGCCGAGGAGACGGTCGAGTGGGTCTTCGCCCGCGACCTTCTCGCCGAGGGGCTGCACCGGCCCACCGGCACGGGCGACGTCCGCGTCTGGCCGTCCCGGAGTCACGGTCAGGGAGTCGTCTGCATCGCGTTGAGCTCCCCCGAGGGAGAAGCCCTGCTCGAGGCCCCGGCGAGGGCCCTGGAGTCGTTCCTGAAGCGGACCGACGCCGCCGTGCCACCGGGCACCGAGCACCGGCACTTCGATCTCGATACGGAGCTCTCCCACATCCTGGCCGACAGCTGAGCCAGGCCGAGAGCCGCACGGCGCCGTCCGACTCGGGGCGACGGCGCCGCGCGGGCAGCCACATAGGCACGACACCGGCGCTCCCCACCGCGCAGCCGGCGCGGTGGAGGGCGCCGTTGTCCTTTTCCCGGTCGCGCTAAAGTCAGCGCCATTCCGCGGGCGCCCGCCCGCGGCCGGCCAGGGAGCGAATCGTGCTGATCCCCCACGACACCCGGATCGCCCTCGACACAGTCGTCGATCTGATGAACACCGCGCCGCAGGGCGACCGGGCCGACGAGCTCGCGGACATCCAGGGGCTGCGGACCTTCGTACGCGCCCACAAGATCAGTGACGTGGGCGACCTCGGTCCGGCCGATCTGCGGGCCGTGCGCGAGGTGCGCGAGAAGTTCGCGGCGGTCTTCTCGGCCCCCGAGTCCCGGATCGCGGCCCCCCTGATCAACCAGCTGGTGGCGGGTGCGGGGACCACGCCCCAGCTCACCGACCACGACGGCTACGACTGGCACGTGCACTACTTCGCCCCGGGCGCATCGGTGGCCGACCACCTCGCGGCCGACTGCGGCATGGCGCTGGCGTTCATCGTGGTGGCGGGCGAGCAGGAGCGGCTGCGGCGCTGCGAGGCGCCGGACTGCGGCCGGGCCTTCGTCGACCTCTCCCGCAACCGCTCGCGCCGCTACTGCGACAGCCGCACCTGCGGCAACCGACTGCACGTGGCCGCGTACCGGGCACGCCGCAAGGAGGCCGCCGGCTGAGGCCGAGGCAGCGGCCGGGCTCGGGGCCGGGGCCGCAGCCGGGGCCGCAGCCGGGCCCGAAGCCGAGGCCCGGCCCGCGACGGGGCCCGGGCCGGGGGTCTTCACAGGACGAAGAGATCGTGCACGGCGGCCATGAGCAGCAGACAGCCGATCACCCCGAGAAAGATCATCAGCGGGGGCTGGGAGAGCGCGAACAGACAGCCGCGCGGCTCTTCGGCAGGGGCATCGGGGGCGGCGGGGACGGTCTCCCGCGAGGTATCCAGCATCTCGGGGGGATGATCGCGCACGCGGGACCCGGAAAATCCCGCAACACGCCCCATCGCAAGGGGTGTTCACCCCTTCCCGTGGATCGCCGGACGATCACGGGAACGGGAACGGCCAGAAGCGGTCAGATTCCGTGCTTCTTCAGAATCGCCTCGATGTCGCTGAAGTCCTCTCCGGCCGGCGCGCCGGTCCGTGGCTTCGCCGTCACGGCGCGCGAGGGCGACGACGCCGCCGGGGCCACGGCACTCGGCTCCGTCCCGCCGGTGGTCTCCTTGCGGCCGCCCCGGCGCCGCTCCACGGCCCGGGTGGACATGAACAGCAGCCAGGCGGCGCCCAGGACACCGAAGCCGGCCCAGGCGACCGGGCTGAACGCCGTGTCCACGAGCCATTCGACGGCGCCCGTCATCACCAGACCGATCGGCACCAGGGAGTAGGCGGCGATCCGGGCCGCGGCCAGGAATCGCTTCCGGTACGCCGTGATCGCGGCGATGCCCAGGCCCGCCGCGGACACCGCGGAGCAAATGGTCTCGGCGAGCATGCGGTCCTCCAGGTCCGGGTGATACGTCCCTTCCATCCTGCACCGCCGAGGCCGTCCGCGGCCATGTCCCGGGCCCGGTCTCAGGGAGATCTCCGGGTCGCCCCCACCCGGATCTCCTCCGCAGGTCCCGGTCGGGAGGCACCCCCTCCTCCCTGGTGAGGGAGACTGCTGTCATGAGTGACTCCACCACCGCACCCGCCTCGCCCGTCGTCGTCGAGGCGTGGTTCGACCTCCAGTGCCCCGACTGCTTCCAGGCTCTCGACGACGTCCGCGCGCTCCGCGAGAAGTACGGCGACCGGCTCGACGTACAGCTGCGGCACTTCCCGCTCGCGAAGCACAAGCACGCGTATGCCGCCGCGCAGGCCGCCGAGGAGGCCTTCGAGCAGGGCAAGGGCTGGCCGTACGCGGAGGCGCTGCTCGCCAGGACCGCGGAGCTCGGCGAGCGGGGCGAGCCGGTGCTCATGGAGGTCGCCACCGAACTCGGCCTGGACGCAGAGGAGTTCGACACGGCACTGATCGACGGCCGGCATCTCCTGACCGTCGACGCGGACGAGGCCGAGGGCAAGGCGATCAAGATCACCGGCACGCCGACCTATGTCGTCGACGGCGAACGGCTGGACGGCGGCCAGAGCCAGGACGGTCTGCGCGAGCGCATCGAGGAGATCACCGACCGCCTCCTGAAGGGCTGAAGGACCGAGGTCCGGGGCTCCGCCCCCGCCCGCCCTCCCTCGCCTACAGCAGCTCCTTCGCGCTGTTGATGGAGGTCGTGCGGTAGCCCAGCGACTCGTAGAGCCGGATCGCCGGGGTGTTGCCCGCGAAGACGTGCAGTCCGAGCAGGGTCTCCCCGGCCTCCCGCGCGACCCGCTCGGCGAGCAGCATCAGCGCCCGGCCGTAGCCGTGCCCGCGGTGCGCCTCCTCGACCTCGATGTCGTACACGAAGGCCGCCCAGTGGCCCGGCTCCAGCTCGATCCGGCCGGTCCACAGGAAGCCGGCGGGCCGGCCGTCCCGGACGACCACGTGGATCGCGACGCCGGGGGTGGCGAGGCCGTCCGGAAGGTACTTCGCGTGGCTGCTCTCGGCCTTGGCGCGCGCCTGCTCCTCGGGCACACCGCGGTCGATCCAGCTCCGCGCGAAGCCCTCCTTGGCCCGCGCCTCCCACGCCACGTACTCGGCCTCGGTCATCGGCCGCACCTCGACGCCGTCCGGCAGGGCCGGCGGCTCGGCGGGCAGTTCCTTGACCATGTTCCGGCTGCGCTCGGTGTAGCCGAGCGAGCGGGCCATCCGCAGCGCGGGTCCGGCGTCGGCGGGCACGGAGATCTGGACCTCGACGCAGCCCCAGCCCCGCAGCACCTCCTCCGAGGCCAGTGCCGCGACCGTGCCACGGCCGCGCCCCCGGTCCGGCTCGTGGACCCCGAGGCGGCTGATCACGCCGGAGGCGGCGCCGAAGCCGGGGTCGGTGGAGAGGTGCACGGAACCGACGCGGCGGCTGTTCACGCACACGTCGTAGGTACGCGAACGGCCGCCGTCGGGCGTCTGCTGAAGCGGCTCGGCCGGCCGCAGGGTGGTGGTCATCAGTCGTGTTCTACCCACCCGGGGGCCGTCCGTCATCAGGTTTTGCGCGAGACGGCTACGCGAGGCGCGGGTCCCGGTCCCGCGCGGCGTGCTCGTCGAAGATCCGCATGGCCTTGGCGGTGACGGGACCGGGCACCGGCGACAGCTCGCGTCCGTCGACGCGGTGCACGGCCTGGACGTCGCGGAGCGTCGAGGTCAGGAAGATCTCGTCGGCGCTCTCCAGGACGTCCAGCGGCAGATCGGTCTCCTGCGCACCGGTCCACTCGACGGCGAGGGCGCGGGTGATGCCCGCGAGGCAGCCGGAGGAGACGGGCGGAGTGAGGATCCGCCCGTCGACCACGACGAAGACGTTCGAGCCGGTGCCCTCGCAGAGCTGCCCGACCGTGTTGGCGAAGAGCGCCTCGGAGGCCCCCTGCTCGCGCGCCCGGGCGAGGGCGACCACGTTCTCGGCGTACGAGGTGGTCTTGAGCCCGGTGAGGGCACCGCGCTCGTTGCGCGTCCAGGGCACGGTGATCACCGCGGTGGAGTCGGCGCGACGGCTTGTCTCCCCCAGGCCGACGACCAGGCCCGCCCCCGCGTCACCGCGCTCCGAACCGAGCGGCGAGAGGCCGCCGGTGTACGTGATGCGGAGCCGCCCGAGCTCCATCGGGTTCGCCTCGAGGACGGCGGCGCAGGCGCGGCGGACCTCGTCGAGGTCCGGGTCGGGCAGGCCGAGGCCGCGGGCGGAGCGGGCGAGGCGCTCCAGGTGGAGGGTGAGGGCGAAGGTCTCGCCGCGTACCGCCTTGACCGTCTCGAAGACGCCGTCACCGACGGTCAGTCCGTGGTCCAGTACGGAGACCAGTGCGGTCTCCGCGTCGCGCAGCACGCCGTTGACCCAGATTTTCATCGAGAAGTCGCCTTTCCGCTCGCCTCAAGGGCGCCAGACTCGTAGGCGCCCGACGCTATCGCGACCAGCCGGGACGCCTTCAGCTCGGTCTCCTCCCACTCGCGCTCCGGGTCGGAGCCCCAGGTGATCCCCGCGCCGGTGCCGAAGCGGAGTACGCCCTCCGGGCGGTCGATCCAGAAGGTCCTTATGCCGACGGCCAGCTGCGCCGTGCCCGCGTCGGCGTCGACCCAGCCGATGCCTCCGCAGTACGGGCCGCGGGGGGCGGTCTCCAGGGCCTCGATGATCCGCAGCGCGCTGGACTTGGGCGCGCCGGTCACCGAGCCGGGCGGGAAGGTGGCGTCGAGCAGCTCGGGCCAGCCGGCGTCCTCGCGCAGCAGACCGGTGACCGTGGAGACGAGGTGGACGAGGCCGGGGTGCTCCTCGATCGCGCAGAGGGCGGGGACGGCGACGGAGCCGGTCTCGCTGACGCGTCCCAGGTCGTTGCGGACCAGGTCGACGATCATCACGTTCTCCGCGTGGTCCTTGGGAAGGAGGTCGGCGGCGGTGCGTCCGGTCCCCTTGATGGGGCCCGAGGAGATCAGGGCCCCCTCCCTGCGGAGGTAGAGCTCGGGGGAGGCGGTGGCGATCTCCACGCCGTGCGCGGGCAGCCGGATCGTTCCGGCGTAGGGGGCGGGGTTGCCCCGGGCGAGGAGCGCGGTGAGGGCGTCGACGTCGGCGGTGGCCGGGTCCGGCAGCGGCGCGGTCAGCACCCGGCAGAGGTTCGCCTGGTAGACCTCGCCGCGCGCGATGTGCTCGCGCACGCTCCGGACGCCCGCGATGTACGCGGCGCGGTCGAGGGAGGACGTCCAGTCCCCGGCGGCGGGGCCGCGCCAGCCGCCGGGGACGGGCGCGGGGACGGGGTCGGCCCGCACGTCGCCGAAGCGGGCGCAGGTCAGCCGCCCCTCGAAGTCCGCGCATACGGCCCAGAAGCCGGCGGAGTCCAGTGCTTCGGGGTCGTGGGTGACGTCCCGGAGGTCGGTCGCGAGGAGGCCGCCGAAGCGGGCCAGCGGAGCAAGGTCGTACACGCATCGAGTCTAGGTCCGCCGGAGGAGGGACACCGGGGCACCGGCGGAGGAGGCTCCCCGCCACCTCGGGAACACGGCGAGTGAACGTGGCGCGAACCCTCCGGGACGCCTCGCCGGTCACCCGGATCGGCGCGCAGGTCAGCACGCTGCGGAAACGCGTTTTTGTGCTGGCCCAGGAATCCGCTAGAGTTCAACACGTCGCCGGGACGCGCAAGCGAAACGGAAACGACAAGCGGACGTGGCTCAGTTGGTAGAGCATCACCTTGCCAAGGTGAGGGTCGCGAGTTCGAATCTCGTCGTCCGCTCGATGTGGGGGATCTTCCCGAACCCCTGTATTCACTCCTGGTGGAGTGGCCGAGAGGCGAGGCAACGGCCTGCAAAGCCGTCTACACGGGTTCAAATCCCGTCTCCACCTCCAAGCGCGATTAGCTCAGCGGGAGAGCGCTTCCCTGACACGGAAGAGGTCACTGGTTCAATCCCAGTATCGCGCACGCAGAACAACCGAAGATCCGGTCCGTACGGACCGTCCCGCGCGATTAGCTCAGCGGGAGAGCGCTTCCCTGACACGGAAGAGGTCACTGGTTCAATCCCAGTATCGCGCACGCAGTACGCAGTGCCTTCGGGTACGCCGTGTGCACCACCCGCGCGATTAGCTCAGCGGGAGAGCGCTTCCCTGACACGGAAGAGGTCACTGGTTCAATCCCAGTATCGCGCACCACCGAAGAGCCCCCGGCCGCATCTCGCGGACGGGGGCTTCTTCACGTACGAGGAGACTCGTCGTGCACCGGGAGACCCGGTGCACCCTTGTCAGGAGGAGAAGAGCATCCGGCCGAAACCACGCTGACGGTAGTGACCGCCGCCGTGGTGACCGCCGTGGTGCGGGGCACCCCACGCGGGGGCGGCGGGCTGCGCGGCCGGGTAGGCCTGCGGGGCCGGCGGGGCGGGCGGGGCCTGCTGGACCCACTGGGACTCCAGGCGGGTCAGGGCCTCCAGCTCGCCGTAGTCCAGGAATATCCCGCGGCAGCCGCTGCACTGCTCGATCTGGACGCCGTTGCGGTTGTACGTGTGCATGGCCGCATGGCACTTGGGACACTGCATGGTCGGCTCAACTCCCTGACTTCGCCGTTCGAATGGTGGCTTCACCTTACGTGGACGCCGTAGCGGCCGAGTCGGTTCGATGCCCGGCGATACGGGCGCAGGTGTCGATCATCACGTCCTCGACCTCGTCGAGCGGCCGGCCCTCGACCGTCGACTTGGCGACGGCGAGCGCCGCGGTCTGGACCGTCAGGGCACGGGCGGGCACGTCGAGTTGGACCCACGGATCCGCCCCCACGGCCGGGCCGCCCGCCTCCTGGTACGCGCCCAGGAAGCGGGACCAGATCTCCGGGGGCAGGATGCCGGCCGCGAACCAGGCTGCGGGGCGGGCCAGATCCCACGCGGGGTCGCCGAGACCGGCGTCGTCCATGTCGATCAGCCGCCAGGGGGCGCGGACGGGCGGGGGCGTACCGGGAGACTCCACGGGCTCGGCGTCCCGGACCAGTTGCCCCAGGTGGAAGTCGCCGTGGCAGAGGAGGCGGGGGCCGTCCGGTGCGACGCGGCCGGGGATCGACCGCCAGGCGGCCAGGACGGTCGTGGCGGCCGGGTGGTCCGGTGCCGTGCGGCACATCCGGTCCACCGCGAGGGCCGCTTTGGCGGGAGCCCTCATCTCGGGAAGCCGGGCGGCCGCCCCCGCGGGCGGTGGGGTGCGATGGAGGCGGGCGAGGAGCGTCGCGGCCTCCTCCCACGGGGCGGCGTCGGGGTCCGCAGGGTCGACGGGCGAGCCGTACGGCCACACGCTGACCGGCCGGCCGTCGAGTTCGCCGGGCGTGGACATCGGGAGCGGCGGGAGGAAGACCTCGCGGACGTCCGGGTGGGCGGCGAGCGCGATCCGCGCCCGGTGGGCCTCGGGGTCGGTGCCGGCGGCGTGCGCCTTCGCGACCAGTCGCCCGTGCCGTACGACCGTGCCGTCGTCCCGGTCCGCCAGCACACGGACGTGGCCGCCCGCGCAGTGGCAGGGCGTGCCGGGGCGGTGGGCGGCGGTGCGCGCGTAAGCGGCGAGGCCGTCGAGGAGGGGCCGGTCGGGGAAGTCCACGGGGGCGAGCGTACGGGGCGGGGACGCGCGAGGGCCGGTCAGCTCCCCAGCTGACCGGCCCCACGCTGCCGTCCGCCGCACCCCCGTCCCCACGGGGTTGAAGGCCGGATGTCCCGACCCGGGCCGCTCTCCCGGGTCCGGGGCGCTGATCAGCGCCCCAGCATCACGCCCACGGACGACGCCTGTGTGACCACTGCGTCCCAGCCGCCGAAGACGACCACGAGCAGGGCCGCGAGAGGGAGGACCATGGCGGTGGCCACCAGCGGGTGGCGCCGGCTCGAAGGCTGGGTGCTCGTCCGCAATGCCGTGAAAGCCATGGTTCCTCTCCTGTCGTGTCTGGCGCGGCGGGTGCTTGACCTCGGGGGACGAGTGCTGCACCCGCCGCTTGACATCAACATTAGGGAGCCGGGGCCGCCCGGACGTCATGCCCGCGTACCGACTTGCGGGCCTCCCGGAGGATGACGCCCGGCCGTACGGCGTACTCCCCTGGGTGGAGACAGGGGCGCGGAACCCGGGGTCTTCCCTGAGGGGTTCCGGACGGGCCGGTGGAGGGGCGGTCGGGGCGTGACTTCGCTCACTTCCCCGATCGTCGCGCGAACGCCCTGGTCGGAGAGGGTCGGGAGAGCCTCACGGGGCACGCGGAGCCCACCCTCGGTGGATCGTCAACTGGGTTGGCGGGGTGGGTGGTTGGGGTGTCCGCCGGAGGCGCACATTCCTCCCGCGTACCCCTCAGCACTGACAATCGATCCGGGTGCGAGGGCGCGGCCTATGAGCGCGTGCGGGCGCCACTACGTAAGCTGTGCCACGTCGAACGGACGAGGGGACGGACATGGCGATGATGCGGCTCCGGCGCGAGGATCCGCGGATCGTCGGGTCGTTCCGGCTCCACCGCAGGCTGGGGGCCGGCGGAATGGGCGTCGTGTACTTGGGGTCCGACCGGCGCGGCCAGCGGGTGGCGCTCAAGGTGATCCGGCCCGATCTCGCCGAGGACCAGGAGTTCCGGTCCCGGTTCGCCCGTGAGGTCTCGGCCGCCCGGCGGATCCGCGGCGGCTGTACGGCCCGGCTCGTCGCCGCCGACCTGGAGGCCGAGCGCCCCTGGTTCGCCACCCAGTACGTGCCCGGTCCCTCGCTGCACGACCGGGTCGCCGAGGAGGGCTCGCTGCGCGCCGCCGACGTGGCCTCGATCGGGGCCGCGCTCTCGGAAGGCCTCGTCGCCGTCCACGAGGCAGGGGTCGTGCACCGGGACCTCAAGCCCTCGAACATCCTGCTCTCCCCCAAGGGCCCCCGGATCATCGACTTCGGCATCGCCTGGGCCACCGGGGCCAGCACCCTGACCCATGTCGGTACCGCCGTCGGCTCCCCCGGCTTCCTCGCCCCCGAGCAGGTGCGCGGCGCGGCCGTCACCCCCGCCACCGACGTGTTCTCGCTCGGTGCCACGCTGGCGTACGCGGCGATGGCCGACTCACCCTTCGGGCACGGCAGTTCCGAGGTCATGCTCTACCGGGTCGTGCACGAGGAGCCGCAGCTGCACGGCGTGCCGGACGCGCTGGCACCGCTCATCCGGGCCTGTCTCGCGAAGGACCCCGAGGACCGTCCCAGCACCCTTCAGCTGTCGATGCGGCTCAAGGAGATCGCGGCGCGCGAGGCGCAGGGGCTGCCGGTCTCACGGCCGCCCGTGCAGCGGGAACGCACCGAGGAACGCAACACCCTCCGTCCGACCGAGCGCTACACCGAGCGGGACGTGCCCGGTCGTGGGCCGGAGCGGGGCGCTGAACGGAGTGCGGAGCGCGGTGCGGATCGTGGCACCGAGCGCGGTGCGGAGCGGGATCGCGGCGGACGTGGGCCCGGGCCGTCGTCCCGGCCCTCCGCCGGGCCCCGGACCGGTGGCCGACCCGCGACCCGGCCGGGTGCGCGGTCGACGTCCACGGGCCGCCGGCCCGCCAACCCGCGGCTGCTGCGCCAGCGGCTCTTCGTCTTCGTGGTGGTGACGCTGGTGGTGGCCCTGGGCATCGCCGCCGCACAGGCCCTTCAGGGGTAGATCTCCGAGGGCGGGGCCTGGGCCCGGGGCTGCGCCGGAGCTGGGGCTCGGCCGGGGGCGTACCGCGGCGGAGCCGGTGAGCGGATGACGGGTTCCGCGCCGGGCCCGGTGGGCCCGGCGCCCGCTCTCAGGACTCCGGGCGGCCCGTCGCCACCGCGTAGAACGCCACCGCCGCCGCCGCGCCCACGTTCAGCGAGTCGACGCCGTGGGCCATCGGGATGCGGACCCACTCGTCCGCGGCCCGCAGCGCCTGCGTGGAGAGACCGTCGCCCTCCGCGCCCAGCATCAGGGCCACGCGCTCCATACGGTGCGGGGCGGCCTCGTCGATCGACATCGCCTTCTCCGCCGGCGTCAGCGCAAGAAGCTTGAAGCCCGCCTCCCGAACCGTCTCCAGGCCCCGCGGCCAGGTGTCGAGCCGGGCGTACGGCACGGAGAACACCGCACCCATCGACACCTTCACCGAGCGCCGGTACAGCGGATCCGCACAGTCCGGCGACAGCAGCACCGCGTCCATGCCGAGCGCCGCGGCGCTGCGGAAGATCGCGCCGATGTTGGTGTGGTCGTTCACCGACTCCATCACGACCACCCGGCGGGCGGCGCCGAGCAGCTCGGCGGCGTCCGGGAGCGGCTTGCGCTGCATCGAGGCGAGGGCGCCCCGGTGCACGTGGTAGCCGGTGACGCGCTCCGCGAGGTCCGGCTGGATCGCGTACACCGGTGCGGGGACCTCGTCGATGACGTCGCGCATCGCATCGACCCACTTGGCGGAGAGCAGCATCGACCGCATCTCGTACCCCGCCTGCCGCGCCCGGCGGATGACCTTCTCGCCCTCCGCGATGAACAGGCCCTCGGCCGGTTCCCTTCTGCGGCGGAGTTCGACATCGGTCAGACCGGTGTAGTCGCGCAGGCGCGGGTCGTCGGGGTCGTCGATCGTGATGAGTTCGGCCACGAGGTGATACTGCCTTGTCCGGGGTGTGGTGCCAATGTGTGTGCGGCTGTGCGTCGCCCGCTCCCGAGCGGTGCTACATGACCAGGCGGTCCGGGCCTTCCGCCACGACGTCACCGATCACGATGACCGCCGGCGGGCGGACCTCTTGCGTCCGCACCGTCTCCGCCACCGTCGCCAGCGTCGCGTCCACCCGGCGCTGCGAGGCCGTCGTGCCCTCCTGGACCAGGGCGAGCGGAGTCTCCGGGTTCTTGCCGTGGGCGATGAGCGCCTCGGCGATCTTCCCGATCTTGTCCACGCCCATCAGGATCACGAGCGTCCCCGTGAGCTTCGCGAGCGACGCCCAGTCGACCAGCGAACGCGGGTCTTCCGGGGCCACGTGCCCGCTCACCACAGTGAACTCGTGTGCCACGCCCCGGTGCGTCACCGGGATGCCCGCCGCGCCCGGGACCGAGATCGAGCTGGAGATGCCCGGCACCACCGTGCAGGCGATGCCCTCGACGGCGAGCGCCTGCGCCTCCTCCATGCCCCGCCCGAAGACGAACGGGTCGCCGCCCTTCAGACGTACGACCGACCTGCCGGCCTTCGCGTGCTCGATCAGCGCGTTGTTGATGGCCTCCTGGGCCATGAACCGGCCGTACGGGATCTTCGCGGCGTCGATCACCTCGACGTGCGGGGGCAGTTCGTCCAGCAGGTCGCGCGGGCCCAGGCGGTCGGCGATGACCACGTCCGCCTCGGCGAGCAGCCGGCGGCCGCGCACCGTGATCAGGTCCGGGTCGCCGGGGCCGCCGCCGACCAGCGCGACGAAGGGGGTACGCGCACGGTGCTGCGGGGCCGCGATCGAGCCGTCCCGCAGACCCTCGACGATCGCGTCGCGCACGGTGGCGGAGCGGCGCGGGTCGTGGCCGGTGAGCACCGCGACGGTCACGCCCTCGCTGCGGCCCGTCGCCGGAGTCCAGGCCGTGGCCGCCTCGGCGTCGTCGGAGCGCACGCACCAGGTCCTGGTGCGCTCGGCCTCCGCGGAGGCGGCGGCGTTCGAGGCCGGATCGGTCGTGGCGACCAGGGCGTACCAGGCGTCGGCGAGGTCGCCGTCCTCGTACCGCCGCTTGGTCCAGGTGATCTCTCCGGCCTCGGCCATCGCCTCGACCGAGGGGGTCGCGGAGGGGGAGATCAGCGTGATGTCGGCACCCGCGGCGATCAGGGCGGGGAGCCGGCGCTGGGCGACCTGCCCGCCGCCGAGGACGACTACGCGGCGGCCGGCCAGGCGCAGGCCCACGGGGTAGGCGGGGTGCGTCGTCGGCTGGGCGGTGTGATCGGCGTGCTCGGCCATGGGTGAGCGGCTCCTCGGAGGGCGGGTGCTGGCCGCTGCTGCGATGAAGCGGCTGGTGGGGCGGCGGCGGGGCGCCTGGTGACCACGATATCGGTGTGGTGGGGGCGTCACGCTGTGACGGATGTCCCGGGGGCTGGGCTTGGTCTGCCTACGCCTCACGTCCCGAAGACGGTCCCCGCGCGTCCCCCACTTCCGTGTGTGGGTGGGGGACGCGCCTCGGAGCTACTTCTCGGTGACGCCCGCCGAGTCGAACGTGGCCACCTCGTGCATCGCGCGGGCCGCGCTCTGCACCAGCGGGAGGGCGAGCAGTGCGCCCGTGCCCTCGCCGAGACGGAGGTCCAGGTCGACCAGGGGACGCAGGCCCAGCTTGTTGAGCGCGGCCACGTGGCCCGGCTCGGCGCTGCGGTGTCCGGCGATGCAGGCCGCGAGCGACTCCGGCGCGATCGCGCGGGCCACCAGGGCCGCGGCTCCGGTGGAGACGCCGTCGAGGATCACCGGGGTACGCAGGGAGGCCGCGCCCAGGATCAGGCCGACGAGGGCCGCGTGCTCCAGGCCGCCGACCGCCGACAGGACGCCGATCGGGTCCGCCGGGTCCGGCTTGTGCAGGTCCAGGGCGCGACGGACGACGTCCACCTTGCGGGCGTGCGTCTCGTCGTTGATGCCCGTGCCGCGGCCCGTGACCTCGGTCGGGTCGACGCCCGTGTAGACCGAGATCAGGGCGGCGGACGCGGTGGTGTTCGCGATGCCCATCTCGCCCGTGAGCAGGGCCTTGTTGCCTGCGGCGACCAGGTCTCGGGCCGTTTCGATGCCCACCTCGATCGCCGCCAGGACCTCGTCGCGGGTCATCGCGAGACCCGTGGTGAAGTCGGCGGTGCCGGGGCGGACCTTGCGGGGCAGGAGTCCGGGGGTGGCCGGGAGTTCGGAGGCCACGCCCACGTCGATGACGCAGACCTCCGCGCCCACCTGGTTGGCGAAGGCGTTGCAGACCGCTCCCCCGCCGAGGAAGTTGGCGACCATCTGGCCGGTGACCTCCTGCGGCCAGGGCGTCACGCCCTGGGCGTGGACGCCGTGGTCGCCCGCGAAGATCGCGACGGCCGCCGGCTCCGGGATCGGCGGCGGGCACACCCGGGAGAGTCCCGAGAGCTGCGCAGCGATGATCTCCAGCATGCCGAGCGCACCGGCCGGCTTGGTCATCCGCTTCTGGCGCTCCCACGCCTCGCCGAGCGCCTTCGCGTCCAGCGGGCGGATGTTGGCGATGGTCTCCTGGAGGAGGTCGTGCGGCTCCTCGCCGGGCAGCGCGCGGCGGCCGTACGTCTCCTCGTGGACGACCCAGGCCAGCGGGCGGCGCTTGGACCAGCCCGCCTGCATCAGCTCGGGCTCCTCGGGGAACTCGTCGACGTAGCCCACGCAGAGGTACGCGACCACTTCGAGGTGCTCGGGGAGGCCCAGGGTGCGGACCATCTCGCGCTCGTCGAAGAAGCTGACCCAGCCGACGCCGAGGCCCTCGGCGCGGGCGGCGAGCCAGAGGTTCTCGACAGCGAGCGCCGAGGAGTACGGGGCCATCTGCGGCTGCGTGTAACGGCCGAGGGTGTGGCGGCCGCCGCGGGTCGGGTCGGCCGTCACGACGATGTTGACCGGGGTGTCGAGGATGGCCTCGATCTTCAGTTCCTTGAACTGCTTCGCCCGGGCCTTCGGCAGCGACTTGGCGTACGCATCGCGCTGCCGCTGGGCCAGCTCGTGCATCGTCTGCCGGGTCTCTGCGGACCTGATGACGACGAAGTCCCAGGGCTGCGAGTGGCCGACGCTGGGCGCCGTGTGGGCGGCCTCCAGAACGCGGAGCAGCACCTCGTGCGGGATCGGGTCGGAGCGGAAGCCGTTGCGGATGTCGCGGCGCTCGCGCATCACGCGGAGGACGGCCTCGCGCTCGGCGTCTGCGTATCCGGGGGCCGGGGCCGATTCGGCCTCCTCCGCGTCCTCCGCGACGGGAGCCGTCTCCGGCTGTGCCTCGGGGGCGGCCTCTTCGGCCTCCGCGGGCGCCTCGGGGGCGACGGCCTCCGCGGGCTCGACCGGCTCCGGGTTCTCGCCCTGCGGGGCTTCGGCGGCGGGAGCCGCCTCGGTCGCGGTCCCGGTCTCCGGGGTCGGCTCGGTCCCCGGGGTCGGCTCGGTCCCCGGGGTCGGCTCGTTCGAGGCCTCGGGGGTCTCTTCCGGAACGAAGGGGATCTCCTCGGCGACCGCCTCGACGGGGGCCTCCTCGGGGAGCGGCTCCTCCGCGGGCTGCTCCTCCGTCACGGCGACCGGCTCGGCCGGGGCCTCCGTCGCGGCGACCGGCTCGGTCTGTACCCCGGTCACCGCGACGGGCTCGGCCGGGGCCTCGGTCACGGGGACCGGCTCGGCCGGGGCCTCGGTCACGGCTTCCGCGACGGGCTCGGGCTGCTCCTCGGGCTGCGGCTCGGCGTCCGGGATCCGCGCGGCCTCCGGAACCTGCTCGGGCTCGGGTGCGGCCACGGGCTCCTCCGCCTCCACCGGCGCGGGCTCGGGGGCCTCGGCGGCCGGCTCGCCCTCACGCGGGGCGGGGACGGTGGCCTGGACCTCGGGGGTCTGCGCCGGGGCCTCCGGTGCGGTCTCCTCGACGGCGGCCGGGGCCTCGGGCTCCGCCTGCTCTTCCGGCGCGGGGGCCGGCTCCGGCGCGGGGGCCGGCTCCGGCGCCGGCGCCGGGGCAAGGTGCGGGGTCGTCGGGATGGTGCCCTCGACCTGGACGAACTGCCCGCTCTGCGGGACGACCGTTTCTGCGGGCAGGTCCGGGGCCTGCGGGGCCTCGGACTCCTGCGGCTGCGCGGCCCACGGCTCGGCGCCCTGCGGCGCGAGCTGCTGGTCCTGCGCGATCTCGAAGTACTCGGGGCCGCCGGTCGGCGGGCCCGGGTTCCGTACGGGCATCGGCGCGGGGCCGGTGGCCACGAGCGGCTCGGGTGCGGGGACCGGCGCGGGCTGCGGGGCCGGCGCGGCGGCGGGGCCGCGGTCGGCCAGCGAGAGCACGACGCCGCCGGCCTCGGGCATCGGCGGGCCCATGTGCAGCGGGCGGCGGGCCGCCTGCGGGGCCGGGGCCGGCGGGGGCACCCGGACGCCGCTCAGGTCGACGGAGCCGGAGTCACGGCCGGCGGCCTCGTGCGCGCCGGTGTCGAGGATGCCGGGCTCGTAGCCGTGCTGGGTGGGCGCCTGCTCCTGCGGGGCCACGGGGACGCCGTGCGCGGGGGTGCCGGTGAGCTGGTCCAGCGGGATGCCGTGGGCAGGGGTGCCCGCCGGCTGCTCCGCCGGGGCGCCGTGCGCGGGAGTGCCGGTGAACCGGTCCACGGGGACGCCGTGCGCGGGGGTGCCCGGCGGGACGCCCTGCGGCGGGGTCTGGTGCTGCGGGGCCGTGAGGACGTCGGCGAGGGCGACGGAGTCCAGCGGGGCCGTGAGCGGGTCCGGCAGCGGGTCGGTGAGCGGGTCACCGATCACGGCCGGCGCCTCCGGATGCACGGCCGGCACGCCCTGATGGGGGGCCGACCGGTTCGGGACCACGGGTGCCACCGGCGGCGGCACGGCGACCGGGGGCGCGGGCGCGACGCCCGGCGGGTGCTCGCTCCAGGCGCCCTGGGCGCCCGGCATCAGCAGAAGGTCGTCGTCCGCGGTGGTGTGCTCGGAGGGGTCCAGGAAGGTGTACGCGCCCGGTGCGGGGATGCCCGGCTGCTCGACCATGCCTGCGTTCTCCGGCAGCCCCTCGCCCGGGACCTGGCCGGTGTCCGTCATGCGTACCCCTCGCCCATCGCTTGTGCTCCTTCAGACCTGCGCCCGTCGACAAGAACGAGCGGGCGCGCCGCGCGGCACGAAGGACACGCGGACACCCACACATTGTCGCGGCCCCGGGCCCTCGTGGCAGGGAGATTTGCCACGGTGCGCTGTGGACTGCGCCACGTCGCGCGGTCCCCCCTTGTCGCGTACCACGTCAGCGGCGCAATGTGGCCACCAATTCAGGACATTGACGAACGAAGCGCCGAACATCCGGATGCGGTACAACAATCGGCCAGCCTACCTGCCCCGGCGGGCGGCACGGTCACGGGTGGGGGGTGCCGGGACTAGCCGTGGGGGGTGTCGGTCCTGCGGCCGGAGAGCAGGAAGACGACCGAACGCTCGCGCTCCGACCAGTCGTGCGGATCGAGTCCGACGGTCTGGAGGAGCAGGCTCTCGACGGTGTAGCCGCCGTCGGCGAGGGCGGCGCCGATCGCCTCGGCCTCGTCCCGGGTGGAGGCGTGGGCGACGATGCGTTCCGGCCGTCGGTCGGTGCAGGCGGTGACGACGGCGACCCCGCCGGCCGCGACGCGGACGACATCGGGTTCGGGCAGGTTCTCCAGGACGTGCGGAGCCCGGCCTCGCACGGTCTGCAGGGGTACGCCGTGACGGCGGGCGGCCTGCTCGGTGCGGGCGCAGGCCGTCGGGTCGAGGTCCACGGCGATGACGGCGGCGCCGAAGCGGGCGGCCTCGACGGAGAAGGCGCCTCCCGCGCAGCCGATGTCCCAGACGAGGTCGCCGGTGCGGGGCCCGAGGCGGGCGAGCTGGGCTGCACGCAGGGACGGGTCCTCGCCCGCGCGGGTCCGGGCGCCCTGCGCGGCGGGGTCGTACTCCTCCGTGGGCAGGCCCCAGCCGCGGACCGGGGGCGCCGCCGGGTCCTGGCCCATCAGCCAGGGGGCTGCGGGGGTCCCGCCCGCGGTGCCGCCGATGACGAGGACGACGTTCGGGTCGCGCCAGCTGTGGTCGGCTGCCTTGTCGGACGTGAGGACGGAGACCTGCTCGCGGTCGGTGCCGAGCTCCTCGCAGACGACGAAGGTGCGATGGACGCCGTCGAGGAGCAGGGCGAGTTCGGCCGGTCCGGCGCCGGGCGAGGTGAGGACGGCGACCTTGGGGTGGGCGCGGCAGACGTTGACGGCGCGGCGCAGGGTGCGCTGCTGGGCGACCACGATCCGGGCGTCCTCCCAGGGCATCCCCGCGCGGGCGAACGCGGCGGCGACGGAGGACACGGCGGGGACGACCTCGACCTCGAGGCCGTGTTCGGGGGCACGCAGGGTGCGGACGACGCCGAAGAAGCCCGGGTCGCCGTCGGCGAGGACGACGGCGGTGCCCCGGTGGCCGGCGATGCGGCGGGCGGCGAGGTCGACGCTGCCGAGGCGGATGCGTTCGGCGCCGGGCGGGACCTCGGGCAGGGCCAGGTGGTGGGCGGCGCCCGCCACCAGGGTGGCGGCGGAGAGCGCGGACCGGGCCGCCGCGGTGAGGGGCGAGCCGTCCCAGCCGATCACCGTGACGCGGTCGGCCATTCGTCGTCTCCTGGTGTTGTCGCAGGTCGGGGGCGTGCCGAGCGTACCCCGGGTGGGGCCGCGGGGTTCAGCTCCAGTCGGTGTACGAGGAGTATCCGGCCTCGGCCATCTGGTCGGCGACGCCGTCGAGGTCCTCGGGGAGGAGGCCCCAGACGATGAAGTCGGTGCGCAGCTCGGTCCAGCTGCCGTCCTCGGTGCGGGTGCGGGCTATGCAGGCGTTGCGCAGGACGCCTTCGCTGATGCAGCCGATCTTCTGGGCGACCTGCTGGGAGGCGGTGTTGTCGGCGGCGGTGCGCAGTTCGAGGCGCTCGAACTTCTGGTCGCCGAAGAGCCACTGGGCGGTGGCGAGGGCGGCTTCGGAGGCGTATCCCTCCCCGCGGGCCCAGGGGGCGACGATGTAGGAGAGTTCGGTCGAGCGGACTCTCCAGTTGGTCTTGCCCAGCTGGATGATGCCGACCAGGCGCTGGGTGAGGAATTCGGTGACGGCGAGGTCGATGCCCCGGCCCGCGGCGCGTTCGGCGGGCGCGTACTCGGTGATCCAGCGGCGGGCGGCCGCCTCGGTGAAGGGTTGGGGCACCGCGGTCCAGGCGCCGACGAGTTCGTCGTTCATCATCTCGGCGAGGGCGGGGGCGTCCGCCTCCTCAAGCGCGCGCAGCACCAGCCGGTCCGTGTTGATGGAGATGTCCGGAAAGGTGGTAGTCATGCGCAGCTCCATGCCGTGGACCGTCCGAATCGACCGTGAACGCACAGCATGCAGCATGGGGGCGCCGGTGCGCATGGCCGGGTCGGTGTCGGGTGGGGGTGTGGCGAAGGCCCCGCGCACCGGACGGGGTGCGGGGGGCCTTCTGCTCAAGGACTGTACGGGGGAACCGGTCTGACGGTCCCTCGGGTGCCGGAGTCTACTGGGCGGCGCCGAAGGCCGGGATGACCGAGCCCTTGTAGGTGTCCTCGATGTACTTCTTCACCTCGGGCGAGTTGAGGAGCTTGGCGAGCTTCTGCACGCGGGCGTCCTTCTCGTTGCCCTCCTTGACGGCGAGGAAGTTGGCGTACGGGTTGCCGTCCGCCTTCTCCAGGACGAGGGCGTCCTTCACCGGGGAGAGCTTGGCCTCGATGGCGTAGTTGCCGTTGATGAC
Source organism: Streptomyces flavochromogenes (assembly GCF_000717595.1). Lineage (GTDB taxonomy): Bacteria > Actinomycetota > Actinomycetes > Streptomycetales > Streptomycetaceae > Streptomyces > Streptomyces flavochromogenes. The sequence continues at coordinate 303,536 of NZ_JNZO01000006.1, read as the reverse complement.
GGCGGCGTCCACGTCGTTCAGGGCGCGGGGCACGGTGGCGGCCTCCAGCTCCTTGAACTCCAGGCCCTTCTTGTCGGTGATGTCGGAGAGCTTGGCGTTGGTGCCGACACCCGGCTTGATGGTGATCAGGCCGTTCTCGGCGAGCAGCTGGAGCGCGCGGCCGCCGTTGGTGGTGTCGTTGGGGACGGCGATGGTCTGGCCCGCCTTGATGTCCTTCACCGACGTGAGGTTCTTGGAGTAGAGGCCCAGCGGCTCCAGGTGGACGTTGACCACCGGGACGACGTGGGTGTTGTTCTTCTTGTTGAAGTCGTCGAGGTACGGCTTGTGCTGGAAGTAGTTGGCGTCGACCTGGCCGCTCTCGGTGGCGGTGTTCGGCAGGACGTAGTCCGTGAACTCCCGGACCTCCAGCTTCAGGCCGGCCTTCTCGGCCAGGTTGTCCTTGACGTAGTTGAGGATGTCGGCGTGCGGCGTCGGGGACGCGGCGACGACGAGCGCCTTGGTGGCATCGCCGGAGCCGGCCGAGTCCTTGGACCCGGGGTCCGAGGAGGTGCCGCAGGCGGTGAGGCCGAGGGCGAGGGCGGCGGTGGCGGCGATACCGGCGGCGAGCTTGATGTTCTTACGCACGAAGAGTGCCTCTTTCCGGTGGTGCGGTGGTCGCCTGGACAACAAGTCCGGGCTGTTCTTCGAAAGGACGAAGTCTGGGGGGCCGGGAGGCCGTTACGCGGTACGGCCCCGGCGGGCGAGGAGTCGTACGACTCCGTCGCCGATGAGCTGGACGACGGTCACGATCAGGACCAGGACGACGACGGTGACGAGCATGAACGTGGTGTCGAAGCGCTGGTATCCGTAGGTCACGGCCTTGGAGCCGAGGCCTTCGCCGCCGACCGCGCCGGCCATCGCCGAGTAGCCGATGAGGACGATGACCGTGGTGGTGACGCCCGAGATCAGCGAGGGCAGGGCCTGCGGGAGCAGCACCTTGCGGACGATGGTGGGGATGCCGCCGCCCATGGCCTGGACGGCCTCGACGAGCCCGTGGTCGACCTCGCGGACGGAGGTCTCGACGAGGCGCGCGAAGAAGGGGATGGCGCCGATGGCGAGCGGCACGATCATGGCGGTGGGGCCGATGAAGGTGCCGACGACGAGGGTGGTGAAGGGGATGAGGGCGATCAGCAGGATGATGAACGGCAGCGAACGCCCGATGTTCACGATCGCACCGACGACCTTGTTGACCGGCAGGTTCTGCAGCAGTCCGCCCTTGTCCGTCAGGACGAGGAGGATGCCGAGCGGCAGGCCGCCGAGCACGGTGACGACGGTGGCCCACAGGACCATGTAGAGGGTGTCGACGGTGCCCTGCTCCAGCAGTGGCTGCATCTCGGACCAGGTCACTTGGCACCTTCCTTCACGAGCAGGGTCGCCGCGTCCTGGACAACCGTTTCTTCGGTGAGCGTCTCCTCGACGACCTCGACCTGGAGGCCCTGCTCGCGCAGGAAGCCGACCGGGACGACGTTGTCCTCGTACCGTCCGGGCAGTTCGATCCGCATCCGGCCGATCTGCCGGCCGCCGACGGTGTCCATCGCCGCCCCGAGGATCGAGATGTCGATGTTGTACGTCCGGGAGAGCTGCGAGATCACCGGCTGGGTCGCGGCGTCGCCGTGGAAGGTGACGTCGACGACCGTGCGGTCGGGGCCGGTGTGGGCGCCGCTGACCGGGAAGAGCTCGGCCGCCAGCTGGGAGCCGGGGGTGGCGAGCAGCTCGCTCACGGTGCCGGACTCGACGATCCGCCCCTTCTGCATCAGCGCGGCCGAGTCGCAGATCGTCTTGACGACGTCCATCTCGTGCGTGATGAGCAGGACGGTGAGGCCGAGCTGCTGGTTGAGGTCGCGCAGCAGCTGGAGGATGGAGCGGGTGGTCTCCGGGTCGAGGGCGCTGGTGGCCTCGTCGGAGAGCAGGACCTTGGGCTCGCCCGCCAGGGCGCGGGCGATGCCGACGCGCTGCTTCTGGCCGCCGGAGAGCTGACCCGGGTAGGACTTGGCCTTGTCGGCGAGGCCGACCAGGTCGAGGAGTTCGAGGGCGCGGCGGGAGCGCTCGGCTCCTGAGACGCCGAGGATCTCCAGGGGAAGCTCGATGTTGTCCTTCACCGTGCGGGAGGACAGCAGGTTGAAGTGCTGGAAGACCATGCCGATGCTGCTGCGCGCCCGGCGCAGGTCCTTGCCCGCCCGGCGGCCCTTGCCGGCGAGGGCGGTGAGGTCCACGCCGTCGACGGTCACGGTGCCGGAGGTGGGGCGCTCCAGGAGGTTGACGCAGCGGATGAGCGAGGACTTGCCGGCGCCGCTCTGGCCGATCACGCCGAATACCTCGCCCTCGCGGACGTGGAGGTCGACACCGTCCAGAGCGGTGACCTGTCGGCCGCGCGACTCGTAGACCTTGGTCAGGCCCGAAGTGGTGATCACAGGGGGTTTCCGTCACTGTCGAGTGCGCGACGCGGGGTCCGTCGTGCACGGGGCATTCGTCTTCGGACAGTCAGGCGCACGGAGGCCGGTCCGGCGGGTGGCCGGGAGTCTCGGCGGTGCGCGGGGCGGGCGCGGTCCACCGCCGGAAGGCGGGAGGAACGGCACGGCCGTCGGTCTCGCTTCGGGGCGCGAAACTCAGGCGGGGGCCCTCAGAAGGCGCACATTCGACACATACAACGAGCACCGGGCGTGGGGATCGCCTCGGTCGCAAGGGTGCGGCTGCTCGTCGTGGTCATGTCTGCAAGTAAAGCATGCGCAGGTGCGAACGAAAGGAGGCTGTCCGAATAGCGGACGTCATTGAGACGCCATGCGGACACTTCGGAAGCCTTGATTCCGCCCGCTTTCCCCGTGTGGCCTGCGGGGACGGGCGCCCTGCACCGGAACCCGCGAGGGGCCCGCCGGGGACGTCACGGGCGGGCCGGCTGTGGTCAAGACCACGGTCCCCGCGCGCCCGCGGCGACGGCACGGGGGGCGAGCGCATCGGGCCATTCGCACCGTAATACCCTCGGGCGCATGCTTGACGCCCTGACGGTCGCGGTCTCCGTGGCCGCGCTCGCCCTCGCCGCCTGGTGCGGCTACGCCGCCTTCCGCGACCAGTCGACCAAGGACTGGCACTTCATCGGCATGGCCGTGGTGACCTTCCTCGTCCTGGTCCAGCTGATCGTCGGGATCGTGCAGCTGACCCGCGGCGAGAAGGCCGAGGAGGGTGCGACGATCTTCGTCGCCTATCTGCTCGGGGCGCTGTGCGCGGTGCCCATCGCCGGCTTCATGTCGCTCGCCGAGCGCAGCCGGTGGGGTTCGGCCACGGTGGCCGCCGGCGCGGTCGTCCTGGCCGTGCTCGAAGTGCGTCTCTACGACATCTGGACGGTGGGCTGACCATGACCGAGACGCAGGAGAAGGCCGCACAGGGCACGAAGGCCCGTCTCGTCACGGGCCCCGGCATCCTGCTGGTCTGGCTCTACGGCGTGATGTCGGTCGGCGCGGTCTCGCGCTCGATCTACCAGATCGCGACCGAGTTCGACCGGGCACCGCTCGCGTACACCCTGTCGGCGGTGGCCGCCGTCGTCTACGCCTTCATCACCTACACGCTGGTGCGGGGCGGGGAGACGGCCCGCAGGGCGGCGCTGGTGTGCTGCGCCGCCGAGCTCACGGGCGTACTGATCGTGGGGACCTGGACGCTGATCGAGCCGTCGGCCTTCCCGGACGCGACGGTCTGGTCGGACTACGGCTACGGCTATCTGTTCATTCCGGTCCTGCTGCCGCTGAGCGGCATCTGGTGGCTGCGCCGGTCGCGTACCGCGACGGCCGCCTGAGTCAGGCCGCGACCTTCTCCAGGGTCACCAGGGTGAGCCTCGGGCCGAGCTCGCGGGTGGCGACCTGCGCGTACCCCTTGCTGCGGTAGAGGCGCAGATTGCCCTCGCTGCGGTGGCCGGTGAACAGCTGGAAGCGCTTGGGCGACGGAGCCGGCTGTACCGCCGCCTCGGCGAAGTGGCGCTCGATGCCGTCGAGAAGGCGGCCGCCGAGGCCGTGCCGCCGCATCCGCGGGTGCACGATCAGCTTGGCGATCCGTACCGTGCCGTCCTCGTCGAGCCTGGCCCGCACGGAGGCGACGACCTCGTCACCGAGCCGGGCCACCAGCCCGTACCCCTCGGCCAGTTCGGCGCGCAGGTCGTCGAGCGACTGGGTGAGCGGTTCGATGGACCAGTCCCCGTAGAGCTCCGCCTCGCTCTGGTAGCAGAGGTACTGCAGCTTCAGGATGTGCTCCGCGTCCGCCGCGTCCGCCGCTGAGATGGTCACACTCAGGCCCATGTGTGCACGCCTCCCGCTCATCTGTGGATCATCGGTTTACCGCACCCTTCCCCGTCGGCCGGGGGCGGGAACCTCTGCAGCCAGCATTCTGCGCAGGCATCCCAGGCAACGGGAACGCATCGGCCCCAGACTGCCCTGTGAGATACCCAACTCTCCTGCGATTTCCCGGTACGTGGGGTCCTCGGGATCGAGCATCGCGGTCAGCACCCGGGGGCAGCGGCCGGGCGTCCTGGTGACGGCGGCGCGCAGGGTGCGGCGGCCCTCGGCGGCCATCAACGCGTGCTCCGGGGAGCCGGGGGGCTCCGGGGTGCCCGGGTCGTGGCCGGGTTCGTCGCGGTAGGGGCGTTCACGGTCGCTCGTCCTACGGGCCCGGCGGGCCTCCGCACGGACGGCGCGGCGCAGCCACTCGGCGGGGTGTTCGGGGGCGGTACCCGTGTCGCGGAGCTGCTCCAGGAGGCGGAGCCAGACGGCCTGTTCCAGGTCGCTCGGCTCGACACCGGCGGCCGGCGCCTCCGCGTCGGACTCGGCGGCGAGCAGCGGGGCGAGGGCGGCGAGGAGCCCGGGGGTGGCGTCCGGGGCGAACTCGGGCGTCATGCCCGGCGCGGACTCGCGCGTGGTGTCCTGGACGGACTCGGGGTTGGTCACGGGGGTGGTCATGCACCGCACCATGCCGGGGCACGCGGGCGTGGTTGCGGTTCGGACGTCAAACCACCCGGGAGGAGGGCGTGCGGGCCCGATCGGCGGACCCGCACGCTCTTCGGGTACGCGGCGATCAGTCGCGGGCGGCGAAGTCCGCCGCGCCCAGCAGTGCGGTGTCCGGGTTGTCGGAGAAGATGCCGTCGATCCCCGTCTCCAGATAGCGCCTCAGGGCCCCGAAGGAGTCGCCGTACGCCGTCGGGTCCGTGCCCCTGCGGAAGTCCGCGGGCAGGAAGGAGTTCTCGTTGCGGTGGGTGTACGGGTGGAGGATCAGGCCCTGCGCGTGCGCGTCGCGGACCAGGGTGGTCGGGTCGCCGAGGCGGCCGCTCGCGTCCTTCGGTATCACCAGGTCGAGGGTGGGGCCGATGCCCTTGGCGTACGAGGCGATCCAGCGCAGGCCCTTGGGCGTGACCAGGTCGGCGACCGTCCTCGGGTCCCCGGCCTGGACGAAGTCCCAGGGGCGGCTGGCCGCGCCGGAGAGCAGGACCACGCCGGGCGAGTCGACCAGCTTCGCGAGCCGCTGGATGCTGGTCGGCTCGAAGGACTGCAGGAAGACCGGGGAGTCGGCGCGGTGGCGGCCGTACCGGCGGAGCAGCCTGGCGAGGCGCTCCTCCAGGCCGAGGCCGAGGGAGCGGAAGTAGGTGGGGTGCTTGGTCTCGACGTGGAGCCAGATCTCGCGGCCCCGGCGGCGGCCCTCCTCCTCGGCCCAGCGCAGCACCTCCTCGAAGGTGGGGACCGTCCAGCGGCCGTCGTAGAGGGTGTTCTCCTGGCGGACGGCCGGAATGCGCTCCTTGGCGCGGAGGGTCCTGAGCTCGGCGAGCGTGAAGTCCTCGGTGAACCAGCCGGTGAGGGAGACGCCGTCGACGCTCCTGGTGGTCTTCCGGGACGCGAACTCGGGATGGTCGGCGACGTCGGTGGTGCCGGTGATGTCGTTCTCGTGACGGCAGACCAGGTGCCCGTCCTTGGTGGGGACGAGGTCCTGCTCGATGACATGGGCGCCGAGGTTCAGGGCGTGCCGGTAGGAGCCGAGGGTGTGCTCGGGGCGGTAGCCGCTGGCGCCCCGGTGGGCGATGACGGTGGGAACGGGGAGGGAGCGGTAGCCGCGGCCGTGGCTGCGGCCCGCCGCGGCGGACGGCGCCCCTGCGGTCGGCGCCGCCTGTGCCACACCGCTGCCGGCGAGGGCCGTGGAGGCGCCGAGGACGGTGGCGCCCGCCGCTCCGAGAACCGTGCGCCGGGCCGGGATCCGGCGTTCGCCCTGGGTCATGTGGTGTCCTCCTGTGTCGTGTCCCGCACCTGTCGACGGGTGCCCCCGACGCTAGGCATCGGGGCCCTACGGGCGGCAGACCTACGCCGAACATGGCGGAAACACACGTCAACACTGCGTATCCACTCGGTGAACCCGATGTGCGCACGGACGTGACCCGCGAGTATCGTCGCCAGCTGCACCGTCAGCTCGACTGACCCGCATCCCACCGGAGGAACCGTTGTCCCGTCTCGCGATCATCAAGGCAGTGCTCGGGCCGGTCATGCGCCTGATGTTCCGCCCCCGCGTGGAGGGCGCCGAGAACATCCCGGGGACCGGTCCCGTCATCCTCGCGGGCAACCACCTGACCTTCATCGACTCGATGATCATGCCGATCTGCCTGGACCGTCCGGTCTACTTCATCGGCAAGGACGAGTACGTGACGGGCAAGGGCATCAAGGGCCGGGCGATGGCCTGGTTCTTCACCAGCGTCGGCATGATCCCGGTGGACCGGGACGGCGGCCGCGGTGGTGTGGCGGCCCTGATGACCGGTCGCCGGGTCCTCGAGGAGGGCAAGATCTTCTCGATCTACCCGGAGGGCACCCGCTCCCCCGACGGCCGTCTGTACCGGGGCCGTACGGGCATCGCGCGGCTCACCCTGATGACGGGCGCACCGGTCGTCCCGTTCGCGATGATCGGCACCGACAAGATCCAGCCGGGCGGCGCGGGCTTCCCGCGTCCGGGCCGGGTGACGGTCCGTTTCGGCGAGGCGATGGAGTTCTCGCGGTACGACGGGATGGACCGCGACCGCTATGTGCTGCGGGCGGTGACGGACTCGGTGATGGCCGAGGTCATGCGGCTGTCGGGCCAGGAGTACGTGGACATGTACGCCACGAAGGCGAAGGCCGCGTAGTCCCCACGGACATGTGACGGTGCCCCGTACGGCCTCCTGGCCTCACGGGGCACCGTCGCATCCGCCGCGCGTCAGTGCTCGACGCCGTCCTCCAGCCTCTGGCCCTTGAGCAGGAACCAGGCCGCGACCGCCGTCGCGAGGAGAACCGCCGCGCCGACGCCGGCCGCGATCCGCAGACCGTCGACGAAGGCCTCCTGGGCGGCCGACACCAGGGCCGTCGCGGTCTCCGGGGCGAGGGCGCCGGAGGCCTCGACCGCACCGCCGAGCGATTCGTGGGCGGCGGACGCGACGTCGGAGGGGACATCGGCCGGAGTGGCGAAGCCCCGGTAGACGCCGGTCACGATCGAGCCGAGGACGGCGATGCCGAGCGCAGCGCCCAGTTCGTACGCGGTCTCCGAGACCGCCGAGGCGGAGCCGGCCTGGTCCTTCGGGACGCTGGACAGGATCACGTCGGCGGTGACCGTGAAGGCGAATCCGGCGCCCACACCGACCACGAGCAGCGCGGCACCGAGGAGCGGATAGCCGGTGTGCTGGTCGAGCGTCGTCAGGACGGCGAGCGAGAGGCCCACCGCCGCGAGTCCGCCGGCCACCACGGACCGTACGGAGAAGCGACGGGCCACCAGACCGGCGATCAGACCGGCCGTGACCGCGCCGACCGCCGCCGGGAGTTCGGCGAGTCCGGCCTCCAGGGGCTGCCGACCCTGGACCAGCTGGAAGAACTGGGACAGGAAGAACACCAGGCCGGAGAGGCCGAGGATGGTCAGCAGGTCGGCGAGGACGGCACCCGAGAAGCCGCGGTGACGGAACAGCCGCATGTCCAGGAGCGGCGCGGGCAGGGTGAGCTGCCGGCGGACGAACCAGGTCAGGGCGGCCACGCCGAGGAGGGCGGCGGCGCCGGCGTCGAGCGAGGGGCCGTGCGAGGCCAGTTCCTTGATCGCGTAGACGATGCCGATCATGCCGATGAGGGAGAGGCCGACGCTCGGCATGTCCCAGGGGCCCGGGTTCGGGTTCTTGGACTCGGGGATCAGCTTGATGCCGACCAGGACGAGGACCGCCATCACGGGCAGGTTGATCAGGAAGACCGAGCCCCACCAGAAGTGCTCCAGGAGGAAGCCCCCGACGACCGGTCCGACGGCGGCACCGGCCGAGGCCATGGCCCCCCAGATGCCGATGGCGAGGCTGCGCTCGCGCGGGTCGTGGAAGAGGTTCCGGATGAGCGCGAGGGTGGACGGCATCAGGGTCGCGCCGGCGACACCGAGCAGGGCGCGCGCCACGATCATCATCTCGGGGCTGGTCGCGTAGGCGTTCAGCACGGAGACGGCACCGAAGGCGGTGGCACCGATCAGGAGCAGCTTCTTGCGGCCGATGCGGTCGCCGAGGCTGCCCATGGAGACCAGGAGTCCGGCGATGACGAAGGAGTAGACGTCACCGATCCAGAGGAGCTGGGTGCCGGAGGGCTCCAGGTCCTCGGAGAGGAAGGGGGTGGCGAGTCCCAGCACCGTGGCGTCGACCGCCACGAGGAGGACGGCCAGGACGAGAACGGAGAGGGCGAGCCACCGGCCGGGGCGGCGCACGCCCTCGGTATGGCCCGTGGTCTTGAGGGTGCTGACGGTCACTTCTCCACGCTCCTGCGCGCTCCGCCGAGCAGCAGCTCGGCGATCATGTACTGAAAGTCCTTGGCGGCGACCCGGCCGTCCTGCACGGCCCAGGCGCCGGAACCGACGAGCCCGTAGAAGGCCTCGGTGAGCCAGGCCGGGGTCAGATCGATCCGGAAGGCGCCGCTCTCCTGTCCGCTCCGGAAGAGCGCGGAGACGCGGGCGTCGATGCGTGCCCAGCCGACGTGCTGCTGGTCGCCCTCGAAGAGCTGGTTCTCGGTGACGAGGAACGACAGCAGGGGTGCGACGTGCTCCACCTCGGCGACGAGCCGGCGCAGAGCCTCGTCCTCGGGCCCGTCGTCGAGCGCGGCCCGGTCGAGGGCGCCTTCCATCTCCTGCAGACCGAGCTCTTCGAGCGCCCGGACCAGGGCGTCGCGTCCGGCGAAGTGCCGGTGCAGCGTGGCGCGGCCGATCCCGGCGGCCCGGGCGACCTCGTCCATCGTGGCGGTCGCCTTGCGGGTGAGCAGGGCGGCGGCTGCGTGGAGCACCTGGGTGCGGTCGACTGACATGGGACGACCATACACCGAATGAGACATCAATGTCTCATTCGATAATTCAACGCCTCACAGGGGCGGGAACGGAATGCTGCGATCATGACAAAGCCACTGCTGCTCATCGATGTCGACGGGCCACTGAATCCGTACGCGGCGCAGCGCGAGCGGCGGCCGGAGGGATACACGACCCACCGGATGCGGCCGGGCGGCTGGTTCGAGACGAAGCCGCTGCGGGTGTGGCTGAACCCCGCACACGGGGGCGAGCTGCTCGCACTGGCGGAGGCGTACGAGCTGGTCTGGGCGACGACCTGGAAGGACGAGGCGAACGACTGGATCGGGCCGCATCTCGGTCTGCCCGAGCTGCCGTTCATCGACTGGCCCCAGATGCACGGAAGGGCTCCCCGCGGGACCTTCTGGAAGACGCAGTACATCCTGGAGTACGCGGCGGGGCGGCCGTTCGCCTGGGTCGACGACGACATCACCGCGTACGACCACGAGTACGTGGAGCAGAAGCACCTCGCCGCCGCCCTGTTGCTGCACGTCGACCCCCGGCTCGGACTGCTCCGGCCGGACTTCGACGCGCTCGCGGAGTGGGCGGCGGCGCTGTGACGTTCCGAGGGCTGCGGGGCTCGGGCTACTTCTTGGCCTCGGCCCAGGCGTGCTGGATCACCAGGTCGGCCTTGACCTCGACGAGCTGGACGGCGACCGCCGAGGGGGCGGTCCCGCCGCGACCGCTGCGGGAGGCGAGGGCGCCGGGGACGTCGAGGACCGTGCGCACCTCGGGGGTGAGGTGCTCGGAGATCTTGGCGAACTGCTCGTCCGTCAGCTCGTCCAGCTCCTTGCCCTCCGACTCGGCGACCTTCACGCACTCGCCGGCCACCTCGTGCGCCACCCGGAACGGCACGCCCTGCTTGACCAGCCACTCCGCGATGTCCGTCGCGAGCGAGAAGCCGGCCGGGGCCAGCTCCTCCATGCGCTCCCGGTTCACGGTGAGCGTGGCCATCATGCCGGTGAAGGCGGGCAGCAGGACTTCGAGCTGGTCGCAGGAGTCGAAGACCGGCTCCTTGTCCTCCTGGAGGTCACGGTTGTAGGCGAGCGGAAGCGCCTTGAGCGTGGCGAGGAGGCCGGTGAGGTTGCCGATGAGACGGCCGGACTTGCCCCGGGCGAGCTCGGCGATGTCCGGGTTCTTCTTCTGCGGCATGATCGACGAGCCGGTGGAGAAGGCGTCGTGGAGGGTCACGAAGGAGAACTCCTTCGTGTTCCAGATGATGATCTCCTCCGCGATCCGCGACACGTTGATGCCGATCATCGCGGTGATGAAGGCGAACTCGGCGACGAAGTCGCGGGAGGCCGTGCCGTCGATCGAGTTGCCGACCGAACCGCGCTCGAAGCCCAGGTCCTTGGCCACCGCCTCCGGGTCGAGCCCGAGGGAGGAGCCGGCGAGGGCGCCGGAGCCGTACGGGGAGACGGCCGTCCGGGTGTCCCACTGCCGCAGCCGCTCGGCGTCCCGGGAGAGGGACTGGGCATGGGCCAGGGCGTGGTGGGCGAAGAGCACCGGCTGGGCGTGCTGGAGGTGCGTACGGCCGGGCATGGCGACGTCCGGGTGCGCCTCGGCGAGGCCGACGAGGGCGTCCTGGAGGTCGGCGACGAGGCCGCCGATGATCCGGGCGTGGTCGCGCAGGTACATCCGGAAGAGCGTGGCGACCTGGTCGTTGCGGGACCGGCCGGCGCGCAGCTTGCCGCCGAGGTCCGGGCCGACGCGCTCCAGGAGACCGCGCTCCAGGGCGGTGTGGACGTCCTCGTCGGCGATGGTGCCGACGAGGGTGCCGTCGGCGACGTCCGCCTCCAGCCGGTCGAGGCCGGCGAGCATGCGGGTCAGCTCGTCGTCGGTGAGCAGCCCGGCCTTGTGCAGCACGCGCGCGTGGGCGCGGGAACCGGCGATGTCGTACGGCGCGAGCCGCCAGTCGAAGTGGACCGACGCGGACAACTTCGCCAGTGCCTCGGCGGGGCCGTCGGCGAACCGTCCGCCCCAGAGCCGGACGTCACCGTTGTTGCTGCTCACAGCTGCTGCTCCTCAGGAGAGTGGGGTCTACCGCCGCCTCCCTGCCCGGGCCTTGGACGGGGAAGCGGCCTGTTCAACGCGTGCGGGTCACGCCAGGTCGCGCCGGGCGGCGATCACACGCCCCTCCGGTAGGCATAACTATGCAATCGGCCGTATGTTTTGTCAATGTGGGGCCCGGTCGCGCGCCCTGAATCCGGCTACGCCCCCACCCCTCCGGACCTAGACTCCGGCCATGCCGAGCACCACCTTCGACGACGTCGCCGCCCGCCTCGCCCGGATCCTCCGAGGCGCTGACGCGGGCGCGTGGATCGGTCTCGACCGGGACATCCGCGCCGCCCTCCGGTGGGGCCACCGCATCCCGCCCGTCCCCACCTGGTTCCCCGCCGCCGCGGAACGGGGCCCCACCGCCCCCGAACTGGCCGTCGCCCTGTGCGGCCCCGACGGCCGGGCCAGGGAGGCCGCCCTCTCCCACGTGAGCCGCTCGCCCGAGCTCCTCCCGCTGGCCGTCGTCCGGTGCGCCGACTGGGCCGAGCCGGTACGGGTACGGGCTCTCGCCGTCCTGCGCGCGGAGCTTCCGGGGCTCACGCCCGAGGCCCTCGCCCGCCTCGCGGCGGTGGCCCTGCGCACCGGGGACCGGCTGCACGGAGGCGAGGCCAGGGAGCTGCTGACCGCGAGCCTGTGGGAGGAGCCGCAAGCGGCCACGGAGGCCCTGCTCGGCAGTGGGGACCGGGCCGTGCGGCGGCTCGCGCACCGGGTCGCCGTCGAGCGCGGCCTCCTCTCCCCCGCCCGGCTCGCGGCGATCGCCGCCGCCGGCACCGACGTGGTCGTCCAGGACCTGTGCGCGAACGCCGCGCTCGCCACCGTGGGCGACCCGGCCGACGACGCCGTCGTCGGCCCCCTGCTGGGCTCCCGGCTCGGCCGGGTGCGGGCGGCCGGGGTCACGGCGCTGCACCGGGCCGGGCGGCCCGGAGAGGCGGTGCCGTTCCTGTACGACCGGTCCGCACTCGTGCGCGCCTGCGCGCGGTGGGTCCTGCGGCAGGCGGGCACAGATCCCCTGCCGCTCTACCGGGCCGCCTGCGCGGCCGGGGACGCGGTGCACTCCGACGCCCCCCTCGGCCTCGCCGAGTGCGGCGACCGGGTCGTGGACGGCCCGGCGCTGTGGACGCTGACGGAACATGCCGGACCCCGGGTGCGGGCGAGCGCCGTGGCGGGGCTGCGTGCGCTCGACGCCGTACGGCTCGAACGCCTCGCGCCTCTGCTGGCCGACACGTCCCCTCGGGTCGTCCGTGAGACCGCGCGGGCGCTGGCGCCCTGGGCGGACCACTTTCCGGCCGGCACCCTCTGCCGGCCGACGGCCCGGCCGACCACCGCGCACGACGATCACGAGGAGGTCCAGGGGCGTCAAGAGGGCGACGGAGCCTGCGGAACCGCGCCGACCGAGGCGGCGGCCCCGCGCCGGAGTACCGCACCTCCCCCGGCCGACGGTGCACTCGCGCACGCGCGCGCGTGGGCGCCCCGGATCCGGCGGGCGCTCCGCCTCGGCCCCGGTCCCGGGCCCAACCACCGGTGACCGACCGGGGCTTGAGACGGATGCGCCGAGGGCGGCCGGCCCGGCCGGCGCCGTCGAGGGGCAGGGCAGCGCGGGCAGCCTCGACGGGCTGCCCGCCCTTCCGCTCCCCCGGCCGCCGCTGCCGGTGACCGCCGAACAGCCGCGTCCCGCGCGCGTGGTGCGCCGCGTGGCCCTAGCCTCGCGCCCATGCGCACCGCACTCCCCCGCACCCTCCTCGTCCTCGGCGCAGCCCTGATGTCCCTCGGCGCCGCGCCCAGCCCCGTACCGCTGCCCGCGCGCATGGCGGACACCGGCGGCGGCTCCCAGCTGATCACCGCGGAGGCCGCCGGGACCGCATCCACCACGGGCACACTGACCTGGTGGGACCGGCGCGGAGGCCGGTGGGTGAAGGCCGGTTCGGCACCCGCCCGGTTCGGGGCGAAGGGGCTCGCCGAGGGCGGGCGGCGGCGGCAGGGGACGAAGACCACGCCCACCGGGCTCTACCGGCTGCCGTACGCCTTCGGCATCGAGCCCGCGCCCGCGGGGACCTCGTACCGCTACGCGCGCGTGACCCAGCGGTCCTGGTGGTGCCAGGACAACGACTCGCGCGCGTACAACCGCTGGGTCGAGGGCCTGCCCCGGGACTGCCGGGCCGCCGAGGCCGAGCACATGGTCACGTACCGCCGCCCGTACGCGTACGGGCTCGTCATCGGCTTCAACTACGACCGGCCGGTACGCGGGCGTGGGGCCGGGATCTTCCTGCACGTCAACGGGCGCGGGGCGACCGCGGGTTGCGTCTCCGTCCCGGCGGACGCGATGCGCGCGGTGCTCGCCTGGGCCGATCCCGCGCGCCGGCCGCACATCGCCGTCGGCACACGGGGCGGGGGGCCGACGGCGATCACGCGCTACTGAGACGTGCCTACTTCTGCGCGAGCTTCAGCAGGTGGTCCGCGAGCGCCTGGCCGCCCGCCGGGTCGCGGCTGATGAGCAGCAGGGTGTCGTCACCCGCGATCGTACCGAGGATCGCGTGGAGTTCGGCCTGGTCGATGGCCGACGCGAGGAACTGGGCGGCGCCCGGCGGGGTCCGCAGGACCACCAGGTTGGCGGACGCCTCGGCGGAGATCAGCAGTTCGCCGGAGAGGCGCCGCATGCGCTCCTCCTTCGCGGACTCGCCCAGCGGAGCCTGCGGGGTGCGGAAACCGCCCTCGCTCGGCACCGCGTAGATCAGCTCGCCGCCGGTGTTGCGGATCTTCACCGCGCCCAGCTCGTCGAGGTCGCGGGAGAGCGTCGCCTGGGTGACGCTCAGCCCGTCGTCCGCGAGGAGCTTGGCGAGCTGGCTCTGCGAGCGCACCGGCTGCCGGTTGAGGATGTCGACGATCCTGCGGTGGCGAGCGGTGCGGGTCTGCGGAACCGACGGCCCTCCGTGCTCGTTCTCCTGCGCGTCGGTCATCGTCGTCTCATTCTCCGGTTCGTCCTTGCCCGTTCGCCACGTCGAGGACTCCGGGCAGGGCCTGGAGGAAGGCGTCCGCCTCGGCGTCGGTGAGGACCAGCGGAGGCATGATCCGTACGACATCGGGGGCGGGCGCGTTCACCAGGAGGCCGGCGTCCTGAGCCGCCTGCTGCACCTGAGGTGCGAGGGACTCCGTGAGCACGATACCCAGCAGGAGGCCCGCACCACGGACGTGGGAGACCAGCGGGTGCCCGAGACCCTCGATTCCCTGCCTCAGCCGTTCCCCGACCGCCTTCACGTGGTCGAGGGCCGCGTCGGCGCCGAGGGTGTCGAGAACGGCGATTCCGGCGGCGCAGGCGACCGGGTTGCCGCCGAAGGTCGTGCCGTGGTGGCCGGGCGCGAAGAGGTCCGCGGCGGGGCCGAAGGCGACGGTCGCGCCGAGCGGGAGGCCGCCGCCGAGGCCCTTGGCGAGGGTCACGACATCGGGCTCGACGCCCTCGTGCGCCTGGTACTCGAACCAGTGGCCGCAGCGGCCGATGCCGGTCTGCACCTCGTCGAGGACGAGGAGGGTGCCGGTCGCGCGGGTGATCTCCCGGGCCGCCTTCAGATAGCCGGCGGGCGGGACGACGACGCCGTTCTCGCCCTGGATGGGCTCGATGATCACGAGGGCGGTGTCCTCGGTGACGGCGGCGCGCAGCGCCTCGACGTCGCCGTACGGGACGTGGGTGACGTCGCCGGGCAGCGGCAGGAACGGGGTCTGCTTGGCGGGCTGGCCGGTGAGCGCCAGGGAGCCCATGGTCCGGCCGTGGAAGCCGCCCTGGGTGGCGACCATGTGGGACCGGCCGGTGAGACGGCCGATCTTGAAGGCGCCTTCGACGGCCTCGGCTCCGGAGTTGCAGAAGAAGACCTTGCCGGGCCGGCCGAAGAGCGCGAGGAGCTTCTCGGCGAGGACGACGGGCGGCTCGGCGACGAAGAGGTTGGAGACGTGGCCGAGGGTCTGGATCTGCCGGGTGACGGCCTCGACGATCGCCGGGTGGCCGTGGCCGAGGGCGTTCACCGCGATGCCGCCGACGAAGTCCAGGTACGCGTTGCCGTCGGCGTCCCAGACCTTGGCGCCCTCACCGCGGACGAGAGGCAGCCGGGGGGTGCCGTAGTTGTTCATCAGCGAGCCCTGCCACCGCTGGGTCAGCTGCTCGTTGCCGGGCTCCGTGGTGCCGCTCATCAGTCCCCCTGTCCGTCCGGCACGACCATCGTGCCGATGCCCTCGTCGGTGAAGATCTCCAGCAGGATCGAGTGCTGGACCCGGCCGTCGATCACGCGGGCCGTGGTGACCCCGTTCCGAACGGCGTGCAGGCAGCCCTCCATCTTGGGGACCATGCCGCTGGAGAGCTCGGGCAGCAGCTTCTCCAGCTGGCTCGCGGTGAGCCGGCTGATGACCTCGTCGCTGTGCGGCCAGTCCTCGTAGAGGCCCTCGACGTCGGTCAGGACCATCAGCGTCTCGGCGCCCAGCGCCGCAGCGAGTGCCGCAGCCGCCGTATCAGCATTGACGTTGTAGACATGTCCGTCGTCCTGGGAGCGGGCGATGGAGGAGATGACCGGGATCCGGCCGTCCTCCAGGAGCGCCTGGATGGCGCCGGTGTCGATGGCGGTGATCTCACCGACCCGGCCGATGTCGATCTGCTCGCCGGCCACGACCGGCCGGTGCCGGGTGGCCGTGATGGTGTGGGCGTCCTCGCCGGTGAGGCCGACGGCGAGGGGACCGTGCTGGTTGAGCAGCCCGACGAGCTCGCGCTGGACTTGGCCGGCGAGGACCATCCGTACGACGTCCATGGCGTCCTCGGTGGTGACCCGCAGACCCGCCTTGAACTCGCTGACGATGCCGTGCCGGTCGAGGGCGGCGCTGATCTGGGGTCCGCCGCCGTGCACGACGACGGGCTTGAGGCCGGCCTGGCGCAGGAAGACGACGTCCTGGGCGAAGGCGGCCTTCAGGTCCTCGTCGATCATGGCGTTGCCGCCGAACTTGATGACGACCGTCTTGCCGTTGTGCCGCGTGAGCCAGGGCAGGGCCTCGATGAGGATCTGGGCCTTGGGGAGCGCGGTGTGCTTCCGGGTCGTGCTCTCGGGGTTCTGGGGGTCGCTCATGACGAGTACGCGCTGTTCTCGTGGACGTAGTCGGCGGTGAGGTCGTTCGCCCAGATGACGGCGGACTCGGTGCCGGCGGCGAGGTCGGCGGTGACGGTGACCTCCCGGTAGCGCATGTCGACGAGGTCGCGGTCCTCCCCGACGGAGCCGTTCTTGCAGACCCAGACGCCGTTGATGGCGACGTTGAGCTCGTCGGGCTCGAAGGCCGCCGCCGTCGTGCCGATGGCGGAGAGCACCCGGCCCCAGTTGGGGTCCTCGCCGTGGATGGCGCACTTGAGGAGGTTGTTACGGGCGATGGACCGGCCCACCTCGACGGCGTCGTCCTCGGTTGCGGCGTTGATCACCTCGATGCGGATGTCCTTGCTGGCGCCCTCGGCGTCGCCGATGAGCTGGCGGGCGAGGTCGTCGCAGACCTCCCGTACGGCCCCGGTGAACGCGTCCGGCTCCGGCGTGACGCCGGACGAGCCGGAGGCGAGGAGGAGGACGGTGTCGTTGGTGGACATGCAGCCGTCGGAGTCGACCCGGTCGAAGGTGACACGGGTGGCGTCCCGCAGGGCGCTGTCCAGGCCCGGGCTGTCGACGTCGGCGTCGGTGGTGAGGACGACCAGCATCGTGGCGAGGCCGGGGGCGAGCATGCCGGCGCCCTTGGCCATGCCGCCGACCGTCCAGGTGCCGCCGGGGCCGTCCTTCGTGACCACGGAGGTCTTGTGGACGGTGTCGGTGGTCTTGATGGCGATGGCGGCCTTCTCGCCGCCGTGCTCCGACAGCTCGGCCGCGGCCTTCTCGATGCCGGGGAGGAGCTTGTCCATGGGGAGCAGGACGCCGATGAGGCCGGTGGAGGCGACGGCGATCTCGCCCGCGCCGACGTCCGTGCCCTTGGCGCCGAGGACCTCGGCGACCTTCTCGGCGGTGGCGTGGGTGTCCTGGAAGCCCTGGGGTCCGGTGCAGGCGTTGGCGCCGCCGGAGTTGAGGACGACGGCGGTCAGCTCGCCGTCGGCGAGGACCTGCTGGGACCAGACGACGGGGGCGGCCTTGACGCGGTTGGAGGTGAAGACTCCCGCGGCGGCGCGGCGGGGCCCGGTGTTGACCACGAGGGCCAGGTCCGGGTTGCCGTTCTGCTTGATCCCGGCGGCGATGCCCGCCGCCGTGAATCCCTTCGCTGCGGTGACGCTCACTGTGCTTCTCCGTTCGCTTCTCCGCCCGCGCGGAGCAGAGGTGCGGGCTTCGTCGTGGTCGTGGGACCGGTGGCCGCGCGCGCGTCGCTCACGGCGCCACTCCGATCGTGGAAAGTCCGGTGCTCTCGGGGAGGCCGAGGGCGATGTTCATGCTCTGCACCGCGCCGCCGGCGGTGCCCTTGGTGAGATTGTCGATGGCGCTGATCGCGATGATCCGGTTCGCCGCCGCGTCGTACGCGACCTGTACCTGAACGGCGTTGGAACCGTAGACGGACGCGGTCGCCGGCCACTGCCCCTCGGGGAGCAGATGGACGAACGGCTCGTCCGCGAAGGCCTTCTCGTAGGCGGCCCGTACGGTCTCGGCGGTGACGCCCGGCTTCGCGGTGGCGGTGCAGGTGGCGAGGATGCCGCGGGGCATCGGCGCGAGGGTCGGCGTGAAGGAGACGGTGACCCGCTCCCCCGCCGGCCCGCTGAGGTTCTGGATCATCTCGGGGGTGTGCCGGTGGCCGCCGCCCACGCCGTACGGCGACATGCTGCCCATGACCTCGCTGCCGAGCAGGTGCGGCTTGGCCGCCTTGCCGGCGCCGGAGGTGCCGGAGGCCGCGACGATCACGGCCTCGGGCTCGGCGAGTCCGTTCTCGTACGCGGGGAAGAGCGCGAGCGAGACGGCGGTCGGGTAGCAGCCGGGCACGGCGACCCGCTTGGACCCGGCGAGGGCGGCGCGGGCACCCGGAAGTTCGGGGAGGCCGTACGGCCAGGTGCCGGCGTGCGGGGAGCCGTAGTAGGTCTCCCAGTCGGCGGGCTCCTTGAGCCGGAAGTCGGCGCCCATGTCGACGACGAGGACGTCCGGGCCGAGCTGCTCGGCGACGGCGGCGGACTGGCCGTGCGGCAGGGCGAGGAACACGACGTCGTGACCGGCGAGCTCGTCGGCGGTGGTGGGCACGAGGACGCGATCGGCGAGCGGCAGCAGATGGGGCTGGAGGGCCCCGAGCCGCTGGCCGGCGTTGGAGTGGCCGGTCAGGGCGCCGATCTCCACGTGGGGGTGGGCGAGAAGGAGGCGCAGGAGCTCTCCGCCCGCGTATCCGCTCGCACCCGCCACTGCTACTCGTACCGTCATCGAAACCCTCCTCATGGATGGCATGACTATACGTATCCCAGCAGTTTTATGCAACGACACCCCGGGCGTCGCCCCGCGACCCCCCGCCGGGGAGATCACCCCGGCCCGGCGTCACCCGCAACAGACCGCCCCGCCCGCCGGCTGGCGGACACCCGACGACCCGCGCGCCTCGGACCTCGCCTTCGAGTGCCGGCCGGACGGGCGGATCCCGCCTCACGACACGGGCGGGCGGACCCCGCCTCACGGCGCGACCCCCGCCACAGCCCGCACCGAAGGAAGGAAGGCTCGCGGGAACGCGCCCGCGCGGTGAGCGCCCCGGCCGCCGAGATCGACGACGGCCCGCCCGGACCGCGGTGGCGGCCCACCCGGCGGGAGACCGGAGAGCCGGGCGGGGCGACCCCCGGCCCACGACCGGATGCGGCGAGCGCCACGACCGCGCATGCTGATCGTGCAGGGCGCCGGAAGAGGAGATTCCACAGTTCTCCACCGGCCCCCTTTGCATGACCATGCGAGATGATGCATACTCTTCCTATGTCCAAGGTCCTCACCTCCCTGCCCGCCGGCGAGCGCGTCGGCATCGCCTTCTCCGGCGGCCTCGACACCTCCGTCGCGGTCGCATGGATGCGCGACAAGGGCGCCATCCCCTGCACCTACACCGCCGACATCGGCCAGTACGACGAGCCCGACATCGCCTCGGTGCCCGGCCGCGCCAAGACCTACGGTGCCGAGATCGCGCGCCTGGTCGACTGCCGCGCCGCGCTGGTCGAGGAGGGTCTCGCCGCACTCACCTGCGGGGCGTTCCACATCCGCTCCGGCGGCCGCGCGTACTTCAACACCACGCCGCTCGGCCGTGCCGTCACCGGCACCCTCCTCGTGCGGGCGATGCTCGAGGACAACGTCCAGATCTGGGGCGACGGCTCGACCTTCAAGGGCAACGACATCGAGCGGTTCTACCGCTACGGCCTGCTCGCCAACCCCCACCTGCGGATCTACAAGCCCTGGCTGGACGCGGACTTCGTGACGGAGCTCGGCGGCCGCAAGGAGATGTCGGAGTGGCTGGTCGCCCACGACCTGCCGTACCGCGACAGCACGGAGAAGGCGTACTCCACCGACGCCAACATCTGGGGCGCCACCCACGAGGCCAAGACGCTGGAGCACCTCGACACCGGCGTGGAGACCGTCGAGCCGATCATGGGCGTCCGCTTCTGGGACCCGTCGGTCGAGATCGACACCGAGGACGTGACGATCGGCTTCGCGCAGGGCCGGCCGGTGTCCATCAACGGCAAGGAGTTCGCCTCCGCCGTCGACCTCGTCATGGAGGCCAACGCCATCGGCGGCCGCCACGGCATGGGCATGTCGGACCAGATCGAGAACCGGATCATCGAGGCCAAGAGCCGCGGCATCTACGAGGCGCCCGGCATGGCCCTGCTGCACGCCGCGTACGAGCGGCTCGTCAACGCCATCCACAACGAGGACACCCTCGCGCAGTACCACAACGAGGGACGGCGCCTCGGCCGGCTGATGTACGAGGGCCGGTGGCTGGACCCGCAGGCGCTGATGGTCCGCGAGTCCCTCCAGCGCTGGGTCGGCGCGGCCGTCACCGGCGAGGTGACGCTGCGGCTGCGGCGCGGCGAGGACTACTCGATCCTCGACACGACGGGCCCGGCGTTCAGCTACCACCCGGACAAGCTGTCCATGGAGCGCACCGAGGACTCGGCCTTCGGACCGGTGGACCGGATCGGCCAGCTCACGATGCGGAACCTCGACATCGCCGACTCGCGCGCCAAGCTGGAGCAGTACGCGGGCCTCGGCCTGCTCGGCACCGGCAGCCCCGCGATCGGTGCCGCCCAGGCGGCCGCGACCGGCCTGATCGGCACCCTCACGGAGCTCCCCGAGGGCGGCGCGGAGGCCATCGCGTCCCGCGGCGAGGCCACCGACGAGGACGAGATGCTGGACCGCGCCGCGATGGAGTTCGGCACCGACTGACCCGGCACCGCACCACCGACCCACCCCCGTCGAGCACCACGCGCTCGACACCCCCGGAAGGCCGGCCCGACGTCCCCCGCGTCGAGCCGGCCTTTCCGTGTGCTGTCACATCGTGGCGGGGCCTCACGTCAACGCGGTGACGGAACCGACGAGGAGTGAGGCGCCATGCACGACGACACCTTTCCGGCCGCGCTGGCCGGGCGTTTCGACGCCCACGAGGAGCAACTGCGGCGCGCGGCCCTGCGGATGACGGGTTCGAAGGCCGAGGCCGATGCGGCGCTCGCGGCGGTGCGGGCGGGGCTGGGGCGGGACGTCGAGGCATCGGTACGAGCCTGGCTGACGGCACTGGTCACACAGGAGTGTGTCCGCGGGCGCGGGAGGCGGCGGGCGGGCGAGGGGCCCGGGCGCAGGAGCGCGGCCGGGGCCGGGGGCGGAGTCGAGGACACGGCCGGAGTCCGGGCCGGGGGCGAGTCCGGAGGCGGGGGCGAGTCCGTGTGGCTCGCGCTGATCCTCGTCCTGGAGTCCCTGGGGGACGAGGAACGGATCGCCTATGTGCTGCACGACGTGTTCGGGCTGCCGTCGTACGAGACGGCCCGCATCACCGGCGACTCCCCCGAAAAGGTGGCACGGCCGGCCCGGCGGGCCCGGGAGCGGGTACGGGGCCGCGGGACGGCCCACGAGGAGGGCATCCGGCGGCAGCGGGCGGTGGTGGACCTGTTCCTGGCCGCCGCACGCGCGCGTGACGCCCATACGCTGGCGGCCGTCCTCGACCCCGACGTGGTCGCCCACTCCGACCGCGGCCCGGTGCACGGCGCACCCGCCGTCGCCGAGGGCGCGGCCGCGTTCGCGCGGTTCGCGGACGTGGCCCGGCCCGCGCTGGTCGACGGGGCCGTCGGGGCGGTCGCCTTCGTCGACGGGCGGCCCGTGTCCGCCGTGGCGTTCGCCCTCCGCCGGGACCGGATCGTCACCGTCTCCGTCACCACCGGGGAGGACCGGGTACGCGCCCTGGACCTGGTCTTCTCCGACGGGTGACGGGGCGGGACCGGCTGCGGGGACCGGGGGCGGGGACCGGGGGCGGGACGAAAGTCCGGTGCGCCGGCACCCCTCCTCCGTTAGCCTCCACACCATGTCAACGCCCCGAATCTCCTAGCTGAGGACACGCACCCACGCCACCCGTGTGCCCTCAAGTCCTTTCGGAGCGTTACCCCATGATCACCGTTCGTGGTGCCGACGTGCGCGTCGGCGCCCGGCTCCTGCTGTCCGGCGTCTCCTTCCACGTCGCGCCCGGCGACCGGATCGGCCTCGTCGGCCGCAACGGCGCCGGCAAGACCACCCTCCTCGACACCCTCGCCGGGCTGCGCGCGCCCGCCGCCGGCACCGTCACCCGTACCGGCTCCGTCGGGCATCTCGCCCAGGACTCGCGGGCCGCCGACCCCACCGCGACCGTCACCGACCGGATCCTCTCCGCCCGTGGCCTCGACCTGGCCGTCCGGCGGCTCGCGGAGGCCGCCCGCCGGCTCGGAGAGGCACTCGACGCGCGGACGCTCGCCGCGTACGACCGCGCCGAGTCCGCCTTCGAGGCGGGCGGCGGCTATGCGGCCGAGGCGGAGGCCGCCCGGGTCGCCGCCGGACTCGGCCTGCCCGCCGAGGTCATGGACCGGCCCGTCGGCCGGCTGTCCGGCGGCCAGAAGCGCCGGGTCGAGCTGGCCAGGATCCTCTTCGCCGGTCACGGCAGGGAGGACACACTCCTGCTCGACGAACCGACCAACCATCTGGACGCCGACTCGATCGGCTGGCTGCGCGGCCACCTCGCCGCCCACCGGGGCGGCCTGGTGCTGATCAGCCATGACGTACGGCTCCTCGCCGACACCGTCAACCGGGTCTTCCACCTCGACCCGGGGCGCGCCGCGCTCGACGTCCACAACACCGGCTGGGAGGTGTACCTCGCCCAGCGGGAGGCCGAGGAGCGGCGGCGGGTGCGCGAGCGCGCCAACGCCGAGCGCAAGGCGGCGGCGCTGCACGCGCAGGCGGACCGCATGAAGTCCCGGGTGGCGACGGCGACGACGGCCCGCAGTATGGCGCGCCGGGCCGACCGGATGCTCGCCGGGCTCGACCCGGCACGGCAGGCCGAACGGGTCGCCCGCATCCGGCTCCCCGAGCCCGCGCCCTGCGGCCGGATGCCGCTGGGCGCGGTCGCGCTCACCAAGGCCTACGGGGTGCGCCCGGTGCTCGACGGGGTGGACCTCGCCGTGGACCGGGGCAGCCGGCTCGTCATCCTCGGCCTCAACGGGGCCGGGAAGACGACCCTGTTGCGGATCCTCGCCGGTCGAGAGACCCCCGACGCCGGGAGGGTCGTGCGCGGGCACGGGCTGCGGCTCGGCTACTTCGCCCAGGAGCACGACACGCTCGATCCGGGCCGTACGGTCCGGGAGAACCTCGCCGACGCGGCTCCGCGGCTGACGGACGGTGAGGTACGGGCGGTCCTGGGCGCGTTCCTGTTCCGGGGCGACGACGCGGACAAGCCGGCCGGGGTGCTCTCCGGCGGCGAGAAGACCCGTCTCGCGCTTGCCGCACTCGTCCACTCGGGGGCGAACGTCCTGCTCCTCGACGAGCCCACGAACAACCTGGACCCCGCCTCCCGCGACGAGGTCCTGGCCGCCGTGGGCACGTACCCGGGCGCGATCGTGATGGTCACGCACGACGAGGAGGCACTCGACGCCCTGCGCCCCGAACGGGTCCTGCTGCTGCCGGACGCGGACGAGGACCTGTGGAGCGAGGAGTACCGGGAGCTGGTGGGTCGGGCCTGACGGCAGGCGGGCGGTCTGCCCGACGGGAGGGCGGGCCGTGCCGGGGTTCACCCGGTGAGGCGTCGCCTAGTCTGACGACATGATCATCGATGCGCGGACCCACGTACGGGTCGCCCGCCCTTCGCGGGATCTGGCCGCCGCCGAGCGGTTCTACGTCGACGGGCTCGGTCTCCAGGTGCAGTGGCGGACCACCGGGCGGGTGCCCGGGAAGCACGACCTGCTCATGGTCGGCCCCAAGGGCGGCGGCTGGCACTTCGAGCTGACCCGTGATCCCGAGCACCCCGTGGAGCCGGCCCCGACGGTCGAGGATCTGTTCGTGGTCTATCTCGGGGCGCCCGTCGAGGAGGAACAGGTGGAGCGGCTGCTCGCCGCCGGCGGCAGGCGGGTGGCCGCGCACAACCCGTACTGGGACGAGTACGGCGTGACCGTCGAGGATCCCGACGGCTATCAGCTCGTCCTGTGCTCGCGCACCTGGGGCGCATGACGAAGGGGCGCGGCCGGAAGGCCGCGCCCCGGTGGCGGGTTCCGTCGGGGGCCGGGCCTTCCGGCCCTGCCCCGGCGGTCGCTCCCTAGGCCTGTCGCACCGCGCGCAGGACGACGAACTTGGAGTCGCTCGCGACCAGTTCACTGTTGCCGAAGATCCGGCGGAGGGTGACGTGGTAGCCGAGGTGACGGTTGCCGATGACCCACAGTTCGCCGCCCGGCCGCAGCGCGCGCCGCGCGTCGGTGAACATCCGGCGAGCCGTGCGGTCGGTGGTGGCCTGGTGGGTGTGGAACGGCGGGTTGTTGAGGACGAGGTCCACCGAGCCGTCGGGCACGTCGGCGAGTCCGTCGCCGACGAGGAACTCGGCCTTGCGCCCGTCGCCCACGTGCGTACGGAAGTTCTCCTCCGCCGAGGCGACCGCCTGGTACGACTCGTCGGTGAAGATCAGTTCCGCGTCGGGTTCGTGCAGCGCGATGGCGAGGCCGACCACGCCGTTGCCGCAGCCGAGGTCGGCGACGCGGACCCGGCCGATGCCGCCGGGCAGGTTCGCGAGGAGGAAGCGGGTGCCGATGTCGAGGCGGTCGGCGCAGAAGACCCCGGCCTGGTTGGTGACGGTCAGACCCGGCAGCCCGGGCGCGGGGGTGTCGGCCGGGAGGTCGTAGCGGTGCGGCCAGGGGTTCGGGCGCGGGGTGACGGCCGGGTCGGGCGTGGTGTGGATCAGCCGCGCCTTCTTCACCGCGAGCGAGGTACGGGTGGTCCCGAGGATCCGCTCGAAGAGCCGCAGCGTGGAGGTGTGGATCTCCTTGACCATGCCCGTGCCGACGACCACGGTGCCCTCGTGCACGGCGGGTGCGAGCCGGTGCAGCTGGTCCTCCAGGAGCGCGAGGCTCTTGGGGACGCGGACGAGGAGGACGTCGATCCGCTCGGGCGGCGGGTCCTGGGTGGTGAGGAGCCGGACGGCGTCCGGGGCGGCACCGGCGCGCGCGAGGTTGGCCCGCGTGGCCTGCCGGCCGAGGTACGAGTCGGAGATCTGGACGAGCTCCCCGGGACCGGCGGCCTGGAGTGCGGTGACGAGGGCTCCCCAGCGGTCGCCGAGGACGGCGACGGTGCCGGACAGATCGGTGCCGTCCTCGGCCAGTCGGCCCAGGAGGTACTCGTCGGACGCGTCCCAGGCGCGCAGCTGATCGCGCGGGTCCTCGGGATAGCGGGTCAGCGTGAAGGCGCCCCATGACGTGGTCAAACGGTTCATCGTGCTCTCAGGCTAGCCGGTCGCGGGCGGACTCTCCCCCCGCCACGTGCGCATCGGTGGCTCCGAGGAGCCGGACCCGTTCGGTCGATGCCGGTCGGCGCCGGGCCGCGCCCCTCGGCGCGGGCCGGGGCCCGCTCAGCGCAGGGCCGCGTCGAGCTGGAGGTGCCAGAGGCCGGGGCGGCCGGTGAGGGTGACGGTGGAGAGGGGGCGGACGTCGACGTTCCAGTACGTGGCGGGGGGTGCCTTCAGGGCGTACACGAGGGCGGCCCGTACGACGGAGGGTTCGGCGACGGCGACGATCTCGCCGTCCTCGGCCGGGCGGGTGTCGAGCCAGTTCCCTATCCGGGTGATGAAGGCGAGGAGGGGTTCGCCGCCGTGCGGGGCGGTACGGGCGTCGGTGAGCCAGGCGTCGACGGCGGCCGGTTCGAGGGCGGCGACCTCGGCGAGGGTCAGGCC
The DNA here is from genome assembly GCF_000717595.1 of Streptomyces flavochromogenes. Classification (GTDB taxonomy): domain Bacteria; phylum Actinomycetota; class Actinomycetes; order Streptomycetales; family Streptomycetaceae; genus Streptomyces; species Streptomyces flavochromogenes. The sequence continues at coordinate 277,739 of NZ_JNZO01000006.1, read as the reverse complement.
GCGCCAGCGGCCCATGTCGCAGTCGCGGAGCGCCGGCTGGGCGAGGGGGGCGAAGCCGAGGGCGGTTCCGGTGGCGCGGCTGCGCGGGGTCGGGGAGCAGTAGCGCAGTTCGGCCGCGCCGAGCGGGATGAGCGCGGGCGCGGCCTGCTGCACCTCGTACCAGCCGGCCTCGTCGAGCGGCCGGTCGTCGTCGAAGCGTTCGGCGAGCAGGGAGGAGCTGCGTGCCGCCGTGACGAGCGTCACCCGAAGACCCATGGGCGCGATCGTGAGGCCGAAGGCTCCGCAGGTCAAGGGGTCATTCCCCGGGGCCGGAGGGGCTCCGGTTCACTGCTGCCCGAGAGCCATCCACTTGTCCGGATTCTGGAGTGGCGTGAAACCGACCTTCTCGTACACACCGTGCGCGTCGGCCGTGGCGAGCATGATGCGGCGCAGTCCGTACGGCGCGAGGTGGTCGCGGACGGCGGCGACGAGCGCCGTGCCGAGGCCGGTGCCGCGGGCCGGGCGGTCGACGTAGACGTCGCAGAGCCAGGCGAAGGTGGCGTAGTCGGTGACGACGCGCGCGTAGGCGGCCATCTCGCCGGTCTCCCGGTCGTAGGCACCGAGGTTGAGCGAGCCCGCGATGGCCCGGTCCTGCTTCTCCCGAGGTCGGCCGTGGGCCCAGTAGGCGTCCGTGGACAGCCAGTGGTGCACCCGGGCCGCGTCGATCCGCGTCGGGTCGGCTGAGATCTCGTACGCCCCGTGCATGACGGGGGTGTCCGTGGCGGCGCTGTCGCTCATGGCCGAAGCGTTCCAGTGACACCGGGGCTTGTCAGGTGAATTTGCCCGGGCCGGGGGGCGCCGGGGTCGCGCGTGCGACCGCCGGCTCCCCCGCGCGGCCCGCCGCCGGTGCTCAGGCGGCGAGCTCGTCGACCGCGGCCCGCAGGCGGCGCACGCCCTCCACGATCTCCGTGGGGCCCGCGACACCCGCGAAACTCAGCCGGATGTGCCCGGCGGGGGGCTCGGCGCAGAAGTACGGGCGGCCCGGGGCCACGGCGACTCCGGCCCGCAGGGCGGCGGCGACCAGGGCCGTCTCCGGAACGTCGTCGGGGAGCCGCAGCCAGAGGTGGTGGCCGCCGTACGGAACGTGCGGCAGGGCGAACGCGGGCAGCTGGTGGGCGAGGGCACCGCTCAGCAGGCCCCGCCGGCCCTTGAGCTCCTGGGCGACGGCCCGCAGATGGCGGTGCCAGGAGGGCGAGCCGACGAGTTCGAGCGCGGCCTCCTGGAACGGCCGGGGGACGAAGAAGCTGTCGACGACCTGGATGGCGCGGAGGCGTTCCAGGACGGGGCCGCGGGCGGCGAGGGCGCCGACCCGCAGGCTCGGCGAGGTGACCTTGGTGAGGGAGCAGACATGGACGACGACACCGTCGGGATCCTCGGCGGCGAGCGGTGCGGGGAGCGGGGGCGCGTCCTCGTGGACGAGCCGGCGGGCGAAGTCGTCCTCGACGACGAAGGCTCCGGCGGCGCGGGCGATACGCAGCACCTTGCGGCGCCGCTCGGGGCCGAGCACCGCCCCGGTGGGGTTCTGGAAGAGCGGCTGGCAGACGAAGACACGGGCGCCGGTGGCGCGGAAGGCCCGTTCGAGGAGTTCGGGGCGGACCCCTTCGGCATCGGCGGGCACGGGAACGGGGCGCAGTCCGGCCGCGCGGGCGACGGCGAGCATGCCCGGGTAGGTCGGCGACTCGACGAGGACGGGGGTACCGGGCGGGGCGAGGGCGCGCAGGGCGGTGGTGATGGCGGACTGGCCGCCGGCGGTGATCAGGAGGTCGGCGGCGGTGACGCTGCCGCCGATCTCGCGGGCGAACCACTCGCGCAGCTCGGGCAGGCCGTCGGTGGGCGGCCTGCCCCAGGCTCCGGGACGGCGTCCGGCGCGGGCGAGGGCGGCGGCGAGGGCCCGCTCCGGCTGGAGGGAGGGGTGGAGGTAGCCGCCGTTGAACTCGACCACTCCGGGAGGCGGGGCGGCCAGGGTGACGAGGACGCCCGAGGCGTCGACGGCACGGGGGACGAGCTCGGTGGCGGTGTCGGCACTGAGGGCGACCTCCTGCCACGAGGTGTCGCCGGTGTCGGGGGTGGCGGCACGCGGCTCGGCACGGAAGGCGCCGGCGCCGGGGCGGGTGACGACGAGCCCCTCGGCGGCGAGCTGCGCGAGGGCGCGGGTGACGGTCACCGGGGAGACCCGATAGCGCTCCACGAGGGCGCGACTCGACGGCAGCTTTCCACCAGGTGAGTAGCGGTTCAGCTCCTCCCTCAAGGAATGTGCCAGTTCCGCGACACTGCTACGCTCACTCATGAGAGCAAAGAATAGCGCTACTGCCGCCCCGACGATAGCGGTCACCGGTGCGGACCGCACCGGCGGCACCGTCAGCGCGGGAAGCACGGTCAGCGCGGGAAGCGTCGGCGGCGCGGGAAGCCCCGGCGCCCCGGTGGCGGCGGACCTCGCCACCGCCACGAGCGGGCGCCTCACCGACCCTCTCCCCCGCGGCACCGTGCTCGCCGCCCTCGGCGTGCTCTCCTTCTCGCTCACGTTCCCGTCGACCGTCTGGGGCCTGGAGAGCTTCGGCCCCTGGTCGCTCGTGGCGGTGCGCTCCACGCTCGCCGCCCTCATCGCGGGCGCGTTCCTCCTCGCCGGCCGGGTGCCGCTGCCGGAACGGCGCCACTGGGCGGGCCTCGCCGTGGTCGCCGGCGGAGTCGTCATCGGCTTCCCGCTCCTGACGACCCTGGCCCTGCGGACCTCCACCACCTCGCACGCCGCCGTCGTCGTCGGCCTGCTGCCGCTCACCACGGCCGCCTTCGCCGCACTGCGGACCAAGCGCCGGCCGTCGCGTACCTTCTGGTTCGCCGCGGTGGCGGGCGCGGTCGTGGTGCTCGCCTTCACGGTCCAGCAGAGCGGCGGGGCCGTGTCGCAGGGCGACCTGTACCTGTTCGGCGCGCTCCTCGTGTGCGCGGCCGGTTACACCGAGGGCGGCCGTCTCGCGCGGCTCATGCCGGGCTGGCACGTCATCGGCTGGGCCCTGATCCTCTGCCTGCCGCTGATGGCCGTCGGCTCGGCCGTGGCGCTGTCCGTGGAGCCGGTCCGTCTCAACGCCCACGGAGTCATCGGCCTGGTCTGGGTCGCGGCCGGGTCCACCTTCTTCGGCCTGTACGTCTGGTACCGGGGCATGGCGTCGATCGGCATCCCCAAGGCGAGCCAGCTGCAGCTCGCCCAGCCGCTCCTCACCCTGGTCTGGTCGGTCGTGCTGCTCGGCGAGACCCTGCCGCTCGCCGCCCCGCTCGCGGCGGTCGCGGTGCTCGTCTGCATCGCGGTGACCCAGCGGGCGAGGAGCTGACGCCGGCCGCCGGCCGACGGAACGCGGGCGACAGTACGGGACCGACGGGACGGCGGTCGGCGCGGCGGATCGGGGCGATCCGGGACACAATGGCAGACATAAGCCCCGAACAGCACGAGCCCGGTCGCGAGGAGGTCACCCCGATGCAGGCGAACGTGGGCGACAAACTGTTGGTGCACGGCCGGACCGTCGGTCACCACGACCGTACGGCCCAGGTCCTTCAGGTACTGGGGGAGAACGGCACGCCCCCGTACCGCGTCAGGTTCGACGACGACGGTCACGAGGCCCTGATGTCTCCCGGCCCCGACACCGTCGTACGCCATCGCCCCGAGGCAGGCGCGAGCTGACCCCTCCGGGTCAGCCCCCTCCCGGCGCCCGGACCCTGGTCGGGTAGTGATCCGCCACCACGGTGGCCATCGCCCCGATCGGGTCCTTCGCGACGTCCAGAGCGGCGAAGAAGCAGTGGCCGCCGACCGCCGGACATGCGGCGGCCAGTTCCAGGTGCCGTGACAGTTCCCCGGGGTCCTGCCAGGCGGCGGGCTGGGCGGGGTCACCCGCCTTGTAGAGCGCCTCGCCGATGTAGAGGCCGACGCCGGTGCCCCGTACCACCTCGTCCCACCAGGGCAACAGCGTGGCGTAGTCGGCGGCGGGCAGACCGACGTGCCAGTACAGCTGAGGTACGACGTAGTCGATCCAGCCCTCCCGGATCCACTTCCGGGTGTCGGCGTAGAGGTCGTCGTAGGTGGCGACGCCTGCCCGGGTGTCCGAGCCCTCCGGATCCTCGGCGATGTTCCGCCAGACCCCGAAGGGGCTGACGCCGAAGGCCACGTGCGGCTTGACGGCCTTGATCCGGACCGCCATCTCGGAGACCAGCAGATCGGTGTTGTTCCGGCGCCAGGACGCCCTGTCGGGGAAGTCGGCGCCGTACCGCGCGTACGTCTCGTCGTCGGCGAACTCCTCCCCGGCCACCGGGTACGGATAGAAGTAGTCGTCCCAGTGGACGGCGTCGATGTCGTAGCGCCGCACAGCGTCCAGCATCGCGTCCTGGGTGAACCGCCGGACCTCGGGCAGCCCGGGGTCGTAGTAGAGCTTCCCGCCGTACGGCAGCACCCACTCGGGGTGGAGCCGGGCCGGATGGCCGGCGACGAGCCGGGTCGGGTCCGTGTGATTCGCCACGCGGTACGGGTTGAACCAGGCGTGGAGTTCGAGCCCCCGCGCATGGGCCTCCTCGACGGCCGTGCCCAGCGGGTCCCAGCCGGGGTCGCGGCCCTGCGTCCCGGTGAGGAACTCCGTCCACGGTTCGTACGGTGAGGGCCAGAGCGCGTCGGCGGCCGGCCTGACCTGGAGGACCACCGCGTTGAGCCGGCACTCGACGGCGGTGTCCAGGTGGGCGAGAAGCTCGGCCCGCTGGGCATCGGCGGTCAGACCGGTACGGGAGGGCCAGTCGCGGTTGAGGACCGTGGCGATCCACACACCCCGGAACCCGGACCGGGCGGCCGGGCTCGCGGGCTCCTCCGGCGCGGTTCCGGCAGCCGTCCCGGCACCCGCCCGCAGCCCCGTGCCCTCACCCGTTCCCGCTTCCGCGCCCGCCACCGCCCCCGCACCCGTCACGGCCAGCGCCGCCCTGGCGGCCGCCCCCGCCACGAAGCCTCTTCTGCCGATAGGCCGCACTTGTACCCCTCTTGTGTCGGATACGTCACACCTACCCGGACAGCATGCCCGCCCCGGACGATCGATCATCGGTTAATGAGCGGTAACGTCGTGGGGTCGAGGCGGACGCACCGGAATCACACGGGCCCCCGCCGCCAGAGAAGAGCGAAAGGCACGAGGTGACGGACTCCATGGCCGACATTGAGCGCGTCGGAGTGGTGGGCTGCGGCCAGATGGGCGCGGGCATCGCAGAGGTGTGTGCCCGGAGCGGCCTTGAGGTGAAGGTCGCCGAGACCACCGGCGAGGCGCTGGAGATCGGCCGCACACGGCTCTACAACTCGCTGTCGAAGGCCGCCGAACGCGGCAAGATCAGCGAGGAGGAGCGGGACGCGACGCTCGCCCGCCTCAGCTTCACCACCGACCTGGGCGAGTTCGCCGACCGCGACCTCGTCATCGAGGCGGTCGTGGAGAACGAGCAGGTCAAGACCGAGATCTTCCAGGTCCTCGACCAGGTGATGACCCGGCCGGACGCCATCCTGGCCTCGAACACCTCCTCGATCCCGCTGGTGAAGCTGGCCGTGGCGACCTCCCGCCCCGACCAGGTCATCGGCATCCACTTCTTCAACCCGGCCCCGGTGCAGAAGCTCGTCGAGCTGATCCCGGCCCTCACCACCTCCGAGGGCACGATCAGCCGGGCCCAGGCCTTCGCGGAGAAGACCCTCGGCAAGCACGCGATCCGCGCGCAGGACCGCTCCGGCTTCGTGGTCAACGCGCTGCTCGTGCCGTACCTGCTCTCCGCGATCCGGATGTTCGAGTCGGGCATCGCGAGCCGCGACGACATCGACAACGGCATGGAGTTCGGCTGCGCCCACCCGATGGGCCCGCTGAAGCTCTCGGACCTGATCGGTCTCGACACGATCGCGTCCATCGCCGACTCGATGTACGCCGAGTTCAAGGAGCCGCTGTACGCCGCTCCCCCGCTGCTCCAGCGCATGGTGGACGCGGGCCGGCTCGGCCGGAAGACGGGCTCGGGCTTCTACCCGTACGCCTGATCTCCCCAGGACACCGGACGGCCCGTACACACGCACAGGTACGGGCCGTCCGGCCTTGCGCGGGTTCCTCGGCCCGACCGCGCCGGCTCAGGCAGGTCGGGCCGGGGCGCATCGGCCCGGCCGCCTCAGCCCAGGCGCAGGTGGTGGAGCATCAGCAGCCCCGCGGCCATGTTCGCGGCCGGGATCTCGCCCCGGGCGATCATGTCGGGGACCTGTTTCAGCGGCACCCAGGCCCGCCGTGAGGACTCGAAGGCGTCCTCGGGCGGTCCGGTGTAGGTGGCCGTCTCCGCCCAGTAGAGGTGGTGGCGGGCGTCGGTGAGGCCGTTGGACGGCTCGACGGTGAGGAGATGGCGCAGCGGCCCCGGCCGCCAGCCGGTCTCCTCCTCCATCTCGCGAGCGGCGGCGGCTTCGATCTCCTCGCCGTCCTCGACGACTCCGGCGGCCAGTTCCCAGCCCCAGCTGTCGGTGATGAAACGATGGCGCCAGAGCATCAGGACTTCGTCGGCCTCGTTGACGGCCGTCGCGACGGCGACCGGGCGAAGCCGGATCAGATAGTGGTCGAGGTGGCGGCCGTCCGGGAGTTCGACGTCCGCGAGGTTCACCTGGAACCAGCGATTCTCATAGACAGAGCGTTCGCTCAGTTTCGTCCACTGCACGTTCTTGCCACCTTCCGACTGGTCGGTGCTTGTTTGGTGGCAATATCGCAGCAGTTAGCGGCTCACAGGGGAACGCGCAGCGCCCCGTCAATGAGCGCCGCCGCCTCCCGGGCATCGCCTCCGCCGCTGGCCAGGAGGTGCTCCCGCACCTGCCGCAGCCGGTCGCGCAGCCGCCGCGACTCCATCCCCCGCGCCCGCTCGGTCATCTCGACGGCCGTCCGCGCCGCCGCGTCGGCCTCCCCCTGGCGCAGCTCGATCTGACACAGCATGGCGAGCCGGTGCACCCGGCCCCGGTCGTGCGACGGCACCCCGACGGCCATCGACGCGTGCTCATGGGCCGCCGTGAGATCACCCAGACTGAGCAGGGCCTCGGCGACCTGGACGTTGACGAGCCCCGGCTGGACATAGCCCGTCTCGGCCGGCTCGTCCCCCGGACTGATCCGATCGGCCGCGGCCTCGGCCCGCCGGATGCAGGCCAGCGCGGCTGCCCCGTCGCCCAGATGCGCGTACGCCTTCGCCTGCATCGCCGTCAGATCGGCGGCGAGCGCCGGGGTGATCTGCCGCCCCGCCGTCCGCAGCGCCGCCTCAGCGAACGCCACCGCCTGCCGGTACTCCCCCATGAACAACGACTGGTTGACGAGGAGCGCGATCACATAGGCGCCGAGCCCCCGGTCCCCGCTCGCCTTCGCGAGCCGCAGCGCCTGGTGGAAGTAGCGCTGGGCGAGACCGTGCGCGTCGGCGTCGTACGCGCAGATGCCGGCCACCGCCACGAGTCCACCGGTGGCGCGGTGCAGTCGCCGACCGAGGGCGTCGCTGTACGAGCCCCGCAGCAGCGGCGCCGTCTCGGCGGTGAGGAAGCCGACGATCCGGGCGCGGGTCGCGATGCCCCCGGTTCTGCGGTACATCTGCTCGTAGTGGGAACGGGCCGCGCTCAGCACCGTGATGTCGGCGGGTGAGACCGACGTCCGGCCGATCCGGGAGACGTCCACGTCCTCCGGCGGGTTCTCCCACTCCCACACGGGCATCACGGCCGGTGTGCCGGTCACGGCGGGTGCGGCGACCACGTGTGGTCGCTGCTGCTCGTCGGACCGCCACAGCGCGGCCGCGCGCTCCACGAACCCGGAGAGCGGTGAACCGACCGCGAGCACGGGCCCGTCGGGCACGCCGAAGCCGATGTCGTCCAGGGTCACCTGCCGGTGCAGCCGGGCGGCGAGCACCTCGCAGATCAGGTCCGGCACCTGGCCGCGCGGCCGCTGGCCCTTCAACCAGCGTGCCACAGCGGTGTGTTCGTAGCGCAGGGTGAGGCCCCTGGCCCGGCCTGCCCGGTTCACATGGGCAGCGAGGCCGGCGTTCGAGACGCCCGCTTCGTCGAGAAGGGCGTCGAGCAAGGTGTTGGGCTGCATGACCGCTCCGGTCGCTCCGGTCCGCTCAGGCCGCTCGGCCGGAGCGCGGTGAACTCAGCGTAGCGGTGGCCGAATTCGTACGGACCGAACCACTGCGGAGAACCTCTTCGAGTCACCCCTCCTTCACGACTACGGGAGGATTTCGCACGGGGTGTGAATGAAGTACTCGTTCTTCCGGTGCGCGTACTCTGCCGCGCTCGTCCCCGTACCGCTTGACTGTGCTTCTCGCCGCAAGGCGATGACCGGGCCGCCGGCTCCCCCCTCAAACAGTGCGGCCGCCCGGTCCGTGTCGCCCGCTCCGCTGATCTGCCCGACACTCCGTGGCGGGGCGGGCGACACCGGTCCCGGCCCCCTCCTCTCAACAGTGGGAGGAGGGGGCGGGCCGGGGGCGGCGCAGCCCGGGTTCGGCGGGCTGCGCCGGCACCCGGACCCGGTCGTTGCGTACGACGAGCAGGGCGACGTCGTCGGTGAGCCGCCCGCCCGTGTGATGCAGCAGGGCGGTGTGGACCTCGCGGACGAGCGCCTCGGGCGCCACGCCGCACATCCCGGCGAGCACGGTGTCGAGCGCGAAGAACCGGCCCCGATGGTCACGGGCCTCCTCGGCGCCGTCGGTGTACAGGACGAGCGTCTCGCCGGGCCTCAACCGGGCCGCGGTGTACGGCGCGAGGGCGGCCGGCAGCGGCAGGACCCCGAGCGGGGGCAGCGGGTCGCCGACGGGAAGCCGCTCCACCGTGCGCCCGAGGCGATACGGGCCGGGGTGGCCGCAGTTGAGCACGGAGAGCCGTCCGTCGGACCGGACCTCCAGGAGCAGCAGGGTCACGAACTCCTCCGCCGCCGGATGCTCGGGCGCCGTCCCGGTCCGCGCCGGGTGCTCGTCCCGGGCCCGCTCCCGAAGATGCCGCTCCAGGGCCCGCTCAAGCCGCCGCAGCACCCCGCCGAGCTCGGCCTCGTCATGCGCGGCCTCACGAAAGCTCCCGAGCACGGCGACCACGGCGCCCAGTGCCGCGAGACCATGACCCCGTACGTCCCCGATGACGATCCGCACCCCGTACGGGGTGGCCACCGCCTCGTACAGATCCCCGCCGACGCACGCGCCCCGGGAGGCGGACAACTGCCCTGCGGCAAGGGCGAGTCCGTCGAGACGGGCGGGCGGCGGACGCAGCAGCACCTGTTGGGTGGCGACGGCGACGGCCCGCACCAGCGCCAGCTCCCGGGCGAGCCCGCGCCGCAGCCCGAGCACGAGCCCGATGCCGACGGTCAGGAAGACGACACTGGTGGCGATCCTCATCGGCAGCCCGGGCTGCCGGGCCAGCGGGCAGCCGAACTTCCACGCCACGGCCACCGCACCCCATGCGGTGGGAAGAGCGAGCGGGGCCAGCCGGCGGAGCCGGGAGCCATCGGAGACCAACGACCTCGTACGGATCATGCACGGCCCTTCCCGAGCCCCGACAGCGCCCGAAGGCCCTGCGGCCCACAGGTCCGCCCCTGCGGCCGCGTCGATTCTGCCGACCGCACGGCCCACCGGGGAACACCCCCCGACGATCTCACCCGAAGGAGTGAGCACCCACGGCGCGCCGTCCTCCGCCAGGCCTCCGCCACGCACACGCCTGAACGAACACCGAATCCACGTACGACACTTCGGAGACCGCACACGCCGGAGGGCCGCACCGGGGAATCCCGGGGCGGCCCTCCTCGTGGTCCGGTGCTACGGCGCTCAGGCGCCGCGCAGCACCGCGCCCGTGCGTTCGGACGCCAGGGCGACCGCCGCGTCGCGGGCCGCGGTGGCCTCTTCGACCGTGAGCGTGCGGTCCGGGGCGCGGAACTTCAGCGCGTACGCCAGGGACTTGGTGCCCTCGCCGAGCTGGTCGCCGGTGTAGACGTCGAACAGCCGGATGGACTCCAGGAGTTCACCCGCGCCCTCGGTGAGGGCGGCCTCGACCTCGGCGGCCGGGACGCCGCCCGCGACGACCAGGGCGACGTCCTGGGTGGCGACCGGGAAGGAGGAGATCCGAGGAGCCTTCACCGGGCCCTCGTTCGCCTTCTCCAGGCGGTCCAGGTCGATCTCCATCGCGCAGGTGCGGGCCGGCAGGCCGAAGGCCTTGACCACGCGCGGGTGGAGCTCGCCGGCGTGGCCGACGAGGACCTTCTCGCCGTCCACCTCGACGTGGAAGGCGGCGCAGCGGCCCGGGTGCCACGGGGCGTGCTGGTCGGCGCTGATGATCAGCTCGACCCCCGCCTCGGCGGCCACGGTCCGGCCGGCCTCGACCGCGTCCGCCCAGTCGGACGGACGGCCCTTGCCCCACCAGCCGGCCTGCTCGCGCGCACCGGCGAGGACGACGGCGGCGCGGCGCGGCTGCGCGGGCAGCACGGCGTTGACCGAGGCGATCTCCTCGTCGGTGGGACGGCGGTCGACGGGCAGCCGGACGGCGACGCCCGGCTGTCCCTCCGGCCGGAAGACCAGACCGGTCTCGAAGAGCGCCAGGTCGTGGCTGCCGCGGCTGTCGTTCCGGCGCAGCGCGCCGAGCAGGCCCGGCAGCAGCGTCGTACGGAGCGCGGGCTCCTCGTCCGAGAGCGGGTTGACCAGCTTCACGAGCCGACGCCGGGCGTCGTCCGCGTCGAGGCCGAGGTTGTCGAGGGCCTGCTCCCCGATGAACGGGTAGTTCAGCGCCTCGACGTAGCCGGCGCCGGCCAGGGCGCGGCCCACGCGGCGGTGGACGCGCTGGCGCTCGGTGAGCCCGCGGCCGGCCGGCGGCTTCGGCAGCGTGGAGGGCAGGTTCTCGTAGCCCTCCAGCCGGATGACCTCTTCGGCGAGGTCGTTCGGCTCGTTGAGGTCGGGGCGCCACGTCGGCACGGTGACGACGAGCTCGTCCTGGCCGTAGACGTCGCAGCCGACCTCCTGGAGGCGGCGGACGACGGTCTCGCGGCCGTAGCCGACGCCCGCGACCTTGTCCGGGTGGTTCGCCGGCATGGTGATCGTGCGCGGCGCGGACGGGGCACTGATCTCGGTGACGCCGGCCTCGGCCGTACCGCCCGCGAGCAGCACGAGCAGGTCGACGCAGCGCTGGGCCGCGGCGGCCGCGGCCTGCGGGTCGACACCGCGCTCGAAGCGCTTGGACGCCTCGGAGGCCAGCTTGTGGCGGCGCGCCGTGCGGGCGATCGAGATCGCGTCGAAGTGCGCGGCCTCGATGACGATCTCGGAGGTGCCGGTGACGACCCCGGTCTCCGGGTCCGTCTCCGGGTCGGCGATCTCCGTGTTGGCGCCGCCCATGACACCGGCGATGCCGATCGGACCGCGGTCGTCGGTGATGACCAGGTCCGCCGCGTCCAGGACGCGGACGGTGCCGTCGAGCGTGGTGATCTTCTCGCCGGCCTCGGCGCGGCGCACTCCGACAGGGCCGTCGAGCCGGCTCCGGTCGTAGGCGTGCAGCGGCTGGCCGAGCTCGAGCATCACGTAGTTCGTGACGTCGACCGCGAGCGAGATCGGACGCATGCCGGCCTTCTGGAGGCGGCGGCGCAGCCAGATCGGGGACCGGGCCTCGGGCTGCAGACCGACGACGGTGCGCGCGGTGAAGCGGTCGCAGCCGATCGGGTCGGTGACCCGGACCGGGTAGCCGTACGAGTTGGGCGCGGGCACGTCGAGCAGCGCCGGGTCGCGCAGCGGCAGGCCGTACGCGATGGCGGTCTCGCGGGCGACGCCGCGCATCGAGAGGCAGTAGCCGCGGTCCGGGGTGACGGCGATGTCGAGGACCTCGTCGTACAGCTCCAGGAGCTTGGTGGCGTCGATGCCGATCTCGAGCTCCGGCGGCAGCACGATGATGCCGTGGGTGCCGTCGTCGCCCATGCCGAGCTCGTCGCCGGAGCAGATCATGCCCCGGGAGACCCGGCCGTACGTCTTGCGCTCGGCGATCCGGAAGTCACCGGGGAGCACGGCGCCGGGCAGGGCCACGACGACCTTGTCGCCGGCGGCGAAGTTCCGGGCGCCACAGATGATCTCCTGGGGCTCGCCGGTGCCGTTGGCCTGGCCGACGTCGACGGTGCAGAAGCGGATGGGCTTCTTGAACTCCGTCAGCTCCTCGATGGTGAGGACCTTGCCGACCACCAGCGGGCCGGTCAGGCCGGCGCCGAGCTGCTCGACGGTCTCGACCTCGAGGCCTGCCGAAATGAGCTTGGCCTGGACGTCGCGGCCGGTCTCCGTCGCCGGCAGGTCGACGTACTCCCGCAGCCAAGAAAGCGGGACCCGCATCAGATCTCCATCCCGAACGGCCGGGTGAACCGGACGTCACCCTCGACCATGTTTCGCATGTCGTCGACGTTGTGGCGGAACATCAGCATCCGCTCGATGCCGAACCCGAAGGCGAATCCGCTGTACTTCTCGGGGTCCACACCGCAGGCGACGAGCACCTTCGGGTTGACCATGCCGCAGCCGCCCAGCTCGATCCAGCCCTCACTGCCGCAGGTGCGGCAGGGACGGTCCGGGTTGCCGACGGACTCGCCGCGGCAGACGTAGCAGAGCATGTCCATCTCGGCGGACGGCTCGGTGAAGGGGAAGAAGTTCGGACGCAGCCGGGTCTTCATGTCCGGGCCGAAGAGCGCCTGGACCATGTGGTCCAGGGTGCCCTTGAGGTCGGCCATGGTCAGGCCCTCGTCGACGGCGAGCAGCTCGATCTGGTGGAAGACCGGGGTGTGCGTGGCGTCGAGCTCGTCGGTGCGGTAGACGCGGCCGGGGCACACGACGTAGACCGGGGGCTCCCGGTCGATGAGCGTGCGGGCCTGGACCGGCGAGGTGTGGGTGCGCAGCACGACACCGGACTCGTCGCCCGTGGTGCCTTCCGGCCCCTCGACGAAGAAGGTGTCCTGCATCTGGCGCGCCGGGTGGTCCGGTACGAAGTTGAGGGCGTCGAAGTTGAACCACTCCGCCTCGACCTCGGGCCCCTCGGCGACCTCGTACCCCATGGAGACGAACACGTCGGAGACGCGCTCCATGAGCGTGGTCAGCGGGTGGCGGGCACCGGCCGGGACGCGGTCGTACGGCAGGGTGACGTCGACGGCCTCCTCGACGAGGACGCGCGCGTCGCGCTCGGCCTCCAGCTCCGTCTGGCGGGCGGCGAGCGCCTTGGAGACGATGCCGCGGGCCTGGCCCACGAGCTTTCCGGCGGCGGCCTTGGCCTGCGGGGGCAGGGCACCGATCTCCCGGTTGGCGAGCGCCAGCGGCGAGGTGCCGCCGGTGTGCGCCGTCTTCGCGTGCGCGAGCGCGTCGAGGTCGCCCGCGGCGGCGAAGGCGGCGAGCGCCTCGTCCCGCATGCGCTCGATCTCTTCCGGTTTCAGTGCCTCGACCTCAACCGGGTCGTACGACTTATTGGGTGCGGACATCTCTTCCCGTGCTTCCGTTGGCTTGGCTGGGCGGCCCCGCTCGACGTCAAGGGCGCAAACGTGCCAAAGGACGAGTCTAACGGGGTGGGGGGATGCGAATGAGCCCGTGGGCGGCCCGGGCGGCTTTCGATCTCGTCCGATCCTGTCCGATCCGGTCGGACTTCGTGCTGGATCTCGTCAGGCGAGATGGGCCGGGGTGCCGACGGGCAGCATAAATCGGAACTCGGCCCCGCCCCGGGGGGCCCTGCCGACGGTGATGGTTCCGCCGTGGGCCTCGACGACGCCCTTGACGATGTAGAGGCCGAGCCCGGTGCCGCCGCGCTTGCTGCCCCGCCAGAAGCGGGTGAAGACGCGGCTCATCGACTCCTCGGGGATGCCGGGGCCCTCGTCGCTCACGGTGACCTCCGTCCCCTCTTCTCCGTCGGCGCACTTCCTGGCGGGTGCCACCTCGATGGTGACCGTTCCCTCGCCGTGGCGCACCGCATTTTCGAGGAGGTTCCCGAGGATCTGGTCGATCTTGTCGGGGTCGGCCCAGAGCGCGGGCAGTCCGGGCATGATCCGGACGAAGAACCGGTCCGGCGACTGGCCGCCGGTGGTGTGCACGTGGACGTGCCGGCCGATGGCGGCGGCGATGTCCACGGGCTGGCGCCGCACTTCGAGCCGGCCGGAATCGATCCGGGAGATGTCGAGGAGTTCGGCGATGAGCCGCTTGATGCGGCCCGCGTCGGCGTCGACGGTCTCCAGCATGAGCCGCTTCTGATCGTCGTTGAACCGCTCCCACTTGGTGAGGAGGGTGGCGGTGAAGCCCTTGACGGAGGTCAGCGGGGAGCGCAGTTCGTGGGCGACCGTGGCGATGAGCTCGGCGTGGCTGCGCTCGGTGCGGCGGCGCGCCTCGGTGCCGCGCAGACAGATCACGACCCGGCGGACCGGTCCGGTGGGGTGCTCGCGGATGTACCGGGCGGAGACGAGGACCTCTCGGCCTCCGGGGAGCAGCAGATTGCGCTCGGGCTGGCCGCGGCGGGTGGCGAGGCCGCCGTACGGGTCGGTCAGGGCCCACCAGCGGCGTCCCTTGAGGTCTTCGAGCGGCAGCGCCTGGTCGAGGGGGAGGCCGAGGGCCTTGTCGCCGGGGACGGCGGTGATGCGGCTGGCGGCGGTGTTGAAGGTGACGACCCGGCCGGTCTCGTCGGCGACGACGAGTCCGTCGGGCAGGTCGTCGGGAAGCACACCGGCGAACCCGGCGGGGCCGGCCTGGTCCCGGGCGTCCGGCGCGGGCTCCTCGCCCGGCGGCTCCTGGGCGTGCGGCTCGGCGCTCCGTGCCTGTGCGGGACTGTCCGTGCCGACCGTCATCCCCGTTCCCCACCCCTCCGTGTAGCGCAGTGGGCCCCCGAGTGCGTCACTCTACTGGGCGGGGAGGGCGGAATGGACCCCTCAGGCGGAGGTTCGGGGCCGCTGCGCGCGGGCGGAGGCGTACAGGCAGACCGCGGCGGCCGTCGCGAGGTTGAGGCTCTCGGCCTTGCCGTGGATCGGGACGCGGACGACGGCGTCGGCGAGGGCCCGGGTCTCCTCGGGCAGCCCCCAGGCCTCGTTGCCGAAGATCCAGGCGGTGGGCCCGCCCATGGTGCCGGCGTCCAGCTCGGCGTCGAGGTCGTCCTGACCGGCCCCGTCCGCGGCGAGGATCCGTACGCCCGCGCTCTTCAGCCCGGCGACGGCCTGCTCGACGGGGACACCGACGGCGACCGGCAGGTGGAAGAGCGAACCGACCGAGGCCCGGACGGACTTGGGGTTGTACAGGTCGACGGAGGCGTCGGTGAGGACGACCGCGTCGGCGCCGGCGGCGTCGGCGCAGCGCAGTACCGTGCCGGCGTTGCCGGGATCACGTACGTGGGCGAGGACGGCGACCAGCTTGGGGCGGGCCGCGACAATCTCCTCGAACGGCGAGTCGAGGAACCGGCAGACACCGACGAGCCCCTGCGGGGTGACGGTCTGGGAGACCTCGGCGAGGACGGCGTCGGAGGCGTGGTGGACGCGTGCCCCGGCGGCGAGAGCGGCCTCGATGATGGCGCTGTAGCGCTCGGCGGCCTCGACGGTGGTGAAGAGCTCGACGAGCGTGGGCTCTCCGGTGGAGCCGCGGTGCTCGACCGCCTCACGGACGGCCTGCGGGCCCTCGGCGATGAAGAGGCGGTCCTTGCCCCGGAAGTTGCGCTTGGCGAGCCGCCGGGCGGCGACGACGCGCGGGGAACGCGGGGAGATCAGCTCGGGGGTGACCATGAGGTGCGGCGGTTCTCTCTTCGGTGCCGGGTGGCTTCGGGATCCGGGGCTTCGGGGTCCGGGGCTCCGGTGACCGGTCGTGACCTTCGGGGTCCGGTCTCGGGGCCCGGGGTCGGTGGCGCTGCGGGCCTGGGCGGCCCCCTCCACCGAACACCCTTCAGGGGGCAGACGCACCCGGACCCGCAGACGCGTGCGCGCCTGCGGGTCCGGGCAGAGGTACTGCGGCCTGGAAGATCAGGCGGCGGCCTTCGGGGCGTTGACGTCGGCCGGCAGAGCCTTCTGCGCGACCTCGACCAGCGCGGCGAACGCGTTGGCGTCGTTGACGGCCAGCTCGGCGAGGATCTTGCGGTCCACCTCGATGTTGGCGGCCTTCAGACCCTGGATGAGGCGGTTGTACGTCATGCCGTTCAGACGGGCAGCCGCGTTGATGCGCTGGATCCACAGCTGACGGAAGTCGCCCTTGCGCTTCTTGCGGTCGTTGTAGTTGTAGACCAGCGAGTGGGTGACCTGCTCCTTGGCCTTGCGGTACAGGCGCGAGCGCTGACCGCGGTAGCCGGAGGCCGCCTCGAGGATCGCCCGGCGCTTCTTGTGGGCGTTGACTGCCCGCTTGACGCGTGCCACTTGTTAACTCCTTGTAGCGGGGTCGTGGTGGTCCTCACACGACCCGAAAAACGGATGGTTCCCGGTCTTGGCCGGAAGCTCTCGTCGCCGAGAGCGGGAGATCAAACTCAGATGCCCAGCATCTTCTTGATCTTGGCGGCGTCACCCGGGGCCATCTCGGCGTTGCCGGTGAGGCGACGCGTCAGCTTGGACGACTTGTGCTCGAGCAGGTGGCGCTTGCCGGCGCGCTCGCGCAGGATCTTGCCGGTGCCGGTGACCTTGAAGCGCTTCTTGGCACCGGAGTGCGTCTTGTTCTTCGGCATCGCGCCGTATCTCCTCGTCAGTGGCGCTCCCCACCGGTGCGGGCACCGGAGATCCGGGAGCGTCAATTCTTCGTTTGGTGGTTCCGGGCGGGGCCCGGGGCTGCCTGGTTGGCAGCCCCGCGGGTCACGCCTCGGGGTTCTCGGCCGGGGCTTCCGCCTCGGCCTCGACGACCGGAGCCTCAGCAGCCTCGGTCTCGGCGGCCGGAGCCTCGGACGTCTCCTCGGAGGTGACGCCCTGGCGCTCGGCCTTGCGTGCGGCCTGGGCCTCACGCGCCTCGGCCATGGCCTCGGTCTTCTTCTTGTGCGGGCCGAGAACCATGATCATGTTCCGGCCGTCCTGCTTCGGGTTGGACTCGATGAAGCCAAGCTCCTCGACGTCCGACGCCAGCCGCTGCAGCAGCCGGAAACCAAGCTCGGGACGGGACTGCTCACGACCACGGAACATGATCGTGATCTTGACCTTGTCACCCTGCTTGAGGAACCGGACGACGTGACCCTTCTTGGTGTCGTAGTCGTGC
The DNA here is from genome assembly GCF_000717595.1 of Streptomyces flavochromogenes. GTDB lineage: Bacteria > Actinomycetota > Actinomycetes > Streptomycetales > Streptomycetaceae > Streptomyces > Streptomyces flavochromogenes. Next base: position 260,537 of record NZ_JNZO01000006.1, on the reverse strand, counting down.
GGGTCGATCTTCGGCCGGAGCTTCATCTCCTTGATGACCGTGTGCGCCTGGTTCTTGCGCGCCTCACGGGCCTTCATGGCCGACTCGTACTTGAACTTCCCGTAGTCCATGAGCTTGCACACGGGCGGACGGGCGTTCGCCGCGACCTCGACCAGGTCGAGGTCGTACTCCTGTGCGAGCTCCAGGGCCTTGGCAAGCGGAACAATCCCGACCTGCTCGCCGCTGGGTCCGACAAGTCGCACCTCGGGAACGCGAATCCTGTCGTTGATGCGGGGCTCGGCGCTGATGGATCCTCCTCGGTAGCACCACGCGACCGCCTGGCGGACGGACGCGCATGTCTGTTTCTGTGAGACCAACCGAGCCGGTACATGAAAAATGCCCCGGACGGGACACAGGCGGGGCTCCACAGAAATACCGGAGCACCGCCGCGTTCAACCGCGGGGCGCACATCGGGCGGCTCCATCGTCCGTACGGAACGATGGGCGCCACCTGACCGGTGACCCGCCACCCGCGAGGGTGGTCAGGTGGGAGTACGGGAGCCTCCACTTGTGGGCCGGGCACACACGTGTCCGGCCGGTCGTTACACAAGGTTAGCAGGACCCGGCGGTCTCCGCTAACCGAGGACCGGCATATCGTATGAGGCATGAGCGAGACGCCCCAGAACGAGTCCCCGGACTCCCCCGACACCGCCGATTCCCCCGACTTCGACGCCATGACCCGCGACATCGCGGAGGTCCCCGCGGTCGAGGTGATCGTGACCGTCGCCGTCAACCTGATGAGCGCCGCCGCGGTGAAGCTCGGGCTCACCGAGGAGGGCGACAAGTACAAGGACCTCGACGAGGCCCGCAAGCTGGTGCACGCGCTCGCGGGCCTGCTCGACGCCGGCGCGACGGAGGTCTCGTCCTTCCACGCGGCTCCCCTGCGGGACGGTCTGAAGTCCCTCCAGCTCGCCTTCCGCGAGGCGTCCCTGATCCCGGACGAGCCGGGCCAGGGCCCGGGCGAGAAGTACACCGGGCCGGTGTACGGCTAGCCCTCGTCGCTTACCGCTTGACGTAGAAGGGCTCGCCCGGAGGCGTGGCCGAGGCCGGCAGGAGTGCCAGGTCGAGGCCCCGCACCAGGCGGGCCCTCAGTGTTTCGTCGGCGGCCAGGGCGCGGGCCACGCGCTGGGCGGCCTCCGCCGGGGAGCCGCCCTCGGCGAGGACCAGGGCGAGGGTGCCGTCGGCGGCGCCGGGTCCCAGGTGGGCGCGGAGCACCGCGGGCTCGGCGGCGACGGCGGCCCGTACCGCTTCCCGTACGGCGGGGTCGTCGAGCGGGTCGGCGCTGGTGCGGCCCTCGGCGAGGGCGAGCAGGGCCGGGCCGGTCAGCTGGTACGGCACCGGGCCCGCGAGGTCGAGGACGACCGTGTCGGCCTTCTCGTGCGCGGCGGCCTGGAGCGCCTGGTGGAGCGGGACGGCGACGGGCCGGGCCTCCGGGTCCCACAGGGCGAGCGAGGCGATCGAGGTGAACGCGGGCAGGGCACGCCGGTCGCCGGCCGTCAGCGTGGGGACCGCCATGTCGCTGGTCTTCTCGCGCCGCAGGCCGTTCTCGTCGGTCTCGACCTCGCCGAGGACGGCGACGACGGGGACGAGCAGCCGGGCCTCCCTCAGCGCGTCGAGGACGGGGCCGTGGGCGGTTCTGTCCTCCGCCCAGGCCGCGAGGGCCGCGGCGAGCCGCGGGTCGGCCGTGCCGTCGTCGTCGGAGAAACCGGGGTCCGGAATGTTCTTGAGCGCCACGCACCGAGCCTAACCGCCGGGCGGGGGCGACCGGTCCGCCGGGCTCCCAGGGGGTGTCTCGTCGATCAGGGCGAGCCCGGCCCGATCGGCACGACACCCCCTACGAGCGGTGGGCGCGGCGGAGGATGACGGCGGTGAGGAGGAGCAGGGCGCCGAGGCCGCCGGTGAGCGGGGCGAGCAGGCCGATGGGGCTGCTCTCCTCGGGGGCGGGGAGCGGTCCGGGGCCGAAGTAGCGGCCCTGGTAGCCGGTGGCCGTGGCCTTGGGGTCACCGCCCTTGAGCTTCGCGCCGGCCTCGATCGCGGCGGCCGGGTCGACCGTTCCGTACCCCTTGGCGTCGCTGCGGCCGCCCTGGGGGCGGCTGCGGGCGGTGTCGATGAGGAGCCGCTTGACCTGGGCCGGGGTGAGGTCGGGGTGCGCGGAGCGGACGAGGGCGACGGCTCCGGAGGCGAACGCGGCGGCGGCGCTCGTTCCCCAGCCCTCGTAGTAGCGGCGGTCGGGGTCGGCGATGGCGATGTCGACACCGGGGGCGCTGACGGTGGCGTACCAGCGGCGGGTGGAGAAGGAGGCGTGGGTGCCGTAGCGGTCGACCGCGGTGACGGCGATGACGCCGGGGTAGGCGGCGGGGTACGAGATGTGGTCGCCCTTCTCGCCGCCGTTGCCGGCGGAGGCGACGACGGAGACGCCCTTCGCGAGCGCGTACTGGACGGCGGCGTCCTCCCCGGCGTCCGGGTGGGCGGACTTGGAGTCGTCGCCCAGGGACATGTTGATGACGTCGGCGCCGTGGTCGGCGGCCCACCGGATGCCTTCGGCCAGCGCGGTTCCCCGGGTCTTGCGGGCCTTGTCGCGGGACTTGTCGGTGCCTTCGAGGATGACCCGGACGGGCAGGATCCTGGCGTCGGGGGCGATGCCGAGGACGCCGTCGCCGCCGTCGGGGCCGTGGCCGTGCCCGGCGATGATCCCGGCCATGGCCGTGCCGTGCCGGGCCCAGGCGCGGTCGCCCCGGGAGGCGCCGAAGCCGACGAGGTCGCGGCCGGTGAGGACCGAACCCTCGAGGTCGGGATGCTGGGCGTCGACGCCGGTGTCGAGGACGGCGACGGTGATGCCCTCGCCCTTGGTGGTCCGCCAGGCCTCCGTCGTGTGGAGGGCCTGGAGGCCCCACTGCCGGGCCCTGATGGTGTCGGCGTACGCGGGTGTGGTGGTGGCGGGGAGGACGGCGAAGGCGGTGGCGAGGAGGACGGCCGCGGGGGTACGGAGGCGGGTCACCGGGCGTCCTTCCGCTTGTCCTTCTCCGGCGGGGCGACGGCCGTGCGCAGCAGCTGCTCGAAGCGGAGGGTGATGTTCTTGGCCTCGTGGCCGAGGCCGGACTGCGCGGTGGCGTCGGTACGGCCCGCGGTCATGGCGCGGTCGGCGGGCTGCGGGGCGTCGACGGCACGGCCGTCGGCGAAGCCGGAGACGGCGGTGACGACGACGGGCAGGTCGGTGGGGGCGTTCAGCCACCACCCGGCCCGCTGCTGCGCGCCGAAGCGGGCTGCGACGGTGCCGGGGCCGGAGAGCGCCGGCGGGACGTCCTGGCCGAGGCGGGTGGTGAGGCCCTGGCCGAGGGTTCGCTGCGTGGCGGCCTCGGCACGGGTGAAGACGAGACCGACGGTGATCACGCTGCTGGCGGTGGCGTCGGTGTACGTGGCGCGCAGGACGCGCTCGCAGCCGAGCGGCTGGAGGGTGGCGAGCAGGCCCTTGGCCAGGACGGCCGGCGAGCACGCGGCGTCGGGGGCGACGACGATCCGGGTCCAGGTACGGGCGGCGCCGCCCGGTCCCGCGGCGGGCCCCGCGAGGGTGCGGGGGAAGAGGGTGTCGACGGGGGCGTTGTGCCAGAGGTCCTTGGCCTGGGTGTACCCGGCGGGTTCGGCGGGCTCCCCGGGCTCGGCGGCGGCCAGCCACACGCCGGCGAGGGCCCCGCCGATGAGCCCGATCCCCAGCACGGCGCAGACGCCGACGGCGATGGCCCGCCCCGTCCGCCGCTCGCGCACGGGCCGGAGCCGCGTGGTGGTCTCGGCGGGGGTCTCGGGCGGCAGCGCGGCGGTGGCGGCCCGGTGGGTGCCGTGGCCCTGGAGGTGGCCGAACGGGGTGGCGTGGGGCCGGGCGTGGTGGGGCACGGCGTGCGGGAGCGGACCTGCGGTGCCGGAGGCGCCCGTGTACGCGGTGGCGACCGGAGCGGGGCCTGATGCGGCGGGCGCGGGGTTCGTCCGGCGGGGCGTCGGCCGGGCGGGCGCGGGGGCCGTCGGCGCGGGCTGCGACCCGGGGGCGGTGGTGCCTGTGCCCGGCCGCGGAGGGGTGGCGGGCGCGGTCTGCCAGGGGGTGCCGGGCGCCGGAGCGACGGGCCCGGGCATCGGCCGGCTCGGAGGGGCCGCCGTCGAACCCGTGGCGGAGGCGGAGGTCACGGCGGAGACCGGCGAAGCCGGAGGAACCGCCGGGCGGGAGGGTGTCGCCGGGGCGCTCGTCGGGCGGGGCGGTGTCGCCTCTGCCGAACCCACGGGGCCGGTCGTCGGGCGGGGCGCAGCGGCGGACGGGGGCGCGGAACCCGTCGCCGGAGGCATCGGCTGCGAAGCCGCCGAGTTCGCCCGCGGCGGAGTCGCCGGAGGGGGCACCGGACGGGACCCGGACGGGGGTGAGGCTGCCGGACCGGACGCCGGAGCGGTCGAACCCGGACGCGGGGACGTGCCCGCGGGAGGGGCTGCCGGGCCGGACGTCGCAGATGCGGGGCGGCTTGGAGCCGTACGCCCGGGCGGGCTTGACGGAGCAGTCGGCGCGGTCGTGGGGCGGGGCGGGGTCCCGGCCGTCGAGGCCGTCGACCCGGTCGCCGGGCGGGGAGCGCGCTCAGCCGGCCTCGGGAGGGCCGCCGGGGCCGTCGCGGCCACCGATCCGGCTCCCGGCGTCGGCGGCGTGTCCCCCGGCCTGATCGGCCGCAGCCGCGTCGTCATCTCCATCTCGGACGGGGCCGGTGCCGGGTCCGGTCGGAGGAGGGCGTCCGTGATGCGGGAGGTCGTGCCGGGGCGCTGTTCGCCGGTCATCCCCGTCCCCCCGCTCGTGTCGACAATGCCCGTCACTCTACGGGCTGTTCCCCCTGGTACGGGAACCCAGGGGCTACCCACCCGTAAACCTGTCTGGCAAGCTCGGGCCATGACTCCCCGTGCCGCCGACCGGGCCCGATACGACCGGGCCACCGCTCATCTCGACGCGCCCGTGGCGATCGTCGATCTGGAGGCCTTCGACGCCAACGCGGACGACCTCGTGCGCCGGGCCGGCGGCAAGCCCGTCCGGGTCGCGAGCAAGTCCGTGCGGTGCCGGGCGCTCCTGGAGCGGGTGCTGGCGCGGGAGGGCTTCGCCGGGATCATGTCGTTCACGCTCGACGAGTCGCTGTGGCTGGCCCGTGCCGGGTTCGATGACGTCCTCCTCGCCTATCCGTCGGCGGACCGCACCGGGTTCGGTGAGCTGGCGCGTGATCCGAAGCTGGCCGCCGCGGTGACGGTGATGGTCGACGACGTGGCGCAGCTGGATCTGATCGACGCTTCCCGCGCGGGCGGGACGGAGGAGGTCCGGGTCTGTCTGGAGCTGGACACGGCGCTCAGCCTCCTCGGCGGCCGGATCCGAGTCGGCGCCCGTCGCTCCCCGCTGCGCGAGCCCGCGCAACTCGCGGAGCTGGCCCGATCGGTGGTGCGGCGCCCCGGGTTCCGGCTGGTCGGGATCATGGCGTACGAGGGGCATGTCGCGGGTGTCGGGGACTCCCTCGCGGGCCGGCCGCTGCGGTCGCGGGTGATCCGGCTCATGCAGGCGGCGGCCCGCCGGGAGCTGGCCGAGCGCAGGGCGGCCGTGGTGCGTGCCGTACGGGCCGTGGCGCCGGACCTGGAGTTCGTGAACGGCGGCGGCACCGGCAGCGTCCAGCACACGGCCGCCGAGGACGCGGTGACGGAGATCGCCGCGGGTTCGGGGCTCTTCGTGCCGCGGCTCTTCGACAACTACACCTCGTTCAGCGGCCGGCCCGCGGCTCTCTTCGCGCAGCCCGTCGTCCGCCGGCCGGGGGTCGGGGTGGTGACCGTGCTCGGCGGCGGCTATCCGGCGTCCGGGGCTGCGGGGCCCGACCGGCTGCCCGTGCCGTATCTGCCCGAGGGGCTCGCGTACGACCCCCAGGAGGGTCCGGGCGAGGTGCAGACCCCGCTGATCGGCTCGCCCGCCGACGATCTGCGGATCGGCGACAAGGTGTGGTTCCGGCATGCGAAGGCGGGCGAGCTGTGTGAGCGGTTCGCGAGTCTGCAGCTGATCGAGGGGGATCGGATCACCGCCGCCGTGCCCACGTACCGGGGCGAGGGCCGGACCTTCCTCTAGGCCTTCCCTCTGACGCCTTTCCTCCGAAGCCTTTCCTCCGAAGCCTTTCCTCCGAAGCCTTTCCTCCGAAGCCTCCTCGCTCTGGGCCCTTCGGCCCTCCGGGGGCCTTCAGAAGACCTTGTCCGGCTGGTCCGGGATCATGCTTCCGTCGGACCGCCGGACCGGCTCCGCCGTGCCGTCGCCCGCCGTGTAGCCGGTGCTCGCGCAGGGGTACGGGGTGGCCTTCCGCTGCTTCGGCTCGATGAACATGGGGTTGACGATCCAGCGGCCGTCGCCGTTCTCGTACGCCCGGCACATGAGTTCGTTCTTGTTGCGGTTGAGGACCAGCCGCAGGCCGGTGGCGTCCCGCAGGAACGAGACGTCCGTGTCGGAGTCGCCCGCGGCGAACACCTGGCGCCGGGAGGCGGGCTGCACACGCTCGGCGGCGGGGCCCCGGACTCCGAAGATCTCCTGGTTGATCCAGCAGCGCTTGCCGTCGATGTAGGTGATCATCGTGTCTTCGCCGTCCCGTACCGACCCGCAGCCCTTGAGGTGCGCGGTGAGCCGGCCGCGGTCGGTGGTGTTGCGGATGCCGATGGCGTGGGAAGGTGCGACGCCGACGCCCTTCGCCCAGACGTCGACGACGGGTTCGGGCGAGGCGGAGACGATCCAGACGTCGAAGCCGGCGTCCCGCAGGGTGCGGACCAGGTCGCGCTGCTGCGGGTAGTAGCGGACCCAGCCGGTGACCCGGGTGGTGCCGACGAGCTGGGTGGCGCCCTGCGGGGCGGCGAGGTTCTCGGCGCGGGCGGCGGCGGCGAACGACTCGACCTGGCGGGTGGTCCAGCCGTGCAGGAGCTGGGCGAGCCAGGCGTACTGGGGCTCCATCCGACGGCGGTCGTGGCCTTCGAAGGCGGTCTTCCCGGTCGTGGTGGCGCCCGAGGCGTAGACGGAGAGGAGCTCGTCGGCGCAGCGGGTGTCGGTGGCCGTGGGCAGGACGCGTACTCCGGTGGGACAGGCCTCGCCGAGGGCGGTGGCCGCCTCCGGGGTGAGATGGCGGCTGGTGGTGGACCAGTCACCCTGCCGGGGCGGGCGCACACGGTCGTTGCGGAGCAGCCAGTGGAAGGTGGCGTCGCCGACGTCGTTCTTGATGACGGTGTTGTCCCAGTCGAAGACCGCGACGGGCTTCCCTCCCTTGGCTCCCTTGTCCTGGCAGTGGTCCGCGATCAGTCGGTCGATGCGCGCCTTGTTCTCTCCGTACCAGCCGTCGGAGATCCGCAGGGTCGGGCACGCGCTCGGCGCTGCCTCGGCGGTCCGGGCGCCGGAGACGAGGGTGGTCGCGGCGAGGGCGAGGGCCGCGGTGGCCGCGGACGTGCGGAGTCGGTGGTTCATGATCACGCTCCTGTCGGGACTGTCGGGACTGTCTGGCCGTCGGGGCTGCTCGGGCTGTCCGGGCTGTCCGGGCTGTCCGGGCTCCCGGACACCAAGCAGCCGGGCGCCTTGCGACGCCCGGCTGCCGGGTGGGGATGTGGGGGGTGTGGGGGGTGTGGCGGCGGTCTAGAGGGGCGTCACGTACGCGCCCGCGATGCCTCCGTCGACCAGGAAGTCGCTGGCGTTGACGAAGGACGAGTCGTCGCTCGCGAGGAAGGCGACCGCCGCCGCGATCTCCTCGGCCTCGGCGAAGCGGCCGACCGGGATGTGGACCAGGCGGCGCGCGGCCCGCTCGGGGTCCTTGGCGAACAGCTCCTGGAGGAGTGGGGTGTTCACCGGTCCGGGGCACAGGGCGTTGACGCGGATGCCCTCGCGGGCGAACTGCACGCCCAGCTCGCGGGACATCGCGAGCACGCCGCCCTTGGAGGCGGTGTACGAGATCTGGCTGGTGGCCGCGCCCATGATCGCGACGAAGGAGGCGGTGTTGATGATGGAGCCCTTGCCCTGGCGGCGCATGTACGGCAGGGCGGCCTTGCAGCACAGGTAGACCGAGGTGAGGTTGACGTCCTGGACGCGCTTCCAGGCCTCGAGACCGGTCTCCAGGATGGAGTCGTCGTCGGGCGGCGAGATGCCGGCGTTGTTGAAGGCGATGTCGACGGAGCCGTAGGTGTCGAAGGCGGTCTTGAACAGCGCCTCGACCTGCTCGGGGTCGGTGACGTCGACCTTGACGAAGGTTCCGCCGACCTCCTCGGCGGCGGCCTTGCCGGCGGTCTCGTCGATGTCGCCGCAGACGACGTTGGCGCCCTCGGAGGCGAGGCGGCGGGCGGTGGCGAGGCCGATCCCGCTGCCGGCTCCGGTGATGACGGCGGTGCGGCCGACGAGCCGGCGGCAGACGATCTCTTCGGTGCTGGTGCTGGTGCTGGTCATGTCTGCTCAGGCCTCCGTGCTGATGAAGACGTTCTTGGTTTCGGTGAAGGCGGTCAGTGCGTCGGGGCCGAGTTCGCGGCCGAGGCCGGACTGCTGGTAGCCGCCGAACGGAGTCCAGTAGCGGACGCTGGAGTGGGAGTTGACGGAGAGGTTGCCGGCCCGGACGGCGCGCGAGGCGCGCAGCGCGCGGCCGACGTCCCGGGTCCAGATCGAGCCGGACAGGCCGTACTCGGTGGCGTTGGCGAGGCGGATCGCGTCGGCCTCGTCCTCGAAGGGGAGGACGACGGCGACGGGCCCGAAGACCTCCTCGACGGCGCAGGGGGCGTCCTCGGAGACGCCGGTGAGGACGGTCGGCGGGAACCAGAAGCCGGGGCCCTCGGGAGCCTTGCCGCGGATTCCGGGGAGGTCGTCCGGCACGTAGGAGCGGACGCGGTCGAGCTGGGCGCGGGAGATGAGCGGACCCATCTGGGTGCGCTCGTCGGCGGGGTCGCCGACGACGATCTCCTCGATCGCGGGGGTGAGCAGCTCCATGAAGCGGTCGTACGCGCTCCGCTGGACGAGGATGCGCGTTCGGGCGCAGCAGTCCTGGCCGCTGTTGTCGAGGAAGGACATGGGCGCGGCCGCGGCGGCGGCTTCGAGGTCCGCGTCGGCGAACACGATGTTGGGGCTCTTGCCGCCGAGTTCGAGGGTGACCCGCTTCACCTGGCCGGCACACTTCGCCATGATCGACTTGCCGACCCTGGTGGAACCCGTGAAGACGATCTTGGCGACGCCGGGGTGTCCGACGAGGGCGTCGCCCGCGACCGGGCCGGTGCCGGGGAGGACCTGGAAGAGGCCTTCGGGCAGGCCCGCCTCCAGGGCGAGTTCGGCGAGCCGGAGCGCGGTGAGGGGGGTGGTCTCGGCGGGCTTGAGGAGGACGGCGTTGCCGGCGGCGAGGGCGGGCGCGGTCGCCCAGGCGGCGATCGGCATGGGGAAGTTCCAGGGGGCGATGACGCCGACGACCCCGAGCGGTTCGAGGATCGTGATGTCCAGGCCGCCGGCCACCGGGATCTGGCGCCCGTTGAGGCGCTCCACTCCCCCGGCGGAGAAGTCGAGGAGGTCGCGGACGTTGCCGGCCTCCCAGCGGGCGTTGCCGATGGTGTGGCCCGCCTCGGTGACTTCGAGGCGTGCCAGTTCCTCGACGTGGTCGTCGACGACGGCGGCGAAGCGGCGCAGCAGCCGGGCGCGGTCGGCGGGCGCGGCGGCGGCCCAGCCGCGCTGGGCGGCGGCGGCCCGTGCGACGGCGGCGTCCACGTCGGCCGGGGTGGCTGCGGGGACGGTGGCGACCGTCTCCTCGGTCGCCGGGTTCAGTACCTGGAGCAACTCGTTCCTCTCGGCGGTGTTCGTGTCGACGGCGTTCGCGTCAGTGGCGTTCGAAGGAGCGGCGCAGCTCCCAGTCCGTCACGGCCGCGTCGAAGGCGTCGAGTTCGACGCGGGCCATGTTGCGGTAGTGGGCGACCACCTCGTCCCCGAAGGCGGCCTTGGCGATCTCGCTGGTCTCCCAGAGTTCGGCGGCCTCGCGCAGGGTGGTGGGCACGTGCGCGTACTCGGCGGTGTAGGCGTTCCCGGTGCAGGGCTCGGGGAGTTCGAGCTTCTGCTCGATGCCGTACAGACCGGCGGCGACCAGGCCCGCGACGGCCAGGTACGGATTGACGTCGCCGCCCGGGAGGCGGTTCTCGAAGCGGGTGGAGCGGCCGTGGCCGACGACCCGGAGCGAGCACGTGCGGTTGTCGTGGCCCCAGGCGACGGCGGTGGGCGCGAAGGAGCCGGGCTGGAACCGCTTGTAGGAGTTGATGTTGGGGGCGTAGAGGAGGGAGAAGTCACGGAGGGCGGCGAGCTGTCCGGCGAGGAAGTGTCGCATGGTCGCGGACATGCCGTGGGCGTCGTCCCCGGCCATCACGTTCGTCCCTTCGGCATCCTGAAGGGAGAGGTGGATGTGGCAGGAGTTGCCCTCGCGCTCGTTGTACTTCGCCATGAAGGTGAGCGAGTAGCCCTCCTGGGCGGCGATCTCCTTGGCGCCCGTCTTGTAGACGGCGTGTCCGTCGCAGGTGACGAGGGCCTCGTCGTACTTGAAGGCGATCTCGTGCTGGCCGGGGTTGCACTCGCCCTTGGCGGACTCGACGGTGAGTCCGGCGCCGGTCATCTCGTTGCGGATGCGGCGCAGGAGGGGTTCGATGCGTCCGGTGCCGAGGACGGAGTAGTCGATGTTGTACTGGTTGGCGGGGGTGAGGCCGCGGTAGTTCGCGTCCCAGGCCTGCTCGTAGCTGTCCTTGAAGACGATGAACTCGAGCTCGGTGCCGACGTGGGCGGTGAAGCCGTGCTCCGCGAGACGCTCCAGCTGGCGCCGGAGGATCTGGCGGGGCGCCGCGACGACGGGGGTGCCGTCGCCCCACGCGAGGTCCGCCGTCACCATGGCGGTGGCCTCGTTCCAGGGGAGCCGGCGGAGGGTGGTGAGGTCGGGGTGCATCGCGAAGTCGCCGTAGCCGCGGTCCCAGGAGGACATCTCGAAGCCGTCGACGGTGTTCATCTCGGTGTCGACGGCCAGGAGATAGTTGCACCCCTCGGTGCCGTGGCCGAGGACCTCGTCCAGGAAGAACGGGGCGGCGAACCGCTTGCCCTGGAGCCGCCCCTGCATGTCGGGGAAGGCCAGGACGACGGTGTCGATCTCGCCGCTCGCGACGAGGGCACGGAGCTCCTCGACGGTGAGCGGGGGTTTGCGGTCTGCCACGGGATTGCTCCTCCTTCGGCCTGCCGGAAGCCATAAGGTATTGCGGAAGACCATTGCTTGGGAAGTGCTGACGAGAGGGAATCGACAACGTGGCCAGTACGAGTGAATCGGCGGACCGGCTGACGCCCGTGCTGCGGCCGGTCCGGGCGGGCAACGGCTTCGAGGAGGCCCTGGAGCAGATCCTCCAGGTCGTACGGCTCGGACTCGTGCCCGACGGGGAGCGGCTGCCCGCCGAGCGGGAGCTGGCCGACCGGATGGGGATCAGCCGGGTGACCCTGCGCGAGGTCCTCAAGGTCCTCCAGGAACAGGGCCTCGTGGAGAGCCGGCGCGGCCGCTACGGCGGAACGTTCGTACTCCCCCGCGTCCAGACCGCCGACGAGGACGAGCTGCGCCGCCGGATCGCCACCGTCGACATGGAGGACACCCTGCGCTTCCGGGAGGTCCTGGAGGTCGGGGCCGCCGGGCTCTGTGCGGCCCACGGTCTCGACGCGGCGGGCGCCGAGCGGCTGCGGACGGCCGTGGCGGCCACCCATGACGCCCCGCTGGCCGACTACCGCCGTCAGGACACCCTGCTCCACCTCACCCTGGCCGAGCTCTCCGGCTCGCCGTCGCTCACCGCGCAGTACGCCGCCGTCCGGGCGACCGTGAACGACCTGCTCGACTGCATCCCGCTGCTCGTGCGCAACCTGGAGCACTCCCAGCACCAGCACACCGCCCTGGTGGAGGCGGTCCTGGACGGGGACGCGGACGCGGCGCGCGAGGTGATGCGGGAGCACTGCTCCGGGACGGCGGCGCTGCTGCGGGGGTTCCTGACATGAGACGGGCGTCCCCGGGTACGTAACCCGAAAGTAACGCACGGGGGTTGCGCTCTCCCGTCAGCACCGCAAAGGTATGGCTCCAATCCATTGGGCCTGTTGCGGGGAGCTGACGCTGCCATGACGCTCGAAGAAACCACCGGGAGCTCCGGAGGCACCACCCCACCGCAGGACGACTATCTGGAGCGCCGCGCACTGCGCCGCGGCAGCGCCGGGTGGCTGCTGCTCACCGGGCTCGGCGTCGCCTACGTCGTCTCCGGGGACTTCTCCGGCTGGAACATCGGCCTCTCCAAGGGCGGCTTCGGCGGACTCGCCATCGCCACGGTCCTGATGGGCGCGATGTACGCCTGTCTGGTCTTCGCCCTCGCCGAACTCTCCGCCATCCTGCCCACCGCGGGCGGCGGTTACGGCTTCGCCCGCCGGGCCCTCGGCACCTGGGGCGGGTTCCTCACCGGCACCGCGATCCTCATCGAGTACATCCTCGCGCCCGCCGCGATCTCCATCTTCATCGGCGACTACGTCGAGTCCCTCGGCCTCTTCGGCCTGGAGTCGGGCTGGCCCGTCTATCTGGTCTGCTTCGCGCTCTTCATCGGGATCCACCTGTGGGGCGTGGGCGAGGCCCTGCGCTTCAGCCTGATCGTGACGGCCATCGCGGTCGCGGCCCTCGTCGTCTTCGCGCTCGGCGCCCTCACCGACTTCCACGTCGACGGACTGAACGACATCCCGGTCGACGGCGAGGCCTTCGGGGCCAACTCCTGGCTGCCGTTCGGTCTGCTGGGGATCTGGGCGGCGTTCCCCTTCGGCATGTGGTTCTTCCTCGGCGTGGAGGGTGTGCCGCTCGCCGCCGAGGAGGCGAAGGACCCGGTGCGGTCGATGCCGAAGGCGCTCGCGATCTCCATGGGCATCCTGGTGCTGCTCGCCGTGATGACCTTCTTCGCCGCGACCGGGGCGCGCGGCGCGGCCGCCGTACAGGAGGCGGGAAACCCGCTGGTCGTGGCGCTCCAGGGCGACGGGGAGCCGACCGCGCTCAGCCGTTTCGTGAACTACGCGGGCCTCGCCGGCCTGGTCGCCTCCTTCTTCTCCCTCATCTACGCCGGCTCGCGCCAGCTGTTCGCCCTCTCCCGGGCGGGCTACCTGCCCCGCTTCCTCTCCCTCACCAGCCGCCGCAAGTCGCCGTACCTGGGACTCCTGATCCCGGGCGCGATCGGCTTCGCGCTCGCCGCCGGGACCGGGGACGGGGCCCGGATGCTCAACATCGCCGTGTTCGGCGCCACCATCTCGTACGCCCTGATGGCGCTCTCCCACATCGTGCTGCGGCGCCGCGAACCGGGCCTGCACCGGCCGTACCGCACGCCCGGCGGAATCGTCACCTCGTCGGTGGCGTTCGTCCTGGCCCTTTCGGCCCTCGTCGCGACGTTCCTGGTGGACCGGACGGCGGCGTTCATGGCACTCGGGGTGTACGCGATCGCCCTCGCCTACTTCGCGTTCTACAGTCGACACCATCTGGTGGCCAGGGCGCCCGAGGAGGAGTTCGCCGCGCTCGCGGCCGCCGAGGCCGAGCTCGCGCGCGACTGACCGTCCGCACCCGGTCCCCCACACTCCCCGCACCCCCGTCCCGTTCACCCGCTCCCGTACACCGCTCTCCCGGAGGACGTTCCGTGTCCAAGCCGCTCATCGGCGTGACCACCTATCTGGACCAGGCCCGCTGGGGCGTGTGGGACATGCGGGCCGCGCTGCTCCCCGCGCCGTACCCCCGGCTCGTCCAGGAGAGCGGGGGGATCGCGGTGATGCTGCCGCCGGACGCGCCGGAGGCCGCCGCGGCGGTCGTGGCCCGGCTCGACGGACTGGTGATCGCCGGCGGGGCGGACGTGGAGCCCGTACGGTACGGGGCCGAGCCCGACTCCCGCAGCGGCCCGCCGGCCCGGGAGCGGGACGGCTGGGAGCTGGCCCTGATCGACGCGGCCATCGCCTCGGGGACCCCGCTGCTCGGCATCTGCCGGGGCATGCAGCTCCTGAACGTGGCCCGGGGCGGGACCCTGATCCAGCACCTGGACGGGCACGTCGAGGCGGTCGGGGTGATCGGCCGGCACGCGGTGAAGCCGGTGCCGGGGAGCCGGTACGCCTCCCTCGTGCCCGAGCTCACCGAGGTGCCGACCTACCACCACCAGGCCGTGGACCGGCTGGGCGCGGGGCTCGCTGTCTCCGCCCACGCGGAGGACGGCACGGTGGAGGCGGTCGAGCTGGCCGACCCGGCCTGGGCCCTGGGGGTCCAGTGGCATCCGGAGATGGGCGAGGACCTGCGGGTGATGCGGGGCCTGGTCGAGGCGGCGGGAGCACGCCGGGGCTGAAGGTCCCCGCGCGCCACCGGTTCCCGGTGGCGGGGCGCCCCGCCTCAGCGCCGGGGCGCGGTCAGCGCGGTCCAGGTCTCCGGTCCCGCCGAGCAGGGGCCTCCGTCGTGCACCGTCAGGCACCGCTCGGCCGGGTCGACGGCCACGGTGGCGAGGGTCGCCCACCGGCTGCCGAGGCTGCCTTCGGCCGGGGCGTGGCAGCACACCTCGGCACCGTCGTCCCGATGGGCGGTGAGGAGGCGGACGAGCGTGTCCGGGCCGAGCGCAACGGCGTCGGACGCGTCGGTGCCGCGGCCGCCGTCGTGCGTGAGCACGCGTGCCGTGAGGAGCCGGTGGCGGTCGTACGTCTCCGGCTCCCGGCGGCCGCGCAGTTCCCCCGCGGCCAGGGCCGGGGCGAGGAAGTGGTTGGTGCGCACCAGCCAGCCCCGGTCGTCCGGGGCGACCACGGCCGAGCCGGCCGGGGCGAGTTCCACGGACGCGGCCCGGTCCCCGGTCACCACGGTGATGACCGTGGAGGCCGAGACGGGGGCGCCGGTCAGCATGCCGACCGCCTCGGCGAACGATCCGGCGGTGCCGAGCACCTGACGGGCGACCAGATGGACGGGCACGCCGGTCGCGGCGTCGTCCGCGTGGCCGAGGATGTTGAAGAGCACGCCCACACCGGCTTCGTTGACGCCGATCTTCGCGAGGATGCCGTGCTCGGTGATCCCGGCGAAGCCCTGGGCGTCCCCGGCCACGGTCTGGAGGTGCCAGGCGTCGGCGAGTTCCCGGTGCCAGTCCCAGCACTGACCGCCGGTGGTCCGGGGGCCGCCGCGGACGAGAGTCGAGCACTCGCCCGCGCGGGGCGCGCCGGCCTCGGCGAGGATCTCGGTGCGGGCGTTGAGCGCGGCGATCGTCCAGAACGGCACTCCGGCGCCCTCGGCGACTCCCTCCATCTCCGCGACGAGCTCCGGCGCCCAGGCCCGGGCCGCCCGGACGGTGCGGAGGGCGAGGGCGGGTACGTCGAGCGAACGGGCGTTTCCGGCGGCGACGGTCGCGAAGAGCTCCTCGTACACCTGCCACGCGCGCGTGATGCCGGCGCGTGCCTGCCGGCCGCGGTCCTCTCCGCGCCGGCGGGGCGTGTCCCCGGTGATCCGGAGGGTCGAACGGCGGGGGCTGCTCACGCCTCCGCCCGGGCGGCGAGCAGGGTGCGGTCCTTGCGCATCAGGAGGGCGTAGAGCGCGGCGGCGACGACCATGCCGACGGGGAGGGAGAGGTCGACGCCGCCGAGGGCGGCGGCGATCGGGCCCGTGTAGAGGGTGTTGACGCAGAGGGCCGCCGCGGTGACGCCGACGACGAGCGCGAGGGCACCGGCCGGGTTGACGCCGGCGGTGTACCAGAAGGGGCTGCCGGGGGTCTCGTCCGAGAGCGCGAGGCCGTCGTAGCGGCAGCGGCGGAGCAGGACGTCGGTGGCGTAGACCGCCATCAGGGGGCCGATCAGGACGGTGATCACCTGGAGGGCGTTGCTGACGGTGTCGAGGAAGTTGGAGACGAGCAGCCCGTAGAGGGTGAGGGCGACGGCGACGGCCCCGTCGAAGAGGACGCTGACGGATCGCCGGACGCGGAGGCCGACGGCCTGGAGCGCGAGTCCGGCGCTGTACGCGGTCAGGGCGTTGATGGAGATGGTGCCGAGGACCAGGGCGAGCAGGAAGACCGGGACGAACCAGCCGGGCAGGAGCTCCTGGAGCGCGGTCTGCGGGTCGGTCATGTCGACGGCGGTGGCGGCGAAGGCGCCGAGCGAGCAGACGACGACGCTGGGCAGGAAGGCCCCGAGCGCGTTCCAGCCGATGATCGCCTTCTTCGAGGCGGTGCGGGGCAGGTAGCGGGAGAAGTCGGCGCTCGTGGTGTACGAGAGCGGGCCCGAGGCGATCATCGTGGTGCCGGCGAGGAGCAGGGCCCAGAGTTCGACTCCGCCGGGCTGCTCGGCGGGGGCGTACGAGAAGTCGGCGTGCCGCAGGACGGCGAACGCGACGACGGTGAAGGCCCCGGCGAGGACCAGGGTGATCGGCAGGTACAGCCTGATGATCAGGCCGTGCCCGTAAACGCTGATGATCAGCGTGAGCGCGGCGATGACCACGATGACGGCCACCTTGACGGGGGTGTCGGCCGTGATGCCCGCCTTCTCGACGAGCGCGAAGGCGGCGGTGGCCGCGGCGGCCAGGTTGAGCGCGAAGTAGCAGACGGAGACCAGCCAGCCGCCGACCGCGTTGTTCACGCGGTTGCCGAGGACGCCGTAGACGGCCCGGGTGATCACCTCGCTGGGCGCGCCGGCGGCCGGTCCCGAGGTGGCGAGGAGGCCGGGGAGCAGCCAGAAAAGGTTGCCCACGACGGTCACGGCGACGGCCTGCCAGAGGTTCAGGCCCATCAGGACGAGGGCTCCGCCGATGACCAGGCTGAGGTAGTTGACGTTCGCCGCCGCCCATACGGAGAAGAGCTCACGGGGGTGGCCGTGGCGCTCGGACTCGGGGATGTGGTCGATGCCGTGCGCCTCGATACGGCCCGGCCGATCGGTGTCCTGCAAGGCGGCCTGCGCGCCCTGAGGGCCGGGGAGCGGGTCGGGGATCGTGGAAGCCATGCGGCCCTCCGGATGCGTGTGGTGCCCACCTGGTTGCTTATTGGTCGCACACTCAATAGCATCACGGTTATGTCGTCAAGCGTCCAGCGCAAGAGAGTTCGGAAAACACCCGAAGCCCGGCGGGCGGAGATCGTGGAGACCGCCGCACGCGTGGCCCTGACCGAGGGGCTCGAGTGCGTCACCCTGCGGCGGATCGCCGAGGAGCTCGCCGTACGACCCGGTCTGATCAGCCACTACTTCCCCTCGGCGGAGGACCTGGTGGGCGAGGCGTTCAGCGTGGCCGCCACCGGCGAGCTCGACGCGCTGCTGCCCGCGGAGCGCCCGCACGGGACCCCCACGCAGTGGCTCGCCCGCTACTTCGCCCTCTCGGCGGGCGAGGCGTACGACGACATCAGCCGCCTCTGGATCAACGCCCGGCACCTCAGCCGCTACCGGCCCGTGTTGCGCGACCGGGTCACCGAACAGGAGCTCGCCTCCGACGACCGCCTGGAACAGCTCATCCACGAGGGCGTCGCACGCGGCGAGTTCCGCACGGACGACCCGCGCGCCACCGCCATCCAGATCCTGGTGGTGCTCGACGGCCTCGGCGCCCACGCCAACTCCGACCGGACCGACCGGCCGGAGGCCGTGACCCGGATGGCCCTGACCACGGCGGAACGCGAACTCGGACTGCCGCACGGCGCGCTGACCGACGTACCGCCGCCGGCCGAGCCCGCCTGACCGCCCTTCACCCAGGCCACCGCGGGCCACCTGACCCACCCCCTCGCCGAGGCCACCCGCGGGCCTCCGCACCCGTCCCTTCCTGGAGCCCTGGAGCCACCCGTGCGCACCCGACTCGTCCTGCTCTCCGCCCGTCTGCTCGACCCCGGCACGGGGGCGTTCCTGCCCGAGACCGCACTCGCCGTCTCCGACGACGGCCGGATCGCCGCGCTGGGCGACGACCGCGAGATCCGCGCGCTCGCCGGGCCCGCCACCACCGTCGTGGACCTGAAGGGCGCCGTCGTCACCCCCGGCCTCGTCGACGGGCACCTGCACCCGGTGTCCGGCGCCGAACTCACCCACGGCCTCGACCTGTCGTACTGCGCGGACCTCGACGACGTGCGCGAGGCCCTCGCCCGCGAGGTCCGCGACCTCGGCCGGGGCGACTGGCTCTTCGGCTGGGGACTCGATCCCAACGTCTTCGGCGACCGCCCCGTCGGCATCGCCCCCTTCGACCCGGTCCTCGACGGGATCCCGGCGTTCCTGCTGCTCTTCGACGCCCACTCGGCGCTGGCCAGCCGGCGCGCGCTCGAACTCACCGGGGTCGACGGGCCCCGCACCTTCGACCAGGCCTCCGCCGAGGTCGTCTGCGACGCCGACGGGCGCCCGACCGGACTCCTCCAGGAGGACGCCGCCTGCGAACTCGTCGAGCGGGTCGCCCCGCGCCCGACGCCCGAGGAGAGCCGGGAGCGGCTCGCGACGGCGCTGCGGTCCATGGCGGCGGCCGGACTCACCGGCGGTCACGCCATGGACGCGAACGGCGAGAGCCTCGCACTGTACGGGGAGCTCGACGCGGCCGGTGAGCTGGCGCTGCGGCTCCGGGTGGCGCCCTGGTGCCAGCCCGGCACGGACGCGGACGGCGTACGGGACCTCATCGCGCGGCAGGGCACGGGCGGCGCCCTGTGGCAGGTCGCGGGCGTGAAGCTCTTCATGGACGGGACCATCGACAACGGCACCGCGTGGCTGGAGCGACCCGACTGCCACGGCGAGTCCACGCACGCGTTCTGGCCGGACCCGGACGCGTACACCCACATCATCGGGGAACTGCACCGGGCCGGGATCGCGACCGCGACGCACGCCATCGGCGACGCGGCCGTGCGGCACGTGCTCGACGCGGTCCAGAAGGCGCGCGCGGGCGGCGGGAGCGAGGTCCGGCACCGGGTCGAGCACATCGAGACGGTCCCCGACGACACGCTGCGCCGCTTCGCGGAGCTGGGCGTGCTCGCCTCCATGCAGCCCACGCACTGCTGCGACTTCACCCGGGCCGACCACACCGACAACTGGTCGCGCCGCCTGGGCGAGGAGCGCGCCTCGCGCGCGTGGCGCTGCCGCGACCTGGCGGACTCCGGGGCCACCGTGGTCCTCGGCTCCGACTGGCCGATCGCGCCGTTCCCGCCGCTCGGCGTGATGGCCGGCGCACGGCACCGTCGCCCGAGCCGCGACCTCGGGCAGGCGCCGCACGGCCCCGAGCAGGCGCTGACGGCGCTGGAGGCGCTGCGGGGCATGACGACGGCGGCGGCGTACGCGGCGGGCGAGGAACACGAGGCGGGCCGTCTCGCGCCGGGCTTCCGCGCCGACCTGACCGCCTTCGGGAACAACCCGCTCACCACACCGGCGAAGGACCTGCCGGACCTGCCGGTCCTGCTGACGGTCCTGGACGGACGGATCACCCACCGGGCGGCGGGGGTCTGAGCCACACCTGCCGTTCGGTCCGCCGACGGGCCCGACCGAGAGGCCCGACGATCAGTCCGCCGAGAGGCGAGACGAAGGGCCTGCAGATCAGTCCGTCGAGGGCCCGACGAAAGGCCCGGCGGCCACCGAGGGCCCGACGAAAGGCCCGCCGATCAGGCCTCCGAGCGGCCGACGAAAGGCCCGCCGATCAGGCCACCGACCCGCCCGTCGAGTGCCCGCCGTTCAGCCCTCCGACCCGCCCGCCGAGTGCCCGCCGTTCAGCCCGCCGGGCGGGCGCGGGTCAGGGAGAGCAGGTCGCGGGCCGGGCCGGTCGGGCGGTGGCCGGTGGGCCAGACCGCGCGGAGGTCGCGGCGCAGCTCGACCCCCTCGACGGGGATGGCCACCAGCCGCCGCGAGGCCAGTTCCTCGGCGATCGCCAGTTCGCTGAGAACGGCCGGCCCGGCCCCGCTGACCGCGGCGGCCTTCACCGCCGTCGTGGAGGCGAGTTCGAGGAGGGGCCGCGCGAGCCCGCCGTGGTCCGCGAGCGCCGCGTCCAGGACCTGCCGGGTGCCCGAGCCCCGTTCGCGCAGGACCAGCGGGGTCGCCGCCAGCTCCGCCAGGCCCAGCGGACCCCGGCGGCGGGCCCACGGGTGCGAGGGCGCCGCGACGATCATGAGCCGGTCGTGCGCGACGACCACGCCGTCGAGGCCGTCCGGCACCGCGAGGCCCTCCACGAAACCCATGTCCGCCTCGTTCGCGAGGAGCCGTTCCGCGACGACCGCCGAGTTTCCGGCCTGGAGCGACACCGCGGTGTCGGGGCGTTCCGCGCGCAACGCGATCAGCCAGCCGGGCAGCAGGTACTCGGCGATCGTCATCGACGCGGCCACCCGCAGCCGGGAGTCCCTGCGCCCGCGCAGCGCCTGGGCGCCCGCGTCGAAGGCCTCGGCCGCCTCGACGATCCGCCGCGCCCAGTCGGTGACGAGCGCGCCCGCGTCGGTGAGCCGTGAGCCGCGCGGCGAACGGTCCACCAGGGCCACGCCGAGCTGCCGCTCCATCGAGCGGATCCGGCTGCTGGCGGCGGGCTGGGTGATGCCCACCTCGCGGGCGGCGGCGCCGAGGCTCCCGTGCCGGGCGACGGCGAGGAGCAGTTCGAGCGCCCCGAGATCCGGGACCCGGTGATGGAGCTGGGCCCTGACGTCGGAGCCGTACGCCTCGGCCCGGCGCCCACCCGCCTGCTGCTCCTCGTGCCACTCCCCGCGATGCTCCCCGTTGCTGCTCATAAGGCCAGCTTATGACGTCATAGCCGCAAGATCCCTGGTGGGGGCCGGGGAATCGGACGACGGTGGTGCCATGGCAAGCCTCGCACCTCCCCTTCCGGCCGTCCCCGCCACCACCCCCGGCGCCCGGCCGGCCGTCTCACCGGCCCGCTCCGTCCGTCACCTCGGACCCAACTGGTACGCCTCCGTGATGGGCACCGCCATCGTGGCCAACGCCGGCGCCGGGCTCCCGCTCGGCCTCCCCGGCCTCCGCCCCGCCTGCGCCGCGGTCTGGACGCTCTCCCTCGCGATGCTGCTCGTCCTGCTCGCCGCCCGCACCGCCCACTGGATCCACCATCGCGACCAGGCCCGCGCCCACCTCCTGGACCCCGCCATGGCGCCGTTCTACGGCTGTCTCTCGATGGCGCTGCTCGCGGTCGGCGGCGGCGCCATGATCGTGGGCCGGGACTGGATCGGACTCCCCGCCGCCGCCGCGCTCGACGCCGTCCTGTTCACCGTCGGCACGGTCGTCGGTCTGGCGGCCGCGGTCGGTGTCCCGTACCTCATGATCGTGCACCACAAGATCGAGAACGCGTCCCCGGTGTGGCTGCTGCCGGTCGTCGCCCCCATGGTCTCCGCCGCGCTCGGCCCGCTGCTCGTGCCCCATCTGCCCGCCGGGCAGGCCCAGGAGACCCTGCTCCTCGCCTGCTGGGCGATGTTCGGCGTCAGCCTCCTCGCGACCCTCGTCATGCTGCCGCTGGTCTTCGGCCGGCTCGTGACCGGCGGCCCGCTGCCCCTCGCGCTCACCCCCACCCTGTTCCTCGTGCTCGGCCCCCTCGGCCAGTCGACGACCGCCGCGAACAAGTTCGCCGACGTCGCCCCGGGCGTGCTCCCCGCCCCGTACGCCGACGGCTTCGCCTCCTTCGCCGTCCTCTACGGCGTGCCCGTCATGGGCTTCGCCCTGCTGTGGCTGGTCCTCGCCGGGGCGATGGTGCTGCGGGCTCGACGGCAGGGCATGGGCTTCGCGATGACGTTCTGGGCGTTCACGTTCCCCGTCGGGACGTGCGTGACCGGCGCCGAGGGGCTCGCCCAGCACACCGGTCTCGCCGCCTTCCGGTGGCTCGCGATCGGCCTGTACGCGGTCCTCGTCGCGGCCTGGCTGGTGGCCGGGTCCCACACCGTCCGCGGCCTGTTCAGCGGTGCGCTGCTCGCAGGGCCCGCGCCAGCACCCGCGGCGCCTCGACGAGAGACGGCCCGTACCAGGTGAGGTGACGCCCGTCGACGAGCGCGGCGGCGGTCCCGGGGAACGCCTCGGGGCCGTCGTCGCGCGTGAAGCGGTACGGCTCGTCGGGCAGGACGACGAGATCGGGCGCCGCGGCGCGGAGCTCGTCGAGCGGCAGCCGCGGATAGCGGTCCGGGTGGCCGGCGTACAGGTTGCGGACCCCGAGGCGGGCCAGCAGATCACCGGCGAAGGTGTCACGGCCCACGACCATCCAGGGGCGCCGCCAGATCGGCACGACGGCCGTGTACTCCCCCTCCGGGACGATCGCCGCCCACGCCGCCTCGGCCTCGTCGAGCCAGCGGGGCCGCCGGGGCGCGCCGCACGCGGCGAGGACCCGCTCCAGCTCGCGCAGGCCCTGGTCGAGGGTGCGGATCTCGGTGACGAGGACGTCGAGCCCGGCGGCCCGCAGCTCGGCGAGGTCGGCGGCGCGGTTCTCCTCCTCGTTGGCGAGGACGAGGTCGGGACGGAGCGCGGTGATCGCGCGGACATCGGGGTTCTTGGTGCCGCCGATCCGTGCGACGTCGAGATCGACCGGGTGAGCGCACCAGTCCGTGGCCCCGACGAGCAGGCCGGGCGCGGTGACGGCGACGGCCTCCGTCAGCGACGGCACGAGCGAGACGACCCTCCTGACCGTGCCCCTCCCGGCGCTCATTCCTCCTCGGCCTCGACGTGCTCGGCGACCGCGACGACGAGCAGCCGGGTGCCCGCCTCGGTGGCGCGCCAGCGGTGGCGCACCCCGCCGGAGAGATAGAGCGTGTCACCACGGCCCAGCCGGTACGCGCGTCCCTCGGCCTCGACCTCGGCGGCCCCGTCGGCCACGTACAGCAGCTCGTCGTTCCGGTGCTGGAACTCCCGGCCGGCGTCCTGCTCCCCGGTGAACTCCAGGGCGTGCAGCTGGTGGCGGCCGCGGACGATCGCCCGTACGCCCGGGGGCAGGGCCGGGGAGGCCTCGTCGGCCCGTACGACATCGACGGTACGGGAGGCCTCGGCGGCGGCCAGGAGGTCGGCGGCCGTGGTCTCCAGGGCGTCGGCGACGAGTTCGAGGGAGCGGGGACTGGGGCGCGCGCGGTCGTTCTCGACCTGGCTGAGGAAGGGCACGGAGAGACCGCTGCGCGAGGAGACGACGGCCAGGGTGAGCTGGAGCGCTCTGCGTCGCCTCTTGACGGCCGCGCCCACGCGTGGTGATTCCTTCTCGTCCATGTCGGCCCCCTCCCTCGTGCCTCGTGCGTACCCGTACCGGGCGGTTACCTGAACCTTACGCAGCTTTGGGGCAGGGTTTCGCGTCGTGACGAAAAGGGGCGGCCGCCGAACACGTTCGGCGACCACCCCTTTTCGGACAGGAACCGTTCACCGGTCGCTGTCGGTAGCCCGGAGGCCACTGCCGGGCTATTGCGGCGCGAGCTTCTCCGCGAGGCCCGGATTGCCGTCCAGCCAGGTGCGGACGGCCTCCTGCTCCTTGCCCTTGCCGGTCTTCTGGATGACGGCTTCGAGATCCGTGAGCTGCTTCTCGGTCAGCTCGAAGTTCTTCAGCCAGGCACCGACCTCGGGGTTCTCGGCGGCGAAACCCTTACGGGCCAGGGTGTGGACGCCGTCGCCCTTGCCCCAGGAGCCCTTGGGGTCGGCGAGCTTCTTCAGGTCGTGCGCGGAGTAGGCCCAGTGCGGAGACCAGAGGGTCACGACGACCGGTTCCTTGCGCTCGTAGGCGCGCTTCAGCTCGGCGAGCATGCCGGGCGTGGAGCCGTCGACGACCTCGTACTCGCCCTCCAGGCCGTACTCCTTGAGGACCTTGTCCTTCAGGATGCCCATCATGCCGGCGCTGGGCTCGATGCCGACGATCCGGCCCTTGAACTGCCCGGCCTTGCCCTTGAGGTCGGCGAGCGAGTCGACGCCCTTCACGTACGAGGGGACGGACAGCTCCAGGGAGGTGGGGCCGTACCAGGAGCCGAGGTCCTCCAGCTTGTTCTTGTACTTCTCCCAGTACTGGGCGTGGGTGACGGGCAGCCAGGAGTCGGTCTGGAAGTCGAGCTGGCCGCCGGCCAGGCCGGTGTAGAGCGCACCGGCCTCCAGCTGCCTCGTGTCGACCTCGTACCCCCGGCGCTCCAGGAGTTCCTTCCACAGGTACGTGGAGGCGATGCCCTCGTCCCAGGGGATGTAGCCGATGCTGATCTTCTTGCCGTGACCGCCGCCGGAGCCCGAGGCGGTGGTGGAGCTCGTACCGGAACCGCCGAGGAAACCCGTACCGCCCGCGACGAGGGCGAGTACGACGACACCGACGAGGGCGGTGACGGGCTGCGGGCGGTGGGCCCACAGCTTCGCCCCGGGACGCTTGGCGCTCAGCGCGGCGCGGGCCTTGGCGGCGGCGCGTCGACCGAGCGGGGAGACCTGGCGGCCGAGGGCGCCGGTCATCCGGTCCAGGTACATGGCGAGGACGACGATGGAGACGCCGGCCTCGAAGCCGAGGCCGATGTCGACGTTGCCGATGGCGCGGTAGACGGCGCCTCCGAGCCCGCCGCCGCCGACCATGCCGGCGATGACGACCATGGACAGGCCGAGCATGATCACCTGGTTGACGCCGGCCATGATCGTCGGCAGGGCCAGCGGGAGCTGCACGCGCAGCAGCGTGTTGCGCGGGGTGGTGCCGAACGCCTCGGCGGCCTCGACGAGTTCACCGTCGACCTGCCGGATGCCCAGCTCGGTCATGCGGACGCCCGGGGGCAGCGCGAAGACGATGGTGGCGATGATGCCCGGGACGACACCGACACCGAAGAAGATGATGCCCGGGATGAGGTAGACCATCGCCGGCATGGTCTGCATGAAGTCGAGGACCGGCCGGAGAACGGCACTGACGGTCTTCGAGCGGGCCGCCCAGATGCCGAGCGGTACGGCGATCACCAGCGTCACCAGCGTGGCGACGAGAACCAGCGACAGGGTCGCCATGGCCTCGTCCCACAGCTGGACCGAGTCGACGAGCGCGAACCCGGCGAAGGCGAGCACACCGGGGGCGAGCCCGCGCAGCCACCAGGCGACGACGGCGAGGATGCCGGCGAAGAGCAGCGGCTGGGGTGCGGACAGGACGGCGTCGATGCCGTCGTAGAGGCCCGTCACGCCGGTGCTGACGGCATCGAAGAGCCAGGAGAACTGGGCCTGGAGCCAGTCGACGGAGCTGTCGACCCACTCGCCGAGGGGAAGCCTAGGCACGGGCGGTCAGCTCCTTCTTCGGCTGGGCGGCTGCCAGGGAGTCGGCCTTGCCGCCGGTCTCCGGGCCGGCCTTGCCGCCGGTCTCGGTGCCGGTCTTCGCGTCGGCCGGGTCACCGGCGTCCCTCGCGCCGAGTCCGCCCATGACGGCGAGCAGGCGCTCCGTCGGTACGACTCCGAGGACGGAGCCGTCGGAGTCCTGGACGGTGACGGGGTGCGGGGCGCGCGCGGCGACGGCGCACAGGTCGGCGACGAGGGTGTCCGGCCCGACCGGTCGGCAGCCGCAGCCGGCGGGGCAGTCCGCCGGGGTGGCGCCGCCCGTCATGACGGCGGAGGCGGTGAGCACCCGGGAGCGGTCCACGTCCTGGATGAAGGAGGCGACGTAGTCGTCGGCGGGGCGGACCAGGATGTCCTCGGCGGTGCCGAGCTGCACGATCCTGCCGTCGCGCATGACGGCGATCCGGTCGCCGAGGCGCATGGCCTCGTTGAGGTCGTGGGTGATGAAGACGATGGTCTTCTTCAGCCGCTGCTGGAGGACGAGCAGCTGGTCCTGCATGTCGCGGCGGATCAGCGGGTCCAGCGCGCTGAAGGACTCGTCCATGAGGAGCAGATCGGCGTCGGTCGCGAGCGCGCGGGCCAGGCCGACGCGCTGCTGCATGCCGCCGGACAGCTCGTCGGGCCAGGACTTCTCCCAGCCGGAGAGCCCGCACAGTTCGAGGGCCTCGGCGGCACGGGTCTCACGCTCGGCGCGCGGGACGCCCTGGACCTCCAGGCCGTAGGCGGCGTTCTCCAGAACGTTCCGGTGCGGGAACAGCGCGAAGTGCTGGAAGACCATGCTGATCTTGGTGGAGCGGACCGTGCGCAGATCGCGGGGGGACAGCGCCGTGAGGTCACGGCCGTCGAAGAGGACCCGGCCGGCGGTGGGTTCGAGCAGGCCGTTGAGCATACGGAGAAGGGTCGACTTGCCGGACCCGGAGAGCCCCATCACGACGAAGATCTGTCCGGGCTCGACGGTGAAACCGGCGTCCACGACGGCTGCTGTCGTCCCCTCGGCGCGCAGCTCCTCGCGGTCGGTCTCGCCGGCGGCGAGCCTGCGGACCGCTTCGTCGGGTCGTCTGCCGAACACCTTGAACAGGTGGTCTGCCTGGAGCCTGGACACATGAACCTCACGGGTAGCAACGAAAACGGCCCCCGCCACCCCCGCGTGGTTGGGCCGTGGAGCGGGCGGGATCGGCCCGCGGGCCCGTCGTGTACGGGGATCCTTTTGTTGAATCCCGTACCGGGTTCCGCTCCGGGCTCGCGCCTGCCCGGCTTCACAGGGTGCAAACGCAGAGGTGACGGGGGTCACGTACGAGGGGCCGGAACCACAGACACGGCGAACGCGTCCCCGGACGCCGGAGCCGCACGGCCGGTGCGTGCGGAGCCGCACGGCGGGTGCGGAGGGCGACCCTCGGTGAACGCGTGCGGCGCTGGCTCGGTGAACGCGTACGGCGGTGCTCCTGCGAACGCGTGCGGCGGCGCCCTGCGGGCGTGCACGGCGCCCCTCGGCGGGCACTCGGCGGGACGCGTCCCCCGGCCACGGAGGCACCCCGAGCCCTAAAATCAAGCAGGTGACTCGACGCCTCATGCTCCTCGACACCGCCAGCCTCTACTTCCGCGCCTACTTCGGCGTACCGGACTCGGTACGGGCCCCCGACGGCTCGCCCGTGAACGCCGTGCGCGGACTGCTCGACTTCATCTCCCGACTCGTCCAGGACCACCGCCCGGACGACCTCGTGGCCTGCTGGGACAACGACTGGCGGCCGCAGTGGCGGGTCGACCTGATCCCCTCGTACAAGGCGCACCGGGTGGCCGTGGAGACGGAGACCGGCCCGGACGAGGAGGAGATCCCGGACACCCTGTCCCCGCAGGTGCCGGTGATCGAGGACGTCCTGGCGGCACTCGGCATCGCCCGGATCGGGGCGGCCGGCTACGAGGCGGACGACGTGATCGGCACCCTCGCCGGGCGCGCGGCGGGGCCGGTGGACATCGTCACGGGCGACCGGGACCTCTTCCAGCTGGTGGACGACGCACGGGGCGTCCGCGTGCTGTACCCGCGCAAGGGCGTCGGCGACTGCGACCTGGTGGACGCGGAGCTGATCCACACCAAGTACGGCGTGCGCCCCGACCAGTACGCGGACTTCGCGGCGCTGCGCGGCGACGCCAGCGACGGCCTCCCCGGGGTGAAGGGCATCGGCGAGAAGACGGCCGCGCAGCTGATCACGGAGTACGGGGACCTGGCGGGCGTCCGGGCGGCGGCCGAGGACCGCACGTCGAAGCTGACGCCGGCCAAGCGGCGCGGAATCGTGGAGGCGGCGGCATACCTGGACGTCGCGCCGACGGTGGTGCGCGTCGCCGGAGACGTACCGCTGGCGGAGTTCGACGCGACCCTGCCGAAGGCTCCCCGCGACCCGGCGGCCCTCGACGCCCTCGCGAAGCGCTGGGGCCTCGGCGGGGCCGTGGGCCGTCTGCTGCCGGTCCTGCAACGCTGACGAAATCCGGCCACACTGGGTCGACCGCACGTCGGGGTGCTAGCTTAGGCATACCTAAGTACCCGGTACGTCGAGTTACGTCGAGTCAGGAGAACCACTCGTGGCGGAGCAGCCCCGCAAGGCACCGAAGGCCACCGAAGCGCGTGTGGTGCGCACCGAGCGCATCACCCCGCACATGGTGCGGGTCGTCCTGGGCGGCCCCGGCCTCGACGCCTTCGAGGTCGGCACGTACACCGACCACTACGTGAAGCTGCTCTTCGCCCCCGAGGGCGTCGCCTATCCGGAGCCGTTCGACATGGACCGGATCCGGGCGGAGTTCCCCCGGGAGCAGTGGCCGACGACGCGGACGTACACCGTACGGGCCTGGGACCCGGTCCACCGCGAGCTGACCATCGACTTCGTGGTCCACGGCGACGAGGGTCTCGCGGGACCGTGGGCGGCGCGGGCACAGGCGGGCGAGACGGTGCGCTTCCTCGGCCCCGGCGGCGGCTACACGCCGGACCCGGCGGCGGACTGGCACCTGCTCGCGGGCGACGAGAGCGCGCTGCCGGCGATCGCGGTGGCCCTGGAACGGCTGCCCGAGGGGGCGCGGGTGCACGCGTTCGTGGAGATCTCGGACGCCGCCGAGGAGCAGAAGTTCGCGACGGAGCACGGCATCCACGTCACCTGGCTGCACCGGGGCGACCGCCCGGCGGGCGAGGCGCTCGTCGAGGCCGTGCAGAACCTGGAGTTCCCGGCGGGCGACGCGCACGCCTTCGTCCACGGCGAGGCGGGCTTCGTGAAGGACCTCCGCCGCCACCTGCGACTGGACCGCGAGATCCCGCGCGAGCGGCTGTCGATCTCGGGCTACTGGCGCCAGGGCAAGTCGGACGAGGCGTGGCGCGCGATCAAGCGCGAGTGGAACGACCAGGTGGAGCGCGAGCAGGAGAACTGAGACACGGAGCCGGGCCGTCGGCTCACGGCGCGGGGCCCGGGGGCTGACCCCCCCGGGCCCCGCGCCGCTTGCGAGCGCGACGCAGGCCGGGGGGCCGTCCACCTCGGGCCCCGCACCGCTCCTCCAGGTGATGCCGGCCCTGGGCTGCCCGGATCCGCCCATGATCAGCCGGGCAGGCCCTCGACCTGCCCGGCGAGGAGATGCCGTCACGTCTCGGCGCGGCGGAACTCACGGTTTGCGGGTCACCCAGAGCAGTTCGGCCGGCCAGCGGTGTGCCCAGTCGGGTGGGTCGGTCTCGTTGTAGCCGTTGGGCGTTCCCCGTTCGGGCCGCGGCTCGATGAGGTCGTCGATGATGAGACCCGCGCCGCGCAGGACCTTGACCCAGGCGCCATAGGTGAGCTGATAGCTGGTCGCACCGTCGCCCTCGGCGATGGCGCTCAGCCCGAAGTAGTCCTGCTGCAGCGTCGTGGTCACACGGCCGGCGGCCTCGTCGTAGCAGGCTTCGAACCATGGGCTGGCGACGTTGAACACCAGGCGCCCGCCTCGGCCCAGGACGCGTGCGGCCTGCGGGACGGCCAAGTGCGGGGACGCCCAGCTGAGCCCGCCGAAGTCGCAGAACACCAGGTCGAAGCTTTCGGCGGCGAAGGGGAGTCGTTCGGCGGCCCCTTGCACCAGCGGATAGCGGGCCGCTCCCATCGCGCGGGCCGCTGCGCCGAGTTGGGCTTCGGACACGTCGAGCCCGACCACGGTGGCGCCCTCGGCGGCGAGCGCCCTGGACCACTGACCGGCGCCGCAGCCGAGTTCGAGGACACGCTTGCCGGTGACGTCGCCCAGGGCGCGCAGGTGCGCATCGGGGATGGAGTACATGCCCCACAGCCGGGGTGTGGCGCCGATTCGCGGGTCGTGCCTGTCCTGGTAGGCGCTGCTGATCTGGTTCCAGAGCCGCCGGTTGGCGGGGATGCTGTCCACGTGCCGACTCCAGCACTGCTTGCCTCAGGCGGTCAACACATAGGGCACTGGCCGGCCCTCGCCTCGGCCCATGATCCGCAGCCGCGCCCCAGAGGTGTCTTGCCGATCGCGCCGCGAGCCCGGGCCGATCGGTACGACGCCCTCTGACGCCCTCTAGGTCGCCTGCCCGTACATACGGTCCGACGTGTCCGTCTGGGCCATCCGCCGCAGCGCCGAGAAGATCGCGTCGCCGATGACCGTGCCGACGACCACGCTCTCGACCAGTTCCTCGCGCGCCAGATTGTGCGCCACCCAACCCAGGTCCGCCCGCGCCACCCGCTCGGCGGCGTCCGCGTAGGCCTCCAGGACCCCGGCGAACGAACCGTGCCCGGCCTCGTCGACCGCCGCGAGGGCCACGGCGAGCGCCTCCGAGGCCGGGTTGCCCGGCTGCACCCGCCAGCCGCGCGCGGCGATCAGCGCCGCGACCTGCTTCCTCGCGTCCTCCATCCCGGCGTTCGGCTCGCGGTCATAGCGCGGCACCAGCCCGGAGGCGACGGTGCCCAGCAGCTTGTGCACCGACCGGTCGGGGTCGTCGATCGCGAGGATCACCTCACGGACAGCCGCCACCGACAGGCCGCCCACATCGAGGAGCGCCCGGATCAGGCGGAGGCGCTGCTCATGCGTCTCCCCGTACGAGGCCTGGTTCGGGCTCGTCAGTTCCCCGGCCGGCAGCAGCCCTTCCCGTACGTAGAACTTGATCGTCGGGATGGACACCCCGGTCCTGCGACTCAACTCTCCGATGCGCACCGCGTGTTCACCTTTCCGGCCTCGCTTCGGCCTTGCCGACCGACATCCCCATCATAGATAGTGGCGCTATCAGATAGTGGCTAGTCCCACTATCCATACCTTCCCACGGGGGATCCGCATGTCTTCGTCGCACAAGAACCCACTCCTGCGGCTCCATCGACCGCTGGTCTTATTCGCGGTCTCCATGGGCGTTCTCGCCCTGATCTCCGCCGTCGGCATCGTCGTCGACGACCGGATCCTGGTCGGCGTGCCGATCTGGAGCAAGCCCTTCAAGTTCTCGGTCTCGTTCCTCGCGTACGCACTCTCGCTCGCCTGGATGCTCTCGCTGCTGCCTCGCGGCCGCCGTCTCGGCTGGTGGGCCGGAACCGTGGTCGCCGTCGCCAGCGCCGGTGAGATGGTGCTCATCACCCTCCAGGTGATCCGCGGCAAGCGGAGTCACTTCAACAACGCCACTCCCTTCGACGACACCGTCTTCCAAGTCATGGGCGCCACCGTCGTGCTGCTCTGGCTGGGCGCGCTCGTCATCGCGGTCCTCCTGCTGCGCGCCAAGATCCTCGACCGGGCGATGGCCTGGGCCGTCCGGCTGTCCTCACTCATCGCCCTGGCGGGCGCCGCGGTGGGCTTCCTGATGGTCCGTCCGACCCCGGAGCAGCTGGAGGTCGAGGAATCGCCGATCACCGGCGCCCATGCCGTCGGCGTCCCGGACGGCGGCCCCTCGATGCCGCTGACCGGCTGGGCGAGCAACGGCGGCGACCTGCGCATACCGCACTTCTTCGGCATGCACGCCCTGCAGCTGCTCCCGCTGCTTCTGCTCGTCCTGGCCGCGCTCGCCCCGCGCTTCGCCCGCCTCGCGGACGAACACGTGCGCCTCCGGCTCACCCTCACGGCCTCGGCCGCGTACACCGCGACCTTCGCCCTGCTGACCTGGCAGGCCCTGCGCGGCCAGGCCCTGTTCGCACCGGACGGCGCGACACTGGCGGGGGCGGGGGCAATCGCCCTGCTGGGCGGGGCGTCCGCGGCCCTCTCCTTCCGGGAGGCCTCCCCCTCCCCCTCCCCCTCCCCTCCTTCCCCGTCCCCCTCCACCCCAGCCCCCTTCGAGGAAGAGGTCACCTCATGACGGGCTTCCTCTTCGAGCTGACGTTCCTTCTCGCCGCGCCGGTGTGGCTCTTGATGATCTTCGCGCCGGCGTGGCGGATCACCGAACGCGTCGCGGCCTCGCCCCTGACCGTGCTGCCGCTCCTGGTGGTCTGGGCGGTCCTCGCAGCCCCGGTGGCGCCGGAGCTGTGGACGGCGGTCAGCAGTCCCGACATCGACACCTTCCGCGATCTCGTGGCACTCGCGAACGGAGCCGGTGCGATCTGGGCCCAGGTCATCGCCTGGGACCTGCTGCTCGGTCAGTGGATGTACCGCGAGGCCCGTCGCCTCGCCGTGCCGCCGCTGCTGATGGGTCCTCTGCTGATCCTGACGATCCTTCTCTCCCCTCTGGGGCTGCCCCTGTTCCTGGTGGTCCGCGCGGTGTGGTCGTCCAGGGCGCCGCGGCGGCGGACCGAGCCCGCACTACCCTGACCGGATGCGAGCCACCGAACGTTCCGTGGGCGCCGTCCTCGGCTCCGCCGTGGGCGACGCTCTCGGCGCCCCCTTCGAGTTCAGGCTCCCGGGAGTCTTCCGGGAGCACTTCCCCGACGGCGTCGGGGAGTTGTGCGGGGGTGGCGGCTGGGACCCCGGCGAGGCGACCGACGACACGCAGATGGCCGTCCTCGTCGGTGAGTCGCTCCTCGAACGGGGTGGCCTCGACCTGCCGGACATCTTCGACCGGTTCCGCCGCTGGGCCGCGGCCGACCCCAAGGACATCGGCCTCCAGACCGAGCAGGTCCTGCTCGGTGGGGACCCCTGGGACCTGGCCGCCTCGATGCACTTCCAGATCAACGCGCGGGCCGCGGGCAACGGTTCGCTGATGCGGGCCTCGGCCTCCGCCGTGTACTTCGCGGCCCGGGGGCGGGCGGAGACGATGGACGCCGCCCGCCGGATCAGCGCCCTGACGCATGGCGACGGCGCGGCCGGGGAGGGCACGGCGATCCTCCACGAGCTGATCCGTGTCACCCTCCTTGGCGGGGACCCGTTCGCCGCGCTGCCCGCGACCCTCGCCGAGGTGGCCCCGCAGCACCGGGATCGCTGGGCCACGGTCCTGTCGCCCGGCTGGCATCCGGACGACGCCACCGAGTTCAACGGCGCGGTGTGGCCCTGTCTCGGTTCGGCCGTGTGGGCGCTGCGTACGACCGGCTCGTTCGAGGAGGCCGTGGCCGCGGCGGTCGACCTGGGCGGGGACACCGACACGGTCGCGGCCGTGACCGGGATGCTCGCCGGCGCCGTGCACGGCGCCGGTGGGATCCCCGCCCGCTGGACGGCCACCCTCCATGTCCCCCTGCCCGGCTTCGGCGAGCGGGTCCTGGATGCCGATGACCTCCGGGACCTGGCGACGGCCCTGGCGTCGTCCGCGTGACCGCCCGCCTGACCGGGCGGGCGCCCGGCTGAGCGGTGGCGGCCTCGGCCTGCCTCCGCCGCCCCCGGCCGCGTTTCCGGTCGGGCCGCGTCAGCCCCGTGCTCGTACCGTCGCCAGGACGTCGCGGTCCGGCTGGAGCGTGAGGCTCGGGACGGGGAGGATCTCCCCGGTGGTGACGTCCAGGTGGTAGCGGCGGGCCAGGACCGCGAGGATCAGGACCGCCTCCACGAGGGCGAACCGCGTGCCGAGGCAGACACGGGGGCCGCCGCCGAAGGGGAACCAGGCGTACTCGGGTATCTCCTCGGCGGGTTCGCCGTCCCGTTCGATCCAGCGCTCGGGGCGGAAGGCTTCCGCGTCGCCGTACCAGCGGGGGTCGCGGTGGGTGGCCCACTGGCTGGACCAGACACGGGTGCCGGCCGGGACGGGCGCGCCGCCGAGCGTGGCGCCCTCCTTGGCGAGACCGGTGATCAGCCAGATCGTGGGGTAGAGGCGGAGGGTCTCCTTGATGACCGCCTGGGTGTAGGTGAGGGAGGCGTAGTCGTCGTAGCCGGGTTCGTGGTCGGCGAGGACCCGGTCGAGTTCCTCGGCGAGGGCGTCGCGAACCCCCGGGTTGCGGGAGAGGAGGTACCAGGCCCAGACGAGCGTGGAGCTTGTGGTTTCGTGGCCGCCGATGTAGAGGGTGACGGTCTCGTCGCGTATCTCCTGGTCGGAGAGGGGCGCGCCGGTTTCGTCGCGGGCGGCGAGGAGGCGGCTGAGGAGGTCGGGGCGTTCGGTGTCGCCGTCGCGGTGGCGGGAGACGACGCGGGAGACCTCGGCGTCGATGACGGCGGTGGCCCGCTTGATGCGGGCGCGTCCGGGGGTCGGCAGCCAGTCGGGCAGTACTGCTCCGATGCCGCTGAACTCGGCGCCGATCTCTTTCTGTGCGACGTCCATCGCCTGTCCGATGGCTTCGGCGTCGGCGGCGGTGTCGACGCCGAAGATGGTGCGGACGGCGACGAGTTGGGTGAGGGCTGCCATCTCCTTCTTGATGTCGATGTGCTGCCCGTCGGTCCATCGGTCGGCGAGGGCGACGGCGCATTCGGACATGGACGCCGCGTAGGAGCGGACTTGTTTCGGCCGGACGGAGGGCTGGACGAGGGAGCGCTTGCGTCGCCAGTCGGCGCCCTTGGAGACGATGACGCCGTTGCCGAGGAGGGTGCGGAAGGCGATGCCGAGGTCGGGCTGGTCGAAGGTGCGCTCGACCTCGGTGAGGAGTTCGCCGACGGTGTCGGGGTGGGCGATGAAGAGGGAGGGTTTGCGGCCGAAGCGCCAGCGGACGATGTCGCCGCGGTCGCGGAGTTGTTCGAAGAAGGCCAGCGGGTTCTTTCCGAAGGCGGGCAGGCTGCCGAGGAGGGGCACGCCTCGCGGCCCGTCGACGACAACCGGAACCGCGGTCCGGACTGCTGCCGGAGTGTCTGGCGGTGTCTCCGCCGGTTGCCCCTCGTGGTGCTGCGCGGCGTGGGCTTGCCCTTCGTCCTGCGCCCCCGCGTGCGAATGACCGGCTTGCGTGGTCATGGTTGTCCCCTCCCCAACTGGCCTTCCCTGCTTGTGAGTCCATGCAATCGGAAGGGCCCCGCGCGCGCCACCCCTGTGGACGACGGCCTGTGGACAACGAATGCGACCACGACCTGAGTACGACAATCGGACGTTCGAAAAAGGCCGAGTGCCCGTGGCGTGATCACCACGGGCACTCGGCCCCGCACGGGAAGGGAGGGACTGTCAGCCCACCGAGCTGTAGGCGACGACCCCTCGCAGCAGCGCGTCCACGGCCTTTCGGGCGTTCTTGGCGACGGTGCTGTTCTCCTTGGGCGCCGCCGCGGCGATCTGTCCGAGGACGTCGATGACCTGCTTGCACCAGCGGACGAAGTCGCCGGCCGGCATCTCGGCCTCGCGCAGGACTTCGTCGAGGCTCTTGTCGGAGGCCCACTGGTAGGCGGCCCAGGCGAATCCGAGGTCGGGTTCGCGCTGGCCGACCCCCTCCGCCTGGTTGATCTTGAATTCCTCTTCGAGGGCGTCGAGCCGGCCCCAGATCCTGACCATCTCGCCGAGCGCCGCCTTGGCGTTGCCCGCGGGCAGTTTGGGCGCGACGGCGTCGTCGGACTGACGCGCCTCGAACACCAGCGCCGAGACGCAGGCGGCCAGTTCGGCCGGGGTCAGGCCCTCCCAGACACCGTCGCGGAGGCATTCGCTGGCCAGCAGGTCGAGTTCGCCGTAGAGCCGGGCGAGTCGCTTGCCGTTCTCCGTGACCTCGTTGCCGCGCAGGTAGTCGAGCTCGGTGAGGAGCGCGACGATCCGGTCGAAGGTGCGCGCGATGGTGTTGGTGCGGCCCTCGATGCGCCGCTCCAGCTGCTGGGTGTCGCGCTGGAGGCGGTGGTAGCGCTCGGCCCAGCGGGCGTGGTCCTCGCGCTCGTCGCAGCCGTGGCAGGGGTGGGCGCGGATCTCGGTGCGCAGCCGGGCGATCTCGCGGTCGTCGGCGGCGGCCGAGCGCTGCTTGTGGTGGCGGTCGGGGTTGATGTGGCCGGCCTTGCTCCGCAGGGCGGAGGCGAGGTCGCGACGGGACTGCGGGGAGCGCGGGTTGAAGGACTTGGGGATCCTCATCCGCTCCAGTGCCTCGACCGGGACGGGGAAGTCGATGGAGGCGAGCCTCTTGACCTGCCGCTCGGCGGTGAGGACGAGGGGGCGGGGTCCGTCGTGGTGCTCGAAGCCGCGGTGGCCGTTGGTGCGGCCGGCGGGGATGCCCGGGTCGAGGACGAGGGCGAGTCCGGCGAACTTGCCGGTGGGGACGTGGATGACGTCGCCGGGCTTGAGCTTCTCCAGGGAGCCGGCGGCCTGGGCGCGGCGCTGGGCGGCGCCCTGGCGTGCCAGTTCGGTCTCGCGGTCCTTGAGGTCGCGGCGGAGCCGCGCGTACTCCTCGAAGTCGCCGAGGTGGCAGGTCATGCCCTCGCGGTAGCCTTCGAGGCCCTCCTCGTTCTTCTGCACCTGTCGGGAGATGCCGACGACGGAGCGGTCGGCCTGGAACTGGGCGAAGGACGTTTCGAGGAGCTCGCGGGAGCGGTGCCGGCCGAAGCCTTCGACGAGGTTGACCGCCATGTTGTACGAGGGCTTGAAGCTGGAGCGCAGCGGGTATGTGCGGGTGCCGGCGAGTCCGGCGAGGTGGTCGGGGTCGAGACCGCGCTGCCAGAGGACGACGGCGTGGCCCTCGACGTCGATGCCGCGGCGGCCGGCGCGGCCGGTGAGCTGGGTGTACTCGCCGGGGGTGATGTCGGCGTGCTGCTCGCCGTTCCACTTGACGAGCTTCTCCAGGATGACGGTGCGCGCGGGCATGTTGATGCCCAGGGCGAGCGTCTCGGTGGCGAAGACGGCCTTGACGAGGCCCTTCACGAAGAGGTCTTCGACGACCTCCTTGAAGGTCGGGAGCATGCCGGCGTGGTGGGCGGCGATGCCGCGCTCCAGCGCTTCGAGCCATTCGTAGTAGCCGAGGACGTGGAGGTCTTCGGTGGGGATGGCCGCGGTGCGCTCCTCGACGATCTCGCGGACGCGGCGGCGCCCCTCGTCGTCGTTGAGCCGGAGTCCGGCGTAGAGGCACTGCTGGACGGCGGCCTCGCAGCCGGCGCGGCTGAAGATGAAGGTGATGGCGGGCAGGAGGCCTTCCGCGTCGAGGCGCTCGATGACCTCGGGGCGTCCGGGGGTCCAGATGCGGGAGCGCTGGCGGCGCTCGCGCTCGCGGTCGGCCTCGCGGATCATCTTGCCGCGGCGCCGGTCGCGCGGGTTGTACGTGCGCGTGTTCTCGGTGCGGGCGAGACGCTGGAGGTCGGGGTTGACCTCGCGGCGGGAGGCGCCGCGGCCGCCGTGGTCGGTCTCCTCCTCGAAGAGGTCGTACATCCGGCGTCCGGCGAGGACGTGCTGCCAGAGGGGGACGGGACGGCTCTCCGAGACGATGACCTCGGTGTCGCCGCGGACGGTGTCGAGCCAGTCGCCGAATTCCTCGGCGTTGGACACGGTCGCGGAGAGTGAGACGAGGGTGACCGATGCGGGGAGGTGGATGATCACTTCCTCCCAGACGGCGCCGCGGAAGCGGTCGGAGAGGTAGTGGACCTCGTCCATGACCACGTAGCCGAGGCCGGAGAGGGCCTGGGATCCCGCGTACAGCATGTTGCGGAGGACTTCGGTGGTCATGACCACGATGGGCGCATCGCCGTTGACGCTGTTGTCGCCGGTGAGCAGGCCGACCTTGTCGTTGCCGTACCGCCTGACGAGGTCGGCGTACTTCTGGTTCGACAGCGCCTTGATCGGGGTCGTGTAGAAGCACTTGCGGCCCTGGTCGAGGGCGAGGTGGACGGCGAATTCGCCGACGATGGTCTTGCCGGAGCCCGTGGGCGCGGCGACGAGTACGCCCTTGCCCGCTTCGAGGGCCCGGCATGCCTCGATCTGGAAGGGGTCCAGACCGAACTCGTACATCTCGCGGAAGGGGGCCAGCGCGGTGGCCGCATCGGCGTTGCGGGCAAGGGCGGCCGCGTACGCCTCGGCTGGTGTGAGGTCCTCTGTCATCTTGTTCTCGAGCCTACCCGCCGCCTGTGACAGTGACGCGATCTTTATCGAGGGGATGTGGAGGGTCTCGCTCCGGGGCTCGGCGCGGGTTCCGCACCAGGCCTCGGCGCGGTTCCGCTACGCCTCCGTTCCGGGCTCCTCGCCGGGGGCCGGGGCGAGGACGCGCAGTGCGCCGGGGACGCAGCTCACGGTGAGGGGGAGCCTGCCGAGGGGCTCGCCGTCGGCGTACCCGGTGGTGTCGGGGGCTTCGAGGGTGAGGGTGCGGACCCGGTACGTGGTGACCTTCGGGTGGCTGAGGTGGGTGCCCTTGTAGACGCGGGGGAAGACCTTGAGCAGGGTCCTGCGGTCGCAGTCGCCGACGACGGTGACGTCGAGGAGTCCGTCGTCGAGGCGGGCGTCGGCGCAGATCCGCATGCCGCCGCCGTAGGAGCTGCCGTTGCCGACGGCGACGAGGGTGGCGTCGGTCTCGACGACGCTGCCGTCGTCGAGGGTGAGGCGGTACGGGACGGGCCGGAAGCCGGCGAGCTCGACGAGGATCGCGAGGTCGTACGTGAAGCGCCCGGCGGGGACGCGCATGCGGTTGCCCCGGTCGTTGACGCGGGAGTCGAAGCCGGAGGCGAGGACGGTGGCGTACCAGCGGCCGTTCGCGGATCCCCCGGCGAGGCCTTCGGCCGCGTCGCCGGTGGGTTCCCCGGTCGCAGCGCCGGCCGGGTCGCCGGCGCCGGTCGGGCCCCCGCCGGTCCGGATCCGTCCCAGGTCGATGCTCCGGGCGCCCGTCGTCCTGAGGATGCGTGCCGCGAGGCGTGCCGCGGCGGCCGGGTCGCGGACGGGCAGGCCGAGTGCGCGGGCGAAGTCGTTGCCGGTGCCGGCGGGGATGATTCCGAGTGGGGTACGGGTCCCGGCGACCGCGCGGAGCGCGAGGGAGATCATTCCGTCGCCGCCGACGACGACCAGGGCGTCCGTGCCCGCCGCGACCGCCTCGCGGGCGCGTCGGAGGGCGTCGTCGGCGTCGTGTCCGAGGACCGTACGTACGGAGAATCCGGCGTCTCGCAGGATGCCGGCGGCGGGCCGGGCGGCGTGGGCGCCGCGGCCGCGGCCCGCGGTGGGGTTGACGAAGAGGGTGAGCTCGCTGGTCATGGGGTCCCCCCGGACGGAGTCTGGGGGGACCCTACAAGATCAGGTGATGTCGTCGTAACCGTTCGCGCGCTGTACGCCGGCACCGCCGGGTTCGCCGGTGGCCTGCTCGGGCAGGGCGCGGGCGGCGCCGACCGGCTCGATGGCTCCGACGGCCTGCGGGGTGAGGTCCAGCACCGAGGCCTCGTCGTCGTCGAGCTCGGCGTCGGGGTTGTTGCGCTTGCGCCGCCGGTCGTTGAGGAGGGAGAAGCCGACGGCCCCGAAGTACAGGACGGTGATGGGTCCGGCGAGGGCGATCATGCCGACGGGGTCGGTGGTGGGGGTGATGACGGCGCCGAAGACGAAGACGCCCATGATCACGCCGCGCCACCAGCCGGCCATCCGGCGGCCGGTGAGGACTCCGGTGAGGTTGAGCATGACCAGGACCAGCGGCAGCTCGAAGGCCAGGCCGAAGACGAGCACCATGCGGAGGGTGAAGTCGAGGACGTCACCGAGCGAGAGGATGTTCGCGGAGCCCTCGGGCGTGAGGCTGATGAGGACCTTCACGCTGATGGGGAGGATCAGGTACGCGAGGTAGGCGCCGGCGGAGAACAGCGGTACGGCGGCGCCGACGAAGGCGTACGTGTACTTCTTCTCGCTCTTGTGCAGTCCGGGCGCGACGAAGGCCCACAGCTGGTAGAGCCAGATGGGGCTCGCGACGACGAGGCCCGTGGTCAGCGACAGCTGGATCGTCGTGCTGAACGGGGCCATCAGCGTGTTGAAGGAGACGATCGCGCAGTTTCCACCGTTGCTGGCGACGTTCGGGCCGCAGGTGGGCACCGACTTCGTCAGGAACTGCATCAGCTCCTCGCTGTACACGAGGGCCACGATCGTCACCGCGGCGACGGCGAGGAGACCTTTCGCCAGTCGGTTGCGGAGTTCACGCAGGTGCTCCACGAGGGGCATCCGGCCCTCGGGATCCTTCTCCTGCTTGCGGGCAGACTTGGGCAACCCACGTCCTCATCTCGTGCGGCAGGCCGCCGCACGGTGCGGCGGCCGCGGCGGACCGGGTCAGCGCTTGGTGGTGTCCGAGGGCTCGGTCACGGGACGCGCGCTGGTCACGTCACCGGGAGCGGCCTGGATGGTGCGCGGGGCGGGCTCCTGGGCGGCGGCGGTGCCGGCGACGGGCGGGTCGGCGGGGGCGCTCTGCTGGTCGTCCGACTTCATCGCCTTGGCCTCGCTCTTGAGGATGCGGGCCGACTTGCCGAGCGAGCGGGCCATGTCCGGGAGCTTCTTGGCGCCGAACAGCAGGATGATGACGACGAGAATGAGAATGATCTCGGTGGGGCCGAGCCTACCCATAGCTGTTTACCTTCTTCACCGAGGCGACATGGAGTGCGGTGCCCGGCGGGTCGGACAAGCGTCCGGCCACCGCGCTGTCTGCGATCGTAACCCGCAGGAGTAAACGCAGGGCAATGCCCTTGCATACTCCCGATTGCGTCCCGCGCGCCCGGTTCAGGGCCGCTCCACGCAGCGTACGGCACGGACTCAGCGCAGGGACTCGCCCGTTCGGGCCAGACCGACGGCGGCCGTTTCGAGGTCTTCGGCGGCCTGGCTGATCCGCTGTGTGGTGTGGGCCACTTGACGGCCGAGGCGCTGGACCTCGACGAAGACCCGGACGGCGAGGACGCCGAGGACGGCGATGCCGAGGAAGCCGAGGGCGATGGCGAGCATGGGCCAGAACATGTGCTGAGCCTAGACGTTGGATGCGGCGGACCCGGCGGCCGGGCCGCGCGCTCAGACGCTCGTGTGGAGTCTGAGGGTCCGGACGCCGCCGCCGGTGAGGAGTTCGACGATGCGCTCGCCGGCGGGCTTGCGGACGGAGCTGCCGCACTCGGGGCAGGTGAAGGAGTAGAAGGTGGTGCGGCGGCTGGCCCCGATGGCGAGGCGCAGGGCGCTCGCGGAGAGTTCGAAGCGGGAGCGGCAGTCGGGGCAGGCGGCCTTGAAGAGGACCGGGGCCACCGTCGCCGTATAACCGTGCATCACGGACATTTCCCTCATCTCTTGACTCCCGCTCTCTACGCACCACGGGACGCGAGGCACGTACGTCCGCACCTGCCTCGGCGTGCCGGGGCCGTCACCACACCGGTCACCACGTCAGCGACGCCACCACGTCAGTAACAGCGTCCCCCGGGCGGGGAACGTCACTCGCCCCCGTACGCGGCGAGCGCGGCGGCCGCCGCCGTCCTGGCGTTGTCGGCGAGCTCCTGCGGCGCGACGATCCGCCCGTCGCTGCCCAGCCGCAGCGCGAGCCGGCGCAGCGAGGCCGGGTCCGGCGTCCGCAGGGTGATCCGCAGCCCGCCGTCGGGCAGCTCCTCGGCCCGGTCGTGCGGGTAGTACTCGGCGACCCAGCGCCCGCCGGGACCGACCTCGACGACGACCTCGGGGTCGTCGGCGGAAGGCTGGACCAGACCCGCGGAGAGGTCACGCAGCTCCAGCTCGGGCGGCGCCGCGTGCTCGTCGAGGATGCGGATCTCGGCCACGCGGTCGAGCCGGAAGGTGCGGCGCGCCTCGGAGAGCCGGCACCACGCCTCCATATAGGTGTGGCCGACGGCGAAGAGCCTGATCGGGTCGACCTCGCGCTCGGTGAGTTCGTCGCGGGCGGGCGAGTAGTAGCGCACCCAG
This sequence comes from Streptomyces flavochromogenes, assembly GCF_000717595.1. GTDB lineage: Bacteria > Actinomycetota > Actinomycetes > Streptomycetales > Streptomycetaceae > Streptomyces > Streptomyces flavochromogenes. The sequence continues at coordinate 219,238 of NZ_JNZO01000006.1, read as the reverse complement.
AGGCGGCGGCGCTCGGAGATCGCGCGGTCGACCTCGGCGAAGACCCCGCCCTCGGACTCGAAGGTCACCGAGAGCCGGGAGCTGGCCCCGGCGGCCTCGCCGGCGGCCGCCTCCAGCTTGGCGGTGGCGCGGAGCAGCGCCTCGCGGTCGCTCTCCCGGAGTCCGGGAAGGGTGGCGACGGCGCGGGCGGCGACGAGGAGGGCGGTCGCCTCGTCGGCGGCGAGCCGCAGAGGCGCGGCGACGTCGTCCGGGTTGTGCCACCAGATCCGGTCGCCGTCGGTGTCGATGTCGAGGAGGTCCCCGCCACGGAAGCTGGTGCCGCACATGGGCAGCACGTCCAGGTCGGAGATCAGCTCGTCCTCGGTGATCCCGAAGGCGCGGGCGACATCGGCGACGTGGGCGCCGGGGCGCTCACGGAGATAGGTGACGAGCGAGAGCATCCGCCTCGTCTGGTCGATCGCGTTGGCAGCCATGCGGTACGTCTCCCCCTCAGCCCTTGGCCACGGCGCGCAGCCGGTCCACCACGTCGGCCCGCAGATCGGCCGGTTCCAGTACGACGACATCGGGGCCGAACTCGACGAGCCAGGCGTCGAGGCCGTGCCCGTACGGGATCTCCAGCTCGTCCCAGCCGTCGGCGCCCTCGGTCACGGACTGGGCGCGGGCGCGCAGCGGGTAGCCGCAGCCCGTGCGCAGCCGGATCCGGGCGGAGCGGGTGGCGGTCTCGCCGGCCCAGCTCTCCACGGTCTCGCGGACGGTGACGACGTCGGGCACGGGCGCGGTGAAGGCGCCGGCCCGGGAGCGGACCTTGCCGGTGATGCGGGAGAGCCGGAAGACGCGCTCGGCGCCGCGCTCGCGGTCCCAGCCGGCCAGGTACCAGTGGCCGCGCCAGCATTCGAGGGTCCAGGGTTCGACCTGGCGGGCCTCGGGGCGGGCGGCGTTGGCCTTGCGGTAGTCGAAGGTGACGGGCCGGCGGTCGCGGCAGGCCAGCATCAGTGGTTCGAAGGCGGTCTCGTGGACGGGGATCCGCGGTTCGAGGGCGCTGGGCTGGGTGTCGTACGAGTCCTCCGCCTCCGGCATGCCGGCGGCGCGGAGCTTCTGCAGGGCGCCGCTGGCGGCCCCGGCGAGGCGGGCCTGCTGCCAGACCTTGGCGGCGAGGCCGAGCGCGGCGGCCTCCTCGGCGTCCAGGGTGATGGGCGGCAGACGGTTGGAGTCGCGGCGGGCCAGGTAGCCGGTCTCGCCCTCCAGGTTCTCGACGGTCTCGATGACGAGGCCGAGCTCGCGGAGATCGTCCTTGTCGCGCTCGAACATGCGGTTGAACGCGTCGTCGCCGCTCGCTTCGAGGTAGGCCTCGATGGAGCCGCGGAGCTCCCGCTTGCTCAGCGGGCGGCGTGTCCCGAGCAGGCACAGCGCGAGATTCATCAGCCGCTCGGACTTGGCAATCGCCATCGACGCCCCGCACCCCTTCGCCGTTCCACTTCTCGGACGTCCGACCGTACCGCCCCGGGGTGTCGGGACCAAAGCCGGGACCGGAGCCGGGAGCACGGCCGAGGGCCCCCGCCGGCGATGGCGGGGGCCCTCGGAGCGACCGGAACCGGTCGGGGTGCGCGGGTCAGCGCTTGGTGACGCCCACGAGGTCGCAGACGAAGATCAGCGTCTCGCCCGGGGCGATCTTGCCACCGGCGCCGCGGTCGCCGTACGCGAGGTGCGCGGGGATGACCAGCTGGCGGCGGCCGCCGACCTTCATGCCCTGGACGCCCTGGTCCCAGCCCTGGATGACCTGACCGGCACCGAGGTGGAAGTCGAGGGGGGCGCCGCGGTTCCAGGAGGCGTCGAACTCCTCGCCGGAGTCGAAGGACACACCGACGTAGTGGACCTTCACGAAGTCACCGGCTTCGGCGAGGTCGCCGTCGCCCTCCCAGATGTCCTTGATCTCCAGGTCCTTCGGCGGCTCGCCACCCGGGAAGTCGATCTCGGGCTTCTCGATGCTCACTGAACTGCTCCTCATACTGATGAACTGCGTGATCGGGACAGTCTTACATCTTCGCCAGGATGTCCACGGCGAACACCAGCGTGGAGTTCTTCGGAATGCCCTGCTGCTCTTTGTCGCCGAACGCCTCGGACGGCGGGGCGACGATGAGGACGCGGCTGCCGACCGTCTTGCCGACCAGACCGTCCTTGAGGCCCTTCAGCGTGAGCTGCGAGAGCGGGAAGTTCGCGGGCTTGCCCGAGGTGTACGTCGAGTCGAAGACCTTGCCGTCCTTCCACAGGGCGGCGACGTAGTTCACGACGACGGTGTCGGTGGCCGTCACGGCCTCGCCCTTGGCCTCGAGCACGTAGTTCGAGACGAGCTTGGTCGGCGGGTCGACCTTGGGAACCGTCAGCGAGGGGGCCTTGCCGTCGGTGTTCGTGCCGACCTTCGGCAGGTCCTTGTTGTCCTGGGCGACCGGCGTGCCGGTGGCGGACTTGGGGATCGTGACGGACTTCAGGATGTCCACGACGAAGACGAGGGTGGCGTTCGGCTGGATGCTCGGCGGCGAACCCTTCTCGCCGTAGCCGAGCTCCGGCGGGATGCCGACCTCGATGCGGCTGCCGACCTTCTGTCCTTCGAGGGCCTGCTCCCAGCCCTTGATGACCTGGCCCTCGCCCAGCGTCACGCTGAAGGGCTCGCCGCGGTCGAAGCTGTTGTCGAAGGGGGTGGTGGAGTCCCAGGCCTGACCCAGGTAGTTCACCGAGAGGGCGTCGCCCTTCTTGGTCACCGCGCCCTTGCCCTCGCTGATGACGTTGACCTTGAGTTCCTTGGGCGGGGCGCCCTCGCCCTTGGCGAGGGTCGGCTTCTCGCCGAACTTGGCCCCCGCGGTGATGGCGGGCAGCCCGTTCGTCATCGAAGCGGAATCGGAGCCCTTGTCGTCGCTGCCGCACGCCGCTGTGGAGAGCAGCAGCAGCGGGACGACGAGAAGGCCGGCAAGTCGGCGCACGTGTTCCTCAGATCTCAGACGGCACAGTAGTGGTCCCGACACTCTAGGGGACCCTCCTGTCACGTCGAGGGCCCCGCACGCCAAACGTGCGGGGCCCACATCGCCGGTACGACCGGCCTACATTCCGGCGATCAGCTTTTCCACGCGGTCGTCGACGGAGCGGAACGGGTCCTTGCACAGCACCGTGCGCTGTGCCTGGTCGTTCAGCTTGAGGTGCACCCAGTCGACGGTGAAGTCCCGTCGCTGCTCCTGGGCGCGGCGGATGAAGTCGCCGCGGAGCCGGGCCCGAGTGGTCTGCGGGGGCACCGACTTGCCCTCGAAGATCTTCATGTCGTTGCAGATCCGAGCCGCCTGGCCGTTCTTCTGCAGCAGGTAGTACAGCCCACGACGGCGGTGGATGTCGTGGTAGGCGAGGTCTATCTGCGCGACCCTCGGGTTCGACATGGTCATGTTGTGCTTGGCCCGGTAGCGCTCGATGAGCCGGTGCTTCATGACCCAGTCGATCTCGGTCTCGATCCTGTCGAGCCGCTCGCTCTCGATCGCGTCGAGCGTGCGGCCCCACAGCTCAAGGACCTGGGCGACGGTGCCGTTGCGGATCCCGCGGCGGTCGACGAAGTCGACGGCCTTCTCGTAGTACTCGCGCTGGACCTCCAGAGCGGAGGCCTCGCGGCCGCTGGCGAGCCGGACCTTGCGCTGCCCGGTGGTGTCGTGGCTGACCTCGCGGATGGCCCGGATCGGGTTCTCCAGGGTCAGGTCGCGCATCACCGTGCCGGCCTCGATCATGCGGAGCACCAGGTCGGTGGCGCCGACCTTGAGGAGCATGGTCGTCTCGGACATGTTCGAGTCGCCCACGATGACGTGCAGCCGGCGGTAGCGCTCGGCGTCCGCGTGCGGCTCGTCGCGGGTGTTGATGATGGGGCGTGAGCGGGTGGTCGCCGAGCTGACGCCCTCCCAGATGTGCTCGGCGCGCTGGGAGACGCAGAACACCGCTCCGCGCGGGGTCTGGAGGACCTTTCCCGCGCCGCAGATGAGCTGCCGGGTGACCAGGAACGGAATGAGGATGTCCGCGAGCCGGGAGAACTCTCCGTGGCGGGCGACGAGATAGTTCTCGTGGCAGCCGTAGGAGTTTCCGGCCGAGTCGGTGTTGTTCTTGAAGAGGTAGACGTCGCCCGCGATTCCCTCCTCGTGCAGGCGGCGTTCGGCGTCGACGAGCAGGCCCTCGAGAATGCGCTCACCGGCCTTGTCGTGGGTGACCAGTTCGGTCACGTTGTCGCATTCCGGTGTGGCGTATTCCGGATGCGATCCCACGTCCAGGTACAGGCGGGCGCCGTTCCGCAGGAAGACATTGCTGCTGCGGCCCCATGACACGACACGGCGGAAGAGGTAGCGCGCCACTTCGTCAGGAGACAGTCGGCGCTGTCCCCTGAACGTGCACGTGACGCCGTACTCGTTCTCCAGCCCGAAAATGCGGCGGTCCATGTCTGAACATTACGCCTGACGGCCTGTGCTGAAACCGGGTTGGGCGTTCCCGTTTCGATCATTTTCCGATCAGTGCGTGTTCTTTTCCGTGTGTACGGCGGTGGGGGCGCCCGCACCGACGGCGTGTCGCGGCTCGGCCCCGGGGGGTTCGGGGGCCGCGGGCACGTGGAGGACACGGCCGGTGGCGAGCAGGACGAGGAGGGCGACCAGGCCGCCCGCCCCGGCGACGGCGAATCCGGCGACCGTCCCGGCGAGTTCGATGGCGGGGCCCGCCACGGCGGAGCCGAGGGCCGAACCGACGCCGAAGGTGGTGACGAGCCAGGAGAAGGCCTCGGTGACCGTGCCGCGCGGCGCGTGCCGGTCCACGACGATGAACGCGCAGGCGAGGACGGGCGCCAGGAAGAGCCCGGCGAGGGCCGCGAGGCCGGCCATGGCGACGGGGCCGGGGGTGAGCACCAGCGGCAGGTAGCAGACGGCGAGGAGCAGGACGAGGACGCGCAGCCGCCGCTCGGGCGCTCCGGACCACTGCCGGGTGCCGTAGGTGACACCGCCGACGAGGGCGCCGAGGCCGAGCGCGGCCATCAGCCAGCCGTAGACGGACGGGGTGCCCCGGTCGTCGGCGTACGCGACGGCGGCGACGGTGATGGAGCCGAGCGCGAGGCCGACGAAGAAGAACGAGCCGAGGAGGGCGAGGAGGCCCGGGGAGCGCAGGGCGCCCAGCCAGTGGGCCTCGCGGGGCGCGGAGCGCCAGGTGCGGGAGGGCTCGGAGAGGACGACTGCGAGGGCGCCGAGGACGCCGAGGAGGTTGATGACCAGGAGGGCGGCGGCGGGCGACCAGAGGGAGACCAGGAGGGTCAGCAGCAGCGGGCCGACGGTGAACATGACCTCCTGTGCGACCGCGTCCATGGCGTACGCGCGGTGGACGCGGTCCTCGCGGCCGAGGACGCTCGGCCACAGGGCCCGCAGCCCACCCTCCAGGGGCGGTGTGAAGAGTCCGGCGACGACGACGGCCGCGTAGGCGAGGCCGAGGTGGCCGATGCCGGTGAGGGCGAGCAGGGCCATGCCGAGGGCGGAGAGGACCGCGGCGGGCAGCTGGACGCGGGGCTGGCCCTTGAGGTCGACGGCGCGTCCGAGCAGGGGCTGGCCGACGGCGGTGGCGACGCCGTAGGCGGCGATGAGGCCGCCGGCCAGGGTGTAGCTGCCGCCCTGGTCGCGGACGAAGAGGGTGATGGCGATGGGACCGACGCCGTTGGGCAGGCGCCCCACGAGGGTGCCGGCGAGCAGCCGGGCCGCGTGCGGCGCCCGGAGTATGTCGAGATAGCCGCCTCGCGCCGGGGCCTCGGTGGCCATGTGGTCTCCCCTCGCCTCGGACCGCGCCGAGGTTTTACGTATAACTTCCGTGGTCATACGTACCATGTCGGCAGCGCGCGGGTCCACCCCGCGCCCAGTGACCGGTTCGTGGACCGCCCGACGCGGAGGCTTGTGTGCAGACCCCGGAGCCGCTCGGCGGCACCCGCCCCACCAGCCGGGACGTCGCCCGGACCGCGGGCGTCTCCCAGGCCACCGTCTCCCTCGTGCTCGGCGACAAATGGCGCGGCCGTGTGTCGGAACGCACCGCCGAGGCGGTGCGCGGGGCCGCCAGGGAGCTCGGCTACCGGCCCAACCTGGCCGCCCGCAATCTGCGCCTCGGCCGCACCCGCACCGCCATGCTCGTCGTCCCGGCCCTCACCAACGAGTTCTTCGCGCACGTCTACACGGGAGCGGCCGCCGAGGCGGCCCGGCACGGCTTCGGCGTGGTCCTCTACCCCTCCCCCGACGGCCTGGGTCCCGCACGCGACCCCTTCGCCTCCGCGCAGGCCGCCCTCGACGGGGTGATCGCCTCCTCGATGGCGACCGGCGCCCTGGAGGCCTTCCGGGGCACCGACCTCCCGCTCGTCATGCTCGACAGCGACCCGGCCGGACCCGGGGCCGCCGCCCACGTGAACCTCGACGTCGCCGACGGCATGCGCCGGGTGACCGACCACCTGCTCGGCCTCGGCCACCGCCGCTTCCTGCACCTGGCCTCCGCGGCCCCGTCCTGGACCTTCGACGTACGGGCCGCCGCCCTCGCCCACGCCCTGCGCGGCACGGAGGTGCGCACCGTGCGGTCGCCGCTGAACGTCGCGGACGCGTGGGAGGCCGCCGGCCGGGCCCTCGACGTCCCCGGCCCCCTGCCCACGGCGGTGATCTGCGACGACGACATCCTCGCGGTCGGCGTGTGCAAGGCCGCGCGCCGGCTCGGACTGCGCGTCCCCGAGGACCTGTCGGTGACCGGCTTCGACGACATGGCCCTGGCGACGGTGGTCGAGCCGGAACTCACCACCGTGCGGCTGCCCGCCGAGGACTTCGGCCGGCGGGGCATGGAGGCCCTCCTCGCCGTCCTCGCGGGCGAACGGCCCCTGCCGGACACCCTTCCCGTCGCCCTGGTCCCCCGAGGCTCCTCGGGGCCCGCACCGGCCGCCTGAGGGGCGGACACGCCGGAGGGGCGGACACGCCGGAGGGGCGGACACGCCGGAGGGGCCCCGGTCCGCGCGGACGCGACCGGGGCCCCTCCGGGCCGTGCCGACTACTCCTCGGGAGCCTCGTCCGAGGGCTCGTCCGTCTTCGCCACCGCCGCGTTGTCCGCCTCCAGGAGACGCGACAACTGACGGCCGACGATCCGCTTGAACTTGCGCTGCTGCGGCCGCGTGCGGTCCAGGACCGCCACCTCCAGGCGCTCCGCGGGGATCTCCCGCTCGCTGCCGTTGGTGTCCCGCGAGAGCGCCTGCACGGCCAGCCTCAGGGCCTCGGCCAGGGACATGCCGTCCCGGTGGCGCTGGTCCAGGAAGGAGCCGATCTGCTCGGCGTTCCCGCCGACCGCGACCGAGCCGTGCTCGTCCACGATCGAGCCGTCGTGCGGCAGCCGGTAGATCTGGTCGCCCGACGACTCGGTGCCGACCTCGGCGACGACCAGCTCCACCTCGTAGGGCTTCTCCCCCGCGCTGGAGAAGATCGTGCCGAGCGTCTGGGCGTAGACGTTGGCCAGGCCGCGCGCGGTGACGTCGTCCCGGTCGTAGGTGTAGCCCCGCAGGTCGGCGTAGCGCACGCCGCCGATGCGGAGGTTCTCGTACTCGTTGTACTTGCCGGCGGCCGCGAAGCCGATCCGGTCGTAGATCTCGCTGAACTTGTGCAGCGCGCGGGACGGGTTCTCACCGACGAAGACGATCCCGTCGGTGTACTGGAGGACGACAAGGCTGCGGCCTCGGGCGATGCCCTTGCGGGCGTACTCCGCCCGGTCGGCCATGGCCTGCTGGGGTGAGACGTAGAACGGAGTGGACACCGGCGGTCCGTCCCTTTCTTCTGGGCTTCAGTCGGGCGACGAGTGGTCAGAGCAGGGCGGCGCGGGGCCCGTCGGGCTCCTCGAGACGCCGCTCGGTGACCGACCGGGCCAGCGCGGAGGACTCGTCCTCCGTGAGCCTGCGGTAGCCCTCGTCCGTGATGACCGTGATGATCGGGAAGATCCGGCGTGCCATGTCCGGACCGCCGGTCGCCGAGTCGTCGTCCGCCGCGTCGTAGAGCGCCTGCACGACCAGCGTGGTGGCCTGCTGCTCGGTCAGGTCGGCGCGGTAGAGCTTCTTCATCGAACCGCGCGCGAAGATCGAGCCGGAGCCGGTGGCGGCGAACCCGTGCTCCTCGGAGCGGCCGCCGGTCACGTCGTAGGAGAAGATGCGGCCCTTCTCCTTGCCCTCGTCCCAGCCCGCGAAGAGCGGTACGACGGCGAGCCCCTGCATGGCCATGCCGAGGTTGCCCCGGATCATGGTGGAGAGGCGGTTCGCCTTGCCCTCCAGGGAGAGCGTGACGCCCTCCACCTTCTCGAAGTGCTCCAGCTCCAGCTGGAACAGCTTGACCATCTCCACGGCGAGGCCGGCGGTGCCGGCGATGCCGACGGCGGAGTACTCGTCGGCAGGGAAGACCTTCTCGATGTCCCGCTGCGCGATCATGTTGCCCATGGTGGCCCGCCGGTCACCGGCGAGCACGACCCCGCCGGGGAACGTGGCCGCCACGATGGTCGTCCCGTGCGGGGCCTCCACGACACCGTCGGGGAGCTTCCGCCCGCCCGGCAGCATCTCCGGCGAGTGGTCCGCCAGGAAGTCGATGAACGAGGACGAGCCCGGCGTCAGGAAGGCCGCCGGCAGACGCCCGGTGCTACGAGGGTTGGCTTCCACGCGATTCCTTCCGGGTGGGAGAGTCGGCCCGCCGTGGGAAGCGCCGGCCGATCTTGCTTGCTGTGCACGGACCTTACCCGTGCCACCGCTTGTCATCCGTCCCCGGGCCCACGGCTTTCGCCGGGGCTCCGGGGACGGTGACGACAGACGCGCCGTGCGGCTACTCGCCGCCCTTTTGCACAAAGGACCGAACGAAGTCCTCGGCGTTCTCCTCGAGGACGTCGTCGATCTCGTCCAGGACGGAGTCCACGTCGTCGCTGAGCTTCTCCTGGCGCTCCTGGAGATCGGAGCTCGCCTCCGTGGTGGTCTCCTCGACCTCCTCCGTGGAACGCGTCGCCTTCTGCTGTCCGCCGCCGGTGTCCTTGGTCGCCATATCCCTCACCCCGCTCGAATCGGCCCGCTCGGTTGAGTCCGTACAAGATCAGACCCTATAGGGCGGGTCCGACTTCGGCCCCGCAGTTTCGACAACGCCCGGGCACTGATTCCATGATTCCCAGTGCCGGGGCATTTCAGGCCCCCGTGGGGCCTCCGATCAGCCGCCGGACAGGACCCGCACCAGTTCCTCGGCGGTCCTGCATCGGTCCAGGAGCGATTTCACATGGGCTTTGGTGCCCCGCAGCGGCTCCAGGGTGGGGACGCGCTGGAGCGAGTCCCGGCCGGGCAGGTCGAAGATCACCGAGTCCCAGGAGGCCGCCGCGACGTCGTCGGCGTACTGCTCCAGGCACCGGCCGCGGAAATAGGCGCGGGTGTCCTCCGGAGGCGCCGTCTCGGCCCGCTCCACCTCGGTCTCGTCCAGGAGCCGCTTCATGCGCCCACGGGCCACCAGGCGGTTGTAGAGGCCCTTCTCGGGGCGTACGTCCGCGTACTGGAGGTCCACCAGGTGCAGCCGGGCGGCGTCCCAGTCCAGGTCGTCCCGGCGCCGGTAGCCCTCCATGAGCTCCCGCTTGGCGATCCAGTCGAGCTCGCCGGCCAGGCTCATGGGGTCGTTCTCGAGCCGGTTGAGCGTGTCCTCCCAGCGGATCAGGACGTCCTTGGTCTGCTCGTCGGCGTCCACGCCGTACCGCTCCTCCACGTACTTCCTGGCCAGCTCGAAGTACTCCATCTGGAGCTGCACCGCGGTGAGTGTCCGGCCGCTGCGCAGCGTGACCAGGTACTGGAGGGTCGGGTCGTGCGAGACCTGGTGGAGGGTCCGTACCGGCTGGTCGACGGCGAGGTCGACGGTGATGAACCCGTCCTCGATCATCGAGAGGACCAGGGCGGTGGTGCCCAGCTTGAGGTAGGTCGAGATCTCCGAGAGGTTCGCGTCGCCGATGATCACGTGCAGGCGGCGGTACTTCTCGGCGTCGGCGTGGGGCTCGTCGCGGGTGTTGATGATGGGCCGCTTGAGGGTGGTCTCCAGACCGACCTCGACCTCGAAGTAGTCGGCGCGCTGGCTGATCTGGAAGCCGTTCTCCCGGCCGTCCTGTCCGATGCCGACCCGTCCCGCGCCGGTCACGACCTGGCGGGAGACGAAGAAGGGGGTGAGGTGGCGCACGATGTCCGAGAAGGGGGTCTCCCGCTTCATCAGGTAGTTCTCGTGCGTGCCGTAGGAGGCGCCCTTGTTGTCGGTGTTGTTCTTGTAGAGGTGGATCGGCTGGGCTCCGGGGAGCTGGGCGGCCCGCTCGGCGGCCTCCGCCATGATCCGCTCGCCGGCCTTGTCCCAGAGGACGGCGTCGCGCGGGTTGGTGACCTCGGGTGCGCTGTACTCGGGGTGGGCGTGGTCCACGTAGAGGCGGGCCCCGTTGGTGAGGATCACGTTGGCCAGGCCGATGTCCTCGTCGGTGAGCTGGCTGGAGTCGGCGGCCTCGCGGGCGAGGTCGAAGCCGCGGGCGTCCCGCAGCGGGTTCTCCTCCTCGAAGTCCCAGCGGGCGCGGCGCGCCCGGTGCATCGCCGCCGCGTAGGCGTTGACGATCTGGGACGAGGTGAGCATGGCATTGGCGTTCGGGTGTCCCGGGACGGAGATCCCGTACTCCGTCTCGATGCCCATTACTCGCCGTACGGTCATGCGGCCCTCCTTGCCCGGCGGCGCTCACTGTGCGCGACTCGGCGGTACCGATGAGCCTAGAGCGGCTCCGCGCTGGTGGGGAGATCAGTTGCGTATTTCCCTGTGATGCCGGGGAAATGCTGGATGGAATGCGTCGGCTGCGGATGCCCGGTTTCCGGACATCCGCAGCCGGTGGGCGTTTTACAGGTACTGGCCGGTATTGGCCACCGTGTCGATGGAGCGCCCGGTGTCCGCGCCCTGCTTTCCGGTGACGAGGGTGCGGATGAAGACGATCCGCTCGCCCTTCTTTCCGGAGATTCGGGCCCAGTCGTCGGGGTTGGTGGTGTTGGGCAGGTCCTCGTTCTCCTTGAACTCGTCCACGCACGCCTGGAGGAGGTGGGAGACCCGGATGCCCTTCTGGTTGTGGTCGAGGAAGGCCTTGATGGCCATCTTCTTGGCCCGGTCGACGATGTTCTGGATCATCGCGCCGGAGTTGAAGTCCTTGAAGTAGAGGACTTCCTTGTCGCCGTTGGCGTACGTGACTTCGAGGAAGCGGTTCTCCTCGGATTCGGCGTACATCTGCTCGACGACGGACTGGATCATTCCGTGGGCGGCCGCCGCCTTGGAGCCGCTGTGCTCGGAGATGTCGTCCGAGTGGAGCGGCAGGGTGGCGGTGAGGTACTTCGCGAAGATGTCCTTCGCGGCCTCGGCGTCCGGACGCTCGATCTTGATCTTGACGTCGAGCCGGCCGGGTCGCAGGATCGCGGGGTCGATCATGTCCTCGCGGTTGGAGGCACCGATGACGATGACGTTCTCCAGGCCCTCCACACCGTCGATCTCGGCGAGCAGCTGGGGGACGATGGTGTTCTCCACGTCCGAGCTGACACCGGATCCGCGGGTGCGGAAGAGGGATTCCATCTCGTCGAAGAAGACGATGACGGGGGTGCCCTCGCTCGCCTTCTCCCGGGCACGCTGGAAGACGAGGCGGATGTGCCGCTCGGTCTCACCGACGTACTTGTTGAGGAGCTCGGGGCCCTTGATGTTGAGGAAGTAGGACTTCCCCGCGGGCTGGCCGGTCACCTCGGCGACCTTCTTGGCCAGGGAGTTGGCCACGGCCTTCGCGATCAGCGTCTTGCCGCAGCCGGGCGGGCCGTAGAGCAGGATGCCCTTGGGCGGCCGCAGTTCGTGCTCCTTGAAGAGGTCCGGGTAGAGGTAGGGGAGCTCGACCGCGTCCCTGATCAGCTCGATCTGGTTGCCCAGGCCGCCGATCTTGGTGTAGTCGACGTCCGGGACCTCTTCCAGAACGAGCTCTTCGACCTCGCTCTTGGGGACCACCTCGTACACGTAGCCGGACCTGGAGTCGAGCAGCAGGGCGTCGCCGGGGCGGATGGTGACGTCCAGCAGAGGCTCGGCGAGCCTCACCACCCGCTCCTCGTCGGTGTGCCCGACCACCAGGGCGCGCTCGCCGTCCTCGAGGATCTCCTTGAGGGTGACGATGTCCCCGGCCCGCTCGAACTCCATGGCCTCGACCACGTTGAGCGCTTCGTTGAGCATGACTTCCTGGCCGCGCTTGAGCTCTTCGAGCTCGATGCTCGGGCTGACGTTCACCCGGAGCTTGCGGCCCCCAGTGAAGATGTCGCACGTGCCGTCCTCATTGGCCTGCAGGAAGACACCGAAGCCGGCCGGCGGCTGCGCGAGCCGGTCGACTTCCTCCTTGAGGGCCACGATCTGGTCGCGGGCCTCACGGAGCGTGTTCGCCAGTCGTTCGTTCTGCGCGGACACGCCGGCCAGGCTGGTCTGCAGCTCGACGATCCGCTCTTCGAGAATCCTCGTGTGTCGCGGAGAGTCGGCGAGCTTGCGGCGCAGGACGGCGATTTCCTGCTCGAGATAGGCAACCTGGCCGGCGGGGTCTTCAGACCCCCGCCCCGGCCGGATGCCGCGGTTGATGTCGTCGTCGTGGGCTGCCACGGTCCTCACCTCCTCCAAGGGGAGCTGGACGCTTCCTGACCCTACCTGCGTGGGTGGTGATTGAAACCCCTAGATCAAAAAGACTCCGAGGTGTGTCCGATCTTCACCCTTGCGCTTCCCCTGTCGACAGGGGAATACCCACCCTGCGCTGCTTGAAAGCGGGCGGTTGTATCGTCGTCATGGGCCAACACCCGTCAGAGGTGGCCCGACTTACCCGCGAGAAGCGACACGAGAAGCAGAAACGGCAGGAGATATGACCGTGCAGCACGAGGCTCCGTCCACGGGCGCCGCAGAGGCGCTGGAGGTCTGGATCGACCAGGACCTGTGCACCGGGGACGGGATCTGCGCGCAGTACGCTCCCGAGGTCTTCGAGCTGGACATCGACGGGCTCGCTTATGTGAAGAGCGCCGACGACGAGCTCCTCCAGGACACCGGTGCCACGACGCCGGTCCCGCTGACGCTGCTCCAGGACGTGGTGGACTCCGCGAAGGAGTGCCCGGGCGACTGCATCCATGTGCGCCGGGTCACGGACAAGGTCGAGGTGTACGGCCCCGACGCGGAGTGACGGGTCAGGCGCCGCGCGCCTCGGCCTGTCCCGTACGTACGAAGGCGCCGCCCTTCCAGTGCCAGCTGACCTGCTCCTTCTCGTCGGGGCAGCAGCTGGGGACGTCGGGTGACGAGTAGCCGAGCAGGGTGGCGTGCACCGCTCCGCCGCGTACGGAGAAGTCGGTGACGCTCTTGAGGAGCTCGGGCGCGACGAGGGTGGCCACCACGCGCGCGGGTGCGCCGGCCTGCTTGCCCCGGGTGAGGACGTAGACGCCGCTCGGCGGCGTGCCGGAGCCCGCTTCGCAGTGCACGACCGCAACGGTCTCGGGGTTCCCGTCTCCGTCGAGGTCTCCGGAGGCCCGCTTCGCGACCCTGTGGGGTGCTCCCCCGCAGTCCAGGGGGTAGGCGGCGCCGGCGGCCTCGGGAGCCGGTGCGGGGCTCGGTGCCGTGGCCGGGGTCGCGGCGGCTCCGGCGGGGCCGGGCTGGAGCAGGCCCGCGAGGGCGACGACCGCGGCGGTCGCGGTGGCGGTGGCGAGCCACTGGGCCGGCCGGGCGTGGGCGTGTGCGAGGTCCGCGAGGTCCGGGGCGGCGGAGGGCTGCACGCGAGACGTCTCCTGTGGGGGTGGTGCGGCGGGTTTCCGGCATCGTGCCACACGTCACAGGGGTACGGAACCGTCGGGGTCGGCCTCGTGGGAGACGGGGGTCCGCCGAACATGAGGACGCCGCCGTCGAGTTCCCCGCTGTGGGCGGGGAACTCGACGGCGGCGCACCGTGGATGTCGGGACGTCAGCCCTTGTTGGGGCCTTCGTAGTCCTCGCCGTAGGCGCCCTTGGCGGGGCGGCGGCGGCGCATCGGGGGCTCGACGCCGTCCGCGAGGCGGCGGGCGGTGACGAGGAAGCCGGTGTGGCCGATCATGCGGTGATCGGGGCGGACGGCGAGGCCCTCGACGTGCCAGTTGCGGATCATGGATTCCCAGGGCTGCGGCTCGGCGTAGCAGCCGAACTCGCGGATGGATTCCACGGTGCGGGCGAGCTGGGTGGTGGTCGCCACGTAGCAGCAGAGGATGCCGCCGGGGACGAGTGCCTTGGAGACGGCCTCCAGGCACTCCCAGGGGGCGAGCATGTCCAGGATGACGCGGTCGACGTCGGTGTCGGACAGGTTGTCCTGGAGGTCGCCGACGGTCAGCTGCCACGCGGGGTGGGGGCCGCCGAAGTAGCGTTCGACGTTGCCCTTCGCGATCTCGGCGAAGTCCTCGCGGCGCTCGTAGGAGTGCAGCATGCCGCTGTCTCCGATGGCGCGGAGGAGGAAGCTGCTCAGCGAGCCCGAGCCCACTCCCGCTTCCACGACGCGGGCGCCGGGGAAGATGTCGGCGAAGGCCAGGATCTGCCCCGCGTCCTTGGGGTAGACCACGGCGGCGCCGCGGGGCATGGACAGGACGTAGTCGGGGAGCAGGGGGCGCAGCGCGAGGTAGGCGACGTTTCCGGTGGTGCGGACAACGCTGCCCTCGGGGGCGCCGATCAGTTCGTCGTGCGGGAAAGAACCCTTGTGGGTGTGGAAGTTCTTTCCCTCTTCGAGCGTGAACGTGTAGTGACGGCCCTTGGGGTCGGTCAGCTGAACCTGGTCCCCGACCTTGAAGGGCCCGCGTCGGCGGGCGGCACCGGTCGGTTCGGACATGTGACCAGAGTACAAGGACTACGAGGAGGGTCGTGCCATGGCCTGGACGAAGGCGCGCTCGACGTCGGTGGTGGAGAGGACTCCGTAGATCTCGCCGGTGTCCTCGACGACGAGGTACTCGGTGGCCGGGCTGGCGCGGAGGTGGTCGAGGAGGGGCTGGCCGGTGAGTTCGGCGGGGACGCGCATGCCGTCGGTGAGGTCCTGGGCGAGGGTGCTGACGGCGACCCAGGGGCGGCGGTGCTCGGGGACGGCGGCGATGGCGGTCTCGCGGACGATGCCGGTGGGGTCGCCGTGGCCGTCGACGACGACGAGGGCGCGGGCGCCCGCCTCGTTGGCGCGGCGGAGGGCCTCGGAGAGGGGGGTGACGGGCTCGACGGGGATGGCGCGGCGGGTGAGGCTGCGGGCGCGGAGCTCGGGGAGGTGTTCGCGGAGGCGGGCCATGCGGAGGCTGTTGCCGGCGCCGGTCCAGATGATCGCGGCGAGGATCGCGGCGAGCAGGGCGTCGGTGACGGTGTTGAGGCCGCTGATGTCGTCGGTGGAGTTGCCGAGGAAGCCGGTGCGGGTGAGCAGGGGCAGTCCGATGAGGACGAGGACGGCGAGGGCGCGGCCGACCCAGGCGGCGGCGATGGTGCCGCTCATGGGCTTGCCGGTGATCTTCCAGACGACGGCGCGGAGCATGCGGCCGCCGTCGAGGGGGAGGCCGGGGAGCAGGTTGAAGATCGCGACGATCAGGTTGGAGATCATCAGGCCGGCGAGGAGGACGCCGGGGACGGTGCCGGACTCGACGGCGTACATCGAGAGATAGAACACGCCGGCGAGGACGAGGGAGAGGAGGGGGCCGACGAAGGCGAGGACGAATTCGCGGCCGGGGGTCTCGGTCTCCTTCTCGATCTCGGAGACGCCGCCGAAGAACTGGAGCTGGATGCGGCGCACCGGGAGTTTGAAGCGGAGCGCGGCGATGGTGTGGGCCAGTTCGTGGACGAGCACGGAGGCGTAGAAGGCGACGGCGAAGAAGAGGGAGACGAGGTAGCGGGCTGCGCCGAGTTCGGGCAGGACGCGCTCGATCTGGTCGCCGAAGACCCAGGTGATGAGGGCGGCGACGAGGAACCAGCTGGGGGCGACGTAGACGGGCACGCCGAAGGGGCGGCCCATGAGGATGCCGCCGCCGGGCTCCTCGGTCCGCTGCGGCTTGGGCTCGTCCTGGTTCACGGGTTCCTTTCGTCGCGGAGGGTGACCCACGTCGGTGTGTCACGGTTCGATCATGCAGTGCGACGGGGTCCCAGGTCGATGGTATTCCGCTCGCTGTCGGTGGCGGGTCGTAGGGTCTTCGTCATGAGTACGAGCGAGCAGGTGCCGGCGGAGCCCCGGGCGCCCATGTCGTTGTCGCCTTCGCGGGCGAGCGATTTCATGCAGTGTCCGCTGCTGTACCGGTTCCGGGTGATCGACCGGCTGCCGGAGAAGCCGAGCGAGGCGGCGACGCGGGGGACGCTGGTGCACGCGGTGCTCGAGCGGCTCTTCGACGATCCGGCGGTGGAGCGGACGGCTCCGCGGGCGCGGGCGATGGTTCCGGGGCAGTGGGACCGGCTCCTGGAGTCGAAGCCGGAGCTGGGTGAGCTGTTCGCGGAGGATCCGGAGGGCGAGCGTCTGGCGGGCTGGCTGGGTGAGGCGGAGCGGCTGGTCGAGCGGTGGTTCACGCTGGAGGATCCGACGCGTCTGGAGCCCGCCGAGCGTGAGCTGTTCGTGGAGACGGAGCTGGATTCGGGGCTGCGGTTGCGCGGGGTGATCGACCGGATCGACGTGGCGCCTTCGGGTGACGTGCGGATCGTCGACTACAAGACGGGCAAGGCGCCGCGGCCGGAGTACCGGGACGGCGCGCTGTTCCAGATGACGTTCTACGCGCTGGTGGTGTGGCGGCTGCGGCGGGTGATCCCGCGGCGGCTGCAGCTGGTGTATCTGGGCAGCGGGGAGGTGCTGACGTACGACCCGGTGGAGGCGGATCTGCTTCGGGTGGAGCGGAAGCTGCTGGCGTTGTGGGACGCGATCCGGCTGGCGACGGAGACGGGTGACTGGCGGCCGCGGCCGACGAAGCTGTGCGGCTGGTGTGATCATCAGGCGGTCTGTCCGGAGTTCGGGGGGACTCCCCCGGTCTATCCGCTGAAGATCGTTTCGGTGCGCCCGCCGGAGTCGGGCGATTCGGGGCAGGGCAGAATGGACCTGGCCCCGCCGGCGCCGTAGTGCCGGTGTACCTCGTGAGCTCAGCCCCGTGAAGGAGCCCTTGTGACGATCCGCGTCCTCTTGGTCGACGATCAGCCGCTGTTGCGCACCGGCTTCCGGATGATTCTGGAGGCGGAGCAGGACATCGCGGTGGTGGGTGAGGCCGGGGACGGTCTCCAGGCGCAGGACCAGGTGCGGGCCCTGCAGCCGGACGTGGTGCTGATGGACATCCGGATGCCGCGGATGGACGGGGTGGAGGCGACCCGGCAGATCACGGGTCCTGGCCGGGACGGTCCGGCGAAGGTGCTGGTCCTGACGACCTTCGATCTCGACGAGTACGTGGTCGAGGCGCTGCGGGCGGGGGCGAGCGGTTTCCTCCTGAAGGACGCCCCGGCGAACGAGCTGGTGCAGGCGATCCGGGTGGTGGCTGCCGGTGAGGCGATGCTGGCGCCGTCGATCACGCGCCGGCTGCTCGACAAGTACTCGGCGCATCTGCCCACGGGCGAGGAGCAGATGCCGGACACGCTGAACACCTTGACGGACCGTGAGGTCGAGGTGCTGAAGCTGGTGGCGCGGGGCCTGTCCAACGCGGAGATCGCGGCGGATCTGTTCGTCAGCGAGACGACGGTGAAGACGCATGTGGGCCATGTGCTGACGAAGCTGGGCCTGCGCGACCGGGTGCAGGCCGCGGTGTACGCGTACGAGAGCGGTCTGGTGCGCCCGGGGGCCAACGGGCAGTAGCCCCGGCGGGTACGACGGCAGCAGGGACGACGGAGGGGCCCGGTGCGCGGGATGCGCGCCGGGCCCCTCCGTCGTGTCCGGGGGCGGGTCAGCCCTTGCGGATCTCCCAGAAGCGGAAGACCGTCGAGGCGTCGAGGGTCCATTCGAGGCCCGTGACGTCCTGGCGGGCGACGGCGTACTGCTTGCCCTGCCAGAGCGGCAGGAGGGGCAGCTGCTCGGCGACGAGGTCCTGGAGCTTGCCGTACTCGTCGGCGGTGGCGGCGCGGTCCGGGGCGGCGGCGGTCCTGGGGAGGAGGCTGCCGGTGATGGTGGCGTTCTCGTAGTGGTTGCCGAGGACGTTGCCCTCGCCGAAGAACGGGGTGGTGAAGTTGTCGGCGTCGGGGTAGTCGGGGACCCAGCCCTTGACGTAGACGCCGTACTTGCCGGCCGCGATGTCCTTCTCGTACTGGTCGTAGGGGACGGACTGGACGTCGGCGTCGAAGAGGCCGCTGGCGTTGAGCTGCTCGGCGATGGCCTTGAGCTCCTGGTCGGTGGACGGGCCGTAGCGGCTGGGCGTGGACCAGAGGGTGAGCTTCACCTTGGCGGTGATGCCGGCGGCGCGCAGGGCCTTCTTCGCCTTCGCCTTGTCGGGGGCGCCGTAGGTGTCGTAGAAGGCGGTGTTGTGTCCGGCGATGCCGGCCGGGACGATCGAGTACAGCGGCGTGGCCGTCGACTTGTAGACGCCTTCGACGAGGGCCTCGCGGTCGACGAGGTGGGCGATGGCCTGGCGGACGCCGAGCTTGCCGGCGACCGGGTCCTTCATGTTGAACACGAGGTGCTGGACCTCGGCGCTGCTGCCCTGGACGACCTCGATGCCCTTGTCGTCCGTGGTCTCGGAGGTCTCGAGGGTCGCGATGTCCTCGGCGGAGAGGCCTCGGTAGGCGACGTCGACGTCTCCGTCGGTGAGGGCCTTGGAGAGGGCGGAGCGGTCGCCGCCGTAGAGCTTGAGGGTGACGGCGTCGTTCTTGCGCTGCGCGGTGCCCTTGTAGCCGGGGTTGGCGGAGAAGGTGGCCTCGGTGGCGCTGAACGAGTCCAGCTTGTAGGGGCCGGAGCCGGTGGCCTTGCCGTCGGTGCGCAGGGCGTCGGCGGGGTACTCGCGGTGGTCGACGATGGAGCCGGCGCCGGAGGCGATCTTGCTGGGGAAGGTGGCGTCGGGGACCTTGAGGTGGAAGACGACGGTCTTCTCGTCCGGGGTCTCGATGCTCTTGATGGTGGCCAGCAGCGGCGCGGGGCCCGAGGGGTCGGCGATCTTGAGGGCGCGCTCGAAGGAGAACTTGACGTCCTCCGAGGTGAGCTTGTTGCCGTTGGAGAAGGTGAGGCCGTCGCGCAGGGTGCAGCTGTACACGGTGCTGCCGGTGGCGAAGCCGCACTTGTCGGCGGCCTCGGGCTCGGGCTCGGAGCCGCCCTTGGGGAAGGCCAGCAGGGACTGGAAGACGTTGTTGAACAGCAGCCAGGAGCCGGGGTCGTAGCCGGCCGCCGGGTCGGTGGCGACGATCTCGTCGGACATGCCGACGCGTATGCCGTTGCCGGAGTCGCCCGAGCCGCCCTGCTCGGTGCCACAGCCGCTGAGGAGGGCGGCGGACAGACCGGCGGCGAGGGGGGCCGTCAGCCACTTGTTGTGCGTCTTCACAGAACGTGCCTCGTGATCTCTTGTCAGGCCGGCCGCGCGCGGGTGCGCGGCCGGTGTAACCGATCCAGTCGACGGGGTTATGCGGTACCGCGGCCCAGTTCCCAGAGCAGGAGGTCGGAGGACGTGTTGAGGGCGTACTCGACTCCGTTGAGGTCGTCGCGCGCGGCGACGTACTGCTTGCCCTGCCAGAGCGGCAGGACCGGTACGTCCTCGGCGACGATCTTCTGGATCTGGTTGAAGACGGGGCTCGCGGCGGTGCGGTCGGCCTGGCGGCGCGAGCGCGGGATGAGCTGGTCGCGGACGACCTTGTTCACGTACGGGGTGTTGAGGAAGTTGTCGCTGTCGAGGAACGGCGCGATGTAGTTGTCCGGGTCCGGGTAGTCCGGGAACCAGCCGAGTCCGTAGACGGCGTAGTCGCCGCGCTTCTGGGCGGTGCGGAACGTCGACCACTCGGCGCCCTGGACGGTGACGTCGAAGAGCTCGCTGGCGACGAGCTGCTTCTTGAGCGCCTCGAACTCCTCGGCGGTCTCGGCGCCGTAGTGGTCGGTGGTGTAGTTCAGCGTCAGCTTGACCGGGGTCTTGACGCCGGCGTCCTTGAGGAGCTTGGCGGCACGGGCCTGGTCGGGCTCGCCGTACGCGTCGAAGAAGGGGGTGGTGTGGCCGGTGATGCTGGAGGGGATCAGCGAGTACAGCGGCTCGGCGGTGGTGCCGTAGACCCGGTTGACGAGGGCGCCGCGGTCGACGACGGCGGCCATGGCCTGGCGGACGGCCTTCTCCTGGACGGCGGGGGCCTTGGTGTTGAAGCCGAGGTAGCGGATCTCGAGGCCGGGGACCTCGATGACCTCGATGCCGTCCTTGGGCGTCTCGGTGAGGTCCTTGATCTGCTGGCGGGACAGGGAGCGGGCCATCATGTCGATGTCGTCGCTCTCCAGGGCCCGGCCCATGGTGTTCGCGTCGGTGTAGGGGCGGAGCTCGACCTTCTCGTTGCGCAGGGTGATGTCGCCCTTGTAGGCCGGGTTCTTGGTGAAGACGAAGCGGGTGGCCTTGTCGCCCTCGCGCTCGACCTTCATGGTGTACGGGCCCGAGCCGTCGACGTCGAAGCCGTCGCGGAGCTTTCCGGCTTCGTACTTGTCCTTGCTGAGGATGCCGGCGACCGGGGTGGAGAGCTTGTACGGGAAGGTGGCGTCGGGGGTCTTCAGGTGGAAGACGACCTCGTCGGCGCCCTTGGTCTCGATGGTGTCGATGTTCGAGAGGAGGGCGGCGGTGCCGTTGTCCGACTTGATCTTCAGCACGCGCTCGATGGAGAACTTGACGTCCTCGGCGGTGATCGGGCTGCCGTCGGCGAAGGTGAGGCCGGAGCGCAGCTTGCAGCGGTAGCTCTCGCTGGCCTTGTCGGAGAACCCGCAGTTCTGGGCGGCCTCGGGGACGGGCTCGCCGCTGTCGCGGGGCACGTGCATCAGGGTCTGCACGGTCTGCCGCAGGATGTTCCACGCGCCGGTGTCGTAGGCGAAGGCCGGGTCGAGCGGCGCGGGGGCGTCCGCGGTGGCGATGAACTGGTCCGTGGTGCCGACGACGATCGCTCCGCCTTCCTCCGCACCGCCGCAGGCGGCGAGCAGGGGGGCGAGCAGTCCGGCCACGGCCGGCAGCACCAGGGTCTTGCGGTTCATCAGGGACGATCTCCTCATCCGGCACTGGGATACAGCGGTCAGTGGAACTCCGCCGCGGCCGCCCGGTCAGGGCGGGAGCGATCGGGCCGGGTGTTGCGATCGGTCCTGTGTTCACGGCGACTTGGGTGTGCGCCGGTGCACGCGGGTTATGCGGCGAAGTACTCGCGAAAGATTAGTGGGCGGCACCGCTATTGCCTGACCACGGGCGGCCGTGGGGGTAATCGCACAGTGATCATGAATACGGGAACCTCGATAGTCATGCGCCGGATGATGCGGACGGTGGCGATCGAATCGGGACACAGGGGGCGCCGAAATGTGCGGTAATCGGACAGGGGACGCACGAAGGCCACCCACCGTCCGGCACTCTGCGTGACCAACGTCACGCGGAGGCCTTTTCGGCGAATGGCCTGATCGTTTTCCCGGGGCGTTCCCCCGGTGCACCGCGCGTGTCCCCCGGGGGCGCTCCGCCGGGTGCCTCCCGGGCGAAATCGCATTCCGCCCGGGGGAAGCTCAGATAAAGCTCAGATTCCGGTGATCAATGTGCGGAGGAAGGGCACGTCGACCTCTTCCAGGGAGCGCACGACGACCCGGCCCGGAGAAGGCGGGATCGGAGCGACCGAGGGCACCGCGACGACCCGGCAGCCGGCCGCCTCGGCGGCCGCCACACCGGTCGCGGTGTCCTCGATGACGGCACAGAGCACGGGGTCGGCCCCGACCCCCTGGGCGGCCGTCAGGTACGGCTCCGGGTGCGGCTTGGTCCGCACGACCTCGTCACCCGCGACGGTGAGCGAGAAGCGGTCACGGCCGAGCGAGTGGAGGACCTTGTCGATGATCCGCCGGTGCGAGGCGGAGACCAGCGCGGTCGGGATGGAGTGCCGGGCCAGCTCGGCGAGGAGCCGCTCGGCGCCGGGCATCAGGGGCACGCCGCGCTCGATGCGCTGCTCGAACTTCTCGTTGAGCAGGACGGTCAGCTCGGCGACGGTGATGTCGGCGCCGGTGGACTCGATGAGGTAGCCCGCGCTGCGCGTCATCGGGCCGCCGACGACGATGTCCCGCCAGGCCTCGTCCAGCCGGTGTCCGAGGTCGGCGAAGACCTCGACCTCCGCGTCCCACCAGAAGCCCTCCGTGTCGACGAGGGTCCCGTCCATGTCGAGGAAGACCGCCTGCAGGGCGGAGCTTCCGTTGGTACGGATCAGGGACGCGGGGACCGTACTGGTCATCCGGCACACCTCCATGGAGGGACGAGAAGGCCGGCCCCCCTCCCCGGTACGGGGAGGAAGACCGGCCTGCACTGGACCGACAAGTGTACGTCCGGATCACCGAAAGGGCGCGGATTTGCCCCGGGGGTCCCCCGGGCGGCGTCCGGGGGTGCCCCGCCCGGTCACCGAGCGTTGAAGTACTTCGCCTCGGGGTGATGGATCACGATGGCGTCGGTGGACTGCTCGGGGTGGAGCTGGAACTCCTCGGAGAGGTGGACGCCGATCCGCTCCGGACGGAGCAGCTCCGCGATCTTCGCGCGGTCCTCCAGGTCGGGGCAGGCGCCGTAGCCGAGGGAGAAGCGCGCGCCGCGGTACTTGAGGTCGAACATGTCCTCGACCGCGTCCGGGTCCTCGCCGCCGAAGCCGAGCTCGCCGCGGACGCGGGCGTGCCAGTACTCGGCCATGGCCTCGGCGAGCTGGACGGAGAGTCCGTGCAGCTCCAGGTACTCGCGGTAGGAGTCGGACTCGAACAGCCTGGCGGTGGCCTCGCCGATCTTCGAGCCGACGGTGACGACCTGGAGGCCGACGACGTCGGTCTCGCCGGACTCCTCCGGACGGAAGAAGTCCGCGAGGCAGAGGCGGCGGCCGCGGCGCTGGCGCGGGAAGGTGAAGCGGGTCCGCTCGTTGCCGGCGTCGTCGAGGATGATCAGGTCCTCGCCCTTGGAGACACAGGGGAAGTAGCCGTAGACGACGGCCGCTTCGAGCAGGTTCTCGGTGTGCAGCCTGTCGAGCAGGCCGCGCAGCCGCGGCCGGCCCTCGCGCTCGACGAGCTCCTCGTACGTGGCGCCGCCGACGCGGGCCTGCTTGAGACCCCACTGGCCCTTGAAGAGGGCTCCCTCGTCGAGCCAGGAGGCGTAGTCCTTGAGCGGGATGCCCTTGACGACGCGGGTGCCCCAGAACGGCGGCGTGGGGACGGGGTTGTCGACGGCGACGTCGGAACGGCCGCCCGGCTCGTCCGCCTCCTCCGCCTGGGGGACCGAGCCCCCCGCCCTCGAAGGCGTCGCGGGCGTAGCGGACCTCGCCCTGGTAGATCTCGTGGAGGTCCTGCTCGACGTACGCCCTGGTGAGGGCGGCGCCGCCGAGGATCACGGGGTACTTGGCGGCCAGCTCGCGCTGGTTCAGCTCCTCCAGGTTCTCCTTCATGATCACGGACGTTGTAGCCGTTGTTGGAGAGGATGATGTCGACGAGGTTCTTGCCGATGTCGTGGACGTCGCCGCGGACGGTGGCGAGGACGATCGTGCCCTTGCCGTCGGCGTCGCTCTTCTCCATGTGGGGTTCGAGGTACGCGACCGCGGTCTTCATGACCTCGGCGGACTGGAGCACGAACGGCAGCTGCATCTGGCCGGAGCCGAACAGCTCGCCGACCGTCTTCATGCCGTCGAGCAGGATCTCGTTGACGATCTCCAGAGCGGGGCGGATCGTCAGGGCCTCGTCGAGGTCGGCCTCCAGGCCGTTCTTCTCGCCGTCGACGATCCGGCGCTTGAGGCGCTCGTCCAGGGGCAGGGCGAGGAGCTCCTCGGTCTTGCCGGCCTTCATCGACTTGGTGTTGACGCCCTCGAAGAGGGCCATCAGCTTCTGCAGCGGGTCGTAGGCCGGTTCGTCCCCCTGCTGGGGACGTCGCCGGTCGTAGATCAGGTCGAGCGCGGTGGTGACCTGCTCGTCGTCGAACCGGGCGATCGGCAGGATCTTCGAGGCGTGGACGATCGCCGAGTCGAGGCCGGCCTTGACGCACTCGTCGAGGAAGACGGAGTTGAGGAGGATGCGAGCGGCCGGGTTCAGGCCGAAGGAGATGTTGGAGAGGCCCAGGGTGGTCTGGACGTCCGGGTGGAGCCGCTTGAGCTCCCTGATCGCCTCGATGGTGGCGATGCCGTCCTTGCGCGACTCCTCCTGGCCGGTGCAGATGGTGAAGGTCAGGGTGTCGATGAGGATGTCGGACTCGTGGATGCCCCAGTTGCCGGTGAGGTCCTCGATGAGCCGCTCGGCGATGGCGACCTTGTGCTCGGGGGTACGGGCCTGGCCCTCCTCGTCGATGGTGAGGGCGATGAGCGCGGCGCCGTGCTCCTGGGCCAGCCGGGTGACCTTGGCGAACCGCGACTCGGGTCCGTCGCCGTCCTCGTAGTTGACGGAGTTGATGACGGCCCGGCCGCCGAGCTTCTCCAGACCGGCCTGCAGCACGTCCACCTCGGTGGAGTCGAGGACGATCGGCAGGGTGGAGGCGGTGGCGAAGCGGCCGGCGAGCTCCTGCATGTCGGCGACGCCGTCGCGGCCGACGTAGTCGACGCAGAGGTCGAGCATGTGCGCGCCCTCGCGGATCTGGTCGCGGGCCATCTCGACGCAGTCGTCCCAGCGGGCCTCCAGCATGGCCTCGCGGAACTTCTTCGAGCCGTTGGCGTTGGTGCGCTCGCCGATCGCCATGTACGCGGTGTCCTGGCGGAACGGCACGGTCTGGTAGAGCGAGGCGGCGCCGGGCTCGGGGTGCGGCTCGCGGACGGCGGGGGTGAGGTCCCGGACGCGCTCGACGACCTGACGCAGGTGCTCGGGGGTCGTACCGCAGCAGCCGCCGATCAGGGAGAGGCCGTACTCGCGGACGAAGGTCTCCTGGGCGTCGGCGAGCTCGGCGGGGCTGAGCGGGTAGTGGGCGCCGTCGGAGGTGAGGACGGGCAGGCCGGCGTTGGGCATGCAGGAGAGCGGGATGCGCGAGTGGCGGGCGAGGTAGCGGAGGTGCTCGCTCATCTCGGCGGGGCCGGTGGCGCAGTTCAGGCCGATCATGTCGATGCCGAGCGGCTCCAGGGCCGTCAGGGCGGCGCCGATCTCGGAGCCGAGGAGCATGGTGCCGGTGGTCTCGACGGTGACGGAGACGATGAGCGGCACGTCGGCGCCGAGGGCGTCGAGGGCGCGGCGGGCGCCGATGACGGAGGCCTTGGTCTGGAGCAGGTCCTGGGTGGTCTCGACGAGCAGGGCGTCGGCGCCGCCGGCGAGGAGGCCCTCGGCGTTCTGCTGGTAGGCGTCGCGCAGCAGGGTGTAGGGGGCGTGGCCGAGGGTCGGCAGCTTGGTGCCGGGGCCGACGGAGCCGAGGACCCAGCGCTGGCGTCCGGTGGAGGCGGTGAACTCGTCGGCGACCTCGCGGGCGATGCGGGCGCCGGCCTCGGAGAGTTCGTGGACGCGCTCGGGGATGTCGTACTCGCCCAGGGCGGCGTGGTTGGCGCCGAAGGTGTTGGTCTCGACGCAGTCGACGCCGGCGGCGAAGTACTCCTGGTGGACCGAACGGACGATGTCGGGCCTGGTGATGTTCAGGATCTCGTTGCAGCCTTCGAGGTTCTGGAAGTCCTCGAGGGTGGGGTCCTGTGCCTGGAGCATGGTGCCCATGGCGCCGTCGGCGACGACGACTCGGCTGGCGAGTGCCTCGCGGAGGGCTGCGGCGCGGTTCCGGCTGTCTGCGGAAGGGGTCGGCAACGAGGCCATGGATGAGCTCCCTGGGATGCGACGGCTGTCGGCTTTGCACCTTCGGAGGAGGGTGCACGGGGCCAGCGTAACCGCGCTCCGGTCGGGGTGGACACGGCGTCTCGCGGGGCGGACGGCATCCTGTGTGCGGGGACTCCCGGTTCTGACCGTTCTTGACCGACACTGTCATGTGTCACGCAAGGTCGGCATCGACCGATAGTGTTCAGCATTGTCGAACAGCGTGAGAGGGAGAAGGGGTCGGGCGATGGCGAAGAACATCCAGTCGCTTGAACGGGCGGCGGCGATGCTGCGACTGCTCGCGGGCGGCGAGCGCCGGCTGGGCCTGTCCGACATCGCGTCCTCGCTGGGACTCGCCAAGGGCACCGCCCACGGCATCCTGCGCACGCTCCAGGCGGAGGGCTTCGTGGAGCAGGAGGCGGCCTCGGGCCGCTATCAGCTCGGTGCGGAGCTGCTGCGGCTCGGCAACAGCTACCTCGACGTCCACGAGCTGCGCGCGCGGGCGCTGGTCTGGACGGACGACCTGGCGCGGTCCAGCGGCGAGAGCGTGCATCTGGGGGTGCTGCACCAGCAGGGCGTCCTGATCGTGCACCACGTCTTCCGGCCGGACGACAGCCGGCAGGTCCTGGAGGTGGGGGCCATGCAGCCGCTGCACTCCACGGCGCTCGGCAAGGTCCTTTCGGCGTACGACCCGGTGGCGCACAGCGAGGTCCTGGAGATCGAGCGGGAGCCGTTCACGCCGCGGACGACCACGGCGCTCGGGGAGTTCGAGTCGCTGCTCGACATGACGCGGGCCAAGGGCTGGGCGGCGGACGTGGAGGAGACCTGGGAGGGGGTCGCCTCGGTGGCGGCGCCGATCCACGACCGGCGGCGGATGCCGGTGGGCGCGGTGGCCGTGACGGGCGCCGTGGAGCGGCTGTGCCCGGGCGGGGAGCTGCGTCCCGAACTCGTCGCGGCGGTGCGGGACTGCGCCCGCGCGGTCTCCCGGGATCTGGGAGCCGGGCGCTTCTGACCCTGCGCCACCACGCACCCCGACCCGAGTGAACCCGCCGGTAACGATCGCGTTATCGGCGGGTTTTTCGCTTCCCGGGGCCTTGACGTGCTGTTAACCCGGGGGCAAAACTTCCGTTCATCGGTCGGCAATGCCGAACACCTAACGGCAATACACGCTAGAGTGTGGCACTGCCAAGGGCCGGAAACAGCCCTCACACGAGGGTGCGGACCCCCGGAGAGATCCGGAGTCCGCCGTTCCCCTGGACGAAGGACAAAGGAGTCGCGGGTGTCCAGCTCCGACATCTTCCTCGGCGAGACCATCGGTACCGCCGTTCTGATTCTGCTCGGCGGCGGCGTGTGCGCCGCCGTCACGCTCAAGGGCTCCAAGGCCCGCAACGCGGGCTGGCTCGCGATCACCTTCGGGTGGGGCTTCGCCGTCATGACGGCCGTCTACATGACGGCTTCCCTCTCGGGTGCCCATCTGAACCCCGCCGTCACGGTCGGCATCGCGATCAAGGACGGCGAGTGGGGCAACGTCCCCGTCTACATCGCCGGCCAGATGCTCGGCGCCATGATCGGCGCGGTCCTGGTCTGGGTCGCCTACTACGGCCAGTTCCAGGCGCACCTCGCCGACCCCGAGGCCTCGGGCAAGAAGCCGATCGAGGGCCCCGGACCGGTGCTCGGCATCTTCTCCACCGGCCCCGAGATCCGGAACACCTGGCAGAACCTGGCCACCGAGATCATCGGCACCGTCGTGCTCGTCCTGGCCGTGCTCACCCAGGGCCTCAACGACAGCGGCAAGGGCCTCGGCGTCATAGGCGCCCTGATCACCGCGTTCGTCGTGGTCTCCATCGGCCTCTCGCTCGGCGGCCCGACCGGCTACGCGATCAACCCGGCCCGTGACCTCGGCCCGCGCATCGTGCACGCCCTGCTCCCGCTGCCGCACAAGGGCACCTCCGACTGGAGCTACTCCTGGATCCCGGTGGCCGGTCCGCTGATCGGTGGCGCCATCGCCGCGGGTATCTACAACATCGCGTTCGCCTGAGCCGTCCTTCTCCCAGACTTCCCTTGGAGCCAACCGTGACCGACGCACACACCTCCGGCCCGTTCATCGCGGCCATCGACCAGGGCACCACCTCCTCCCGCTGCATCGTCTTCGACAAGGACGGCCGGATCGTCTCGGTCGACCAGAAGGAGCACGAGCAGATCTTCCCGAAGCCGGGCTGGGTCGAGCACAACGCCGCCGAGATCTGGACCAACGTCCAGGAGGTCGTCGCCGGCGCCCTGACGAAGGGCGGCATCGCCGCCGCCGACGTCAAGGCCATCGGCATCACGAACCAGCGCGAGACCACGCTGCTCTGGGACAGGACCACCGGCGAGCCCGTCCACAACGCCCTCGTCTGGCAGGACACCCGCACCGACGCCCTCTGCAAGGAGCTCGGCCGCAACGTCGGCCAGGACCGCTTCCGCCGCGAGACCGGCCTGCCGCTGGCGAGCTACTTCGCCGGCCCGAAGATCCGCTGGATGCTCGACAACGTCGAGGGGCTGCGCGAGCGCGCCGAGGCCGGCGACATCCTCTTCGGCACCATGGACTCGTGGGTCATCTGGAACCTCACGGGTGGCACCGACGGCGGCGTCCACGTCACCGACGTCACCAACGCCTCGCGCACCATGCTGATGAACCTGCACACCCTCGCCTGGGACGAGAAGATCGCGGAGTCGATGGGGGTCCCCCTCAACGTCCTCCCCGAGATCCGGTCCTCCGCCGAGGTCTACGGCCACGTCAAGGACGGCGCCCTCGCCGGCGTCCCGGTCGCCTCGGCGCTCGGTGACCAGCAGGCCGCCCTGTTCGGCCAGACCTGCTTCGCCGAGGGCGAGGCCAAGTCCACGTACGGCACCGGCACCTTCATGCTGATGAACACCGGTGACAAGATCATCAACTCCTACAGCGGCCTGCTGACCACGGTCGGCTACCAGATCGGCGACCAGAAGCCGGTCTACGCCCTGGAGGGCTCGATCGCCGTCACCGGTTCGCTGGTGCAGTGGATGCGCGACCAGATGGGCCTCATCAAGTCCGCCGCCGAGATCGAGACCCTCGCGTCCTCGGTCGAGGACAACGGCGGCGCCTACTTCGTGCCGGCCTTCTCCGGCCTGTTCGCCCCGTACTGGCGCTCCGACGCCCGCGGTGTGATCGCCGGCCTCACCCGGTACGTCACCAAGGCGCACATCGCCCGCGCCGTCCTGGAGGCCACCGCCTGGCAGACCCGCGAGATCACCGACGCCATGACGAAGGACTCCGGCGTCGAGCTCACCGCGCTCAAGGTCGACGGCGGCATGACCTCCAACAACCTGCTGATGCAGACCCTCTCGGACTTCCTGGACGCGCCCGTCGTGCGCCCGATGGTCGCCGAGACCACCTGCCTCGGCGCCGCCTACGCCGCCGGCCTTGCCGTCGGCTTCTGGCCGGACACCGACGCGCTGCGCGCCAACTGGCGCCGGGCGGCGGAATGGACCCCTCGCATGGACGCCGACAGGCGTGACAGCGAGTACAAGAGCTGGCTCAAGGCCGTCGAGCGGACCATGGGCTGGATCGAGGACGAGGAGTAATTCGACATGACCACCCTGCAGAGCGTCCCTGCCCTCGGGACGCACCCGGCGTCCGGCTCCCTCCCGAGCCGCGCCGAGACCCGGGACCAGCTTTCCAAGGCGACGTACGACCTCCTGGTGATCGGCGGCGGCATCCTGGGCATCTCCACCGCCTGGCACGCCGCGCAGTCGGGCCTGCGGGTGGCCCTGGTGGACGCCGGCGACTTCGCCGGCGCCACCTCCTCCGCCTCCTCGAAGCTGCTCCACGGCGGTCTGCGCTACCTGCAGACCGGCGCGGTGAAGCTGGTCGCGGAGAACCACTTCGAGCGGCGTGCGGTCTCCCGTCAGGTGGCACCGCACCTCGCCAACCCCCTCACCTTCTACCTGCCCGTCTACAAGGGCGGCCCGCACGGCGCGGCCAAGCTCGGTGCCGGTGTCTTCGCCTACAGCGCCCTCTCGGCGTTCGGTGACGGCGTCGGGCACCTGCTCTCCCCCGCCAAGGCCGCGCAGGACGTGCCGGAGCTGCGCACCGACAACCTCAAGGCCGTGGCCGTCTACGGCGACGACCAGATGAACGACGCCCGCATGGCGCTGATGACGGTCCGCGCCGCCGTCGACGCCGGCGCCACCGTCCTCAACCACGCCGAGGTCACCGGGCTGCGCTTCACCAAGGGCCGGGTCACCGGCGCCGAGCTCAAGGACCGGACCAGCGGCGACGAGTTCGGTGTCACCGCCCGCCTCGTGCTCAACGCCACCGGCCCGTGGGTCGACCACCTGCGCCGGATGGAGGACCCGAACGCGGCCCCCTCCATCCGCCTGTCCAAGGGCGCGCACCTGGTCCTCAAGCGGACCGCGCCGTGGAAGGCCGCCCTGGCCACCCCGATCGACAAGTACCGCATCACCTTCGCCCTCCCCTGGGAGGACATGCTGCTGCTCGGCACCACCGACGAGGAGTACGAGGGCGACCCGGGCCAGGTCGAGGTCACCGAGAAGGACACCGCCCAGATCCTGGACGAGGCCGCCTTCTCCATCCGCGACCAGCAGCTGTCGCGCGATCTGATCACCTACGCCTTCGCCGGTCTGCGGGTGCTCCCGGGCGGTCCCGGCGACACCTCGAAGGCCAAGCGCGAGACGGTCGTCACCGAGGGCCGCGGCGGGATGCTGTCGGTGGCCGGCGGCAAGTGGACGACCTTCCGTCACATCGGCCGTACGGTGATGAAGAAGCTGGAGCAGCTCCCCGGCCACCCGCTGGGCGAGGACTACGAGTCGGTGTCGACGCTGCCGAAGCGGCTGCCGCTGCCCGGTATCGCCAACCCGAACGCCGTCGCGCACCGGCTGCTCGTCGACGGTCCGGCGCCCGGCCCGCGGATG
This sequence comes from Streptomyces flavochromogenes, assembly GCF_000717595.1. Lineage (GTDB taxonomy): Bacteria > Actinomycetota > Actinomycetes > Streptomycetales > Streptomycetaceae > Streptomyces > Streptomyces flavochromogenes. The sequence goes on along the minus strand of NZ_JNZO01000006.1, from coordinate 188,369 downwards.
GCCGCCGACACCGCCAAGCACCTGGCGACGCACTACGGCTCGCTCTCCTTCGACATCGCCCGCATGGCGAACGAGAACCCGGAGCTGGCACGGCGCATACACCCGGACGCGCCGGAGATCTGGGCGCAGGTCGCCTACGCCCGCGACCACGAGTGGGCCGAGACGGCGGACGACGTACTGCGCCGCCGTACGACCCTGACCATCCGCGGCCTCGCGACGGACGAGATCCGCGCGGACGTCGAGAAGATGCTGAACAAGTAGCACCGGGAGCGACTCCCGTACGCGCAGGGGCGGTTCCTCTCCGGAGGACCGCCCCTGAGGCGTGCCACACGCCGTCCACACCGCCGCAACACCCGGCGCGCAGAGTGGAGCGCATGAAATTCCAGGTGCTCTCGATCGTCCACCACTCCCCGCACCCGCTCACCGGCGAACTCCTTTCCGCCGCCGACCGGTTGGAGCAGGTCGTCGCGCTCGGCGAGACCGCCGAGCGGTTCGGATTCGACGCGTACGCCGTGGGTGAGCGGCACGCCGGCCCGTTCCTCTCCTCCGCCCCGACCGTGCTGCTCGCCGCGCTCGCCGCCCGCACCACCCGGATCAGGTTGCTCACCGGTGTCACCGTCGTCGCGATCCTCGACCCGGTCCGGGTCGCCGAGGACTACGCCACCCTCGACCAGCTCTCCCGCGGCCGGCTCGAACTCGTCGTCGGCAAGGGCGCCGAGGCCGGCCACTTCGACCTCTTCGGCCTGGACGAGGGGCGGCAGTGGGACCTCCAGAAGGAGAAGTACGAGCTGCTCCGGCGGCTCTGGACGGAGGAGGGCGTCGACTGGGAGGGCGAGTTCCGGCCCGCGCTGAAGAACGTCACCACGGTGCCGCGCCCGTACGCGGGACCGCCCCGGATCTGGCACGGTTCGGCCACCAGCCTCAACTCCCCCGAGCTCGCCGCGAAGCACGGCGATCCGCTCTTCACCGCCAACGCGATCCAGCCGCGCGAGGCGTACGCGAGGCTCATCGCCCACTACCGGGAGAAGTTCGAGGAGTACGGGCACGACCCGGCGCACGCGCGCGTGGCGGCCGGTTCCGGCGGCCTGCTCATCGCCGACACCACCGAGGAGGCGATCGCCCGCTACAAGGACCTGTACGAGGCGAAGGTACGGCAGAGCTTCAGGCCGCACCTGGAGGGCAAGGCCGGATACAACACCCCGTTCCGCACGATCGAGGACGCCGTCGCGGACGGCCCCCAGCTGATCGGCTCCCCGCAGCGGATCATCGACAAGATCCTCGGCTATCACGCCCATTACGGGCACGACCTGCAGTCCGTCACCGTCGACCCCTTCGGTCAGTCGACGGCCGAGCAGATCGAGACGCTCCAGCGCTTCGCCGAGGAGATCGCGCCGGTGGTCCGGAGGGAGGCGCCGAGCACGCTCTGGGAGGACTGAGACCGCCGTGTGCGAAGGCGAGTTCCTGGGTAGTCGATCAAGGCCGCACGGGTTTTCGGGGATGTCCGGGGGCTGCGGACGGACCTGGAGAAAGCCGTAAGGTTGGTCCGTACGACAGGAACTTCGAAAAGGAGGCGCTGGGTGATCGAGCTCGAGGGGGTACCCGAGCTGATCGACCCGGTCATGGTGGCCGCGTTCGAAGGCTGGAACGATGCCGGCGACGCCGCCTCCACCGCGGTCGCCCATCTGGACCGGGAATGGAAGGGCGAGGTGTTCGCGGCGCTCGACGCCGAGGACTACTACGACTTCCAGGTCAACCGGCCGACGGTCTTCCTGGACAACGGCGTCAGGAAGATCACCTGGCCGACGACCCGGCTCTCCGTGGTCCGGGTCGGCGGCGACAAACCCCGTGACCTGGTGCTCGTGCGCGGGATCGAGCCGTCGATGCGCTGGCGCTCCTTCTGCAACGAGATCCTCGCCTTCGCCCACGAGCTGGGCGTGGAGATGGTCGTGATCCTGGGCGCGCTGCTCGGGGACACCCCGCACACCCGGCCGGTGCCGGTCAGCGGCGTGACCTCGGACCCTGACCTGGCGCGCACGATGGACCTGGAGGAGACCCGGTACGAGGGCCCGACGGGCATCGTGGGCATCCTCCAGGAGGCGTGCACCCACGCGGGCGTGCCGGCGGTGAGCCTGTGGGCCGCGGTGCCGCACTACGTGTCGCAGCCGCCGAACCCGAAGGCGACCCTGGCGCTCCTCAACCGGCTCGAGGACCTGATCGGGCTGCGCATCCCGCTGGGCGAGCTGCCCGAGGACGCGCGGGCCTGGCAGGTGGGCGTGGACCAGCTGGCCGCCGAGGACAGCGAGGTCGCCGAGTACGTGCAGACTCTTGAGGAGGCCCGGGACACGGCGGAGCTGCCGGAGGCCTCGGGCGAGGCGATCGCCCGTGAGTTCGAGCGGTATCTGCGGCGGCGCGAGCCGGGCACGGGTCCCGGCGGCCCCGGGGTGGCGATGGAGGGCGGCGACACTCCGTTCCTCCGGGACACCGGCAGTGGCCGTACGCGTCCTCCGAAGCCGGAGCAGCCGGGACCGGAGGCGGTCCCGGGTACGGAGGAGGGCGAGGGGGTCGAGGCGGCGGAGGAGCCGGACGCTCCCGAGGCGCCGCAGGCGGGCGGTGCACCGGACACGGGCGAGGACACGGCTCCCGATCCGAGCACGGACACCGCCGCGGACACCGACACCGACACCGACGGCGGCACGGACGCCGAGTCCGACAAGTAGCCGCCTGCGCCGGGGAGTCGTGACGGAACGGGAGGGGTGCCCGAGGGCGCCCCTCCCGTTCTCGCGTCAGCCGCAGCCGAACCGGGCCGCCGCCCAGTCGCCGTGGTCGCCGCTCTTGGACCCGTTGGTGTCCGTGATCTTCAGCCGGACGTGCCGCGCCCCGGTCACGTCGACGTTCACGGGCAGGGTCGCGGAGGCGCCGGTGACCCGGGGTGAGGTCCACAGGACCTTGCCGTCGGCCTCGACGGAGAAGGCCACCTCGCCGTAGCCGTTGATCTCGTCGTCGATCCCGACGTCGGCGGTGAAGGTGGTGCAGCGCCCGCCGAGGTAGACCTCGATGTCGGAGTCGGCGTGGGCACCGATGCCCTTCTCGTAGGTCGTGCCGGCCAGGGTGAGGGTCCGGCCGTCGGTGGCGCCGGACTCGCCGTTGGAGCGGTCGCGTTCGGGCGGTCCCCAGCCGTTGGTGGAGCGCAGCCAGACGAGGTCGCTCGCCCAGGCGTCGCCGGTGGGCGGCGGGGGCATCACGCCGACCGCGAACCGCTGCGTGGCGGTGCGGTCGGTGCCCGCGGCGCGGTGCCGGGCGGTGGCGGTGAGGGTGGCCTCGCCGGGCTTCGCGTCCGGCGCGGGGGTGACGGTGACCTCGACCCGGCGGGTGGTTCCGGCCGGGACGCGGCCGATCGGCGCGGCCGGGGTGACCTGCCAGCCGGCCGGAGCGGCCAGGGACACCCGTACGTCGGTGGCGTCGCGGGTGCCGGCGGTGACGTCCACCGCGACGGTGCCGGGCGCTCCGGCGCCGAGCTCCTGCGCGGTGGGGACTGCGAGGGTGGCGGAGGCTCCCGGTACGGCGCCGCCGACCGCGCTGGTGTCGCTCAGCCGCAGCTCGAAGTCGCGGGCGGTGGAGAGGGCGGCCGTCTTGACCCGGACCACTCCCCCGCGCTCGTCGCGGTCGTACCACCAGCCCTGGGAGGCCGCGTCGAAGGCGGCGCGGGAGGTGAGGGCGGGCAGCGTGCGCCCGTCGAGCCGGACGGCGCCGGGGGCGTCGCCGGTGTGGACCGTGAAGGCGTACGGCCGGGCGTTCGCCTTGCCGGTGTACGTGCCCTTGCTCGCGCCGATGCGGACGGTGACGTCGCCGGCGCCGCGCTGCGGGGCGCGGACCTCGGCACGCTGGGTGGCGTACCGGCCGGTGCGGTGTTCGCGGGTGACGCCGTCGTCCTCGTACAGCTCGAAGGAGGAGTCGCCCTTCGGGTAGACGTCCCAGGCGATCGGGTCGCCGGGGGCACGGTCCGTGTACGAGCGGATGTCGCCGGGCCACATCGGGACGGTCGCCCCGGCCCGTACGAAGAGGGGCAGGGTGTCGAGCGGGGCGCTGTAGTCGTCGACGGTGACGGGGCCTTCGTAGGTGCGACCGCTCCAGTAGTCGATCCAGGTGCCCTTGGGCAGGTAGATGCCGTCGCGCTCCACGGCGTCCTGGTAGACGGGGGCGACCAGGAAGTCCTCGCCGCTGAGGAACTCGTACTTGGCTGCTTCGGTGGCGGCCCTGGGGTCGTCCGGGTACTCCAGGGCGAGCGGCCGGGCGAGCCCGACGCCGGTCTTCGTGGCCTGGTGGGCGTGGCTGTAGATGTACGGGAGCAGGGCCTCGTGCAGCTTGAGGGAGGCGCGGTTGATGCCGGTGTAGGGCTCGCCGTAGCGGAAGGGCTGCTTGTCGTTGGCGGCCCAGCCGTCCATGGTCATCGTGACCGGCAGGAAGGTCTTCCACTGCAGGTCGCGGGTGTAGGTCTTGGCGCTGCCGCCGAAGATGCCGTCGACGTCACCGGTGGTGTAGGCGAGTCCGGACATGGACGCGCCCGCGTAGGTGGGGATCTGCCAGCGGATGTACTCCCAGGTGCCGGACTGGTCGCCGGACCACTGGACGCCGCAGCGCTGGGCGCCGGACCAGCTCTCGGGGGCCCAGGTGAAGCCGCGGGCGTCGCTGTGGGCCTCGATGCCGGCGTGGGCGTCCTTGCAGCCGTCGAGGGCGAACTTGTAGCCCTCGCCGACCCAGGCGACGTCGAGCTTGGCGACCCGCTGGCCGGCTTTGACCTGCTCTTCGAGCTTGTCGATGCCGTCCTCGGTCCAGAGGCCGAGCTTCATGCCGCGCTCGCCGAGTCCGGCGGAGGCCTCGGCGAGGTTCTCGTAGCCGCAGCCGTAGCCGTCGTTGACGAGCATCCAGCCGTTGGGCATGTCGTTCTCGACGTAGCCGTCGGCGACCTTCAGGGCGTCGAGGGTGCGGCGCTCGCCCCGGTTGGCGTTGTGGAGGTAGCAGTCGGCGTCGCCGATCTCCAGGCCGTACACGGGCGGCATGAAGGGCTTTCCGGTGAGCCGGGTGTACTGGCCGATGACGTCCTTGGCGGCATCGCCGCCGGTGCCGGCGAAGTAGTAGGCGTCGAAGCGCCGTTCCTCGGCGCTGGTGGTGACGGGCTCGGTGAAGGCGTAGGTGTTCGGCGCGTAGGTGTTGCGGTAGACGCCGTATCCGGCGGAGGAGAGGTAGAACGGGACGGAGTTGGGGTGGCCGCCGTCGTTCCAGTTGTAGTCGACGCCGACCTCGACGGTCTTGTCCCGGTGGGAGGTGTTGCCGCGGCCGTTCTGCATGCCGGCGCCGTAGAACTGTTCGGTGGCACCGCGGGCGAGGGTCTGGGTGGTGCGGTCGGCGGTCCAGCTGAGGCCGCGGGACTCGCTCCAGAGCGGGGTGCCGTCGGCGCGCAGCGCGGCGAAGCGGAGGGGTGACTTGTAGGCGCGCAGGGTCACCGCGGCGCTGCTCAGTTCGTAGCGGTCGCCCAGGTCGCGCCAGCGGGTGGCCGGGGGCGGGCCCTGGGGCAGCGTGATGTCGCTGCCGGTGGGGTCGGTGAACGTGCCGTCGGGGGCGAGTTCGATGCGGAAGGTGTCGGCGGTGACGAAGCTGACCCGTGCCTGGGCCTGGCCGGCGGTCAGCCGGTAGACGGGCCCGGCTGCGGCGAACCCGGTGAGGTCGCCGACCGTGGTGTCGGGCTCCTGTGCCGTGGTGTCGGCCTTGGCGGCGCTGTCGGTGGGGAGGGCCGACGCGGTGGTGCCGGGTCCCGCGAGGGCCGTGAGGAGCCCGAGGACGGCTCCGGCGAGTGCAACTTTCATGCGTGATGATGATTGCATGAAGCTTATTTAGCGCAGGAACGAGCATGCCCGCCAGGACAAAACGGAACCGCCCTCGGACTTCGGCGAGAAGTCCGAGGGCGGTTGCCTGAAAGGGAGTTGTGCGGTCCTGCCCGCTACAGGGCCACACCGAGCAGTGCGTCGACGGCGCGGGAGACGAGACCGGGAGCGGAGTCGTCGGTGCCGCCCTCGGCCGTCTGGAGTGCGGCCCAGCGGTCGACCGCGGCGAGCGCGGTGGGCGTGTCGAGGTCGTCGGACAGGGCCTCGCGGAGCTCCTCGACGAGCGCGTCGGCGGACGGGCCGTCGGGGCGCGACACGGCGGCGCGCCACCGGCCGAGACGCTCCACGGCGTCCTGGAGGACCTGGTCGGTCCACTCCCAGTCGTCGCGGTAGCGGTGGGAGAGCAGCGCGAGCCGGATGGCGGCCGGGTCGACGCCGTCGCGGCGGAGCTTCGAGACGAAGACCAGATTGCCCCGGGACTTGGACATCTTCTCGCCGTCGAGGGCGACCATGCCGGCGTGGACGTACGCCTTCGCCATGGGGAACTCGCCGGTGAGGGTCTGGGCGTGGGAGGCGCCCATCTCGTGGTGCGGGAAGATCAGGTCGGAGCCGCCGCCCTGCACGTCGAAGCCCATGCCGAGGTGGTCGAGGGCGATGGCGACGCACTCGATGTGCCAGCCGGGGCGGCCGGGGCCGAGACTCGCGCCGTCCCAGCTCGGCTCGCCCTCACGGGCCGCCATCCAGAGCATCGGGTCGAGCGGGTTCTTCTTGCCCGGACGGTCCGGGTCCCCGCCGCGCTCGGCGGAGAGATGACGCATCAGCTCGGTGGTGTAGTTCGAGACCTGCCCGAAGTGCGGGTCGGCGTCGACGGAGAAGTAGACGTCCCCTTCGAGCTCGTAGGCGGCTCCGGAGTCCCGGAGGCGCTCGACGAGCGGGACGATGCCGGGTATGGCTTCGACGGCGCCGATGTAGTGCTGCGGGGGCAGCATCCGCAGGGCGGTCATGTCCTCGCGGAAGAGGGCGGTCTCCCGCTCGGCGAGGCCGACCCAGTCGATGCCGTCGCGGATCGCGCGCTCCAGGAGCGGGTCGTCCACGTCCGTGACGTTCTGGACGTAGTGCACCTGCCGCTTGGTGTCGAGCCACACGCGCTGAACGAGGTCGAACGCGTTGTAGGTCGCCGCGTGACCCATGTGGGTCGCGTCGTACGGCGTGATGCCGCAGACGTAGATACGGGCGACGGGGCCGGGGGCGAGGGTCACTCGTCCACCGGTCGCGGTGTCGTGGATCCGGAGGTCGCGGCCCTTGCCGGGAAGGGCGGGGACCTCAGAAGCGGGCCAGGCATGCATGACCCGAGCGTAACCGGACAGGTGTTCCGGATACGAACCGGATCCGGGATCTTGACCTATTAGGCGCTCTTGCGGGTCGGAGGCCTGCGTGCATACCCCCCAGGGGTGCACGACCCCGGGGAGGCCCATCCGCAGGGATGGCCGGAACCTTTCGGTCCCGTCAGACGGGAGGCCAGGGGATCGCCGGCCACTGCCCCGAGGGCTCCGGGTGCCGTCCCGTGGTCCGCAGCACCTCCACGCGGGCGCGTACGGCCACCACCTCGGCATCCGTGAGCAGTTCCGCCAGACGGGCGGACAACGGCGCTCCCGGGGCCAGGGAGCGGCCGAGGCCGTCGAGCACCCCGGCGGCCTCCGCGGGCAGCTCCTCGCCCGCCCAGCCCCACAGGAGGGTGCGCAGCTTGTCGTCGACGTGGAAGCTGACCCCGTGGTCGATGCCGTAGAGGTGTCCGCCGGGAGCGGGCAGCAGGTGCCCGCCCTTCCGGTCGCCGTTGTTGATGACGGCGTCCAGGACGGCGAGCCGCCGCAGGTCGGGGGTGTCCGCGTGGACGAGGAGCGCGGTGCGGTCCTCGGCGACCTGGGCGGGACCGACGGCCTTCCAGCCCTCGCCCGCCTCGTCGTCCTCGGTCAGGGCGAGCAGCCGCGCCTCGGGATCGGCCTCGATCCACAGCTGGACCATGCCCTCCCCGTACGGACCGTCGCGAAGCACGGTCGGCGGGACCAGGCCCCAGCCGGTGGCCTCGGAGATCTCGTACGCCGCGACCTCGCGCTGGGCGAGCGTGCCGTCGGGGAAGTCCCACAGCGGCTGCTCCCCCACGACCGGCTTGTAGACGCAGGCCGCCTCCCGTCCCTCGTACGCGACGGAGCAGTAGAGCACGGCGTTGGAGGCCTCGCGGACCCGGCCGCGCACGGTCAGCTCACCGTGGGCGAGCAGCTCGGCGTCGGGCGGCGTCGGGGGGGTGCTGCTCATGCTCCGCGGCGGTATCCGTTCTGGCGCGGGCAGACATGGCCCTCGGGGTCGAGCGGCAGGCTGCACAGCGGGCAGGGCGGACGGCCGGCGTTGACGACGTCCAGCGCCCGCTTCGCGAAGGCACGGGCCTGGGCGCCGCTGAGGCGCACCCGGAGCATCGGCGGGCCGTTCTCCTCGTCCTGGAGCAGCCTCTCCTCGGCCTCGGCGAGGTCCTCCTCCGACTCCACGTCGAGTTCGACGAGCGCCTGCGCCTCGACGATCATGCGCTGCTCCTCACCGTCCCAGGCGAGCGCCATGGTCCCGACCCGGAACTCCTCCTCGACGGGTACGTCGAGGGGGGCGGTGTCGGCCACCTCGGCGGGCGCGACGGCGGGAACCGGGGCGTTGCCCCCGGTGCGGCGGACGACCTCGTCGAGGAGTTCGTCCATGCGCTCGGCGAGCGCGGCGACCTGTGTCTTCTCCAGGGCGACGCTGGTGACCCGGCCGGCGGCGGACGCCTGGAGGAAGAACGTACGGCGGCCAGGCAGCCCGACCGTACCGGCCACGAAACGCTCCGGTGGGTCGTAGAGGAACACCTGACGGGACACGTTTCCCGGCTCCCTTGCGTCTCGACAGTCGTACTACAGCGGCGCGTCCACCCTACTGCGCGAAGGGATCACGGTGCGCCCGCACCGCCCCCGACCTCAGCGGTCCCACTGCTGTCGGGGTGCTCGCGCGGGGCGAAGCCGGCGAAGTCCCCGGTGTCGCCGAGGCGGACGAGGAAGGGACGCAGGCGCGTGTAGCGGATGACGGTGACCGAGCACGGGTCGACGTGGATGCGCTGGAAGAGGTCGAGGTGGAGGCCGAGCGCGTCCGCCACGATCGACTTGACGATGTCGCCGTGCGAGCACATGACGTAGGCGGCGTCCTCGCCGTGTTCGGCCTCGATCCGCGCGTTCCAGTCGTGCACGGCGTCGACGGCACGGGCCTGCATCGCGCGCATGGACTCGCCGCCGGGGAAGGCCGCGGCGGAGGCGTGCGCCTGGACGACCTCCATCAGGGGTTCGTCGTTGAGCTCGGCCAGCTTCCGGCCGGACCAGTCGCCGTAGTCGCACTCGTTGATCCGGTCCTCGACGTGCAGCGGGAGGTCCGGGCGGGCGTCGAGGAGGGGCCGTACGGTCTCCCGGCAGCGCTGGAGGGGACTGGAGACGACGGCGGCGAGCGGGACGTCCGCCAGCCGCCCGGGGAGCGCGGCGGCCTGCGCGGCGCCCCGCTCGTCGAGGGAGATCCCGGGGGTGCGCCCGGCGAGGACCCCGGAGGTGTTGGCGGTGGAGCGTCCGTGCCGGACGAGGATCAACGTGGCCATGGCGGCCAGCCTAGGCGGTGCCCGCAGGTGCCCGACGGGTCCGGCCTCCGGGGCCGGCGGCGCTGCGGGCGGATCCACGCGTGCGTCGCGAGGCCGTTCGATGGAGAATACGGCGCGTGATCGTGGACTCAGCCATCTACCGGGACGGGCGCCGTACGGACGGCCCCGCCGACCTCTCCGACGCGCTCGACCAGGCGCGGGCCACCGGGGACGCCTTTCTGTGGGTGGGGCTCCACGAGCCCACGGAGGCGGAATTCGACCATGTCGCCTCGGAGTTCGCGCTGCACCCGCTGGCCGTCGAGGACGCGCTGAAGGCCCACCAGCGTCCCAAGCTCGAGGTCTACGACGACTCGCTGTTCGCGGTGCTCAAACCGGTCGACTACGAGCCGGAGAGCGACCGGGTCTCCTCGGGCGAGCTGATGCTGTTCATGGGCGACTCCTTCGTGGTGACCGTCCGGCACGGCGAGGGCGCTCCGCTCGCGCAGGTGCGCCGGCGGCTCGAAGCCGACCCGGAGGTCCTGAAGCACGGGCCGACGGCGGTGCTGTACGCGGTGAGCGACGCGATCGTGGACCACTACCTCGATGTGGCGGGCGAGCTCCAGGTCGACCTCGAGGAGCTGGAGGCGGACGTCTTCGCGCCCACCGGCGGCAATCCCGCGAACACGGCGGAGCGGATCTACACGGCGAAGCGGCAGGTCCTGGAGTTCCGCCGGGCCAGCGGTCCGCTCGCCGGGCCGATGTCCCGGCTCACGGGCGGTTCGGTGCCGTTCGTGAACGAGAGGTCGCAGCCCTTCTTCCGGGACGTCAACGACCATCTGCTGCGCGCCAACGAGCAGGTGGAGGGGCTCGACCGGCTGCTGTCCGACGTGCTGTCGGCCCACCTCGCGCAGATGGGGGTGCGGCAGAACGACGACATGCGGAAGATCTCGGCGTGGGCGGCCATGGCGGCCGTCCCCACGATGGTCGCGGGCATCTACGGCATGAACTTCGACCACATGCCGGAGCTGCGCTGGGTGGCCTCGTACCCGGTGGTGCTCGTGGCGATGGCGGGCATCGTCCTCACCCTGTACCGGATGTTCAAGCGGCGCGGCTGGATGTGAGCCGCCGGCCCGCCCCCCGCGGCCCGGCGGCCGCCCCGGAGCGGGTCAGAACGCCGGGGCGGGGGTCGCGGGCCCGCCGAGGGCGTCGAGTCGCTCGGGCATCTTCAGGCCGACCATCCGGTGCCAGCCCGCGGCACGCTCGTACACGTACATCCCGCGGATGCCGGCGGCGAGCGCGGCGGCCTTGGGCCTGGGCCAGCGCAGGATCCGCCCCATGTGGCCCATCACGGCGAGACTGACGTCGCGGTAGACCTGGATCTCGACGAGGGCGGACTCGCGCAGGGTCCGCTGGATGAGCCGGCCGTGCCCCGCGCGCGCGAGGCGCAGCAGTTCCTCGTGGCAGTAGGCGAGGTGGTTCACCTCGTCGTTGTCGATCATGTGGATGGCCTTGCCGAGTTCGGGATGGTCCCCGAAGTACGTGACCAGCATGTCCATCTGGTCGGCGGCCCGCTGCTCGGTGACCCGGCTGTGGGCGAGGTAGACGACGATGTCGTGCTCGGTCAGCGGCTCGTCGCGGCGCAGCTTGTCGTGCGCGAGGCCGATGCCGCGCTGTTCGAGCAGCATCGTGTAGTCGGTGTCGGGCGGCACCGGGACGGGTTCGAGGCCGCGCTTCTTCATCAGCGCGTTGAAGATCCGGCCGTGCTTGTCCTCGTCGGCGCCGTGGCGGGTGATCTTGGGCGTGAGATCCCTCATGCCGGGGGCGACGAGCGCCGCGATCCGGGCGTTCTCCCAGCCGCCCTGGGACTCGCCGCTCGCCGCGATCGAGCAGAAGAGGGCGAAGGACTCGTCGTTGTCGATGATTTCCTGGAACAGACCCTTGGCCGTGAGCATCGCCGCCACCTCCGTGCGCATGTCCGCACTCCGTCCGGCCCCCGGGACAACGAGTCAAATGCGGTACGCGGCGAGGGGCAACACGAGGACCCGACGACTCGGCCGAAAGAGTGAGTCCCGAGGGCGTAACCGAGGGCCCCGCGAAGCCGTTGTGCAGCGTGACGGCCGTGGCGGGGAAGACCCCCGAGCCCCCACCACGGCCGCAGAACCTCCGACGGCGCCCCTCGGGGTCACGCCAGTCCGGCTCGCTCCATCGCCTCGACGCCCGCCCGCAGCGCCGCCACCCGCTCGTCCAGGGTGAAGCCGGCCGGGGCGAGGGTCAGGGTGGTGACACCGGCCTCCGCGTAGGCCGTCATCCGCTCGGCGATCCGCTCGACGGACCCGAGCAGCGAGGTCTGGTCGATCAGGCTCTGCGGTACGGCCGCGGCGGCACCCGCCTTGTCGCCAGCCAGGTACTTGTCCTGGATCTCGGCCGCCTCCTTCTCGTAGCCCATGCGCTGCGCGAGCTGGTTGTAGAAGTTCTGCTTGCGGCTGCCCATGCCGCCGACGTACAGCGCGGTGTACGGGCGGAACACGTCGGCGAGGGCGTCGACGTCGTCCCCCAGGGCGAGCGGCACGGTGGGACAGACGTCGAAGCCGTCCATCGTCAGCCCGGCCTTCTCGCGGCCCGCGCGAATGTGCCGGAGCGCGGTCTCCTCCAGGTGGGCGGCGGAGGGGAAGATCAGCAGGGCGCCGTCGGCGATCTCGCCGGTCTGCTCCAGGTTCTTGGGACCGATCGCGGCGATGTAGAGCGGGATGTGCTCTCGCTCCGGGTGCACGGTGAGCTTGATCGGCTTGCCGGGGCCGCCCGGGAGCGGCAGGGTCCAGTGCTCGCCCTCGTAGCTGAGGCGCTCCCGGGTCATCGCCTTGCGGACGATCTCGACGTACTCACGGGTCCGGGCCAGCGGCTTGTCGAACTTCACGCCGTACCAGCCCTCGGAGACCTGCGGTCCGGAGACGCCGAGGCCGAGGCGGAAGCGGCCGCCGGTGAGCGAGTCGAGGGTGGCGGCGGTCATGGCCGTCATCGCGGGCTGCCGGGCCGGGATCTGCATGATCGCGGAGCCGACGTCGATCCGCTCCGTCTTCGCCGCGACCCAGGCCAGCACGGTGGGCGCGTCGGAGCCGTAGGCCTCGGCGGCCCAGCAGACGTCGTAGCCGAGGCGGTCCGCCTCCTGGGCGACGGCGAGGTTGTCGCCGTCCATGCCCGCGCCCCAGTAGCCGAGGTTGATGCCGAGCCGCATGTCCACGCACCCCTTACCCATCGGTAACGTTCTTGTGGGCGGGACTCTAGCGCGCGGTCGGCGCATCCGTCAGGACGCCGTTGTCCACAGGCTCTCTCCGCGTGGTGCCCTGGCCAGTAATCTCGCGCCCATGGAGCAGAGGCATCTCGGACGTACCGGCCTGCGTGTGTCGCGCATCGGACTCGGCACCCTCACCTGGGGCCGGGACACCGACGAGCACGACGCCGCCGAGCAGTTGAAGTCGTTCTGGGACGCGGGCGGCACGCTCGTGGACACCGCCGACGTGTACGGCGGGGGCGAGGCGGAGTATCTGCTCGGCCGTCTCATGGAGCGGCTCGTGCCCCGGCAGGACCTGGTCCTCTCGACCAAGGCGGGCAGCGTGCCGGACCCCGACCGGCGTACGGACGGCTCGCGCGGGCATCTGCTCGCCGCGCTCGACGCCTCCCTCGCCCGGCTCGGCACGGACCACGTGGACCTGTGGCAGCTGCACGCCTTCGACCCGTACACGCCGCTCGAGGAGTCGCTCCAGGCGCTCGACATCGCGGTACGCAGCGGACGCGCGCGGTACGCGGGCGTGGCGAACTTCTGCGGCTGGCAGCTCGCCAAGGCGGGCACCTGGCAGCTCGGCGGGGACCGGACGCGGCTGGCGGGGGCGCAGCTGGAGTACTCGCTGCTCCAGCGGGGCGTGGAGCGCGAGGTGCTGCCGGCGGCGCAGGACCTCGGGATAGGCCTGCTGCCCTCCTCCCCGCTGGGGCGCGGGGTCCTCACGGGCAAGTACCGCGGCGGGACCCCGTCCGACTCGCGCGGCGCCTCGGAGACGATGGCCCCGTTCGTGGAGCCGTATCTGGACGATGCCGCGAGCAGGATCGTGGACGCGGTCACGACGGCCGCCGACGGCCTCGCGACGACCCCGCTGCACGTGGCGCTCGCCTGGGTCCGCGACCGGCCCGGGGTGACCGCGCCGATCGTCGGCGCGCGCACGGCGCGCCAGCTCACGGCCGCGTTGTCGGTGGAGACCCTTAGTCTTCCTGACGAGATCTGTCGGGCGCTGGACGATGTGTCGGCGCCCGTGCACCGCTATCCGGATCACGACTGGAGCACCTTGTGACCGAGCCTTCCGGGGAGACCGCGCCCGAGGCACCCGAGGACGTGGCACCCACCGAGGACGTCCAGGAGGACGTACGGCAGGGAGCCGCCGAGCCGGAGGAGCCGGGGACGGCCGAGGAGTCGGCGACCGGCGAGGAGCCGGCGGCGGCCGAGGAGCCCACGGCGGCTCAGGAGCCCGACGTGGCCGAGGACTCGGACGAGCCCGACGCGGACGCGGCGGAGACGTCGGACGAGCCCGACGTCGCCGACGCGTCTCACGAGTCGGCCGGCGCCGAGCCCGACGAACCCACCTCCGAGGCGGCCGAGGCGGCCGGAGCCTCCGAGGAGCCCGGCGCGGACGGGGACGCAGGCGCCAAGCCCTCCGACACGCCCGAGTTGAGCGACGCGCAGGCCGAGCTCGCCGCGCAGCGGGAGCTGCGGGCGAAGATCGAGGCGCGCAAGGCCGAGAAGGAAGGGCCCCTGTCGAGCGGCGCCAAGCTGAGCGGCACGGCCGCCGATCTGCTCGCGGCCGTCCGGGCCGTGGAGGGCGGCGCGGCCTCGGGCAGCGCGTTCTACGAGGCCCCCGAGCCCGCACCCCGCCGGCCCACCCCCGAAGCGACCCCCGCCCTGACGGTGCGGCCGCCCGTACCGGCGCAGGCGTCCGCCCCGGCTCCCGGCACCACCGCCGCCGTGCGGGAGGTCCTGGCCAAGGGCGGCGCCCCCGAGACCCTGGCCGCACAGGTGGCCGCCGCGCTCGGCGAGGGCGCGGCCCAGGCCCTGCTCGACGACCCCTGGCAGCTGCTCGCGGTCCCCGGGCTCCGCCCCGAGCAGGCCGACGGCTTCGCGCGGGCGCTGCTCGGCGCCGCGTGCGGCCCCGACGACCCACGCCGGACGGTGGCCCTGACGGTGTGGCTCCTGGAGCGGGCGGCGCTCCAGGGGCACACGGCGCTGGAGATCGACACCGTGCGCGCCGGACTCGCCGGGCACGCGGTGCCCGATCCCGGGTCGGCCGTCGAGGAGGCGGTGTCCGCGGGCGCGGTCCTCGTCTTCCAGGAGGAGGAGTCGGCCGAGGAGGTGCACGAGGAGGACGAGGAGTCGCCGGAGGCAGCTGAGGCCGCCACCGACGAGCCGGCCGCGACCGTGCTGCTGGGGCTCGACCGGTACGCGCTCGCGGAGGAGAGCCTCGCGGACGGCCTCGCCCGGCTGGTCAGGACGGCGGCGGCCGACCCCTGGGAGGGCTCCGAGCTCGAACGGGCCGCCGGGGCGCACGGCCTCGTCCTGCACACGGGCGGCGAGGCCTCCCGCGCCGAGCCGGTCGCCCTCGCCGCGGCCGCCCGCGAGCGCGGGCTGCGCACCCTGGTCGCCGTCCACGCGGACGGCGGGCGGCGCGCGCTCGGCCCTGCCGGGGCGGACGCGGTGACGGTCGCCGCGCTGCTCTCCGGAGCGGCCGGGCCCGGCCGGGACGAGGAGGGGGCCTTCGCCCTGGACCTCCTGGTGGTGCTCGACGCACCACAGCTGGACGTGGAGACCGCCGCGATGCTCGTGGAGTCGCTGCCCGACAGCTGCCGGCTGGTACTGAGCGGCGACCCGGCCGTGCTCGGCGCGCCGGGTGCCGGCCAGGTCTTCGGCGATGTGGTCGCGGCCCGGGTCTGCCCGCGGATCGCCTCGCGCGTGCCCGACCCGGGCCCGCTCGGCGAGCTCGTCTCGGGCATCGGCGCCGGCGAGCTGAACCAGGTCGAGGCACCCGGCAAGGAGATCGTGATCGTCCCCGTGCGGGACGCCGGCGAGGCCGTGCACCGTACCGTCCAGCTGGTGGCCGACTCGGTGCCGCGGGCGATCGGGGTACCGGCCGAGCAGACGCAGGTCGTCACGGTCGGCCACGGCGGCTCGGCCGGTACGCGCGCGTTGAACGCCGCGCTCAAGCAGCGGCTGAACCCCGGTCCGGGCCGGTTCGGCGGTTACGACCCCGGGGACCGCGTGGCCTACGCGCCCGTGCCGGGGCGCACGGTGACGGGCACGGTCCTGTCGGCCGACGCCGAGGGGCTGCGGCTGCGGTGCGGCGACGAGGAGCTCCTCGTACCGAAGGAGCGCGTGGAGTCGGCGCTGCGGCACGGCTGGGCTCTCACCGCGCACCAGGCGGCCGGGCTGCGCTGGCCCGCGGTGGTCGTGGTGCTGCCGGGCGACGCAGCCGGGGGCCTGAGCAGGCCGTGGGTGTACACGGCGTTCGGCCGCGCGGAGCGGCACCTGTCCGTCGTGCACGGCGTGGACCAGGCGCTGCCGCGCGCGGTGGCCGAGGGCGTGGCCCCGGAGCGTACGACGCGACTGCGGCCGCTCCTGGAGGCGCTGCTCGCCGTGCCCGAGGAGTAGGAACCGCGAGGAGCGTGGGCCCCGGGCGACAGGGGCCTGAGCGCGGAACGGCGGAGGGCCGGGACACCACGATCGGTGTCCCGGCCCTCCGCCGTCTCCCCGCGTCTCACGCTCCCCCAGGTCTGCCTCAGGAGGCGGCGCGGCCCGCCCCGTCCTCGTCGCCGTCGTGATCGCCGTCCTCGTCCTCGTCGAAGACGGAGCTGACGTCGAAGCGGCAGACGATCCGCTCCGGATCGGCGTGCTCGAAGGGGGCGTTGAGCCACTCCCCCGGTTCCGGGAGCTCCTCGGCGGCGGTGACCCAGAGCGTGGAGTCCCCCTCCTCCAGGCCGAACTCCTTGTGCCGGGAGGCGATCTCGTCCGGTTCGTACTCTCCGAAGAGCACACCGAGCGCGGCGAGCGGCGAGACTCCGGCCCGGGCGCCGGGACCGGTGGCGGCGTCCGCCTCGCCGTCGATCTCGGCGATACGGCGGGCCTGGGCGAGCAGACGCTTCGGTTCCGCCACGGCGTAGTCGCGGCGGATCAGCAGGCTGAGCGCATGCGGTTCGTCGGGTCCGGCGTACGGCGGCAGCGAACCGTCCGCTCCGGGGATCTCGAAGGGAGTGACCTCGTCGTAGCGGTCGTAGAGGAGTTCGTCGTACGCCTCGGCCGCCCCCGCGAGGGCGTTGAAGGCTTCGTAGACGGCCGGGTCGTCGTCACCCGTGCGGCGTTCGACCGCCGTGAGGTGACGGTCCAGTGCGGCTTTGACCGCCTCGGCGGCGGCACGTACCTCGGCAGCGGTGGGCTGCGCAGCATCAGACATGGGACGCACGCTATCCGTAGCGGGCCCGTGCCCGCACAATAGATGCGATGCCGGAATACGAATTTGTCGACGTGTACGTGCCGCGCGGTGTCTCCCGCAGGGAGGCGACGCGCCTGCTGACCGACCATGCCGAGTACGGACACTGGGAGTTGGACCGTCTGAGCCTGCACCGGGACGGGAGCCGCAGAGTGCGGCTGAAGCGGCGGATCATCCGCCAGGTTCGAGCGACCTGGTAGTACGACGAGAAGGGGCCCCGCGGTCTGCGGGGCCCCTGTGCGTGGTGCGCGTGCGCCGCGCGCGGTGCGCCTGGATCGGCCCTCCGCGCGTCTCGACCGGCGCCGCGGGTCAGGCGGCGCTGCGGGTCAGGCGGCGCCGCGAGTCAGGCGGCGCTGCGGGACCGGCGGTAGATCAGCGAACCGGCGAGCAGCAGACCGGCCCCGGCGGGGACGATCACGCCGAGCGGACCGGAGCCGGTCTCGGCGAGCTCCTCGACGGCACGGGGCGGCGTGACGCTGTGCTCACCCGGGGTGTTCGGACCACCCTCAGTGCCGGGGGTACCCGGGTTGCCCGGGGTGCCGGGCGTCCCCGGAGTGCCGGGGGTTCCAGGAGTACCCGGAGTGCCGGGGTTGCCGGGGTTGCCGGGGTTGCCCGGATTCCCCGGGTTCCCCGGGTTCCCCGGGTTACCCGGATTCCCGGGGTTGCCCGGGTTGCCAGGGTTCCCGGGGTTCCCGGGGTTCCCGGGATTGCCCGGATTCCCGGGGTTGCCCGGGTTGCCAGGGTTCCCGGGATTGCCCGGATGCGTCGGCTCGATGCCGTTGCCGCAGCTGTTGCCCGCGGCGGCGTTGCCGAGGCCGATGCCCGTGACGCTGTTGCCGCACACGTTGACCGGGACGTCGACGGGCACCTGGACGGTGTTGCCGGAGCCGACGCCCGGGGAGTTGGCGGTGTGCCCGCCGGCGGAGGAACCACCGCCCGGCTTGCCGGGCCTACCCGGCTTGGAGGTGTTGGCGCACTTGTTGCCCATCGCCGGATTGAGCAGTCCGACGACGTTGACGGTGTTTCCGCAGGCGTTCACCGGCACGTGCACCGGGACCTGGACGGAATTTCCGGACGCGACGCCCGGGGAATTCATGGCCGTACCGTTCGCACCGGAATCGGCGTGCGCATAACCGCCGCCGACGGCGGCGAAAACGCCTCCGGCTGCCGCAACGGTGACAAGACCCTTGCGCGTGACCTGTCGCATAGCTTGTTCCCTGCCTGATCGGCTTCGAAAGAGTGCCACCGGGCGGAACACCCGGGGCGGAAATGGCCACCGGCCCCGGAGTGCATGGCACGCACTCCGGGGCCGGACCGGCTCACGCCCTCACGGGCGAGGCACAACGTCAGGCGTTGACGCAGGTGTTGCCGAAGGCGGGGTTCAGCAGCCCGATCACGGAGACCGTGTTGCCGCACACGTTCACGGGGACGTGAACCGGCACCTGGACGACGTTGCCCGAGAGGACACCGGGGGAACCGATGGCCGCACCCTGGGCACCCGAGTCGGCAACGGCCATGCCCGCGCCCGCGAGAACCAGACCGCCAGTGGCAGCCGCAGCAGCGACGACCTTCTTGATCATTATTCCTCCTAGTTGGAAATGCGGTCCCAGCCGCGGACCGCACCACCTGTAACGAGGGGGAATGGTGGGGGCTACGAGCCCCCGAGTTCATTCACTCTTTCCGGTCACATGCAAACGCGCGGACGAATTCCGGCGAACGACGTGCACGGGTGCCGTGCACGGACGTCGCGATCGTCGTCAGCAGGCGTCGATGAAACGGTCCAGGACACGGGCGCCGAACTTCAGGCCGTCCACCGGCACCCGCTCGTCCACGCCGTGGAACATGCCGGCGAAGTCGAGCTCCGGCGGCAGCTGGAGCGGGGCGAAGCCGAAGCAACGGATGCCGAGGTCGTCGAAGGACTTCGCGTCGGTGCCGCCGGACAGCATGTACGGCACGGCGCGGGCGATCGGGTCCTCGGCGCGCAGCGCCAGCTGCATGGCGTCGACCAGGGCCCCGTCGAAGCTGGTCTCCAGGGCCTTGTCTCCGTGGACGTCCTCGCGCTTCACGTTCGGGCCGAGGATCCGGTCGAGGTCGGCGAGGAACTCCTGCTCGTAGCCGGGCAGGAAACGCCCGTCGACGTGCGCGGTGGCCTGGCCGGGGATCACGTTCACCTTGTAGCCGGCGCCGAGCATGGTCGGGGCGGCCGAGTTCCGCAGGGTGGCGCCGACCATCTTGGCGATGCCGCCGAGCTTGGCGAGGGTGCCGTCCATGTCCTCGGGGTCGAGCGGGGTGCCCAGCGCGTCGGAGAGCTCGTCCAGGAACGAGCGGACGGTCTTGGTGACCCGCACCGGCCACTGGTGGCGGCCGAGCCGGCCGACGGCCTCGCAGAGCTCGGTGATGGCGTTGTCGTCGTTGGTCATCGAGCCGTGACCGGCCGTGCCCTCGACGGTGAGCCGCATCCAGTGCATGCCCTTCTGGGCGGTCTCGACCAGGTAGAGCCGCAGGTTCTCGTTCACGGTGAAGGAGAAGCCGCCGACCTCGCCGATGGCCTCGGTCACCCCGTCGAAGAGGTCCCGGTGCTTGTCGACCAGGTGCCGGGCGCCGTAGGTGCCGCCCGCCTCCTCGTCGGCGAGGAAGGCGAGGACGATGTCGCGCGGGGGCTTGCGGCCGCTGCGCAGCCGGTCACGGACGACCGCGAGGGTCATCGCGTCCATGTCCTTCATGTCGACGGCGCCGCGGCCCCAGACGCAGCCGTCGGCGATCTCCCCGGAGAAGGGGTGGTGGGTCCAGTCCTCGGCGTTGGCCGGGACGACGTCGGTGTGGCCGTGGATGAGCAGGGCCGGCCGCGACGGGTCCTCGCCCTCGATGCGGGCGACGGTGGAGGCCCGCCCCTGGTGCGACTCGATGACCTTCGGCTCGAGACCCACCTCCGCGAGCTTCTCGGCGATGTACTCCGCCGCCGCCCGCTCACCCGGGCCGGAGTGGTCGCCGTAGTTGCTGGTGTCGATGCGGATGAGGTCGCGACAGAGGTCCACGACCTCGTTCTCGGCGGTCTCGGCGTTGCCGCTTCGACCCGTGTTCGACTCGCTCACGCTGCTTCCTCCCACTACGTGCCCCACGTGATTGCTTCGGTCCTCGCCCCATCCTCGCGCGTGCCCCCCTCCCCGCCCAAGGGCGGCCCTCGGCCGACATGCGGCTGTCACACGGCAGGGGGTGACCAGGGGTGGTGATCGGCCACCCCGAATGTTTGCTATGGTTTTCCTCGTCGGAAGGGCCCAGCGGCCGGGAAGACAGACACCTTGTCCGGGTGGCGGAATGGCAGACGCGCTAGCTTGAGGTGCTAGTGCCCTTTATCGGGCGTGGGGGTTCAAGTCCCCCCTCGGACACCACACGAAGTCCCGGTCGATCTCATCGACCGGGACTTTCGGCATGAATACGTGCAGTCACGAGGCGGAGCCGTGAGACGGAGAGCGAAGGCGCCGGTCGCGCCGTTGCCGCAGCGGGACGGGATCGACCCCGTGCGCCTGCGGCTGCCCGAGGACCCGGACGGGGTCTGGGCGACCGTACGGGAGCACCTGCTCGACCGGTACGGGGTGGCCGTCGGGGCCGGGCGGGTCGAGGAGATGCTCGGTGAGGGCCGGTTCGTCGGGATCGACGGGCCGGTGGCCGGGGACGATCCGTACACCGTGGGCCGTTATCTCTGGTTCCACCGGGACTTTCCCGTGGAGGAGCCGGTGCCGTTCCCCATCGGGGTGGTGTACCGGGACGAGCGGATCGTCGTCGCGGACAAGCCGCACTTCCTCGCCACGATGCCCCGGGGGCGGCATGTCACGGAGACCGCGCTCGCGCGGCTGCGACGGGAGCTGGGGCTGCCGTCGTTGCAGCCCGCGCACCGGCTCGACCGCCTGACGGCGGGCCTCGTGCTCTGCGTCGTACGGCCGGAGGACCGGGGGGCGTACCAGACGCTGTTCCGGGACCGGCTGGTGCGCAAGGAGTACGAGGCGGTGGCGCCGTACGACCCGGTGGTGGAGCTGCCGGTGACGGTGCGGAGCCGGATCGAGAAGGAGCGCGGGGTGATGGCCGCCCGGGAGGTGCCGGGCGACCCGAACAGCGAGAGCCGGATCGCGCTCGTGGAGCGGCGGGGCGGCCTCGGGCGCTACCGGCTGGTGCCGGAGACCGGGCGGACGCATCAGCTGCGGGTGCACATGAACGCGCTGGGGCTGCCGATCCTGCACGATCCGATCTATCCGGTGGTCCGTGAGGACGGGCCGGAGGACTTCCGGCGTCCGCTGCAACTGCTGGCCCGGACGCTGGAGTTCACCGACCCGTTCACGGGTGCGCCGAGGCGCTTCGAGAGCCGGCTGGCTCTCAGTGGCCTCGGTTGAGCCACTCCTGGAGGTGCGGGGCCTCGGCGCCGATCGTGGTGCTGTCGCCGTGGCCGGTGCGGACCACCGTCTCCGGCGGGAGGGTGAGGAGCTTCTCGCGGATCGAGTCGACGATCGTCGGGAAGTCCGAGAAGGACCGGCCGGTGGCGCCGGGGCCGCCCTGGAAGAGGGTGTCGCCGGTGAAGACCGTGCCCAGGTCGGGGGCGTACAGGCAGATGCCCCCGGGGGCGTGACCGGGAGTGTGCAGGACCGTGAGGTCGGTGCCCGCGATGGTGAGGACCTGACCGTCGGCGAGTTCGCCGTCGGGGCTGTGGCCGGGGTGGGTCTGCTTCCACAGCGGCTGGTCGGCGGGGTGGAGCAGGATGCGGGCGCCGGTGGCGGCCGCGAGCGCCGGGGCCGCGTCGATGTGGTCGTTGTGGGCGTGGGTGCAGACGATGGCGCGCAGGGCGCGGCCGTCGAGCGCGGCGAGGATGGCCTCGGCGTCGTGGGCGGCGTCGATGACGATCGCCTCGCTGTCGTCGCCGACGATCCAGACGTTGTTGTCGACGTCCCAGGTGCCGCCGTCGAGGCTGAAGGTGCCGGAGGTGACGAGGTGGTCGATGCGGGCGGCCATCAGAACACCACCACCGAGCGCAGCACGTCGCCCTCGTGCATGCGGCCGAAGGCCTTCTCGACGTCGCCGAGACCGATGGTCTCGGTGACGAAGGCGGCGAGGTCGATGCGGCCCTGCTGGTGCAGGTCGACGAGCATCGGGAAGTCGCGGGAGGGCAGGCAGTCGCCGTACCAGGAGGACTTCAGCGCGCCGCCGCGGCCGAAGACGTCGAGGAGCGGGAGTTCGAGCTTCATCTCGGGGGTGGGGACGCCGACGAGGACGACGGTGCCGGCGAGGTCGCGGGCGTAGAAGGCCTGCCGGTAGGTCTCGGGGCGGCCGACGGCCTCGATGACGACGTCGGCGCCGAAGCCGCCGGTGAGCTCGCGGACGGCTTCGACGGGGTCGGTGGACCGGGAGTTGACGGTGTGGGTCGCCCCCATCGTCCTCGCCGTCTCCAGCTTCCGGTCGTCGATGTCGACGGCGATGATCTTCGCGGCTCCGGCGAGGCGGGAGCCGACGATCGCCGCGTCGCCGACGCCGCCGCAGCCGATGACGGCGACGGTGTCGCCCCGGCCGACGTTTCCGGTGTTGATGGCGGCGCCGATGCCGGCCATCACGCCGCAGCCGAGGAGGCCAGCGACCTCGGGGGCGACGGCGGGGTCGACCTTGGTGCACTGGCCGGAGGCGACGAGGGTCTTCTCGGCGAAGGCGCCGATGCCGAGGGCCGGGGACAGCTCCGTGCCGTCGAGCAGGGTCATCCGCTGCTTGGCGTTGTGGGTGTCGAAGCAGTACCAGGGGCGGCCGCGCAGACAGGCGCGGCACTGGCCGCACACCGCGCGCCAGTTGAGGATCACGAAGTCGCCGGGCTCGACGTCGGTGACGCCCTCGCCGACCGACTCGACGATTCCGGCGGCCTCGTGGCCGAGCAGGAAGGGGAACTCGTCGTTGATCGCGCCCTGCTTGTAGTGGAGATCGGTGTGGCAGACGCCACAGGCCTGGATCTTCACGACGGCCTCACCGGGGCCCGGATCGGGGATCACGATCGTCTCGACCCGTACCGGTTCGTTCCTGCCGGGGGCGATGACCCCCTGGACGTGCTGCGGCATCGCGAACTTCCCTTCCTCCGACCGGATCTTGTAAGGCTCTTGCGTACCACTATCTCCTGACAAAAGGCGAGACCCCCGCAGGCCGTGCCTGCGAGGGTCCCGCCGTTCCCGTGGGGGAGGTCAGTCGCGGTTCGCCGCGGCGGTCGTACGGACCCGCTTGCGGACGAGGAACCAGCCGCCGACGAGGGCCGCCGCGATGAGCGGCAGGCAGTTGACGGTGGTGCGGCTGATGCCGCCGTCCATCCACATGAGGACGAGGACGGAACCGAGGAAGACGAGGGTCACGATCTGGGTGTACGGGGCCCAGGGCAGGTTGTAGCCGGGGCGGGTCAGCCTGCCCGCCTGGGCGCTGCGCCAGAACAGGAGCGAGCAGACCATGATCATGGCCCAGGTGCCGATGATGCCGATGGAGGCGAAGTTGAGGACCAGTTCGAAGGCCTCGCCGGGCATCACGTAGTTGAGCGCGACACCCATGACACCGAAGGCGGCGGTGAGCAGGATGCCGCCGTAGGGGACGCCGCCCTTGTTCATGACGCCGGTGAACTTCGGCGCGGAGCCGGAGAGCGACATGGAGCGCAGGATGCGGCCGGTGGAGTAGAGGCCCGAGTTGAGGCTGGAGAGCGCGGCCGTGAGGACGACCAGGTTCATCACGCCGGCGGCGCCGGGGATGCCCAGCTTGTCGAAGACGGTGACGAAGGGGCTCTGGTCGCCGGAGTACGCGGTGTACGGGAGGATCAGCGCGAGCAGGACGACGGAGCCGACGTAGAAGAGGCCCACGCGCCACATGATCGAGTTGATCGCCTTCGGCATGATCTTCTCGGGGTTCTCGGTCTCACCGGCGGCGACGCCGCACAGCTCGACGGAGGCATAGGCGAAGACGACGCCCTGGATGAGCAGCAGCATCGGCATCATGCCGTTGGGGAAGATGCCGCCGTTGTCGGTGATGTTGGAGAGGCCGGGAGTACTGCCGCCGACGTCGTGCGAGGTCACGACGAGGAAGATGCCGATCAGCATGAAGGCGACGAGGGCGCCGACCTTGATGATCGCGAACCAGAACTCCATCTCGCCGAAGTACTTCACGGAGATGAGGTTGGCGGCGAGGACGACCGCGAGGGCGATCAGCGCGAGGATCCACTGGGGGACGTCGCTGAACATCGACCAGAAGTGGGCGTAGGTCGCGGCCGCGGTGATGTCGGCGACGGCGGTGGTCGACCAGTTGAGGAAGTACAGCCAGCCGGCCGTGTAGGCGCCCTTCTCGCCCATGAACTCACGGGCGTAGGAGACGAAGGCGCCGGACGAGGGGCGGTAGAGCACGAGCTCGCCGAGGGCACGCACGACGAAGAAGGCGAAGACGCCACAGACCGCGTACGCGATGAAGAGGGAGGGGCCCGCCTGGGACATCCGTCCGCCCGCGCCCAGGAAGAGGCCGGTGCCGATCGCGCCGCCGATGGCGATCATGTTGATGTGGCGGGACTTGAGGTCCTTGCGGTATCCGGCGTCGCCGGCGTCGACGTGGGGGGCGGCCGGGTTCGCCGTGGGGGCGGACAGCGGGTCGGCCGCGATGACGCGGTCACTCATGGAGTTGTTCGCCTTCGTGAGGGGGCTGTGCGGTACCCGGCCGTGCCTGGTGGGGGGGGTCACCCCGGCACGGCCAGCGCACATCCTCACGGCAAGCAGCGGTAACTGACTGTGGCGCATGTCACTGAACGCCCATATTTGAGCTAGTTCAGAGCTTGCATCCGCTTTACCTGAGGTTTACGGCGTGGTTTGCGGGTGTTCCGCCGCGGAGCTCGTCGCGAGCCCTATGGAGCGAGGACGTCCAGTTCCTGGAGGGCGCCGACCGCGATCTGGCGGGTGAGCTCCTCGGCGCGGGCCGCGTCCCGTTCCCGTACGGCCTCGGCGACCTGGACATGGAGGGTGACGGCGGCCGGGTCGGGATCCTCGAACATCACGTGGTGGTGGGTGCGGCCGGTGAGGACCTCGGCGACGACGTCGCCGAGGCGGGCGAACATCTCGTTCCCGGAGGCGTTGAGCACGACCCGGTGGAAGGCGATGTCGTGGACGAGGTACTCCTCCAGGCGCCGGCCGCGCGAGGTGGCGACCATGCCGAGGGCGTGCTCGGTGAGCTCGCGGCACTGGTCCGGGGTGGCGTTCTCGGCGGCCAGGCCGGCGGCGACGGGCTCGACGGCCGAGCGGAGCACGGTGAGCGAGCGGAGCTGGCGGGGGCGGTCGGAGCCGGCCAGGCGCCAGCGGATGACCTGGGGGTCGTAGACGTTCCAGCCGGCGATGGGGAGGACGGTCACGCCGACGCGGCGGCGGGACTCGACGAGGTGCATGGACTCCAGGACGCGGACGACCTCGCGGACCACGGTCCGGGACACGTCGAAGCGCTGGGCGAGTTCGTCGGAGCGCAGCACCGTGCCGGGCGGGTACTCCCCCGCGGTGATCGCGAGACCCAGGGCGGCGAGGACGTGCGAGTGAAGCCCCTGAGCCGGTGTCGTCATGGTGGCAAGCCTATGCGGGCTCGCACGGATGATCACGTCGGGATTAAAAGTACGACTTTTACATCACAGTCTCTTGAATACGTCGTACCCAATGGGTTTCATGGGCGCGACGGATCGATGTCGAAGAAGACAGCGAGGCACCACCCATGAGCACCACCCCCCAGCCCAGGACGAGGACGGTCGTCGTCGTGATGGGCGTCGCCGGGACCGGCAAGACCACGATCGGCCCGCTGGTCGCCGAAGCCCTCGGCCTTCCCTACGCCGAGGGCGACGACTTCCATCCGGCGGCGAACGTGGCCAAGATGTCGGCCGGCATCCCCCTGGACGACAGCGACCGCGAGCCCTGGCTGGACGCCATCGGCGTCTGGGCGCACGACCGGGCCGGGCTCGGCGGTGTGGTGAGCAGCTCCGCGCTGAAGCGCAGCTACCGGGACCGGCTCCGCGCCGCGGCCCCCGGTGTGGTCTTCCTTCATCTGACCGGTGACCGGGAGCTGATCGAGCAGCGCATGGGGGCCCGCAAGGGCCACTTCATGCCGACGGCGCTCCTCGACTCCCAGTTCGCCACCCTGCAGCCGCTGCAGGAGGACGAGGCCGGCGTCGCCGTCGACGTCTCCGGCACCCCCGAGGAGATCTCCGCCCGGGCCGCCGCCGCGCTGCGCGGCCTCGCCGGCTGATCCCCGCCCCCGTCCCCCGTTCCCCCGCTCGTACGAAGGACACCAGCGTGACCAGTCTCAGCGTCGAGATCCTGGCAGCGGATGCCGCCGAACCGATCACCTCGGCAGGCAACGCCCAGCTCGGCATCGCCGTACTCGCCGGCATCGCCGTCATCGTCGTGCTCATCACCAAGTTCAAGCTGCACGCGTTCCTGGCGCTGACCATCGGGTCGCTCGCTCTCGGCGCGTTCGCCGGTGCTCCGCTCGCGGACACCATCAAGTCGTTCACCACCGGCCTCGGCAACACCGTCGCCGGCGTGGGCGTCCTGATCGCCCTCGGCGCGATCCTCGGCAAACTGCTCGCGGACTCGGGCGGCGCCGACCAGATCGTCGACACCATCCTGGCGAAGGCGAGCGGCCGGGCGATGCCCTGGGCCATGGTCCTGATCGCCTCGGTGATCGGCCTGCCGCTCTTCTTCGAGGTCGGCATCGTGCTGCTGATCCCGGTGGTGCTGCTCGTCGCCAAGCGCGGCAACTACTCCCTGATGCGGATCGGCATCCCCGCCCTCGCCGGACTGTCCGTCATGCACGGCCTCATCCCGCCGCACCCCGGCCCGCTCGTCGCGATCGACGCGGTCGGCGCCAACCTGGGCGTCACCCTGGCCCTCGGTCTCGTCGTCGCGATACCGACCGTGATCATCGCCGGTCCTGTGTTCTCCCGGTACGCGGCCCGGTGGGTCGACATCCCGGCCCCCGAGAACATGATTCCGGTGCGTCCCTCCGAGGGCCTGGAGAAGCGACCCGGCTTCGGCATCACCGTCGCGACCGTGATGCTGCCCGTCGTCCTCATGCTGGTGAAGGCGCTCGTCGACATCGTCGTGGACGACCCGGAGAACGGCGTCCAGAAGGTCACCGACGTCATCGGCTCCCCGCTCATCGCGCTGCTCGCGGCCGTCATCGTCGGCATGTTCACCCTGGGCCGCGCGGCCGGCTTCACCAAGGAGCGGCTGTCCACGACCGTCGAGAAGTCCCTCGCCCCGATCGCGGGCGTGCTGCTGATCGTCGGCGCGGGCGGCGGCTTCAAGCAGACGCTGATCGACATCGGCGTCGGCCAGATGATCCTGGAATTCTCCGAGAACTGGTCCATTCCGGCTCTGCTGCTGGCCTGGCTGATCGCCGTCGCGATCCGGCTGGCGACGGGCTCCGCGACGGTGGCGACGATCTCTGCGGCGGGCCTCGTGGCTCCGCTGGCGGAGGGCATGTCCACGAGCGAGACGGCGCTGCTCGTCCTCGCGATCGGCGCGGGTTCGCTCTTCTTCAGCCACGTCAACGACGCCGGGTTCTGGCTGGTGAAGGAGTACTTCGGGATGACCGTCGGCCAGACGATCAAGACCTGGTCGGTGATGGAGACGATCATCTCGGTCGTCGGCATCGGGTTCGTGCTGCTGCTGTCGCTGGTGTTGTAGCCCGGCGCTTCCGACACGCCTCCGAGGGCCGGTCGTGGCTGACAGACTGTCGGCCATGACCGGCCCTCACGCGCTCAAGCCCTTCCTCCTCGCCTTCCCGGGACCCCTGCGGGACCGGCTCGTCGCGGCGGTCCTCTCCGGCGAGAAGGTCGCCACGACGGGGCTCCTCGTGGAGTACGAGGTCGAGAACGAGGAGCTGCCGGAGGCGGGGGAGCGCTCGGCGCTCATCGACTCGGACGGTCGCGAGGTGGCGGTCGTGGAGATCACGGAGGTCGAGGTCCTTCCCCTGGGCGCGGCGGACCTGCGGCTCGCGCTCGACGAGGGCGAGGGCTTCCTGTCGGTCGCGGACTGGCGGGAGGCGCACGAACGTTTCTGGCACAGCGCGGAGATGCGGGAGGGGCTGGGAGACCCCGGGTTCGTGGTGGACGACGCGACGATGGTGGTGGTGGAGCGGTTCAGGGTGGTGGAGACGCGCCCCCAGGGGTGAGCGGTACGCGTTCCGTCACTCCGTCACCCCGCGCCGGCGGGGTGCCGTTCGTCAGCTCACCGCCCTGGCCGCCGCCCTGCCCGCCGCGCGGCCCGAGAAGATGCAGCCGCCGAGGAACGTGCCCTCCAGGGAGCGGTAGCCGTGGACTCCGCCGCCGCCGAAGCCGGCCGCCTCGCCCGCCGCGTACACGCCCTCCAGGGGTTCGCCGCCCTCGGTGAGGACGCGGGAGTCGAGGTCGGTCTCCAGTCCGCCGAGGGACTTGCGGGTCAGGATGTTGAGGCGGACGGCGATCAGCGGGCCCGCCTTGGGGTCGAGGATGCGGTGCGGGCCGGCCGTGCGGATCAGCTTGTCGCCCAGGTACTTGCGGGCACCGCGGATCGCCGTGACCTGGAGGTCCTTGGTGAAGGGGTTGGCGATCTCGCGGTCGCGGGCGGTGATCTCCCGGCGGAGGGCCTCCTCGTCGATGAGGGGCTCGTCGGTGAGCGCGTTCATGCCCCGGACGAGGGCGGAGAGGTCGTTCTCGACGACGAAGTCGACGCCCTTGTCCATGAACGCCTGGACCGGGCCCGGCACATCGGCGCGGGCGCGGCCGATCACGTCGCGGACGGACTTGCCGGTGAGGTCGGGGTTCTGCTCGGAGCCGGAGAGGGCGAACTCCTTGCCGATGATCCGCTTGTCGAGGACGAACCAGGTGTGGTCGTGGCCGGTCCGCATGATGTGTTCGAGGGTGCCGAGGGTGTCGAAGCCGGGGAAGAGCGGGACGGGCAGCCGCTTGCCGGTCGCGTCCAGCCACAGCGAGGACGGTCCGGGGAGGATGCGGATGCCGTGCTTGGCCCAGATGGGGTTCCAGTTCTCGATGCCCTCGGTGTAGTGCCACATCCGGTCGCGGTTGATGTGGTGGGCGCCGGCCTTCTCGGCGATGCCGAGCATCAGGCCGTCGACGTGGGCGGGGACGCCGGAGAGCAGCTTGGCGGGCGGGGTGCCCAGGCGTTCGGGCCACTGGGCGCGGACGAGCTCGTGGTTGCCGCCGATGCCGCCGGAGGTGACGATCACCGCCTGGGCGCGCAGTTCGAAGGCGCCGGTGGCCGTGCGGGTGCTCGCGGCGCCGCGCTCGGCGGTGGAGGGTTCCAGGATCTCGCCGGTGACGGTGTCGACGGCTCCGGCGGTGCGGCCCAGGGCGGTGACCCGGTGGCGGAAGCGGAGCTGGACGAGGCCGCGGGCGACGCCCTCGCGGACCTTCCGCTCGAAGGGGGCGACGAGGCCGGGGCCGGTACCCCAGGTGATGTGGAAGCGGGGGACGGAGTTGCCGTGGCCGTTGGCGTCGTAGCCGCCGCGCTCGGCCCAGCCGACGACGGGGAAGAACCGCACCCCGCGCGCGTGGAGCCAGGAGCGCTTCTCGCCGGCGGCGAAGTCGACGTACGCCTCGGCCCACTTCTTCGGCCAGTGGTCCTCGGTCCGGTCGAAGCCGGCGGTGCCGTACCAGTCCTGGAGGGCGAGGGCATGGCTGTCCTTGACGCGCATCCTGCGCTGTTCGGGCGAGTCGACGAGGAAGAGACCGCCGAAGGACCAGTGGGCCTGGCCGCCGAGGGACTGTTCGGGTTCCTGGTCGAGGAGGATCACGGTGCGGCCGGCGTCGACCAGCTCGGCGGTGGCGACGAGGCCGGCGAGGCCCGCCCCGATCACGATCACATCTGCGTCGTAGGACATGGACCGCATCTTGGATACACGGATGTATCGAGTCAACCTTTTCGCCGTTCCGTCGTGACGCACACCTCCCTCCCGTTTTCTAATGCCGAGCATTAATATGAGTGCATGGCGAGGACATCGGGGCCCGAGACCCGGGACAGACTGATCCGCGCGGCGGAGGAACTCTTCGCCGCCCAAGGCGTCCACGGCGCGCAGCTGCGGGACATCGTGAGCCGCGCGGGGCAGGCCAACCCCTCCGCCGTGCAGTACCACTTCGGCTCGCGCGCCGGGCTGCTCGACGCCGTGATGGCCGGCCGGCAGGCTCGTACGGAGGGCGTGCTCGCCCCGCTGCTCGCGGCCGCCCCCGACGAGACGCACGCCCTGGTCGGCGCCCTCGTCACGGCCGAGGCCAGTGAGCTGCGCACCGACCGGGGCCGCCGCTGCCTGCGGATCTCCGCGCAGCTCAGCCACGAGAGCGGTGTCCGCACCCGGACCCCCCATCCCACGCTCGCCGGCACCGGCTACTGGCGTCTGATCGAGCGGATCGCGGACCGGCTCGCCGCCGACGGCCTGCCCGAGCCCCTGCTCCTGGAGCGCCTCGACCTGGCGCTGACCGTGGTGGGCGCGGCGATGGCCGACCGGGCGCGGCAGTACCTCGACGGCACCGAACCCCTCACCGGTGAGGCGCTCTTCCTCGCCGACCTGGTCGAGACCACCACCGCCCTGCTGCATGCCGCGCAGCCGGAGCAGGCGCACCTCCCCCGAAAGGACCTTTCATGAACGACCTCACCGGCAGGACCGTCCTCATCACCGGCGGTGCCCGCGGTCTGGGCGCGGAGGCCGCCCGGCAGGCGGTCGCGGCCGGCGCGAACGTCGTCGTCACCGATGTGCTCGACGAGGAGGGCAGGGCGACCGCCGAGGCGCTCGGCGAGCGGGCGCGGTACCTCCACCACGACGTGACCTCCGAGGAGGAGTGGGCGGCGGCCGTCGCGTACGCCGTGGCGGAGTTCGGCGGGCTGCACGGCCTGGTGAACAACGCGGGCGTCTCCACGGGCGCGTTCCTGGAGACCGAGTCCGTCGAGCACTTCCGCAAGGTCCTCGACATCAACCTGACCGGTGTCTTCATCGGCATGAAGGCCGCGATACCGGCGATGAGGGCGGTCGGCGGCGGCTCCATCGTCAACATCTCGTCGGCGGCGGGCCTGATGGGCCTGGCGCTGACCGCCGGATACGGCGCCTCCAAGTGGGGCGTGCGCGGGCTGACGAAGATCGGCGCGGTGGAGCTCGGCACGGCGGGGATCCGCGTCAACTCGGTCCACCCGGGCATGACGTACACCCCGATGACGGCCTCCGTGGGCATCGAGCGCGGCGAGGGCAGGTACCCGAACACGCCGATGGGCCGGGTCGGGGAGGCCGACGAGATCGCCGGCGCGGTCGTCTTCCTGCTGTCGGACGCCGCCTCGTACGTGACGGGCGCGGAGCTGGCGGTGGACGGCGGCTGGACCACCGGGCCGACGGTCAAGTACGTCATGGGGCAGTGACCCGCGTACGTCGTGGGGCAGTGACCCGCGGCCCAGGCGGTTTGCTTGGATGGCGGGATGAGCGCCGCTGAAGAGATTCTCGATGTCGTCGACGAGCACGACCGGGTGATCGGGCAGGCCCCGCGCGGTGAGGTGTACGCGCGCGGACTGATCCATCGCTGCGTCTTCATCCGGGTCCGGGACGCCGAGGGCCGGATCTTCGTGCACCGCAGGACGCCGACCAAGCTGGTCTTCCCGTCGATGTACGACATGTTCGTCGGCGGGGTCGTCGGCGCCGGCGAGTCCTACGACGAGGCCGCGCTGCGCGAGGCCGAGGAGGAGCTGGGGGTGCGGGGCCTGCCCCGGCCCGAGCCCGTCCTGACGTTCTTGTACGACTCCGCGGGCGTGGCCGGCAAGTGGTGGTCGGCGGTCTACGAGGTGCGGTGCGACCTGCCGGTGAACCCGCAGGTGGAGGAGGTCGCCTGGCACTCCTTCCTGACGGAGGAGGAACTGGCGGCGCGGCTCGGTGAATGGGCGTGGGTGCCGGACGGGCTCGCGGCGTACGAGCGGCTGCGGGAGCACGGGGGCGGCGGGGTGCGGCCGGCGGGCTGATCACTCGCGCGGGCCGGGCCCGGTGGGGCACGGGCCGTGCCCGACCGGTGGCGGCGGGCCCGAGGGCACCCGGCGGGCCCCTCAAGCGAACGTTAGGGTGCGCGTGTGAGCGATTTCGTACAGAGCCTGCGGCTGTGGTTCGCACCGCAGCGGATCCGGGACGAGGGAGAGACCCCCGACTACCGGTTCTCCCTCGCCAACGAGCGGACCTTCCTGGCCTGGATCCGGACCGCGCTCGCCCTGGTCGGTGGCGGTTTCGCCGTCGACCAGTTCCTGCCGGACCTGCGCTGGGGCGTCCGGGTCGGGCTCGCGCTCGCGCTGCTCGCGGCCGGGGTGCTGTGCGCGCTGCGGGCGGTGAACCACTGGGTGCGCTGCGAGCGGGCGATGCGGCGCGGCGAGGACCTTCCGGGGTCCCGCTTCCCGGCGGTGCTGAGTCTGGTCGTGGCGGTGGTGGCGGTCGCGATGGTCGTGGTCGTGCTCTTCGGCTGGGCGGGGCGGTGACGGAGACCGCCTCCGGGATCGACGCGCGTGATCCCGGGCTCCAGCCGGAACGGACCCGGCTCGCGTGGCGGCGGACGACCCTGTCGTGCACGGTGGTGGCGGTGCTCGCCGTCAAGCTGGCCGTGAGCGACGAGATCACGGCCGTGGGGATCACCGGGCTCGCGCTGTCGGCGCTCGTGTGGATCGGGTTCCTGGCCGTCGCCCACCGCCGGATCCGCGCTCTCAGCCCGGCCCGGCCGCAGCCCCTCTCCCACCGGGGCGCGCTGCTCGCGGCCTGCTGCACGATCGCGCTCGCCGTCTGCGGGGCGGCGATGATCTGGTGAGCCGGCCGGCCGGAGCACCGCCGGGGAGGCCTCAGGGGACGGTGACGACGACCTTGCCGTTCAGGCCGCCCGCGGCGTTGGCGCGCTGGGCGTCCGCCGCCTGCTCCAGGGGGAACGCCCTGGCCACCCGTACGGACAGCACGCCGTCGTCGACCAGGTCCGCGAGGGCCGCGAGGTCGACGGGATCGGGGCGGACCCAGAAGTAGCGGCCGCCGAGGGCGAGGACCTCGCCGTCGGCGATGGAGGCGAGCCGGCCGCCGGCCGCCAGCAGCCCGGCGGAGATCCGCAGGAACGGTCCGCCGATGGTGTCGAGGACGGCGTCGACGCCCTGCGGGGCGAGGGTGCGGACCTGGTCGGCGAAGGTCGCCTCGTCGTAGACGACCGGTTCGGCGCCGAGCTCCGCGACCCGCTCCAGGCCGGCCTCCCGCGCCGCGCCGATCACCCGGCAACCGAGGTGGCGGGCGATCTGCACCCCCATGGAGCCGACCCCGCCGGCCGCCGCGTGCACGAGGACGGTGTCGCCGGGGCCGACCGCGAGGGGCTGGTGGAGCGCCTGGTAGGCGGTGAGACCGACGAGCGGCAGGGCGGCGGACTCCTCGAAGCCGACCGAGCGCGGCTTGCGGGCGAGGGTACGGACGGGGGCGGCGACGTACTCCGCGAACGTGCCCCGGGAGAGGAAGTCCTCGCGGACGTAGCCCATGACCTCGTCGCCCTCGGCGAACTCGGTGACGGAGACCCCGGGCCGGACGACGACACCGGAGACGTCCCACCCGGGGATCACGGGGAAGACCGCGTCCATCATCCCGTCGAGGTACCCGGCCTGGCACTTCCAGTCGACCGGATTGACCGCGGCCGCCCGCACCCTGACCAGCACCGCGTCGGGGCCGATCTTGGGGTCGGGCAGCTCGCCGTACTCCAGGACCTCGGGGCCGCCGTACCGGCGGTAGCTGATCGCCTTCATACTCCGACCCTCGATGCAGCACTGTCGGCCCGCAAGCCGGGGAGACTCTTCCCTGTCCGATCGGGCCCTCACGCCTCTCAACCGGGGGAATCCCTATGTCTGCCACCGACTCCTACGACGCCTACGCTCCCCACGTGGTCACGCTCGCGCCGAACGTCCACGCCTTCCTCCAGCCCGACGGCGGCTGGTGCCTGAACAACGCCGGCTTCCTCGGCGACGCGCGCGAGACGCTGCTCGTCGACACCGCCGCCACCGAACGCCGGGCGCGGCTGCTCCGGGAGGCGGTCCTCGCGGCGGGTCTTCCCCTGCCGGGGACGATCGTCTCCACCCACCACCACGGCGACCACACCTACGGCAACGGGGTGTTCCTGCCGGAGGCGCGGATCGTCGGCCACGAGAACTGCCGGAGGGAGCAGCTCGCGGCCGGGCACCAGCTCCATCTGCTGTGGCCGCAGACCGACTTCGGGAAGATCGACATCGTGGCGCCGTCCGTCACGTACCACGAGCGCATGACGCTGTACGTCGGCGGGATCGAGGTGCGGGTGATCCATCCGGGGCCCGCGCACACCACGGGCGACTCGATCGTGCACCTCCCCGAGCAGGGCATCGTCTTCACCGGTGACCTGGTCTTCCACGGCGGGACGCCCTTCCTGCCGATGGGTTCGCTGGCCGGGTCGCTGCGGGCGCTCGACCTGCTGCGCTCGCTGGACGCGCCGACGGTGGTCCCGGGGCACGGCCGGGTGACCGACCCCTCGGCGTACGACGCGACCGAGCGGTATCTGCGCTGGGTGCGGGAGATCGCGGCGGAGGGGTACGCCAAGGGGGCGACGCCCCTGGAGACGGCGCGGCGGGCGGAGCTCGGCGAGTTCGCCGCGTGGCGGGAGAGCGAGCGCCTGGTCGCCAACCTGCACCGGGCCCATGCCGAGCTGGCCGGCCTGCCGGAGGCGTCGCCGCTCGACCCGGTGGCGGTCTTCGGCGACATGGCGGCGATGAACGGCGGGGTGCCGGTGGCCTGCCACGCGTAGCCGGTGGCGGACGGCGGCCCGGTGCGAGGCCGCATGGTGCGGGAGGGAGCGAGGGGCGCAAGCGCCCGCGAGGGCGCCGTCCCTTGCGCCCACCCTCCCCCGGACTCCGGGGGGGGCGCCCGCACCCCGCGGGACCATCGCCCACGAGCGACTACCAACGGCGGGGCCGCCACTCGGGGTTCGCCGCATGCATCGCCGCCGCGTCGTCGCGGTCCCGCAGGGTGCCGTCGTCGTCGAGCCAGCGGCGGTGCAGGGCGGCGAGCGCGTCCCGGTCGAGGTCGACGCCGAGACCGGGCGCATCGGAGACGGTGAGCCGCCCGTCCCGGAAGACGGGGCGGGTGGTGACGACGTCCTCGGTCTGCCACGGGTAGTGGGTGTCGCAGGCGTGGTGGAGTTCGGGCAGGGTGGCGGCGACCTGGGTCATGGCGGCGAGGCTGATGCCCAGATGGGTGTTGGAGTGCATGGAGAGGCCGACACCGTACGTCCGGCAGAGCGCGGCGAGTTCGCGGGTGCGCCCGAGGCCGCCCCAGTAGTGGTGGTCGCAGAGGACGATCCGTACCGCCCCCTTCGCGAAGGCCTCCGGGATCTCCTGGACGGTGGTCACGCACATGTTGGTGGCGAGCGGGACCTCGGTGCCGGCGGCGACCTCGGCCATCGCGTCGGTGCCGCTCGCCGGGTCCTCCAGGTACTCCAGCACGTCCTTGAGTTCGCGCGCGACGGAGAGGGAGGTCTCCACGGACCAGGCGCCGTTGGGGTCGAGGCGGAGCGGACGGCCGGGGAACTCCTCCGCCAGCGCTCGGATCGCCGCCATCTCCTGCTCCGGCGGGAACACCCCGCCCTTGAGCTTGAAGGACCGGAAGCCGTGGGCGCGGTCGAAGCGGCGGGCCTGGGCGACGATGCCGGCGGGGTCCAGGGCCGCGCCCCAGTCGTCGACGGGGCCGCCGGCGGGGTGGGCGGCCCAGCGGTAGAAGAGGTAGGCGCTGTACTCGACGGAGTCGCGGACCTTGCCGCCGAGGAGGGCGTGGACGGGCAGGCCGAGGGTCTTGCCGAGGGCGTCGAGGCACGCGGTCTCGAAGGCGGAGACCACGGAGAGGCGGAGCTTGTCGGCGGTACGGACGCCGCGCAGACCGCCCGCGTCGACGCCGGCTTCGGAGGCGCCTTCGTCGCCGGAGCCGGAGCCGGAGCGGGGACCCGGATCGGTGGCCTCCGCAAGCGCGAAGAGATCATTCACATCCGTGACCGCCCGTCCCGGGAGCGCCTCGGCCAGCGGGCGCGCCAGGTCCAGGTAGACACCGTCGCCGTACGTCTCCCCCAGACCGCTCACACCGCCCCGGGTGATCACCTCGACCACGAGGCGGGGCGTGTACGGCTGGTGAACCCCCTGGACGTTGAGGAGAGGCGGGTCGGAGATGAGGATCGGGGTCAGCCGGACTTCGTCGACGATCAGCTTCGCATCCATATGTGAACCCTATTCATGGACAGGACCGGTGGCCAGAGGGCGCGGGACGCTTTCACGACTCCCCTCTGGACGACATACCGACTGGTCGGTCATCATGAACGCCGACCGAAGCCGATCCGGAGGTACGCACGTATGAGTTCCGCCCCGCCGCCAGGCCTCGACCCCGAGCAGCTGCGCCGCTTCCTCGACCGCGAGCGCCCCGGCCTGGTGTCCGGCCCCCTCGAAGCCCGGCTGATCGAAGGCGGCCGGTCGAACCTGACGTACGTCGTGACCGACGGCACCGGTCGCTGGGTCGTCCGCCGGCCGCCGCTCGGCCACGTCCTCGCCACCGCCCACGACATGCGGCGCGAGCACCGGGTCATCAGCGCCCTGCACGCCACGGACGTGCCCGTGCCGGAGACGCTGCTGCTCTGCGAGGACGACTCCGTGCTCGGGGCGCCCTTCTACGTCATGGAGTTCGTCGACGGGACGCCGTACCGCTCGGCCGCGGAACTCGCCCCGCTCGGCCCCGAGCGCACCCGTGCCGCCGTCCTCGGCCTGGTCGACACCCTCGTCGATCTGCACGCCGTGGACCCGGCGGCCGTCGGGCTCGCCGACTTCGGGCGCCCCGAGGGCTTCCTCGACCGGCAGCTGCGGCGCTGGGGCAAGCAGCTCGACGCCTCGCGCGGCCGTGAACTCCCCGGGATCGAAGAGCTGCACGCCGCCCTCGGCCGCGCACTGCCCGTCTCTCCGGCGCCCACCGTGATCCACGGCGACTACCGCCTCGACAACGTCCTCATCGACGGGGACGACCGCATCCGGGCCGTCCTCGACTGGGAGATGTCGACCCTCGGCGACCCGCTGACCGACCTCGGCCTGCTCGTCATGTACAGCACGCCGCTCGACCTGCCCGACTCCCCCATCTCCACCACCGCCACGGCCCCCGGGCACCCGACCGCGGCCGAACTGGTCGAGCGCTACGCCGCCCGCTCGGGCCGCGACACCTCCGCCCTCGCCTGGTACACCGCCTTCGCCTGGTTCAAGCTCGCCGTGATCCTGGAGGGCATCCACTACCGCTGGACCCTCGGACAGACGGTCGGCGCGGGCTTCGACCGCATCGGCGAACTCGTCCCCGTCTTCATCGAGCACGGCCTGACCACCCTTCAGGAGGGCTGAACCGCCATGGACTTCGCCTACGACGCGCGCACCGAGGAACTCCGCGAGAAGCTCCTCGCCTTCATGGACGAGCACGTGTACCCGGCCGAACGGACGGCCGAGGAGCAGCGCGCCCTGCTCGCCTCGCCGTGGGACACCCCGCCGGTCGTCGAGGAGCTGAAGGCCGAGGCCAAGCGGCAGGGCCTCTGGAACCTCTTCCTGCCGGACGCGGAGTACGGTGCCGGGCTGACGAACCTCCAGTACGCGCCGCTCGCCGAGATCACCGGCCGCAGCCCGCAGCTGGCCCCGACCGCCCTCAACTGCGCCGCCCCCGACACCGGGAACATGGAGCTGCTCGCCCAGTTCGGTGACGAGGCGCAGAAGAAGCAGTGGCTGGAGCCGCTCCTCACGGGTGAGATCCGCTCGGCGTTCGCGATGACGGAGCCGGAGGTCGCCTCCTCCGACGCGACGAACATCGAGACCCGGATCCGGCGGGACGGCGAATCGTACGTCGTCGACGGCCGCAAGTGGTACATCTCCGGGGCCATGAACCCCGACTGCAAGATCTTCATCGTGATGGGCAAGACCGACCCCGACGGGACCGACCCCCGCCGGCAGCAGTCGATGATCCTCGTGCCGCGCGACACCCCCGGCGTGGAGGTGCGGCGCGCGATGCAGGTCTACGGGTACGAGGACCACTCCCACGGCGGCCACGCCGAGGTGATCTTCGACGGCGTCCGGGTCCCCGCCTCGCACCTCATCGGCGAGGAGGGCGGCGGCTTCGCCATCGCGCAGGCCCGGCTCGGCCCCGGCCGCATCCACCACTGCATGCGGCTCATCGGCATGGCCGAGCGGGCCGTCGAGCTGATGTGCCGCCGGGCGGTCTCCCGTACCGCCTTCGGCAAGACGCTGGCCCAGCAGGGCGTCGTGCAGAACTGGATCGCCGACGCCCGGGTGCAGATCGAGCAGCTTCGGCTCCTCGTCCTCAAGACGGCCTGGCTCATGGACACCGTCGGCAACCGGGGCGCGCACACCGAGATCCAGGCCATCAAGATCGCGACCCCGCGCGCGGTGGTCGACATCATCGACAAGGCCGTGCAGGCGCACGGGGCGGGCGGGGTCTCGCAGGACTTCCCGCTGGCCGAACTGTGGGCGGCGGCGCGGACGCTGAAGCTCGCGGACGGCCCGGACGAGGTGCACCAGCGGTCGCTGGCGCGGCGGGAACTGAAGAAGTACCTGTAGTCGAGGGCGTTCAGCCGAGACGGAGGCAGAGGATCCCCGTCGAGGTGTGGACGCAGAGGCGTTCGTCGTCGAGCCACTCCAGGCGCAGGATCTCCCCGCCCAGGAAGATCCGGTGCAGGATCTCGGTGGTCTCGGCGTCGAACAGCGTCAGTCCGCCGTCGGCCCCGGCCGTCAGGACCGTGGGGCGGCCGTGCCTGGTCTGCAGCCGCAGGGCGGTGACCGGGACACGGTCGGGGCGGGGGACGACATCCGGCTCCCCCGTCTGCTCGCCCGCGGTGCGGGGGAACCGGGTCAGGACGGCGAGGTCCCCGTCCGGCGTGACGAGACCGAAAACCGGGCCTTCCGGCCAGTGGCCGAGGTCGTGGCCCACGGTGGCGGAGGTCACCTCCGTGGTGAACCGGACCGTGTCGTCCGGCAATGACCGCACCAGGAGGAAGGATCGGGGCGGCGGCGAGGAGATGCCGCTGTCGTCGGTGCCGGCGTAGTACCGGTCCCCGACCACGGAGACGACGATCCGGTCGCCGTCGGGCACGATCCGGACTTCGGTGAGCACCTGGAGTTCGGTGCGGACGGTCGGCCCCTCC
The DNA here is from genome assembly GCF_000717595.1 of Streptomyces flavochromogenes. Classification (GTDB taxonomy): domain Bacteria; phylum Actinomycetota; class Actinomycetes; order Streptomycetales; family Streptomycetaceae; genus Streptomyces; species Streptomyces flavochromogenes. The sequence continues at coordinate 149,093 of NZ_JNZO01000006.1, read as the reverse complement.
GGGCCGTCGGCCGCGTGGAGGGCGAGCATGCTGTGGGCGCCCCGGACGGGCCCCACATCGGCGACGAAGCGCGGCGCTCCGTCGCCCGGCACCGGGTGGGCGTGGGCGAACTTGCGTACCTCGGAGAGCCGCACCCGGGCTCCGGCGGTCCACACCCCGACCTCGACGGGGTCCCGCCACCTACGGACCAGGTCCCAGCGCAGAACCGGGGCGCCCGTGAGGGCTCCGACGGCCGAACCCCGCTCGCCGTCCTCGGCGCGGTCCAGCAGCTCGCCGGTCGCGCCGTCCAGAAGCCGGGCTCCGGAGGCGTCGTGGACGACCACGACGGGCCGTCCGTCGTAGAGGCCGGTCCCGACGGTCGTCGGGAGGCGACCCGCCTTGTCACCGCCCTCGGGCGGCGGGCCGAGATCCCATACCTTGGCGGACCGGGCAGCGGCGCCGAGGGAGACGAGCCGGGGTCCGTCCGGTCCGTGCCCGGCCGCCAGGAGCCGCTGGACCGGCGCGTCGGTGCGCGTCGCGCCGACGACGGCGCCACGGGCGTCCTGGGCGGTCACGACCGGCCCTGACGCGAAGAAGCACATCGGGCCCTCCTCCGCCGCGGCCGTCGGGACGCGCCCGTCCCCGTCCCGGACGTCCTTCCCCGTATCGGCCCCCGCCACGGTCGCGAGGAGCGGATCGGTCCATGGGACGTGCCCTCTCCACTCGACCACGCGCAGGCCGTCCGGCTCGGTGACGAACGGTCTGGTGTCGCCCGCACTCGCCACGTCGGTGCGTGTGGCCGCGGCGACCACACCGCCCCCGCGGAGGGCGAGGGCGGAGGTCGCCCGGCCTCGCAGGGTGTGGCGCAGCACCCGGTGGAGGGCCAGGGTTTCGGGGGACTCGCCCCTGAGCTCCCACACCGTCAGCCGGACGCGGCGCCGTGGGGCGTCGCCGCACTGGTCACGGGTGGCGGCGACGCGCAGCACCCGGCCGTGGCGCTCGACGGCGAGCCGGGTGGCGTCGAACGGACGTCCGAGGTGCAGCACCGGCCCGGACCGCAGGGTGAGCGGGGCCGTGTCGCCGGACGCGCCGGCCAGGGTGACGGTGCCCTTCCGGTCGAGGGCGCCGACCAGGCAGGCGCCGCCCACCTCGGCCAGGGCGCAGTCCACCGTGTCGGGCGGCGCGGCGACCGCTCCGATCAGGTCGCGGGTCTCCACGTCCCAGACCCAGATCCGTTCGGCGGTCCTGAGTGCGGCCCAGGGCCGGGTCGGGCAGCCGTGGACGGCGGTGATCGGGCCGAGGTCGTCGGGGAGTTCGGCGAGGAGTTCGCCGCCCTCGGTGTCCCAGGCCCGGACCGGCCCGTCGCGTTCGGCGGTGACGAGGACGGGGCGCCCGTGCACGGGGACGACGTCGGCCCCCGGGAGCCCGGCGGCGAAGGTGCCGATGGTGGTGTACGGGACGGGGGCGACCTCGGCCCATTCGGTGTCCCAGGGCAGGTCCGGGTAGCGGCGGCGGACGGCGGCGGCCAGTTCGTCGGCACCGGACTGGAAGGCGGAGAGCCGGAGTTGGGCGGCCCGGGTGCCGTGGTCGGCGCGGGCGCGCAGGAGGGCCGCGCAGTGGCCGACGGCGCGGGCGGCGGCCCGGGCGGGCTCGGTCGTGGCCCGGTTGAGGACGCGCTGGAGCGCGGAGGTCCCGGCGGCGAGCAGGAACGCGGGATCGAGGGCGAGCTCGTCGAGCAGGTCGGTGCCCTCGGCGTGCTCGGCGAGGTGCCGGCGTACGTACGGGGGTGCGGCGGCCCAGTCGGGTCCGTCCGGTCCCTCGGGAACGAGCCCGGCGAGCGCGTGGGCCACGCGGGAGCGGGCTCCGGGGTCGACGGTGGTGCGCAACGCCTCGGCGTACGCCTGGTGGTAGAGGCGGTAGACGGAGCGGCCGTCGGCGTCGAGTTCCTCGACCAGGTGCTCGCCGACGGCTTCGAGCAGCCAGGCGATGTCGTCCCAGGTGAAGGCGGTGCCCTCCCGCCCGGTCTCCTGTCCGGTCGCCCGCCCGGTCGCCCGCCCGTTCTCCTGTCCGGTCTCCCGCCTGGTCCCCCGCCTGTTCTCCGGCTCGCCGGCGCACGCCCCCGCCGTCGCCCGCCAGACGGCGTCCGGCGGCAGGCCCGGGCCCTCCGCGAGGGCGAGGGCCGCGAGGAGGGCGAGCCCCCGCTCCCGGTCCGGGCCCAGCTGATGGCGGACCACCCGGAGGAAGGTCAGGCCGGGGGTCTCGCCGACCTCCGGCACGTGGGTGCGCCAGTCCGGGGCGGTCGTGTCGACGGCGCGGGCGGCGTGGCCCAGGTGGCGGGCGGCGATACGGGCGGAGAGGAAGCTTCCGTGGGCGCGGGCGGCGATCTCCCGGGCGACCGTCACCGCGGTGGCGTCGTCGTACGGGCCCTCGCTCCCCGGGCCGTCGGGGGCCTGGAGCAGCCGGCGGGCGTAGTGCGCGACGTCCCGGGCGCTGCTCTCCCGCACGTCGTCGAGGTCGATGACCTCCGGTTCGCCGTCGAAGGCGTCCAGGACATGGGGGCGGGTGCCGACGAGGAGCCGTACGCAGCGGACGCGGAGCAGGGGGCGCAGCAGGACCTTCGCGATCCGCCGGGCCTCGGTGTCGTCGCCGTGGGCCTCCCCCGCCTCGTCGAGCGCGTCGACGATCAGGTGGAGCGGGGCCCTGCGGGCCGCGAGGGCGCCCAGGAGCGCCTGCGGGGTGGGGGCGGTGATCCCCGCGGCGTCGGCGACGGCGGCCACGAGGTCTTCGAGGAAGCGGTGCCGCGCGTGGATCGCGGTGGGGGCGGGAATCCTGGCCGTACGGGCGGCGGAGCGCAGCAGCAGCTTGCCGAGCAGGGCGGACTTGCCGACGCCGGGGCCGCCGGTGACGACCAGGCCCCGGCGCCCGCGGCGGTCGCCGTGGGCGAGCCAGTGGCCGATGCGGTCGAGTTCGTCGGTGCGGCCGACGAAGTAGGAGCCGTGCCGTCCGGGCGCGGTGTGTTCGAAGCCCTGGCCGCGCGGGGCGAAGTGGTTCTCCAGGTCGGCGCGCCTGCGCCGGGCCTCGGGGCCGGTGCGGGCGAGACGGGCGGCGAGTTCGGCGACGTCCCCCTCGTCGTACCGGGCCTCGGGGCGGTAGCCGGTGTTCTCGAAGGAGAAGAAGGAGTGGCGCTCGCTCTCGACGAGCGCGCGGGCCGTCTGGCGGATCCGGGCACTTCCGTAGATGTCGTTGACGGTGTCGACGACCTGGCTCACGGAGAGGTACTGCTGCTTGTGGGAGACGGAGAGCCGGTGGAGGGCCGTTTCGAGGGCGGACGCGAAGACCATCGGGGAGGCGGCCTCCCCGGCGCGGGCGACGGCGATCACGGCGAAGTCGGTGAGCCGGCGCCCCTCGGGGCCGGGGCGCCCCCCGAGGTTCTCGGCGGCACCCTGCCGGAGCGCGGCGCGCAGCCCCTCGGCGATGGCGGTGGCGTCGGCGCCGCCCTGTCCCGCCTCGCAGGTGTCGATGACGAGCAGGACCCGTTCGGCGCCGGAGGCGAGGACGTAGCGGGTGAGGTCCTCGGCGGCGAGCGCCGTGCCGACGAGCCGGTCGGGGTGGCTGTCGGCGCAGAGCAGATAGTGCCGGCCGGGGTCCCCGATGCCGTGGCCGGTCCAGTAGAGGACGACGGCGGTGCCGGTGCCGTCGGTGCGGTAGGCCCAGTCGCGGAGCCGGTCCCGGGTGGTGGTGAGGTCGGCGTCGGTGATGCGTTCCTCGACGCGGTAGCCGAGTCCGCCGAAGACGTCGACGGCGGCACGCAACTCCTCCGGGACGAAGGGGAGTTCGGGGAGGTGTCGGTAGGTGCCGGTGCCGACGACGACGAGCCTGCGGCCGATCCCGGCCGCGCCGTCCGCCCCGTGCACCCCGACCACCCCGTCCACGGGGCCAGTTATACCCCGAAGGGTTCCGGGTGTCCGGGCCTCAGGGCCGCAGGGCCCGGAGCAGGAGGTCGGCGAGGTGGCCGGCGACCTGCTCGGGGGTGAGCGGGCCGTCCGGGCGGTACCAGGTGGAGAGGTGGTGCACCGAGCCGAAGTGGTAGTCGACGACCAGGTCGGCGGGGGTCGCCGAGGAGAACACCCCGGCCCGCTGCCCCTCCTCGATCAGGGCGCGGAACCGCTCGTGGTAGCGGCGCCGCTCCGACCTGACCTGCTTGTTCTTCTCCGGGCTGAGGTGGTGCATGGAGCGGAAGAAGATGGCGGCGTCGTCGAGGTTCTCGATGGTGGTGACGACGACGTCGGCGGCGGCGTCGCGCAACCGGTCCCCGATGGGCGCGTCGGCGTCCGCGAAGGCGTCGAGGCGTTCCTGCTGGAGACGCAGGACGCGGGAGTAGACCTCCTGGAGGAGGTCTTCCTTGGAACCGAAGTAGTGGTAGAGCGCACCCTTGGTGACCCCGGCGGCCTCGACGATCTCCTGGACGGAGGTGCGGTCGTACCCCTGCTCCGCGAAGAGCCGGGTGGCGGCGGCGAGGAGCCTCTGGGGGACGGGTGTGCCGCTCCCGTCCGTCGTCCTGGCCATGCTCCGCCGCCTTCCTTGGTGGTCGTTCTCGGTGGTCGTTCTCGTGATGATTTTCGGTCAGGGGAACGCGTTCCCGCCGGTAGATCTTCGCATCCGATCGGGCCCGGCTAGCGCGTGCCCGTCTCCCAGGTCTGCTGGACGTGGTTCATGGTGCCGAGCCAGCGCTCCGGATCGGTGGCGCGGTTGCGGTAGTAACCGGCAACCTCGGGGTGCGGCAGGACGAGGAAGCGGTCGGCGGAGATCGCGTCGAGGAGGGCGTCGGCGACGTCCTCGGGCTCGATGGCGGTGGGGGCGAGGACGAGTTCGCCGGCCGTTCCGGCGGCCGTGAGCATGTCCGTACGGACGCCCTGCGGGCAGATGGCGTGGACGGCGAGGCCGCGGTGCCGGTAGGTGAGGGAGAGCCATTCGGCGAAGGCGTACGCGCCGTGCTTGGAGACGCTGTACGGCGCCGCGCCGATCATGGTGAGCAGCCCGGCGGCGGAGACCGTGGAGACGAAGCGGCCGCCGCCGCGCTCCAGCCAGTCGGGAAGCAGGGCGCGTGCCGCGCGGACGTGGGCCATGACGTTGACGTCCCAGGCGGCGGCCCAGACGTCCTCGTCGGCGAAGGCGTCGCCGGGCGAGGAGAGGCCGGCGTTGGCGCACCAGATGTCGACGGCGCCGCCGAGGGCCTCGCGGGCCTCGTCGACGACGGCGGAGGCGTCACCGGGGACGGCGAAGGCTCCGATCTCCTCGGCGACCGCCTTGGTGCGGACGGGGTCGAGGTCGTTGACGACGACCCGGGCTCCCTCGGCCGCGAACCGGCGCGCGAGGGCGGCACCGATGCCGCCGCCCGCTCCCGTGACGACGACTCCGGCGCCCTGGACCTGGTTCGTGCCCTCGCTCATGGACCCACCTCTCCGCTCGACGACCTGTGACGATCCGTGACTCTGATGACCTGTGACGACTGTGATGACCAGTGACGACGCGAACAGACTAACCAGTCGGTATGGAAAGACGGAAGAGTGTCGACCGCATGCCTCGTTCCCGTGGGCGATCAGGACCGCTAGCGTGCGTGCCCATGTCACGCGCCCCGGCCGGGGACGGCGATCGAGGAGGTTTCGCATGGGCCTGTCGCGACGGAGTCTGCTGGCCGCCGGGGGCGCCCTCGGGGCGGTGGCGGCCGGCGCGCCGACCGCCTCGGCGGAGGAGCGGCCGCACGGACACGCGCGCGTACGGACCGGATTCGAGCGCCTCGCCGACGACGGGTACGCGCTGCTCGCCGGGGAGCGCGTCGGCGTCGTCACCAACCCGACCGGCATCACCCGGGACGCCCTGCACATCGTCGACGTGATGCACGCCGACGAGCGGGTGGACCTGGTGGCCGTCTTCGGCCCGGAGCACGGCTTCCGGGGCACCGCCCAGGCGGGCGGCTCGGAGGGGCGGTACGACGACCCGGCGACCGGGCTGCCCGTCTACGACACGTACCTGAAGAGCGGGCGGCCGCTCGCGGACGTCTTCACCGCCTCCGGCGTAGACACGGTCGTCTTCGACATCCAGGACGCCGGCGCCCGCTTCTACACCTACATCTGGACGCTGTACGACTGCATGGCGGCCGCCGCGCTCGCCGGGAAGCGGTTCGTGGTCCTGGACCGGCCGAACCCGGTGACCGGGCGGGCCGCGCTGGGCCCCGTCCTCGACCGGGCGTTCGCCACCTTCGTCGGACGCGAGCCGATCGCGCAGGCGCACGGCATGACGGTGGCCGAGCTGGCCCGCCTCTTCGACGGCGAGTTCCTCGCGACGCCGGTCGCCCTGGAGACCGTACGGATGACGGGCTGGCGGCGGACGGACTTCTTCGACGCGACCGGACTCCCCTGGGTGCCGCCCAGCCCCAACATGCCGACGCCGGAGACCGCGCTCGTCTACTCCGGCACCTGCCTCTTCGAGGGGACCAACCTCTCCGAGGGCCGGGGCACCACCCGCCCCTTCGAACTCCTCGGCGCGGAGGGGATCGACCGGCGATGGGCGGAGGCGGCGAACGCGCTCGGCCTGCCCGGCGTCCGTTTCCGCGAGGCGTACTTCGCGCCGACCTTCTCCAAGTTCCAGGGGAAGACCGTCGGCGGCGTGCAGCTGCACGTCCACGACCGGGAGTCCTTCGATCCGGTGCGGACCGGGATCGGGCTCCTGGTGACCGCCCGGAGCTCGTGGTCCGGCTTCGCCTGGCGGGCGGACAACTGGATCGACAAGCTGACGGGTTCGACGCGGGTGCGGACGCTGATCGACGCCGGCGCCGGGGTGGACGAGGTCGTCGGGGCGTGGCAGGCGGACCTGGCGGCCTTCCGGGCGGTGCGGAGGGAGTACCTGCTGTACCGCTGAGGGCGGTTGAGGCGAGGCCGACCGAGCGGCGAGCAGGGCGGGGGTGGGGTTTTCCCCATGATCGACAGGGGTGCAGAGGGTATGTCCGTGGAATGTCCCGCCGACCAGGCTTGACCCCATGAACCTCTCCGGCACCTCCGTACGACGTCGACTGCCCCTCGTAGGACTCCTGCTCGCCGCCTGCCTCGGCTCCCTGGCGCCCGCCGCCGGAGCCGCCGGGCCCCCGGCCGCTCCCGACCCCGCCCGCGAACTCGCCCGCACCGCACAGCCGTTCACCGATCTCCGGCCGCTCGACCGGATGATCGGCTCGGCCAAGGTCGTCGGCGTCGGCGAGGCCACCCACAGCTCGGCGGAGTTCTTCACCGCCAAGCACCGGATCTTCGAGCACCTGGTGGAGCGCAAGGGCTTCACCACCTTCGCCCTGGAGGCCAACTGGTCCACCGGGCTGCTCGTCGACGAGTGGGTGCGCACGGGGCGCGGCGACATCCGGGCGATCATGCGGGACGAGTTCCAGGAGTCGTACCGCCTCTGGAACACCGAGGAGTACCTCGACCTCTTCCGCTGGATGCGGCGGCACAACCAGCTCCACCCCGACCACCAGGTCCGCTTCATGGGCAACGACCTCGGCTACGCGGGCGCGAACCTCTTCGACCACGTGACCTCGTACGTGGCCCGCACCCATCCCGCGCTCCTCCCCCGCTTCCAGGAGCTGTACCGGAGCTCGCGCCCCACGGGCGAGGTCGCGGCCTGGATGAAGGGGTACATGACCAAGCCGCGCCCCGAGCGGCAGCGGATGGCCGCCGATGTGAACGCGGCGCTCGCCCTCCTGGAGCGGCAGCGGCCCGAGAAGGAGCCCCGGGCGCGTGAGGCGGCCCGGTGGGCGGTGCAGCACGCGCGGGCCATCGCCCAGGTCGGCACCGAGTACGCCCACGACATGGAGACGGAAGGGGGCGTCGCCGCGGCGATGCTCTACCGCGACCGGGTCATGGCCGAGAACACCGTGTGGTGGCAGCGGCAGACCGGCGACCGGATCGTGCTCTCCGCGCACAACGGGCACGTCGGCTACGAGACCCCGAAGCCCGACCACTACCCGCGGATCCAGGGCGCCTTCCTGCGGGACGCGCTCGGCCGGGACTACGTGAGCGTCGGCGCCTCCTTCGGGCAGGGGTCGTTCAACGCGCACGACACCGAGGCACCCGGTGAGCCGCTCCGCCCGTTCACCGTCGGCACACTCGGCCCGGACAGCAACGCCCACACCCTCGACCGGGTCTCGCCGACCGCCTTCTACCTGGACATGCGGCGCGCGACGCCGGCCGCACGGGACTGGCTCGCCACCCCCCGGCCGACCCGGGGCATCGGGACGGCGTACCCGTGGTCGGACGCCGTGCACCAGGCACGTCTCTCCACCGGGTACGACCTGCTGATCCACTTCCCCCGGATCACGGCGGCGCGCATCCGCTGAGGCGGGAGGTACGGGTGGGCCGGCCGTGACGGTACGCGGCCGGCCACGGACCGTCCGGAGAGGTACGCCTCCCGGTCGAGGTCTGGCCGGGGTCAGGCGCGGGCATGCTGGCCCTGGAGCCGCCGCCCGCGCTTGGCGCGTCCGGGTGCGACGGCCACCTCGACGGAGAGGGACGGGTCGGCCGTGACCGGGATGAGTGTGGAACCGTACCGGGAGATCACCTTCGACAAGGAGGGCGACGGGCCCGCGGGGCAACCCGCGGCCCTCGCCGCACTGGCCCGGCAGGGCGTCACCGACCTGGTGGTCTTCGCGCACGGGTGGAACAGCTCCCCGGCCGGCGCCACCCGGCTCTGCTCCGACTTCTTCGAGCCCTTCCCCGGTCTGCTCGCCCCCGGCGTCGAGGCCGGGTACGCGGGCGTGATCTGGCCGTCGATGATGTTCACCGGCGAGCCGGTGCCCGACTACCGGGCCCTCGTGACGGTCCTTCCCGAGAAGGAGCCGGTCCTCGACCGGCTCACCGGACTCCTCGTGACGGCGCCGGCGGACGAGGCGGCGTTCGCCGAGTTCGGCGCGCTGCTGCGGGAGCTGACGGACGTGGCCGCCGGTGAGGACGGCCGGGCGGGCGCCGCGGGGCCCCGGGAGCCGGTGCCGGAGTTCCTGGTCGGGGACCTGGTGGAGGTGTGCGCCCTGTTCACCGAGGCACTGGAGGCGGATGCCGGCCGGCCGGAGGACCCCGGGCCTGGTGCCGGGCAGGGCTCCGGTCCCGCGGAGGGCTTCGGGGAGGGGCTCAAGCGGTACTGGAAGGGGGCCCGGGAGGTCCTGAGGCAGGCCACGTACTACGTGATGAAGAAGCGGGCCGGTCACGTCGGCGAGTTCGGCCTCGGCCCGCTGCTCGGCGAGGTCGCCCGCGCCGCCCCCCGCCTCCGCGTCCATCTGGTCGGGCACAGCATGGGCGCCCGGCTCGTCGCGTACGCGTTGAAGGGGCTGCCGTCGGGGGCTCGTCCGGTCGCCTCCGTGACCCTCCTCCAGGGCGCCTTCTCGCACTACGCGTTCGCGGCCCGGCTGCCGCACGACTCCGGGCGCCCGGGCGCGCTGCGGGACCTGCAGAACCGGGTCCGGGGGCCGGTGGTGGCCTGCTACTCGCGGCACGACACGGCGCTCGGCGTGTTCTACCCGCTGGCGTCCCGGCTCGCGGGCGACTCGGCGTCGCTGACCCGGGCCGCCGGTCTGCTCGGTTCGGACGACCCGCGCTGGGCGGCGATCGGGCACGACGGCGTCCAGGCGGTGCCCGGGACGGTCGTCCGGCCGCTGGCGACGGTGCTGCGCGAGGGAGTGCCGGCCTCGGGGTGCGTGAGCGTCGACACGGCGGACGTGGTCCGCTCCCACAGCGACATCTGCCGCGCGGAGCTGGCCCGGGTGGTGGTGTCGGCGACGCGGACGGGCAGGTAGAAGGGGGTACGGGCCTCCCCCGAGCCTCGTCCGGACCTCACCGCCGCCTCGCCGGACTCCTTCGTTCCGCCCTTCCTCGGGGGCCCCTCGGGCACCACTGATGGCTGCCATCCGAATTTCGATGGAACACGACGGGGCGCTCGTTCGTCCCTCTGATATCGCGGAATGACCAGCGACGGAGGTGGCGGGAGATGGCCGGTTTCCGGAGTCTCGCGAGACAGGTGCGCGATCCGGGGTGCGACACGGCCCTGCGCAGGTACTCGCTGCGCAAGTGTCTGGAGCGGTTCGCGCCGTACGGGCACCGGGCTACGTGGGACCACCTGTGCCGCAGGCACAGGTTCGGACCCGAGGACCGGGAGCTCGACCCCGGGCGGCTGATCGCCGCGCTCGACGAGCTGGAGGAGGCGCGGGCCGTGTGGCTCGCGTACGAGGAGGAGTTCGCCGCCCGGCGGCGGCGCGAGAAGCACGAGGGGCTGCGCGGGCTCGGCGCCCTCGACGACTGGCACCGGCGGGTCTGGGGCGGCAACGGCGTGGTGCGGTGCGGCGATCCGGCCGTGCACCCGTCGGACCCGCTGCCCGAGGTGCTGCGGCGGCTGATCAAGGCCCTGGAGAGCGGCCCCGGAGAGCGGTGCCCGGTGTGCTCGGGGCCGCGCATCGAATGGGCCGGTCCCGGCGACACGTACGAGCCGTGGCACGGGCCGGTCTGCGGGGACTGCGGAGTGGGTGTGCCGCGCGCGGTCCTCACCTCGGGGGCGCTGGCCCGCGCTCGTGGGGAGCGGAGCCGCTCACTGGCCTCTGCGGCGTGAGTCCGCGGGGACCCGACGTGCCACAGGTTCCACCGGGGGTTCCGGTGCTTCAGGTCTGTCTCAACGGCGCGCGGGGGCCCGGGGATTCGGCGGCGGTGCCGATGTCGCCCGAGTCGCTCGCGGAGTCCGCGGCGCGGGCGGTGGCGGCGGGCGCCGGGGAGGTGCGGGTGCATCCCCGGACGCCGTGCGGGGGTACGTCGCTCTCGCCCCGGGTGCTCGGACCTGTCCTGAGCTCGGTCCGGGCGGCGGTAGGCAGGGGTGTGCGGGTCACGACCGCCGCGGCTGCCGAGCCCGACACGGGGCGCCGGGTGGAGCGGATCCGGTCCTGGGCGGTGCTGCCCGACCTGGTGTCGGTCGACTGGCACGAGCCGGGGGCGGAGGATGCGGCGACGGCGCTCCTGGAGCGCGGGATCCGGGTCGAGGCCGGGCTGTGGGCCCGTACCGACGGGCAGGAACGCTTCGCCCGCTCTCCGCTCGCACCCCGCGTACGGCGGGTCCTCGTGAAGGTCCCGTACCCGCTGCCCGGGAGCGGGGCGGAGGCAGCCTCGCGCTCCTTCCTGTCCGGGCTGGAACTGCCGCCCGCCGTCCCCGTGTTGCTGCACGGCGAGGACGGCAGCGCCTGGCCGGTGCTGCGCGTCGCCCGGCGGCTGGGCCTGGTCGCCCGCATCGGCCTCGAGGACACCGTGCTGCTGCCGGACGGCACCCCGGCGCGGTCCAACGCGGAGCTGGTCGTCGCGGCCCTCGCGGGCCGGCGGGTGCGCTCTCGCCGATCAGGGCACGAGCCCGGCCCGAGCGACAGGACACCTCCCGGGCGGGACTTTCCGGGTTCGGCCTGATCGGCAGGACAGGTCCTAGCCTTCGTCGCCGCCCGGGGCGGGGTTGCGCACCGGCAGCAGGCGGGATCCCGCCATCCGCTCGCCGAAGACGTCGTCGGGGTTGGACAGCACGCAGGTCTCCAGGGAGAGACAGCCGCAGCCGATGCAGTCCGTCAGGTGGTCGCGGAGCCGGCCGAGCTGTTTGATGCGCTCGTCCAGCTCGGTGCGCCAGGCCGCCGAGAGCCGGGCCCAGTCCTCGTTCGTGGGTGTGCGCTCCTCCGGGAGCTGGGCGAGGGCCTGCCGGATCGTCGCCAGTGGGATCCCCACGCGCTGCGCGGCGCGGACGAAGGCGACCCGACGCAGGGTGTCACGGCCGTAGCGGCGCTGGTTGCCGCTGGTGCGGCGGCTGCTGATGAGCCCCTTCGCCTCGTAGAAATGGAGGGCGGAGACGGCGGCCCCGCTACGGGCGGAGAGCTGGCCGACGGTGAGCTCGTGGATCTTCTCTGGAATCTGCGGCACCCCGCGACCCTACTGGTCCGTTGACAGCGGACCGCTCACCCCACATGCTGAGCAAGCGCTTAGATACCGACCGTTGGGTATGCCGTACCAGGTGGGGTATGCCGGACCAGAAGGGACCAGGAACATGGCCGAGCCGAGGATCTTCACCTCCGCCGAGGAGCTGCGCGCGGGGGTCGGCGAGCAGCTGGGGCACAGCGACTGGGTGGAGATCGACCAGAAGCGGATCGACCTCTTCGCCGAGGCGACCGGGGACCACCAGTGGATCCATGTGGACCCGGAGCGCGCGGCGACCGGCCCGTTCGGCACGACCATCGCGCACGGCTATCTGACCCTGTCGCTGCTCCCGCTGTTCGTTCCGCAGGTGCTGCGGGTCGAGGGCATGAAGATGGGCCTCAACTACGGCACGGAGAAGGTGCGTTTCCCCGCGCCCGTACCGGTCGGCTCGCGACTGCGCGCCTCGGCCGTCCTGACGAAGGTCGAGGAGGCCGGCGGCGGTGTGCAGGTGACGGCGGCCGTGACGGTGGAGCGCGAGGGCTCCGAGAAGCCGGTCTGCGTCGCCGAGTCGGTCTCCCGCTACTACTTCTGAGCGCCGACCATCCTGAGGACGAGGTCGGCGTAGAGCGCGCCGACCTCGTCGGGCGAGCGGCGCCCCTGGGCGTTGAACCAGCGCGAGACGTCGATGCAGAGCGAGAGCACGGCGACCGTGGTGCCGGCCACGTCCGGTACGTCGAACTCGCCCGCCGCCACGCCCTCGTCGATGACGCCGCGCACCGTCGCGTCGGACTGGCGGCGCAGCTCCACGATCTCGGCCCGGTGCTCGGGGCCGAGGGCGTCCAGTTCGTACTGGACGACCCGTGCGGTGGTGTGGCGCTCGGCGTGCCAGCGGACGAAGGAGCGCACGGCGTCGGCGAGGCGCTCGGCGGCCGTGCCGTCGCCGTCGGCCGCGGCCCGGAGGATCTCCAGGGCCTTGTCGTGACCGATGCGGCTGATCCGGTGGAGCAGCTCTTCCTTGGTCTTGTAATGGATGTAGAGCGCGGCCGGGCTCATCCCCGCGCGGCCGGCGATGTCCCGGGTGGTGGTGGCGTGGTAGCCGCGCTCGGCGAACGCCTCGACGGCGGCCACCAGCAGTCGCCGGGCCGCCTCGGGCGTGACCTCGCCCCAGGGCATGTCCTCGCCCCCGGGCGTCTCCTCCGCCGCGCTCATCCCACACTCCCTCTCGGACCCCGTCAGGACGCTCACCATACCAACGAGGGTGAGCAAGCGCTTAGAGACGGAGAGTGGCAGCTCAGCGCCCGCCGAGCGGTCAGAGCTTCTGGAAGGGGTCGTGCTCGGCGAGCAGCTTCTCCAGACGGGCCTGGTCGACCCGGCTGACGATCTGCCCGGCCTCCTGGCGGTCGCGGACGACCTTGGCGAGCGTGAAGGCCGAGGTGGTGAGGTAGAGGACCGCGACGGCGAGGAAGGCGCGGACCCAGGCGCTGGCCTCCAGCTGGTAGATGCCGACGGCCACGGCCCCGAGGGCGAGCGAGAAGGAGGCGACGGCCTGGGCGTAGTAGGCGGCGGTGTTCTGCTGCTTGACCGGTGTGTCACTCATGGGCACAGCATCGGACGGATGTGGCCGGCGCCACATCCGTCCGCGTACTCAGCGAGGTACTCAGAAGCGCGGCCGACGGGTCCGGACGGGGTCAGAACGCCGAGACCCCCGTCAGCGCCCGGCCGATGATGAGCTTCTGGATCTGACTGGTGCCCTCGTACAGGGTCATGACGCGGGCGTCCCGGAGGAGTTTGCCGACCGGGTACTCGTCGATGTAGCCGTAGCCGCCGAAGACCTGGAGGGCGTTGTTCGCGGCGCGGACGGCGGCCTCCGAGGCGTACAGCTTCGCCTTGGAGGCGGCGGTCGCGAAGTCCTGGCCGCGGTCGATCAGGTCGGCGACCCGCCAGGTGAGCAGCCGGGCGGCGTCCACGTCGACGGCGATGTCGCTGATCAGTTCCTGCACGAGCTGGTACGAGGCGATGGGCTTGCCGAACTGCTCGCGCTCCCCGGCGTACCGGACGGCCGCGTCGAGCGCGGCCTGGGCGATGCCGACGCAGCCGGCGGCGACGGACATCCGGCCCTTGGCGAGGGCGGACATGGCGACGGCGAAGCCCTTGCCCTCGGGGCCGAGCATCGCGGAGGCGGGGACGCGGACGTTTTCGAGGACGAGTTCGGCGGTGGCCTGGCCGCGCAGTCCGAGCTTGCCGTGGATGGCGCGACGGGTCAGTCCGGGGCTGTCGGTGGGGACGAGGAAGGCGGAGACGCCCTTGTGGCCGGGGGTGTCGCCGGTGCGGGCGAAGAGCAGCACGACCTCGGCCCAGGTGCCGTTGGTGATGAACATCTTGGTGCCGCTGACGAGGTAGTCGTCGCCGTCGCGCACGGCCCGGGTGGCGAGGTTCCCCGCGTCGGATCCGGTGCCGGGCTCGGTGAGGCCGAAGCAGCCGAGCGCCTCGCCGGACGCGAGCCGGGGCAGCCACTCCCGCTTCTGCTCCTCGCCGCCCCAGGCGGCGACGGTCTTGGCGACCAGGCCGAGGGAGACGGAGACGATGCCGCGCACGGAGGAGTCGCCGCGGCCGAGTTCCTCGGTGACGAGGCAGTACGCGAGGTGGTCGCCGCCGGAGCCGCCGTACTCCTCCGGGAGGGTGAGCCCGAGGAAGCCCACGGAGCCGAGCTTCTTCACGATCGCCCGGTCCACCTCCTCGGCGCGGTCCCACGCCACGGCGTGCGGGGTGACCTCGCGCGCGACGAAGTCCTCGGCGAGCCGCCGTACGGCTTCCTGCTCCTCGCTGAGTTCCAGATTCATGCGGCGCCCACCTCACCCGACCATTTAATTACCACTGCTAGTTTTTGCGGTGCAGGCCTACTATGTGCGCCATGGCCCGACCGCGCAAGCCCCTGCTCAGCCGAGACCGCATCGTCGAGACGGCGGGCGCGCTCGTGGACGCGGAGGGCCTCGGCGCGCTCTCGACCCGCCGACTCGCAGCCGAACTCGGGGTGAGCGGACCCTCCCTCTACAACCACTTCCGCACCAAGGACGAGATCCTCGACGCCGTCGCCGACGCGGTGAGCACGAAGATCGATCTCTCGATGTTCGCGGAGGACGACGGCCGCGACTGGCAGACGGCGCTGCACGACTGGGCCGTCTCCTACCGCGCCGCCCTCGCCGACCACCCGCACATCGTCCCGGTCCTCGCCCAGGGCCCCGGCCGCCGCCCGGCGGGCCTGCGCGTCGCGGACGCCGTCTTCGGCGCGATGGTCCGCGCGGGCTGGCCGCCGGCCCAGGCCACCTCCATCGGCGCGCTGATGCGGTACTTCATCACCGGCTCGGCCCTGGGCTCCTTCGCACGCGGCTTCGTCGACGACGAGGCGGCCTACGACCCGGCGGACTACCCCCACCTGGGCCAGGCGCACCGTCTGGCCGAGCACCGCCAGAAGGTCGACGAGGGAGCCTTCGCCACGGGCCTGCGCGCGCTGCTCGACGGGCTGCGGCTCCAGTACGAGGCCCAGGTGCGCGAGGCCGCGGGGCGCCCCTCCGGCTCTCAGGACAGTTCGGCCACCGCCGAAGCGTGAGTGCGGGAGGCTGGACGCATGGCTGCCAGTGACCTCGCCGCGCTCGCGGCGCTCTTCGCGGACGAGACCCGCGCCGCGTTCCTGCTCGCCCTGCTCGACGGGCGGGCCTGGACCTCCGGGGAACTCGCCCGGCACGCGGGGGTGGCCCCCTCCACCGCCAGCGAGCACCTCGGAAAGCTCGTCACCGGCGGGGTGCTCGCGGAGGAACGGCAGGGCCGCCACCGGTACGTGCGACTCGCCGACCCCGGGATCGCGCATCTCGTCGAGGACCTGGCCACCCGGTCCGAGCCGGCGGTGCCGCCGCCGCCCCGCTCGCTGGGCGCCGCGAGCGCCGGCCGGGCGATGGCCCGGGGCCGGACCTGTTACGACCATCTCGCCGGGCGGCTCGGCATCGCGATCACCGAGGCGATGACCGCCCGCGGGCTGCTGCGCCAGGACACCGGGTTCGCGCTCACGGACCGGGGCCTGGCCTGGTTCGACGAACTGGGCATCCCTCTCGTACGCCGGGGGCGGCGGCCCGTCGCGCGCGGCTGCCTCGACTGGACCGAGCGCCGGCCGCACCTCGCGGGGCTCGCCGGCGCCGCGCTGTGCCGGCACGCGCTGGACGACGAGTGGTGCGTACGGATCGGGTCGGAGCGGGCCGTGAAGGTGACCGGGCGGGGCGAGAGCGCGCTGTTCGCGAACCTGGGCATCGCTCCGGAGGCGCTTCGATGAGACGGCTGCCGCACGGCGACCCCCGGCCCGCTCCCGGCTCCCGGCTCCCGGCCCCGCCTCGGCTCCGGCTCCGGCTCCGGCTCCGGCTCCGGCTCCGGCTCCGGCTCCGGCTCCGGGGATATTGCGGTGAGCGCCGAAGGGTCCGCGCCCTACGGTCGAGCCATGCAGAAGCAATCCTCGCGGCTCGCCCTCGCCGCCGCCGGTGTCACGGTCGTCCTGTGGGCCTCCGCCTTCGTCTCCATCCGCAGCGCGGGAGAGGCCTACTCCCCCGGCGCGCTCGCGCTCGGGCGGCTGCTCGCCGGCACCCTGGTCCTGGGGGCCGTCCTCCTGGTCCGCCGCGAGGGGCTGCCGCCCCGGGCGGCCTGGCCGGGGATCCTGGTCTCGGGCCTGCTCTGGTTCGGGGTGTACATGGTGGTTCTCAACTGGGGCGAGCAGGAGGTCGACGCGGGCACGGCGGCGATGGTGGTGAACATCGGCCCGATCCTCATCGCCCTGCTCGGCGCCCGCTTCCTGAAGGAGTCCCTGCCGCCGCGGCTGCTCGCGGGCATGGCCGTCTCCTTCGCGGGCGCGGTGGTCGTGGGCCTCTCCATGTCCCGCGCCTCCTCCGGCGCGCACGCCTCGCTGCTCGGCGTACTCCTCTGCGTCCTGGCGGCGATGGCGTACGCCGGCGGGGTCGTGGCACAGAAGCCGGCGCTCGCCCACGGCAGCGCGCTCCAGGTGACGACGTTCGGGTGCCTGGTGGGGGCGGTGGCCTGTCTGCCGTTCGCCGGGCAGCTGATCGACGAGGCGGGCCGGGCCCCGCTGTCGGCGACCCTGAACATGGTCTATCTGGGGGTGTTCCCGACCGCGCTCGCGTTCACGACCTGGGCCTACGCCCTGGCCAGGACGACCGCGGGGAGGATGGGCGCCACGACGTACGCCGTGCCCGCCCTGGTGGTGCTGATGGCGTGGCTGTTCCTCGGCGAACTGCCGGGACTGCTCACGCTCGCCGGGGGCGCGCTGTGCCTGGCGGGTGTGGCTGTATCCCGTTCACGGGCGCGGATCCCCGCCGACGCCGGAACGGCTGAATCCACCTGACAGGGCATGGCTCCGGTTCCGGACACTTCACACGCCCCCGGCGTCGGGTGTGCGCCCGCGACCTGGGGCTGAGATGCCCGTCAAGCCCCAGTTTCGGCCGGTGGGGCGAGAGGACACGTTTCGTGGCCCCTCGGCCGGATAGTTTCGAGTCGGTCACAGGCGCGGGCCGGAACATCACGCTCCGGCACCTTCTCGCAAGCCGACGGGGGAGCTCATGGCGATTCAGCAGCGGGCGGAACGTACGAGACAGGAAATCCTGTCGGCGGCCGCGAGGGTGTTCGACAGGCACGGGTACGAGCGGGCCTCGCTCGCCAGGATCGCCGGCGAGGCCCGGGTGACCACCGGCGCACTCGTCTTCCACTTCGCGACGAAGGCGGAGCTGGCGACGGCGGTCCACGGGCGGGCCCACGCGGCCACCCGGATCACGGTCGAGTCGGCGTGCCTGTCCACGGAGGGCGTCGGAGGCACCGCGATCGACAAGCTGGTGATCGCCACGCACGCGCTGATACGGCTCTTCGAGACCGATCCGACGGCGCGGGCCGGTGAACGCCTCGCGCGGGAACTGCAATTAGCCGACCCGGGGTTCTCCCGGGACTGCCCCTGGCGGCGCGAGGTGGCGCGCCTGGCACGCTACGCGGAGGCCGAGAAGGCCCTGCGCCCCGGCGTGGACGCGACGGCGGTCGCCGCGCTGATCGGCTACGTGATCACCGGGGTCGAGCTGGAGATGCGCTGCCCGAACGGTCCGTCCGAGGAGTGCTGGCCCAGCGAGGACCCGAGGAGCGCGGACAGCGGCGCTTTGCACGGCCCTGCCGAGCAACGGCTCGACCGCATCTGGAAGTTGATCCTCCCGGGCCTGGTCCACCCGGCCGGGCGGCGGCCCGGCGCATAGCGGCGCGGGCGGCCGGGAAGCGGCGCCCGGCGGGCGCGCCGCTCCGTCTCACTCCCCCGACCGCAGCAACTGGCGCGCGAAGTCGGCGAGGGAGCGGCCGATGCGTTCGGTCGACAGGCCGAGTTCGTGCCGCTGGAACTGGTAGAGCTCGGGTGACAGCGGGCTGAGAGCGATGTCGATCAGCGGGTCCGGGTCCTGGATCCCGTGGTCGACGAGCAGCGTGCGGACATGCACGCGCCAGAAGCCGTACGCACCCGTCCGGAAGCGCGCGGGGCCGGTCTCCGCACCGAGGGCCAGCGGCAGGTGCCGTTCCAGGAGATCGAGCATCGCCAGGTAGAACGCCGCCAGCCGCTCCCCCGCGGGCGCTCCGGGGCCGAGCGGCGGCGGGCCGTAGATGAGCTGACCCTGGAGCCGTCGCTCGTGCTCGTCGAGCAGTGCGACGGCGACCGACGAGGGATCGGGGAAGCTCCGATAGAGCGTGGCCCGGCCCACCCCGGCGGCCTTGGCGATCCGGTCCATGGTGACCGTCCGCGGATCCTGCTGGGCGAAGAGCTGCTCGGCCGCGGCCAGGATCTGGGCCCGGTTGCGTTCCGCGTCCGCGCGTCTGCGCGGGGCGACCGGCTGGTCGTCCGCGGCCTGAAGATCGCCGAGGAGCCCGCCGACCCGGTGGACGGAGGCGGCTCCACGACCCCGCTGCTCGTCGTCGCTCATGGACCAGACCTTACTTCCCCTGGAGCTAAGTGGACACCTTGTCCGTTTGCCATGTCTCGTGGCATGCTAAACGGACTCAGTGTCCACTTATCCCCGCTCGCCATCCCGCCCCAGGGAGATCCAGATGCACACCGCGCTCCTCGCCGCGGCCCTGCTGGTCGGCTGCCTCCTGGCCGTCCAGGCCTCGGTGAACCTCCAGCTCAACTCGGCCGTCGGCACCCCGTACGGCGCCTCGACCATCCAGCTCGGCGTCGCGACCGGTCTGCTGACCGTGCTCGCGGTGGCGGCCGGAGCACTCGGCGCGCTCGGCAAACTGCCCGACGTCGAGCCCTGGCAGCTGCTCGGCGGACTCGCCAGTCCGCTCTACATCACCAGCGGCATCCTGCTCTTCCCACGGCTCGGCGCCCTCGCCGCCGTCGGACTCTTCGTCACCGGCCAGATGTTCGCCTCGCTCGCGCTCGACCTCTTCGGTCTCCTCGGTCTCGAGCAGCAGGACCTGAGCGCCGGGATCGTCATCGGCGCCGTGGCCGTGCTCGCCGGCATCGTCGTGATCATCCGGGGCATGAAGGCGGCGGCCCCTCCCGGCGCCCCCAGGATGTCGAGTGCCGGCCGCGCCGGCTGGCTCGCCCTCGGCGTCGTCGCCGGAGCCGTGCTGCCCATCCAGGGCGCGGTCAACGCCCAGCTCCGCGCCCAGCTCAAGCAGCCCGTCACCGTCGCCGTGATCAGCTTCGCCGTGGCGACGTTCACCATCGCCGTCGTCCTGCTCGTGCTGTACGCGACCCGGAAGACGCCGAAGCCCAAGATCGCCCCGCTGAAGAAGATGCCCTGGTGGGGCTGGCTCGGTGGCGCTTGCGCCGCCGCCTACGTCACCGGGACCTTCCTGCTCATCCCCGAGATCGGGGCGGCGGTGACCATCGCGCTCACCGTGACCGGGCAGCAGCTCACCTCGGCCCTGATCGACCACAAGGGCCTCTTCAAGCTCCCCCAGCGCTCCCTCACGAAGCCGCGCGCCCTGGGTCTCGCCCTGCTGATCGCCGGCTCCCTGACCATCCAGCTCGTCTGACCGAGGCCGGCGCTCCCCGGGGACCCCGTCCGGGAGCCACGGCCCGCACGGTGCGTCATGAAAGGTGTGC
The DNA here is from genome assembly GCF_000717595.1 of Streptomyces flavochromogenes. Taxonomy (GTDB): domain Bacteria; phylum Actinomycetota; class Actinomycetes; order Streptomycetales; family Streptomycetaceae; genus Streptomyces; species Streptomyces flavochromogenes. Next base: position 129,020 of record NZ_JNZO01000006.1, on the reverse strand, counting down.
CATGAAAGCGTCCTACACCGCCGGGCCGGACCTCCACGTCCTCCCCTCGGCACTGCCCATCCCGGGCCTCGGCGACCAGCCGGTGAACGCCTTCCTCCTCCGGTCCGGCCAGCCGATCCTCGTGGACACCGGCATGCCCGTCGACCGGGAGGGCTTCCTGGACTCCCTGTGGTCGCTGATCGAGCCGGCCGACCTGCGCTGGGTCGTCGTCACCCACGACGACCGCGACCACACCGGCGCCCTCGCCCGGATCCTGGAGGCGGCGCCGAACGCGAAGGTCCTCGCCAACGCCATATCGCTGACGCGAATATCGGAAGAGTTCGCCATTCCGCAGGACCGGGTCGTCACCGCGAACCCGGGAAGCCGCGTCAAAGTCGGCGACCGTGAGCTCAGTTTTCACCGGCCTCCCACTTTCGATTCACCCGGAACCCTCGCCGTGTTCGACCATTCCGATGGAACGCTCTACAGCTCCGACAGTTTCGGGACCGTCGTAGAAGAAATCAGCCAAGAGTTCACCGAACTCTCCGAGGCGGAATTCTTCCACGGCTTCGAGGTCCTGAACCGGGCGATAGCCCCGTGGACCGCGCTGGTCGACGAGACGAAATTCCTCCGGCCGGTGCACGAGCTGGCCGCCCTGCGCCCCGCGAAGCTGCTGAGCGCCCATGGGCCGACCGTCCGCGAGGCCGCCGTACCGCGGCTCTTCGAGGCGATGGCCCGTATCCCCTCCCTGCCCGCCTGGCTGCCCGACGCCGACCTCGACCTCGAGGCCGCGCTCGACGCCGTCGAGCCCCCCGCCGCCTGAGATCCCCGCACGAACCGAGGAGAACCATGTCCGACCCGACCACCGCCGACCTGACGCCGCCGCGCGGAGTCGTCACCGTCTTCTCCGACATCTGGTGTTCCTTCGCGCACATCGCGATCCACCGGCTGCACACCACCCGGGCCCGTCTCGGCCTGGAGGAGCAGGTCTCCTTCGACCTGCGCGCCTTCCCCCTCGAACTGCTCAACGACGCCCCGAGCCCGCGCCCCGGCACGGACAGCGAGGTCGCCCGGATGGCCAGCCTGGAGCCGGCCGCCGGCTGGCAGCTGTGGCAGGCCAAGGACTGGCTCTACCCCTCGACGACCCTGCCCGCACTGGAGGCGGTGCTCGCCGCCAAGGAGCAGAGCCTGCGCGCCTCGGAGCAGCTCGACCTCGGGCTGCGCCGGGCCTTCTGGGCCGAGTCGCGCTGCATCAGCCACCGCAAGGTGATCCTGGACGTGGCCGCCGAGACCGGCGCCGTCGACGTCGGCACCCTCGCCGAGGCCCTGGACGACGGGCGCGCGCGCCGCACGCTCGCGGACCAGTCGGCGCTCGCCCAGAGCGACCGGGTGGACTGCAGCCCCCATCTGTTCCTGCCCGACGGCTCCGACCACGCCAACCCCGGCATCGAGGTGGACTGGGAGGGCGCCTACGGCATCGGCTGGCCGGTGATCGGCTCGGACGACCCGAAGGTGTTCGAGGACATCCTGCTCAAGGCCGCCACTGAATAGTTGAACACGCCGCCAAAAGCGGCCGCAGCACCGGAACGACGGCCAGGCATTCCTTTACGAGGAATGCCTGGCCGTCGTTCCTTTTTTTCATCGGCAGAACATCGCGGTGATTATTAATTGCGTGACCCGGCCGTTATTCGCAAGGGCGGTCGAAGCTCCTACAGTCATTCACGCCGCCGGAATTCCGGACGGAGATTCGTATCGACAGCGGGAGTTCTTCATGTCGTTGACCGACAAGGCAGACGTCAGCACGTTCGTCGACCTCACCCAGCACGAGATCGAAGCCCTGAAGACCCGGTTCAACCTGGCCGACGCGCACACCCACCAGCGTCAGTCCACCTCCCAGGAGCGGATCGTCTCGCGGCTTCCCGAGCTGTGGCACGAGTCCGAGTCGAAGCAGCAGGCGCACTTCGAGCGGCAGTTCCTGGACGCCTTCTTCCGGCTGCACCAGCAGCCCACCGCCCGCGCGATGGGCCGCACGCTCCTTTCGTACTCCGCGAGCGTGTCGACCATGGTCGCCGGCATGTTCCTCAAGCAGCGCGGGATGTCGGTGCAGTTGGTCGAGCCCTGCTTCGACAACCTGGTCGACCTGCTGCGCAACATGCAGGTGCCGATCGCCCCGTTCGCCGAGTCCGCGCTGCACGACAAGGACGCCATCTACGAGCGTCTCGTCGACGAGATCACCGCGGACGCGATCTACCTCGTCGACCCCAACAACCCCACCGGGTTCACCCTGCTCGCCGAGAAGCTGGAGGGCTTCCGCGAGGTCGTCCGCTACTGCGTGGACCACGACAAGGTCCTGGTGATGGACTTCTGCTTCGCGTCCTTCGCGCTCTGTGACGAGGGCATCGGCCGGGTGGACATCTACCGGCTCCTGGAGGAGTCCGGCGTCACCTACATGGTCATGGAGGACACCGGCAAGACCTGGCCGATCCAGGACGCCAAGTGCGCCATGATCACGGCCAGTCAGGACATCCAGGAGGAGGTCTACAACCTCCACACCAGCGTCCTCCTGAACGTCTCGCCGTTCGTCCTCAACATGGTCACGCAGTACGTCGAGGACTCCATCACCGACGGTTTCGCCTCCGTCCGCGACATCATCCGCACCAACGGCGAGGCCGCCCGCAACGCCCTCAGCGGCACCATCCTGGAGTTCCAGGAGCCGGTCGTCGGCACCAGCGTCGCCTGGTTCCGCATCAAGCCGGATCACCTGACCGCCACCCAGCTCCAGGCCGTCCTCTTCGACGAGGAGGTGTACGTCCTGCCGGGCACGTTCTTCTACTGGAACACCAAGGAGAAGGGCGAGCGCTTCGTGCGCCTGGCCCTGGCCCGCGAGCCGGAGCTGTTCGCCGGCGCGATGGAGCGGATGCGGAAGGTGCTCGAGCGCTATGCCGTCTGACACCGACCCGGTGGTCTTCATCGACGCCACCACGTTCATGGGCATGCACAGCAAGGACGACGCGGTCCGCGTGGCCGCCAAGGCCTTCTTCGCCGGCCGGCTGGCCGCGGGGGACGCCGGCGGGGTCGTCATGAGCTGGGAGCAGGTCGGCCGCTGCGACGACCTCGTGTGGGGCTACGAGCGGGAACTGCAGGACGAGTACTACCCGTTCATGGACGTCCTCCACACGGACCTGGCGATCGACCGGATCGCCTACGCCGAGGACGACGTCCGCCGGGCCTTCACCGAGCCCGCGCTCGACGGTCTGCCCACCCATGAACGCCTGCTGCTCGCCCAGGTCATCGCCCGCGGGGGCGTGCTCCACACGGCGAGCCCCCGGCTCGTCCGGACGGCCGGCCTGCCCGTCGTACCGCTGGCCCCGCTCGCCCCGGCCGACGCTCCCGCCCTCGGCGAGGAGCCGTCGTTCCCCGCGTACCTGGAGGACCTCTACCGGCGGTCGCTGGTCCTGAAGGTCGTCTCCGAAACCCTCTGATTCGTTCCGAAGGGCACCCCACTCATGCCTGGCACCTACTCCGGGACCGTCGTCCCGCTGATCACCCCGTTCGACGAGCACGGCGTCGTCGACGAGCCGAGCGTGGTCCGTCTCCTGGACCACATCCGCACCGAGGTCAACGGCTTCATGCCGGCCCTGACCTCCGGCGAGGGCTGGAAGCTCGACGCACGGCAGTGGCAGGACGTCGTCACGTACACCGTCCGGCACGCGGGCGGTCTGCCCGTCCTCGCCGGCATCCAGCTTCCCGACACCGACGCGGTGATCGACCGGGCCCGGACGGCGGCCGCGATCGGCGCCGACGCCGTCGTCGTCACCACGCCGTTCGGGGCCGAGGTGACGCAGGACGGGATCGTCGAGCACTACAAGGCGATCCGTGCGGCCCTCGACATCCCGATCTTCCTCTACAACGAGGAGGCGCTCTCGGGCAATCGCATCGAGTTCGACACCCTGATCCGGATCTGCAAGGAGATCCCGGGGATCGTCGGCATCAAGGAGTCCAGCGGAGACGCCGCCTTCACCCGGAACATGGCCGAGGCCGGCACCGGCATCCCGGTCTTCGAGGGCTGGGAGAACCTCCTCGTCGACGCCCGCGGCATCGACGGCTTCATCGGCCCGCTGGCCAACCTCGAACCCTCGCTGTGCAACGCGATGCTGGTCGACCCGACCCCCGACCGCCAGGCGGAGATCAACACCGTCTGCGAGCGGTACGGCGTCTTCAAGGACGACTGGTACCGCTGGGTCAAGAAGGAACTGCACCGACGCGGCGTGATCTCCTCCCCGACCGTGCACGAGGAGGCGAAGGCGGCATGAGCACCACCCCCGCCGCTCCCTCCGCGTCCCCGCCGGCCGCGTCCGCCCCGCCGGTGGCCGCGCACTCGATCACCGCCCCGGCCGCGACCTCCCAGCGCGAGCTGCACAGCCTCTACCGGCGGGTCCCCAACCTCGGCGACTACGGCTCGATGACCGCGATCGAGGAGCGCTGGATCCTGCCCAAGGCACGGGCGTACGAGACCTCCGCGCCCCGGTTCGGCTCGCCCGGCGAGCTCCTTCAGGCGCTCAAGGAGTTCCTCGCCGAGGAGGAGGCCTCGCTCCCGGAGAGCGCCACCTTCCTCGCCGAGCACGCGACGCTCGACCAGTTCAAGGTCGTGGTGCGCCAGTTCGCGCTCGACGGTCTCACCGAGTCGGAGTCGCTGCTCCCGGTCGTGCCCCGGCTCCCGTACCGCTCGGCGATGGCGGTCTTCCGCGTCCTCATCGACGAACTCGGCTGCGGCAACGAGGAGAAGGCGCACTCCCAGCTCTACCGCGACCTGCTCACCGAGCTCGGCATGAGCCTCCGGCTCGACGACTACCTCGACGAGACGACCCCCGAGTGCTTCGCCTACGTCAACATGTTCCACTGGCTGGCGAGCCGGGCCCCTTCGCCCCAGTACTTCCTGGGCGCGTACGCCTACTTCGAGACCAGTGTGCTGTACGCCTTCCAGAGCTTCGCCCGGGCGGCGCGGCGGCTCGGGATCACCCACGACGCCTACTACACCGAGCACCTCTACATCGACTCGTACCACAGCAGTCATATGCGTACGGCGATCCGGTCGCTCGAGGAGCCGGACCTGGCGAAGATCTGGGCGGGCGTGCGACTGGCCTCCGACATCGTCGGCACGGCCACGGAGGCGGCCGTCGCGCGAGCCCGGGAGACCGTCGCATGACGGCCGTGCCCGCGGGGCGGCGGCGGGACTCCGACGAGCCCACAGTCCGCCAGGTGACCGAGGACCTGGTCCTCGTCGAGGTCGGCGGCCGCAAGGTCCTCGCGGCCGCCGTCTGCCCCCACCGCGGGGGCCGGCTCAAGTACGGCAGGGTCGACGGGGACAGGCTGCGGATCACCTGCCCCCTGCACCACACCACCTTCGACCTCACCAGCGGGGAACGCCTGGCCGGAGCCGCGTGCGCGGCCCTCCGCGTGGTGGACGTGCTGCCCGGGGACCTCGGCGTGCCCGAGCAGCGCGACCCCACGCACGACAGTGACGCGGCCGCCGCCACCCGAGCGGCCGCGCCCGGGATGGCCCCGTCCGGGGGCGCCTCATGACCACCACACCGACCGGGGCGGCGTCCACCGTGGCGCCGCCCCGTGCGGCGGTCGACCACGACGGCATCGCGCCGGTGCCCGAGGCCGAACGCACCTCGTCCCCGGGCGACTTCGGCTGGATCTGGCCCTCCGCGCAGTTCTCCTTCGGCACGGTCGTGCTCGGCGCGCTGCCCGTCGTCTTCGGCCTCGGCTGGTGGGCCTCGGCGAGCGCCATCGCCGTCGGCGTGGCCGTCGGAACGGCACTGCTCGCCCCGCTCGCCCGCTTCGGCGTCCGGACCGGCACCAACGATCCCGTGTCGAGCGGCGCGCACTTCGGCGTACGGGGCAGGGTCGTCGGCAACGTCCTCACGGTGGTGACTGCGCTCGGCTTCTTCGCCATCGCCGTGTGGACGGGCGGCACCGCCGTCATGGTCGCCGGCCACCGGCTGTTCTCCACCCCCACGGGCCCCGGCGCGCTGACCGCCGCGATGTTCGTGACGGCGGCGGCGGTCGCACTGGTCGCCGTCCGCGGCCACGAGACCCTCGTCCGTACGTACAAGGTCACCGCGGTCACCGGCGGCGCGGTCCTCCTCGGCACCGTGCTCGTCCTCGCCCCGGAGTTCGACGCGGGCTACTCCGGCGGGACGCTCGCGCTCGACAGCACCCTGCACACCTGGCTGCTCGCGGCGACCGCCTCCGCCACCGTGCCCCTGTCGTACGCCACCTTCCAGGGCGACTACACCCGCTTCATGCCCGCCTCCACGTCCACCGGCCGGGTCGTGCGGGCCAGCGGGATCTCCATGTTCCTCAGCAGTCTCGCCGCGCTGCTCACCGGCGCGTACGTGACGACCCTCTTCCCCGTCCCCGACGAACCCTGGCTCCAGGGGCTGACGGACGCGGTGCCCGGCTGGTTCGCGGTCGCGGTCGTCGTCTTCGGCTTCGCGGGCACCCTGCCGCAGGCCGGGCTCTGTCTGTACGCGGCCGGGCTCTCCGCCAACTCCGTGTTCTGGCGCTCCTCACGGACCGGCGTCACCACGGTGGTCGCGGTGCTCGCGGCGGCCGTGCTGTACCTCGGGGCGGTCGTGTACGACGCCATGGACGCGATGTCGGCGTTCGTGACGCTGCTGCTCACCGTCGTCGCCCCGTGGGCTGCCGTGCTCTTCGTCGGGTACGTGCTCCACCGGGGCCGGTACGACGCGGAGGCGCTGCGCACGTTCACCACGGGCGGCGGCGGCCGGTACTGGTACACCGGCGGGGTCAACCCGCGGGCCGCCACGGCCTTCGCGCTCGGCTCGGTCGTCGGGGTCCTCTGGGTCAACAACCCTCTGTACACGGGCCCGTTGACCGATCTCACGGGTGGGGTCGACCTGAGTCTGCCGGCCTCCTTCACGGTCGCCGCCGTGCTGTACGGGGCGCTGTGCCGGGTATGGCCGGAGCCGCTGCTGCCACCGACACGAGTTTCGAGGTGACGATGTCCACCACAGTCCCGCTCACCGCCCGGCTCACGGTCCGGTCGGTCGTCCCCGAGGCCGACGGCGTCGTGGGGCTCGTCCTCACCGACCCCACGGGCGCCGAGCTGGCCCCGTGGGAGCCCGGCGCACATCTGGAGGTGACGCTGCCGTCCGGGGCTGTCCGGCACTACTCGCTCTGCGGGGACCCCGCGGACCGGAGCACGTACCGGCTCGGGGTGCTGCGGGAGCGCGCCGGCCGGGGCGGGTCGGAGGAGGTCCACACCGCCGTCGGCGCGGGCACGGTCCTCGGGGTGCGGGGCCCGTTCAACCGCTTCCCGCTGGTGCCCGCCGAGCGGTATCTGTTCATCGCGGGCGGCATCGGCATCACCCCGCTGCTTCCGATGGTCCGCTCGCTTCCGCCGGGGTCGTGGTCCCTGCTGTACGGGGGCCGGAGCCTGCCGGCCATGGCGTACCGCGAGGAGCTCGCCGCACTCCCCGGGGTCACCCTCGTCCCGCAGGACACGGCGGGGCTGCCCGATCTGGACGACGTCCTGGCGGGGCTCCCGGCGGAGACGGCCGTGTACTGCTGCGGGCCCGAGGGACTGCTGCGGGCGGTGGAGGAACGGTGGACGGGTCGCCTGCACACAGAGCGGTTCGGGGCGGCGCCGGCCCCGCACCCCGGAGGGGGCTCCGGCGAGGACTCCGGGACCGGCGGCGGCTTCGAGGCGGAACTGCGGCGGAGTGGCCGGACCGTGCACGTCCCGCCCGGTCGCACCCTGCTCGACGCCGTGCGCGAGGTGGTCCCCGGTGTCGCGTACTCCTGTGAGGAGGGCTTCTGCGGCACCTGTGAGACGAAGGTGATCGCCGGTACGCCCGAGCACCACGACTCCGTCCTCGGCGAGGACGAGAAGGCCTCGGGGGCGACGATGATGATCTGCGTGGGGCGCTCGCGCGGCGCGCGGCTCGTGCTCGACCTGTGACGCGACCGCGCTCTGTGAGGTGACCGCGCCCTGTGAGGCGGCCTCGATCCATGGCATGACGTGGCCCGTGGCATGCCGTGACCCCTGACGCGACGTGATGCGTGACGCGACATGATGCGTGAGGCGCGTTGACGGGTGACGCGCGGAAGCCCGTACCGGTACGCCGGTACGGGCTTCCGCGCGGGCGTGGCCGCCCGGTGTCAGGGGAAGACCACCAGGGCCCGGCCGCCCTTGCCCGCGAGCATGTTCTCGAAGGCGCCCGGGATCCCGTCCAGGGTGATCCGCTCGGTGACGAGCGCGCTCAGGTCGAGCCGGCCGGCGCGGATGTGCTCGGCGAGGACCGGCAGGTCGACGGCCGGGTTCGAGTTGCCGTAGACGCAGCCCGCGAGGGTGCGGCCCCAGTGGAAGATCTCCAGGGCGTTGAAGGTGACCTGCTGGTCCTTGCCGCCGATGCCGACGACCGTGGTGCGGCCGCCGCGTCGGGTGGAGTCCCAGGCGGCACGGATGGTGACGGCGCGCCCGACGCACTCGACGGCCACGTCGACGCCGTGGCCCCCCGTCAGCCTCCGGACCTCCTTCGCCGTCGTCTCCGAGGCGACGACGTACTCGGTGGCCCCGGCCGCCCGCGCGAGCGCCTCCTTCTCCGGGGAGACGTCCACGGCGACGATCGTCGAGGCGCCCGCGATCCGGGCGGCCTGGAGCGTGGCGAGCCCCACCCCGCCGACGCCGAACACCGCCACCGTCTCGCCCTCGCGGACCCGGGCGGAGTGGTGGACCGCGCCCCAGCCGGTGAGGACGGCGCAGCCGAGGAGGGCGGCGTCGGTGAGCGGCACGCCGTCGGGCACCGGGAGGACGCAGCCCGCGGCGACGACGGTCTCCTCGGCGAAGGCGGCGACGTTGAGACCGGGATGGAGGTCCCTGCCGTCCTGGGTGCGGGCGTGGATGTTCGCGGTGCCGGTGAGCGCGTTGACGCAGAGCCAGACCTCGCCGAGCGCGCAGGGGTGGCAGTCTCCGCAGGAGGGCGCCCAGTTGAGCACGACACCGTCGCCCGGGGCGACGTGGGTGACGCCCTCGCCGACGGAGACGACGGTCCCCGCGCCCTCGTGGCCGAGGACGGCGGGCACCGGCACGCGCATGGTGCCGTTGGAGAGCGACAGGTCGGAGTGACAGACGCCGGCGGCCGCGAGCCGGACCCGGACCTGGCCGGGGCCCGGTTCGGGGAGTTCGATGCCGGTGATCTCCAGCGGGGAGCCGACGGAGGGCAGGACGGCGGCGCGGATCAGGCTCACGTGCGGTGCTCCTCGGGAGTCGCGTGGACGGGGCGGAACGACGGGGCAGATCGGGCCGGTGGGGCCAGTCGGGCCGGTTCGGGCCGGGGGATCGGTCGGGCCGGTGGGGCCAGTCGGGCCGATCGGGTCAGTGGAGCCCGGCGGGCCGGTGGGCGGCTCAGAACTGCAGGGACTTGGTCTGGAGGTACTCGGTGAGGCCGTGCGCGCCGAGCTCCCGGCCCACGCCGGACTGCTTGTACCCGCCGAAGGGGGCCAGCGGGTTGAACCGGCCGCCGTTGATGTCGACCTGGCCGGCCTCCATGCGGCGGGCGAAGGCGACGGCCTCCTCGGGGTCGCCCCAGACCGCTCCGGCGAGGCCGTAGACGGTGCCGTTGGCGATGGCGAGGGCCTCCTCCTCGTCCTCGTACCGGAGGAGCGAGACGACCGGTCCGAAGATCTCCTCCTGCGCGATGGTCATCTCCGGGGTGACATCGGCGAAGACGGTCGGGGAGACGTAGTAGCCGGTCTCCAGGGGGGCCTCGGGGCCGCCGGCGACGAGCCGGGCGCCCTCCTCGACGCCCTTCTCGATGTAGCCGCGGACCCGCTGCCGCTGCTTGGCGTTGACCAGGGGGCCGAGGCGCTCGCCGGGGACGTACTTGGCGACGGCCTCGGCGGCGAGCGCCACCGCCTCCTCGTACCGGTCCGCGGGGATCAGCATCCGGGTCCAGGCGCTGCACTTCTGGCCGGAGTTGGACATCACGTTGGCGACGCCGACGGAGACGGCCTTGGCGAGGTCGGCGCTCGGCAGGATGACGTTGGCGGACTTGCCGCCGAGTTCGAGGGCGACCCGCTTCACGGCGCCGCCCGCGAGGGCGCCGATGCGGCGGCCGACGGCGGTGGAGCCGGTGAAGGAGACGAGGTCCACGTCGGGGTGCTCGGCGAGGGCCTGCCCCGCGACCGGGCCGAGGCCGGTGACCAGGTTGAAGACGCCGGCGGGCAGGCCTGCCTCGTGCACGGCCTCGGCGAAGAGCTGGGCGGTCAGCGGGGTGTCCTCGGCGGGCTTGAGGACGGTCGTGCAGCCGGCGGCGAGGGCCGGGGCGACCTTGGCGACCACCTGGTGGAGCGGGAAGTTCCAGGGGGTGATCGCGGCCACGACGCCGACGGGCTCGGAGTAGACGGTGGAGTTGCCGACCTTCTCCTCGAAGGAGTGGGTGGCGGCGAGGTCCGCGTACGTCCCCGCCACGGCGATCGGCAGTCCTGCGTGCACGGCGGCGGCGAGCTGCGGCGGAGCGCCGAGCTCGGCGGTGACGGTGGCGGCGATCTGCTCCGCGCGGGCGGCGAGGGCGTCGCGCAGGGCGGCGATCCGGGCGCCGCGCTCGGCGGGCGGGGTCGCGGCCCAGCCGGGCAGGGCGGCGCGGGCGGCGCGAACGGCCGCGTCGACGTCCTCGGCGGTGCCGGCCGGGACGTGGGCGATGACCTGTTCGTCCGCCGGGTTGAGGACGGCGATCGTGTCGGGACCGGCGGCGGGCCGCCACTCCCCGCCGATGTACATCGCGTCGTGCGCCTTCATCCGATGTCTCCTCACACTACCGACCGGTTCGACACCCAAACTAGCGCTGTTAGTTTTTGGGCGCCAGGGTCTTCGGACGTGCCCCCGGTCTCAGTACCGAACCGATCGTGCCGCCCTGACGCACCCACTGTCCACGACAGGACCGGACAGGCGCCGGGCGCCGGAACCGGCCCCGGCACCCTGGACGGCGTTGCGGGCGGGGGCTCCCGACCTGCCGGGTTCGCCCGGCGAGGGCACTCCCCCCGCCGGTTCGCGCGTGGGGCTCCCGCCGCGAGGGCGGGTTCTCCGCCGGGCGGGTCCCGGCACGACGCCGCGCCCGGCGGGCGCGCACCGGATGGTGCGGCCCGCCGGACGCGGCGGGGAGGGGCCGACGGAGCGGCTGGGTCCGTCGGAACCGTGGTTCAGATCTGCTGGTCGATGTCCGTGAGGTGGGCGAAGACGACGATGTTCGCCTCGTAGCCCTTTCCGGGGTCGAAGGCTCCGCCACAGGTGAGCAGCCGCAGTTCGGGCCGTCCGGTGGAGCCGTACACCTCCTTGTCGGGGAAGTCGTTCTTGGCGTACGTCACGACGCGGTCGACCGTGAAGACGGCGACCTTGCCGTCGGCGCGCGCGACCCGGACGGTGTTGCCGGGGCTGAGCGAGTCGAGACTGACGAAGATGGCGGGGCCGGTACGGGTGTCACGGTGGCCGACGACGACGGCGGTCCCGCGCTCACCCGGGGTGACCCCCTTCGCGTACCAGCCGACGACCAGGGGGTTGTCGATGGGCGGTGTGGCGAGCCGGCCTTCGGCGTCGAGACCGAGCTCCATCACGGGGGCCTCGATGGTGATGGCCGGTACGGCGACGGTGGTCGGCCGCGAACGGGCCAGCGGCGCGGGCGGGGGCGAGGGGCGGGGCGACGGTACGGCCTTCGGCCTCGCCCTGGGCGTCGCCCTGGGCTTCGCCTCCGGTTTCACCGTGGACCTCACCTGCGGCCCCGCCTCGGGCTGCGTCCCGGGTTTCGTCCCGGGCTTCGTCTGGGGCTTCGCCTTGTGATCCAGGGCCGCCGGCGCTCCGACCGCCGCGCCCGCCCCGCCGGGAGCGGCCGGTGCGGCGAGCGCCGCACCGGCCGGTTCCTCGTCACCGGCCCACCAGACGCAGCCGGTCACCAATGCCACGGTGACCGCCACGGTCCTGACGAGCCGGAACAGGCGCCGTTGGCGACGCGTGAGGCGCGAGGACCTACGCGGCGCCATTGTCGCGGCGGCGCGAGCGGCGGATCAGGACCAGTCCGGCCGTACCGGCGAGACCGGCGGCGACGGCCGCCCCGATGCCGAAGTTGGACGAGTCGTCGGCGGCGACCTCCGCGCTGCCGCCGCCGCCGGCGCCGACCGGTCCGTGCGGGGGCCTGTGGTGACCGTAACCGCCGTTGCCGTTCCCGCCGTTGCCGTTCCCGCCGTTGCCGTTCCCGCCGTTGCCACCGTTCGGGCAGTTGACCCGGAAGACCTTCGACTTCGCCGCGCCGTTCTGGCCCACCCACGTCCATTCGACCTTGTACATGCCGGACGCCAGGCCGGTGATGTCGTCCGTGTGTCCGTCACCGTTGCTGTCGACGGCGATGCTGCCGTTCTTCAGCGACGGATCCTGGTTGCCTGGCTGGCCGGGCTGCTCGTAGATGTTCCATTGGATGCTCTGCAGGCCGTCGAAGTTGAAGGCCGCGAAGCGGAAGACACATCCGACCTGGGGCTCGTTGGCCTGGCTGGTGTCGGGGGTGCCCTGCCGGTGAACCTTGACGTCACCGTTGTCGCCGGGCGCGGCGAAGGCTGCCGGGGCGCCGGCGAGGGTCACGCCGCCGAGCGCCAGGGTGGCGAACGCCGCGCGGAGCAGGGTGCGGGTGTGGGGGGTCGCCATGAGGGAGGTCCTCCAGTCGTGAGTGAAGACAGCGGACGCGTATTGCGATAATCCGACTATCTGTCACGACACGGGCACAGAAGGTGACGGCACGGCCGCGTCGTCCCCCGTCTCCACCCGTCCGGCCCACTCCCCGTCCCCGGCACACCGCGGCCAGGGACGGGTCGGGCCGCACCGGGAGCCCCGGATCGGCTCAGACGATGCCGAAGAGGATCCCCGACACGAGGACGACCAGCGAGGTCAGGGCGGCCCACTTCACCGTGAACCTGGTGTGGTCGCCGAACTCCACCTTCGCCATGCCGACGAGGACGTACACGGCGGGGACCAGCGGGCTCGACATGTGCAGCGCCTGGCCGACCAGGGAGGCCCTTGCGATCTCCAGGGGCGAGACGCCGTGGGCGGCGCCCGCCTCGGCGAGGACCGGCACGACGCCGAAGTAGAAGCCGTCGTTCGACATGAAGTAGGTGAGGGGGATGCTGAGCACACCGGTGACCAGGCCCATGTGCGGGCCCATGCCCTCGGGGATGGCACCGACGAGCCAGTCGGCCATGTGCTTGACCATGCCTGTGCCGGTGAGGACGCCGGTGAAGACCGCGGCGGCGAAGACCATGCCGGAGACGTTGAGGACGTTGTCGGCGTGGGCGGCGATACGCGCCTTCTGCTCGGCCATCTTCGGGTAGTTGACGGTGAGCGCGAGCGCGGCGCCGAGCAGGAACAGCACCGGGATCGGCATCAGTTCGAGGATCATCGTGGCGAGCAGCGCGATCGTCAGTCCGGCGTTGAACCAGTACAGCTTGGGGCGCAGGGTGGCCCGGTTCGGGTCGAGCCCCTGGAACCCCTCGTCCTCCCCGTCGCCTTCCCCTGAGCCCGGGACCGCGCCCGGCGCATCCCCGGAACCGCCGGCGGGCTTCTCGGTCGGATCCACGGCGCCACCGGCACCGCCGCTTCCACCACCGGCACCCGCCGTGACGAGCACCGTGTCCGTCTCGGGCACCAGGACCTCGTCGAGCGTGAGGTAGCCGATGCGCTTCCGCTCGCGGCGCCCGAGGACGTACGCGAGGACGAACACGAAGAGCAGGCCCATGCCGAGCGCCGGAATCATCGGTACGAAGACATCGCCGGCGTCCAGCTTCAGCGCGGTCGCGGCGCGGGCCGTGGGGCCGCCCCAGGGCAGGGTGTTCATGACGCCGTTCGCGGTGGCGGCGACACCCGTCATGACCACCAGACTCATGCCGAGCCGCTTGTAGAGCGGATACATCGCGGAGACGGTGATCATGAACGTGGTCGAGCCGTCACCGTCCAGCGACACGATCGCGGCGAGCACCGCCGTACCCACGACGATCCTCACGGGGTCCGCCTTGCAGAAGCGCAGGATGCCCCGGACGATCGGGTCGAAGAGGCCGACGTCGATCATCACGCCGAAGTAGACGATGGCGAACATCAGCATCGCCGCCGTCGGTGCCAGCTTGCCGACGCCTTCGATGACGTAGTCGCCGAGCTGGGCCCCCTGCCCGACCGCCACGCAGAACAACGCGGGGATCAGCACGAGTGCCGCGATCGGCGACATCTTTTTCATCATGATCAGGACCAGGAAGGTCGCGATCATGGCGAAGCCGAGGACGGTCAGCATGGAGGACACCTCACGTTCACCCTTGAACTCCCGCCGAGCGGCGGTCCGGATGACGGTAGGTGCCCCCTTCTGCCGTTAACAAGACGTTGACGCGTGAGCAATACGAGCAAAACCCCAGGTCACGGGCGGGGTCACGGCGAGAGTCGCAGCAGGGACCCCAGCACGGGTCACGGCAGGGGTCACGGCAGCGGCGCGACCTGGACCGGGAAACCGTTCAGCACGGCCGTCCCCGACAGGGGGTCGAGCCGGGAGCCGTCGAGCAGCTGGTTGACATTGACTCCGGGGCGCGCGGACGCGACGGTCAACCGGGTGCCCGGCCGGTCGTGACCCCAGCCGTGCGGAAGGCTCACCACCCCCGGACGCACCCCGTCGGTCACCTCGACCGGCACCTCCAGCTCGCCGCCCTCGCCCTTGACCCGCGCGAGGCCGCCGTCGGCGAGCCGCAGCCGGGCCGCGTCGTCGGGGTGCACCTGGAGGGTGCACCGGTTCGTACCGCCGCCGAGCGCCGGGGTGTTGTGCAGCCAGCTGTTGTTCGAGCGCAGGTGGCGGCGCCCGACCAGCTGGACGCTGCCGGAGTCGGGTGCGACGTCGAGCGCGGCCCTCAGCCGGGGCAGGTCGGCGGCGAGCGGCGCGGCGAACAGCTCGATCCGTCCGCTTCGGGTCTTCAGGACCTGCGGGACGCGCGGCTTGAGCGGGCCGAGGTCGATGCCGTGCGGGTGGGCCCGCAGCTCGTCGAGGGTGAGCCCGTACGGGCCGAGGCGCAGCATCAGGTCGAGCCGGCGCTCGGGCCCGGTGTCCCCACTCAGCCCCGCGGCGAACTCCACGGGGTCCGCTCCGTACGCCGGTGAGTGCTCCTGGGTCACCGCCTTGGCGAGGGTGGTGTCGATCGCGAGCTGGTCGACGGCGGACGGCGGGGCCCCGTGCATCCCGGAGACGGCGAGGATCAGCCGGGCATGGATCTCGCACTCGTCCATCCGGTCCGCCTCCAGGGGGACGGCGGCCGGGGTGTAGCGGGCCTGGTCGCGGACGGCGAGGGCGTTGAAGGCGAAGTCGAAGTGGGCGCTCCTGGAGGGCGGGGGCGGCGGCAGCAGGACATCGGCGTGGCGGGTGGTCTCGTTGAGGTACGGGTCGACGGCGACCATCAGGTCGAGGGAGCCGAGCGCCGCGTCGAGGCGGTCCCCGTCGGGTGCGGACAGGACGGGGTTGGATGCGACGGTGATCAGCGCCCGGATGCGGCCCTCCCCCGGGGTCTCGATCTCCTCGGCGAGCGCGACCATCGGCAACTCCCCCTTGACCTCGGGGTGGTGCGAGACCCGGCTGTGCCGGCGGCCGAGGGTGAAGCCCCGGCCGGGTCCCGCGGGGCGCGGGGCGGGCGCCGTGGCGGAGAGCGGGAAGAGGGCGCCGCCGGGCCGGTCGAGGTTGCCGGTGAGGGTGTTGAGGACGTCGACGAGCCAGTTGGCGAGCGTTCCGTACTCCACGGTGGAGCTGCCCATCCGCCCGTAGACGGCGGCGGTGGGCGCGGCGGCGAGCTCCCGGGCGAGGGCGCGGATGGTGTCCGCGTCCACGTCGCAGGCGTCGGCGACCGCCTCGGGGCTGAACTCCCGTACCGCAGCCCTTACCTCCTCGACCCCCTCCACATGGGCGGCGAGCGGGCCGAGGTCGGTGAGCCCCTCCTCGAAGAGGGTGTGGACGAGCGCGGCGAGGAGGAACGCGTCGGCGCCGGGGCGAATGGCGACGTGCCGGTCGGCGAGCCGTGCGGTGCGGGTGCGCCGGGGGTCGACGACGGTGAGGGTGCCGCCGCGCCTGCGCAGTGCCTTGAGCCTGCCGGGGAAGTCGGGGGCGGTGCACAGGCTTCCGTTGGAGTCCAGCGGGTTGGCTCCGAGGATCAGCAGGTGATCGGTGCGGTCCAGGTCCGGCACGGGGATCGCGAAGGGGTCTCCGAACAGCAGGCCGCTGGAGACGTGCTTGGGCATCTGGTCGATCGTCGACGCCGTGAACAGGTTCCTGGTGCGCAGCGCACCGATCAGCAGGGGCGGGTAGAGGGCGCCGGCGATCGTGTGCACATTGGGGTTGCCCAGGACGATACCCACGGCATCCGGCCCGTACTCCTCGATCAGCGGACGAATTCTCGCCGCGATCGTGTCGAACGCCTCCTCCCAGGTCGCCTCCTGGAGCCGCCCGTCCTTCCTGACCAGCGGGGTGCGGAGCCGGTCGGGGTCGGCGTCGATCCCGGGGAAGGCGGCCCCCTTGGGGCAGATGAACCCCTGGCTGAACACGTCCTCGCGGTTTCCGCGCGCCCCGGTGACCCGGGACCCGTCGATCGTCAGGGTCAGTCCGCAGGTCGCTTCGCAGAGGGGGCAGATGCGCAGGGCGGTGGACATGGCGTCTCCCGGGGGCAGCGTCGGGTCGGGGCCGGGGCGTCGGCCCGCAGCGAGCATACCGACCGGTAGGCACGCCCGGGAGGGTTACGACAGGGAGGGCGAGAGATAGGCGTGAAGGAGTTGCCGGGTCTCGTCGATGACGGCCGGGTCGCCCTCGGGGGCGACCCGGAAGGCGAGCCGGACGAGCGTGTCGGCGGTCTCGACGCCGACCCGGACCTTGCGTCGCAGCGTCTCGTCGGCGGGACGGCCGAGGTGGGCGGCGAGCAGATCGCAGATCCGCTCGGCGACCAGGCCGTTGGGGTCCTCGCCCGCCTCCTCGGCGGCGGGTACGCCGAAGTCGACGAGGGCGAAGCCGGGGACGGTCCGCTTCATGGCGATGAACTCGTCGAGGACACCGTCGATGGCCGCGTGCGGGTCGGGGTCGGCGGTGGCGTCGAGGTGGGCGGCGATCCGCTCGGCGTACCGGTCGAGATTCCGGTGGGCGAGCGCGGCGACCATGGCCCGCTTGTTGTCGAAGAAGCGGTAGACCGAGCCGATGGGGACTCCCGCACGGGCTGCTACGGCGCGGGTGCTCAGCTGCTCGTAGCCGGTCTCGTCGAGCAGTTCGGCGCAGGTGTCGAGGATCCGGGCGAGCCGCTCGGCGCTCCGCTGCTGCACGGGGGCCCGGCGCAGCGTGGACGGGGTCTGGGCGTGGGACTGGGGCACGGGGTCCATGATGCCGCTCCTGCCGCCCTGCCGGGCCGGGCAGGGCGCGGAACCGTCCGGGCCGGCAGCGCCCGGTCGTTCCGGACGAGCAGTCCCGGGCCTCGGCCGGTGCCGCGCGCCGGAACCGGACGCGGGCGTACGGTCAGGCGATCAACAGGCCGATGCCACCGAGGGTGTACGCGATCATCAGCGCGAACAGCGGGAGTTGGCCGGCGATCGCGCGGTCGGGCGGGAAGAGGCGCACGGACCGGTCGTGGGCGGCGACGACACCGAGGACGTGGCCGGTGACGATCGCGGCCACCTGAAGCGTCGCGAGGCCTCCGGGACCCAGGAACGGGGCGGGTGCGAGGGCGTTGTCAGTACCCCCTGCCATCATGACTGTGCGTGGTCCTTCGGTGACGAAGAGCGAGAAGTAGTGGGCGACGAGATAGCCGAGGGCGATGGGCAGGAGCGAGTGGGCGAAGGAGGTGAGCGGAGTGGTGAGGGTGCGGTTCATCAGGCGGAGGGCGCCCGCGCAGAGGCCGTAGCCGGCGGCGACGAGGGCGACGGCGGCGAGCAGGCCGAGTGTGGCGGTGGGGACGGGGCCGAGGGGTGAGGTCTGGAGGGTGGTGATCCAACGGGGGTTGTCGGAGAGGCCGTCGTAGGCGGTGGAGCCGAGGAGGACGCAGACGGTGGCGACGAGACCGGGGGTCTGCGGGGTGGCGTCGAGGCCGTGGAAGGGGGAGCGGAGGACGAGCCGGCCGTCGGCGCGGCGGCCGAGTGGGGAGAGCCGGGCGAGAAGGGAGGAGTACACCTCGAAGGGGTCGGCGTGGGCGAACCATCGGTCGCCGTGGCGGGCGGCGCCGATGAGCTGGACGCCGGTGTGGAGGGCGAGGGCGGTCAGGAGGGTGGCGGAGGAGGTGTTGTCGGGGGCGACGAGTTCGAGCCAGGTGAAGAGGAGGAGGCCGAGGGCGGCCGGGCGGATGCCGAGGGCGGCCGGCAGCGGACGGGGGTTCGGCGGCGGGTGCAGGGAGTGGACGGCACGCAGGGGGTTGAGGAGGCGCCAGACGGGGCCGAGGAGGAGGGAGGCGGGGACGAGTCCGACCCAGAGCAGGACGTAGAGGGCGCCGGGCGCGGGGTTGCGGTCGGGGTCGTCCGGCCCGAGAAGGAGGTGGAGGAGGAGGACGAGGGCGGCGACGGCGCCGAGGAGCCGGAGCGCGGTGCGGGTGGCGGGGGCGTCGGCGACCCGCTGGAGGGCGAGGGGGAGCGGGCGTCCCGAGAGGTCGCCGCGGAAGCGGGAGGAGGACCAGAGCAGCCCCAGGGCGAGGAAGGAGACGAGAAGCGCGGCGAAGGCGCCCGCGTAGGCGTAGAAGGGAGAGAGAGGGAGGTCGTGCCGGGAGCCCACGCCGTGGGCGAGCGGAAGGCCGGGGCCGGGATCGGGGGCGAGGGCGTGGGCGAGTCGGGTGAGGGGGCCGGTCACCGGACGACGAGTTGGGTCAGCAGAAGTCCGGACTCGTGGGTCTCGACCTCGAAGAGGCCGGTGCGGTCCGCGGTGAGGGTGAGGGTGGCGGGGGTGCCGGGAGAGAGGGGGAGTTCGCGGTCGTAGCCGTGCACATGGAGGGTGTCGGCGCGGTCGCTGGTGACACGGAGGGTGAGACGTTCACCCTGGTGCAACTCGACGCGGGAAGGGGGTGGCTGGACGGTCGATCCGGAGACGGTGATGTCGACGGTGCGCCCGGTGGCGGTCGGCCGGGGTGTCGGTGCCGGGCTCGGGGGCGCGGCACCGTCCAGACGGACGGTGGCCTGGACGGGGGCGCCGGCGACGGCCCAGGTGGTGTGGTCGTCGGCGTGGAGGCGGACGATGAGGGTGCGGGTGCCGGCCGGTATGTGTCCCCACGGGCTGTAGAGGCGGCCGGCCTCGCGGCCGTCGATCAGGAGGCGGGCGTGGCCGCGGCCCGGGAGGGCCGCGCCGCCGGTGCTGTCGGGGGTGAAGCGGAACCTCTCCACCGTGAGGTGGACGTTCCAGCCGCCCTCGGTGTCGGGGCGGGTCTCGACGCGGACGGCGGGCGCCTCCGCCGCGGGGAGTTCGCGGAGCCGGTGCCCGCTCTCGTCCCGCGCGGTGAGCAGGGTGCCGGTGCCGCCGGTGGCCTCCTCGTGGCTGGTGCCGGGCTTGTGGTGGGTGGTGGCCCGGCCGCCGCACCCGGTGAGGAGCACGACGGCGGCCAGGACTGCGGCCAGGGCCGCGACGAGGGGCGGGCGGGTGACGCCGGCGCGCGGCCGCCTCACGCCGTGGCCTCGCCGTGCGGCCGGGGCTCGGCCGGGGCGGCGCCCGCGCCGGGGGCCGTACCCGCCCGTGGGACCGTCTCGGGGTCGGGCTCCGGTGTCGCCTCCGTCGGGGCCGGGCCGCGGGCTCCCGCGGCCACGACCGCCCACAGCACCCAGATCACGCCCAGCAGCAGGCGGAGCCAGGCGGGGCTCAGGGGGATGCCGGGGACCATCAGGATCGCCTTGTCGAAGGCGTCGAGGAGGGTGAGGGCGCCGAGGGCCACGGTGGTCCAGCCGAGGACGGGGCGGGAGGGGCGCAGGGCGAGGCCGAGGAGGGTCCACCAGGCGCCGGTGAGGAGCAGTGCGAGGGCCGGGACGACGGTCGGCGTGAGGGCGAGCGTCGAGCCGGCGACGTCGAGGGCGAGGCCCGCCAGGCCGATGAGGGTGGCGGCGCCGGCGAGGCGGTTGCCGCGCAGGCGGCGCCACCAGAGGGCCAAGCCGGCCAGGGCGAGGACGAGGGAGCTGCCGAGGGCGAGTTGGGTCTCGACGCGCTGGAGGCCGCGGGCGCCGTACCAGTCGCAGCCTGCCGGGAGGCGGCGCGCCTGGACGTTGTAGTCGGCGCAGACCAGGAGTTGGGCGAGTTTGACGGGTTCGCCGATGAGCCGGTCGGTGTCGCCGGAGACGTCGCCGCGGCGTGCCCCGCAGCCGGGCAGGGCGCCGGGGCTGGCGGCGCCGGTGTCGGACTGCCAGCAGTTGCCGCTGCCCTGGCCGTCCCACCAGACGTCGGCGCGGTTGGGGCGGGCGGCGCCGGACTTGTCGACGCCGAGGTGGTTGCCGGCGTAGCGGTTGTGGTGGGAGGTGTCGGTCTGCTTGCCCCAGGCGGACTCGCCGCGGATGAAGGCGGGGACGGCGTTGAGATAGAAGGCGGCGCGCTGGTGGCCGTAGACCCAGTTGTTCTCGTAGAGGTTCCAGTTGCCGCCGGCGGTGATGATGCCGGTGCCGGGGGGCATGGAGATCTGGGGGCAGACGACGCCCTGTTCGTAGCCGCGTTCGACGGGCGGCTTGGCGCAGGTGCCGTCGGCGACGTACGGGTAGTAGTTCTGGTTGTTGTCGTGGATCAGGTTGCGTTCGAAGCGGGCGTGGTTCTGCGGCAGTCCGGGGTGGCCGGGGAAGGCGGAGTCCATCGAGGCGCCGCCCATGTTGTGGTCGAACTCGTTGTCGTGGACCCAGACGGAGTCTCCGGCGGTGCCGGAGTAGCCGACCATGTTGTGGTGGCTGCGGCAGCCGGTGATCTCGATGGAGTAGCGGGGGACGTCGTAGCCGCGGCCGTCGTTGATGTCGGAGGCCGAGCCGGGGTAGATGCCGGAGTCGCCGTTGCCGTAGGACTCGCAGTTCTTGTAGAGGCCGTGGTCGGAGGCGAAGGTGAGGAAGCCGTACTCGTCGTTCCAGCGGGTCAGGACGTCGTCGATGACGAAGCCGTCGGCGGCGAGCACGTACAGCGAGTTGAACGTGGTGCGCTGGGCGGTGAAGTTGCGGAAGTAGACGCCGTCGCTGCCGTCGGCCCGCAGGGCGTTGAGCTTCCGGTACTTGGCGTCGACGACGACGTCGAGGCGGGAGGCTCCGGTGCCCTCGATCTGAAGGTTCTTCTTGCCGAGGATGGCGACGAGGTTCTGGTTGTGCGGGCACTGCCGCTGCTGCTCGTAGCTGAGGATCTGGTAGCCGAGTGAGGACTTGGGCGCGTCGAGCGTGGCGCAGGCCCCGGTGGGCGGGGACAGCGAGGGCTCCTCCTCGTACAGGCCGGGGAGGATCGCGATGGTCATGCCGGGCCGGTCGACGGCGTCGACGGCCTGCTGGAGGTGGCGGTGGCCGTCGCGGGCGCAACGCTCGTAGAGGGCCCGGTTGCGGGCCTTGAGGGGGGCCGGGAAGCCGGAGATCCGGCTTTCGAACGCGGTCCGGTCGGTCTTGCAGACGAGGAGGTCGGGTTCTCCGGTGCGGAGCTTCGGCACGGTGCCGGAGCCGTCGGGGAAGGTGACGGGCCGCTCCTCGTGGGCCTGGGCCCCGGGGGCGGCGAGCAGGGCAGCGGCGAGGGCCGCGAGCACGACCGAGAGCGCGAGGACGAACCTTCGGGTCCAGGACATGGGCGTGAGAGTAGAGGATTGTTCATCTTTTTTGACCCCCTCGCGCAGCACCCGGTTTCCGGGCACCGCGCCCACGGAGGCCCACATCCCGTTTCGGCCACCACCTCCCGGTGCCCCGTTGACGTGAGCCGCGCGGAATCCTACGGTCATGCATAGGATTCCCTTGTGGGCTTCCCTTGTGGGCTCAGGACAGGAGCGGGCGATGACCACGGAGCAGGCCGAGAAGCGCGAGCAGGCCAGGAAGACGGCCGAGGCGCTCGGCTACAGCACCGGTTTCGGCAACGAGCACAGCTCGGAGGCGATCCCCGGCGCGCTGCCGCACGGCCGTAACTCACCGCAGCGGGCACCCCTCGGCCTCTACGCCGAGCAGCTCAGCGGCAGTGCGTTCACCGAGCCGCGGGCGCACAACCGCCGCTCCTGGCTCTACCGGATCCGCCCCTCCGCGGCGCACCCGCCGTTCACCCGGATCGACAACGGCGACGTCCGCTCCGCGCCCTTCGACGAGACCGTGCCCGACCCCAACCGGCTGCGCTGGAACCCGCTGCCCGCCCCGGCCCCCGGCACCGACTGGCTGGCCGGCCTGTGGACCCTCGGAGGCAACGGCGACGCGACCCAGCGGGCCGGCATGGCCGTGCACCTCTACCACGCGAACGCCTCCATGGAGCGGGTGTTCGGCAACGCGGACGGCGAGCTGCTGATCGTCCCGGAGCGCGGCGGCCTCCTCCTCCGCACCGAGCTGGGCCTGCTCGCCGTCCACCCCGGCGAGACGGCGCTGATCCCGCGCGGGGTCCGATTCCGCGTGGACCTTCTGGAGGACACCGCCCGCGGCTACGTCTGCGAGAACTACGGGGCTCCGTTCCAGCTCCCCGACCTCGGCCCGATCGGCGCCAACGGCCTCGCCAACGCACGTGACTTCCGGGCCCCGGTCGCCGCCTACGAGGACGTCGAGGGTCCGGTCGAGGTGGTCAACAAGTACTGCGGCAACCTCTGGTCGGCGACGTACGGCCACTCGCCGCTCGATGTCGTCGCCTGGCACGGCAACCACACCCCGTACGTCTACGACCTGCACCGTTTCAATGTCATCGGGACGATCTCGTACGACCACCCCGACCCGTCGATCTTCACGGTCCTCACCTCGCCCTCCGACACCCCGGGGCTCGCGAGCGTGGACTTCGTGGTCTTCGCCCCGCGCTGGCTGGTCGGCGAGGACACCTTCCGGCCGCCGTACTTCCACCGCAACGTGATGAGCGAGTACATGGGCCTCATCGAGGGCGCGTACGACGCGAAGGCGGAGGGCTTCGTGCCGGGCGGCGGCTCGCTGCACAACATGATGTCCGCGCACGGCCCCGACCGGGAGACCTTCGACCGGGCGAGCGCCGCCGAACTGAAGCCGCAGAAGATCGACGACGGTCTCGCCTTCATGTTCGAGACCCGCTGGCCGGTGACCGCGACCCCGCAGGCCGCGGGCGCCGACCACCTGCAGAAGGGCTACGACGACGTATGGCAGGGTCTTGAGCGCCACTTTCGGCCGTAGTGTCTCGGCCGTAAGCCCGTAGCCTTCGTACGGAGAACCCGTGACCGCCTTCGCACCCGACTCGCTGGTCCTGAACCGCAAGCTGCCGCTCTGGTATCAGGTCTCGCAGTCGCTGCGCGCCTCGATACTGGGCCGCACGCCCGACGCCTCGCTCCGGCTGCCCACCGAGGAGCAGCTCGCGGCGCACTACGGCGTCAGCGTGCTCACGATGCGCCAGGCCCTCAAGGAACTCGAGGAGGAGGGCCTGATCAGCCGGCACCGGCGGCGCGGGACCTTCATCGAGCCGGGCGCCCGGCGCTCCACCCCGCGCCGGCTGCTCGGCTCGATCGACGCGATCGTGGCCCAGCAGTCGGGCGAGCGGACGACGGTCCTGGGGCACGGCAGCGAGGCGGTACCGGGTGAGCTCGCCGAGCACTTCCCCGACCTGACGGAGATCGTGGCGTACCGGCGGCTGCGCCGCGACGGAGAGAGCGGCGAGCCGACCAACTGGGCGGAGAACGCGGTGCGTCCCGAGCTCGCCGCCGCGATCGACCCGGCCGATCTGGAGCGCTGGCCGATGACGAAGGTCCTGCGGGACGTCGTCGGCGTGCGGATCAGTCGCATCACGGACACGGTCGAGGCCCGGCTCGCCGACCCGGAGACGGCGGCGCTCCTGGAGGTGCCGCTCCTGTCGCCGATCCTGCACTACACCGGCGTGACCTACGACGCGGAGGGAAGGGTCGTCGACGTGGCGCGCATCCGGTACCGGGGCGACCGCTTCTCCTTCACGGTCACGGTCGAGGCCCAGTAGCAGGGGGCCGGGGCCTCCGGGACAGTGGAGACCCGCGGACCGCGGTCGTTAGCATGCGGGGCGTGACGGAAGCCCCCGGAGCGAACGACGCCGATCTGCCTCCCCTCGCCGACGCGCCGACCGGCGCCGACCTCCCCCTCCTCGACGACCTCATGCCGTGGTCCGTCGCACCGCTGCGCTTCGGCCGCTCGTGGATCGTGGCGCCGGACGCGCGGACGCTGCGGTCCCGCTGGGACCGACTGGTGGCCGCCGAAGGGGCCGAGCGCGAGGCCCTGTTCCGCCCCAGCCGGGCGCGGACCCCGGCGAGCGCGGTCGCCGCGCTGCCGGGCCAGCGCACCGGGACCGTGCGCTGGGCCCGTGAGTCCGGCCCGTGCCCGGAGCCGGTACGGGTCGCGCGCGGGCCGTTCGACGAGCAGCTGCTGCTGCCCGACCACCGGCTGATCGACACCGCACGCCCGGAGCTGTGGCGGGTCGCCGGCGAGCCGCAGCTCTTCGCCGTCGAGCAGGGTCATGTGCCCGGTGCGGCCGGGCCCGCGCTCCTGGTGACGGCCGCGCTGCCCGAGGGTCGCTCCCCCGCGGGCCGGCCGGGCCGGATCCGTCCGCTGTTCCGGCGCCCCGGAGGCCTGGAGCCGAACCTCGCCCCCGGTCTCCTCGGTTTCCTCGGCGAGCGGTACGGGCACGAGGTCGACGCCCTGGAGTGGCTCGCGTGGACGGTGGCGGCGGTCCGCCCCTCCCCCGGCGGATGCCGGGTGCCCCTCCCCGGGGACCCGGAGGTCTGGGCGGCGGGTGTGGCGCTCGGCCGGGAGCTCGTCGACATCCAGGCGCGGGGTGCGCTGACCGGGACGAAACCGCGGCTGCCGGGCGGGCGCCGTCCGTACGTGCGGGCCGCGGTGCCGCCCCGCCCCGAGGCGATGACGTACGACGCGGCCGACGAGGCCCTGTGTCTCGACGAGGGCCGCATCTCGCCCGTACCGGCGGAGGCCTGGGAGTTCAGCGTCGGCGGGGCACGGGTCCTCGAACAGTGGTTCGCGCACCGGACCGCACCGGTGGAGCCCGGGTCGCTCGACGCGATCGGGCCGGCGGTCTGGCCGCAGGAGTGGACCTCGGAGCTGCTCGACCTGGTCACGGTGCTCGCGCTGCTCGGCGCGCGGGAGCAGGAGCGGGCGGCCCTCGTCCCGGAGGCGGCCGGATCCGCGGGCCGGGCGGAGCTGCGGGCGGCGGGCGTGCTGCCTCCGCCGGCCGGGTCCCGCCGCCCGGCCTCCGTGCTCGACCATCAGGAGGAGGGCCCGGAGGGCCAGTTCATGCTGCTGTGAGGGGGCCCTCCGGCGGTGCGAACGAGTCGAGGAGGCGTCCGATGGTCATGGCGAAGATCTCGTCCGGGTCGACGGGGGCGGCGGGGGCCTCGGCGAGCAGTCCGGCGAGGTGCGGGTACCTCCCGCTCGCGACCTGCCCCATGAGGTAGGCGCCGCGCACCACCTGCTCCTCCTCCTCGGACCAGGGAAGCCCGCGGGCCCGTTCGGCGATGGCCTGTTCGTTGGCGACGGTCGCCATCACCGTGCCGTTGACCATGGCGATCAGCTGCATCTTCAGCCCCGCGGGGACGTCGAGCGGGACGAGGCAGCCGAGGCACCACTCCAGGAAACGCAGGGCGTTGGGGCTGAACCCGTACGCGGTGGTCATCACCCGGGCCAGCCAGGGGTGCCGGTACATGATCGCGCGGCTCTGGTACGCGATCCCGGTCATGTCGGCGCGCCAGTCGCCGCTGGGTTCCTCGGGGAGCGCGTACTCGCCGCTGACCGCGTCGACCATGAGCTCGTACAGGTCCTCCTTGCGGGGGACGTAGTTGTAGAGCGACATGGTGCCGCAGCCGATCTCGGCGGCGATCCGCCGCATGGAGACCGCGTCGATGCCGTCCGTGTCGGCGACGCGCACGGCGGCGTCCACGATGTCCCGGCGGCTGTACGCCGGTTTCGGGCCTCGGCCCGCGCGCTCGGGCCGCGCCCAGATCACTTCCGGTTCGGCCGCTCGGCCCGCCATGGATCATCACCTCGCCCCCCCATCGTAGTTACGTACACCGTACGTAGTGCGGTATGGTCGCGCCATGACGACTACGTACGCTGTACTTAGTGAGGGTCTGCAGAAGCGATACGGCGATGTCCACGCCCTCCGCGGCCTCGACCTCGCCGTCCCCGAGGGTTCGGTCTGCGGCGTGCTCGGCCCCAACGGCGCCGGCAAGACCACCGCCGTCCGTGTCCTGACGACCCTGGTGAAGCCCGACGCCGGCAGCGCGCTCGTGGCCGGCCACGACGTGGTACGCGACCCGGCGGGGGTACGGAAGCGGATCGCGGTCACCGGGCAGTACGCCTCCGTCGACGGGGACCTGACCGGCGCCGAGAACCTGCGGCTCTTCGCACGGCTGCTGCGCGCCCCGCGCGCCCGCGCCGACGAACTCCTGGAGCAGTTCGGTCTCGCGGCGGCCGCCGGGCGCCCCGCCCGCACCTACTCCGGCGGCATCCGGCGGCGGCTCGACCTGGCCGCGAGCCTGCTCGTACCGCCGCGGGTCCTCTTCCTCGACGAACCGACGACCGGGCTCGACCCGCACAGCCGGAACGGGATCTGGGACGCCGTACGGGGGTTGGCGTCCCGGGGCACCACGGTGCTGCTGACCACGCAATACCTGGAGGAGGCCGACCAGCTCGCCGACGACATCGTCCTGATCGACGAGGGCCGCGCGGCCCAGCGCGGCACGCCGGCCGAGCTCAAGGCGCTCGTCGGCAGCTACGCCGAGGTCGTGGTCGCCGAACCCTCGGCCCTCGAAGCGGCCGCGGCCGTCCTCGACCGGCTGACCGGTTCGGCCCCTGTCCTGGACGCCGAGCGCCGCACGGTCGGCGCGGTGACCACGGACAGCACGCTCACCCTGCCCCGGATCGTCCGCGAGGTCGACGCGGCCGGGGTCCTCGTCGTCGACGCCTCGCTGCGCCCGCCCACCCTCGACGAGGTGTTCCTGCGCCTCACCGACCGGAAGGAACTCGTCGCATGAGCACCGCTCTCGTCCCGGAGCAGGGAACGCGTCCCGTGAGCACCGCTCTCGTCCACGACGGAACGGCCGTCCTCGGGCGTCATCTCCTGCGCATCCGGCACGCGCCCGCGATCACCGTGATGACACAGACGATGCCGATCGTGTTCCTGCTGTTCTTCGGGTACGTGTTCGGCAGCGCGCTCGCCATGCCGGGCGCCGAGTACCGGTCCCACCTGGTGCCGGGCCTGCTCGTCGCGACGGCGGCCGGGGGCCTGATGACCGGCATGTTCCAGGCCGCCCAGGACTCCCACCGAGGCGTCATGGACCGCTTCAGGACCATGCCCGTGAGTCGCTCCGCCGTCCCGCTCGGGCAGGCGCTCGCCGACCTCGTGGCCGGCGCCGTCGGCACCGTGCCGCTCGTCCTGGTGGGGCTCGCGATGGGCTGGCGGATCGAGGGGACGGCGCCGGAGGCCCTGGCCGCCTTCGGCCTGCTGCTGCTCTTCCGCTTCGCGACGACCTGGGTGGGCATCCTGCTCGGCCTCGCCTCGAAGAGCGAGGAGGCGGCGGGCCAGCTCGGCAGCGCCACGTTCATGCTGCCGCTGCTCTCCAACGCGTACATCCCGACCGACAACATGCCGGGCTGGCTGCGCGCGGTCGCCGAGTGGAACCCGATCTCGGCGGTCACCACGGCGGTACGGCTCCTCTTCGGCAACGCGCCCGTCCCGGCGGACGCGGCCTGGCCGGTGGCCCACCCGGTCGCCGGGGCGCTGCTCTGGTCGCTCGGCCTGATCGCCCTCTTCGCCCCGCTCGCGGTCCGCCGCTACACCCGCGGCTGACGCCCCTCCCCACGCCGGGGGTGACATGTCCCCTGGTGACAAGGACCGGCCCCGCAGGGTAGGCAGGGCTTTCATGAGCACTCAGCCACTCCCCCTCGAAGGCATCACCGTCGTCGCCGTCGAGCAGGCCGTCGCCGCCCCCTTCGCCACCCGGCAGCTCGCCGACCTCGGCGCCCGCGTCGTCAAGATCGAGCGCCCCGACGGCGGGGACTTCGCCCGGGGGTACGACACGGCCGCGCGGGGCCTCGCCTCCCACTTCGTGTGGTGCAACCGGGGCAAGGAGTCCGTGGCGGTCGACCTCAAGGACCCGCGCGGTCTCGCCCTCGTCCGGCGGATGGTGGGCGACGCGGACGTCTTCGTGCAGAACCTCGCCCAGGGGGCGGCGGCCCGGCTCGGTCTCGACACCGCCGCGCTGTGCGCCGCACACCCGCGACTGATCGCGGTGGACGTCTCCGGGTACGGCGCGGAAGGGCCGTACGCGCACAAGCGGGCGTACGACATGCTCGTCCAGTGCGAGGCGGGTCTCGTGTCGGTGACCGGGACGCCGGAGCAGCCGGTCAAGTCCGGGATCCCGGCGGCCGACATCGCCGCCGGGATGTACGCCTTCTCCGGTGTCCTCGCCGCGCTCGTACGGCGTGGCACGACCGGCCGGGGCGGCCCGGTGGAGGTCTCGCTGCTCGACTCGCTGGCCGAGTGGATGGGGCACCCGTTGCATTACGGCATGCATGGGGGTACGCCCCCGGCGCGAACCGGGCTCGCGCACGCGGTGATCGCCCCGTACGACGCCTATCCCACGGCGGACGGCGGTCTGGTGCTGCTCTCCGTGCAGAACGACCGGGAGTGGCGGCGGCTCGCCGAGCAGGTCCTCGGCAGGCCCGACCTCGCCGACGCCCCGGACTTCGCGACGAACACGGCGCGGGTGGCGGGCCGGGCGGCGACGGACGCGGTGGTCGCGGCGGCGCTGGCCCCGCTGGCGGCGCCCGAGGCGCTGGCCAGGCTCGACGCGGCGGGCATCGCCTGCGCCCGCCTCAACTCGGTGGCGGAGCTCGCCGACCATCCCCAGCTGACGGCCCGTGACCGCTGGCGGGAGGTCGAGTCGCAGGTCGGGGCCCTGCGTTCGCTGCTGCCGCCGATCGTGTTCCCGGACGGGCCGGAGCCGCGCATGGACCGGATCCCGGCCCTCGGGCAGGACACGGACGAGGTGCTCGGCGAGCTCGGGGTGCCGGAGGCGGAGGTGAAGGAGCTGAGGAAGGCGGGGGTGATCGCCTGAGGCCGTGCGGGCCGGGCTCAGCCGACGGGGTCGGGCCCGCGGCCGGGTACGACTGATCGCCGGACGGGCGGGGACACGTCCGGCGATGTCGCAGTCGTGCAGTCGGAGTCGTACGGGCGACCGGGCGGAAGCGGGCGGGAACCTCGGGATTGCTCGGCCCGGAGCGCCCGGCTCCTAGTGACGCGTTCCGAAGAGGGAGCGGCGCAGGCGGCGGAGCGGGGCGAAGAGCGAGACCCGTGCGCTGCGGCTGCGGTGACCGTGCACCGGAACCTCGGGCGTACGCGACGTCAGTTCACGCATCAGCAGCGTCGCCTCGGCCACCTCCCGCTGGGGCACGGCGGGACCGCCGAGCACCGCGAGATGACGGTCGAGCCGCGAACTCGTCGCGCTGCTCCCGCAGGTGATGGCAGGCACTCGCGGCCTGCTGCGCATTGCTATCTGTTCCATGTCACTCCCCACCCGTACAAGGGCACCCGACCCAGGGCAGGTTAACCCTATCGCCCCGCGGTGACACCCGTGTATCCCGGCGGCGGGATTCACGGCACTCGTACGGGGGTTGACGGTCACCGTCCGAATCCATCTGATTCCAGGGCGAGTTGGACAGGATTCGAACACCTGCCGAACCGTCACGAACCATCCTGCCCTCCGGACCCGCGTCCCCGCCCACCCGGACCGGTGTGATCTCCACCACCAAGATCGCTCCCATCGCGCGGCGCCCCGACCGGGCACCGCACCCCCGACGGACCGGGGCCGGGAGGACGCCCCTCGGCTACCGTGGATCCATGACGGCGATCGCGGGTCGTTACCGGCTTCTGGACGTGCTCGCCGAAGGGGCGACGGGCACCGTCTGGCGCGCCCTGGACGAGACGGACCGCCACGAGGTGGCCCTCAAGGAGCTACGGGCCCCGGACGGACTTCCGGCGGACGAGGTGCCCCTTCTGTACGCGCGGCGCGAGCGCGAGGCCCGGGCCGCCGCCCGGATCTCCCATCCCGGAGTCGTGCGGGTGCTCGGCGTCGCCACGGAGGACGGCCGGCCCTGGGTCGTCATGGAGCTCGTCCGGGGCCTCAGCCTCGCCGAGACCCTGGAGGGGGCCGGGCCGCTGCCGCCGCGCGAGGCCGCCCGGGTCGGGGCGGAGGTCCTGGCCGGACTGAGGGCGGCGCGGGAGGCGGGCGTACCGCACCGGGAAGTGGATCCGGAGCACGTCCTCCTCGCCAACGACGGACGGGTCGTCGTGACCGGCTTCGGTACGGCTCCGGAGGACGATCCGGGACCGGCGGCGGAGCTGCGCGCCCTGGGGAGCCTCCTCGGAGCGACGATGTCGGCCCTGCCGTCGCCGCTGCCCGCGAAGGACGACCGGGCCGGGGAGCTCCGTGCTCTCGTCGAGGGGCTGTCGCACGCGGACCCGGAGCACCTCCTGACG
Organism: Streptomyces flavochromogenes; assembly: GCF_000717595.1. Taxonomy (GTDB): domain Bacteria; phylum Actinomycetota; class Actinomycetes; order Streptomycetales; family Streptomycetaceae; genus Streptomyces; species Streptomyces flavochromogenes. Next base: position 98,352 of record NZ_JNZO01000006.1, on the reverse strand, counting down.
GCGGACCGGGTCGAGCGGGAGCTGCGGCGGATGGCGACGGGCGGGGCGCGGCCCGCCCGGGCGGAGCCGGGCCGGACACCGGCGGAACCGCCCGCCGGAGCGCTCTCCGCTCCCGCGGAGGGCGAGCCGAGCCGTCGGAACGGGAGTCCTCACGACAACACCCCCGCGGAGCGGGTCAGTTCGGCGCCGGAATCCCCCGGGGCGAAGTCGCCCCGGCGCGCCCATGTCCTGCTCGCCGGACTGATCGGCGCGCTGCTCATCGCGGGAGCCCTGGCGTATCACCTGGTCCGGGACGAGGAGCGAGGCGCCGGGCCCGGGCCGGGCGGTGTCACGAGCACCGCTCCGGCCGGCCCCGGCGCCACGGACGGCGCGGGCGGCGGTCCGGTTACACCGCGTTCCTGAAGCTGGGCAGGTAACCGCCGGACTGGCCGGCGGCCGTCGGGTGGTAGGACTCCCCGATGTTGAGCCAGTTGACGCTGTGCAGCCAGGCGGAGCCGGAGCAGATCTCGTGTCCGGTGAACGCCGGGACGACGCTGGAGAAGGTGTAGCCGTGGTCGGCCGCGCGCTTGGCGACGGCGGCGTTGAGGTAGTCGGAGGCTCCGTTGATGGCGCGGCGCTCGTTCTCGCTCAGGCCCGCGACGCAGCTGCCGCCCAGCTGGTAGAAGCGCGGGTAGCCGAGGACGATCACGTGGGCGGCGGGCGCCTTGTTCCTGATCGCGGTGTACACGGAGTCGAGCTTGCCGGGCAGCGTCGAGTCGACGTAGCTCTTGGCCTGATTCACACGGCTGATGCAGGTGGCTTCGGACTGCAGCACACAGGTCGTCATGACGTCGGCGAAACCGGCGTCATTTCCCCCGATCGTGAGGGAGACCAGGTCGGTGGCGGACGAGAGCGGACCGAGCTGATTCGCGGTCACATCACCCGTTCGGGCGCCCGAGCAGGCGGTGAACGCGAAGGAGGAGGGGGCGTTCGCGTTCTTCCACAGCACCGGATACGCCTTCGTGGAGCGCTTGCAGTCGCCGCTGGCGCTGTCGTAACTCCCCGATCCGACACCGGAGGAGTACGAGTCGCCAAGGGCCACGTAGTCGAGTGCGGCGGTCTCGGCGGCCTGGGCGGCGCCCGCCCCGGTGAGGGCGAGGACGGCGCCGAGCAGGAGCGAGGACGATAGGGCGGCAAAACGGGACAGTCTCATGGAACCTCCCTGTAGCAGGATCTCTGCGCTACCAGGTAGTAGCATCGGATCCGCCGCGCCGGAAGTGTTCATGTCAAAAGTGAGGGTGAACGTCACCCGACCCTCCGTCAGCGACCGTCGAGTTCCGGCCATGGACGACGGACCGTAGGCGGACGATCGACGAGGGACAGGAAGCGGAGGCTCCGGTCCCGGTCAATGATCGAACGAGAACGCGACACATTCGCACAACAAAGCACAGAAGCCTGATCCCGCATCACTGCCCCCCACATGCAACCGGATTGACCGAATCCGATCGGGACGGTTGCACACGTGACCATCGAAGCTTCGCCAAACTGCGGAAAAGCGGGCCACAGATCAGGGACTTGCCATACAGTCCCATTCATCAATACCGTCGACATCTCACCCGCACCGATCCATCACGCAAAGCGGCTCAGGGGAGGGCTCTAGCGTCGCTGATGGTCCCGGGGCGGGGCGCGGTAGGGGGGTGCCGTGCTCGGTGTTCGAACGTGCGCCGAGTCGCGGGTACCGCGCGGCCAGACATGCCAACTCGCCGATTTCGCAAGGAGATCCTTTCCGCGCGGGCGGTGGCGAGAACCCCCCTTTCGAACCGGACACACCATCGGACCGCCCAAGGGGTGGGCGGCCCACCGGACGAGAGGGAAAACCAGACCCATGAGCTCGTTCCTGCGCCCATCCATCTCGGGCCAAGAAATGACCGAGCCGAGTCGAATAGCCGCCCAGTACCGGGCCATCACCTCACATCTGGCGATCACTCCGCCGGTGAGTGTTGTCATTCCCGCGATGAACGAAGCCGAAAATCTTCCGTACGTGTTCAAGACACTGCCGGAATGGATTCACGAAGTCGTCCTCGTCGACGGAAATTCCACGGACAACACGGTGGATGTCGCCCGTGAACTGCGGCCGGACGTCAAGGTGGTCAAGCAGGTCGGCAAGGGCAAGGGCGACGCGCTGATCAGCGGCTTCGCGGCCTGCACCGGCGACATCATCGTCATGGTCGACGCGGACGGCTCGGCCGACGGCCAGGAGATCGTCTCGTACGTCTCCGCCCTCGTCGGCGGTGCGGATTTCGCCAAGGGCTCCCGTTTCGCCAACGGCGGCGGCACGGACGACATGACGACCATTCGCAGACTGGGCAACTGGGCCCTCTGCTCGCTCGTCAACCGCAAGTTCGGCGCCCGGTACACCGATCTCTGCTACGGCTACAACGCCTTCTGGCGCCACTGCCTCGACAAGATCACCCTCGACTGCACCGGTTTCGAGATCGAGACCCTCATCAACATCAGGGTCGTCACGGCCGGCCTCAAGGTGCAGGAAGTCCCGAGCCACGAATACAACCGCATACACGGCGTCAGCAACCTCAACGCCGTACGCGACGGCATCCGGGTCCTGAAGGTCATCCTCAAGGAGAAGGCCGTCAGCAAGGCCGCCCGCCGCCGGCCGGCCCCGTTCTCGGTCAACGTCCCCCGGGGAGAGGCGTCTTGAACGACCGCACGTCCCCGCTTGGCTTCTCGGTGGTGATCTGCGTCTACACGGAGGAACGGTGGGAGGACATCCTCGCCGCCGTCGACTCCGTACGGAAGCAGTCACTGCCCGCCCTGGAGACGCTGCTCGTGGTCGACCACAACGAGCGGCTCCTCTCCCGGCTGACCGAGGAGTACGCGGAACAGCGGCTCACCGAGGAGGTGCGGGTGCTCGCCAACGCGGGCCCCCGCGGCCTCTCCGCCGGCCGCAACACCGGAATCGCCGCCGCCCGCGGCGAGTTCGTGGCCTTCCTCGACGACGACGCCGTCGCCGAGCGGGACTGGCTCCACCACTTCTCGGCGGCCTACGACGATCCGTGCGTCATGGCCGTCGGCGGCCGGACGCTGCCCTCCTGGGCCTCCGGCCGCCGCCCGGCCTGGTTCCCCGAGGAGTTCGACTGGGTCGTCGGCTGTACGTACCTGGGCCTGCCCCCGGGACGCGTACGGGTGCGCAACGTGCTCGGCGGCAACGCCTCCTTCCGCCGTACGGCCTTCGACGCGGCCGGCGGATTCGCCACCGGCATCGGGCGGGACGGCGACCGGCGGCCCCTCGGCGGCGAGGAGACCGAGCTGTGCATCCGGCTCTCCAAGGCACTGCCCGAGGCGATCCTGCTCATCGACGACCGGGCCGTCATCCACCACAAGGTGCCCGCCGTCCGCGAGCGCTTCGGCTACTTCCGTACCCGGGTCTACGCCGAGGGGCTCTCGAAGGCCCTCGTCGCCCGCAGCGTCGGCGCGCAGAAGGGCCTGGAGTCCGAACGGCGCTACACGACACGGGTGTTGCCCGCGGGAGTCCTGCGAGGAATGCGCGACGCACTGCGCGGGCGCTCCGGGGGCGCGGGCCGCGCCGGGGCGATCGTCACCGGGGTGACGGTCGCGGCCGGAGGCTACGCGCTGGGGACGCTGCGGGCCCGGAGGAGCGGAACGACTTTCTCCTGGGGGCCGATCGAGCGTCACGGCGCCGGGACGACCGCGGCCGGGGCCGGAGGCGATGCCTCTACCGGCGCCGGAACCGGCGAAGCGCTTCGGGCAGAGGCCGTGGCCTCCGAGGGAGGGGCCCGGTGACCGACAACCCCGACTACACCGACAACACCGCCGTGCCCGTCCCCATCCTCATGTACCACGCCGTCGACCCCGACCCCGCCCCCGCGACCCTCGGGCTCTCCGTCACCCCCGAGGCCTTCGCCGCGCAGATGGACGTGGTCGCCGAGCGGGGGTTCACCCCGCTGACCACCGCCGCGCTCGCCGCCGCCTGGCGCACCGGCGGCCCGCTGCCCGCCCGGCCCCTGCTCGTCACCTTCGACGACGGGTACGAGGGCGTCCACCGCCACGCCCTCCCCGTGCTCGCCAAGCACTCCTTCGCGAGCACCGTCTTCGTCTCCACCGGCTGGCTGCGAGGCAGGCACGAGACGGGCGGCGCGCTCGACACCATGCTCGACTGGGCGCAGGTGCGGGAACTCGCCGACGCGGGCACGGAGATCGGGGGGCACAGCCACACCCACCCCCAGCTGGACCAGCTCGACGCGGGACGGCTCCGGTTCGAGACGCTGCGCTGCCGGGAGATCGTCGGCGAGGAGCTCGGGACGGCGCCGGCCTCCTTCGCGTACCCCTACGGATACTCCAGCCGCCGGGTCCGTCGTACCGTCCGGGAGGCCGGCTTCACCCAGGCGCTCGCCGTCGGCAACGCGCTGGCCAGACGTCGCCAGGGGCCGTACGCCCTGGAACGGGTGACCGTGCGCCGGTCCACCGGCGTCGAGGAGTTCACCCGGCTCGTGGAGGGGCGGGCGATCGCCCGTACCTTCGCGGCGGACCGGGTCATGACGAAGGGGTACGCGCTCGCGCGGCGCGCCCGGGGCGCGGCGCGGGGTCACTGGATCTGAGCCCCAGGTCCGGCTCCGGGAGCCGGGCGTCAGAGGAATCGTCCCGATCAAAACCCGGTGCACGCAATGCCCGGTTGCCCGATCATGGGCCCATGGCTGACACCCCACCGGTACCGTCCGAGCCGCAGCGGTCGCTGCCGATCCGGCTCACCCTCGACGACAGCGACTCGCCCGCGGACGTGGTGGACGCGCTGTTCCTCGGCCGCTTCGCGACCGGGGAACAGCCGCACTCGCACAGCACCACCGTGGACCGCGTCAAGCCTGAGGCGACCCTCCTTCCCGTCGGCGCCACCGTGCTGCGGGCCGCGAAGGACGACGACCGCAGCGCCGTGCTCGCCGAGGGCGAGGGATGGACGCTGCTGATCTCCCGCTGGAACCGGGGTGCCGACGTCACCGTCACGGCCACCGACTCCGACCTCGCCGAGCGGGTCCTCAAGGAGGCGACCGACGGGGCGAAGGACGAGCCGGAACCCCAGCCGGAGAACGTGACGATGGGGTTCTGGTACGTGTCCCCGCGCCGCGGCCCGCACCGGACGACCCGGCAGATCAGCGCCGGGACCTGGGACGAGGTCCGGCCCAACTACTCGGCGCCGGTGGCCGAGTCGATGGACCGGCTGATGAAGGTGACGCCCGAGTCGATCTCGGGCCGCCTCCTGCTGCTGCACGGCCCGCCCGGCACCGGCAAGACGTCCGCGCTGCGCACCCTGGCACGGTCGTGGCGGGACTGGTGCCAGGTGGACTGCGTCCTCGATCCGGAGCGGCTCTTCAACGACGTCGGCTATCTGATGGACATCGCCATCGGGGAGGACGAGGGCACGGCGAAGGGGCGCTGGAGGCTGCTGCTCCTGGAGGACTGCGACGAGCTGATCCGGGGCGAGGCGAAGCACACGGCGGGTCAGGCCCTGTCCCGGCTGCTCAACCTGACGGACGGTCTGCTCGGCCAGGGGCGCAACGTGCTCGTCGGCGTGACCACCAACGAGGACCTGGAGCGGCTCCACCCGGCCGTGGTCCGGCCGGGCCGCTGCCTGGCCCGGATCGAGGTGGGACCGCTGAGCCGGGCCGAGTCCGTGGAGTGGCTCGGGCGCTCGGAGGACGTGCCGCGCGAGGGCGCGACGCTGGCGGAGCTGTTCGCCCTGCGCCGCGGCACGCCCCCGGCGGAACTCCCGGAACCCCGCACGGCGGGGGCGGGCCTGTACCTGTAGGTCCTTCGCGTCGGGGTCAGCTGTCGTAGGCCGCGCGCAGGGCCTCGTTCATCGCGGCCTCCGCCGCCTCGCGGCTGAGGCCGAGGCGGCGGGCCTCCTCGGCGTACTGGGCGGCGGCGGTGGCGGCCCGGCGGGTCGCCGCGTCCCCCGCGGCGGCGACGAAGGTGCCGTGACGTCCGCGCGTCTCGATCACCCCGTCCGCCTCCAGTGCCTTGTACGCCTTGGCGACCGTGTTCGCGGCGAGGCCCAGCTGCTCCGCGAGGCCTCGTACCGTCGGCAGCTTGTATCCGACCGGCAGTCTGCCCGACCGGGCCCGCTCCGAGATCTGGGCCCGCAGTTGTTCGTACGGAGCGGTGGTGGATGCGTGGTCCACGGCGATGGTGAGTGTCACCCCGCCGATTCTGCCCCCACCCCACCGGAAAATGGGAGGCGGCGGCGCACCCCCGGCCCGTAGCGTGCGACAACATGACTGTGATCGTCCGTGACGTGCGGGCCGAGGACGCCGAGGGCTTCGCCCGCGTCCGGCGAGCCACGCTTCCCTACATGCTCGCGACCGCCGAGCAGCTCGTCTTCGACTGGTCCCATGCCCATCCCGACAGCCACTACCGCCCGCTCGTCGCCGTGACCGAGGCCGGCGGGATCGTCGGGACCGCCCAGGTCGGCATCGCGCACGAGGCGCCGCAGCCCGGGATCGGCTATGCCAACGTGTACGTGGACCCCGCGCACCTCGGACAGGGCGCGGGGACGCTGCTGCTGCGCGCCGCAGAGGAGTACCTGGCCGAGCGCGGGGCGCGGACCCTGTACAGCTGGGCCCTGGACGCACCGGAGAACCTCGCCTGGGCCGCGCGGCGGGGGTACTCCCCCAGCCGCTCCGCGTACTTCCTCCGGCTCGACCTCACCACCGCCGAGCTGCCGCCGCTGCAGGCGCCGCCGGCCGGTGTCGAACTGCTCACCGCCGAGGACTTCGCGGCCGATCCCCGGCCGCTCTTCGAGCTGGACGCGCTGACGTCGGCCGACGAGCCGGGGGACGTGGGGGTGGAGATCGACGACTTCGCGCACTGGAGGGCGACCACCTGGGAGCACCCGCTCCTCGACCGGGCGTTGACGACGGTCGCGGTGGTGGACGGCGTACCGGCCGCGTTCAGCGCGGCGCAGACGGACGGTCTGGGCCGGTACAACTCGGGGATGACCGGCACCGCGCCGGCGTTCCGGGGGCGCGGGCTCGCGAAGCTCGCCAAGAACGCCTCGCTGCACCGGGCGCGGGCGGCGGGCTGCACGGAGGCGTTCACCGGGAACGACACGGGGAACGAGCCGATGCTGGCGATCAACAAGTGGTTCGGTTACGAGGTCGGAGCGCGGGAGGTGCGGCATGTCCGGACGATCGGTTGAGGTAACCCTGACGAAGGCGGGCCGGACGAAGATCCGCTACCCGGCGGAGGTGCTCACGGAGGACGGCGCCCGGCTCTCGGTGCGTGCCCCGTGGGCTGCCGAGGGGGTACGGGACTTCGGCTTCGTGCGGTTCGAGCCGGGCGATGTCTTCGTGGAGCACTACTGGAGCGACCGCTGGTTCACGGTCAAGGAGGTGTGGTCCGCGGACGGCGCCCTCAAGGGCTGGTACTGCGACATCACCCGGCCGGCCGTGATCGACGGCTCCGGGGTGGTGATCGAGGACCTGGACCTGGACCTGTGGGTGTCGGCGGACGGCAGCGAGGTGCTGCGGCTCGACGAGGACGAGTTCGCGGCGAGCGGACTCACCGCCTCCGATCCGGAGGCGGCAGCGTGCGCCGTGGTGGCTCTCGACGAGCTGGAGGTCCTGGGGCGCGAGGGCCTGATCGAGCTGCTGCGCTAGCGGGGGTCCGGCCCGGGGGCCGGCCGCCGGCCGCCGAACCGGCGACCGTATGCCCGGGGCGTCGTCAGCGGAGTTCGACGGCCGCGTCCTCGGCGGCGAGGAAGCCGGGCGTCGGCAGGCCCGTCTCGCCGGCCGTGAGCTGCATCAGGGTGGCGCGTACCCGGGCCGCGCCCGGCCGGTAGGCGGGGTCCTTCACGACGGAGGTGTTGACCCACTCGTGGAGGTGCCCGTCGCAGACGGCCTGGGTGCCGCCGATCCCGGCGGAGCGGTCCCCCTGGACGAGGGTGGAGCTGACGAAGACGGGTCCGGCGCTGTCGTCGAGGCAGCGGTACATGCCGGAGAGCGTCACCGTGCTGTCGTCGCCGACGGTTCCGTATCCGTAGACGGAGAGGTCGTCGGCGACGCCGCTGTCGAGCGCCTGGCCGTTCAGGGCGGGGCCGTCGAGGGCGGGGCCTGCGGAGAGGCCGTCGGCCCCGCCCGCGTGGGCGAGTGGGGCGACGGTGGCGGAGGCGAGCAGGACGCCTGTGGCGATGACGAGTCGGACGCGCATGAGCGGGGTCCCTTCGGGGTGGGGGATGGTACTGCCCGCCAGGCATACCGGATCCGGCCGCAGCCTGGCCGAAACTCACCCTATCGGGGGCGAGTTGAGCGCCTTTCGGTAGTGAATACGGTCGTACGGTCCGTCCACGTGGCGCTCGACGACCTCATAGCCGTACCGCTCGTACAGCTTCTGGTTCTCCCACATCATCGCGTTGGTGAGCAGCCGGACCTCGGGAAGACCGAGCTCGCGCGCCCGGTCCTCCAGGAAGCGCAGCAGCCGTCGCCCCAGACCCGTGCCCTGGGCGTCGGGGTGGACGGCGATGTTGTCCAGGTAGAGGTGGTCGGCCTCGGTCCTCAGGACCACCAGACCGACCACCGGGTCACCGGCGACGAACACCCTCCCCGCGGCGACGTCCGCCGCGTGGTCCGCCTCCATCGGTGCCGGTACGAGACCGATGCGGTCGATGTAGTGGTGATAGGCCGCGTCGGTCACGGCCTTCACCCTCGGGACGTCGGAGCTCGTCGCGCGGCGGATGTCCTGTGTCATGCCGACACGTTACGACGCCGGACGACCACCTTCCTGAGCAGCGGCCAGGTGAGCAGGAGGACGACGACCGCGTAGACGGTGATCGAGAACGGGGTGTTCACCAGACCCGTCACCGAACCGTCGCTGATCTGCAGGGCACGGCGCAGTTGCTGTTCGGCGGCCGGGCCGAGGATGACCCCGATGACGGCCGGCAGGACCGGGAGTCCGTACCTCCGCATGCCGAGTCCGATCAGGCCGATGACCAGCAGGATGACCAGGTCGAGGGCCTCGCCGCCCACCGCGTACGCGCCGACGGCGGCGAAGAAGAGGATGCCGGCGTAGAGGTACGGGCGCGGGATGCGCAGCAGCTTGGCCCAGACGGGAGCGAGCGGCAGGTTGAGCGCGAGCAGCAGCACCATGCCGACGAACAGCGAGGCGATGAGCCCCCACACCAGGTCGGGCTCGCGCTCGAAGAGCAGCGGGCCGGGCTGGATGCCGTACTGCTGGAACGCGGCCAGCATCACGGCGGCGACGGCCGTCGTCGGCAGCCCGAGGGTCAGCATCGAGACGAGCGTCCCGGCCGCCGAGGCCGAGGCCGCCGACTCGGGTCCGGCCACGCCCTCGATGGCTCCCTTGCCGAACTGCTCCTTGTGCTTCGAGAGCCGCTTCTCCGTCACGTACGACAGGAAGGTCGGTATCTCCGCGCCGCCGGCCGGGATCGCACCGAACGGGAAGCCGATGAGGGGGCCGCGCAGCCAGGACTTCCAGGTGCGCTTCACATCCTCCCCGCCCAGCCAGGGACGGCCGACCGGGATGGCCTCCCCCGCCGTGCGGCGCAGGTGCGCCGCGACCCAGAGGGCCTCGCCGATGGCGAAGAGTCCGACCGCGACGATGACGACGTCGACGCCGTCGGCGAGCTGGAGCGAACCGAAGGTGAGGCGCTGCTGCCCGGTCATCTGGTCGAGGCCGACCAGACCGATCGTGAGGCCGACGAGGAGGGAGGCGAGACCGCGGATGCGGGAGGAGCCGAGGACCGAGGTCACCGCGATGAAGGCGAGGACCATCAGGGCGAGGTAGTCGGGGGCGCCGATGTCGACGGCGAGCGCGGCGACCGTCGGGGCGAGGACGACGAGCAGGATCGTGCCGATCATGCCGCCGGCGAAGTGACCGACGGCGGCCGCCGCGAGCGCCTGCGCGCCCCGGCCCGTCTTGGCCATGGGGTTGCCCTCGATGGCGGCGACGACGGCCGCGCTCTCCCCGGGGGTGTTGAGGAGGATCGAGGTGGTGGAGCCGCCGAACATCGCGCCGTAGTAGATGCCGGCGAACATGATGAACGCGCCGGTCGGTTCGAGGCCGTACGTCACCGGGAGCAGCAGGGCCACGGCCATGGCGGGGCCGATGCCGGGCAGGACGCCGATGGCGGTGCCGAGGAGCACGCCGACGGCGGCCCACAGCAGGTTCATCGGGGTGAGGGCGGTGCCGAAGCCGTCGATGAGGGAGTTCAGGGAATCCATGGGTCAGATCACTCCCATCAGCGGACCGCCGGGCAGCGGGACGCCGAGCAGCTTGTCGAAGACGACGTAGGTCAGGAGCGAGAGGGCGGCCGCGATCAGCGGGTCGCGGTGGAAGTGGCGGCTGCCGAGGGCGTACGCCGCGCCCCAGAAGAGGAGCGCTCCGGCGACGGGGAAGCCGACGGGGCCGATGAGGACGGCGAAGGCGAGGAAGACACCGGCGAGGAGCAGGACCGTGCGCCAGTCGGCGGGCTCGGTCAGGTCGACGTCCTCACCGGCCTCGGCCTCGCCGCGGCCGCCGCGCAGGACGTCGACGGAGAGGAGGACGGCGACGACGAGCAGTCCGCAGCCGACGACGAGGGGGACGGTGGCAGGGCCGACGGGGCCGCGGCCCGCGAGGTCGGCGTCGAGGGTGAGGGCATCGGTGAGGACGAGCGCACCGAGGACGAACAGCAGCACGCCGACGCCGAGTTCGGATCGCTCGCGCCACCAGGCGGCGAGGTTCCCCTTCCTGGTGCTCACGGATGCGGTGCTCACGGATGTGGTACCCCCGGAGGAGGTGCTCCCGGCTGGGGTGCTCACGGATGTGGTGTTCTCGGATTCGGTGCTCTCGGATTCGGTGCTCACAGACCGAGCTCCTTCAGTACGGAGCCGACGCGGCGGTCCTGCTCGGCGAGGAAGGTGCCGAACTCCTCGCCCGGCAGGAAGGCGTCGTTCCAGCCGTGGGTCTTCAGCGACTCGCGCCACTGCGGGGAGTCGTGCAGCTCGGTCACCAGGGTGACGAGCTTCTCGCGCTCGGCGTCGGAGAGGCCGGGCGGGGCGACGATGCCGCGCCAGTTGGTGAACTCGGTGTCGAGGCCCGCCTCGCGGAGGGTGGGTGCGTCGAGGCCGGGGACACGCTTCGGCCCCGTGACGGCGAGCAGACGCAGTTCGCCCGCCTTGATCTGGTCGAGGTACTCGCCGACGCCGGAGACGCCGAAGGCGACCTTGTCTCCGAGGATGGAGGCGAGGAGCTCGCCGCCGCCGTCGAAGGGGACGTAGTTGACGTCCTTCGGGGCGATGCCGGCCGCCTGGGCCATCAGCATCGGGGCGAGGTGGTCGGGGCCGCCGGGCGAGGAGCCGCCGCCGACGGGCAGCTTGCCGGGGTTCCCCTTCCAGGCGGTGAGCAGCTCGTCGATGGTCTTGTACGGGGAGTCCTTGCCGACCACGACGATGTCCTGCTCCTCGGTGAGCCGGGCGATCGGAGTGGTGTCGGCGAGGGTTCTGGGGGTCTCGTTGGTGTGGACGGCGCCGACGACGCCGAGGCCCATGGACATGGCGAGACGGCCGTTGCCGCGTTCGCCGACGAGCCGGGTGAGCCCGACGGTGCCGCCGGCGCCGGGCAGGTTGAAGACCTCGATGTCGCCGGTGAGGTCCGCCTCCTCGGCGTTCTTGGCCGCGGTGCGGGCGGTGATGTCGTATCCGCCGCCGGGGGTGTTGGGGACCATGAAACGCAGGCCGGGTATCCGGGTGCCGGTGTCGGAGCCGCTGCCGGGACTGAGCAGCGGTGGGCCCACCAGCACCAGGAGCGCGGCCCCGAGGAGGGCGAAGGGGGTGCGCAACCGCACGTGTGCCGCCTCTCAGCTGTAGGGGAAGGGATGTGAGGTGGCCCACATGTTGCCCTCGCGTGAGGAAGCTGTCTCTCTTCCGCAATCAACGGACGTTGTGGTCGTTGTGGTCGGGACCTAGCGTGGGTCGTCGTGACGAACGTGCTGGTGGTGGACGACGACTTCATGGTCGCCAAGCTGCACTGCCGCTATGTGTCGGCGGTGGCGGGCTTCACGGTGTCCGGGGTCGCGCACAACGGCGCCGACGCCCTGCGCGCGGCCGAGCGGCTCAGGCCCGACCTGGTGCTCCTCGACGTGTTCCTGCCGGACATGGACGGCATCCAGGTGCTGCGGGAGCTGCGTGCGGCGGGCCTGGGCATGGACGCGCTCTTCATCACGGCGGCCCGGGACGTGGGCACGATCCGCGAGGCGCTGCGGGCGGGGGCGCTGCACTATCTGATCAAGCCGTTCAGCCAGGCGGCGCTGCACGAGCAGCTCCGCCATGTGGCCTCGCTGCGCAGCCGCCTCGACGAACTCGACGAGGCCCGCCAGGAGGACGTCGACCAGATCTTCGGCACCCGCCCCCGCGGCTCCCGGGAACTCCCCAAGGGCCTGGCCGCCCACACGGCCGACCTGGTCGACTCGGTCCTCCGCGCCCACCCGGAGGGCCTCTCGGCCACGGAATGCGCCGAGGCCGGCTCCCTGTCCCGGGTGAGCGCCCGCCGCTACCTGGAGTACTTCGCGGAGACGGGCCGGGCGGAGATCACGCTGCGGTACGGGGGGACGGGGCGGCCGGAGCGGCGGTACCGGCGGTTGGGCTGAGCCCCTCCTACGAGGACGTCCCGGCGTTCCGGTACTGGTCGAGGAGTTCCTCCGCGTGAACCGTCCAGGGATGCGTCGGGCCCAGCACCCGGGTCCGCCCCTCCACCAGCAGCTCTCCGTGCTCGATCGCCTCGGCGTGCCGGCCCAGGGCGTGCAGGACGACGCTGAGCGTCTGTCGTGTGTTGAGCAGCAGGGGGTAGTCCGGCGCGAAGACGCGTTCGAATCCGGAGAGGGCTCTCCGGGCATGGGGCAATGCCTCGGCCGGTCTCTCGGCGGCGGCGAGTGCGAACGCGTAGTTCAGTTCGGCCCCGAGCGTCATGGGGTGATCCTCGCCGGCGGTGCCACGACAGTCCTCGATGACGGCGGGGCCCGTGGCGAGGATCTCGTCCCTCTCCGGAAGCGCGGCCGCGTCGGGGCGCCCGATCACCTCCAGGACGGCCTTTCGCGCGATGAGCGTGAGCGGGTGAGATCTCCCGAGTGTCTCCTCGCGGCCGCGGACCGCCCGCTTCCTCAGGAGGATCCCGTCCTGGAGTCGACCACGGTGGGGGAGCACGAACCCGAGCCGCAGACATGCCTCCCACGTGTCCGGATCGTCGGGCCCGAGGACCCGCTCGCAGTCGTCGAGCACCGCCTGGTACACGGCCTCGGACTCCTCGAACCGTCCCTGCCGGAAGAGGGCACGGCCGACCCGCATCCGCAGCCTCAGCAGGAACGCGTTGTCGACGGGAAGGGCCCGGGAGGCGATGTCGACGGCTTCGTTCGCCAAGGTGAGCGCGGAGGCGTAGTCCCCCGACCTGTGCACGGCGACGACGAGCCGGAGTGCGCAGTCGGCCGCGCCCTCCACCACGGCGGGGGCGGCACTCCAGCCGGTCACGCGCCGGAGGAACGCGGTGACATGGGGAGCGAGCAGGGTCACCGCGGGATCCTGCTCCCCCCGCTCGGGCACCTCCGGAAGGACGGCCCTGAGGAGTCGGACGGCCGTCGTGGCGAGCCGTTCCCGCTGGTCGGGCGGGGTGGCCTGGGCGACGCTGTCGAGGAGGATCCCGTGGACGCGCAGGCAGCGCACGCGGCCCGGTACGAGCTCGGCCAGCGAGTGGTCGAGGAGGCCGCGGAGGGCGGACTCCACGCGGGACGGGTGGAGCTCCGTGCCGAGTTCGGCACCGGAGAGGAGCGGGAGCGGGAGGGGGTCGCCGGCCCAGCAGGCGAGCAGGCGCAGCAGGGCGGTGGCCTCGGGGAGCCCCTGGGCGGTGAGCGCGTCCAGGGAGAGCTGCCACGTACGGCTGAGCAGGTGGCGGGACTCGGCGCCGGTCTCGGCGCCCCGGTCGAGGAGTTCGATGGGGTGGTAGCCGGCCCCGCCGTCGAGTCCGTTGCGGTAGTCGGCGAGGTTCCACGGGTCGATGATCTGGTGGGCGAGGAATCCGCCGGCGAGGGTGAGCGCCAGGGGGAGCCGCCCGAGGCGGTCGGCGATCTCCGCCGCCTCCTCCATGCTTCCCGCGTGGGGGGCGAGATCCTGGAGGACGAGGGCGGCGTCGTCCCGCGGGAGGACTCCGAACTGGAGGAGCTCGGCGCCTGACCACCAGTGGGACGCCGCCTGGCGGGTGGTGACGATGACGATGCCCTGGGAGCTGGTCCGCAGCCACCCGCCGTCGCGGAGAACGGCAGGGGTGTCGGCGTTGTCCAGGACGAGCAGCCAGGGCCGGTCGGAGGCGTCGAGGTACTGCCAGACGAGGTCGGCGGCCGGGCGAAGCCCGCTGCGGGCGCCGGTGAGTTCGGCGTCGGTGGCGCCCCGGTCGGCCGCGACGGCGAGCATGCCGGCCCGCAGGGAGGCCGGGTCGGAGGCGTTGACCCAGAGTCCGATGCGCTCGGCGTGCTGGGTGGCATGGCGGAAGACGGTGTACGCGACGGCGGTCTTGCCGCAGCCGCCCATGCCGTGGAGGACGTAGGCGCGGTTGCCGACGCCGGGCTCGACAGCGGCTCTCAGGCGGTCCATCTCGCCGACGCGGTCGCGGAGTACGACGGGAGCCCGGCCGACCGCCGGGTGACGTACCGAGTCGGGGCCGGACCACTCGGGGGCGTGGTGATGGTGCTCGACGATGTGCTGGTCGCCCGAGGCCTGGTACACCCGCCCGTACCCGTCGGCCCGCGCGTCGTTGGCGCCGCTCATCGCTGGTCGATGTGCTGGTCGCGGCCCGCCTGGTACACCCGGGCGTGTCCGGAGGCGGTGGCGTGCTGCGTCACCGACGGGACGTCGGGCGTCAGCGGCTGCAGTTCGTCGATCAGCCTCCGGAGCGCGGCGGCCTCCTCGGGATGCGTCACGAGCAGCCGCCGGATGCGGCCCTGCCACTCCGCCCCCAGTTCGCCGCCGACCTCGGCATCGCCACTGTCCCGCGCGGCCAGCAGGTCCGTCCGGGCGACTTCGAGCTCGGCGGAGATCGCCTCGGCCCGCGTCGGCTCGGCGCGACGCCACAGCGAGGTGATCCCGTCGCTGACGCGCTGCCACGCCTCGGTCGTCAGCAAGGTGACCAACGTCGTCCCCGCCGTGCCCGCCAGCACGGCCAACTCCGCGTCCAAGACCCCGTCCCCTCCAGCCAGTTGTCGCCTGTCGGCCCAGAGTAGTCGCAACCACGGCCCGGAGGCGGCCGGCGGCGGCTTCCTCAGGCGCCGCTTAGTCCTTCCTTAAAGCGGTCCTAAGGATCGCCACATCCCGCTCTCCAGCAGCGATTTCGCGGTTCGGGGCGGCTAGTTTTCTGGGCATCCCCCCACCTCACCCTCGTGAAGGAGCTGTCCCCCCATGACTTCTCGCCGTACCGCCGCCGTCACCGCCACCGCGGTTCTGGCTCTCTCCGGGCTCGCCTCCGGGCCGGCGTTCGCGCACGGGTCGATGACCGATCCGGTGAGCCGGGTCTCGGCCTGTTACGCGGAGGGGCCCGAGTCGCCGAAGTCGGCGGCCTGCAAGGCGGCCGTGGCGGCGAGCGGGACGCAGGCGTTCTACGACTGGAACGCGGTGAACATCGCCAACGCCGCGGGCAAGCACCGTGAGCTGATCCCGGACGGCAGGCTGTGCAGCGCGGGGAACGACAAGTACCGGGGACTCGACCTCGCGCGGGCCGACTGGCCGGCGAGCCCGATGGCCTCCGGGGCGCACACCTTCCGTTACAAGGGGACCGCGCCGCACCGGGGCTCGTTCGCGCTGTACGTGACGAAGGACGGGTACGACCCGTCGAAGCCGCTGAAGTGGTCGGACCTTGAGGAGAAGCCGTTCGCGACGGTGACCGACCCGCGGATGGAGAGCGGCGACTACGTCTTCCAGGGCACGGTGCCGAACAAGTCCGGCCGCCACCTCATCTACTCGATCTGGCAGCGTTCCGACTCCCCCGAGGCCTTCTACACCTGCTCGGACGTGGTGTTCGGGAAGGACAGCGGCGGCGGTACGGCCCCGGCGCCGACCGCGTCCGCGCCGAGCGACGAGCAGATCGAGGACGGTCAGGACGAGTCCTCGGTCGAGCACGGCGGGCACGGGGACGGTGACGCCTCCACGGGCGCCGGGGAGACCGCGCCCGCCCCCGGGCCGAGCCAGGAGGCGAGTCACGGGGCGGGCCACGAGACGCAGCCCGCTCCGTCCGCCGAGGCCTCCTCCGCCGCGCCCAACGCGCCCGCTCCCGCGGCCGGTTCGGAATCCGGCTCCGGTGAGGTGCTCGCCGAGACCGGTGGCGACGCCACCACCCCGTATCTCGCGGTCGGTGGCGCCGCCGTGCTCGCGATCGGCGCGGCCGTGCTCTTCGGGTCGACGCGCCGGCGGCGTACCCAGGGCTAGAAGGACTAGCCGATCACCGAGAGGCAGGTGGTCGGGGTCGCGTGGGCCGGGTCGAGGGCGTTCTCCACCTCGTGGAAGGTGACCCGGTCCACCGTGCCGATGGCCACGTGCTCGGACAGGTCGAGCGCGCACTTGTCCTGGATCAGGACGTTGGTGACGTTCGGGCCGCTCAGGAACTGCGAGCGGTACGGGGTGACCACCTCGTCGTACTGGGTCGCGATGACGTGGTAGCGGACCCCGGGCACGGTGTCGCCTCCCTGGTTGAGCTTGGTGATGAACGGCGACCCGGCGATCTGGTCGGCGAGGCCGGGGGTACCGGCCTTGATCAGGTCCTCGGCGCCGGGGAAGTACGGCAGGAGCTTGGTGAGGCCGAGCAGGGTGGTGCCGTGGTTGTCGGGGGCGATCCCGACGAGCGCGTTCACCTTCTCGGCGCCGCCGAGGAACTTGAGGTACCAGCGCGGCATCATGCCGCCCTGCGAGTGTCCGACGATGTCCACCTCCGGGGCGCCCGTGGCGGCGAGGACCCGGTCGACGTAGGCGTCGAGCTGTCCGGCGGAGGCCTCGATGGGGCCGAGTCCGTGGAAGAACGGCACGTTCGGCAGCTGGCCGTAGTCGAGCGAGAAGACGCAGTATCCGCGGTTGACCAGATACGGCGCGAGGACGAGCCAGTTGTCGACGGAGTTCCCGAGGGTTCCGTGGACGAGGACGACGGGCCGCGGGTGCGCGGCGGAGGGCTTGCAGGAGTAGTCGTTCCAGCCCCGACTGGTGGTGGCGGTCTCGGCCTGGGCCGAGGCGGCGGTGGTCGGCGCGAGGGTGGCGGCGGCGGTCAGCAGCAGGACGGACAGCGCTCTGACGGTGTGTTTCCAGGGCAGCATCGGGCGATCTCCTTGCGGCTCAAGGGGATGGTGGGGGTGCTGTGCCCTGCGGTCCGGACCACAAGTGGGGATGCGCGGTGGGGATGCGCTTCAGCCAAGCTACGCACGGGTAGCCTTGGCTGGGAAGTTACGCGTCGGTAAAAAGTGATGTGTCGTCACGAGAGCCTGGTGAAAGGGCCGTCAGGCCGCCAGCGATCCCGGCAGTACCGCCCGCGGGCCGAATTTCGCCCGTGCCTTGTCCGCCACCGCCTCGATCCGCCGGGCCTTCTCGTCCGCCGGGTCCAGGGACAGCTGGTGTGCCGCGCCCTCCGCGCCCGCAAGCCCCTCGGCGCGCAGGGCGATGCCCCGTACCCGGGCCCGCTGGAGGCCGAAGGAGTCGTGGACGGCGTGGGCGAGGGCGGTGAGCGCCGCCGAGTGGGCGGTGGGTTCGGGCAGGGTACGGCTGCGGGTGGTCGTGGTCCGGTCCGCGTACCGCACGGTGACGGCGAGCGCGCGGCACACCTGCCCCTCCGTGCGCAGCCGGGTGCCCAGTTCCTCGGCGAGCGAGAGGAGGGCCCGGCGCTGCTGCGTCCGGTCGGTCTCGTCGTGCGGGAAGGAACGTTCGGCCGCGACCGAGCGGGAGGCCGCGTGCGGGACGACGGGGGTGCGGTCGATGCCCCGGGCCCGTTCCCACAGCTCGCGGCCGGTCTTCGCGCCGACGAGCCGCTGGAGCACGGCGAGCGGCGCGTCCGCGACGCGGCCGACGGAGTCGAGTCCGTAGCCGCAGAGGGTGCGGGCGGTGGCGCGACCGACGCCGTCGAGCGCGACGACCGGCCGGTCGCGCAGGAAGGTCGCGGGGTCGTCGACGACCAGGGTGACGCCGGGCCGGGCCTCGCTCGCCGCCATCCGGGCCAGCATCGGGTTGGGGCCGGCTCCGATGACGCAGTCGACGCCGTACAGGGCGAGGGCCCTGACGCGGATCACCGAGGCGAGCTCGGCCGGGCTCCGGTCGAAGTAGCGCAGCGCACCCCGCACGTCGGCGAGCGCCTCGCAGGGCGGGGCCGCCTCGACGACGGGGGTGAACTCGGCGAGCAGGTCGATCAGCGGGGGAAGCAGAACCCCGGCCCCTCCCGTCCCGGAAGCGGGGGAAGCGGGGTAAGCGGGGGACTCCAGCCGGAACCGCACACAGAGGATCATGTCGCTCCCCTCCGTCCCGTGTCCCTGTTCGCCCTAGGGCGGTTTGCCCCTGAACGCCCCTTCCCGCTCCCTCAGCCTAGAGCATGTTCGAATATTTGTGCGAGTCACGAGAGGGGTGTCAACCGGGGTTGACGCCCGAGTGCTTGTCAACGTAAGTTGACGTCATGACCGATGCGACCGATCTCGCCGCACGGGCGGGCGACCGCGACCCACGGGTCGGACTAAGGGCCGTCTCCGCCCTGAGGCGACTGCTCGAACAACTGGAAGCCGTCCAGGTGCGCAGTGCGCGCAACCAGGGGTGGTCGTGGCAGGAGATCGCGACCGAACTGGGTGTCAGCCGACAGGCCGTCCACAAGAAGTACGGGAGGCAGTGATGTTCGAACGGTTCACGAAGGCCGCGCGCACCGTGGTGAAGGGCGCGGTCGAGCACGCGGAGCGGAGTGGCGCGACGGTCGTCACCCCGGAGCATCTGCTCCTCGCCCTGCTCGACGGGGAGGGCACCCGGGCGGCGGACGCGTTGCGCGCACTGTGCCCGCTGGAGCGCCGGCCGTCCCTGGTGGCCGCGCTGACCGGCGCCCGCCGCCGGGCGGGACTCTCCCGCGCGGACGAGGAGGCCCTGGCGGACCTCGGCATCGACGTCGGCGCGATCGTGGCGCGGGTGGAGGAGACCCACGGCGAGGGCGCGCTGGCGGGCGACCGCAGGGACTCCGGGTGGCGGTCGGGTCGCCGCTCCTTCTCGCGGGAGGCCAAGACCGTCCTGGAGAAGTCCCTCCGGGTGGCGCTGGCCCGCAAGGACCGGGAGATCGGCGACGAGCACATCCTGCTCGCGCTCACCACGACCGGCGGGTTCGTCGCGGAGGTCCTGGCCGACCACGGGGTGACGTACGCCTCCGTCGACACGGCGGTCTCCGGAGCGGCGACCGCCTGATCCACGGCGGTCCGTCCCACGGAACGGCTCAGCCCGCCGAACCCGGGCTGCTGTGCCACAGCTTCCGTCCACTCGGAGTCCCTTCACCCGCCGGCTTGAGGTCGGCCCAGGGGTTCATCTCGTATCCCGTGGGCATCGTGATGCGCCGGCCGGAGTCGCCGCGCCCGGCGACGGGCGCGGCGTCGCCGTTCCCGACGCCCGTGGCGGGCGCGGTCGGCTCGGCGGGTTCGGCGAGGCGCTCCCCCACCGCGTCCAGGCCGCCGGACGCCCGGAGTTCGACGAGTTCGGCGAGGTTCCAGGCGGCGGCGCCGACCACGCTGACGCTGCGTGGGCCGCGCCGCTGCACCACTCCCCGGACCAGCAGCAGCCAGGAGTGGAAGACGGTGTGGGCGCAGCGCTCGTGGGCGTCGTCGAAGAAGGCGAGGTCGACCAGGCCGGTGCCGTCGTCGAGGGTGGTGAAGATGACGCGCTTGCCGGAGCGGATCGGCGGGGTCTGGGTGGCGGCCTTGGCGCCCGCGACGAGGACGGTCCTGCCGTGCGGGGTCTCGCGGAGGCGCTGGGCGGAGACGACGCCGAGTTCGCGGAGGAAGGCGTGGTGGTCGCCCATGAGGTGGCGGGAGGCGTCCATGCCGAGGATGCCGAGCTCGGCGCTGAGGCGTTCCGTCTCGTCGAGGTCGGGCAGGCCGATGGGTGCGGTCTTCCCGCCCTGGGCGAGCGGGAGTTGACCGCCGTGCGAGGCGGCTCCCCGCTGGATGCGCCGGAGTTCGGTGAGGTGGAGGAGGAGGTCGCGGCGGTTGGCGCCGAAGGCGTCCAACGCACCTACCTGGGCGAGTCGTTCGGCGACGTGGGTGCGGGGGCGGGCCCGTTCCCAGAAGTCGAGGAGGGAGGCGTACGGCCGGCCGGCCTCGATCCGTGCGCCCTCGGCCTCGCTGATGCCGTGGACGTCGGTGAGGCCCAGCCGGAGCCCCCACCGACCCGTGGATTCAGACACCAGTTCGATACGGTGGGCGACCGCCGACCGGTTCACATCCAGCGGCAGCACCGGCACCCCCCGCCGGCGCGCGTCCGCGAGCAGCAGCCGCTTGGGGTACATGCCGGGGTCGTGGGTGAGCAGCCCGGCATAGAAGGCGGCCGGATGGTGCGCCTTGAGCCAGGCGGACTGGTACGTCGGTACGGCGAAGGCCACCGCGTGCGCCTTGCAGAAGCCGTACGAACCGAAGGCGGCCACGATCTCCCAGGTACGGGCCACGACCTCGTCCGCGTATCCGCGCGCCGAGGCCTCCCGGGCGAACCAGAGCCTGATCCGGCCCTGCGATTCAGGGTCCGAGAGCCCGCGCCGCACCTGGTCGGCCTCGTCACGGCCGCAGCCGGTCATGATCCGTACGATCTCGATGATCTGCTCGTGGAAGACGACCACGCCGTACGTCTCCCGCAGCGTCTCCTCCAGGTCGGGGTGCGGGTAGCGGACGGGCGCGCGGCCGTGCCGGGCCTCGATGAAGGGGCGGACCATGTCGGCGGCGACCGGACCCGGCCGGAAGAGCGAGATGTCGACGACGAGGTCGTGGAAGGTGGCGGGCTGGAGCCGGCCGACCAGGTCGCGCTGGCCCGGCGACTCGATCTGGAAGCAGCCGAGGGTCTCGGTGGAGCGGATGAGCCGGTAGGTCTCGGGGTCGCCCTCCGGGACCGCGTCGATGTCCGGGCGGGTGCCGGTGGCCCGCTCGACCTCGGCGACGGCGTGGGCCATCGCGGACTGCATCCGTACCCCGAGGACGTCGAGCTTGAGCAGCCCGAGGTCCTCCACGTCCTCCTTGTCGAACTGGGACATGGGGAAGGGGGCACCCCCCGTGCCCTTGAGGCTGTGGGGGACCTCGCCGCTGGTGGGCACCACGGGGGTACGGGCGAGCAGCGAGGCGTCCGAGAGCAGGACCCCGCAGGGGTGCATGGCGGTGCCGCGCGGCAGCGCGTCGAGGGCCTCCACCAGCTCCCAGAGCTTCCCGAACTTCTGTCGCTCGCCCGCGAGTTCACGCAGCTCGGGCAGTTCGTCGAGGGCGGCGAGGGCGTCGCGGGCGCGGATGTGCGGGAAGGCCTTCGCGACCCGGTCGATCTCGGCCGGGTCCATGGAGAGGGCCGCGCCCACGTCCCGTACCGCGTGGCGGACCCGGTAGGTCTCGGGCATGGAGACGGCGGCGACGCGTGCGGTGCCGAAGCGGTCGATGATCGCCCGGTAGACCTCCAGACGGCGGGCGGACTCCACGTCGATGTCGATGTCGGGCAGGGCGGTGCGGCGCTTGGAGAGGAAGCGTTCCATCAGGAGGCCGTGCTCGACCGGGTCGGCGTGGGCGATGCCGAGCAGGTGGTTGACCAGGGAGCCGGCGCCGGAGCCGCGGGCGGCGACCCGGATGCCCGTCTTCCGGACGTCGTCGACGACCTGGGCGACGGTCAGGAAGTAGGGGGCGAAGCGGTGATGGGCGATGACGTCCAGCTCGCGGTGCATCCGGTCCCAGTAGGCGCCCCGTTTCTCGTACCCCTTGAGGATCATGCCGGCGGCGGCGCGGGAGGCGAGGACGCGCTGGGCGGTGCGGTGCTCGGCGCCGACGAGGTGCGGTTCGGGGAAGTGCGCGGAGCCGATGCCGAGGTCGTCCTCGGGGTCGACCAGGCAGGCGGCGGCGACCGTCGCGGTCTGTTCGAGGAGCCGGTGGGCGGTGTCCCGGCGGAAGCCGGCGGCCTCGACGATCCGTTCGGCGGCGGCCAGCATGCCGTCGGCCCCCTTGAGCCAGGCGGCGCCGCTGTCGAGCTCCTTGCGGGGGTCGACGGGGACGAGCCGGCGGGCGGAGTCGAGGACGTCGGCCACCGGGCCCTGGCCGGGGTCGGCGTACCGGACGGCGTTGCTGAGGACCGGCCGGACGTCCTGCTCGGCGGCGAAGCCGACGGTCCGGGCGGCGAGCCGCAGGGAGCCGGGCCCGGTGCCGGAGCGCCCGTGGTCGACGGCCGCGAGGCGCAGCGCGTCGCCGTACCGGTCGCGCCAGGGTGCGAGCAGCCGGACGGCCCGGTCGGGGCGGCCGGCGGCGAGGGCCTGTCCGACGTCGGAGTCGGGGCCGAGGAGGACGAAGACGTCCTCGTCGCACAGGGCGGACCAGGGCAGCAGGGGCCGCGCCCCTCCCCCGGCGTGGGCAGCGGTGATCATCGCGCAGAGCGAGGCCCAGCCGGCGCGGGAGCGGGCGAGGAAGAGGGCGCGGGGCGCGGACTCGTCGATGAAGGCCCCGCCGCGGACGGGTACCCGCCGGATGTCCTGCGGGCCGCGGCCGGGGACCCGCCCGCCCCGCGGGCCGCCGCCGGGCGCGGTCGCCCGCGCCTGCCCCGCTCCCTGTCCGGACCGTCCCGGCCCCGACCCGGGCGCCGTCGCCTCGTAGGCGAGGTCCACGCCGAACAGGGGGCGGACCCCCGCCTTCGCGCAGGCCTTCGCGAAGCGGATCGTGCCCGCGAGGGTGTCGCGGTCGGTCAGGGCGAGCGCGTCCATGCCGCGCTCGGCGGCACGCGCGGCCAGTCGTTCGGGGTGGGAGGCTCCGTAGCGCAGGGAGTAGCCCGACGCGGTGTGCAGATGCGTGAACCCCGGCATGGCGCACCTCCCGGCTTCCGCATCGAAATCGTACGTACGTTCCCACCCCCTCGTTTCTCACCTTAGCTCATTTCGAACGTCCGTACGATAAGCGCGCCGGGTCGTCCTTCGGTCAACCATTCGGGCGCATCCCACCTGCGGAAACACCCCCTGCCCCGGAGCGTGGGGGCATGAGCCTCGTCGACGAACTGAAAAGCGCCGTCACCCCCCGAGCCGCCCTCCTTGTCGTCGGCGTCTTCGCCCTCCAGCTGCTGTTCATCACCTCGTACGTCGGGGCTCTGCACCACCCCGAGCCGAGGGACGTCCCCTTCGGCGTCGTCGCACCGCAACGGGTCTCCGCACAGCTCGTCGGACAGCTGGACCAGCTCCCCGGCGCCCCGCTCGACCCCCGCCCGGTCGCCGACGCGGCCACGGCACGGAACCAGATCCTGAACCGGGACATCGACGGCGCCCTGATCGTCGACCCCACCGGCCGCACCGACACCCTGCTCGTGGCCTCCGGCGGCGGCACCGTGCTCTCCTCGGCCCTGGAGACGATCCTCACCCGGGTGGAGGCGACCCAGCAGCGCACCGTACGGACCGTCGACGTGGCCCCCGCCTCGTCGGAGGACTTCGACGGGCTCTCGGCCTTCTACCTCGTCGTCGGCTGGTGCGTCGGCGGCTACATCTGCGCCGCGATCCTGGCCATCAGCGCGGGCTCCCGGCCCGCGAACCGGGAACGCGCGATCATCCGCCTCGGGGTCCTCGCGGTCTACTCGGTCCTCGGCGGGCTCGGCGGCGCGGTCATCGTCGGCCCGATCCTGGGCGCCCTGCCCGGCAGCGTCGCCGCCCTGTGGGGGCTCGGGACGCTGGTCGTCTTCGCCGTCGGCGCCGCCACCCTCGCCCTGCAGTCGGTCTTCGGGATCGTCGGCATCGGGCTGGCGATCCTGCTCATCGTGGTCGCGGGCAACCCCAGCGCGGGCGGCGCCTTCCCGCTGCCGATGCTGCCCCCGTTCTGGAACGCGATCGGCCCCGCCCTGCCACCGGGCGCCGGCACCTGGGCGGCGCGCTCGATCGCGTACTTCAAGGGCAACGACATGACGAGCTCGATGCTGGTCCTCTCGGCCTGGGCGGTCGTCGGCGTGGTCGTCACCCTGGTGATGTCCTCCCTGAAGCGCGGGCCCGA
Source organism: Streptomyces flavochromogenes (assembly GCF_000717595.1). Taxonomy (GTDB): domain Bacteria; phylum Actinomycetota; class Actinomycetes; order Streptomycetales; family Streptomycetaceae; genus Streptomyces; species Streptomyces flavochromogenes. Next base: position 74,129 of record NZ_JNZO01000006.1, on the reverse strand, counting down.
GGCGGAGCCGATCGCGGACGAAGTCGACACCGCGAGCGGCGCGCGGACCCACTGACGTCAAAAACCCTTGGCCCACCAGCCCGTCGGCCGTTACGTTCACGGGGCAGCATCAACCCTTCCCCGAACCGACAAGGCTCTCCGTGACACGTGTGCGCCCCGCCCGTCCCGACGAACTCCCCGCCCTGGTCGAGCACCCCGGCGACCCCGAGCGCAACGCCGCCACCCGCGCGTATCTCGCCCAGCTCCTCGACAGCACGTGCACCCGGCCCGAGTGGTGCCTGGTCGCCGAGGACGGCGACGGCCGGCTCACCGGCAGCGTGGTGCTGTGGACCATGCCGGGTCACGAGGTCCCGCTCGCACTGGTGCTGTTCGAGGCGCCGGAGGACGCTCCGCAGACCGCTGCCGCGCTGCTCGACGCGGCCGCTGTCACGGCCCGGGAGCTGGGCGCGACGGAGCTGGAGCACGTCGTCGACTCCCCCGCCCAGGCCCCGCAGTTCCAGCGGAACCCGGAGCACCGGGGCGAGCTGCTGCGGGCGTCCGGGTACGCCGTGATCCGCGACGGCCGCAGGTTCAGCCTGCGGGCCCCCGCCGCGAACGGAACCGGTGACGCCGGGCCGGAGGCACCCGGTGCGCCGGACGGGCTGCCGGCCGACGACCCCCGGCTGACCTTCCGCTCGCTCGCCGAACTCGGCCCCGAGCCCTTCGTCGCGGTCCTCGCCGAGCTTCTCGCCGAGACCGCCGACGCCCGCCTCGCGGCCGACGTACGGCAGCACGGCGCCCGGCGCGCGGCCGAGCTGCTCTTCGAGGAGACGGCCGAGCTGAAGCACGAGCCCGCGTGGTGGGAGCTCGGCTACGACGCGGACGGCACCGTCGCCGTGATCAGCCTGCCCGCCGAGAACCCCAGCGTTCCGGTCATCGGTTTCGTCGGCGTCGCCCCCGCCCACCGGGGCAAGGGATACGCCACCTCGGTGGTGATCCGGGGCACGCGCGTCCTGGTCGGCGCCGGGGCCACCGAGATCCGCGGGGACTGCGACGCCGCGAACGTGGCGATGGCCAAGGCCTTCGAGCGCGCCGGATACGTGAACTTCGCCGACCGGCTGGAGTTCGCCCGCGCCCTCTGAACTCGCGCCCTCTGAACTCGCGCCCTCCGCCCCGCGCCCCCTGACGCGGTCCGGCAGGACGGCAGAGTGCCGCCCCGTGCTTCCTCGCACGGGGCGGCACCGTCGTGCGGCGGCGGACTACCGGCCGGAGTACGCCCGGGTCATCAGTTCCTCCGTCTCCGGTACCCGCGTCCCGGGTCGGCTAGAAGACGCTGACCCCGTACGCGCTCAGCGCCTCCGTCACGGGCTGGAAGAAGGTCGTCCCGCCCGTGGAGCAGTTGCCGCTGCCTCCCGAGGTGAGGCCGACGGCGCGGCTCCCCGAGTAGAGCGGGCCGCCGGAGTCGCCGGGCTCGGCGCAGACGTTCGTGCGGATCAGGCCGGAGACGATGTCGCCGCCGCCGTAGTTCACGGTGGCGTTGAGGCCCGTCACGGAGCCGCTGTGGGTGCCGGTCGTGGAGCCGCGCCGGGTGACGGACATGCCGACGGTGGCGTTGACGGCACTCGTGATGTCCACGTTGCCGACCGTGCCGGACTTGGTGACGGAGGTGTTGGTGTAGCGCACCAGACCGTAGTCGTTGCCCGGGAAGCTGGACCCGGCGGTGGTACCGAGGACGGTGGTACGGGAGGAGTTGGAGTACCAGGTGCCCGCGCCGTCGGTGCAGTGTCCGGCGGTCAGGAAGTAGTAATTGCCGGAACCGTCGCGGACGTTGAAGCCCAGCGAGCAGCGCCAGCTGGTGGCGTAGATCGCGTCGCCGCCGGATATCAGCTTGCTGAACCTGCCGGGGGTGCGCTCGACGCGGATGGCGTCCGCGTTCGCGCCGGCCTGCCGCTTGATCTTCGCGAGCTCGGCCTGGCTGACGGTGGAGTCGGCGGTGACGACCAGCTTGCCGGTGGCGGTGTCGGCGTACCAGGCGGTACCGGCCACGTCCGCGGCGCGGACGGCGTCGCCGGTCGCCGAGAGGGCGGCGGCGTCGAAGGTGCGGGTGCTCTGTGCGGTGCCGGCGCTCGCGGTGGGGGCGGCGAGCGCGGCGGCGGCGGCGAGGCCTGCCACGACGGCGAGCAGCCGGACGGTTCTCGTGGGGGTGGTGCGCATGGTCCTCACTTCTGTTCCTCCCGAGGGGAATCGGGGGCCCGCCGTGGGGTGCCGGGCCCGTGAGGCGCGGCCTGGGGCCGGCGCTGTGGGGGAGTCTCGGGCCGTACGACTTCACGCCGCAAGGGCGCGATTCGGCCGTACGGCCCGCAACTTCCCGGCGATTCGCCCGGGTTGAGGAGTCAGACCCCGCTCAGCCGTCGCTCCCCCGCCGCGACGGCGGTGTCGAGCGTGTTCCCCGGAGGCGGGAACGGGCAGATGAAGTGGTCGACGAAGGCGCAGGGCGGCAGCAGCGCACGATTGAGGTCGACCGTCACCGAGCCGTCCGCCGCCGGGGCCGCGGGGCGCAGGAAGCGGAAGCGGTAGCTGTCCCGGCCGCTGGTGGCGTCCGCGAAGACCGCCCACAGGGTGCCGTCGTCCTCGACGGCCACCTGGAGGGTGTGCTCGCCGCCGTGCAGTTCGAAGACCAGCTCTCCGGAGAGCCCGAGACCGCGCTCGCGGCCGTCGGCGTTCTCCACCCGTACGCTGCGCGTCCGCTCGTACGGCCGGAAGACTCCGGGCACCACCCAGCGCTCGTCGTACGGGGTGGCCTCGATGCCCCGGAAGGCGGTACGGGCCTCGGAGCCGGGGTCGAAGTCCCGTACGGCCCAGAGCCCTTCGCGCCGCAGCACCACGAGCCGCCGGCCCGCCGACTCGACACGGGACTCGTGGATCGGGCCGTGGTCGGCGGTGAGCCGGACGGTGCCGGTGAAGGGCTTGCCGTCGACGGTGATCCCGTCCTCGGCGCCGGCGCTGAGGAGCACCTCGTCGCCGTCCTCCCGCCACTCCCCCGGAACGGCCGGAATTCGCCCCTCCGGGAAGTCCGAGAGCCAATGGGTGCCCGTGAGGGAGAGCGGACCGTACGAGGAGGAGACCGCGGCCTCCCGCTGCTCGTGCCAGTGCTGCCACTCCTGCCGGGGGTCGGCTCCCGCGTCCGTACCCGTACCGCTGTCGTTGTCCGTGCTCATGGTGCTCAACCTTTCCACACGGGCTCGGGAAGCCCGAGGTGCGACCGGAGCGTCGTGCCGGAGTACTCCGTACGGAAGACCCCCCGCTCCTGGAGCAGCGGGACGACCCGGTCGACGAAGTCGTCGAGGCCGCCGGGGGTGAGATGGGGGACGAGGATGAAGCCGTCGGCGGCGTCCGTGGCGACGAACTCCTCCAGGGCCGCCGCGACCGTCCCCGGGCTGCCGACGAAGGACTGCCGGCTCGTGGACTCGACGACCGTCTGACGGATCGACAGGCCCTTGGCCTCGGAGAGCGCCCGCCACCTCCTGGCCACCCCGACCGGGTCGGCGACCCGCACCCGTCCCTGGACCAGGGTCGAGTCGGGATCGGGGTCGATGTCCGGGAGCGGTCCGTCCGGGTCGTAGCCGGACAGGTCGCGGCCCCAGATCTGCTCCAGGGCGAGGATCGCGTTCTGCGGGGAGACCTGCTGACGGCGGATCTCGCCGGCGCGCTCCTGTGCCTCGCCGTCGGTGTCCCCGAGGACGTACGTCACCCCGGGCATGATCTTCAGATCGCCCGGCTCCCTCCCGTACCGGGCGAGCCGCCCCTTGACGTCGGCGTAGAACTCCCGGCCGGCCTCCAGGGTCGAGTGCCGGGTGAAGACCACGTCGGCGGCCGAGGCGGCGAACTCCCGGCCCTCGGCGGAGTCGCCGGCCTGGATGACGACCGGGTGCCCCTGCGGGGAGCGCGGGACGGTGAACTCGCCCTCGATCCCGAACTGCGGCCCGCTGTGGACGAAGGGCCGCTGGCGGCCCTCCGGGGTCCAGGAGTCCCACAGCTCCCGGGCCGTGGCGAGGAACTCGGCGGCCCGGGCGTACCGGTCGGCCCGGTCGAGGAAGCCGCCGCGCCGGAAGTTCTCGCCGGTGAAGGCGTCCGAGGAGGTGACGACGTTCCAGGCGGCCCGGCCCGCGCTGAGGTGGTCGAGCGAGGCGAGTCGCCGGGCCAGTTCGTACGGCTCGTTGAAGGTGGCGTTGACCGTGCCGGCCAGGCCGAGCCGGTCGGTGACGGCGGCGAGCGCGTTCAGGACGGTGATCGACTCGGGCCGGCCGACGACGTCGAGGTCGTGGATGCGGCCGTTGTGCTCGCGCAGCCGCAGCCCCTCGGCCAGGAAGAAGAAGTCGAAGAGGCCCCGCTCCGCGGTCCGGGCGAGATGCTCGAAGGAGGAGAAGTCGATCTGCGAGCCGGAGCGCGGATCGGCCCAGACGGTGGTGGAGTTGACGCCGGGGAAGTGCGCGGCGAGGTGGATCTGCTTCCGGCCCGGAGTCGTGCTCATGCACGTGCTCCCGTCGTCACCCGTGCTTCGGCGGCGTACTGGCTGACGGGGCGGGCGAGCCCCAGCTGGTCGCGGAGGGTGGTCCCCTCGTAGGCCTTGCGGAAGAGCCCGCGGTCGCGCAGCCGGGTGACGGTGCCGGCGGTGAACCGCTCCAGGTCACGCTCGGGCACGGCCGGAACGAGGTGGAAGCCGTCGACGGCGCCGCCGCCGTGCCAGCCCGCGATCAGTTCGGCCAGCGCCGCGGGCCCGCCCTCGTACGCGTCGAGGTCGACGGTCGCCGAGAGCAGGACGCGCAGCTGTCCGGGGTCCCGGCCGTGGGCGCGGGCCCCCTGCCGCAGCTCGGCGCGCAGGGCCGCGGCCTCCTCGGCGGAGGAGGCCCTGATCAGAGCGACGTCGGCGTGGTGGGCGGCGGTGTCCCGGGCGGCGGGGCGGGTGGCGTCGACGACGGTCACCGGGTTGCCCTGCGGGGGCCGGGGGACGATCGAGGGGCCCGTGACCGAGAAGGTCGCACCCTGGAAGTTCACGTGGTGCAGCTTGCGGCGGTCGACGAACCGCCCGGTCACCACGTCCCGTATCTCGGCGTCGTCCTCCCAGCTGTCCCACAGTTTGCGGGAGACCTCGGCGACCTCGCCCGCCTCCTGCCAGAGCTCGGCGGTGGCCGGGGCCGTGCGGCGGCCGAAGAGCGCGGCCTCGGCTCCTGTAGGGGAGACCGCGATCCGCCAGCCCGCCCGGCCCCGGCTCACCCAGTCGAGGGTGGCGACGGCGGCCTGGACGTGGAAGGGCTCGGTGTGGGTCGTGGTCACGGTCGGCACGAGGCCGATGGAGCGGGTCTCGGGGGCGACCCGGGCCAGGACGGCGAGCGCGTCGAGGCCGGGCCGCGTGAAGGAGTCGTCGTGGGTGAGGAAGTCGAGCGCGGCACCCTCGGCGAGCCGGGCGAGCGCGACGGTTCGGGCGGCGGTGCCGCCGACGGCGGGTGCGGCGGTCCGGGCGGAGGCGAGGGCGCTCGGGGAGTCACCGGCGCCCGGGGCGAGTTCGGCGGCGAGGTGGAGCGTTCGGCTGCTGGTCATGCGGTCTCTCTCGAAGCGACGTGGAGCGGACGGAGCGGGGCGCGGTCAGTTCTTGGTGCGGGGCAGCCCGGGCGGGTTGATCTCCGACTTCGTCACGGCCTCGCTGTCGAGGCCCCAGCGCTTGAGGACCTGGGCGTAGGTGCCGTTCTCGACGATGTGGTCGATCGCGGCGGCGTAGGCGGCGACGAGCCCGCTGTCCTTCTTCGTGGTGGCCGCGATCTTGCCCTGGAGTCCGGCGCCCGCGCCGGAGAACTTCCCGACGATCTCGGTCTGCCCGGCGGAGAGCACGTGGTAGGCGGCGACGGGGTTGGGCCCGAGGTAGCCGTCGATCCGTCCGGACTGGAGCGCCAGGTAGTAGTCCGAGGTGTTCTGGTAGTACTTGATGTCGACCGGCTTGCGGCCGGCCTTCTCGTTCTGCGCGGACCAGTCGACGAGGATCTTCTCCTGGTTGGTGCCGGAGCCGACGGCGATCGCCTTGCCCGCCACGTCCTCGGGGCCCTTGACCGTCCAGCCGGAGCCCTTCTTCGCCTCGAAGGCGAGGTCGTCCAGGCGGTAGGTGGCGAAGTCGTACTTGTCCTTGCGCTCCTCGGTGACGGTGACGTTGGAGAAGACGGCGTCGTACTTGCCACTGTCGAGGCCGACGAAGAGGTTCTCCCACGAGACCGGGTTGAACTCGGGCTTCAGACCGAGGGCGTCGGCGACCAGGGTCGCGAGGTCGACCTCGACGCCGATCAGCGTCTTGTCGTCGGTGGCGTGGAAGGCGAGCGGCGGATTGCTCGTCGCGGACACGCCGAGGACCAGGGTGCCTCTCTTGCGGACGGCCTCGGGCAGCTGGGCGGCGAGTGCGTCGACCTTGGGGGTGTGGACGCGGTTCTGCTCGGGGCTGAGGTTGATGCCGTCGGCGGCCTTCTTCGCCTCGGGCTGGGCCGCGTCGAGGGCGGCGTCACCCGAGCCGCAGGCGGTGAGGACGCCGAGGGCGGTGAGCGAGGCGAGGGCGGTGAGGACGGTGCGACGGGTCTTCATGGCAGTACTCCTGAGAGGAAGGGGTGGGTGGTCACATGACCTTGGAGGGGAAGGCGCGGGTGGTCAGAGGACCTTGGAGAGGAAGGCGCGGGTGCGTTCGTGGCGGGGGCTGTCGAGCACCTCGGCCGGCGGACCCTGTTCGACGATCCGGCCCTCGTCCATGAAGACCACGGTGTCGGCGACCTCGCGGGCGAAGCCGATCTCATGGGTGACGACGATCATGGTGGTGCCGGAGGCGGCCAGGTCCTTGATGACGTCGAGGACCTCGCCGACCAGCTCGGGGTCGAGCGCGGAGGTCGGCTCGTCGAAGAGGAGCAGGCCGGGTTCGAGGGCGAGCGCGCGGGCGATGGCGACCCGCTGCTGCTGTCCGCCGGAGAGCTGTTTGGGGTACGCCTCTGCCTTGTCGGCGAGTCCGACGCGTTCCAGCAGCGTCCGGGCCGCGGCCTCGGCTTCCTTGCGGGGGCGCTTCAGGGCCGAGACGGGGGCCTCGACGATGTTCTCCAGCACGGTGAGGTGCGGGAAGAGGTGGAAGTTCTGGAAGACGAAGCCGATCCGGGTGCGCTGCTTGAGGATGTCCCGCTCGCGCAGCTCGTAGAGCTTGTTGCCGGAGCGGCGGTAGCCGACGAGGGTTCCGTCGACGCTGACGGTGCCGCTGTCGACCTTCTCCAGGTGGTTGATGGTCCGCAGGAGGGTGGACTTGCCGGAGCCCGAGGGGCCGAGGACGACGGTGACCTCGCCGGCGCGGACGTCGAGGTCGATGCCGCGCAGGACGTGCAGGGGGCCGAAGGTCTTGTGGACGGCCCGGATCTCGACCTTGGCGGTGGTGGCGGCCTGGGCTTCGGCGGCCGGGTCGACGGTGACGGAGCTCATCGGACGCTCCCCTTCGCGTAGTGGCGTTCGACGTAGTGCTGGACGACGGAGAGCGCGGTGGTGAGCAGGACGTACCAGGCGGTGGCGACCATCAGGAGCGGGACGACCCGTCCGTTGCGGCCGTAGACGACCTGGACCTGGTAGAAGAGTTCGCCGATCGCCATGACGGAGACGATCGAGGTGCCCTTGAAGAGCGAGATGATCTCGTTGGCCGCGTTGGGCAGGATCGAGCGCATCGCCTGCGGCAGGACGATCCGCCGCACCTGCCGGAGCCGCGGGATGCCGAGGGAGGCCGCGGCCTGCACCTGGCCCTCGTCCACGGCGAGTACACCGCCGCGGACGATCTCCGCCGCGTAGGCCGCCTGGTGCAGGGCGAGCCCGAGGACGGCGGCGCTCATCTCGCCGACCAGGCCCGTCGTGTCGAAGGAGAGGAAGCTCGGCCCGAAGGGGATGCCGATGCTCAGTTCCTTGTAGAGGTAGGCGAGGTTGAACCAGAAGAGCAGCTGGACGATGAGCGGGATCGAGCGGAAGGCCCAGATGTAGCCGAAGGCGACGGACCGCAGGAACGGGCTGGCCGAGAGGCGCATGAAGGCGAGCACGATGCCGATCGCGAAGCCGAGGGCGGTGCCGTGGAAGGTGAGCTGGAGGGTGACCCAGACGGCCCGCAGGACGGTCTCGGTGGTGAAGAACGCGGCGAAGACGTCCCACTCCCAGCCGGGGTTGGTGACGAGCCCGTGGACGAACTGGACGAGCAGGACGGCGGTGACGGCGACGGCCACCCAGCGCCAGGGGTGCCGCACGGGGACGACCACGAGCTCGGGGCCCGCCACGGGTTCCTTCTCGACGGCTCTGGTGACGGGCGGATCGCTGGTGAGAGACATGGCGGTTCCTCGGAAAGGGGTCGGGCGGCGGGAGGGAGTGGAGAGGGATCAGGCGCTCAGCGGGGCCGGGAGCCGACACGCCCGGTCGCGCAGGAACGTCAGGGCCGCCCGCGCGGTGACGTCGTTCTGCCGGAAGGCGACCCCGCCGGTACGGGGCCGGGTGAAGGCGCTGTCGGTCCGCGCGGTGGTGTGCGGACCGAGCGCGAAGCGGCGCGGGTGCGGACGTCCGTCGAAGTCGAGGACCCGGCCGTCGACGGGGTCGACGACGAGGAGGCCGCTGGCCGTGGCCCGGGCGCCCTCCTCGTGCAGGGCGCGCAGGAGCGGGCTGCTGGTGAGTTCGAGGGTGGGGTCGGGGAGCCGGGCCTCGACCAGGGCGCGCGCCTCGGTCCACTCCCCCGGTACGGCGGCGGACGCGGCCCGGAAGACGCCGCGTGCCTCGTCGGCCTCGACGGTGATCTGGGGGCCGAGGAAGCGGACGACACCGGCGCGGGAGAGGGCGAGGAGCTGGCGCAGCCGGGGGCCGGGCGGCCCGGAGGCGAGGTAGCTGAAGAAGCCGTGCCACCAGTCGCCGGTGTCGATGCGGTTTCCGAGCCGGAGGAGTTGTCCGTAGACGGAGAGCAGGCCGGCGAAGACGGCGGCGTCGGAGCTGTGGCCGGGATCGTGACGGCGGGTCAGGTCGTCGGTGATGTAGTCGCGCAGACCGTGCTGGAGGGCTTCCTTCGAGGCGAAGCGGAGGCCGTCCAGGGGATGGTCGAGGGCGTCGAGGTCGAGCCGGTCAGCCGGGTCGGGGACGGCCGCGGCGACGACGGCGGCGAGTTCGGCGCCGCGCGGCGGCGCCGCCTCGTAGGCCCGCTCGAAGTCGCCCCACGCGAGCGTGGTCCGCTCGGGGTGGGTGGAGAAGAGCCGGTGGTAGTGGGCCCAGCCGAGTTCCTTGTCGACCAGCGGCCACACATCGCGCCGGAAGTCGATCGGCCCGGGCCTCCGCAGCAGGGCGTCGGTCTGCTCGGGGCCGAAGAAGCGGGGCAGCGGGGGCCGTTCGCCTTCGAGGGCGTAACCGATCTTCGAGTGGTACGGGACGCCCCGGCGCGATCCGACGTGCAGCACCGGCTCCCTGCCGGAGGGTACGTAGACCAGCGCGTCGCCCTCGCCCTCGTACCGTCCGCCGCGGCCCTCGGTGAGCAGCACCATCAGGTCGACGAAGGCGAGCCCGAAGCCGCGGACGAGGACGGCCTCGCCGGCGGGAACGGCGGTCAGGTCGGTGTCCGCGGTGAAGTCGGGCGGCAGGTGGACGAGGCCGTGGCGGGCGGCGAAGCCGGCGAGGGCCCGCTGCTCCGGATCGGGTTCGGCGTCGAGATGGCCGACGGTGAGGACGACGAGGTCGGCGAGGAGGGGCACGGCGGAGCCCTCCAGCCAGACCCGCTGGCGTCCCTCGCGCGGACCGCCGATCCGCAGGGCGGTGGTGCGGTGCTCGTGGACGGAGACGGAGGCGGGCAGCGCGGCCCGGGCCCGCTCGAACACCCAGCGCAGATAGGCGCCCTGCTGGGGGCGGGTGGGGAAGGTCCGGCCCTCGATGCCGGCCCATTCGGCGACGGTGGGGCCGGGGCGGACGGGGCCCACCAGGTCCACGGTCTCGTCGGTGAACATGGTGACGTCCTCGGCCCGGGAGTTCATCCAGAGCAGCGGGGACTGCGCGGTGCGCCAGATGCGGCCGGGGCCCGGCGGGTGCGGGTCGACGAGGTGGAGGTCGAGGGGGCGGTCGCCGTACAGCTCGGGCAGGTTGGCGGCGAGCCGTTCGAGGAAGCCGGTCCCCCGCGGCCCGGCGCCCACGATCACGATCGCGTGCGTGGAGGGGGTCGTGCTCATCGCGCACCCGCCGTACCGCGGGCGTAGTGGCGCTCGACGTAGTGCTGGCCGAGGCTCAGGACGGAGGTGACGGCGACGTACCAGAGCGTGGCCACCAGCAGCAGCGGGATGACCTCGTACGTGCGGTGGTAGACGAGCTGGGTCGAGTAGAGCAGGTCCTGGACGGCGATCACGGAGACGATCGAGGTGCCCTTGAGGGTGCCGATCAGCATGTTCCCGGCCGGCGGGACGATCGCCCGCATGGCCTGCGGCAGCACGATCCGGGAGAGCCGGCGCCACCGGCCGAGGCCGAGGGACTGGGCCGCTTCCAGCTGCCCGCGGTCGACGGAGAGGATGCCGCCGCGTACGACCTCGGCGGCATAGGCGGCCTCGTGCAGGGTGAGGCCGATGACGGCGACGGACACGGGGCCGAGGAGGTTGACCGTGCTGACGCCGAGGATCTGCGGGTAGAGGGCGCCGATGTTGAACCAGAAGAGCAGCTGGACCAGGATCGGGGTGGACCGGAAGAACCAGACGTATCCCCAGCTCACCGCGCGCAGCACGGGGTTGGCGGAGAACCTGAGCACGGCGAGCAGGGTGCCGAGGACGAAGCCGAGCGCCATGACGAGGGCGGTCAGCCACAGGGTGAGGCCGAGTCCGCGGAGCACGGACGCCGAGGTGAAGTACTGGGCGACCACGTCCCACTGGAAGGCCTTGTTGCGGACGACCGAGACCAGGCCGAGTGCGAGCAGGGCGAGGACGAGGGCCGCGGCGGTCCACTGCCCGGCACGGCGGGCGGGGACGATGCGGGGCGGTGGTTCGGCCGGCCGGGCCGTGGAGGGGGTTCTGACCAGGGTCGCGGACATACGAAGACTCCGTGGATGCCAGAGGCGGATCGAACACGGGGTGCGCCTTCACACGCGGTGAGCACGGAACCGGGCCCCTCAGCCCGATCCGCCCTTCGAGGCTATGCGGTCAACGGCCCCCATTGTCAAGGGTGTCCGCACTGTGAGCCGTACGTCTCATCATGGTTGACGCGGGAACGGATGCCTGTTCCACTGTGGCCATGCATTCGCAGCAGCTGGTCACGCGCTCCCACATCGACTTCGGTCGCGTGTGGTCCTCTTCCTGTTGAGCCGACCCTCTGCTCGGTGAGCCGACCTCCGGCTCCGCCCCGTCCGCGTGCTGTTCTCCGCGGCGCCTTCACATCCAGGCCCCTCGTGGTGCCTGAGCTCTCCCCTCCCCTCGCTCTGCCGTGCCGCCCTCCCTCGTTCTGAAGGGCTGCCACTCCTTCGTCCTGAAGGACCGTCATGACCTTCGCGCTGTCCGTGCACCGGACCACGACCACCGACCCCCTGGCGCGCCCGCTCCTCGACGAGCTGGCGCACGAGTACACGACCCGGTACGGCTCCGCGCACGATCTGAGCCGCTACCCGGCGGAGGAGTTCGCCCCGCCCCACGGCGCCTTCCTGCTCCTCCTGGAGCAGGGCCGGCCCGTGGCGGGCGGCGCCTACCGCCGCTACGACGACGACACCGCCGAACTGAAGAGGATCTGGACCAGTTCGGCGCACCGCAGGCGCGGACTCGCCCGCCGGGTCCTGACCGTGCTCGAACGGGAGGCCGCCGCCCGCGGCTACTCCCGCCTCTATCTCACGACCGGACCGCGCCAGCCGGAGGCCAGGGGCCTCTATCTGGCGAGCGGCTACCGCCCGCTCTTCGACGTGTCCGCCGATCCCGAGTCGATCGGCCCGCTGCCGTTCGAGAAATCCCTGGAGAACCCGAAGCCATGACCACGCGCACGCGTCCCGGCACCGCACGCACCGCCCTCGTCTTCGCCCTGATCACCGGCGCCGCCCTCACCCTGACCGCCTGCGCGGGCGGGGATCCCGCGACGGCACCGGCCGGCGCCTCGGGGGCGCCGGGTGCCGCGGGGGCCGCGAAGGGCACGCTCCCGACGGAGGACGTCGTGTCGGCGGTGAAGAGGAACGAGGCGGCGGCGAAGCTGCTGCCCGCCGAGGTGCGGCAGCGGGGCAGCTTCACGATCGCCTCGTCCGTCGCCACCCCGCCCAGCTCGGCGTACCTGCCCGACGGCAGGACCGTCGTGGGGGTCGACGCCGACTTCGCCGCGGCCGTGGCGAAGGCCCTCGGCCTGGAGCTCAAGCGCGAGGTGGTCGGGTTCGAGGCGATCCTGCCGGCGCTCGGCAGCGGCAAGTACGACGTCGGCACCGGGAACTTCGGCGTGACCGAGGAGCGGCGCAAGGCCATCGACTTCGTGACCTACATCAACGACGGCCAGGGGTTCGCGAGCCGTGCGGACAGTCCGCTGAAGGCGGTCACCGACCTCACGCAGCTGTGCGGCCTGAAGGTGGCCGTGAACGCGGGCACCACCTTCGAGCGGACCCTGGAGCAGAACAAGGGCCGGTGCGCGGAGGCGGGTAAGAAGCCGTACGAGGTGAACGTCTACAGCGAGACCGGGGCGATCTGGATGTCGCTCCAGCAGGGCCGCAGCGATGTCGTGATGAACACGATCAACGGGGTGCGGTACGCGGTGACGCAGCAGAAGAACGTGAAGTTCCTCAACGAGTACCGACGGCTCGACGTCGGCTTCGCCTTCAAGAAGGGCACGCCGCTCGCGCCCGCCTTCCAGGCCGCGGTGAACGGCCTGAAGGCGGACGGGACGTACGACAGGATCCTGCGGAAGTAGGGCGTGACGGGATCGGGCATCGCCACGTCGCAGATCTCCCCGCCGGAGCTCCCGGCGCCGGAGAGGTAACGGGAACGGGCTCCGGTGGGGCGAAGCTGCGGCGGACCGACGGTCCGTCAGCAGCCGTCGCAGGGGCAGCAGCAGTCGCAGTTGCCGCAGCCGGGGTCGCAGTCGCAGTCCCGGCAGCAGCCCTCGCGCTTCTTGCGGGACCAGGGGCCCTCGTACTCCTTGGCACAGCAGATCTGGCAGGTGCAGAAGAGCCAGGTGAACATGGCGCACCCGGCGAGGAAGCCGCGTGGCTTGGGTGCCTGCGGGGCGCCGCCGCCGAACTGCGGCGGCAGCCCGCCGGGCCCGCCGAATCCACCGGATCCGCCCTGGCCGCCGGATCCGCCCTGGCCGCCGTGGCCGCCGCCGTACGGGTTCCCGCCACCGCCGCCGTGGGGCTGGTACGGGCCGGGCGCCCCGCCCGCGTACGGATTGCCCGGCACCGGCACCGGCCCCTGCCCGTACCCCGGCCCCTGCCCCGCGCCCGGCGCCCCGTGCGCACAGGTCGTCGTGCCGAAGGCGCGGTCCACCGAGGTACGGAGTTCATGGGCGAGCAGCACATGCGCCAGCTTGTCGTCGACGAACTCTGCGTCCCTCAGCGCGAGGCGGATGCCGTGCAGGGCGTCGTCGGCGAGCCGGCGGGCCTCCTCTCGGGAGGTGCCGGTGGCGGTGAGCGGGTTCCAGGCACCCTTCTCCGCGTCGGCGGTCTGGTCCTCGACGGCGTCGAGGAGGTGGGCGAGGCGTCCGAAGAGCCGGCCCGCCTCGGCGAGCGGCTCCGCGTTCCCGGGCCGTCCGGCGAGGACCGCGGTGTGCGCGAAGGCGGCCGCGGTGGCGGTCTCGGTCGGTTCGGTGACGGTGAGCAGGGAGGTGCCGGGTCCGGCGAGGGCCTCGATCCCGGTCTGGCGGTCGACGGCGTCGACGAGGACGGCGGTGTCGAAGCCGAGGGCACGGCCGGTCCTGGCCCCTGCCTTGTCCCAGGAGCGGGCGACGCGGCGGGCCGCGGCGGCGGCGGGCCGTCGGGCCAACAGCCCGTCCCGGTCGGCGACGTGGTCCCGTACCTTCGCCGAGGCGAGGACCAGCGAGACGGCGGCGGCGAGCCGGGCGCCCTCGCCCCTGGCCACGGGGGCGGTCCGCATGGCGCGCAGCGCGCAGGGCCCGGCCGTGCGACGGCCTGCCGCCGTGACACCGGTCTGAGCCTCCGTCAGAACAGAGACGATGAGCCCGTCGTAGTTGGTGACGACTCGGGCGAACTGGCCGTGGTCGGCGCGAAGTGCCAGGCAGAGGCCGCAGAGATGGGCCATCCACTCGGTCTTGAGCCCGTCGGTGAGCCGATGGGTGCAGGGTCTGACGATTCCGAACATGGACTCCCCCGTGAGTCGTGAATCTGGGCCGGGCTATGGACCGCCGGACGGCCTCGCGGCATCGTAGCGAGCGGATCCGTTCACCCGTACGCGCCCATCGTCACCCTTGTGACCCGACTTTCATATTTTCAGCTACATGGCCCTCCCTCAGGCCCCGCATACCGCAAGTTTCCTGACGAATCACCAGGAAACGGTGCTCACGTTCTGCACCAGTACCGTCACGAATCCCCTGCGCGCCGACTATCCACTTGGCGCGCGATCCGCATCATGAAGGACGATAGGGATTGCGGAACCACAAGTGACCGCGTGAAAGGAGGCGTCCATGGGATCGGTGCGCAAGGCGAGTGCCTGGCTGGGACTCGTCGAGGACAACGACGAGCGTTACTACGACGACGAGTACGCCGACGGTGCCGAGGGCGGCGACGCCTGGGTGACGGACCCCCGGGTCCGGGTGGCCACGGACACCGCCGAGGACCGGGGCCGGCGGATCGCCACCGTCTCCCCGGACGGCTTCCGGGACGCCCGGGGCATCGGCGAGCTCTTCCGTGACGGTGTTCCGGTGATCGTGAACCTGACCGCGATGGAGCCGAACGACGCCAAGCGCGTGGTCGACTTCGCCGCCGGTCTCGCCTTCGGTCTGCGCGGTTCGATCGAGCGCGTGGCCACGCGGGTCTTCCTGCTGACCCCCGCCGACACCCAGATCGTCACCGGTGAGACGGGCCGCCGCCAGCAGGACGGTTTCTTCAACCAGAGCTGAGCGGGTCCGCCGGCCGGCCGGGCACCCCCCGAGGGATCGGGTCAGTGCGCCGGACGCCCCGAGCCGGCGGGCTCGATCGCTTCCCGGGTCGCGGGCACCCGCGGCTCGGACGGGTCGGCGAGCCGCGGCGCCTCGGACGAATCCGGGGACCTCACGGCCCCCGTCGACTTCGAGAGCACCGGCGCGGACCGGACGGGCTCGGATCCAGCCGCCTCGGACCCGGCCGTCTTGAAGCCGGCAGTCTCGGATCCAGCCGCCTCGGACCCGGCCGTCTTGAGTTCGTCCGCCGCGAACCCGGCCGCCTCGGACAGAGCCGGCTTCGACCGCGCCGGCGGCTCCGCCTCCGGGACACCGGCGGACATCGTCTCCTCCGGATTCACCGGGCACTCCATCACCCGGGGCAGGCGCCGGGCCATCGCCGCGCCGAGCAGCAGCAGCCCCGCGCTCACGAAGAGCGTGATGTGCAGCCCGTTCACGAAGGCGTGCCGGGCGGCCTGGTACAGCGCGCCGCCGGCCGCGCCGCCGAGCTGATCGGCGACCTGATAGGCCTCTCCGAGCGAGTTCGCGGCGGCCCGGCTCGCCTCCGCGGGCACCCCGGGGAGGGCGGCGAGCCCGGGGGCGTACGCCGCGTTCATCACGCTGCCGAGCAGGGCCGTACCCATGCCCGCGCCGAGCTGGTACGAGGTCTCGCCGATCGAGGCGGCGGCGCCGGCGCTCCGCTGCGGGGCCTCGCTGAGCATCGACTCGTACGCCGAGAACAGCGTGGTCTGCAGGCCGAAGCCGAGCAGCACGAAGCCCACCGTGAGCAGCAGGGGCCGGTCGTGCTGTCCCATGAAGGTGAGCAGCAGCACGGCGGCGGCGGTGAGGACGAAGCCCCAGCCGACCATCCGGCGCGGTCCGATCCTGCGCAGGGTGTACGAGCCGGTGGCGCCGGCGGCCATCGCGGCGAAGGTGAGGGGCAGGAGGCGCAGCCCGGTCTCCAGCGGGCTGAGGCCGAGGACCAGCTGGAGGTACTGGACGGCGATGAGCTGCAGGCCGACCAGGGCCAGCATCGCGAGCACGATGCAGCCGACCGAGGTGGTGAAGGCGGCGCGGGAGAAGAGGCGCATGTCGATCAGCGGGTGGGGCCGTCGCCTCTGGCGTCGCACGAAGAGGACGAGGAGCGCGGCACCGAGCAGCAGCGGCCCGGCGGTCGGGAGCGCGAGGAGCGGTTCGCCGGCGCCGGCCCGCTTGACCCCGAGGACGCAGCCGAGCACACCGGCGGCGGCCATGAGCGCGCCGAGGACGTCCCAGGGTCCGTCGGCGGCTCCCCGGGACTCGGGGAGGAGGCGGCGACCGAGCGGCAGGATCAGCGCCATCAGCGGAATGTTGATGAGGAAGACGGAGCCCCACCAGTAGTGCTCGACGAGGAAGCCGCCGAGCACGGGTCCGGTGGCGGCCCCTATCGCGGCGACCGCCGTCCAGATCCCGATGGCGGTGGCGCGCTCCCGCCGGTCGGGGAAGACCGCCCGGAGGATGGAGAGCGTGGCGGGCATGATCATGGCGCCGCCGACGCCGAGGAGCACCCGGGCCCCGATGAGGACGGAGGGTTCGGTGGCGAGCGCGGCGACCGCCGAGGCGATGCCGAACAGCGCGTATCCGAGGAGGAGGATTCTGCGCCGCCCGACCCGGTCCCCGAGGGTGCCGAAGAGGATCAGGAGCGAGGCGCAGATCAGGGGGTAGGCGTCGACGATCCAGAGCAGCGAGGTGGAGCTGGGGCGCAGGTCCTCGGTGAGCGAGGGGATCGCGACATGGAGGATGGTCGCGTCGAGGGCGACCACGAGAAGGCTGACGCAGAGGACGACGAGGACGACCCAGCGGTTGGCTCCGCCGTCGGCTGCGGCACGCGGTCGTGCTGGGGCCGTGTTCGTCCGCGACATGTACGTACCTCCCAGTGAAGCTCTCGCGCTCGGCGGGCCCCGACCAGGGCTTATGCCCCTGGGGTGGCCCGGCATCGACGGGCGAGTGAGCCGTCAGCGTACGCGAGTTCAAGGCCCGAGCGCGTGGTGCAGCTCTCACCCCGGCGGGCCACGCGGTGTGGCGTACGCCACTCGGGGCGGGCCGCGCGTCGCATGGAATTCCGTACGGACACCTGTTTGAAGCAATTCCCGAGCATTCAAACACTCTTCCGGAAACGACTCCGCGACAATAGGGCGGAAGGTCATCGGATTTCCTGACGGACGACAGGAATAGGCCGCCGACTGAGACCTACTCCACATCACATCAACATCACGAACAGACCGGAACGACCGGGTCTGCTTCTCACTCCCTGTAACGTCCATTGGGTGCGTACCGACATCTTTGCCCGGCTGGACCGGGAGCCGGAACCGCCGAAGATAGAGGTCCCGCGGATGACCCGCACGCGTCTCGCCCTCTTCGGCGGGACGTCGGCGTTCTATCTCGCCATGGTCGTCGCCGTGCTGCTCTCGACGTGGCTGGTGACCCTCGACTGGAAGATCATGCTCTTCCGGCCCTATCAGCAGTGGCCGGAGATCCACGGCTTCCTCGACTACTACGTCGTCCTCGGCCAGCGCGGCCCCACGGCCGTCATGGTGGCCGCCTGGCTGGGCTGGCGCTCCTGGCGCCAGCACACGCTGCGGCCCCTGCTCTGCCTCGGCGCCGCCCTCCTGCTGCTCAACGTCACGGTCGGCGCGGTCAAGCTCGGGCTCGGCCGTCTCGGACCCCACTACGCGACCGAGGTCGGCTCTGCCGAGCTCTTCGCGGGCGGCGACATATTCCCCTCGGGTCACACCGCCAACGCGGTCGTGACCTGGGGCATCCTCGCCTATCTGGCGACCACTCCGAGGGCCAGGCGCTATCTGTCGGCGCTCTCCGCCGTGGTCGCGCTCGGCGTCGGACTCACCACGGTCTACCTCGGCACGCACTGGCTGAGCGACGTCCTCCTGGGCTGGGCCGCCGGACTGCTGATCCTGCTCGCCCTGCCCTGGTGCGAGCCGGTCCTCGCCGTGGCGGAGTCGTGGATCCTCACCCTGCGCGACCGGGTACGGGACCGGCTGCGGGACCGCCGCCGTCTGGTTCCCTCGCTGCCCGTGGCCTCCGGAGGACCCCGCCCGGGGTACTTCCCGCAGCGTCCGCCCGGGTCCGAGGAGCCGGTCCGAGGGCCGGCCGGAGTGGCCGGCGGGCGCGCTGCGGCGACCCGCACGGGAGTGGCCGGCGGCCGCGCCCCGGCGACCCGCGGCTGACCACGAGCGTCTGCCCACCCGCATACGGAAGGGCCCCGGCCGATGGATCGGCCGGGGCCCTTCCGTATGCCCGGGTACCGGACGCACCGAGCGCGCCCGGTGCGTCCGGCGCCGGTCCCTCAGCCGAGCCAGCAGCGGGTGACCGTGCCGCCCTCGACCTCGAAGTTGATGCGTCCGGCGAGGTACTCCATCGTGATGATCGAGCCGGGCGGGAGCGACCTCACGGTGCTCCAGCCCCGCGTCCTGGCGAGCCGTGCGGCGCCGTCCGCGTCCAGGCCCACATAGGACTCGGGGGCGTCGCGGGGCGGTTCGGGAGTGCGCGATGTGGGTGCCATGGCCCTCACGTTAGTCCCTTGGCGGTCACGCTTGTGTCACAAGTTCTCGACATATGTTCGGCATGATCCCGGTCACTTCGGGACACGGATTCCGGCCGTTTCTCCAGTAATTCCGAAGGGCATCCGGCAGTTCGCACCACGGGGCCGGAAGTGCCGACGGAACGCGGGTAATTCGACTCTTCCCGCTCCGCCCGTCCCGAATTGTCTCGGCGACGCGCACGCGAGGCGCTCACTCTTCCCTTACACAATGCTTACGCTGTCCGAACGCCCGGAGACGCGGAGCCGGGACGACCGCGAAGCGGAGGCAGCGGATGGGCAACGGGACAGCGACCGCGACCGTCGAATCGAGCCGCGAGCGGCACGGCCGGATCCTGATCGACTGGCTCACCACCACCGACCACAAGAAGATCGGGCACCTCTATCTGGTGACCGCGTTCGTCTTCTTCCTCATCGCCGGACTGATGGCGATGCTGATGCGGGCCGAGCTGGCCCGCCCCGGACTCCAGCTGCTCACGAACCAGGAGTTCAACCAGGCCTTCACCCTGCACGGCACGATCATGCTGCTGCTCTTCGCCACACCGACCTTCGCCGGCTTCGCCAACGAGCTGGTACCGCTGCAGATCGGCTCGCCCGACGTCGCCTTCCCCCGACTGAACATGTTCTCGTACTGGCTGTTCCTCTTCGGCAGCCTGATGGTGATCGGCTCGCTGCTCACCCCGACCGGCCCGGCCGCCTTCGGCTGGACCGCCTACGCCCCGCTCAACAGCCTGGAACGGTCCCCCGGCGTCGGCGTCGACCTGTGGATCGTGGGGCTCGCGCTCTCCGGCTTCGGCACCATCCTGACGTCGGTGAACTTCCTCGCGACCATCATCGGGATGCGGGCGCCCGGCATGACCATGTTCCGGATGCCGATCTTCACCTGGAACGTGCTCTTCACGGCGGTCCTGGTGATCGTCGCCTTCCCCGTGCTCGCCGCGGCCCTGCTCGTCCTGGAGGCGGACCGGCGCCTCGGCTCGGTGGTCTTCCAGCCCGAGAACGGCGGCGCGCTGCTCTGGCAGCACCTCTTCTGGTTCTTCGGTCATCCCGAGGTCTACATCATCGCGCTGCCGTTCTTCGGGATCGTCAGCGAGATCATCCCGGTCTTCGCCCGCAAGCCGATCTTCGGCTACACCACGCTGATCGCCGCCACCATGGCGATCACCGGCCTGTCGGTGGTCGTCTGGGCCCACCACATGTTCGCGACGGGCGCGGTGCTGCTGCCGTTCTTCTCGCTGCTCTCGTTCCTGATCGCGGTGCCCACCGGGGTGAAGTTCTTCAACTGGACCGGGACGATGCTGCGGGGCTCGCTCTCCTTCGAGACCCCGATGCTGTGGTGCGTGGGCTTCCTGGTGTCGTTCCTCTTCGGCGGCCTGACCGGAGTGATCCTCGCCTCGCCGCCCATGGACTTCCAGGTCACCGACTCGTACTTCGTGGTCGCCCACTTCCACTACACGGTCTTCGGCACGGTCGTCTTCGCGACCTTCGCCGGCTTCACCTTCTGGTGGCCCAAGTTCACCGGCCGGATGCTCGACGAACGCCTCGGGAAGATCCACTTCTGGACCCTCTTCATCGGCTTCCACCTGACCTTCCTGGTACAGCACTGGCTCGGCGCGGAGGGCATGCCCCGGCGGTACGCCGACTACCTGGCGGCGGACGGCTTCACCGCCCTCAACACCGTCTCCACCATCGGCGCCTTCCTGCTCGGCGCGTCCACCCTGCCGTTCCTCTACAACGTGTGGAAGACCACGCTGTACGGGCCGAAGGTCGAGGTCGACGATCCGTGGGGCTTCGGCCGCTCCCTCGAGTGGGCCACCTCCTGCCCCCCGCCCCGGCACAACTTCGAGGCCGTCCCCCGGATCCGCTCCGAGGCGCCGGCCTTCGACCTGCACCACCCCGAGTTCGCGGCCTACGAGCGGATGCGGATCACGAGCCCTCCGCCGGAGCGGAGGCGGACCGGTCGAGGGAACGGGACAACAGGTCCCTGAGCGCCCGTACCCGGTCGACCAGCTCGGGCGGGTCGAGCACCTCGAACTCGAAGCCGATCAGCGACACGTGGATCACCATCACATCGAGGCTGTGGGCCCCCGTCCGGAGCAGGCAGGCGTCCTCACCGTCCGCCGTCAGGACGCCGTCGGCCGCTCCGACGGCCGCGGCGGCCTCGGCGAGCGGCACATGCAGCCGGATCGTCGCCTCGGTCGCGTACGCCGAGGTGGACACGCCCTTCGCCACGTAGGCGGCCAGATCCTCGGCGGGCGGCTCGCGGGGCGGGAAACGGGGCCCGTGCGGCGGCGTCGGCACGATCCGGTCGGCCCGGAAGGTGCGCCAGTCGGCCCGGTCCACGTCCCAGGCGACCAGGTACCAGCGCCGCTCGCTGCAGACCAGGCGGTGCGGCTCGACGTTCCTGCGGGTGGTGGCCCCGCCGTGGTCCCGGTACTCGAAGCGGAGCCGTTCGGTGTCCCGGCAGGCGTTGGCGAGTTCGGTGAGGACGGCCGGGTCGATCCGCTCGCGCGGCGTGCGCAGCATCGGGACGGTGAAGGCGTTCAGGGCGCTCACCCGGCGCCTCAGCCGCCCCGGAAGCACCTGCTCCAGCTTGGCCAGGGCACGTACCGAACTCTCGCCGATGCCCTCGACCCCCTGCCCGGCGGCGGCGCGCAGGCCGACGGCGACCGCCACGGCCTCCTCGTCGTCCAGGAGCAGCGGCGGCAGCTCGGCCCCGGCACCCAGCTGGTACCCGCCGCCGGTCCCGGGGCTCGCGTTGACCGGGTAGCCGAGCTCACGGAGCCGGTCGACGTCCCGCCGTACGGTGCGGGGCGTGACCCCGAGCCGGTCGGCGAGGTCGGCACCGGACCACTCGCGGTGGGCCTGGAGCAACGAGAGCAGACGCAAGAGCCGTGCGGAGGTCTCCAACATGATCCCGAGTCTGCCAGCCCTCGCGGACGACTTCTGTCCTCGATGAACGGGCGTCCCGGGGGGGGCGGCCGGTCAGCGGAAGCGGCGGACGAGCCTGCCGGCCCGCGCCTTCAGGGCGTAGACCGCGTCGATCACGCGACCGGTCCCGGTGTGCAGCGCCACCCGGCCCTGCGGGTGGGTGCGCAGGCTCGCGCCCCGCTCGACGAGCTCCGTCCACAGCGCCTCGTGCCGGGCGGCGATCCGGACCGGGTCGAACCGGTCGGACGCGTCGAGCGCCGCCCGTGCCGTCTTGGCCCGCAGTTCGTCGTCCTCGACGAGTCGGCGCAGTGCCCGCGCGAACGCCGTCACGTCGTCGACCGGCACCAGGAAGCCGTCGACCCCGTCCTCGATGATCTCGCCCGGTCCGTGCGGGCAGTCGGTGGAGACCACGGGGAGTCCGCAGCGCATCGCCTCGACGATGGTCATGCCGAAGGACTCGCGCTGCGAGGTCACCGCGGCGATCGAGCCCTTGGCCAGCTCCGGTTCCAGCGGAGTCGCCGACCCCATGAGGAAGACCTGCTCGCCGAGGCCCCGGTCCTTGATCTGCCGGGTCAGCGGCCCCCTGAGGTTCTGGACGGCGTCGCCGCTGCCGTAGATCCGCAGCCTCCACTCCGGGTGGTCGGCCGCCACCTCGGCGAAGGCGTCGATCAGCAGGTCGTACCGCTTGACGCGGGTGAGCCGGCCCGCCGCGACGACGGTCTTCGCCGCGGGGTCGGCGGGCGGCACCGGGGGCGCGGGCACGCTGTTGGGCACGGACTCGACGCGTACGCCGGGCAGCCCGAGCTTCCGGTAGGCGCGGGCGTCCGCCTCGGTGACGGTGGTGACGGCGTCGAGCAGCGCGTACTCGTGGCCGATGTCCCGGCGCAGCCGGAAGGTGTGGCCGTCGAGGATCAGGTGCTCCTGTCCGACGAGGACCGGCCCCCGCCGGGCCTGTCGGACGAGTTGCACGTTGAGCCCGGGGCGGGTGCCGACGAGGACGTCGGCCTCGACGCCGCGCAGGTGCTCCCCGATCCGGGCGTCGGTGAGCGCGCTGTACTGCTTCCAGCGTCCGTCGCCGCGCGGGAAGACCTCGGCGGGCCGGTGGAAGTCGGGGTGGCCGCCGTCGTATCCGGGGCTGTCCTCGCGCAGGTCGACGAGGTGCCGCAGGGTCACCCCGGAGGGCAGGCCGAGGAGGGGGCGGTCGCGGTGGCGGAACACCGAGACGATCTCGACCTCATGACGCTTCGCCAGTTCCTCGGCGAGGGTGAACGTCGTCCGGATCGTGCCGCCGTAGTGGTAGCCGTTGTGGAGCAGAAAGGAAATACGCATCGCGCTGCCGGTTCCCCCCGGTCAGTTGATCGGTCGCCCGACTGTACTGCCGGTGGAGGGGGGCCGTTCACGGCCCGTGGCCGACGAGGCGTCAGGGGCGGTAGCCGAGCTGGGGCACGGTCGCGCAGTTCTTCGTCATCTCGCCCTGGCTCACCCAGCCCCGGCCGTCCTGCCAATGGGCCACGGAGAGACAGGTGTTCCGGGTCGCGGGCGGTCGCGCGAGGTGCTCGTAGCGGACGGGGAGCAGCAGTCCCCGCGCGGTGTACGCCTCCGGGCGGTTCATGTACGCCTCCACGCACGCGCGGGTGAGCCCACCGCCGGCGTCACCGTTGCCTCCGCCGCCGGCGGCACCGCTCCCCCCGCCGCTGTCCCCGCCGTCGGTTCCGCGCCCGGCGAGGCAGGAGCGGGCCGCGTCGGTGAACCACATCGCCGCCGCCCAGCCCTCCAGCTGCCACTGCGACAGCGGCCGTTCCCCCATCGCCGCCCGGAACTCGCGGACCGCCGGATTCCCGGTGTCCTGGTGGTTGCGGCTCGCGCCGGTCACCCAGAGGGCGTCCCGGCAGCCGGGCGCGCGGGCGTAGTCGCGGGCGACGGACGAGGACCAGTTCTGCACGTTGGTGACCTTGGCGTCGACCCGTACGCCGAGGTCCTCCATCGCCTCGCACAGGCGCACGTTGCCGTGGGTGTCCATGGCGTCGAAGAGGACGTCGACGTGCTGGGCCCGCAGATCGGCGGCGACCGCGCGGAAGTTGGGCAGGGCGAAGTCCACCTGTTCCCCGACGACCCGGTAGCCCTCGGCGCGCAGCCCCCGGGTGACCAGCCGGGCGTACGCGGCGGACGCGCTCTGGTTGTAGGAGACGACGGCGGCGGTCCGTGCCCCCTTCTCCTTCGCGAACCAGCGGTAGACCTCGGTCCCGCCGTACAGGACCCCGCCCCAGCCGGGTTCCTTCCCGGTGCGCGGGGCGGAGCTGCCGTAGATCCCGTACAGATGCGGATAGGTGTCGTACGCGGGGGTGAGTGGCTGGCCGCCGATGTCGGGCACCCCGGCACGGGAGACGAGGGGCGCGCCCGCGTAGTCGAGGGCGGTGGTGGCGACCAGGGCGAAGACCCCTCGCTCGTCGATCAGCCGGTGCACGCACGCGTTGTTCCCGACACCGCTGCCGCCGTCGTCGCAGGTCTCGACCTCGACCCGGCGCCCGTCCAGGCCACCGCGCGCGTTGAGGGCGTCGAAGTAGGCGCGGGCGCCGTCGCGCGTGCCCGTGAAGGCCTGTCCGCCGACGGGGCTGGTGACGCTGGTGATGATCCCGACGCGGAGCGGCTCACCGCCGGAGGGGTGGGCGGTGGGCCGCGTCTCGAAGGCACGCTCCGGGAGCCGGCTGCCGCAGGCCGTGAGAAGAAGGAGCAGCAGGGCCAGGAGCAGTGCCGCTCCCGCCTCAGCAGCCCGGAACGGTGACACCGCTCAGCTGGACGAGGCCGCACAGCGTCTTCACGGTGACCTTCCAGGTGTCGTTCTGGAGGACGGACGTGCCCTGCGAGCCGGGCAGCGCGGGGGCTCCGCCGACCAGCAGGTCGTATGTCACATTGGCCTCGGTGGCGGAGGTGAACTCGACGCCGGTGACCTTCGCCGAGGTCATGGCGGCGTTCTTGTCGCCGCCGAATGCGGCGAGGACGCCCTGCATCTGCTCCCCGTTCTCCAGGAGCTTCACCCGCTCGGCGGCGGGGGTTCCGGGGTCGAAGAACGCCGTCCAGTTCCTGGTGATCTCCGCCTTGGCGGCGGCGGGGTCGTCGGGTTCGTCGCCCCCCGTGGGCGCGGCGGAGGTCTCGGTGCCGTCGTAGCGGCCCTCGCCACCACCGGCACCGTCGTCGGAGCACCCCGCGACGACGGGGGTGAGCACCAGGACGGCGGCGGCCGCGAGGGCGGCGAGCCGGGGGCGTCGGCCGAGTCGTGCGAAAACCATCTGGTTCACCACCGGTGTCCCTCCGGGCCGTACGGCCCGATGCTTCCAGGGTGGGACGTATCGGGGCATAGTGCAAGATCAGGGCATAGCGTGAGGAAGAGACGAGGGAGGTCGCCGTGCCGACATCCCGGACCCTGCTGTGGAGCGGTCTCGTGGCGGCCGCCGGGGGCGCGGTGCTGTGCGTGCTCGGCTGGTACGGGATCTCCGGCGAGCGGTTCGCGGAGCGACAGCTGCCCTATCTGGCCTCGTGCACGGTGCCGGGCGCGGCCCTGATCGTGGCGGGCGCGATCCTCGTGGTGACGGCGTACGCCCTTCCCGTACGCCCGCCGGAACCGCACGGCCCGAGGACGGCGGAGGACGGCCCCGCGGCGGAGGACGGCCCCGCGATGCAGGAGACTCCCCCGCCCTCCTCCGACGGTCCGCCGCTCCGCGTCCCGGGCGGAACGCTCGCGCACCGCCCGGACTGCCCGCTGATCACGGGCAAGCCGGAGGCGACGGAGGTGGGGGAAGCGGTCCTGGCCCCCTGTCCGGTATGCGAGCCGTGGCCGCCCTGATGGCCTCCCTGACGTACGAGTTGACGCTCGCCGGCCTCGCGGTCGGCAGCGCCGCCGCGCTCACCGGGATCGGACTGATCGTCACCTACCGGGCGACCGGCGTCCTGAACCTGGCCCACGGCGCGGTGGCCATGATCTGCGCGTACGTGCTCCGCCAGCTGGTGGTCGTCTGGGGCTGGCCGCTGCCCGTGGGCGCCCTCGTCACCCTTCTCGTCTTCGCCCCCGGCATCGGACTCGTCCTGGACCTCGGGGTGTTCCGGCCGCTCGCCCGGCGGGAGGCGAACCCGGCGCAGTCCCTGGTGGCCTCCATCGGCGTCTTCGTGCTGCTCGTGGGCGCGGCGGTGCTGCTCTGGGGCCCGGGGGCGCGCGACGACGCACCCGTGCTCCTCGGCGACGATCCCTGGGCGCAACTCGGCGCGGTGGTGGTGCTCGCCTGCCTGGTGGGCGCGGTGACCCGGTGGACCCGGTTCGGGCGGGAGCTGCGGGCCGTGATCGACAACCGGCCGCTCGCGGTGCTCTCCGGGATCGACGCGGACCGCGTCGCGGCGGCCGGCTGGGCCTTCGGCTCGTTCACCGCCGGGCTCACCGGGGTGCTCCTCGCCCCGTACGTACGGCTCGACCCCTACGGGATGTCGCTGCTCGTCGTCGAGGTGATCGCGGTCGCCGTCATCGCGCGGATGCGGTCCCTGCCGGTCGCGGTGACCGCCGCGCTCGCCATCGGCGTCGCCCAGGCCCAGCTCACCCGGCTGCACCCGGAAGGATGGGCGGGACCGCTGGTCCAGGCCGTCGGGGCGAACCTGTTCGTGGCGGCGCTCCTGGTGGCCGCCCTCGTCCTGCCGGGGATCGGCGGCAAGGGCCGGGACGCGCTGCCGCCGCCGGTGCGCTCGGAACGGGTGCCGGGGGCCGTGTGGCTCGTCGTGGGCCTGCTGTTCCTGCTCCCGCTGGGCTTCGCGGGCTCGGACCTGCACACGGCGATCCAGGTCCCGGCGCTCGCGGTGATCCTGCTGTCCCTGGTCGTGGTGGCGGGGCGGGGCGGGCAGATCACGCTCGGGCAGGCGGCGTACGCGGGCCTGGGCGCCCTGTTCACGGCGCTGCTCACGGCACGCGGGGTCCCGGGCCTCCTCGCCCTCGGCCTGGCGGTGCCGCTGGTCGGGGCGGTGGGCCTGCTCACGGGCTGGCCGGCGATCCGCCGGCACGGCCTTGCCCTGGCGCTCGTGACGCTGGCGACGGGCGTGGCGGTGAGCCGTTTCGTCCTCACCCAGCCGTACGCGACGGCCGGCCTGTCCCTCGGCCGCCCGGCGGGCTTCTCCGACGACCGCGCCTTCTACGCCCTCGAACTCGTCGTCCTCGCGGGCTGTCTGGCCCTGGTGGCGGCCCTCCGCAGGGGCCGGACGGGCCGGGCGCTCGCGGCGCTGCGGGACCACGAGCCGGGCGCGGAGGCGGCGGGTGTCGCGGTCCCCGGCCTGAAGCTCCTCGCGTTCGTCCTGGGCGCGGCCCTGGCGGCCCTGGGCGGCGGCCTGCTCGGCATGGGCCTGCGTGCCTTCGACCCGGAGGCGTACGACCCCGTCCGCGGCCTGCTGTGGTTCGCCGCGGTCCTGGTCCTGGGCGCGGACAGCCTCCTGACACCGCTGGCGGCGGCGGCCCTCCTGACGACCCTCGACGCGGGCGCGTACGCGGGCACGGCGGCCCTGGCCCTGGGCCTCCTTGCCACCCTGACGGCCAGAATCCCCCCGCTGACGACGTTGCTCCCCCAGACGCACCCCGCACCCGCGGCCGCCGACGGCGGCGCGCGCCCCACGGGAGGACCGAGGGCCCTCGTGCCCCGCCGCACCGCCCCTGCCGGCGGGGAGCCCCGTCGTGCCGAAGGCCGGACCCCCTCCCACCGGCCCGCGGTCCACGCCCGCGCGCCCGTCCCCCGCCTCCATGCCCACGACCTCACCGTCATTCACCCCGGAGGGGTCACCGCCCTCGACCGCGTCACCCTCGACCTCGCCCCCTCCCGCGTCACCGCCCTCGTCGGCCCCAACGGCGCCGGCAAGAGCACCCTCTTCGACTGCCTCGCGGGCACCCTGCGCCCCCGTGAGGGCCGGATCACCCTCGACGGCACCGACATCACCCACCGCTCGGCCCACGCCCGCACCCGCCTCGGCATCGCCCGGACCTTCCAGCGCCTCGCCGTCTTCCCGTCCCTCACCGTCGAGGAGAACGTCCGCCTCGGCGAGGAGCAGGGCCACCTCCGAAAGGACCCCGCCGCGGTCGAGCGGAGCCTGCGTCTCCTCGGCCTCGCCGGATCCGTACGGCACGCCGCGGCGACGGGCCTGCCCACCGGGACCCTGCGCCGGGTCGAGCTGGCCCGCGCGCTCGCGGGGCAGCCGCACACCCTGCTCCTCGACGAGCCCTCCGCCGGTCTCGACGCCGCCGAGACGGCCGCCCTCGCCCGGGTCCTCGCCGCGCTGGCCGCGGACGGCCTGACCGTCCTGGTCGTCGAACACGACCCGGATCTCGTCGCGGGCATCGCCCACACCGTGCACACCATGGAAGGCGGCCGGATCGTGTCATGAGCGTCGAGATCGCCCTGCGCGCCGCCCGGGTCGGCTATGGCCCCCTGGAGGCCCTGCACGGCCTCGACCTGCCCGTCCCCGCCGGCACGGTCACCGTCCTCCTGGGCCGTAACGGCTCGGGACGGACGACGGCCCTGCGCGCCCTCGCCGGCGTGGTACGGCTCACCGCCGGCCGGGTCCTGTGGCGGGGCGCCGACGTGACCCTCCTCCCGGCGCACGAGCGGGCGCGCCGCGGGCTGTGTTTCGTACCGGACCTGCAAGCGGTGTACGCGGGCCTCACCGTCGCCGAGAACCTCGCGCTCACAAGTCCCGGGGCGCGGCCCCCCTTCCCCGAGCTCGTCCCCCTCCTCGACCGCACCGCCGGGACCCTCTCCGGCGGTGAGCGCCGCATGCTGGCCCTCTCCCGGGCCCTTCTCCCCCGCCACGCGCGCGTGGTGCTGGTCGACGAACCGTCGCTCGGCCTGGCGCCGCCGGTCGCCGCCCGCACGTACCGAGGGCTGGCGGCACTCGCCGTGGAGGGCGGCGCCGCCGTGGTCCTGGCGGAGCAGCGGGTCCCGGACGGACTGCCGCCCGGGACTCTCGTGCACGAGCTGCGGCGCGGATCCCTCGCGTTCAGCGGGGAGCGGACCGAACTCGGGTGACGGCCCCGAGTCCCGTCACAGCGGGCCGATCCGCAGCATCGTCCCGACGACGACCCGGTTCGGATCGGGCCCGACGAGGCTCCGGTTCGCCGCGTACAGCGCCTTCCAGCCGCCCTTGATCCCGAAGCGGCGGGCGATGGAGCTGAGGGTGTCGCCGGGCTGGACGGTGTGGGCGCGCCCGCTCAGCCCGTACCGCTTGGAGCAGACCGGCCAGGCCCCCCATCCCTGGGTGCGGAGCACCTCCTCCGCGACGGCGATCTGCTGGGGGCGGGTCGCCAGGTCGGCGCGGGGCGCGTACCGCAGTCCGCCGTGCTCGACCCAGGTCGGGTGCCAGAACTGGAGCCCGCCGTAGAAGCCGTTCCCGGTGTTGATGTGCCAGTCCCCGCTGCTCTCGCACTCGGCGACACAGCCCCACGGCCACTGGTCCTTGGCGCAGGGATAGGCGGGCACGGCCGCGGCCGCCCGAAGCCCTTCGGCCACGTCCCGGAGCACGGTGGACGTGGTCCGGGGCCCGGCCGCCACGTCCCGGGCCAGGGCGGGTGCCGGGGCCAGGGTCAGCAGCGCGGCGGCGGACGCCGCCACAAGCGAACCCGCCGTCCAAAATCGGATCTTCGACATCGGGGCAGGCTAGGCAGCGCCCCGCCGCCCGCGGTCCGTGCCGCGCGGAACACTGTTCACACCCCACCCGGTCGGAGTCACCCGCGTTCCGGGCCTCCCCGGAGCCCCGCTGCCCCGCTTCCGCACGGGCCGGTGCCAAGTTGCCTCGCTTCCACGCGTGACCCCGGCCGAGCCTGACCCGTTGAACTCGTCATGAGACGACCGGGAACGGCCCGGCGTCCCCCCGTACCGAGTCCAGGGAGCCCCCCGTGCCGCGCATGCTCGACGTCAGCGAGGACGTACGCGCCGAGATCGGCGACGAAGAAGCGGACCGGCTGCTCGCCGGCGACAACGCCCCGGGCAGCTACGACTGCACCTCCTGCCGCACGCCGGGGGACTCCGGGCAGGAGCGCACCAGCACGGTGCTGTTCGTCGGCGACGAGACCGCGGTCCTCGCGTTCGCCCACGCCAGCTGCATTCCGTCGCAGGTCGTCCGGGTCGCCGAGGAGCAGCTCCAGGGCGCCGTCGCCTCCATCACGGCCTCGGACACCGCCGACGCGCTGTCCGCCGCCCACCCCGAGCAGGCCGTGCTCGGCGTCACCAGCGGTCTCGTCCTGATCCAGGGCGAGCTGCACCCGGCGCTCGTCGTGGAGCCGACCGCGCCGGTGGCCCGTCCGGGTTCGGACGGCCTCACCGACGAGTTCCTGCCGCTCCTGGCCGACCAGGGCTTCCACCAGGTCATGAACCTCGACGAGAAGCCGGCCGCGCTGCCGGGCTGGTCGGTCCTGGTCGCCATGGGCCAGCTGCACTCCGTCCTCCAGCCCGGCCCCGGCGGCGCCGGGCAGGCCGCCTGGTGGCAGGCGCACCAGCCGCTCCAGGTCACCGAGGGCTGGCGTGCGGCGGCCAACAAGTCGCACACGGTGCTGGTCTTCGCCGCCCCGGTCGGCTCGATCGGCCAGCAGCCGCGCGAGGACCTGCTGCGCGACGCATTGGAGAAGGCCGCGGCGAACGGGCGCCTGGTCGCCGCCGCGATGCCGCTGGCCGGTACCTGATGGAGGGCAGCCGGCCGGGCATAGGGTGGGCGCGGGTCTCCGGCGTACCGACGGGGTCCGCCGGTCCGGCGTCCCCGACGGTGCCGCGTCCCCGGCCTGCGCTCCTTTCGGAGAGCCGCCCGCATCCGACGGGCGGCGGGGTCGTTGGCACCTACGTGCACCCATACGACCCCTTCCTCCCGCCGTATCCGAGCCAGATCCCTTCGATGCGCCCTGCGCAGGACGTCACGGCGGGGGCCTCGCCCACGCCGATCTACGACGCCCTGTACTCGGAGTACCGCAGGTCGTTCCGCACGCTGCCGGGTGACCGCAGCGGCGAGGAGGAGCTGACGTTCCGGGCGTTCGGTACGGCGGTGAGCACGGGCGTGTACGGACACGGGCAGGGCAGCCGGTACACGTCGGCGTATCCGGCGGCGTGGTCGGCCCCGTACCCGCCGACGCACACCCACACCCAGGCGGCCCTGCCGCCGGGGCCCCGCAGGGGCGTCTAGGCACACGGCACACCGGGGGAACGGCGGAGGGCCGGGGCGATCGCGCCCCGGCCCTCCGCCGTGTCCCCGGTCCATATGGCCCGGACGGACCGACTACTTCTTGCGGCCGCGCTTCTCGCGCACGCGCACCGAGATGTGGATCGGGGTGCCCTCGAAGCCGAACTCCTCGCGGAGGCGGCGCTCGATGAAGCGTCGGTAGCCGGCCTCGAGGAAGCCGGAGGCGAAGAGCACGAAGCGGGGCGGCTTGGTGCCGGCCTGCGTGCCGAAGAGGATGCGGGGCTGCTTGCCGCCGCGGATCGGGTGCGGGTGGGCCGCGACGATCTCACCGAGGAAGGCGTTGAGCCGGCCGGTGGGGACACGGGTCTCCCAGCCGGCGAGGGCGGTCTCGATGGCCGGTACCAGCTTCTCCATGTGGCGGCCGGTCTTGGCGGAGACGTTGACGCGGGGCGCCCAGGCGACCTGCTGCATCTCGGTCTCGATCTCGCGCTCGAGGTAGTAGCGGCGCTCCTCGTCGAGCTCGTCCCACTTGTTGTAGGCGATGACGATGGCGCGGCCCGACTCGACCGCCATCGTGATGATGCGCTGGTCCTGGACCGAGATGTTGTCGGTGGTGTCGATGAGGATGACGGCCACCTCGGCCTTCTCGACGGCGGCGGCCGTCCGCAGGGAGGCGTAGTAGTCCGCGCCCTCCTGGAGGTGGACCTTCTTGCGGATACCGGCGGTGTCGACGAACTTCCACGTCACGCCGCCGAGCTCGATCAGCTCGTCGACCGGGTCGCGGGTGGTGCCGGCCAGCTCGTTGACGACGACGCGGTCCTCGTTCGCCACCTTGTTGAGCAGCGAGGACTTGCCGACGTTCGGGCGGCCGATGAGAGCGATGCGGCGCGGGCCGCCGACGGCGTTGCCGAAGCGCTGCTCGGGGGCCTCGGGCAGCTTCTTCAGGACCTCGTCGAGGAGGTCGCCGGTGCCGCGGCCGTGCAGCGAGGAGACGGGGAACGGCTCGCCGAGGCCCAGGGACCACAGCATGGCCGCGTCGGCCTCGCCGGACTGTCCGTCGACCTTGTTGGCGGCGAGGACGACCGGCTTGCCGGCGCGACGCAGCAGCTTGACGACGGCCTCGTCGGTGTCGGTGGCGCCGACGGTGGCGTCCACCACGAAGAGACAGGCGTCGGCGGCCTCGATGGCGAACTCGGCCTGGGCGGCGACGGAGGCGTCGATGCCGAGGACGTCCTGCTCCCAGCCGCCGGTGTCGACGACCTTGAAGCGGCGCCCGGCCCATTCGGCCTCGTAGGTGACGCGGTCGCGGGTGACGCCCGGCTTGTCCTCCACGACGGCCTCGCGGCGGCCGATGATGCGGTTCACCAGGGTCGACTTGCCGACGTTCGGACGGCCGACGACGGCGAGGACGGGGAGGGGGCCGTGGCCCGCCTCCTCGATCGCGCCCTCGACCTCTTCGACGTCGAAGCCTTCTTCGGAGGCGAGCTCCATGAACTCCGCGTACTCGGCGTCGCCAAGTGCCCCGTGGTCGTGCTGGTCGTTCATGAAGTCCGTTCCTTGATCATTCGTGGTCGGTGGGTCCCCGGGCCGCGGGGCCCACTACTGAAAGTCTCGCTCAGCGCCCGGTGAGACGCCTGGCGTTTTCCAGGTGGTCGGTGAGCTTCCCCTGGATCCGTACGGTGGCCTCGTCGAGCGCCTTGCGCGTGCGCCGGCCGGAGCCGTCACCCGCGTCGAAGGCGTCGCCGAAGACGACGTCGACGCGGCCGCGCAGCGGAGGCAGTGCCTTGACCAACCGTCCGCGGCGGTCGGTGCTTCCCAGGACGGCCACCGGGACGATCGGGGCTCCGCTGCGGACGGCGAAGTACGCCAGGCCCGAGCGGAGCGAGGCGAAGTCGCCGTCGCCCCTGGTGCCCTCGGGGAAGATCCCGAGGACGCCGCCCTGCTCCAGGACGCCCAGGGCGTTGCCTATCGCCGTGCGGTCGGTGCTGTCGCGGTCCACCTTGAGCTGCCCGATGCCCTCCAGGAAGCTGCCGAGCGGGCCGACGAACGCCTCCTTCTTGATGAGGAAGTGCACGGGGCGCGGTGCGGTGCCCATGAGCATGGGGCCGTCGATGTTGTGCGCGTGGTTGACGGCGAGGATGGCGGGGCCGGTGGCCGGCACCTTCCAGGCGCCGAGGACGCGCGGCTTCCAGAAGCCGTACATCAGGCCGATGCCGATGCGTCGGCCGACGGCGGCGCCCTTCCCGGAGGGCACGGTCACTTGGCGGCCGTCCTCTTCTCGTCCACCAGGGTGACGACGCATTCGATGACCTGGTCGAGGGTGAGCTCGGTGGTGTCGACCTCGACGGCGTCGTCCGCCTTGGCGAGCGGCGAGGTCTTACGGCTGGAGTCGGCCGCGTCCCGCTTGACCAGGGCCTCCTTCGTCGCCTGTACGTCGACGCCCTTCAGCTCGCCGGAGCGGCGGGCGGCACGGGCCTCGGGCGAGGCGGTGAGGAAGATCTTGAGATCGGCGTCGGGCAGGACGGTGGTGCCGATGTCCCGGCCCTCGACGACGATGCCGTGCTCCGCGCTGCGGGCGATGGACCGCTGGAGCTCCGTGATCAGGCTCCGCACCTCGGGGACGGCGCTGACGGCGCTGACCTTGGAGGTGACCTCCTCGGTCCGGATGGGGCCCGCGGCGTCGGCGCCGTCGACGGTGATCGTGGGCCGCGCCGGGTCGGTGCCGGAGACGATGACCGGCTTGGCCGCGGCGTTGGCGACGGCGTCGGCGTCGTGGACGTCCACACCGTTGCTGATCATCCACCAGGTGATCGCCCGGTACTGGGCACCGGTGTCGAGGTAGCTCAGACCCAGCTTGGCGGCGACCGCCTTCGAGGTGCTGGACTTGCCCGTGCCGGAGGGCCCGTCGATGGCGACGATCACGGATTCCACGGTGGGAACACCTTCCTGGGGGTGAGTGACGGGCCCGGCAGGATGCGGGGGACCTCCACAAGGTTACCGAGTCCCCGGCCCCCGCCCGGCCCCACCTCTACGGGGCCCCCGCCGCCCCGCCGCGCGCCGCGTCCCGCGGGGCCCTACGGGAGCGGCCCCCCGCCGCCGGGGCCGGGGCGCGTCAGCCTGTCCGAAGCGCCCAGCCGCGTTCCTGCAGCGCCGCCCCCAGCCCCGGTGCCGCCGAGGGTTCCACCATCAGCTGGACCAGACCGGCCTGCTGCCCCGTCGCGTGCTCGATGCGGACGTCCTCGATGTTGACCCCTGCCCGGCCCGCGTCGGCGAAGATCCGGGCCAGCTCGCCCGGCTGGTCGCTGATGAGGACGGCGACCGTCTCGTACGCCGTGGGCGCGGCACCGTGCTTGCCGGGGACGCGGGAGCGGCCGGCGTTGCCGCGGCGCAGCACGTCCTCGACGCCCGAGGCGCCGTCCCGGCGCTTGTCCTCGTCGGCGGACTGCAGGGAGCGCAGCGCGCGGACGGTCTCGTCGAGGTCGGCGGCGACGCCGGAGAGGACGTCCGCCACGGGGCCGGGATTCGCGGACAGGATCTCGACCCACATGCGCGGGTCCGAGGCCGCGATCCGGGTGACGTCGCGGATGCCCTGCCCGCAGAGGCGTACGGCCGACTCGTCGGCCTCCTCGAGGCGCGCGGCGACCATCGACGACACCAGCTGCGGGGTGTGGGAGACCAGGGCGACCGCGCGGTCGTGGGCGTCGGCGTCCATGACGACGGGGACGGCCCGGCACAGCGCGACGAGCTCCAGAGCGAGGTTGAGGACCTCGGTGTCGGTGTCCCGTGTCGGGGTGAGCACCCAGGGGCGTCCCTCGAAGAGGTCGGCGGTCGCGGCGAGCGGGCCCGAGCGCTCCTTGCCGGACATGGGGTGCGTACCGATGTACGCGGTGAGGTCGAGGCCCAGGG
The DNA here is from genome assembly GCF_000717595.1 of Streptomyces flavochromogenes. Taxonomy (GTDB): domain Bacteria; phylum Actinomycetota; class Actinomycetes; order Streptomycetales; family Streptomycetaceae; genus Streptomyces; species Streptomyces flavochromogenes. The sequence goes on along the minus strand of NZ_JNZO01000006.1, from coordinate 39,439 downwards.
CCTCCAGCTCGCGCTTGGGGCCGCCCTTGACGCTGGCCACGTCGAGGTAGCCGCGCCCGAGCCCGGCGGTCATGGCCTCGGCGAGGGTGGCGGCCACGTGCGCCGGGGGCACGGCGACGATGACGAGGTCGACGGGCCCCTCGGGCGCCTCGTCGGTGCCGGCGCCGAGCGCGGCGGCCGTGCTGGCGCGCGCCGGGTCGTGGTCGCGCAGATGGACGGTGACGCCCCTGCCCGCGAGGGCGATCGCGGCGGAGGTGCCGATCAGTCCGGTGCCGATGACGAGCGCTGTTCTCACTGGGCGATGTCCTTGCGCAGAGCGGCCGCGGCGCCGAGGTAGACGTGCGCGATCCGGGACTTGGGAAGTTCGGTCTCGACATGGGCGAGGAGCCGGACGACCCTCGGCATCGCGCCCTCGATGTCGAGTTCCTGCGCGCAGATCAGGGGGACGTCGACGATGCCGATGCGGCGGGCCGCGGCGGCGGGGAAGTCGCTGTGGAGGTCGGGGGTGGCCGTGAACCAGATGCTGATGAGGTCGTCGGCGTCGAGTCCGTTGCGCTCGAGGACGGCGGTGAGCAGCTCTTCGACCTGCTCGCTCATGTGTCCGGCCTCGTCCCGCTCCAGCTGGACGGCTCCTCGGACCGCTCGTACCGCCACGTCGTGCTCCTTCGCCTGCGTCAGTGCTCCGTTCAGCCTAGTCAGGGGCCGGAGGGCGTGCCGGGGCGCCCGCTCTCCGAGACGGAGGACGGGCGCCGCGAGGGCCTTCGGAGCCCCGGGAGGCCGGGAACCCGGGTTCGCCGGTCAGAGATTCTGCTCGCGGATGATGTCTTCAAGGGAGCCCTGGGGCATCGAGCCGGTCGGCGTCAGCTTGTCGACGGCCTGCGGCAGCGACTGCGCGATCCGGTCGGCGGCCTCCTCCGGGCTGACGCCGGCGTCCTGGGCCACCTTCCGCAGGGTCTCGTCCGGGAGGGCCTCGGCGATCTGGGCGCCGCTGACGGGCTGGTTCTCACCGGTGCCGACCCAGGACCGGGTCTGGTCGGTGAGGCCCGACCTGGTGAGCATGTCGAGGAGTCCACCGAGCGGGTTCGACGCACCGCCCGCGCCGCCCCCGCCCTGGCCGCCCGCGAGCGCGCCGATCAGGGAGCCGAGGATGCCGCCGGCACCGCCACCGCTCTGTCCGCCGGGACCTCCCAGGAGACTCCCGAGGAGCCCGCCGAGGTCGTTTCCCGCCATGGTCCTGCCTTTCGTCCGGTTCGGATCACGCCCAATGTCACCCGAACCGGGGTGCTCCGCCACTCGGGGTACAGGCCTCGCCCGGATGATCCGCGGGGTAGAACTGTCGACATGTTGCTGCACGTCGTACCGCTGGCCGACTGGTCCGCCGCCCCCGATGCCCCGTACGCCCCGGCGTCCCTCGGCGCCGAGGGCTTCGTCCACTGCTCGCCGGACGAGGCCGCGGCCCTCGTGATCGCCGACGCCCGCTACCGGGACGTCCCGGGCCCGCTCCTGGTGCTGGTGATCGACGAGGAGCGGCTGGCCGGGGAGGTCCGCTGGGAGGGCTCGGGAGGGACGCTCTTCCCTCATGTGTACGGGCCGATCGAGCGGGACGCGGTGACCTCGGTCCTGGAGGTGCGGCGTGGCGCGGACGGCCGTGCGAGGGAGCTGACCCTCCGGGCGTAGGCGTGTTGCGGGACCCGGCGTCCCGGCGGCGCCAAGGTGGCCGTATGACTTCACGCGTCACGAACCTGACCTCACGCGCCACGAGCCGCCGTACCGTCCTGGTCGCCGCCGCGGCCCTGACGGCGGGCTGCGGCTCGGACGACGGAGGCGACGGCGGTACGACCACCGGCGCACCGGCCACCCCGGGCGACACCGCCGGCACGAGCGCTCCCGGCACGAGTGCGCCGGCCACCCCGAGCGCCCCCGCCGAGACGAGCGCCTCCCCCGGTGCTCCCAGAGGCAAGGCCCTGGCCAAGACCGCCGACATCCCGGTGGGCGGCGGCAAGGTCTTCGCCGGGGAGAAGGTGGTCGTCACCCAGCCCACGGCCGGTGACTTCAAGGCGTTCTCCGCGGTCTGCACCCACCAGGGCTGTCTGGTGAACAAGGTCGCGGACGGCACCATCGACTGCCCTTGTCACGGCTCCAAGTTCAGCGTCACCGACGCCGCGGTGGTGGCGGGACCGGCCCCGCGCCCGCTGCCGCCCGAGCAGATCACCGTCTCGGGGGACTCGATCACCCTGGCATAGCCCTGTCACAGCCCTGTCGTAGCCTGACCGGCATGACTCCGGACGAGCTGGTGCGCGAACACACGATCTACTCCTGTGTGATGGGCTCACGCGCCTTCGGTCTCGCGACCGAGGGCAGCGACACGGACGTCCGGGGCGTGTACCTCGCCCCGACGCCGTTGTTCTGGCATTTCGACAAGCCCCCCGCCCATGTCGAGGGACCGGGCGAGGAGCAGTTCAGCTGGGAGCTGGAACGCTTCTGCGAGCTGGCTCTGCGCAACAACCCGAACGTCCTGGAATGCCTCCACTCCCCCGTGGTCGAGTACGTCGACGACCTCGGCCGCGAACTGCTCTCGCTGCGCGGCGCCTTCCTCTCCCGGCAGGCCCATCAGACCTTCGTCCGTTACGCGGACGGGCAGCGCCGCAAGCTCGACGCGGACGTACGCCAGTACGGCCACCCGCGCTGGAAGCACGCCATGCACCTGCTGCGGCTGCTGACCAGCTGCCGGGACCTGCTGCGCTCGGGCGAGCTGCGGATCGACGTCGGCGAGGAGCGCGAACGCCTCCTCGCGGTCAAGCGCGGCGAGGTGACCTGGCCCGAGGTCGAGTCCTGGATGAACCGCCTCCAGGAGGAGGCCGACCGCGCCCTGGACGCGACCCCGCTCCCGGCGACGCCGGACCACGCGCGCGTGCAGGACTTCCTGATCCGCGCGCGCCGGGCCTCGGTGCCGGCGGTACCGGACGCGCGGTAGGGCCCGTTCCGCCCTGCCGGGCTGCCCCGCCCGGCCCGGGCGCACGTCCTACGGGGCCGTCGACCGCGCCCGTACGACCAGATCGTGCAGCAGGTCGTGGGCGCGTACCGACGCCTCCCGCAGGCCGGACACGGCCTGCGCCTCGTCCAGGACCCCGTGCAGGGCCTCCGTCTCCGCCCGTACGTCCTCGACCGACACCCCCGCGAGCCCGTGCTCCGCCGCAGCCTTCGCCGCGACGAGGTCAGGCAGCCGGGCGGGCGCCTCGGCGACCTCCTCGACCAGCGTCGGCAGATGCGCCTGCACCTCGCCCGCCCGCATCAGATGGATGCCGGTCAGCAGCGCCCGGTAGGTGTAGAGCAGCGGCTTGAGCTCGCCGCTGCGCTCGAAGAGCCGCCACTGCGTGCCGGCGAACCCCCGGTAGTGGTGGGCGTGGTGGGAGGTGAGCACCTCGGGCACGAGCGAGACCAGCTCGGCGTGGGTCTCCGTGGTGTGCGCGACGAGCGGGGAGGTGAGCTGCTCCAGGACGTAGCCGTTGCGGCGCAGCATCAGCCGGGCGAACTTCCGCAGGTCGTGGGTGACCAGGTCCATCTCGACGCCGTCCCGGTCCCACATCCGGCTGCGGGTCTCCTCGGGCTCGCGCAGCCCGACCAGCGCCTCCGTCGGCAGCAGGTGCGCGCCGCGCAGGTCCACGTCCGAGTCGCGGGACGGGAACCCGTACAGGTGCGCGCCGGAGACGGTCGCGAAGAGCAGGGGGTCGGGCTGTCCGGCCACGACGGCGGCGAGGTCGGTGTCCAGGGCGGACTCGAGGGAGAGCGTCATCGGTCAAGCGTCCCAGAGCGCACCGAAGGTCAGCAGGTCGCTCCGGTACTCGACGCGCTCCTCCCACTCCTTCGGCCAGGCGTCCGCGCCGAGGTGGGCACCGGCGAAGGCGCCCGCGAGGGCGGCGATCGAGTCGGAGTCGCCCCGGGTGCAGGCGGCCCGGCGCAGCACGGCGAGGGGCTCGTCGGGGAAGAGGAGGAAGCTGAGGAGCCCGGTCGCGAGGGCCTCCTCGGCGATCCAGCCGTCTCCCGTGTACGTACAGGGGTCGAGCTCCGGGTCGGCCGTGCGCTGGACGGCGTCGAGGCGCTCCAGGACGGCCAGGCACTCGTCCCAGCCGCGCTCGACGAAGTGCCGGGCGGAGGGGTCCTGGGAGCGGGTCCAGAGGTCGCCGAGCCAGTGCTCGTGGTAGCGGGAGCGGTTCTCGTACGCGTACGAGCGCAGCTGTCCGACGAGTCCGGCCGGGTCGACGCCCTGGGCGAGGAGGTACACGGCGCGGGCGGTGAGGTCGGAGGCGGCGAGCGCGGTGGGGTGACCGTGGGTCAGGGCCGCCTGGAGCTGCGCCGCGCCGGCCCGCTGCTCCTCGCTGAGGCCGGGGACGAGACCGATGGGCGTGACGCGCATGTTGGCGCCGCAGCCCTTGGAGTGGATCTGGCTGGCGTCCTGCCAGAGCCGGTCGCCGTCGAGGAGCGCACAGGCGCGGAGGCAGGTGTTGCCGGGGGCGCGGTTGTTCTCGGGCGAGTGGTACCAGTCGACGAACTCGTCCCGGACGGGCCGAGCGAGGCGCAGCGGGGCGAGCACGCCGCGGTCCGTCGCGGTGCGGATCCCCCGGGCGAAGGCGAGGGCCATCTGGGTGTCGTCGGTGACGTACGCCTTCCCGTTCCTGACGGGCAGCGGCATCTCCCGCCAGGGTCCGAACGAGGCGAGGATCGACGGCACGTCCTTGAACTCGGTCGGGAAGCCCAGCGCGTCGCCGAGCGCCAGCCCGATCAGGGAGCCGGTCGCGGCCTGCTTGGTCGCGGTGCGGGTCGGGTTCACGTGGATCGTCCTTCCGGTCGCAGGAGGGGCGGATGGAGGGTGGTGGCCTCGCCCGCCCGGTAGAGAGCGGCCGGTTTCCCCCGTCCGCCGGTGAGGCGCGGCGGTCCTTCCACGGCCTGGACGAAGCCGGGCGTGGCGAGGACCTTGCGCCGGAAGTTGGGGCGGTCGAGCTCGACGCCCCAGACCGTCTCGTAGACCTGCCGCAGCTCGCCGAGGGTGAACTCGGGCGGGCAGAAGGCGGTCGCGAGGCAGGTGTACTCCAGCTTGGCGCCGACCCGTTCGTGGGCGTCGGCGAGGATGCGGTCATGGTCGAAGGCGAGCGGCCCGTGCGTCCCGTACGGCATCCACCGGGCCTGCGCCGCGTCTCCGCCGCCGCGTGGCTCGGGTGCGTCGGGCACGAGCGCGGCGAAGGCGACGGAGACGACCCGCATCCTCGGGTCGCGGTCCGGTTCGCTGTAGGTGCGGAGCTGTTCGAGGTGGAGTCCGGCGACGGTGGTGTCGGAGAGCCCGGTCTCCTCGGCGAGTTCGCGGCGGGCGGCCCGCTCGGCGGACTCGCGGGGCAGGACGAAGCCGCCGGGGAGGGCCCAGTGTCCGGCGTACGGCTCCTGGCCGCGCTCGACGAGCAGGACGTGGAGGCGCTCCTCGCGGAGGGTGAGGACGGCGAGGTCGACGGTGACGGCGAACGGCTCGAAGGCGTACGGGTCGTAGCCCTCGGGCGCGTCTGCCGGCCCTGCCCCGGGAGTGCGCCCCGGCTCCCCGCCCGGCCCCGCCCCGGATGTGTACTCCGACTCCCCGCCCGGACCCGCCCCGGGCGTGCTCCCCGGCCGTCCTCCGCCCGGCACCCGGCCGCCGCTCATCGGCGCTCCGGCAGCGGGTCGGCGAGGTCCCAGCCCTCGGCGAGCAGCCCGTCGACGGCGGCGACCGCGGCAGCGAGGCGTTCCTCGTGCGGGCCGCTGAGGACGGCCGTGCGGCGGCCGCTGTGGGCGAGCTGGGTGAGGAAGCGCGCGGTCATCCAGGGCCGCAGGTGCTCCCCGTCGCGGAGGCCGTCGTCCTCGAAGTCGACGCCCCGGTGGTCGGTGAGCAGCCAGAGGTGCTGTCGGCCGTGGGCGGCGATCTCGCCGGTGGCGGGGCTGGTGGTGCCCATGTAGCGCTCGTGCCAGATGGTGGTGGCGAAGGCGTCGGTGTCGCAGAAGAGGACGGGTGAACCGTCGCGGGCCGCCTCTTCCTCCAGTTCGGCCTGGCGCTGGGCGATGACGGGGAAGTCGGAGGAGTGGAAGGCGACGTCGGCCCATGCGGCGCCGGGGCGTTCGGCGCGGAGTTCGGCGAGTTTGAGTTCGCTGTACTCGCGTCCGTACTCCGGCACGTACCGGGTCCGGGCCCAGACGCCGCCGCGCCGCCGGTAGTGGTCGGCGAGGGCGAGGGCCATGGTGGTGGTGCCGGTGGACTCGGCGCCGAGGACGACGACGCGCCGGGTGAGCGCGGAGCGCACGGGCGCCTCCAGGAAGTCCCAGCAGCCGGCGGGGTCCGCGCGGACGGCGGTACCGGAGACGGGGAAGCGGTCGCGCGCGGGGTCGACGCAGACGGACTCGGCACCGAAGCGGCGGGCGAGCTCCTCCCCGTACGGCTCCGAGGTGAAGACGGCGTCGACGCGTTCGGGCACGGCGGCCCGGAAGACGGCCATGTGGGCGTCCCAGACGTCGGGGTCGTGGAGGTCGACGGGGATGTCGTCGACGGCTCCGACGACGAGGGCGTCGGGGTGGACCTCCCTCATCCAGGCGACCCGGTCCTCCAGGGGGATGCTCTCCACGGAGGAGGCGCAGACGAGGACGGTGAGGCGCTCGCAGCGGGCGAGGGCCGTGTGGACGAGATGGTGGTGGCCGGCGTGCGGCGGATAGAACTTGCCGAGGACCAGGCCGTGTCCGTAGCGCCTCATGCCGCCGCCTCCACCTGGAGGGCACGGCGTGCGGTGAGGTCCCTGGTCCAGCCGCGCAGGCCGAGGGCGCAGAGCGTCATGAAGCCGACGTAGAGCAGCGAGGTCAGGTACAGCTCCTTGTACGCGTACAACGGTACGTAGACCACGTCGGCGGCGATCCACAGCCACCACGACTCCAGGCGCTTCCGGCACTGGCCGTAGGTCGCCATGAGGGAGAGCGCGGTCGTCAGGGCGTCCCAGAAGGGGACGGTCGAGTCGGTGGCGCGGTCGAGCAGGAGGGTGAGGGCGAAGGTCCCCACCACCCCCGCCGTGAGCAGCCACGTCCACTCGGTGCGCGTGGTGCGGCGCACCGGGAGGGCGTCGGAGCCTGGTCCACCCCCGTGGGTCCAGGTCCACCAGCCGTACACGGCGAGGGTGATGAAGACGATCTGGAGACCGGCGTCCGCGTACAACCCGGCCTGCGTGAAGAGCAGGACGAAGAACAGGTTGTTGGCGATGCCGATGGGCCAGTTCGCGAGGTGCTGACGGGCGACGAGCCAGACGCAGAGCGCCCCGCTGCCGAATCCCAGGACCTCGGTCCAGCTGACCGGGGTGTCCAGGATCGTGAAGAGCGGCTGCTGCAGCGGTTCGAGAATGCTTGCGAGGCTCACGCCCGCCTCCTTAAGAGTCATATTGACTATAAAGCGTGGCGGCCTTCGGCCACAAGCCCGAAAAGCGCGGCGCCGAGCCCCGCCGGAGATCAGCCGGCTCTCGCCCGGGCGCCGGCGCGGAGAACACGGAAGCCCGCGACCGGCGGACGGTCGCGGGCTTCTCGCGTGGAGCAGGCCTGGGGCCTGCGGGCCTCGGGGCCTTACATGCCGACTTCCTTCATCAGCATGCCGACCTCCGTGTTGGTGAGCCGGCGCAGCCAGCCCGACTTCTGGTCGCCCAGGCCGATCGGGCCGAAGGCCGTACGGACCAGCTTCTCGACCGGGAAGCCCGCCTCGGCGAGCATGCGGCGCACGATGTGCTTGCGGCCCTCGTGCAGCGTGACCTCGACCAGGTAGTTCTTGCCGGTCTGCTCGACCACACGGAAGTGGTCGGCCCTGGCGTAGCCGTCCTCCAGCTGGATGCCGTCCTTGAGCCGCTTGCCGACCTCACGGGGCAGCGGGCCGGTGATGGCGGCCAGGTAGGTCTTCTTCACGCCGTACTTCGGGTGCGTGAGGCGGTGGGCCAGCTCACCGTGGTTGGTGAGCAGGATGATGCCCTCGGTCTCCGTGTCGAGCCGGCCGACGTGGAAGAGGCGCGTCTCACGGTTGGTGACGTAGTCGCCCAGGCACTGGCGGCCGTCCGGGTCCTCCATGGTGGAGACGACACCGGCCGGCTTGTTCAGCGCGAAGAACAGGTACGACTGGGTGGCGACGGTCAGGCCGTCCACCTTGATCTCGTCCTTCTCCGGGTCGACGCGCTTGCCCTGCTCCAGGACGATCTCGCCGTTGACCTCGACGCGGGCCTGCTCGATGAGCTCCTCACAGGCGCGGCGCGAACCCATGCCGGCGCGGGCGAGGACCTTCTGCAGCCGCTCGCCCTCCTGCTCGGCGCCGGGGAAGGTCTTCGGGGTCTTGATCTCCGGCCGGTTCTCGTACCGCTCCCGGTTGCGCTGCTCGATCTTGGCGTCGAGCTCGCGCGAGCGGGCCGGGGCCTGGCGCTGACCGTGCGGGCCACGACGGGGCGGCATGCCGCCCTGAGGGGCCTTGGGGCCGCCCTTGGCGCCGCCGCGGGCCGCGGAGCCGCGACCCTTCTTCGGGGCCTCGGAGGGGGGGCTCACGTCGTAGGAGCGCTCCTCGGGGCGAGGCCGGCGCGGGTTGCTCGGGCTCTTCTGGCCGTCACGGCCGCCGCCCTGGTAGCCGCCACCGCCGCCGCCCTGGTAGCCACCGCCACCGGAGCCACTGCCGCTGCCGCCGCGGTAGCCACCGCCACCGCCACCGCTGCCACTCCCGCCACCGGAGCCCCGGTAGCCGCCACCGCCGGCGCCGCTGCCACCACGGCCGCCACCGCTGCTGCCGCCGCGGCCGCCGCTGTTGCCACCACGGCTCCCGCCGTTGTTTCCGCTGCTGTTCCTGCCGCTGCTGCTTCGCATCAAACTTCCGTCTTGTCGTCGTCGTCCTCACGATCCGGTGCATCCGGATCGAACGACGGGACTCCTTCCAGTGAGTCCGGCTCGACCGCCTCCGCCTCGGGGAGGAAGGGCGCGAGCTCGGGGAGCTCGTCCAGGCCGCGCAGGCCCATCCGCTCCAGGAAGTAGTTCGTCGTCCTGTACAGGATCGCACCTGTTTCGGGTTCCGCGCCCGTCTCCTCCACCAGACCCCTCTGGAGGAGGGTCCGCATCACGCCGTCGCAGTTCACTCCGCGGACCGCGGAGACCCGGGAACGGCTGACCGGCTGGCGGTACGCGACGACCGCGAGGGTCTCCAGGGCCGCCTGGGTGAGCCGGGCCTGCTGGCCCTCCAGGACGAAGGCCTCGACGGCCGCGGCGTGGGCGGCGCGGGTGTAGTAGCGCCAGCCTCCGGCCACCTGGCGCAGCTCGAAGCCGCGGCCCTGGACGGTGTACTCGTCGGCCAGCTCGCGCAGGGCGTCGGCCACCTCGCGGGGAGTGCGCTCCAGGACCTTGGCGAGATGCGACTCGGTGGCGGGTTCGTCGACGACCATGAGGACGGCTTCGAGAGAGGGCTTGAGGTCGCTCATGCGGTGGTCTCCTGGGTGGTCTCCTGGTCGAACTCGTCGGTCACTGCCCCCGTGGGATCGGTCTCCCCGCCGGTCCAGGAGACCGTGAGGTCCCCCAGGGCGGTCTCCTGGTCGAGGGCGACGGCCTTCTCCCGGTAGAGCTCCAGGAGGGCGAGGAAGCGGGCGACGACGGTGAGGGTGTCGTCGCCGACGTCCTCGATGAGCTCCCGGAAGAGCGCGGTCCCGCGCTCCCGCAGCAGCGAGACGACCACGGCGGCCTGCTCACGGACGCTGACGAGCGGGGCGTGGATGTGGTCGACGTACACCTGCGGCTCGGCCCTGGGCTGCATCGCCTTGACGGCCAGCCTGGCGAAGCCCTCGGCGCCGATGGAGATGACGACCTCGGGGAGAAGCTCGGCGTGGTGGGGTTCGAGTCCGACGGTACGGGGATGGCGGCGGCCCTCGGCCTCCCAGCGCTCCTCGAAGATCGCCGCGATGCGCTTGTACGCGCGGTACTGGAGGAGCCGGGCGAAGAGCAGGTCCCGGGCCTCCAGGAGCGCGAGGTCGGCCTCGTCCTCGACCTCGGCGGCGGGCAGCAGCCGGGCGGCCTTGAGGTCGAGCAGGGTGGCGGCGACGACGAGGAACTCGGTGGTCTGGTCGAGATCACCGTCGGGCCCGAGGGCACGCAGATGCGCCATGAACTCGTCGGTGACCTGGGAGAGCGCGACCTCGGTGACGTCGAGCTTGTGCTTGGTGATCAGCTGCAGCAGCAGGTCGAAGGGCCCCTCGAAATTGGCCAGCCGCACGGTGAACCGCCCGTCCCCGGCCTCGGGCGTGGACCCGGACTCGGGCCTCGGCCCTGACCCGGACCCGACCGCAGGCCCTGCCTCGACCTCCAGCCCGGACTCGGGCGTGGACCCGGACTCGGGCGTGGGCCCGGACTCGCGCGTGGGCCCGGACTCAGGCGTGGGCCCGGATTCAGACTCGGGCGTCGGCTCGGGCTCGGGCGTGGGCCCGTCCTCGGGCCCGTCCTCGGACTCGGGCGTCGGCCCGGACTCGGGCCCAGACCCAGGCCCCAGCCCAGTCGCGGGCTCGGTCGGCACACCGGATCCGGCCGCGTCGGCATCGCCGTCCGCGCCCGGCACCGCCCCGTGGCCGTCCCGGACCTCCCCCGCCGCCGGAGCGGCCGCGGGCCCCTCCGGCTCGCCCGGGCCGCGGCCCAGGGCGCGGCGGCGTGGCGGGCGGGACGTTTCGTCAGAGGCGTGGTGCATGGAGGTCCAGGGGAACGGGGAGCGCGGCAGCCCGCAGGCTACCGTCAGCGGCCGCGCAGGCGGCGCACGAGGATGCTCGCGTCGCCGCGGGACTCCAGGTCCGCCAGGACGACCGCGACGGCCTCCCGGACGATCCGGCCCCGGTCCACGGCGAGACCGTGCTCGCCCCGGAGGACGAGCCGGGCGTGCTCCAGGTCCATCAGCTCCTCGGCGGAGACGTAGACCGTGATCTTCTCGTCGTGGCGCTCACGGCCGCTGGGCCGCCGGTTCGGGGCCCGGCCGCCGCCGCGCCGCCGTGCCGCCGCCGGGGCGGGCACCGCGGCGGTGGGCGTCGCGGGCTTCTGAGCGGCGGCGCCCTCGGGCTCCGCCGTCCGGGCGCGCGGCTCCGACGCCTCGGAGTCCGCAGCCGTGTGCTCCGCGGAGCCCTCGGCCGCCGTCGTGTCGCTCTCGCCCGCGGGTGCCGGGACGGCCCTGCGGGGTGCGGACGCCTGGAGCGCCGTTCCCCCGGTCGTACGGAAGAGTTCGTCGGCGCCGGGCAGACTCACTCGGCGTGACACCGGGCGAGCACCTCCCTGGCGAGCTGACGATAGGCGGCGGCGCCCACGGAGTTGGAGGCGTACGTGGTGATGGGCTCGCCGGCGACCGTGGTCTCCGGGAAGCGCACCGTCCGCCCGATGACCGTGTGGTACACGTGGTCGTCGAAGGCCTCGACGACGCGCGCGAGGACCTCACGGCTGTGCACGGTACGGGAGTCGTACATGGTGGCGAGGATGCCGTCGAGCTCCAGCTCGGGGTTGAGCCGCTCCTGGACCTTCTCGATGGTCTCGGTCAGCAGTGCCACTCCGCGGAGAGCGAAGAACTCGCATTCCAGCGGCACGATGACCTTGTGAGCCGCCGTCAGGGCGTTCACGGTCAGCAGGCCGAGCGAGGGCTGACAGTCGATCACGATGTAGTCGTAGTCGTTCATCAGCGGCTTCAGGGCGCGCTGGAGCGTCGACTCGCGCGCGACCTCGCTGACGAGCTGGACTTCGGCGGCCGAGAGGTCGATGTTGCTCGGCAGCAGGTCCATGTTGGGTACGGCGGTCTTGAGGAGGACCTCGTCCGCCGACATGCCCCGCTCCATGAGCAGGTTGTAGACGGTGAGGTCGAGCTCCATCGGGTTCACGCCGAGGCCGACCGACAGGGCTCCCTGCGGGTCGAAGTCGACGAGCAGCACCCGTCGTCCGTACTCCGCGAGCGCGGCACCCAGGTTGATGGTCGACGTGGTCTTGCCGACGCCGCCCTTCTGGTTGCACATCGCGATGATCTTCGCGGGTCCGTGGTCCGTCAGCGGACCGGGGATCGGGAAGTACGGCAGGGGCCGTCCCGTCGGGCCGATCCGCTCGCGGCGCTGACGGGCAGCGTCGGGTGCGAGGGTGGCCGCGTACTCGGGGTCGGGCTCGTACTCGGCGTCGGGGTCGTAGAAGTGCCCCTCGGGCACCTCGTCAAAGGCGGCGAAGTGGGTGGACTCTCGGCCCATCTCGTTGCCGGCCGTGGCGTTCACGTGTAGGCCGTCCATCGTCTTCATCGTGTGGGCTGTCGTCATGGGCTGGTGCGTCGCGAAGGTCCGCACCGCGACGGAGCCGATCGGAGCACCTGGCGCACCGCTCCCGGGAGTAATTGTCGACTCATTCACAAGTCGTCTTACCTCCTTGGATGTCACCAGGAACATTTATCGATAGGTCAGCGTGGCACCATGCCGACGGTTGGCGACTCTATGGCGTGTCACCGCTCCGCAGCAACACAATCCGCCGGACCCGGCCCGATGTGTCGGCAACCGAACACCTCTCTGTCAAGGGTGCGCAGGCATGCATCCACACGTTTCAGGGGTGTGCGAAACGGTTAAAGGGTTACGTTCGAGGCGAGTTGGCCGAACGTTCCGCCGGGTGCGGACACACATCCGGCCGGACCTTGTCGAACAAGGTCCGGCCGGGTGTGTGGCATTGACGGCACGCGTTGACGGCGGTGCCGCGAGGGTCAGCCCAGGAGGGTGCTCAGCTCGACGTGCTCGAGGCCGTGCGCCTCGGCGACCTCCTTGTAAACCACCTTGCCGTCATGGGTGTTGAGGCCCAGACCGAGCGCGGCGTCGCGGCGCAGCGCCTCGGCCCAGCCGTTGTTCGCCAGCGACACGATGTAGGGCAGCGTGGCGTTGGTGAGGGCGTAGGTGGAGGTGTTCGGGACCGCGCCCGGCATGTTGGCGACGCAGTAGAAGACCGAGTTGTGGACCTGGAAGGTCGGCTCGGCGTGAGTGGTCGGGTGCGAGTCCTCGAAGCAGCCGCCCTGGTCGATCGCAATGTCGACAAGGACACTTCCGGGCTTCATCTTGGCGACGAGCTCGTTGGTGACCAGCTTCGGGGCCTTGGCGCCCGGGATGAGGACGGCGCCGATGACGAGGTCGGCCTCGACGACGGCCTTCTCCAGCTCGTAGGCGTTGGAGACGATCGTCTTCACCTTGGTGCCGAAGATCTTGTCGGCCTCGCGGAGCTTGTTGATGTCGCGGTCGAGCAGGGTCACGTGGAAGCCCATGCCGACGGCGATCTGGGTGGCGTTCCAGCCGGAGACGCCACCGCCGATGACGACGCACTCGCCGGCGTGGGTGCCGGGGACGCCGCCGGGGAGCACGCCGCGGCCGCCGACCGAGCGCATCAGGTGGTAGGCGCCGACCTGCGGGGCCAGGCGGCCCGCGACCTCGGACATGGGGGCGAGCAGCGGGAGCGCGCGGTTGGCGGTCTCGACGGTCTCGTACGCGATGGCGGTGGTGCCGGACTCCAGGAGCGCGTCCGTGCACTCGCGGGAGGCGGCGAGGTGCAGGTAGGTGAAGAGGGTCTGGTCCTTGCGGAGGCGGTGGTACTCCTCCGCGATGGGCTCCTTGACCTTGAGCAGCAGGTCGGCGGTGGCCCAGACCTCGTCGGCGGTGGGGAGGATCTCGGCGCCGGCGGCGACGTACTCCTCGTCCGTGATCGAGGAGCCGACACCGGCGTTCTGCTCGACGAAGACCTGGTGGCCGTGGCGGACGAGCTCATGGACACCGGCGGGGGTGATGGCCACGCGGAACTCGTTGTTCTTGACCTCGCGGGGGATGCCGACCTTCATCGTCGATCACGGTCCTTGAATCTGGGGGGATACATGGGGCACTGCGATACATACCCGGATGCACTGCGGCGCACCGGGGCAGACCACGTTCGAACGCGGCGCACCCAGTCTAATGAAGGAGTTCCCGCTGTCTAGCCTTTCAAAGTACTAATCTTCGATCGACCCACTGCGGATTTCGTAGGCAGAGGATTCCGTTTCCAGCAGTCTCTCGGCCGCAGCCCGGTGCAGCCGGGCCGCAGCCGGGTCGCCGAGCCGGTCGAGAGTGTCGGCGAGCCGCAGCTGGAGCGCGGCCTGGAGCCGGGAGTCCTGGGCGCGCCGGGCCCACTCGACGGCCTCCTCGCAGGTCCGGAGGGATTCCTCGGGCCGTCCCGCGTACTCCTGGACCCGGGCGGCCTCGCTCAACGCCCGCGCGTAGCCGGGGAGATCGTCGAGCCGCCGATAGCCGGCCGCGGCAGCCCGCCAGTTGCGCAGGGCCTCGCCGTACCGGCCCGCGTAGGTCTGTACGGCGCCGAGGCGGGCGTACAGCCTGGCCTGATCCGCTCGCTCGTCGCGGGCGAGGCGCTGGGCGAGCGCCCGCCCGTACCAGTCGCCGGCCCGCTGCCAGTCCCCCAGCTCCTGATACGAGCCGCCTACGGATTCCATTGCCCGACCGGTCGCGTACGGGTCATTTGCTGCGCGTCCGGCGTCCAAAGCCGACCGATATCGCAGCAGAGCGTCCTTCGTCCTGCCGGTACGGGCGTCGAGATCGGCCAGGTTCAGCAGGGCCGCGGCCCGCTCCCTGTGCAGCCCGCGCCGCTCGGCCACGTCCAGGACCAGCTGGTGGAGCCCGTACAGCTGGGGGGCGGCCGCCTCGGCGCCCCGGTGCGCGGCGAGCGCCCTGACCAGGGAGGCGACGAGACGGCGGGCGAGGGTGTCGAGCTCCCCGTCGGCGACGGCGAGCCGGGCGGAGGCCAGCAGGAAGGACTGCCGGGAACGCAGCCAGTCGGCCCCGGCGGCGACGCTGGGGAAGCGCAGGGCGCGCGGCAGACCGGCCAGTTTCCGCCGGGCCGGCGAGCCCTCGGGTTCGGTGACCGCACGGCAGGACTGGAGGAGCCGTACGGTCCGCTCCAGCATCCGGGCCCGGGCGAGCTGCACCTCGGCGGGCCGGTCGCGCTCCTCCAGCTGAGCGCGCAGGAGGGGGACGAGATGGCCGGGGACCTCGTACTGCCCGTCCTCGCCGCCTTCGAGCAGCCCCAGGGCGGCGAAGTCGGCGAGGGTGGTCGCGGCGGCCGAGACCGAGCAGCCGGCCAGGGCGGAGGCCGTGTGGGCGTCGGCCCGGCCGAGGGGGGCGAGGGAGAGGTAGCGCAGTATCCGGGCGGCGGTCGCGGGCAGCGCCTCGTGGGCGAGGGAGAAGGCACGGGTCAACGGATCGCCACTGAGCGCGCGCAACCGCTTCGCCAGGTCGGCGACGGAGGCCTTGGGCCGGGTCGAGAGCCAGCCGCCGGCGAGGACGACCGCGGCGGGCAGCCCGCCGCACTCCTCGACGAGCGTCTCGGCGGCCTGCGGATCGACGGTGATGCGTACGGAGCCGGTGAAGGCGGTGAGCAGCTCGATGGCCGACTTGGGGTCGAGCCCGCCGAGGGTGCAGGGCCGTACGTCGGGGATGCCGGTGAGCGGTCCTCGGGCGACCCCGATCACCAGGGAGTCGGGGTTGTCGGGGATGAGCGGATCGGCGTGCTCGGCGTCGACGGCGTCGTCGAGGACGAGGACGGCACGGCGCTCGCCGAGTGCCCTGCGGACCAGCTCGGTCAGCTCGTCCTCGGCCGCGCCGGGAGGCTCGGGGACCCCGAGCGCGGCGAGGAGTTCCTGCGCGACACGGGCGGTGGGGACGGGGTCGCCGCCGGGCTCGGTGAGCCGGGCGCGGAAGATCCCGTCGGGGTACTGGTCGGAGAGTCCGGCGGCGAGCTCCTCGGCGAGCGCGGTACGTCCGGAGCCCGGCTTGCCGGCGACGAGCAGGACACGGGCGCGCGGAGCCTTGCGGCCGGTGAGGGTGTCGAGGCCGGTCCGCTCGATGTCGGCGCGCAGGGCCTTCAGCTCCCGCTGCCGGCCGAAGAACTGCCGGCTGCCGGCCGCCGCCACCGCCTGATCCGTCACGGGCCACGCTCCCGTCCACCTGCGCACGAGCCGATCCCGCGGGGGGCTCCGCACGGGCGATCTCGAGCGTAGTTCAGGGCGTGTGCCGGACCTGGCGGAGCACGACGAAGACGTCCCCCGATCGGATCAGCAGATCGTCACACCATCCACCGCCCCACCCTCGATGCGCCGCCGTGCGGGCGTACCCGCTCCCCCGCCCCTCCGCGTGACCACGCCCGCCACCCCCGCCGTGTGGGAACGCCCGCGCCCCCGCCGGGTGGGCACACGGGACGGCGCGCTTGGCGGCGCCTGCGCCCCTTGTACCCGGCCAGCACCCCTTGCGCGTCGCACCCATGGTGCGGGTTCAGGCGCGTAAGCCCAGGCCCGGCAACGGGCACCGTCCGTCGTGCCCACCCGATCCGCCCCAGCGGAACGAATGCCCACAACGGGGGGCGGCGACCGCGCGCCGGCCGAGCGCGCGGCCCACAGGGCCGGAGGCCCCACCGCCCCCCCTACGCCTCGAACGGTCGCGCCGGCCACTCCGCGTCCGCCGCCCGGAGCTCCCCCTCACCCCCGCCGGCGCGCGCGGCCGCCAGCGACAGTACGCCCACCACCAGGCAGTTGTTGTGCAGCTCCCCCGCGAGAACCCCCCGCACCAGCTCCCCCAGCGGCACCCGCGCCAGTTCCATGTCCGCCTCCTCGTCGGAGACTTCGTACCGTCGGCCCTCCGCCTCGGAGAGCCCCCGCGCGAGGAAGATCCGTACGGCCTCGTCGCAGCCGCCCGGAGTCGTGTAGACGTCGGCCAGGACCCGCCACTCCTCGGCCTTGACGTGCGCCTCCTCGTAGAGCTCGCGCTGGGCGGCGTGCAGGGGGTTCTCGCCGGGGACGTCGAGGAGTCCCGCCGGGATCTCCCAGAGCTTCTGCCGCACCGGGTGCCGGTACTGCTTCAGCAGCAGGACCCGGTCCTGGTCGTCGAGGGCCAGGACGGCCACCGAGCCGGGGTGGACCTGGTAGTCGCGGCGGGCGACCGTGCCGTCCGGCATGACAACGTCGTCCGTGCGGACACTCGTCTTCTTTCCCTGGAACGGGGTCGTCGTCGCGACGACCCGCCACTCCTCCGGGGTGTCCTGCAACTCCATCTGCGTCCTCCCACACACGAAAGCCGGGGTACGGATCCGTCAGGACCCGTACCCCGGCAACGTTAACGCGCGGCGACTACTTGGCCGGCTTGCCCGTCTTGCGCTCCACGGCCGCCTTCACCAGACCGGCGAAGAGCGGGTGCGGACGCGTCGGACGCGAACGCAGCTCCGGGTGCGCCTGCGTGGCGACCAGGTAGGGGTGGATCTCGCGCGGGTACTCGACGTACTCGACGAGCTTGTTGTCCGGGGAGGTGCCGGAGAAGACCAGACCGGCCTTCTTCTCCAGCTCCGCGCGGTAGGCGTTGTTGACCTCGTAGCGGTGACGGTGGCGCTCGTCGACGTACGGCTGGTCGTCGTAGACCTCACGGACGATCGAGCCCTCGGCGAGCTTCGCCGGGTACAGGCCCAGGCGCATCGTTCCGCCCAGGTCGCCGGCGCCCTCGACGTACGCGAGCTGCTCCTCCATCGTCGAGACGACGGGGTGCGCGGTGGCCGGGTCGAACTCGGTGGAGTTGGCCTCGGGGATGTCGGCCAGGTTCCGGGCCGCCTCGATGACGATG
The DNA here is from genome assembly GCF_000717595.1 of Streptomyces flavochromogenes. Taxonomy (GTDB): domain Bacteria; phylum Actinomycetota; class Actinomycetes; order Streptomycetales; family Streptomycetaceae; genus Streptomyces; species Streptomyces flavochromogenes. Next base: position 21,761 of record NZ_JNZO01000006.1, on the reverse strand, counting down.
CACTGCAGACCGAGGCAGATGCCGAGCAGCGGCACCTTGTTCTCCCGTGCGTACTGGATCGCGCCGACCTTGCCGCTCACACCGCGGTCGCCGAAGCCACCGGGGATGAGGATCGCGTCGACGTCGCCGAGCTGCTTCTTGGCGTCGGCCGGGGTCTTGCAGTCGTCGGAGGTGACCCACTTGACCTTGACGCGGGCCTTGTTCGCGAAGCCGCCGGCCCGCATCGCCTCGGTGACCGAGAGGTACGCGTCGGGCAGGTCGATGTACTTGCCGACGAGCGCGACGGTGACCTCGTGGTCGGGGTTGTGGACGCGGTCGAGCAGGTCGTCCCACGTCGACCAGTCCACGTCACGGAAGGGCAGGTCGAGCTTGCGGACGACATAGGCGTCCAGGCCCTCGGTGTGGAGCACCTTGGGGATGTCGTAGATCGACTTGGCGTCGATCGCGGCGACGACCGCGGCCTCGTCGACGTCGCACATCAGCGAGATCTTGCGCTTGATGGAGGTCGGGACCTCACGGTCGGCGCGCAGCACGATCGCGTCGGGCTGGATGCCGATGTTGCGGAGCGCGGCGACGGAGTGCTGGGTCGGCTTGGTCTTCAGCTCGCCGGAGGGGCCGATGTAGGGCAGCAGCGAGATGTGCACGACGAAGACGTTGTCGCGGCCGACCTCGTGGCGGACCTGGCGGACGGTCTCCAGGAACGGCAGCGACTCGATGTCGCCGACCGTGCCGCCGACCTCGGTGATGACGACGTCGACGTCGTCGGTCGCCATGCGGCGGATCCGGGACTTGATCTCGTTGGTGATGTGCGGAATGACCTGCACGGTGTCACCGAGGTACTCGCCGCGCCGCTCCTTGGCGATGACCTGCGAGTAGACCTGGCCGGTGGTGACGTTGGCCGAGCCGTCGAGGTCGACGTCGAGGAAGCGCTCGTAGTGGCCGATGTCCAGGTCGGTCTCGGCGCCGTCGTTGGTGACGAACACCTCGCCGTGCTGGAAGGGGTTCATCGTGCCCGGGTCGACGTTCAGGTACGGGTCGAGCTTCTGCATCGTGACCCGCAGGCCCCGGGCCTTGAGGAGCGCACCCAGGCTGGAGGCGGTCAGGCCCTTGCCGAGGCTGGAGGCGACACCCCCGGTGACGAAGATGTGCTTGGTCGTCGTGGTTTTGGGCGGCATCGCCAAGAGGGGGCTCCCGTGGTCGCGTTCTGGAGGTGCGTACCGGCGTCCCCTCCGGAAGAATCGGGGGGTGCCGTCGCTGCGGTTTCGGGGTCCTCGGCTGTCGCCGTTTCCCACCGGTCCACGGGGTACCAGGGTATCAGCGACATCGGGAGACCGCTTCCGGCCACACGCGGCAGTCGGGTGTTCACGGACGGCGATGACAGGGCGGACGGAGTCTCCCGGCGGATCGGGGGAAGGGTCTCCCGACGTACGGGGGAAGGTTCTCCCGACAGGCGGGGAACGTCCCCGCCGGGCGGGGGGACCGGCCTCCCGCCTGGCAGAAGGGAGGAGCACTCACTGTCTCTCACCTGCGACGCACAGGATGTCCGCCGGATCTTCCGGCCGACGTTCCGAAGGGCCCTGCCCGCACGACAGGCGGACCTTCCACCGGCGAACCGGACTCGTTCACCCGATCGGAGCAACGCCGTTACCGACGTGATCACCGGGTCACCAGGGTGCGACGTATCCTGCTCGGACATTGCCCGCCGAGCCGGCCGGCCAGCGGCATCACCCCGCCCGTCATCCGGACCAAGAGCTCGTCGAAGATCCCTTGACCGCTGACACACACAGACCCGGCTGACACCCAGCCGGCGCATCTGAGCAAGCGCCCCGCGGGGCGGACGTGGCCGTTCGACTGGAGTGAAGCACGTGGCCGGGCGCATCGAGGATTACGCACTCATCGGAGACATGCAGACCGCCGCCCTGGTCTGCCGCGACGGCAGCGTCGACTGGCTGTGTCTCCCCCGATTCGACTCCCACGCGATCTTCGCCGGGCTGCTCGGCACCGAGGAACACGGATTCTGGCGGGTGGGCCCCGCGACGCCCGACGACGCCGAGCCGGCCCCGGCCGCCCGGCGCCGCTACCGCGGCGACTCCCTGATCCTGGAGTCCGAGTGGGACACGCCGCGCGGCACGGTCCGGGTGACCGACTTCATGCCGCCGCGCGACGGCGCCCCGCAGCTGATCCGGATCGTGGAGGGCGTCTCCGGCCGGGTCCGGATGCGCTCCTCGCTGCGGATGCGGTTCAGCTACGGCCGGATCGTGCCGTGGGTCCACAAGGTCGGAGACCGTACCGTCGCCGTCGCCGGGCCCGACTCGGTGTGGCTGGACACCGACGCCGAGACGCACGGCAAGGACCTCACGACGTACTCCGACTTCACCGTGAACCCCGGTGACCGGGTCACGTTCACCCTCTCCTGGCAGCCCTCCCACAAGGAGCCGCCGGCGCTTCCGGACCCCGAGGGCTCCCTGGAGGCGACCGCCGACTTCTGGCGCGAATGGGTCGAGCACTGCACGTACCACGGCCCCTACCGGGAGGCCGTGATCCGCTCCCTGATCACCCTGAAGGCGCTGACGTACGCGCCGACCGGCGGCATCGTGGCCGCGCCGACCACCTCGCTGCCAGAGGAGATCGGCGGCGTCCGCAACTGGGACTACCGCTACACCTGGCTGCGCGACGCGGCGATCACCCTCTCCTCCATGCTGCGTACCGGCTACCGCGAGGAGGCCCGCGCCTGGCGGGACTGGCTGCTCCGCGCCGTCGCCGGCGACCCGGAGAACCTGCAGATCATGTACGGCATCGCCGGCGAGCGGGAGCTCGGCGAGGCGGAGCTCGACTGGCTCCCGGGGTACGAGAACTCCGGCCCGGTCCGGGTCGGCAACGGCGCCGCCAACCAGCTCCAGCTGGACGTCTACGGCGAGGTCACCGAGGCCCTCCACCTCGCGCACATGACGGGCCTGTCCCGCAACGACTACGCCTCGCTCCTCCAGATCAAGCTGATCAACTACCTGGAGAAGCACTGGGACCAGCCCGACGAGGGCATCTGGGAGGTCCGCGGCCCGCGCCGGCACTTCGTCCACTCCAAGGTGATGGCCTGGGTGGCCGTCGACCGCACGATCAAGCTCATCGAGTCCGGGGACGCGGACGGCCCGCTGGAGCGCTGGCACGCGCTGCGCGACGAGATCCACCGGGACGTCTGCGAGAAGGGCTACGACCCCGAGCGGAACACCTTCACGCAGTCGTACGGCTCCAAGGAGCTGGACGCCTCCCTGCTGCTGATCCCGCAGATGGGCTTCCTGCCGCCGGACGACAAGCGGGTCATCGGCACGATCGAGGCGATCCAGCGCGAGCTGTCCACGGAGGACGGTTTCGTGCTCCGCTACCCGACCTCCGGCGAGGAGGCCGGCGTCGACGGCCTGGAGGGCGACGAGGGCGCGTTCCTCGCCTGCTCGTTCTGGCTGGCCGACGACCTGGCGATGATCGGCCGGGTGGACGAGGCGCGCTCGCTCTTCGAGCGGCTGCTCGCGCTCCGCAACGACCTGGGACTGCTCGCCGAGGAGTGGGACCCGAGGCTTCAGCGTCAGGTCGGCAACTTCCCGCAGGCGTTCAGTCACGTGCCCCTGATCGACACGGCCCTGCGCCTGACGGCGAGCGGCGCGTACGGGGGCTGAGGCGGTCCCGCGCGGGGGACGGTACCCGGACCTACGATGAGAAGGTCCCGTCCCCCGTACGAAAGGGGGGCTCCCATGGGTCCCCACGTCTCCGAAAGCGCCCTCGCCGGACTGGTCGAGGACCTGGCCGGTGAGGTGATCACCCCCGGCGGGCCGGGCTACGAGGAGGCGCGCCTCCTGCACAACGGCATGATCGACCGGCGCCCGTCGGTGATCGCCCAGTGCGCCACGGCGGCCGACGTCTCCAACGCGATCCTGTTCGGCCGCGAGACCGGGCTGCCGATCGCGGTACGCGGCGGCGGGCACAGCGTCGCCGGGACCTCCATGATCGACGGCGCGCTGATCGTCGACCTCCGCCGGCTGCACGCTGTCGTCGTGGATCCGGAGGACATGACGGTACGGATCGAGGGCGGGGCGACGATGGCCCACCTGGACCACGCGTGCCAGCCGTTCCATGTCGCGACCACCGGCGGGCGGGTGTCCACCACCGGCGTCGGCGGCTTCACGCTGGGCGGCGGATCGGGCTGGCTGGAGCGGAAGTTCGGCCTCGCCAGCGACAACCTGCTGGCCGCCGATCTGATCACGGCCGAGGGCAAGCACGTCCACACGGACGCGGAGGAGAACCCGGAGCTGTTCTGGGCGCTGCACGGCGGCGGCGGCAACTTCGGGGTGGCGACCTCGCTGACGCTGCGGCTGCACCAGCTGCCCCGGATGAGCGTCGCGATGCTGTTCTTCCTGCCGGACGACGCGCCCGAGGTGGTGCGCACCTTCCGGGACATCGCCGACGCCGCCCCGGACGAGGTGGGCGGCGGGGCGATCTACATGCCGGCGCCGCCCGAGCCGTTCGTTCCGCCGGAGCTGGTCGGCCGGCTGGTGTGCGGGACGCTGCTCACGTACGCGGGGCCGGTCGAGGAGGTACGGCAGCTCGCGGCGCCGCTGTTCGCCCTGAAGCCCGTGATCGAGATCGTCATGGACATCCCGTACGCGGAGCTGCAGTCCATGCTCGACGATCCTCCCGGCCTGCGGAACTACTGGTCGGCCGAGTACCTGACCGCCTTCCCGGACGAGGCCGTGAACCTGTTCTGCGAACGCGGCGCGGGGATCCCGCTGCCCGCGGCGACCCAGCACGTGCTGTTCGTGCAGGGCGGCGCGGTGGCGGCCGGGGCCGGGTCCTACCCGCAGCCGTGGCGCGTCGCGCCCTGGGCCGTGCACCCGTTCGCGACCTGGGAGGACCCCACGATGGACGAGGCCGAGATCCAGTGGGTGCGGGACGTGCGGGCCGACGTGCGGCCGTGGGCGATCGACTCCGTGTACCTGAACTTCGTCGGCGCCGAGGGCGAGCAGCGCGTGGTCTCCTCGTTCGGCGAGGAGAACTACCGCCGGCTCGCCGCCGTGAAGGCCGCGTACGACCCCGACAACGTGTTCCGCTTCAACCAGAACATCGTCCCGGCCGCCGCCTGAGCGACCGGGCCGACCACCCGCCGCCCGGGCTCACCTCAGTGCGTCGACCACCTCCCGGGCGGCGCGCTCGCCCTCGGTCGCTCCGCCTTCCATGAAGCCCTGGAAGTCGTAGCTGCAGTGTTCGCCGCCGATGTGGACATTGCCCTGGGCGGTTCCCTCGTATCCGGCGTAGCGGTGGAGATAGCCGACCGGCCAACAGGAGTACGCGCCCAGCGAGTACGGGTTCCGGTGCCAGGCGGAGAGCTGGGCGCGGCCCGTGTACGCCCTTGAGGTGCCGGGGAAGAAGGCGTCGATGCCCGCGAGGTGACGGCTGACGAGGCTCCGTACGTACGGGTCGGACTCGGTGGAGAACGGTCCGGCGGGCGTGAGCGACCCGGCGAGACTGCCGCCGCCGTACTGGAGGAGGATGCCTCCGGTCCCGCCCTGGATCTTGGTGGTGTCCCAGGTCTGCTGGACCTCGGTGTCGGTGAAGCAGTCGCCGGCGGAGACGCCCGGCCAGGCGCCGGTGCCACGCCACGGGCGGGTGCCGAACTGCATGTTGAGTTTGGTGCAGTGGCCCATCCGGGCGTCCCGCAGCAGGTTCCGCATCAGCGGGTCGAATCCGGCCTGGGAGAGATCGAGCTCCTTGAGGATGGGCAGCGGGAGGCAGAGGATCGTGTGGTCGCTGGTGACGGTCCGGGTGGCACCGGCCTCGGTGAAGGTCAGTGTCTGGGTGCCGTCGGCGTTGGCCCGCAGAGCGGTCAGGGACCAGCCCTGACGCAGGGTGCCGGGTGCGAGCGCCCCGGCGACGGCGTTCGGGAGCCGGTCGTTCCCGCCGACGATGTGGTATCGCTCGTTGGACAGGCCCCAGACGTTGAAGTTGCCCGGATTGGTCTGGTAGCCCATCAGCAGCACCAAGGCGAGCGAGGACTGTTCGGTGGTGTCGGCGCCGTACTCGACGTTGTAGGCCACGTCGATGAACCGGCCGAGCGGCGAGGAGTGCCCGCCGGGGACCCGGGTCTCTATCCACTCGTACACCGACATGGTGTCGAGTGCGGTGCCGGTGGGCGTGGTCCGGTTCCAGAACACCTCCCCCGCCTCGGAGAGGTCCCGGCGCAGCGACTGGTAGACGGCGTTGAAGTCCTCGTCGGCCTGGTGGCGCGGGTAGTACGCGCCGTTGAACCAGAGGACCTCCTCCGCGCCGTTGGGCCCGCCGCCGAGGAAGTCCTCGGTGTCGAGGTCGAAGCGACGGCAGAGTTCCAGGATCTTCTTGTGGCTGGTGTCGATCAGCTCGCCGCCGATCTCGGAGGTCTGTCCGTACGCCCAGTGCGCGCGCTGGGTCCACATGCGGCCGCCGACCCGGGTGGGGTTCGCCTCGTAGAGCACCGGGCTCAGGCCGGCGTCCTGAAGGGTGAGGGCGGCGGTGAGGCCGGAGATCCCGGCGCCGACGACGGCCACTCGGGCGGTGGTCCTGACGGGCGGGTCGGGGGTGGCGGCGCGGGCGGGAACGGCCCCGCCCAGGCCTGTCCCGGCGATGGCACCGGCGGTGACACCGGCAGCGGCGGCGTACTTGAGGAGCGATCGACGCCCGAGGGCGTCGGCTCTCATGCCCCTCAGCTCGTCGACGGGGAGGTGGAGTCGTCGGGCGTCGGCGTGCTCGGCGGCGAGGGTCTTCAGGAGGTGCATCGGGTTGGTGCGTGCCATGGGGCTCTCCTGGGGCTGGAAGGGGAACTGGGCTCTGCGGTACGGGAGCGGGGGACGGCGACTCAGCTCTGCGGTACGGGAGCGGGGGCGGGAGCCTGGTCGGCGGGGCGCTCGGCGGCGTCCTCCAGCACGATCCGGCCGATGATCTCGTAGCGCTCGGGCCGCTTGGCCTTGAGGTGGAAGCCGAGGCCGAGCCCTCCGAGGAAGACCCCGCCGACGATCCAGGGGATCGCCTTGAAGAAGAGCGAGTCGGCGGCGAGACCGGCCGCCGTCTCCATGTTCAGGATCAGCAGCACGACGACGGCGATCATGCCGACACCACCGAGGAGCGGGGCCGTCAGCGTCCTGAACCAGTGCCGGTCCTCGGGGTGGTTCTTCCGGAAGTAGCCGATGACGGCGAACGAACAGAGGGTCTGGACGATGAGGATCGCCATCGTGCCGAGGATCGCGAGCAGGGTGTAGAGGTGGATGTACGGGTCCTGGCCGGTGAGCCAGAAGGCGCCGACGAGGAGGACGGCGATGGCGGTCTGCACGTACGAGGCGATGTACGGCGAGCCGTGTTTCACGTGCGTCCGGCCGAGCGCGGGGTGGAGGAAGCCCTCGCGGCCGATCGCGTACAGATAGCGCGAGGCGCACTGGTGGAAGGCCATGCCACAGGCGAAGGAGCCGGTGAGCAGCAGCCACTGGAAGGCGTCGACGGCCCAGGCGCCGATGAAGCTCTGGGTGGGCGCGAAGAACAGGTCGAGCGGCGAGGCGGAGGAGGACAGCTTCACCGATCCGGCGAGGCCGTTCCCGGCGATCGTCATCCAGGACACGTAGATGTAGAAGACGCCGACGCCGATGACGGAGATCAGGGTGGCGCGCGGGATGACCCGCTTGGGGTCGCGGGACTCCTCCCCGTACATCGCGGTCGACTCGAAGCCGACCCAGGACCAGAAGGCGAAGAAGAGGCCGAGGCCGGCGGAGGTGCCGGTGAAGGCGTTCGCGGGGTTGATCGGCTCGACGGGGATGCCGTCGGGCCCGCCGCCGGCGATCAGGACGGCGGTGGCGACCGCGAAGAGGACGGCGATCTCCGCGATGAGCATCACGCCGAGCGCCTTGGCGGTCAGGTTGATGTCGAAGTACGAGAGGACCGCGGTGACGGCCAGCATGACCGCCGCGTACAGGATCCACGGAATGTCGACGCCGAGCTGATCGGCGACCGTCGTCTTGGCGAAGTACGCGAAGACGCCGACGATCGAGGCCTCGAAGACGATGTACGCGAGGACGGCGAGCATGCCGGAGGCCATCCCCGCGATCCGGCCGAGGCCGTGCGAGATGTAGCCGTAGAAGGCGCCGGCGGCCGTGATCCGCTTGGCCATGGCGACGTAGCCGACCGAGAAGACGGTCAGGACGAGCGTCGCGAACAGGTATCCGGCGGGGGCGCCGGTGCCGTTGCCGAAGCCGACGGCGATGGGGAGGTTGCCGGTCATCGCGGTGATCGGGGCCGCGGTGGCGACGGCCATGAAGACGACGCCGACCAGCCCGACCGAGTTCGCCTTGAGCCGGTGGACCTCTGGGGTGGGGTTCTCTGTCATGGCGCGAGAGCATCCTCGCGAGTGACGTAGGCCACAATCGACAGGCGGTCACACAATTCCCGCCAGGGGGCGACGAGTTGTCGCCCCTGGGTGCGAACCGTCCGGTCCCGTGACCGTGGGGTGATGTCGCCGGAACACGGACGCGGGTAGCGTCCGGCCCCATGGACAATCAGGGCGGGATCACCGTGCAGCGGGCGCTCGAACTCCCGGGCCTGCGCAGCGGGCTCCCGGAGGTCGTCGCCGGCGCGGACCGGCTGCACCGCACGGTGCGCTGGGTGCACGCGGGCGAGGTGCCGAACATCGCGTCGCTGCTCAAGGGCGGTGAGCTGCTGCTGACCACGGGCCTCGGGCTCGGCACCCGGCCGGCCGAGCAGCGTGCCTTCGTCCGGCGGCTCGCCGACCGGGGCATCGCGGCGCTCGTGGTGGAACTGGGGCCGCGCTTCGCCCGCCTCCCGTCGACGATAGTGGAGGCCGCGCGGGCCGCCGGTCTGCCCCTGGTGCAGCTGCACCGGGAGGTCCCGTTCGTGGCGGTGACGGAGGAGATCCACACCGAGATCGTCAACGGCCACTACGCGCTCCTGCGGCAGGCCGAGGAGGTCCACCGGCAGTGCACGGAGGCGCTGCTCGGCGGCGGCGGGATCCCCCAGGTCCTGCGCATCCTCTCGGACTTCGCGGCCAACCCCGTCTTCCTGGAGACCGCCGACGGACAGCTGCTGTACGCGGCGGGCACCGAGTCCGCGCCCGCCGACCCGCTGCAGGTCTGGGACGGGCTGCGCGGCGGGCGGGCGGCCCGCGAGTCGGGCCCGCCCACCGGAACGGTCCTGGTCGACGTCCCCGGCGGCGGCCCCGGTACGGCCTCGGTACGGGCCCGCCTCGTCCTGCTCTCGGTCTCCGGCGCCCTCTCCCCCGTCCACCGGATGGCGGCCGAGCGCGCTGCGGGCCTCCTCGCGGTCGTCCTCATGCAGGCGCGTCAGGAGGAGGAGCTGGCGGCGCGCGGCCGCGGCGACTTCCTGACGGACCTGGCGGAGGGCAGGATCACGGCCGAGGACGCGCCGGCGCAGGCGCGGGTCCTCGGCTTCAAGCCGGGCGACGGCCCGCTCCTGCCGGTGGTGATGCGCCTGGCATCGGAGCTCTCCCCCTCGGGCAACTGGGCCCTCCTGGCCCGCGCGGTCCTGGAGGAGCTGTCGTCCGTCGGAGTTCCGGTCCTGCTGGGCGTCCGCCCGGTCGAGGGCCGGGTGCCGCTCCTGCTCGGTCTGCGCTCGGAATCGGAGCGTACGGCGGTCGCGGACCGGGTCGCGGCGGCCCTGCGCGCGGGCGTGGAACGCGCCGGCCTCGAACGCGCCGGGGTGCATCCGCCGGTCGTCGTGGTGGGCGTCGCCGGCAGCTGGGCGGCGGCGTCGGCGGGGCTGCGGCACGCGGCGGAGACGGCGACGGCCGCGCAGGGTCTCTCGGACCTGCCCTGGTACGACGCCCGGCGCCTCGACATCGACCTGCTGCTGTGGCGGCTGCACTTCCACGGGGACACGGTCCTCGCGGCGTTCGTGGACCGCGCGATCGGCCCCCTTCGGGACCACGACCGCACGTCCCGCCCCCCGCTCCTGCCGACCCTGGAGACGTATCTGGCGCACGCGGGCCGCAAGGCGGAAACGGCCCGGGAACTCCACCTCAACCGCCAGACCCTCTACAACCGCCTGGCCCGCATCTCCGAACTCCTGGGCACGGACCTGGACGACCCCCAGACCGTCCTGGCCCTCTCCCTGGCCCTGAGGGCCCGCCGCCACACGCCGTAGCGACCCACGGGGCGGTGGCGCCGTTCCCCCGCGGAGAGCCCGGCAGGGGGCTCCCGGAGAGGGAGGGCGACTACCGCCCCACCAATTCGTCGTACACGCTCAGTACGTGCGCCACCGTCTCGTCCTCGGTGGGCCAGGTCCCGGCCTGCACCCGCCCCGCCGCCGCGAGGTCCATGCGCCGCTCCGCGTCGTCGAGCAGCCCGCGCACCGCACCGGCGAGCGCCTCGGCGTCGCCGTACGGCACCAGCTCCGCCGCGTCGCCGACGAGTTCCGGCACGCCGCCCACGGCCGTGGCGACCAGTGGCACCCCGAGCCGCAGCGCCTCCTGCGCGAGCAGGGACCGCGCCTCCCACCGCGAGGGCAGCACCGCCACGTCGGCCGCCGCGAGCAGCTCGGCGACGTCTTCCCGCCGCCCGATCAACCGCACGGGCAGCTGCTCGGCCACGATCCGCCGCTGGAGGGCGGCCCGTTCGCGCCCCTCTCCCGCGATGACGAGGAGCGGCTGCGGATCGAGCTCCCGCCAGGAGCGGGCCGCGTCGAGCAGCGTCCGGTATCCCCGGCCCCGCTCCAGGGCTCCGACCGCCATCAGCAACGGCCGGTCGACCGCGCCGAGTTCGGCCCGGGCCTTGCCGTCGTGGAGGCAGACGGGCCCCCGCGAGGGAGGCACGGTGACGGGCGCGAGCCGGGCGTCCCTCGCCCCGCGGCGACGCGCCCGGTCGACGAGCTCGGAGGAGGTGGCGAGGACGACGGTCGCGGCCCGCACGGTCCTTCGCTCCAGGAGTCGCAGCGCCCCGCCCCGCGCCGCGCCGCGAGCCTGGATCCGGCTGTCCCAGGTCGTCACGAGCGGAGCGCGATCGCCGGCCCCGGACAGCGCGAGCGCGGCCCGCACGGACGCCTCAAGGCCGTGCGCGTGGACCACGTCGGCGCCGATGCAGGCGTTACGGAGCGCGGCGATCGTCGCGGGGTCGCCGAGGCGCGGCAGCGGCACGAAGTGCGCGCCGGCACCCGGGTAGTCGTAGACGCGGTCGAGTTCGGCCGGGGCGCACACGGTCACCCGCACGCCCCTCGCCACCAGCCCCGAGGCGAGTGATCGGACGTGAGCGCTGCTGCCCGCGCTGCCGCCGCCCAGCACTTGGACCGTACGGAGCTGTGTCACGCGCCCAAGGATGCCAGCCCGTACCGCCGACCGTACGCACGTTCCGACACCGAAGTGGCGTCGTTCCCCCGTACGGAAGGCATACGGCTCCGGGACCCCACCACGGGTTCACCCACTCGGGGGAGCGCACGAGGCGGACTCGCACTCCCCCGGGCCCTCTCTGACGACCGGCGGCACGCCCGCCCACGCCCTGACCGGTCACCCGGTCGGAACCGACCGGCGTCAGCCGTCCGCCCGGGCCGTCGCCAGCAGCTCCTCCGCGTGGGCCCTGGCCGTCTCGGAGTCCTCCTGGCCGGCGAGCATCCGGGACAGCTCCCGTACGCGCTCCTCGCCCTCCAGAACCGTGACGCCGGACCGCGTCACGGATCCGTCGTTGGTCTTCTCGACGAGCAGCTGCCGGTCGGCGAAGGCCGCGACCTGCGGCAGGTGCGTGACGACCACGACCTGCGCGGTCCTGGCGAGCTTGGCGAGCCGGCGGCCGATCTCGACCGCCGCCTTGCCGCCGACACCCGCGTCGACCTCGTCGAACAGGTACGTCGGCACCGGGTCGACCCCGGCGAAGACGACCTCCACCGCGAGCATCACCCGGGACAGCTCACCGCCGGACGCGCCCTTGGCGATCGGCCGCGGCGGGGCCCCGGGGTGCGGGGCGAGCAGCAGCTCGACCTCGTCGGCACCGGACGGGCCGTAGGCGACCCGGCGGCCGCCGACCTCGACGCCGTCGGGGTCCTCGGTCTGCCGGATGTCGAAGGACACGCGCGCGTGGGGCATGGCGAGCGACGCGAGTTCGTCGGTGACCGCGCCGGCGAACCGGTCGGCCGCCTCCGTACGGGCGTCGGTGAGCCGCTGCGCGAGCACCGACAGCTCGTCGCGCAGCCGGTCGCGCTCGGCGGTGAGTTCCTCGATGCGGTCGTCGTCGCTGTCCAGCTCACCGAGCCGGCCCGCGCTCTCCTCCGCCCAGGCGAGGACGGCGGCGATGTCCTCCCCGTACTTCCGGGTCAGCTGCGTGAGCGCCGCCCGCCGCTCCTCCACGGCGGCGAGCCGCAGCGGGTCGGCATCCAGGTCGTCGGCGTACCCGGCCAGCTCGGTGGCCACGTCGCCGAGAAGGATGGAGATCTCCCCCATCCGGTCGGCGAGCGCGGCGAGCGCCGGGTCGTGCGACCGTACGGCCTCCAGGGCCCGGCCCGCGCCCGCGACCAGGGTCGTGGCGTCGACGGACTCGGGATCCTCGGGAACACCCGCGAGCGCGGCGTGCGCGAGCGCGGCGGCGGAGGCGAGGGCCTCGGCGTGCCCGAGCCGCTCCGCCTCGGCGGCGAGTTCGGCGTCCTCCCCCGCGCGGGGGGCGACGGCCTCGATCTCACCCAGCCCGAACCGCAGCAGATCGGCCTCCTGCGCCCGCTCCCGCGCCCGCGTGGTGATCTCGTCCAGTTCGCCGGTGACGGCCCTCAGCCGCCGGTACGCCTCCGCGTAGGCGGCGAGCGGCACGGAGACGGCCTCCCCGGCGTACCGGTCGAGCGCCCCGCGCTGCCGGGCCGGCTTGAGCAGGCCCTGCTGGTCGGTCTGGCCGTGGACGGCGACGAGTTCGTCGGCGAGTTCGGCGAGCAGCCCGACGGGCACCGAGCGCCCGCCGAGGTGGGCGCGCGAGCGTCCCTCGGCCGAGACGGTACGGCTGACCAGCAGCACCCCGTCCTCCAGCTCCGCCCCGGCTTCCTCGGCGCGCACGGCGGCGGGCGCGCCCGCGGGCACGCTGATCCGCCCCTCGACGACGGCCGAGGCCGCGCCGATCCGCACCAGGGCCGGGTCGGCCCTGCCGCCGAGCAGCAGGCCCAGGCTGGTCACCACCATGGTCTTGCCCGCACCGGTCTCACCGGTCACCGCGGTGAAGCCGGGCGACAGCTCGACCACCGCGTCGTCGATGACCCCGAGCGACCGTATCCGCATCTCCTCCAGCACGCCCCAGACCATACGAGGTTTCCCTGGTGCGATGCGACATCACCCCCGGGCGTAACTCTCCGGCGCGCCGATCGTTCGCTCCCGCCGGAGCCGGCCGACCGGGGGCGTAAGGGGGCGACCGCCCCCCGCCGAAGCCGGCGGACCGGGCGCGTACGTCAGCGAGCCCCGCCCCGCCACCCGGACACGGGCAGGGCGAACTTCGCGACGAGCCGGTCCGTGAAGGAGGCGTGGTGGAGCCGGGCGAGCCGGACCGGCACGGCACCCCGCCGCACCTCGACCCGCGCCCCCGCCGGGAGTTCCACCGTCCGCCGCCCGTCGCACCACAGCACCCCGTGCGGGGTGTGCGGCTCGACCTCCACGGCGAGCACCGACTCGGGAGTGGTGACGAGCGGCTTGGCGAACAGGGCGTGCGCCCCGATCGGGACCATGAGGAGCGCCTCGACCTCGGGCCAGACGACCGGGCCGCCCGCCGAGAAGGCGTACGCGGTGGATCCGGTCGGTGTCGCGCAGATCACCCCGTCGCAGCCGAAGCCGGTCACCGGGCGCCCGTCGATCGCGAGGACGACCTCCAGCATCCGTTCGGGGGACACCTTCTGCACGGCCGCCTCGTTGAGCGCCCAGTCGCGGTGCAGGACGTCGCCGTTCTCGTACACGACGACGTCGAGGGTCATCCGCTCCTCGACCTCGTACGCCTTCGTCACGACCCGGTCGACGACCTTGTCGAGGTCGTCCCGCTCGGCCTCCGCGAGGAAGCCGACACGGCCGAGGTTGACCCCGAGCATCGGGACGCCGGAGGCGCGGGAGAACTCGGCGCCGCGCAGCAGGGTGCCGTCGCCGCCGAGGACGACGAGGAGTTCACAGCCGTCGAGGGCGTCGGAGCAGGCCTCCTTCACCCTCTCGACGGACGGCGGCAGCGGCAGGTCGTCCGCCTCGGCCTCCAGGACGCGGACGCCGATGCCGCAGCGCAGCAGTCCGAGGACGACCAGTTCGGCGCTGCGCACAGCGGCGGGCCTGCCGGTGTGCGCGAGCAGGAAGACGGTACGTGGTGCGGTCTCTGATGCTGCTGCCGTTGAGCTCAACGAGGTCCTTCCGCCACGGCGCGGTCGACATCCGCCGGATCCAGCGCGGGCGCGCCTGCCCGCAGCCACAGAAAGTACTCGACGTTGCCGGACGGGCCGGGCAGCGGGCTCGCGGTGACGCCCAGGACCCCGAGGCCGAGCTCGGCGGCGCGCCGGGCGACGTTCTTCACGGCGTCGGCGCGGAGTTCGGTGCTCCGGACGACCCCGCCCGTGCCGAGCCGCTCCTTGCCCACCTCGAACTGCGGCTTCACCATCAGGACGAGGTCTGCATCGGGCGCAGTGCAGGCCGCGAGGGCCGGCAGGACGAGGCCGAGCGGGATGAACGAGAGGTCGCCGACGACCAGGTCGACGGGCACGCCGTCGATCGCGTCGAGCGTCAACTCGCGTACGTTCGTGCGGTCCTTCACGGTGACCCGCTCGTCGCTCTGCAGCGACCACGCGAGCTGCCCGTAGCCGACGTCGACGGCGACGACATGGGCGGCGCCGGCCCGCAGCAGCACATCGGTGAAGCCGCCGGTGGAGGCCCCGGCGTCCAGGGCGCGCCTGCCCTCGACCTTCAGCCCGAGCGGGACGAAGGCCTCGAAGGCCCCGGCGAGCTTGTGACCGCCGCGCGAGACGTAGTCGGGATCGGAGTCGTCCTGGACGACGACGATGGCCGCGGCGGTCTCGACCTGGGTGGCGGGCTTGGTGGCGACGGTCTTGCCGACGGTCACCCGGCCCGCGGCGATCAGCTGGCTGGCGTGCTCGCGCGAGCGCGCGAGCTTGCGCCGGACCAGCTCGGCGTCGAGACGGCGGCGTGCCACTCCTGCCACGTTCGGTTCAGCTCCTGTTTTCGTACGGACGAGGGGCGGGGTGCGCGTCGAGCGAGGTCAGCTCGGCACGCAGTCCACGGTGTACATCCTCGTACACCTCCAGGTGTCCGTCCGCCGGGAGGTCGTCCACCTCGGCGAGACGCGCCAGGTCGGCGTCGACCCCGGGGTGCCCGGTGAGCTCCCGTACGACCTCCAGCGGCGCGGCCTCGGCGGGCTCGTGGGCGCCGTCCCGCGGGGCCTCCGTGTCCGACGCCTCGGGTCCGGACGTCTCGTCCACGGGCTCGGGCTCGGCCATCGCGTCGTTCATGCTCCCGACGCTACCGCGAACCCCTGGGGTACGGTCGACGGCGATGGCGACGATCACGGAGTGCCGCGACGCACTCGACACACTCTCGGACAACCTCGCGCGGGCGGACGGCGACGTACGCGGCGCGGCCGCGCTCGACCGCACCCTGAGCTGCCACATCACCGACCTGGACACCACGTTCACCGGCCGCCTCACGGACGGCCGGATCAAGGTCGAGTCCACGGTGGCGGGCCCTCCGCCGGCCAAGGCGCAGATCCGGCTCGCGATGACCGGCGACGACCTGGTGGCGATGGTGGGCGGAGACCTGAACTTCGCGAAGGCCTGGGCCTCGGGCCGGGTCAGGCTGGAAGCGGGCTTCCGCGACCTGCTCCGCCTCCGCTCCATGCTCTAGCCGCCCCCGCGGAGCCGGCGGGCCCGGCTGCCGCGCGCAGGGCGGGCCCGGCTCACTTGCCGAGGGCGGGCTCCGGCGCCGCGGACGCCGAAGCGGGCCGCGGGACACGGGCCTTCCGCCCGGCCGGTACGACCAGCGGCGTCCCCGTCTCGGGGTCCTCGATGACCTGGCAGCGCAGCCCGAAGACCCGCTCGACGAGCTCGGCGGTCACCACCTCGGCCGGCGGGCCCTCGGCGACCACCTCGCCGTCGCGGACGGCGATGAGGTGGGTCGCGTACCGGGCCGCGTGGTTGAGGTCGTGCAGCACGGCGACGAGCGTCCGCCCCTGGGTCTCGTGCAGCTCGGCGCACAGGTCGAGGACGTCGATCTGGTGCTGGATGTCGAGATACGTCGTCGGCTCGTCGAGCAGCAGCAGCGGGGTCTGCTGGGCGAGCGCCATGGCGATCCAGACGCGCTGCCGCTGACCTCCGGAGAGCTCGTCGACGTACCGCTCGGCCAGCTCGGCGACGCCGGTCGCCTCCATCGACTCCCGGGTGATGCGCTCGTCCTCCGGCGACCACTGGCGCAGCAGCCCCTGGTGCGGGTAGCGGCCGCGGGCGACGAGGTCGGCGACGGTGATGCCGTCGGGCGCCACGGAGGTCTGGGGCAGCAACCCGAGCGTCTTGGCGACCTTCTTGGCCGGCATCGTCTGGATCGACTGCCCGTCGAGCAGGACGCGCCCCTGGCTGGGCTTCAGCATTCGGGAGAGGGCGCGGAGCAGGGTGGACTTGCCACAGGCGTTCGGCCCGACGATGACGGTGAACGAGTTGTCGGGGATCTCGACGGACAGATCGCGGGCGATGACCCGCTGCTCGTACGCCAGGGTGACCGATTCCGCGCTCAGCCGCTGCTGCCGACCATCCATGCCCGTACTCCCGTGCCCTCTGCCCAAATAAAGTTAGGTTAGCCTACCCAATTTCACGACCCGGGCCGATGTCACAGCCCGAGCCGCGCGAGCACCTTCCCCGCGTCGGGCACCCCGCCGCCCACGGCGTCCGCCGCCGACCAGGCCGCCCCGCACAGGGCCCGCACGGCGTCCATGGGATCCGCCGCCGCACCGGCCGCAGCCTCCGCCGGCCCCTCCAGTACCAGCTCGCCCCCGCTCGGCGCGTTCACCGAAGCCCGCCAGCCCCCGCACACGAAACTCCCGTCCTCCTCGGCGACGACCTCCGGCTGACCCACGAGCAGCCCCCGCAGATCGGCCGCGACATAGGTCGGCCGGTGCTCCGGCACCGCCCGCAGCAGCTGCGCCGCGTCCGTCACCCCGGTGAAGACGAGCAGTGAGTCCACTCCACCGTTGAACGCGCCCTCGATGTCCGTGTCCAGCCGGTCCCCGACCACCAGCGGCCGCCGCGCGCCCGTCCGCAGCACCGTCTCCCGGTGCATCGGCGGCAGCGGCTTCCCCGCCACCCTCGGCTCCACCCGGCCGCCCGTGGCGATCCGGACGACCTCCACCGCGGCCCCGTTCCCGGGCCCGATCCCCCGCGCGCCGGGAATCGTCAGATCGGTGTTCGACGCGTACCAGGGCAGCCCCCGCGCCACCGCGTAACTCGCCTCGGCGAACCGCCCCCACGGCATCTCCGGCCCCCCGTACCCCTGCACGACGGCCACCGGCTCGTCCTCCGCCGAGTCCACCGGCACCAGACCCCGCTCGCGCAGCGCCACCCGCAGCCCCTCGCCGCCGATGACGAGCACCCGGGAGCCCGGCGGCACGTCGTCGGCGATCAACCGGGCCACGGCCTGCGCCGAGGTGATCACGTCCGCGGCCTCGGCGGGCACCCCGAGCTCGGTAAGGTGCTCGGCCACCGCGTCGGGCGTCCGCAGCGCGTTGTTGGTGACGTACGCCAGGTGCATCCCGCCGGCCCGGGCCACCCCGAGCGCCTCCACGGCGTGCGGAACGGCCTCCCCGCCCGCGTACACGACCCCGTCCAGGTCCAGCAGCGCCGTGTCGTACGCCTCGCTCAGCGGCACCGCGCTGCCACCCGGCCGCAACCTGCCCACGCCCTGCTGTCCCTGGCCGTTCCGCACCGTCACCGCACACTCCTCGCCTCACCGGGTGGGTTCCCCGCTCCCCCGATCATCGCTCATCCCACCGGCCACATACGATGACGAGATGAACACCTCAGGTCACGCGGCCGACGACGTCCGCGACGACGCAGCCGGGCTGCACCTGGCGCCGTTCCGCGGGCTCCGATACGTCCCCGAGCGGGTCGGCAGCCTGGCCGCCGTGACGTCCCCGCCCTACGACGTGGTCGTACGACCTGACGGACTTCTCCATCTGGAGTCCGCGGATCCCCACAACATCGTCCGGCTCATCCTGCCCCAGGCGATCACCGCCGGCACCCGCCACCGCAAGGCCGCCGTCACCCTCGACCGCTGGCTCGCGGACGGCGTCCTCGCCCCGGACCCGGAACCCGCGCTCTACGTGTACGAGCAGCACGGCGACGGCATCCTCCAGCGCGGCATCATCGGGGCCCTCGAACTCTCCACCCCGGCCGAGGGGATCGTCCTCCCGCACGAGGACGTCATGCCGCACGTCGTCGAGGACCGCGCCGCCCTGATGCGGACCACCGCGGCCAATCTGGAGCCGCTGCTCCTCACGTACGTCGGCGAGGGCGACGGCGCCGGCGAGGTCGTCGAGCGCACGGTGCAGCGCCCTCCGCTGCTCGCCACGACGACGGAGGACGGCTTCCACCACCGTCTCTGGGCGGTGACCGACCCTGCCGAGCAGGCCGCCGTCTCCGCCGAGCTCGCCCGCCACCAGGCCCTCATCGCCGATGGCCACCACCGCTGGGCGACCTATCTGCGCCTCCGCGAGGAGCACCCGTCGCCCGGCCCCTGGAACTACGGCCTGGTCCTCCTGATCGACACCGCCCGCTACCCGCTCCGGGTCCGCGCGATCCACCGTCTCCTCAACCGCCTGCCGGTGGCCGACGCCCTCGCGGCCCTCGACGGCGCCTTCCGGGTACGCCGCATCGAACGGCCCCTGCCGGAGGCCATGGAGGCCCTCGCCGAGGCCACGACCGAGGGCAACGCCTTCCTCCTCGCCGGAGACGGCGCCTTCCACCTCGTCGACCGCCCGGACCCGGCCCTCCTCGACCGCACGATCCGCACGGACCGCCCGGACGCCTGGCGGACCCTGGACGCCACGGTCCTGCACTCCACCCTCCTGGAGCACGTCTGGCACATCCCGGACGCCCCCGAGGACATCGCCTACATCCACGACACGAAGGCCGCGGTCGAGCAGGCGGAACGCCGCGGCGGCACGGCCGTCCTGATGCACCCGGTCCGCGAGGAGGTCGTCCGGGACCTGGCCCGCCAGGGCGTCACGATGCCCCGCAAGTCCACCTCCTTCGGCCCGAAGCCGGCGACGGGCCTGGTCCTGAGAAGCCTGGCGCTGGACTGAGAGACCTCGGAGAACGAAGAAGGGCGGCACCCGCAGGGGGTGCCGCCCTTCTCATAGGTCAACCGAGTCAGCTCTTGTCGCCGACGCTGTCGTCACTGTCGTCCTCGTCGAGGTCGTCGTCCTCGTCGAGATCGGCATCCACATCGACGACGTCGCCACGGTCCGACTCCTCGTCGGCCTCGTCCTCGTCGAACGCGTCGACGAACTCGACACCGTCCATCTCGGCCAGCCGGTCCGAAGCGTCCGTGGCCCCGTCCTTGTCGGCCTCGAGAGCCTTGGCGAACCACTCCCGCGCCTCGCGCTCACGGCCGGCGGCGAGCAGCGCGTCGGCGTAGGCGTAGCGCAGGCGCGCGGTCCACGGGTGAACGGCGCTGGAGGCGAGCTCGGGGCTCTGCAGCGTCACGATGGCCGCGTCGAGCTGACCCAGGTCCCGGCGGGCGCCGGCGGCCACGAGCCGCATCTCGACCTGACCGGCCTTGTCCAGCTTCTGAACCTCGGGCTCGCCGGCCATCGCCAGCGCACGCTCGGGGCGGCTGAGCCCACGCTCGCAGTCGGCCATGACGGGCCACAGCTCGACGCCACCGCTCATCCGGCGGGCGGCACGGAACTCGGCCAGCGCCTCGGAGTACTTCTGCGTCGCGTACGCGGCGAAGCCGGCGGCCTCGCGCACGGCGGCGACACGGGAGGCGAGCCGCAGGGCGATCCTGGAGTACTCGTACGCCTTCTCCGGGTCCTCGTCGATCAGCTGGGCGACCATGACGAGGTTGCGCGAGACGTCCTCGGCGAGCCCCTTGGGCAGGCTCATGAGCTCCTGGCGCACATCCGGGTCGATCTCCTCACCTGTGACCTCCGGCGGGATCGGCAGACGCTTGATGGGCGCGCGGTCGCTGCGCTCGCGGTCGTCACGACGCCCGTAGCCACCCCGGTCGTCACGCCCACGGAACCCACCACGGTTGTCGCCCCCGCGGTCGTCACGGCGGAAGCCACCGCGGTTGTCGCCGCCACGGTCGTCACGCCGGAACCCGCCGCCACCGCGGTTGTCGTCGCGACGGAACGAGGACGGACGCTCATCACGCCGGTCGTCCCGACGGAAGCCACCGCCACCGCCACGGTTGTCGCCGCCACGGTCGTCACGCGAGGGGTACGAAGGCCGGTCGTCCCGACGGAACGAGGACGGACGCTCATCACGCCGGTCGTCACGACGGAAACCACCGCCGCCAACCACCGCCGCCACCACGGTTGTCCCCACCACGATCGTCACGACGGAAACCACCGCCACCGCCACGGTTGTCGCCACCACGGTCGTCACGCGAGGGGTACGAAGGCCGGTCGTCCCGACGGAACGAGGACGGACGCTCACCACGCCGGTCGTCACGGCGGAAGCCACCGCCACCACCGCGGTTGTCGCCACCACGGTCGTCACGACGGAAACCGCCACCACGGTTGTCCCCACCACGGTCATCGCGACGGAAGCCACCGCCGCCACCACGGTTGTCCCCACCACGGTCATCGCGACGGAAACCACCGCCGCCACCACGGTTGTCGCCACCGCGGTCGTCACGACGGAAACCACCGCCGCCACCACGGTTGTCGCCACCGCGGTCGTCACGACGGAAACCACCGCCACCACCACGGTTGTCCCCACCACGGTTGTCACGCGGGAAGGAGGGGCGGTCGTCGCGACGGAACGAGGACGGACGCTCGCCACCACGGTCGTCACGGCGGAAGCCACCGCCGCCACCGCGGTTGTCCCCACCACGGTCGTCACGACGGAAACCGCCACCACGGTTGTCGCCACCGCGGTCATCGCGACGGAAGCCACCGCCGCCACCGCGGTTGTCGCCGCCACGGTTGTCGTCACGGCGGAAGCCACCCCCGCGGCTGTCGCCACCGCGGTTGTCGTCACGGCGGAAGCCACCCCCGCGGCTGTCGCCACCGCGGTTGTCGTCACGGCGCGGGCCACGGAAGCCGCCCCGGTCACCGCCGGCGCCGGCACCGTCCCTGCGACGCGGCTCGCGCTCCGGACGGTCGTCGGGAGAGTTGGTGGACATCGACGTGACTCCTGTCTTCGGGTACTGCAGTCATTCTCGCGCAGCCGGCACTCGGCCGCGCATCGGAAAAAGTCAAGCAAAAAACAAAAGGACCCCTGGTCCCAGCGTGAACGCTGGGCCCACAGGGTCCCCCCTGCAGTACCATCGGCGCTGAAAGGCTTAGCTTCCGGGTTCGGAATGTAACCGGGCGTTTCCCTAACGCTATGACCACCGAAACCCTATCGGTTTCGAGCGAACAAGCACACTCTGTAGTTGTGTTCTAGCTCTAGAAACCAGCAACCGTTCGTTGCTTCAGAACTAACACAGTGGACGCGAGCAACTGAGGACAAGCCCTCGGCCTATTAGTACCGGTCAGCTCCACCCATTACTGGGCTTCCACATCCGGCCT
>NZ_JNZO01000005.1 GCF_000717595.1 Streptomyces flavochromogenes | reverse complement strand
CACCGCCTACGGCCGCGTCCACAACGCCCTCACGAACACCGGCACCACCGGACTGACCCTCCACGCCACCACCTCCTACGGCGACATCACCGCCCGCAGTCTGTGAGGCGGCGTCGCGGAGCTCGCCCGGACACGGCGACGCCGACGGCGGTCCGTGGGGGCGGGCCGCCGTCGGCGTCGACGACAGGACGGGTGGAGGAGGGGGTGGGGCTATCTGGTCGGCTTCTTGCCGGTGATGCCCAGATGCACCAACAGGGCGAGGTTGGGCTTGAGTTCGGCCTGCTTCACGCCCCAGGTCGTGAAGCCCTTCTGGTGGCCGGCGACCGCGGCCAGCATCGCCACGAGCGAGCCGGCCATGGCGGCGGGGCTGACCTCCTTGTCGACCTTGCCCTTGGCCTGAAGCTCCTTCACCGCGTCCGTGAGGGAGTTGGTGACCGAGTTCAGGATCTTCATGCGGATCTTGTAGAACCGCTTGTCGCCCTCCGCGGCGCCGAGGTCCACGACCCGGAGGATGGCGTCGTGCTTCCGCCAGAAGTCCAGGAAGCCTTCGACGAGTTCCTCGGAGGTCTGCCAGCCGGCCTTGCCGACCCAGGAGCGGCCGGAGACCAGCTCGGTCAACCCGGCGCCCTCCTTGGCCATTTCCTCCGCGATCTCGAGAACCGCTCCCTCGACGTCCGGGAAGTACTGATAGAACGTCGCGGGTGAAGTACCCGCCTTCCGGGCCACATCGATGACCTTGACGTCCCGGTAGGGCGAGGAGCTGAGCATCTCACCGAGGCAGTCGAGCAGCTTCTGCCGCGTCGCCTGGCCGCGTCGTCCGGCCACGCGGCCGTCGACGGTGCGTACTTGTCCTGTCATGCCGTCAGCTTACCGAGGGGGTGTCGGCGCGCGATTCGGCCGACTGCAAATGGGGTGCACCCCCCGGCCACCCGTGTTCTCCGAGGTCGGCACGCGTGTCTCCGTGGGCGGGGCGGCGGAGGGGAGGGGCGGGATCACGCCACTTGTGACGGGCGGACAGGAGGCCGACCGCTTCTTCGCACCCTGACCGAGGGATCCCCGTACCCGAATAGGCTTATGAACAGCCTGTGGACAACTTCGGTGGACAACTCAAGCGTCCCAAGGGTTCTGGGACGATAAAACGCTACTTTGTTCGTATATCCGGCCGGTGCGGACGCTGCGGGACCGATTCCGCCGACCTAGCGTGTGGACATGGCCGTACGCACTGAGGGCACACCCTGCTGGGTGGACGCACAGCTCCCCGACCTCGAGGCGGGCAAGCGCTTCTACGGCGAGCTCTTCGGCTGGACCTTCGATCCCGACCGCGACGAGGCCTTCCTCGACGGGCGCCGTGCCGCCGGCCTCCTGCCCAAGCGCGACGGCCGCATGCCCACCACCTGGACCGTCTATCTCGCCACCGAGAACGCCGGCACCCTCGCCGCGCGGATCAAGGCCGCCGGCGGCCAGATGGTCATGGAGCCCTACCCCGTCGGCCCCTTCGGCGTCCTCGCGCTCGCCGCCGACCCCGGCGGCGCCGTCTTCGGCCTCCGCCAGTCCGGCGACGACAACGGTTTCGAGGTGACCGGCGAACCGGGCTCCTTCTGCTGGATGGAGGTGTACACACGCCGCCCCGACGCCGTCGACACCTTCTACGCCACCGTCTTCGGCTACCTCGGCCGCCAGGCCGACGCCGACGAGGAGGGCAGGGACGCCGGCTTCGACTACCGCGTCTGGTCGCCCCCCGGCTCCCGGACCGGCGACGAGAGCGCCTTCGGCGGCCGTGCCGTCATCAGCGACGACTTCCCCGCCGAGATGCCGGGACACGTCCTCGTCTACTTCGCCGTCCCCGACTGCGACGAGGCCTGCGAGACCACCGTCCGGCTCGGCGGCCGGGTCGCCACCCCCGCCTTCGACACCCCGCACGGCCGCATCGCCGTCCTCCACGACAACCAGGGCGCGCGCTTCGCGGTCCTCTCGGAGCCGTCCGGGACGACGTGAGGCCTCCCCTCCGGATGGCTTCCCTATGACCTGAGACACCCCGATCTGCCCCCGGGTTCGCAACCGGGCCCTCGGACAGGAAGAATCAGGGCCACGGGGCCGTACCCTCATGGCCCGTACGGGGAGGTGGCAGGCAAGTGGAACAGCTGACGCAGCACGACCCGAGACGTATCGGGCCCTTCGAGGTGCTGGGCCGGCTCGGCGCGGGCGGAATGGGCCTGGTCTATCTCGCGCGCTCGGCTTCGGGCCGGCGCGTGGCGATCAAGACCGTGCGCACGGAGCTCGCTGAGGACCAGCTGTTCCGGGTCCGCTTCACCCGTGAGGTGGAGGCCGCGCGGGCGGTCTCCGGCTTCTACACGGCCGCAGTCGTGGACGCCGACCCGCGGGCCGCCGTGCCCTGGCTGGCGACCGCGTACGTCCCCGCGCCCTCGCTCGAAGAGATAGTGAACGAGTGCGGACCGCTTCCGGCCCAGGCCGTGCGCTGGCTGGCCGCCGGCGTCGCCGAGGCCCTGCAGTCCATCCACGGCGCGGGCCTGGTCCACCGTGACCTCAAGCCCTCCAACGTCCTCGTCGTCGAGGACGGCCCCCGGGTGATCGACTTCGGCATCGCGTCAGGCGTCTCCAACACGCGCCTGACCATGACCAATGTCGCCGTCGGCACCCCGGCCTACATGTCTCCCGAGCAGGCCCGCGACTCGCGCAGCGTCACCGGCGCGAGCGATGTCTTCTCGCTGGGCTCGATGCTGGTCTTCGCAGCCACCGGCCACGCGCCGTTCCACGGCGCCAACCCGGTCGAGACCGTCTTCATGCTGCTGCGCGAGGGCCCCGACCTGGCGGGCCTGCCCGACGAGCTGCGGCCCCTCATCGACTCCTGCATGCAGATGGACGTCAGCCGCCGGCCCACCCCGGCCGACCTCCAGGCCCAGCTGGCCCCGCATCTCTTCGGTCCCGGCAGCGACGACAGCGGCACGGCCTCGGCCTGGCTGCCGCGGAGCGCCACCGACATGATCGAGACCCGCCGGGGCGGCCGTCCGGCTCCGGCGTCGACCGCGCCGCCGATGCCGCCGCGCCCGCCCCGGGGCCCCGCCGAGCGCGGCGGCGACCCGCGCTTCCCGGAGCCCGCACCGGCCGGGGGCGGTGGCCGGCACGCCGAGCCCGCCCCCGTCGGCGGTGGCCGGCACGCGGGGCCCGCCGAGAGCTCGGGCGGTCCCGTACGTCTCGGGGGCGCGACCGTCCCGATCGGCCCCGGCCCCCGGGTCGCCGACACGCGTGCTGCGCTCGCCGTCGGCCGGAGCGCCGACGCGGGCCCGGCGACCGGCTGGATCCGTCCGCCCGGCGGTGGCCCGCACGGCGTGGACCACGGTTCGTACGCCGGCTCCCACGCCGGGGAGCCCGGCCCGCCGCCCGGCTCCCGCCCGGTCAACGTGCCGCCGCAGGGCTCCGACCAGACCGCGCCGGCCGAGCCCGGACCCTGGCGGCCGTGGCGCTTCCGGATGTCGAACGACGTCTGGGGCACCCCGGTCGTGGACGGCGACCTGTTGTACGTGACCTCTTTCGAGGTACACGCCCTGGACACCGGCAGCGGCCGGCGCCAGTTCAAGACCCGTGACGTGGCCTGGTCCATGGCCGTCGCCTCGGGTCGTATCCACGCCTCCGACGGGCCCACGCTCTACGCCCTCGACGCGACCGACGGCACCGAGCGCTGGCGGCTGCGGACGGACGCGTGGGTGTACTCGCTCCAGGTGGACCGGGGCACCGTCGTCACCGGTACGCGCGGCGGCGGCGTCCAGGGCTGGGAGGCCTCCAACGGCGCCAAGCTGTGGGAGGTCACCGGCGCCCAGACCGACTTCGAGACCCCGGAGGCGGGGCCCGCCGTGCACGGCGACACCGTGTACGTGTGGCGGGACGCCCGGCTCCAGGCCCTCGACGCCCGCACGGGCGTGGAGCGCTGGTCGTACCCGATCGGCGACGCCGCCTCCTGCGCCAACGTGCCCGTCCGGGTGGCCCCGGCCGAGGACGGCTGTGTGTACGTCTCCGCCGGGACCCGGGTCCTGTCGATCGACATCGCCGCAGGGCACGTCCGCTGGCACTTCGAGGCACCGGCCGTCTTCACCTCCCCGCCGGCGTTCGCGCCGGGCCCGGCGGTCACCGGCGGCGGGGTGTACCTCTCGGACCACCTCGGCACGGTCTACGCCCTCGACGCCACCACCGGTCAGGACCGCTGGCGCATCGCGACCGAGCCGCGCCAGTCCACCGAGCCGGTCCTCGTCGCCGACGGCAACATCCATGTCGGCAGCGGCAGCGCGCTCTACACGCTCGACGCGGTCACCGGAACGCCCCGGTGGCGGTTCGCGGCGGGCGGCGAACTGGTCGGCTCGCCCGTCGTCGCCGACGGCCGGGTCCACTTCGGCTCCGCCGACCACGTCCTCTACACCCTGGACGCGACCGGCGGGCAGCTCCGCTGGAAGCTCGCGACCGGTGGCGAGATCACCGGCTCGCCGGTGGTCAGGAACGGGGTCGTGTACGCCTGCAGCAAGGACCGCTGTGTGTACGCGCTCGACGCGGTCAAGGGCACGGCCACGGGCCGGGGGGCCGCCACGCGGTAACCCGGCCCGGCAGGGCGTCCGCCGGGCCGGCAGGTCGTACGACGTACGGACAGGGACCCGCCCCGAAGCGCTTCAGCTCTTCGGCGGCGGGTCTCCCCGTTCCCGCTCCTGGTCCCAGGTCGGCACGTCGAAGGTTCGGGTCGGCGCGTACGGCGTCGAGGCCTCCGGACGGGCGCCGGGCTCCTCCAGGGTGGACGTGTCGTCCGGGGGCGGTCCGTCGAGCGTGGGGTGGGTGTGCCGCGGAGGCCGGTCCACCCGGTGCCGCGGGTGGGACCTGCCCGACATGACGAGCGCGCCGAGCAGCAGCAGGATCCCGCCGCCGACGGCGTTCGCGACCCCGTCACCGAGCCCCGTACCGCCGCCGATCGTCAGGCCGCCCTCCGCCTGCCCCACCCGCACCATCCACAGGACGGTGAAGCCGAGGACGACGAGCCCGGCGAAGGCGACGAGCAGCCGGGAGCGCAGCACCACTCCGAGGAGGGTCACGAGGGCGGCGAAGAGGAACGGCGCCAGGATCGAGCCGATCAGCTCGCCCCTGGCGTCGGTGATGCCGGTGAACAGCTCGTCGACCGCGTAATCACGTCCGTGACGGCCGTCGTACCAGGCACGGAAGGGGCTCCAGACGGCGGCCGTCGCTCCGGCGAGAGCCAGCACCGAGCCGGCGATGTTGCGGATCATCGATGCGGCCTCCTTGGCGGTCCGGCTCTCGCTCCCGACGCTACGCCCGCTGAGGGGGGCCCGCCACGTGGGTCCTTCGCGCCGCTAGAGTGGCGCGGACACGACAGGGAGACGAGGGGGCGGCGATGGTACGCACACGCCTGAAGCTCGCGGCGACGCTCACGGTGGTGGTGCTCGCGCTGACCGGTTTCCACACCGGCCACGGCAGCAGCAGCGGTGGCGGCAGCGGCAAGAGCAAGAGCGGCAAGAGCAAGAGCCGCGGCTCCGACGACGACTCCGGCGGCGGCTGCTCCAGCGACGAGAAGAGCAACGACGACTACAGCGGCTCGGGTGGCAACAGCGCCGCCGACGAGTACACGTACGACCCGACGCCGACGGCCTCGCCGACCGCGGCCGTCAGCGTCACCACCGTCGACTGCGTGGAGCCCGCGCAGAAGAAGCGCAAGGGCAAGCCGGCCCGCAAGGCGGACACCACGACCACGCTGAGGATCACCTCGGACGCGTGGGAGGAGAAGACGTTCCGGGTCCGCGTGGAGTTCAGGGACGCGGGCTACAAGAAGGTGGACGAGGCCGAGACGACGATCACGGTCGAGCGCAGGGGGACGAAGACCTTCGAGGTGGGGATGGCCCACCCCGGGACCGTCGGCCGGGTGAAGGAGTGCATCGCCTACGTCGAGGGTGAGGTGCCGGGGGCCGGCCCCTCCACCGCCACCCCGTCGGCTACCTCGTCCTGAACCCCGTCCCCCGTCGCCCGAACAGTTCCGCCTGACGGTCCGCCGTGAGGTTGCCCAGGGCGACCAGGTGCGGCGCGTGCGCCAGCGCCTGGGCCCTGGCGGCCTCCTTCACCGACCACAGCGCCCGGACCGTTCCCTGAACCGCCTCCGTCGGGTGGCCCGCGATGACCGCGGCGGCCGCGCACGCGGCGGCCAGCGCGCCGCCGGGCGGGGTCAGCTCGGAGACGAGGCCCGTCTCGTACGCCCGCCGGGCCGAGATCCGTTCGGCGCTGCCCATGAGGGCCATCCGGGCGATTTCCCCGTACGGCATCCGCTGCGCCATGTGGATTGTCTCGAAGGCGCTGACCATGCCGTAGGTGGTGTGCGGGTCGAAGAAGGCGGCGTCCTCGCCCGCGACCAGGAACTCCGACTCGCCGAGCAGATAGAACGCCCCGCCGCAGGCCATCCCCTCGACGGCGCAGACGACCGGCTTCCACAGGTCGTTCGCCTTGGGGCCGATCGTGAGGAGCGGGTCGTCGATGGTGTACGGGGACGAGGGCTGCGGCACGTTCCCGACGGCGGCCCGGTCGATGCCGGTGCAGAAGGCGCGCCCGCCGGCCCCGGTGACGACGATCGCGCGGACCTCGTCCTCGTACCGGAACCCCCGCCAGACGGCGCCCAGTTCGCGGGCCATCTCCAGGGTGACGGAGTTGTGCTTCTCCGGCCGGTCGAGGGTGACGACGGCGACCCCGGACTCCTTGTCCCGCTCCACCCGGATGCTCATCCGCGCTCCAGGAGCCAGCGCGGGACGACGACGCCGTCGATCTCGGCGAAGGCCACCCTCACCGGGGCGCCGATCCGGAGCCGGCTCGGGTCGACCGAGTTCAGGGGTGCGTCCGGGGCGGCGACCACGTTGCCGACGAGACGGATGCGGGGGGCGTCGGCGAGTTCGACGATCACCGCGTTGTACGGGGCCTGGGCGGCGTACTCGGGCAGGAGGGGCGGGTGGGGGAGCACGTAGGACCAGATGCGGCCGCGGCCGGACATCGGGCGCCACCCGCTCGCGAAGGACTGGCAGTGCGGGCAGCAGGGGCGGGGCGGGAAGCGCAGCTCGCCGCAGTCGGCGCAGCTCTGGACGCGCAGTTCGCCCTGGGCGGCGTACTCCCAGAAGGGGGCACCGTCCTCGTCGGTGACGGGGGTCAGCATGGGGATCAGCTCCTCAGGCGCGCAGCAGGATGGCGGAGGTGGGGACGCCCTCGCCCGCCGTGACGAGGCAGGTGGCGGCGTCGGGGACCTGGGCGGTGGAGGTGCCGCGGAGTTGCTTCACGCCCTCGTTGATGAGGTTGAAGCCGTGGACGTACGCCTCGCTGAGTCCTCCGCCGCCGGTGTTGAGGGGCAGCCGGCCGCCGATCTCCAGCGCGCCGCCCTCGGTGAAGGCGGCGCCCTCGCCGCGGCCGCAGAAGCCGTAGCCCTCCAGGGAGAGCGGGACGAGGGGGGTGAAGGCGTCGTAGATCTGGGCGACGTCGACGTCCTGGGGGCCGAAGTCGGCCTGCTTCCACAGGTGGCGGGCGGCGGTCCAGGCGGGTCCCGAGAGCGGGTCGTCGTTCCAGTAGTTGACCATGCCGTGGTGCTGGGCGGGCAGGCCCTGGGCGGCGGAGTGGACGTACACGGGCTTCCGCCGGCAGTCGCGGGACCGCTCGGCGGAGACGATGACGCAGGCCAGCGCCCCGTCGGTCTCCAGGCAGTTGTCGAAGAGGCAGAGGGGTTCGCTGATCCAGCGGGAGGTCATGTACATCTCGCGGGTCAGCGGGCGTTCGTACATGATCGCGGCGGGGTTCTGGTTGGCGCGGTTGCGGCAGGCCAGGGCCACGTTGAAGAGGTGGTCGCGGGTGGCGCCGTACTCGTGCATGTAGCGGCGGGCGAGCATGCCGATCTCGTCGGCGGGGCGGAGCAGGCCGAAGGGGCGGGTCCACTGGCCGGGGGTGGGCAGCTGGACGGCCGTGTTCTTCCAGGGGCGGGGGCCGCTGCCCCGCTTCCGGGACCGCCAGGCGACGCCGACGCTCGCCTGTCCGGTGGCGACGGCGGCGGCGAGATGGCCGACGGTGGCGCAGGAACCGCCTCCGCCGTAGCCGACCTTGGAGAAGAAGGTGACGTCGCCGGCGCCGATGGCCTTGGCGACCTCGACCTCGTCGGTCTCCTCCATCGTGTACGAGGCGAAGCCGTCGACCTCGGAGGGTTCGATCCCGGCGTCGTCGAGCGCGGCGAGGATCGCCCGGCAGGCGAGTGTCTTCTCCGTCTCGGGGAGCTGTTTCGCGAAGGCGGTCTGACCTATGCCGACGATGGCCGTGGCGTCCTTGAGCACCGAACCTCCTCATGGGGCAGCACTGCTGACAGCGCGTCAGGCTACAACTAATCTGACGGATAGTCAGCTACAGGAGGTTGGGTATGGACATGCGCGGCGACCTGGAGTGGGGCACGATCCCCGGTCTCGTCCGAGCGGCCGCCGAGCGGTACGGCGCGCGGGAGGCCGTCGTCGACGGCCGCAACCGCGTCAGCTACGCCGAACTCGGCGAACGCGTCGAACGGGCCGCGGCCGCCTGTCTCGCCACCGGCATACGGGTGGGGGACCGGGTCGCGATCTGGGCCCCCAACACCCTCGACTGGATCGTCTCCGCGCTCGGCGCCGTCACCGCCGGCGCCGTCCTCGTCCCGCTGAACACCCGCTTCAAGGGCACCGAGGCGGCGTACGTCCTCCAGCGCTCCCGCGCCCGGCTGCTCTTCGTCACAGGCACCTTCCTCGGCACCTCGTACGTGGCCTCCCTGCGCCGCTCCGGGGTCGCCCTCCCGGACCTGGAGAAGGTCGTGGTCCTCGGCGACAGCGCGCCCGAGGAGTGGGCGACCTGGAAGGAGTTCCTGGCGGCCGGCGACACCGTCCCGACGGCCCGGGTCCACGCGCGGGCCGCCGTCATCGACCCCGCGGCCCCCTCGGACATCATCTACACCTCCGGCACCACCGGCCGTCCCAAGGGCGCCGTCATCAGCCACGCCCAGAGCCTGCGCTGCTACGCGATCTGGTCCGAGCTGGCGGGCCTGCGCGAGGGCGACCGCTATCTCGTGGTCAACCCCTTCTTCCACACCTTCGGCTACAAGGCCGGGATCCTGGCCTGCCTGATGCGGGGCGCGGTGATCGTCCCGCAGTCGGTCTTCACGGTCGACACGGTCCTCGCCAACATCGCCGCCGAACGCATCACCGTCCTCCCCGGTCCGCCCACCCTCCACCAGTCCCTCCTGGACCACCCGGCCCGCGGGGGTCACGACCTCTCCACCCTCCGCCTCGTCGTGACGGGCGCGGCGGTGGTCCCCCTCCGCCTGGTCGAGCGCCTCCGCTCCGACCTGGGCGTCGGCACGGTCCTCACGGCGTACGGCCTCTCCGAGGCGAGCGGCATCGTCACCATGTGCCGCCGCGAGGACCCGGCCACGACGGTGGCCACCACATCGGGCCGCGCGATCCCCGGCACGGAGGTCCGCGTCTCCCCGACGGGCGAGGTCCTGGTGCGCGGCCACCACGTGATGGCCGGCTACTTCGAGGACGAGGCGGAGACGGCGGCGGCGATCGACGAGGACGGCTGGCTCCACACGGGAGACATCGGCGTGCTCGACGAAGAGGGCAACCTGCGCATCACCGACCGCCTCAAGGACATGTTCATCGTGGGCGGCTTCAACGCCTACCCGGCCGAGATCGAGCAGCTCCTCGGCCTCCACCCGGACATCGCGGACGTCGCCGTCATCGGCATCCCGGACCCGAGGCTGGGGGAGGTGGGCAAGGCGTTCGCGGTCCGGAGGCCGGGCGCGAGGGTCACGGCGGACGACCTGATCGCCTGGTCACGGCGGGAGATGGCGAACTTCAAGGTGCCGAGGGAGGTCGAGTTCGTGACGGAGCTGCCGAGGAACGCGAGCGGGAAGGTGGTGAAGGGCGAGCTGAGGGCGAGGTGTGCGGGCGCCGCCTGAGCCCGTCCGCCGCCGAAGGGAGTGCAACCGTCCGCCGCCGTGTACACGTCATAGGGGCAGTCCTCGGCGAACCGCAGTCCCACCTCCCCTGGAGCAGCCCGTGTCCTCGCCAGCGCCTTCCGAGATCCCTCTCACCCTGACCCCGCAGCAGGCGGCCCAGGGCGTGATCATCACCGTCACGCTGCCGACCGGCCCCGCCCACCTCAGCGTCCGCCCCTGCCGCCACGGCGAACTCGTCGCCGCACGGCTGGGCGAGGGCACGGTGTACCTGCGCATCACCGTCGCCGGCGGACAGAAGAAGGGCGGCATCCTCGGCTGCCTGATCCCGCTCGCCGTCATCGGCGCGATCATCGGGGGCTCGTACGTCCTGAACGACGACAAGGACGACCATCCGGGCTCGACGGGCCCGGGCCCCATCCCGACGTTCTCCTACCCGCCCCCGCCCACCTTCGACGTGGACGGCACCCCCGACGCCGACCCCACCGCCGGCGCCACTCCGACGGAGAAGGAACCCGACCCGTACGAGAAGGGCACCTGCCTCAACGGCTCGCTCCCGGACTCGACGACCGCGCAGTCCGTCAGCGGCGTCGACGAGGTCCCGTGCTCGGCGTCCGACGCGCACTACAAGGTGATCCAGACGTTCCCGTTCACCTCCGACATGAACCGCTGCAACGCCAACCCCAAGACCCAGTACGCCTTCTCGCACCGCTACACGAGGAACGGCACGACGATCAACGAATACGTCTACTGCCTGATCGGCCTCGGATCCTACGCCCGCTGACCGAGGACGCGACACCGCGCCCCGAGGGGCCGTACACACACCGGAGGGGCCGGGCAGCTGCCCGGCCCCTCCACGTGCGGTGGTCCGATCGCGTTGCGCACGGTCCTGCCCGGACGGATCCCCCCTGGCTCCGCCGGGTGTCCCCCAAGTCCGTGTGCTCCCCCGTCGACCGGACCTCCCTTGCCGGCCCCGGCAGCTCCCCCGAAGTCGCCGCCGCGGCCGTTCCCCGTCGGGAGTGGTCTACTTGGCCGGCTCCGTGGTGGCGTGCATGTTGTCGGTCGTGGCCGTGCCGGCGCTGCCGTCGATGGGCTCCGTCGTGGCGTGCATGTTGCCGTTGATGCCGAGCTTCTCGGCCACCGAGTCCTTGAGCGGGGCATCGGTCGCGTGCATGTTCTTGCTGACGATGTCTTCGCCGGCGGCGGGCACGTTCGTCGGTTCCAGATCGGCCATGCTGATCAACTCCCGTAGTGTCGTCGTGTGGGTGGAGTGGGCCTTCCGGCTGTTCCCCCGTGGACTGCCGGAAGGCCCACTCGGAGCCGCTCACCCTAGTGCGACGGTGTGACGGCCGTACCATCGACCCGTGTGCCCCCCGACGCAGCGGGCCGATACGAGAAGACTGCCGTGCCGTCATAAACGAACGATGAACAGGCAGCTCAGCGGTCAGGCGGCCGCCGTCTCCCGCAGCAGGTCGCGTACGTCGGACTCCTCCGCCGAGCCCAGCTCCACGAAGATGTCGAGGGCCTCCTGCCAGCAGACCCGCGCCCGTCCGTACTGCCCTATGCCGGACAGCGCGCGGCCCAGCACGACGAGCGCCTGCCCCCGGCGCCACTCGCCGCCGACGCCCCGGAGGATGACCAGGGCCAGCTCCGAGTGGGACGCGGCCTGGGCGTAGCGCCGGGCGGCGATGTCCACCTCGGCGATCCGGAAGAGGGACATTCCTTCCCAGAGGCGCTGCCTGCTGTCCCGGAACACGCTCAACGCCTCGCCGAGCCGGGTCGCCGCCTCGTCGAGCCGGTCGCCCTGGGTCAGTGCGAGGCCCAGCGCGTAGCGGCCGTTGGCGCCCTTGAGGGCGTGGCCCATCGCGTCGTACATGTCGGTTCCCCGCTGGGCGAGTTCGACGGCGATGTCCGTCTGCCCCATGGCCAGATGGATCCGGGAGAGGTTGCACAGGGCACTGGCCTCGCCCGCCTCGTCGTCGCAGGCGCGGAACGAGGTCGTCGCCTGGGTCAGGAAGCGTTCTCCGTCGTCGTTGCGCCCCTGGTAGAGGGCCATGATGCCCAGAGCGTTGGCGGCCCAGCACAGCGGAAGGGCGTCGCCCGTCGACGCCGCGAGGTCCATCGCCTCGTGGGCCTCGCCGTCGGCCTCGTCGAAGCGGCCCGCCACGTGCTGGACGTACGCGAGGGTCAGGGCCGCCCGGCCCTTGGCCCGCAGGTCTCCCGCCGTGCCGGCCGCCTCCCGAAGAAGCGTCGCCACCGTCTCGTACTCCCGGGAGTTCGCTCCCGACTCCGCCAGGTCGAGCGAAGCCCAGAGCAGGTCCACCGCGCGGCGCAGCGTCTCCGGACTCGCCGCCGACTGGCGGACCGTGGCCAGGAGGCAGTTCGCCTCCGCGTACAGCCAGTCCTGGGCCGTGTGGCGGTCGGTGAAGGTGAGGCCCTCGTGGGTGGTGGGCTCCAGGTGGTCGACGAGCCGGTCGCCGGGGCGCTCGATCGCGTACACCCGCGCCGCCGTCGACAGATAGAAGTCCAGGAGACGCGAGAGCGCCGCCTCCTTCTCCGACGGCGGCTGCTCGTCGCGGTCCGCGCACGCACGCGCGTAGAGTCGCACCAGGTCGTGGTACCGGTAGCGGCCGGGCGCCGCCGATTCCAGGAGGGACGTGTCGACCAGGGCCTCCAGGAGGTCCTCGGTGTCCCAGAGCGGCAGGTCGAGGACGGCCGCGGCCGCCGCGAGCGAGATGTCCGGGCCGTCCGCCAGGCCCAGCAGCCGGAACGCCCGCGCCTGCGCCGGCTCCAGCTGTCCGTAACCGAGCTCGAAGGTGGCCTTCACCGCCAGGTCGCCCGCCTGGAGTTCGTCCAGGCGCCGCCGCTCGTCCGCCAGCTTCGCCGCCAGGACCGACACCGTCCACGTCCGGCGCGCCGCCAGGCGCGAGGCCGCGATCCGGATCGCCAGGGGCAGGAAACCGCAGGCGGCCACCACATCGAGGGCCGCCTCGCGTTCCGACTGGACCCGCTCCGCGCCCACGATCCGCGTGAAGAGCTGGAGAGCCTCCTCCGGGGACATCACGTCCAGGTCCACCAGATGCGCCCCCGCCAGGTCGACCATGCGGATCCGGCTCGTCACGAGCGCCGCGCAGCCCGCCGTCCCCGGCAGCAGCGGGCGGATCTGGGCCGCGTCCCGCGCATTGTCCAGGAGGACCAGGACCCGGCGCCCGTCCAGCGTCGAGCGGTACAGCGCCGCCCGGTCGTCGAGCGAGTCCGGAATGGCCGCGTCCGGGGTGCCGAGGGCACGGAGGAAGGAGCCCAGGACCGTCTCCGGCGCGGCCGCGCGCGAGCCCGCGCCCTGGAGGTCCACGTACAGCTGCCCGTCCGGGAAGTGCGGCCGCGCCTCGTGCGCGACGTGCACGGCAAGCGTCGTCTTGCCGACCCCGCCGATGCCGGCCAGCGCCGACACCGCCATGACATGGCCCTCGGCCGTGGCGAGCCGGGCGCCCAGCTCCCGCACGAACGGTGCCCGGCCCGTGAAGTCCGGCACCGTCGCCGGGAGTTGCGCGGGGCGGGCGACGGGCGGAGCGGCCGGGGCAGCCTCCTCCACCGGGCGGGCGAGTTCGGCGTCGGCCTGCAGGATGCGCTGCTGGAGCCGGGAGAGTTCGGGAGTGGGGTCGACGCCCAGCTCCTCGGCGAGCAGCCGGCGCGTGTCCGCGTACACCGCGAGCGCCTCGGCCTGCCGCCCGCTCCGGTAGAGGGCGAGCATCAGCAGCTCGCGGAGCCGCTCCCGCAGCGGGTGCGCGGCGGTGAGCGCGGTCAGCTCGGACACGGCCTCCGCGTGCGCACCGACCTCCAGGTCGATGTCGAGCCGGGTCTCCAGGAGTGTGAGCCGCCACTCCTCCAGACGGGTCCGCTGCGTCTCGGCGTACGGCCCCGGCACGGAGGCCAGCACCTCGCCGTCCCACAGGTCCAGCGCCTCCGCGAGCCGGTCGCGGGCGCCCGCCCGGTCTCCGGCTGCCCGCAGCTTCTCGGCCTCGGTGCCGAGTTCCTGCGCGGTGGCGACGTCGAGCGCGGCGGCGGAGGTGCGCAGGGCGTAGCCGCCGGACTCGCTGACGAGGACCTTGGGGCCGAGCGCCTTGCGGAGCCGGGAGGCGTACGTCCGTACGGCCGCGAGGGCCTGCGAGGGCGACTCCTCGCCCCAGAGGGCGTCGATCAGCTCGGAGGCGGTGGCGGTACGCCCGCCCCGGAGGAGCAGTGCGGCGAGCAGGGCCCGCTGCTGGGGCGACCCGGTGGGCACGGGCTCCCCGTCCCGCCAGGCGCGGACGGGTCCGAGCACGGCGAACCGGAGGAGTCCGGAGGGTGCGGTGGGGTGGGGAGTGGGGTCGGGTGGGGTGTCGGGACCGAGGCCGCTGTCCGTTCCCGATTCCGTTCCCGGGTCGGTTCCCGGTTCCGTTCCCGCGTCAGGGCCCGCATGAGGGTTCGCAGTCCTGCCCGCGTCCGGTCCCGCGTCCGGCCTCGTGCTCGCCCCCGCGTCCGGCCTCGTGCTCGTCCCCGTGCCCGTGGCATGGCCGGAATTCGTGCCCGCGCTCTGGCTCACGCCCTTGCTTCCGGCCTCGTCCCGGCCCGTGACGGCCTGCGCTTCCGTGCCCGCCCGTCCGCGACCGCCCTCGTCGGGGTTCAGGCCCGTGCCGGCGTCCGCGCCCGTCTTCGGAGCCCGTTGCACCGGAACTCGCGGCCCGCTCTCACGGTCCATAGCTCCCCCTGCCCGTACCGCCAACGCTTGTTTCGCCCTGGACAGTCTGCCTTGTACGGAGGGAGTCCGTCAGCATCGGGTCAGCCGAGTCCGGGCCGTGATACGGCCGTAGTGAGCCCGTCATACCGCCGATTCACCGCACGCTAGCTGACGGGTCGTCAGATCGGCGCTACCGTGAAAGCCATGGAGACCTTCCCGAAGATCATCTCGGTGGACGACCACACCGTGGAGCCCCCGCACGTCTGGCGGGACCGGCTCCCGTCCCGGTACCACGACACCGGACCCCGGATCGTCCGCGCCCCGCTCAAGGAAATGACCTTCCTCGGCGGGAAGTTCGCCCCCGTCATGGGGGCCAGGGGAGACGAGGGCCCGGTCGGCGACTGGTGGGTCTACGAGGACCTGCACCGGCCCCTCACCCGCCTCGACACCGCCGTCGGCTACGACCGCGACGAGATACGGCTCGAAGTCATCACGTACGAACAGATGCGGCCCGGCTCCCACTCGGTGCCCGAGCGGCTCGCCGACATGGACGTCAACCACGTCCAGTCCGCGCTCTGCTTCCCGACCTTCCCCCGCTTCTGCGGCCAGACCTTCACCGAGGCGGGCGACCGCGAGCTGGGACTCCTCTGCGTCCGGGCGTACAACGACTGGATGGTGGAGGAGTGGTGCGGGCCCGAGGCGCACGGGCGGCTCATCCCGCTCACCCTCATCCCGCTCTGGGATCCGGAACTGGCCGCCGCCGAGGTCCGCCGCAACGCCGCGCGCGGGGTGCGGGCGGTCGCGTTCTCGGAGATCCCGCCTCACCTCGGGCTCCCCTCGGTGCACACGGACCACTGGGACCCCTTCTTCCGCGCGTGCGACGAGACCGGCACGGTCATCGCGATGCACATCGGCTCGTCCAGCCGGATGCCGTCGACGTCCGCCGACGCCCCGCCGGCCGTCGGCTCGACCATCACCTTCGCCAACTGCTGCTTCTCGATGGTCGACTGGCTGATGAGCGGCAAGTTCGAGCGCTTCCCCCACCTCAGGATCATGTACGCGGAGGGGCAGATCGGCTGGATCCCGTACATCCTGGAGCGCGCCGACGTCGTGTGGGAGGAGAACCGCGGCTGGGGCGGGGTCGCCGACAAGGTGCTGCGCCCGCCGTCCGAGCTCTTCGCCGGGCATGTCTTCGGCTGCTTCTTCGACGACGCGTTCGGCCTGCGGAACCTCGACGCGATCGGGGTCGGGAACGTCCTGTACGAGACGGACTACCCGCACTCGGACTCCACCTGGCCCAAGTCCAGGGAGGTCGGCGAGGCGCAGATGGGGCACCTGGCCCCGGACGTCGTCGAGCGCATCGTGCGCGGCAACGCGATCGACCTGCTGGGGCTGACCCCGGAAGGGCTCTGGCGGGCCTAGTACCGCGACCACGGCCGGGCTTCCCCCTTCGGCGGGGGAGCCCGGCCGCTCTGTCGCCCGAATGGCCCAGCGGGAGGCCGCCCTGATGGCGGAGTGTCATCGAGTGCGCGCAAATCGTAATCAAGTGTGCGTTTCTTGCACATCACGAGACAGCCAGTGGGTGTCCTCCGGGGCGTCCACGAACGGAGCCTGTGACATGACCCCCCACCCCCTCCCGCACCTTCATCCCGCGGACGACGAGATGGAACCCGACGACATAGAACCGACCACAGAGCCCCGCCCGGGTCCGTCCCGCGACCCGGTTGTCTCCTCGCCCCCGACGCTCGGCGCACCCGACCTCTCCGACCGGCCGACGGCGCCCCCCGCGGAGCCGAAGTCCCCGGCCGTGCCGGTGTCCCCCGTCGCGCCGAAGTCCCCTGTCACTGCGACGGTTCCGCCCGTGACGGCGCCGCCCGCCACCCCGAAGCCGCAGGCCGCGGGCTCCGGGCCCGAGCCCTCCGCGGCCGCCGCCCCGAAGGCCCCGGACGCCCCGAGGCCCCGGCCCGGAACCGAGGCGTCGGCCCACGAGGAGTCCGGCGACGAAGCGGTCCACACCCTCCTGCGGACCGCGGCGACCGAGCGGCCGGTGGAGGAGGTCGCCGCCCTGGTGGCGCGCCTCCAGGAGACCGGCGAACTCTCCAGTCCCGCCGACGTGGCGCTCCGCGCGGCGGCCGTCACCCGTCCGCTGGACGAGGTGCGCCAACTGCTCGCGCTGCTGAACGCGTCCGGATACGAACTCCGCCAGGCCGAGACCACCCTGCGCGCCGCTGCGGTGGGCCGGCCGGTCGAGGACGTGGTCCGCCTCGTCGGCATCCTCGGCGCCGACAGCAGCGACTGGCACTCCACCGCGGGCGGGGACGCCGGGGCGGCGCGGGACGCCGAAGCCGACGAGCAGGACCACGCGCGCGCCGGCGGGACTGCCGCACCGACCGTGACCGCCCCGAAGAGGCGTGACCGGGACGCCGCCAAGGGGTGGAGGTCCACCCTGGACGGCGCGCTGGCGGCGGGCCCCGGCAGCCACGTCGCCTCACCCGCGCTGAGGTCGGTGCTGCGCTGGCCCGCCGCGCTCGCGCTGTTCGTCTGCGGCGTGATCCACCTGCCGACGGACCTCCCGGGCCTGCGCTCGGGCGGCGACGCGCAGGCGCTCTCCGTGGTCGTCACGGTGCTCTGCCTGGCGTGCGCGGCCTGGCTCGCGGCCAGGGACACCCTCATCGCCTGGGCCGCCGCCGCGGGTGCCGCCGTCTTCGTCATCGCGGTCCACGGAGTCGCGGGCGCACGCACCGTCGAGCTGCTGAGCGGCAGCCTCGGCACCACGTTCGCCTGGGCGAAGGCGCTGGGGCTCCTGTGTGCCGTGGGCATCGTCTGCCTGGCCGCCTCGGCCCTGGTGCGCCACGCGAAGGCGTCCGGCGCGACGGGCGGCGCCTGACGCCCCTGACGCGCCTCACGTATCGGAGGGCGAGGACGAAGATCCGCCCCCGCCCGGGCAGCTCCCCGCTGCCCGGGCGGGGGCGTCGTCGCGTTCCCGGGATGCGCACCCCCCTTGCCTGATGGGCCGTCAGGTACGAGCATGGGCCCCGCTCGTCGAAGTGACGGTTCGTCAGATGTGCGGTCGCCGGGCGGCCGGGGCTCAAGGGGGTTCCTCATGGTGGTCTACGGGATGCAGCTGCCGGTCCAGTCGCAGAGCGCGATCTACGCCGAGCCCTGGGAGGCGGACGCTGGTGCCGCCGATCTGCTCGCCGTCGCCCGCGCCGCCGAGGATCACGGATTCGACTACCTCGCCGGTTGCGACCACGTCGCCATCCCGCGCCGGCTCGCCGAGGCCATGAGCACCGTCTGGTACGACCCGGTCGCCACGCTCTCCTTCCTCGCAGCCGCCACCGAACGCGTCCGGCTGCTCTCCCACGTCGCCGTCGTCGGGCTGCGCCATCCGCTCGTCACCGCCAAGGCGTACGCGACGCTCGACCGCCTCTCCGGCGGCCGGCTCGTCCTGGGTGTCGGCGCCGGGCACGTACAGGAGGAGTTCGAGGCGCTCGGCGTGGACTTCGCGCGCCGGGGCGCCGTGCTCGACGAGACCATGGACGCGCTGCGGGCCGCGCTCGGGCCCGAGGAGTACCCGGAGCACCTGGGCGAGCGGTTCGCCTTCAAGGACCTCGGGCAGCTGCCCCGGCCGGCACAGGAGCGCGTCCCGCTCTGGGTCGGCGGCTCCTCCCCGGCCGCCGTGCGCCGCGCGGCGCTCAAGGGTGACGGCTGGCTCCCGCAGGGCGACCCGCGCGAGCGGCTCGCCGTACAGATCCAGAAGCTGCTGCGGCTGCGCGCCGAGGCCGGGATCGCGGAGCCGATCACCGTCGGCGCGATCGCCGAGCCGCTGTACATCGGCACGCCCGGCTGGCCCGTCGGCCGGCGCACCCTCAGTGGCCGCCCGGAGGACATCGCCGCCTCCCTGCGCGCGTACGGGGAGATGGGCGTGCACCAGATCCAGGTCCGGTTCCGCTCCCGGAGCCGTACCGAACTCATCGACCAGATGGCGGCCTTCGGTACGGAGGTCGCCCCTCACCTCTAGGAGTACGGACATGGGCACACTCGACGGGCGGGTCGTCCTCGTCACCGGTGCGGCGCGCGGACAGGGCGAGCAGGAGGCCCGGCTGTTCGCCGGGCAGGGGGCCAGGGTCGTCCTCGGGGACGTCCTCGACGGCGCCGGCGCGACGCTGGCCAAGGAGCTGGGGGAGGAGCGGGCCGTCTACGTCCGTCTGGACGTGACCAGGGAGGACGACTGGGTCGCGGCCGTGGCCGTCGCCAAGGAGCGGTTCGGGAAGATCGACGGGCTGGTCAACAACGCCGGCATCCTCCGCTTCAACGAGCTGCTCTCCACTCCGCTGGAGGAGTTCCAGGCGATCGTCTCCGTCAACCAGACCGGCTGCTTCCTCGGTATCCGTACCGTCGCGCCCGAGATCGCGGCGGCCGGCGGCGGGACGATCGTCAACACGGCCTCGTACACGGGCCTGACCGGGATGGCCGGCGTCGGCGCGTACGCCGCCTCGAAGCACGCCGTCCTCGGGCTGACCCGGGTGGCCGCCCTGGAGCTGGCCGCGAAGGGGATCCGGGTGAACGCCGTGTGCCCGGGCGCCATCGACACCCCCATGAGCAACCCGGAGGGCGTGGACCCGGCCGCCACGGCCGAGCTGTACCGCAAGCTCGTGCCGCTCGGACGGATCGGGCGCCCCGACGAGGTGGCGGCCCTCGCGCTGTTCCTGACCGGGGAGGACTCGGCGTACATCACGGGGCAGCCGTTCGTGATCGACGGCGGCTGGCTGGCGGGAGTCAGCCTCTTCTAACCCTATCTGACGGCTCGTCAGGTATTGACGGGTCCACCCCGCGGTGCGACAGTCGGGCACATCACGAATCTGACGACACGTCAGAAACTCACGAGGACGGTGAACCCCCTTGGAATTCGGGATCTTCGTACAGGGATACGTCGGCAAGCGCGCCGAGACCGATCCCGAAGCCGAGCACAAGGCGCTCATGGAGGAGACCGAGTACGTCATCCAGGCGGACAGGTCCGGCTTCAAGTACGCCTGGGCCTCGGAGCACCACTTCCTGGAGGAGTACTCGCACCTCTCCGCCAACGACGTCTACCTGGGCTACCTCGCCCACGCCACCGACCGGATCCACCTCGGCTCGGGCATCTTCAACCCCCTCGCCCCCGTCAACCACCCGGTGAAGGTCGCCGAGAAGGTCGCCATGCTCGACCATCTCTCCGGCGGACGCTTCGAGTTCGGCTCCGGCCGGGGTGCGGGCTCCCACGAGATCCTCGGGTTCATGCCGGGCATCACCGACATGAACCACACCAAGGAGCTGTGGGAGGAGACGATCGCCGAGTTCCCCAAGATGTGGCTCCAGGACGAGTACGTCGGTTTCCAGGGCAAGCACTGGTCCCTGCCGCCCCGCAAGGTCCTCCCGAAGCCGTACGGGAAGTCCCACCCCGCCATGTGGTACGCCGCCGGATCCCCCTCCTCGTACGCCATGGCCGGCAAGAAGGGCCTCGGCGTCCTCGGCTTCAGCGTGCAGAAGGTCTCCGACATGGAATGGGTCGTCGAGTCGTACAAGACCGCGATCAAGGAAGCCAAGGCGATCGGCGACTTCGTCAACGACAACGTCATGGTGACCTCGACGGCGATCTGCGCCGAGACGCACGACAAGGCGGTCGAGATCGCGGTGGGCGGCGGTCTGAACTACCTCCAGTCCCTGCTGTTCCGCTACCACGACACCTTCCCGCGGCCGGAGGGCATCCCCGAGTGGCCGGAGCTCCTGCCCGAGTACTCGGCCGAGATCATCGAACTCCTCATCCAGGAGGAACTGATGATCTGCGGCGACCCGTCGGAGGTCCTGGCGCAGTGCAAGCGGTGGGAGCAGGCGGGGGCGGACCAGCTGTCCTTCGGGCTGCCGATCGGGATCTCGTACGAGGACACGATGAACTCGATCAAGCTGATCGGTGAGCATGTGATCCCGAAGATCGACACGGACCCGGTCCACCGCACGACCCGCTTCCGTCAGTCGTCGGGCGCGTAGACCGGAACATGCCCGCGGCGGGCCGCGCCCGCCACCCCACGGGCCGGCGCCCTTGGCGGCGCCTCCGCCCCTTGTGCCTGGACCCGCACCCACAGTGCGGCGCGCACCCGGGTGCGGGTCAGGGCGCGGAAGCCCGGGCCCGGCAACGGGCGCCGTTCCGTTGTGCCCACCCCCCCGGACTCCGTCCGGGGGGACCCCCACGCCCCAGCGGAACAGCTGCCCGCAACGAGGGGGCAGCGGGGGCCTAGCCCACAGCGGGGGCGGCGGGGCGGGCGCGGCCCGCAGCCAGCGGCCCGCAACGGGGAGGCGCGGGACGACGCGGCCCGCGCCGGCGCAGCCCGCAAGCCCGCAGCGTGGGGGTCGTGTGCCGGCGCGGCCCGTGTGCGCCAAGCGCGGGGTGGTGTCTTCCCGGACCGCTGCCCCGTACCGGCCCCGGCCGGAGGCCGTTCCGCGGCGGCCCCCGGTCCGGGGCACACCCGTGTCCACGTCCAGAAAGGGACCGTCATGCTCGACCACCTCATCACGGGCGCCACCGTCGTGGACGGCACCGGCGCCCCCGCCTTCACCGCCGACGTCGGCATCCGCGACGGCCGGATCGCCGTCGTCGCCGAGCCCGGCACCGTACGCGAGGAGGCCCGGACCACCGAGGACGCCACGGGTCTCGTCCTCACGCCCGGCTTCGTCGACCCGCACACCCACTACGACGCCCAGCTGTTCTGGGACCCGTACGCCACCCCGTCCATGAACCACGGCGTCACCACCGTCGCCGGCGGCAACTGCGGTTTCACCCTGGCCCCGCTCCATCCGGACCGGCCCGAGGACGCCGACTACACCCGTCGCATGATGTCCAAGGTCGAGGGGATGGCCCTGAAGGCCCTGGAGGAGGGCGTCGACTGGTCCTGGTCGTCGTTCGCCGAGTACCTCGACGCCCTCGACGGCCGTATCGCCGTCAACGCCGGTTTCATGGTGGGCCACTGTGCCCTGCGCCGTTACGTGATGGGCCCGGACGCCGTCGGCGGGCAGCCCACCCCCGAGCAGCTCGCGCACATGGTCGCCGTCCTCAAGGAGGCCATGGAGGCCGGTGCCTGGGGGCTCTCCACCACCCAGTCGTCCACCCACTCCGACGGCGACGGCGCCCCCGTCGCCTCCCGGCACGCCGGCCCGGAGGAGCTCATCGCGCTCTCCCGTGCC
This sequence comes from Streptomyces flavochromogenes, assembly GCF_000717595.1. Taxonomy (GTDB): domain Bacteria; phylum Actinomycetota; class Actinomycetes; order Streptomycetales; family Streptomycetaceae; genus Streptomyces; species Streptomyces flavochromogenes. The sequence goes on along the minus strand of NZ_JNZO01000005.1, from coordinate 276,848 downwards.
GTCGGCGAGCACGAGGGCACCCAGCTCGAAGCGATCCTGGCCGGCTGTCTCGACCAGTTCTCCGACGACGAGATCGAGCTGTTCGTCGAGATGACCGCCGCCGCGGGACGCCCGCTCAACTGGAACGTCCTCACGATCGACGCCGCCGTCCCCGAGCGCGTCCCGCGCCAGCTCACCGCCTCCGAGCGGGCCCGGAAGTCCGGCGGCCGGATCGTCGCCCTCACCATGCCGATTCTGACCCCCATGAACATGTCGCTCGGGACCTTCTGCGCCCTCAACCTCATCCCGGGGTGGGGCGAGATCCTCGGCCTTCCCGTCCCCGAGCGGATCGCGAGGCTCCGCGACCCGGACGTGCGGGCCGAGATGCTGCGGCGCGCCGACTCCAAGGAGGCCGGGGTCTTCCGGCGCCTCGCCCACTTCGGGCGGTACGTCGTCGGGGACACGTACAGCCCCGAGAACGAGGGCCTCACCGGCCGCGTCGTCGACGACATCGCGGCCGAGCGCGGCCAGGACCCGTTCCAGTGCCTCGTCGAGATCTGCGCCAACGACGAGCTCCGGACGATCCTGTGGCCGATGCCCAGCGACAACGACCCGGCGTCCTGGGCGCTGCGCCGCGAGACCTGGGACCACGAGGACGTGATGCTCGGCGGCTCCGACGCGGGCGCCCACCTGGACCGGATGTGCGGGGCGCCGTACACGACCCGGTTCCTCGGTGACTGTCTGCGCGGCCGGAAGCTCGTGCCCCTGGAGCGGGCGGTGCGGATGCTGACCGACGACCCGGCCCGGCTCTTCGGGCTCCGCGAGCGCGGCCGGGTCACCGAGGGCTTCCACGCCGACCTGGTCCTCTTCGACCCGGAGCGGATCGACGCGGGTCCGGCGACCCTCGTGCACGACCTGCCGGGGGACAGCCCGCGGCTCGACTCGCGGGCGGTCGGCATCGTGTCGGTACGGGTCAACGGCGTGGAGACGGTACGGGACGACGAGGTGACCGGCGCGGTCCCGGGGAAGGTACTGCGCTCCGGCCGTGACACGAGGACGGTGGCGACCAGGTGAACCAGAAGCTCTTCATCGGCGGCGAGTGGGTCGAGCCCGACGGCGGCCACTACGAGGTGATCGATCCGGCCACCGAGGAGGTCGTGGGCCTCGCCCCGGAGGCCTCCCGCGCCCAGGTGTACGACGCGGCCGCGGCTGCCCGCGAGGCCTTCGGCTCCTGGTCCCGGACGAGACCGGAGGAGCGGGCGGCCATCCTCGACCGGGCCGCCGACCTGATGGCCAGGGACGCCGAGGCGAACACCCTCCTCGCCCGCGCCGAGACCGGCGCCACCACCGGCACGGCGCGCGGCATGCAGGTCGCGGTCGGCTCCGCCCGCTTCCGGCGGTACGCGCGCGGGGCCATGGAGCCGGTCGAGCAGGCGCTGCCCCCGCAGATCAACGAGGCGGGCCCGATGGGGAAGGCCGGGGTGTTCGGCGCGGTGGCGGTGCGCCGCCCGGTCGGGGTCGTCACCTGCATCACCTCGTACAACAACCCCTGGGCCAACCCGGCCGGCAAGGTCGCCCCCGCGCTCGCGATGGGCAACACGGTCCTGGTGAAGCCCGCCCCGCAGGACCCGCTCTCCGTGTACGCGATGACCCGCGCCCTGGAGGAGGCCGGCGTCCCGCCGGGTGTCGTCAACGTGGTCACCGGCTCCTCGGTGGAGGCGGGGAGGGCGGCCGTGGACTCGCCGGACGTCGACATGGTGTCGTTCACCGGCTCCACGGCGGTCGGGCAGGCGATCGGCGAGGTCTGCGGGGGCACGCTCAAGCGGCAGCTGATGGAGCTGGGCGGCAAGGGGGCCGCGCTCGTCTTCGACGACGCCGACCTGGACTCGGCGGTGACGGGGATCGGGACGACGTTCTCCTTCTACAGCGGACAGATCTGTACGGCCCCGACCCGGGTGCTCGCCCAGCGCGGGATCTACGAGCGGCTGATCGAGAAGCTCACCGGTTATCTGGCCTTCATGAAGGTGGGGGACCCGGCGGAGCAGGGCACGATCGTCGGCCCGGTGATCTCGGCGGCCCACCGTGACCGGGTGGAGTCGTACGTGGAGCTCGGCCGGAAGGAAGGGGCGCGGGTCGTCGTCGGCGGCGAGCGGCCGGACCTTCCGAAGGGGTTCTACGTGGCGCCGACGCTGCTCGCCGACTGCACCAACGAGATGCGGGTGGTGCGGGAGGAGATCTTCGGGCCGGTCGTCGTGGTGGTGCCCTTCGACGACGAGGAGGAGGGGATCGCGCTCGCCAACGACAGCGACTACGGGCTCCTCGACTACGTGTGGTCGGGCGACGTGGCCCGCGCCTTCCGGATCGCGGCCCGGCTGCGGGCCGGCGGGGTGGGCGTGAACACGATCGGACGGAACATGGAGGCGCCGTTCGGCGGATTCAAGCGGAGCGGGGTCGGACGGGAGGTGGGCTCGTACGCGCTGCACGCGTACAGCGAGCTGCAAGCGGTGGTGTGGCCGGGCTGACGACGTCCTCGAAAATTCCTCGGGAAAATTTCGAAACGGACATTCCGGACCTGGCTGCGGTTCCCGCATATCGGACATGGGTCGACCGACCTACCAGTTGGTCGGCCCGTGCCGTTGGTCGATCTTTCAATCATTGGTACGTGTCCGCTTCGACCCTCGCAATGCAAGGCGGCGATCGATCAGATGAGCGGATTTTCATCCTCCGGATATGGAAACCGCAGCATTTAACGTCCTGTTCATGACTCAGGTGGAAGCGCGGCCCCAGGCCGGAGACACGGTAAGGGGCGTCAACGCCCCGGGTGACACCGACGGCGCGGCCGGTGCCCATGGCGTGCGCACCAAAGGCCTCGGCGGCAACTCCGTCGGCCTCCTCGGCAGTGCCGTCATCGGCATCTCGACCGTCGCCCCCGTCTACTGCCTGACCTCGACGCTCGGCTCCACCGCCGGCGAGGTCGGACTGCAGATGCCCGCGATCTTCCTCGCCGGCTTCCTCCCGATGCTCCTCGTCGCCTTCGCGTACCGGGAGCTCAACAAGGTCATGCCCGACTGCGGCACCTCGTTCACCTGGACCGTGAAGGCCTTCGGGCCCCGGATCGGCTGGATGTGCGGCTGGGGCCTCGTCATCGCGACGATCATCGTCCTCTCCAACCTGGCGGGCGTCGCGACCTCCTACTTCTGGCTCCTCGCCGGTGAGATCAGCGGCAACGAGTCCATCGCCGCCCTGGACGACAACAAAGCCGTCCACATCGTCACCTGCCTGGCCCTCATCGCCGCGGCCACCGCGATCAGCTACCGCGGCATGACCGCCACCAAGGGCGTCCAGTACACCCTCGTCGGCCTCCAGCTCGTCGTCCTCGCCGTCTTCGTGGGCATGGCCCTGACGAAGGCCGGCTCCTTCGAGACCTCGGTCGACTTCTCCTGGTCCTGGATGAACCCCTTCGCGGTGCAGTCCTTCGCCGCCTTCACCGCCGGCCTCTCGCTCTCGATCTTCATGTACTGGGGCTGGGACGCCTGCATGGCGACCAACGAGGAGACCACCGGCAGCGCCAAGACCCCCGGCCGCGCCGCGCTCATCGCGATGGTCGTCCTGGTCGGCTCCTACCTGGCCACCGGCATCGCGGCCCAGATGGTCGTCGGCTCCGGCGAGGAAGGCCTCGGCCTCGCCAACCCGGAGACCTCCGACAACGTCTTCGCCGCTCTCGCCGGCCCGGTCATGGGCCCCACGCTCGGCATCCTGCTCTTCGTCGCGGTCCTCGCCTCGGCGGCCGCCAGCCTCCAGACCACGTTCATCCCGGTCGCCCGCACGGTGCTCGCGATGTCCACGTACGAGGCCCTGCCGAAGTCCTTCACGAAGGTCCACCCGGTCTTCAAGACCCCCGGCAAGGCCACGGTCGTGGCCGGTGTCGCCACCGGCGTCTTCTACACCGTGATGACCCTGCTCAGCGAGAACGTCCTGGTCGACACCATCTACGCGCTCGGCCTGATGATCTGCTTCTACTACGCGCTCACGGCCTTCGCCTGCGTCTGGTACTTCCGGGGCGAGCTCTTCCGCTCCGGCCGGGACTTCGCCTACAAGGGCCTGATGCCGCTGCTCGGCGGACTGATGCTGACCGCCGTCTTCGGCAAGACGCTGTACGACATGTGGGACCCGGCGTACGGCTCCGGCTCCGCGGTCCTCGGCGTCGGCTCGGTCTTCGTGATCGGCGTCGGACTGCTGCTCATCGGCGTGGTCATCATGCTGGTCATGCAGCGCCGGAGCCCCGCGTTCTTCCGCGGCGAGGTCCTGACGAAGGAGACGCCGTCGCTGGTCGTCGCCGACTGAGTCGGGCGCGTCTTCCCGAGTCGTGGAAACGCGAAGGTGGCGGGCCCGTGGGGGGTCCCGCCACCTTCGTCCTGCGTCACCCGCGTACGGCTCAGCGGTGTCCGGGGAGCAGGCGCTCCACCGCCGCGTTCGCGGGCGGCAGGTCGGGCGTACCGGCCGGCTTGGCCTTCGGGGTCAGGACGCCGCTGAGCGGCACGACCGACGGCAGGTTCACCCCGCCCGCGTCGGCGGCGGCGGTTCCGGCGGCGGCCAGGCCGCCGGTCGCGGCGAAACAGGTCAGGGCGACTGCGGTGAGCATCTTCTTCATGCCCGCACCAACGCGGACGGCGTGGATCCGGTTACGAAGCCGCTCTCGAAGCCTTCCTAGGATGCATCCATGTATGGGGAAACGAACTGGTCGCTGCGCCCCGGGCGGGCGGACGACATCGAGGCGATGGCCGAGCTGCGGGCCGTGGTCATGCGCGACGACCTCGTGCGCCTCGGACGCTACGACGCGCACCGGGTGCGGCAACGGCTGCGGGACGGCTTCTCGGCCGAGTACACCTCGGTCATCGAGGTGGACGGCGCCTTCACGGGCTGCGTCACGCTCCGCCCGTACGAAGGCGGTGAAGGGCTCTACCTGGAGCACTTCTACCTGGCCCCCGAGGTCCAGGGGCGGGGCCTCGGGGCGGCGGTCCTGCGGGAGCTCCTCGCCCGGGCGGACGAGGCCGCGGCCCCGGTCCGCCTGGTCGTGCTCCAGGGCAGCGCCGCCCGCCGCCTCTACGAGCGGGAGGGCTTCACGTACGAGTCCGAGGACCCGGTGGACGTGTTGCTCGCCCGCCGGCCACGGGCCGCCGCCGCCCCTGCCCGACCGGCCGCTCCCGCCTGACCGGCCCCCGCCTGCCCCCGTCAGAGGCCGACTCCGGCCGGCTGGCGGACGGTGACGTTGATCCGGTTGAACAGGTTGGTGACCGCGACCATCAGGACGATCGCGGCGAGCTGCCTCTCGTCGTAGTGGTCGGCGGCGGCGTCCCAGACCTCGTCCGGCACGGCGTCCGAGGTGTCGGCGAGCCGGGTCGCCGCCTCGGCAAGGGCGAGGGCCGCGCGCTCCTCGTCGGAGAAGTACGGGGCCTCGCGCCACGCGGCGACGGCGAACAGCTTCTCGTCGCTCACCCCGTTCTTCCGGGCGCTCTTCGCGCCGTAGTCGACGCAGAACCCGCAGCTGTTGATCTGGCTGGCCCGCAGGTGCACCAGCTCCAGGGTCGACTCGGGAACGCCGCCCTCACGGGTCGCCTTCACCAGCTCCTGGATCGCCGGACCGGCTCCGGGAAGGACGTAGGCGGGGTTGGTCATCCGGGGGGTGGTCGCGTGCGCCATGGTGATCGCTCCTCAGCGTCTCTCGGTGCGCCGTTTCGGCTGCCTTCACCGCACTGACGGAGCGGACGCGGAAGATGTGACACCCCCTCCGCCCGGACGCCCTACGCCTCCGCGATCAGCGCGGTGGCGACGGTGCGGAAACCGAGCCGCCCGTAGAGCCGGGCCACGTCCGCGTCCGACGCCGACAGGAACACCAGCTCCACACCGCGGGACCGGGCGTCGGCCACCAGGGCCGCCGTCACCGCCAGCCCGAGACCCCGCCGCCGGGCCGCCGGGACGGTGCCGACACCGACGACCTCGGAGACGTCCCCGACGGGCTGGTGCTGCCCCGCCGAGAGCGCGGTACCGGCGTCGTCCAGGGCGGCCGAGAGATGGGTGAGACCCGCCGTGATGCGCTCGGCGACCCGGGCGACGTCGTCCGGTGCCGGCTCGGCACCGAAGGCCGCGTACGGGGCGGCGACCGCGCTCGCCAGGAACGGATCGCGCGCGCCGACCATCCGTACGGTGACGTCCTCGGGCCCGGCCACCGGGAGCCCGTCGCCCTCCAGGACCATCAGCGGATGCTCGTGGACGGTGAGCCCGCTCGCCTCCACGGCCGCCCGCAGCCCCGGCGTCGTCTCCGCCACCCACTCGAACGCCTCGGGCGCCCCCAGCTCCCGCTGCCGCGCCCGGACCCGGTCCACGTCGGCGACCGTCACCTCCCCGTCGTACCCGAGCGCGGGCCGCGCGTAGTACGGCCAGCCCGCCCCCTCCCGTACGAACAGGGTCAGTGGCCCGAACTCCTCGGCACGGGCGGCGGAACGGGGGACGGCGTCGTAGTACGTCTCGATTCGCTTCAGCACGGGGGCCACGGTAGGCCCCGCCACACGAACCCGCCCGTGGATTTCCCCGCCCCGGCGGGGCGGGTGCGCACGTCTGCCCGGTTCGCTCATGGAGGCACCCTGGTGCGTACCCGTGAACGCCCGGCCAACGCGGAACGCACTCGTGTCGCACCCCTCGGAAATCCAGGCCTTACGCCCTAACGTGCCGCTATGCGGATCTCGACCACGATCTTCCTGACCGACGAGACCATCAGCCCCGTGCGGCTCGCGCGCGAGCTCGAACAGCGCGGGTTCGGCGGGCTCTACCTCCCCGAGCACACGCACATCCCCGTCGCACGGGACACGGACTACCCGGCGGGCGGCGAGCTGCCCCGCGAGTACGGCCGCACCCTCGACCCCTTCGTGGCCCTCGGCCAGGCCGCGGCGGTCACCGAGCGGCTGGCGCTCGGCACCGGCATCACGCTGATCACCGAGCACGACCCGATCGCCCTCGCGAAGCAGATCGCGACCCTCGACCACGTCTCGGGAGGCCGTTTCACCCTCGGCCTCGGCTTCGGCTGGAACCGCGAGGAGGCGGCCGATCACGGCGTGGACTGGCGCACCCGCCGGGAGCTGGGCCGCGACCGCCTGAACCTGATGCGAGCGCTCTGGGCTCCTGAACCCACAGCGTACGCAGGCGAGTTCGGCCACTCGGTCCGGGCCTCGGAGGCCTGGCCGAAGCCGGCGGGAGGCGCGCCCCGCATCCTCCTGGGCGGCGCGGCGGGACCGAAGCTCTTCGCGCAGATCGCCGCACAGACGGACGGCTGGATGCCGATCGGCGGCCGCGGCCTGACGGAGTCGCTCCCGGTCCTGAAGGAGGCCTGGGAGAAGGCGGGCCGGGACCCGAAGACCCTGGAGATCGTCCCGTACGCGGTCCTCCCGACCCCGGGCAAGCTCGCGCACTACGCGGAACTGGGGTGCGAGGAGGTCGTCCTCCAGCTCCCCCCGGCGACCGAACCGGAGGTCCTGCGCGTCCTGGACGCGTACGCCGAGTACCTCTGAGTGCCGGCGGGGTGGCGGGCGGCGGCCCGGGTCCTCGCCCGCCCGGAGCTCAGGGCGCGGCTCGCCCTGCCGATCCCCGCGGCCGAGGCCGATCCCCGAGACCGAGGCCGGGGGCGCGGACTGTCCGGATGGCCGGATCAGCCGCTTCCTGCGGGGACCCGAAGCCGCCTCGTGGCGCCCGCTCGTATGCTCGGTTCATGACGGATGACCAGGAAGCTCGCCCCACCGCGAACGCCATGCGCCGTGCCCTGAAGCGGGCCAGGGACGGGGTCGCGCTCGATGTCGGTGAGGCGGCCGTGCTGTTGCGGGCGCGGGGGGAGGACCTGGCGGATCTGGTCGCGTCCGCCGGGCGGGTGCGGGACGCGGGGCTCGAGGCGGCCGGGCGGCCCGGGATCATCACGTACTCGAAGAGCGTGTTCATACCGTTGACCCGGCTGTGCCGGGACAAGTGCCACTACTGCACGTTCGTGACCGTGCCCGGGAAGCTCCGCCGGGACGGGCACGGGATGTTCATGTCGCCGGACGAGGTCCTCGACATCGCCCGCCGCGGCGCGGAACTGGGCTGCAAGGAAGCGCTGATCACGCTCGGGGACAAGCCCGAGGACCGCTGGCCCGAGGCCCGAGAGTGGCTCGACGCGCACGGCTACGACGACACCATCGCGTATGTGCGGGCCATGTCGATCCGGATCCTGGAGGAGACGGGGCTGCTGCCGCACCTCAATCCCGGGGTGATGTCGTGGACCGACTTCCAGCGGCTCAAGCCCGTCGCCCCGTCGATGGGGATGATGCTGGAGACGACCGCGACCCGGCTGTGGTCGGAGCCCGGCGGCCCCCACTACGGCTCCCCCGACAAGGAGCCCGCCGTCCGGCTCCGTGTCCTTGAGGACGCCGGGCGGTCCTCCGTCCCCTTCACCTCCGGACTGCTGCTGGGCATCGGGGAGACGCTGGAGGAGCGGGCGGAGTCGCTCTTCGCGCTGCGGCGGGTCTCGCGTGCCTATCACTCCGTCCAGGAGCTGATCATCCAGAACTTCCGTGCCAAGCCGGACACGGCCATGCGCGGGATGCCGGACGCCGAGCTCGACGACCTCGTCGCGACCGTCGCCGTCGCCCGGCACATCATGGGACCCTCCGCCTGCCTCCAGGCCCCGCCCAATCTCGTCGACTCCGAGTACGAGCGCCTCATCGCCGCGGGCATCGACGACTGGGGCGGCGTCTCCCCCCTCACCATCGACCACGTCAACCCCGAACGCCCCTGGCCCCGCATCGAGGAACTCGCCGCGAAGTCCCGGGCGGCCGGGTTCGAGCTGCGGGAACGGCTCTGCGTGTACCCGGAGTTCGTCACCCGCGGCGAGCCCTGGCTCGACCCGCGCCTCCTCCCGCACGTCCGCGCGCTCGCCGACCCCGCCACCGGCCTGGCCGACCCGGACGCGCCGGTACGCGGCCTGCCGTGGCAGGAACCCGACGAGGCGTTCACCTCCAGCGGCCGCACGGACCTGCACGCCACGATCGACACCACCGGCCGCACCCACGACCGGCGTGAGGACTTCGACGACGTCTACGGCGACTGGGACGCCCTGCGTGAAGCCGCCGCACCCGGCATGGTCCCCGAACGCGTCGATGCCGACGTCCGCGAGGCCCTCGCCGTCGCCGCCGACGATCCCACCAGGCTCACCGACACCCAGGCCCTCGCCCTGCTCCATGCCGACGGGCCGGCCCTCGACGCCCTCACCCGGATCGCGGACGACGTGCGCGCATCGGTGTCGGGTGACGAGGTGACGTACATCGTCACCCGGAACATCAACTTCACCAACGTCTGCTACACCGGCTGCCGTTTCTGCGCCTTCGCCCAGCGCCGTACCGACGCCGACGCCTACACCCTCTCCCTCGACCAGGTCGCCGACCGCGCCGAACAGGCCTGGGACGTCGGCGCCGTCGAGGTCTGCATGCAGGGCGGCATCCACCCCGACCTGCCCGGCACCGCCTATTTCGACATCGCCGCCGCGGTCAAGAAGCGTGTTCCCGGCATGCACGTCCACGCCTTCTCGCCCATGGAAGTCGTCAACGGCGCCACCCGCACCGGTCTGTCCATCCGCGAATGGCTCACCGCAGCGAAGGAGGCCGGGCTGGACTCCATCCCCGGCACGGCCGCCGAGATCCTCGACGACGAAGTCCGCTGGGTCCTCACCAAGGGCAAACTCCCGACCGCCACCTGGATCGAGGTCGTCACCACGGCCCACGAACTCGGCATCCGCTCCTCCTCCACGATGATGTACGGGCATGTCGACCAGCCCCGGCACTGGCTCGGCCACTTCCGCACCCTCTCCCGCATCCAGCAGGAGACCGGAGGCTTCACCGAGTTCGTCACCCTGCCCTTCATCCACACCAACGCACCCGTCTACCTCGCAGGCATCGCCCGCCCCGGCCCCACCGCCCGCGACAACCGCGCCGTCATCGCCATGGCCCGCCTCCTCCTCCACCCCCACATCCCCAACATCCAGACCAGCTGGGTCAAACTCGGCACCGAAGGCGCAGCCGAAATGCTCCGCTCCGGCGCCAACGACCTCGGCGGCACCCTCATGGAGGAGACCATCTCCCGTATGGCGGGTTCGAGTTACGGCTCCTACCGGTCCATCCGCGACCTCGAGGCCATCGCCGAGGCAGCGGGCCGCCCCGCGAAGCCCCGCACCACCCTCTACGGCGACGTACCGGAGGAACGACAGCGCACGGCGAGGGCGTCGGACGGGCACCTCCCGGAACTGCTGCCGGTCCTTCCGGCGGAATAGGAGGGTCAGCCGACCAGGAGGTCCTTCTTCAGCCCGCCCGGTAGGTGTTGCCGGCCAGGTAGTCGGCCATGACCGTCTCCTCGGGGACCCCGAGGGCGGTGAGCAGGGCGGCGTTCGACCAGCCGTCGCGGTCCCTGCCGGCGGTGCAGGGGAAGAGGACGCCACGGCTGCGGTCGTCATGCCCGAACCTCGGGTGAACTGCGGTCAAAAGTGGACTGACGGGCTTCAGATCACATAACGTTCCGGCCCCCGAACGGACGTACCCGGTCCATTACAGTGCTGCGCAGACCGGTCTACGGGGGAGGGCACATCGTGGCCACGACAGCCGCGGCCGTGTGGGGCCGTGCCGAACAGCAGGACTTCCGCGCCCGCGTACGGGGCTGTCTGCTCGGCGGAGCCCTCGGCGACGCCCTGGGCGCGGGCGTCGAGGGGCTCACCCTCGCCGAGATCAGGGACGCGCACGGACCTGACGGACTCGGCGAGCCCGCGCCCGCGTTCGGCCGCCGCGGCGCCGTCACCTCCGCCACCCAGATGGGGCTCTTCACCGTCGACGGCCTGATCCGCGCCCAGGTCCGCCGCGACGCCGGCGCCTGGCACCCGCCCACCGACGTCCACCGGGCGCATCTGCGCTGGGCCGCCACCCAGCGAGACTGGGGCCCCGACGAGCGCCGCAAGGACAACGGCTGGCTCGCCGGCGAGGAATGGCTCTACGCCCGCCGCAACCCGCCCCGCGCCTGCCTCACCGGTCTCGGCGACGAGACCCTCGGCACCCTCGACAGGCCCAAGAACCCGGAAGCCGTCGACTCGGGCGCGCTCGTCCGCTCCGCCCCCTTCGGACTGCTCGTCGGCTGGGAGCCGCAGCTCGTCTGCCAGCTCGCCGTGGAGTGCGCGGCCCAGACCCATGGCGCAGGCGCCGCCGGCCTCGCCGCCGGCGCCTTCGCGGTCGTCGTCCACGGTCTCGCGCGAGGCGGCTCGGTGGAGGCGGCTGTCGACCGGGCTCTCGGGCAGCTGGCGGCGCGTCCCGGCCACGAGCCGGTCACCGAGGCGCTGGGCCGCGCCCTCGGAGCCGTACGGGAAGGGGTTCCGGATCCGGAGCGGGTGGCCGCCCTCGGGGCGGCCGAGGACCGGGCGGAGGGGCAGTTGGCGGCGGCCGTGTACTGCGCCCTGGTCGGCGAGGACATACGGCACGGGCTGCGGCTCGCGGTGAACCACGACGGGCCGTCGGCGGTGACCGGGGCGCTCACGGGCGCGCTGCTCGGCGCCCTGCACGGCGAGACGGCCCTCCCGCCGGCCTGGCTGGCCGAACTGGAGGGCCGTGCGACGGTCCTGGAGCTCGCGGACGACTTCTCGATGGAGATGACGCAGGGGGCCGCCCTGCACAGCCCGACGGAGTCGTCGCCGGGCTGGCTGGCGCGTTACCCGAGGGGCTGATCGGCGCGCTCGCCGCCCTGCGCGGGGATCGCGGCGGCGCCCTCGTCGTCCGGGTCGGTGCCGATCCGGGCGAGCAGCGCGTCCCGCTCCGGGGTGTCCTCGGGCCGGACGAAGCCGATGAGGACGTAGAGGACGAGGGACGTGGCGAGCGGCGAGACGATCTGGATCTGGAGCTCGATGCCGTCGAGGCCGTAGTTGGTGAGCCAGAAGACGAAGAGGCCGGCGGCCCAGGAGACGAGCGCCGCGGTCGGGCCGGACTTCCGGAAGGTGCGGAGCAGACCGAGCATGAAGGGGATCGCGATCGGCCCCATGAGTCCTGCGACCCACTTGATGACGACGGTGATGATGTCCTTGAAGGTGGGGGAGTTGACCTGGGTGGCGATGGCCATCGACAGCGCGAGGAAGGCGATCGTCGACCAGCGCGCGGCGAGCAGCCCGGCCTTCTGGCTCCAGCCGCGGGCGGCCTTGCTGACGGCGGGGGCGATGTCACGGGTGAAGACGGCGGCGATGGCGTTGGCGTCGGAGGAGCACATGGCCATGGTGTGCGAGAAGAAGCCGACGACGACGAGGCCGAGGAGGCCGTGGGGCAGCAGCTGCTCGGTCATCAGGGCGTACGAGTCGGAGGCGTCGGGCTTCTTCGGGTCGACGAGCAGCGGCGCGACCCACATGGGGAAGAAGAGGACCAGCGGCCAGATGAACCAGAGCACGGCGGAGAGCCGGCCGGAGCGGGTGGCCTCGCGGGCGTTGGGCGTGGCCATGTAGCGCTGGGCCTGGTTCCACATGCCGCCGCTGTACTCGAAGGTCTTGATGAAGAGGTACGCGAGGAGGAAGGTCAGCGTGTACGGGCCGGCCGTCGGCGCGGTGTGGCCCTGGAGCTCGGGCCGGTCCCACACGGTCCACAGGGCGCTGAAGCCGCCGAGCTTGCCGAGGACGGCGACGAGCATGGCGACGCCGGCGAGGAGCTGGATGACGAACTGGCCGAGTTCGGTGAGGGCGTCGGCCCAGAGTCCGCCGACGGTGCAGTAGATGCCGGTGACGACACCGGTGATGAGGATGCCCTGGTTGAGGGAGATGCCGGTGAAGACGGAGAGCAGGGTGGCGATGGCGGCCCATTTGGCGCCGACGTCGACGATCTTCAGCAGGACGCCGGACCAGGCGAGGGCCTGCTGGGTGGGGAGGTTGTAGCGGTCCTTGAGGTATTCGAGCGGGGAGGCCACCTTGAGGCGGGAGCGCAGCCGGTTGAGCCGGGGGGCGAAGAGGCTCGCACCGATGGCGATGCCGATCGCGATGGGGAAGGACCAGGTGACGTAGGAGGTGACGCCGTAGGTGAAGGCGATGCCCGCGTACCCGGTGAACATCACCGCGCTGTAGCCCGACATGTGGTGGGAGATGCCGGAGAGCCACCAGGGCATCCGGCCGCCGGCCGTGAAGAAGTCGGAGACGGTGTCCACCCGCTTGTGGGACCAGACACCGATCGCGACCATCACGCCGAAATAGCCGATGAGCACGGCCCAGTCGAGACTGTTCATGGAGCCCCCTCCAGGGGTTCTGGTCCGCCTTGTGAACGCCGTTCATGGTGTGGCGAGTCACAAGGCAGGGACAATGCAATGGAGGGTCAAGGGACAGTAAAATCGTTCTACTTACTGACTCTTGTTCATGTCCATGAACTTTCCCGAGGGGAATCGGCGGGGAATCGGAAGGTTCCTGCGGGTATCAGCGCATCAGCTCACCGGCGTTGACCAGAAGGGACTGACCCGTGATCGCGCGCGCCCGGTCCGAGGCGAGGAAGGCCGCGGCCTCCGCCACGTCCCCGTCCGTCGCGAGTTCCGGAAGCGCCATCCGCTCGGTGAGCCGGGCGAGCACCTCCGCCTCCGGGACCTTCTCGGTGTGCGCGGTGAACTGGACGAAGGCCTGCACCGGCGGACCCCACATCCAGCCGGGCAGCACGGTGTTGACCCGGATGCGGTGCGGCCCCAGCTCGTGCGCGAGCGAGTACATCGCCGAGGTCAGGGCCCCCTTCGAGGCCGCGTACGCCGCCTGCCGTACCTGTGTGGGCGCGGCCACCGCCGACTGCGTGCCGATCAGGACCACCGAACCCCCGCGCGCCTTGAGCGTCGGCAGGCAGGCGCGGGTCATCCGCAGCGTGCCGAGCAGGTTGACGTCGAGAACCCCCTGCCAGGTCGCGAAGTCGGCATCCTCCAGACCGCCGAAGTAGGAGTCCCAGGCGGCGACGTGGACCACCGCGTCGATCCCGCCGAAACGGTCGGTCGCGAGCGCGGCGAGGGCGTCGCACTGCGCCTCGTCGGTGATGTCGGTGGCCCGGTAGGCCGTACGGCGCCCCTCCGGGTCGATCTCCGCGGCGGACGTGGCGAGGTTCGCCTCGGTGCGGGCGCCGAGGACCGCGTTGCCCCCGTCCCGTACGACCGTCTCGGCGATGCGATGACCGAGTCCCGCGCCGACACCCGACACGACGACCGTCTTCCCCTGGAGCAGCATCCGGGTCCTCCCTGGGCCTGTTCATCGATCTGACGGTCCGTCAGAGTAGGCCCGAGTCGCCGACAAGGGAAGGGGAACGAGGATGAGCGAGGAGACCCGCAGTGAGACGTACGCGGAGCTGGCGTCCGTCGGCCCGTACGGGGTGCGGCCCGGCCACGCGCTGATCACCATGGTCGAGCCGCATCCGGGCCACGAGTACGCGTACAACCGCTGGTACGAGGACGACCACTACTACGCCGGCGCCATGGCCATGCCCTGGATGTACGCGGGCCGCCGCTGGGTCGCCACCCGCGAACTGCAGGAACTGCGCGTCCCGGAGAAGTCCGCCGTCGCCCGGCCCGTCACCGCGGGCTGCTACCTCTCCACGTACTGGATCACCGAGGGCCGCTACGACGACCACATGAAGTGGACCGTCGGCATCAACAAGCGGCTCAATCGCGACGCCCGCGTCCACCAGGAACGGACCCATGTCTTCACCGCGTTCCAGGACCACGAGGCGACCGTCTACCGCGACGGGGCGGCCGGCCCGCGCGACTTCCACGCCCTCGACCACCCCTACGCGGGGCTGATCCTCCAGGTCGTCGACACGGAGGGCCCCGAGGAGCGCACGGCCCTCCTCGAACGACTGCGGACCGTTGAACTGCCCCGCCGGCTCGCCGGCTCACCGGCGGCGATGGTCACGCTCTTCCGCCCGACCCCGCTTCCCGGCGACCGCATGACGTACGTGAAGCAGGTCGAGGGCGTCGACACCCGGCTGACCCTGCTGTGGTTCCTCGAACAGGACCCGAGGGAGTGCTGGACGGAGCACTTCACGGACCTGGAGTCACTGGGGGCGGGCGCGGGCCGGGTGGAGCTGGTGGCGCCCTTCCTTCCGACCGTACCGGGGACGGACCTGTACGTGGACCGACTGCGCTGACCGCTCCGTGCAAGGCCGAGCCCCCTCGGCCAGGACGGCGGACCGGTCGAGAGGGCTCTTTCGTACTGCTGGTGGTGCGTGTGGTGCGTGTACTACGGGTGGTGCTTGCGGTGACGGCTTGAGCGACGGGGCTCAGAGGGCCCCGTCGCTCACCTCGCCGACGAAGGCGTTCCACGATCCCGGTCCGAAAGAGAGGGAGGGACCCTCGGGGGCCTTGGAGTCGCGCACCGCGATCGCGGTCACGAGGGGGGACTTCACTTCGACGCAGGCCCCGTTCCCTCCGGAGTACGAGGACTTCGTCCAGGTGTCGGTGCCACCCTGAATAATCGCCATGCTGCTCAGCTCCGGTTCTGCCAGTGGATGTGTCGCGCCAACGTTCTTGCCGGCGTGATCGACGCTACTCGCCGGTCCCGTCCGGCGGGACTGGCGTTCACACGTCCGAGTGGCATATTCCAACTGGGCTTCCGTGGGAGCGAGTACGCGGTGTACCGTGCCTGCCCCGCTGACTTTCGGACCCGCGCGGGGGTGTTCTCCGGCTCAGCCCCTGGCGTGCTTCTTCACCATCTCCGAGATGTAGTCACGGGTCTGCTCGACGTTCAGGGCCTGCGCCCTGAGGTGCTCGTACATGACGCTGTACTTGCCGACGTCCTGCGCCTTCTCCAGGTACAGATCGCTCGTCACGCCCTCGATGTAGACGACGCTGGAGTCGGACGTGTCCGGGAACTCCAGGATCGAGTACTGTCCGCTGATCCCGGGGTGCGCGCCCATCTCGAACGGGATCACCTGCACCGTGACGTGCGGCAGGTGCGACTGCTCGATGAGGTGCTCCAGCTGCTCCACCATCAGCTGCCTGCTGCCGACGATCCGGTGCAGCGCACCCTCGTCGATGACCGCCCACAGACGCAGCGGACGCTCCTCGTCCCGGATGCGCTCCTGGCGGCGGGTGCGGACCGTGACCCGCTTCTCGATGTCCGCGGGCGTCGACTCCGGCAGCGCGCCGGTGATGACCGCCTCCGCGTACGCGTGCGTCTGGAGCAGCCCGGGGATGATCTGCGGCTCGTACATCCGCAGGCTCTCCGCGTCGGTCTCCAGGCCGATGTAGACGCTGTACGGGATGTCGCCGAAGGCGTGCCACCAGCCCTGCTGGCGCGAGTCCTTGGCCATCTGCATGAGCGAGTCGACCATGCGCTCGTCCTCGACCTCGTACACGCCGCACAGGTCGCGCACATCGCGCTGACTGATGGAGCGGCGGCCGTTCTCCAGCCGGCTGATCTTGGACTGGGAGACGAGAAGGCGCTCGGCGACCTGCTCGGCCGTCATGTTCTTCGCTTCCCGGAGCTTGCGCAGCTCCTGGCCCAATCGGCGTCGCCTGACGGTGGGATTGACGTTGGACGCCACGGAAACTGCACCTCCGGCTGTCTGCTGCGTAGCTGTGGGTATCTACCGCTTGGCAGACTGCCACCAAAAGCCAGGTGTGCGCTGGAAAATGACCACAACGTATGCACGGCTGAACGCCGGAAACGCCCGGGACGCACGTGTGCGGGGCAGCCGTCCAGACCGCCCCGCACACTTGTGCGGCTCCCGGGTTGGTTCTGTGCTGTGCGTGGTGCCTAGTGCGCCGCCGCGCGGGCCATGCTGCCGCGAGGCTGCGCCGGGACACCCGCGGCGCTCCGACGCGGCTGTGCCGCCGCGCCGTTCTGGACGTCCATCACGGCGTGCGCCACGAGTCCGCCCATCGGGTCGTGCCGGATCAGATCGCGCAGCCGGGACCGCGACGACCGTCCTTCGTTACCGGGGTAGAGGTGCTTCCCGAGACCGACCGCGTGGGCCAGCGCGGCAAGCGCCGCGGTCCGCGGGTCCGGCGGTACGCCGGTGCGGATCGCACTGTCCAGCCGGGAACGGATCTCCCGACTGATCGCCGTGTCCGTCGCTTGGTAGCGAGTCGTCGGCAACACCCCGCACATCTGGCCCTCCACGGCATGCACCATGCCGCATCGCTCCAGATGCGAGAGATACGTCTGGCGAAGCCCCAGTCGGGGTCCGCCGATCCAGTGGACGGCCCGAACCGGACTGCCACGCCTGCGCAGCAGCTCCAGTGCGGAGTCCAAGGTCGGATCTCCGGTCGGCCGTGGCATCACCACGGCGATACGATCCCCGTCAGGGGCTATCCGGCCTGCCAGCGCCAGCTCCACTAGCTGTGCACCGGCCAGGCCGAGGTCGAGCGACTGCGGCTGCGCTGTGGTACCCGTGGTCGGGTCCAGAGCGAGCAGCAGAAGCTCCTCCGGAATGGTTCTGCGGCTCCTGCCCATCCATGCCTCCCCGCGTGGATGAATGACAGGGTGACCCCTCTCACATTCATCTGTCGAGAGTGCCTGGGTGGTTCATCCGGGAACCAGTAGGTATGTCGTTCTCGTCTAGCACGGGGGCCAAGGGGTTCACACAGGACACTGGTACACGGACCGGTACATGGTCCGTACGTACGCATGACGCATGGAGGAGGCACGGTGGCGGGCGAGTCCCCCGACAAGGCGGAGCAGCAGGGGTCGTCTCAGGAGACGACGGCCTCGGGCGGCGGCGGCAGGGATCCCCGGCTTTCCGTGCTCCATGAGTCGGACGCCTCGTCGGCGTCTCCGGTTGCGTCGTCCTCGGCGCCGGCGGTCCAGGTGGACCAGCCGACGGCCGTCTTCAAGACGCTGACGCCGCGGACTCCGGAGGACGACGCACCGGCGGCCGCGCAGGAGCCGGAGAGGGCGGCGCAGCCGGAGTCGGAGCCGGAGAAGGCTCCGGAGCCCGAGAGCGACCGCCTGAAGGCCGCGGTGGCGGCGTGGGTGGCGACGGCGGAGGAGCCGGAGCCGGAGTCGGACTCCGAGTCCGAGTCCGAGGACGCGCCCGTGGCGACCGAGGAGCCCGTCGAGGACGAGGAGTCCGTCGAGGACGAGGCGGAGGCGGACGAGTCCGCCGAGGTCGCGTCGGAGGAGGCCGAGCCCGAGGACGAGCCCGAGGACGAGACGGACGACGAGTCGGACGAGGAGTCCGACGAGGCGCCCGTCGAGGCGCCCGTCGAGGCGCCCGTCGAGGCGCCCGTCGAGGCGCCCGTCGAGGCGCCCGTCGAGGCGAAGGCGACCACGGAGTCCTCCACGGAGAAGCCCTCGGCGGAGAAGTCCTCCGCGGAATCCTGGTTCGCGGCGCGGAAGTCCGCGGCCGGGCAGCCGGCCGACGCCCCCAGCGACGTCGCCGACGCCGACACCGACGCCGACGCCGACTCCGGCGTCGACGACTCCGACGACGTCGAGGACGCGCCGGTCGACCAGCCGACGACCATGTTCAAGGCCGTCCGGCTGCCCGTGGACCAGCCCACGACCGCGCTGAAGCTCCCGTCCTCCCTGACCGGCGCCGGGGGTGCCGGGGGCGCCGACAGCGAGCGCACCAGCACCTTCCTGCCCCTGCGGGCGGACATCCCGGCCGAGCAGAAGGCCCAGGCGGCCGCGGCGGCCCCCAAGGCGCCCGAGGCTCCCAAGCCCGCCGCCCCCGCCCCCGTACAGCCGAAGGCGCCGTCCCCGGCGGCACCCGCGCCCGCGCCCGCGCTCGCCGAGCCGGAGCGGACGCGGCAGCAGCCGCTCCCGCCGCTGCCCCCGCTCGACCTCCTCGCCGAGCTGACGAACACGCCGCCCCCGCCGCCGACCCCGCTGCGGACGACCGTGCGCCGGGTGCGGATCTGGACCCCGCTGGTCCTGCTCGTCCTGATCGTCTTTGCGATCGTGCAGATGGTCCGCCCGCTGCCCGCGCCCGTGCTGACGCTGTCGGCCGCGCCGACCTACACCTTCGGCGGCGGCGAGCTGAAGCTGCCGTTCCCCACCGAGGGGCAGGGTGCCGTCGAGGTCGAGGGCGTCGGTTCCATGGGGACGTACGGGGCGCAGAAGCCGGCCCCGATCGCGAGCGTCACGAAGACGATGACGGCGTACGTGATCCTCCGCGACCACCCGCTCAAGGGGAGCCAGAAGGGCCCCGAGATCGAGATCGACCAGAAGGCCGCCGATCAGGGCAAGGCGGAGCACGAGTCGACGGCGGCGGTCCAGAAGGGCCAGACGTACTCGGAGAAGGAGCTCCTGGAGCTCCTCATGATCCCCTCCGCGAACAACGTGGCCCGGCTGCTCGCCCGCTGGGACGCCGGTTCGGAGGCCGCGTTCGTCAAGAAGATGAACGCCGCCGCGAAGGACCTGGGCATGACCCAGTCCACGTACACCGACCCGTCGGGTCTGCTCGACAGCACCATGTCGACCCCGCAGGACCAGCTGAAGCTGGCGAAGGCGGTCATGCAGTACGACGTGTTCCGCGAGATCGTGAACATGCCGAACGTGACGGTGGAGGGCATCCCCGGCCGGATCGAGAACAACAACAACATCCTGCTCAAGCCGGGTGTGAGCGGCATCAAGACCGGATCGTCGACCCCCGCGGGCGGCAATCTGCTCTGGGCGGCGAACACCGTCGTCGACGGCCAGAACCGGCGCATCCTCGGCATCGTGATGGGTGCGAAGGACGCGGAGCAGCTCGGCCAGAAGCTCCAGCTCGCCATCGACAACAGCTACAAGCTGATCCAGCAGGCCCAGAAGGACGTCACGTCGGCGACCGTGATCCGCAAGGGCCAGGTCCTCGGCTACATCGACGACGGCCTCGGCGGCCGGACGCCGGTCGTGGCGACGAAGGAGCTCAAGGCGATCGGCTGGCCCGGTCTCCAGGTGAAGCTGGCGCTGACGGACGGGGGCAAGGTCGTCCCGCACACCGGAAAGGCGGGCGACATCGTCGGCCAGGTGTCGATCGGCACGGGCGCGGGCAAGGTCAGCTCCCCGGTCGCGCTCCAGGCGGACCTGGCGGAGCCCGGCTTCGACAAGAAGCTGACGCGCGTGGGCTGACGGGCTCGGGTCGACGGGCTCGGGTCGACGCGGTCGGGTCGACGCGCTCGTCCGGCCGTGTGGGCAGAGCCGCCCGAGCCCCGAACGGGTGGCCGCTCCGGGCCGGGCGACCACCCGCTCGGCCGGGCTCCCCGGTTCTCCGGGGAGCCCAGCTGTTAGCGTTTTCCCGGGGACGAGTACGACGCGTGACACACGCGAGAGATGCGAGACGGGCAGCATGGGAAAGGGCCGCAGTGACCACCGCCGAGCCGACACGCGCCGATCGCGCGGACTCAGCCCCTGACTCCGACCATGCCGACGGCCCTACGGATTCCCATGCCGACGCCCCCTCCGGCGCCGGAGCCCACGCGGAATCCGACGCGTCGCTTGATTCGCTCCCGCGAATAGTGCTTCCGGCACAGCGGCCAGCCCCGGCGTCCACCGTCCCGGCCCCGGCCCCGCGGCGGAAGCGCCGCTACACGGTCCTGGCAGCCACCGGCCTCGCGGCCGTCACCCACATCCTGTGGTTCTTCTTCTTCGCGAACAGCGGCGGCGACCTGGCGGCGCAGGACGCGTGGGCCGAGTTCGTCGGCCGGCACCCCGACTCGGCGTACAACCTGGCCTGGTACGGCGGGATGCACCCGGTCTCGTACAGCGTCGTGTCGCCGTACCTGATGTCGGTGCTCGGTGTGCGCAGCACGATGATGATCGCGGGGACGCTGTCGGCGGGCCTGACCGCGCTGATCCTGGTGCGGGTGCGGGCGGTCCGCAATCCACTCGCGTGCTCGGTCGCGGGAGTCTTCGCCTTCCTCTGCAACGCCCTGTCGGGGCGGGTGACGTTCGGCCTCGGCATGATGTTCGCGGTCGGCGCGGTCGCGGCGGTGTTCTGCTGGCCGTACCGCTGGCGCCACAAGCGCTGGGCGAAGGCCGCGGTCGCGGCGCCGCTCGCCGGTCTGGCGACGGCGTGCAGTCCGGTGGCGGGCCTGTTCCTGGGGGTCGCGGCGGCGGCGCTGTTCCTGAACCGCCGACGGCCGGGAGCGTACGCGCTGGGTCTCGCCCCGGTGGCGGTCGTGGCCCTGTCCTCGTGGCTGTTCCCCTTCTCGGGCACGCAGCCGATGGCCTTCGGTTCGACGGCGCTGCCGCTGCTGTTCGGAGTGCTGACCTTCCTCCTCGTCCCGAGGGACTGGCGGACGGTCCGCACCGCGGCGGCGGTGTACACGATCGGCACCCTGCTCACCTGGCTGATCGACTCGCAGATCGGCTCGAACATCTCGCGGCTCCCGATGCTCTTCGCGGGCGTCGTGCTGCTGGCGGCCCTGCCCTACACGGCGCCCCGCTCACGCCGCTGGTACGCGCTGCTGCTGGCCTTCGTCGGCCTGAACTTCTGGATCGGCTTCAAGGGCGTCGACGACGTGATCCGCACGGCCCCGGACGCCTCCTGGGCGCGCGAGCTCGCGCCGCTGATCAACCAGCTCCAGGTGCGGGACGCGCGCAAGGCGCGGGTGGAGGTCGTACCGGCGTCGAGCCACCGCGAGTCCTCGGCGCTGAGCCCGTACATCAACCTGGCGCGGGGCTGGAACCGTCAGGCGGACATGGAGCGCAACCCGCTCTTCTACGACGACACGCTGAACTCCGTGAACTACGAGGAATGGCTCCACCGCTGGGCCGTCCACTACGTGGTGCTGCCGACGGGCGCGCCCGACTCGGGCGCGGCGCAGGAGGCGGAGCTGGTCGGCGAGGGCCTGACGTACCTGAAGCAGGTGTGGTCGGACGAGAACTGGCGCCTGTACGAGGTCGCGAACCCGACGCCCCTCGCGGACCCGCCGGCGGCGGTGCAGAGCGCGGAGGAGAACGAGGTCGTGATCCGCGTCGAGACCCCCGGCCGGGTCCTCATCCGCGTCCCGTACTCGCCGTGGCTGGCCCTGGTGGACGAGCACGGCGGCAAGATCGAGCCCCCGCAGGAGACGGAGGCGTCGAAGCTGGCCCGCGAGGAGTCGGACACCGAGATCCCGAAGGTCTTCGCCAACGAGGAGGGCTGCCTCTTCAAGACGGAGACCGACGCGGAGGGCGACGAATGGACGCAACTCGTCGCCCCGAAGGCCGGCGTCTACCGCCTGGCGGCCCCGTACAAGCTGTCCCGGGGCACACCGTGCCCGGAAGAACTCCGCTGAGCCGGAGGCCGCGTCACGGGTGCCGGTACCCGGCCAGCATCCGCCGCATGGCGAAGGCGTGCCCACCGCTCCCGATGACGAGCGCCCGGTAGACCCGCCCCGCCGCCCCGGGAAAGACGGCACGGGTCTCGGCGCGCAGCCGACAGCGCCCGTCCGACAGCTCCTCGACCCGGAAGACGAGGCTGTACGAGGAGAACCGGTGCCGCCCCTCGAGCGCCAGCTCCCGACCCGGCACGAACCGGACGACCCGGAACCCGGGAAACTCCGACCCCACGCCCAGCGGCCGCACTCCGCCGCTCTCCCGTGGCACGGCTCCCACGACCCGCGCGTACCGCGCCCCGCCCCCGGTGGAAAGCGACCGCCCCACCTTCACCACCAACCGCGTCCACAACTCCTCGACCCCGGCGTCCACGACGACGCCGTGCTCGTCGACGAACGGCAACACGCTCATGACGCCTCCCTCCGGTCGGCTACGGGATACGCGCGGCCGACACGACGAAGACCATCCGGTGACGTCACCGGATGGTCTTCTCGTCTGTGCCCCCGGCAGGATTCGAACCTGCGACACCCGCTTTAGGAGAGCGGTGCTCTATCCCCTGAGCTACGAAGGCGGACGGAGACAGCGTAGCGGACGGGCGTGGGGGCGTGCTGAGGTGATGGGGTGTTGTGGAGGGCGGCCCCGGGATCGTTTCCCGGGGCCGCCCTCCGCTTGTGGTCGGCCGGCTGGTCGGCCGGTGGGGTCAGCGGGTCACCTCGCGGTTGAAGACCGCGCGGGACCAGAAGTAGCCGAGGGCGGCGAGGGCGGTGCACCAGGCCAGGGCGATCCAGCCGGCGTTGCCGATCTCCGTGCCGAGCAGGAGGCCGCGCAGGGTCTCGTTGATCGGGGTGAAGGGCTGGTACTCGGCGAACCAGCGCAGGGCCGTCGGCATGGACTCCGGGGGGACGACCGCGCTGCCGAGGAAGGGAAGGAAGGTGAGCGGAAGCGGGGCGTTGCTCGCGGACTCGACCGTCTTGGCGCCCATGCCCATCGCGGCGGACAGCCAGGCCATGCCGAAGGCGAGGAAGAGGAGCAGGCCCGCGGCGGCCGCCCACTCGACGACCGAGGCGTCGGGCCTGAAGCCGATCGCCAGGGAGACGCCGGTGACCAGGACCAGGACCGCGGCGACCTGGAGGACGCTGCCCATGACGTGGCCCGTGAGGATGGAGCCGCGGGAGATCGACATCGTGCGGAAGCGGTTGACGATGCCCTCGGTCATGTCGGTGCAGACCGACACGGCCGTCGCCACGGCCCCCGAGGTCGCGGCCATCAGGATGATGCCGGGGACCAGGTAGTTGATGTAGTCGCCGCGGTCGCCGCCCGCCCCGATGCCGGCGCCGAGCGCGCCGCCGAAGACGTACACGAAGAGCAGCAGCATCAGGAGCGGCATGACGAGGATCGAGATCGTCATCGACGGGTAGCGCTGCATGTGCTTGATGTTGCGGCGCAGCATCGTCAGGGAGTCGCGCAGGGCGTACGAGCGGGTGGGCTTGGCCGGGGCGAGGGTCGCGGTGCTCATCGGGTCGACTCCTTCTGGGTGGTGGTGGCGGTGGACGGGGCGGGGACGGTGGGGGCGTTCTGCCTGCCGGTGAGGGTGAGGAAGACGTCGTCGAGGTCGGGGGTGTGGACGGTGAGCGACTCCGCCTGGACCCCGGTGCCGTCCAGGGCGTCGAGGATGGCGCGGAGGTTGGTGACCGAGCCGTCGCTGGGGATCTGCAGGGCGAGCGCCTCGTCGTCCCGGGTCGCGATGCCGAACACCGCGGCCGCCGTGGCCAGATGGGCCTCGTCGGCGAACCTGACGCGTACGTGGCCGCCGGGGATCAGCCGCTTCAGCTCCTCCGCCGTGCCTTCGGCGACGAGCTTGCCGTGGTCGAGCACCGCGATGCGGTCGGCGAGGTGGTCGGCCTCCTCCAGGTACTGGGTCGTGAGGAAGATCGTCACGCCCTGCTCCGTGACCAGGTCCCTGATCAGCTCCCACATGTCGCGGCGGCTGCGCGGGTCGAGGCCGGTGGTCGGCTCGTCGAGGAAGATGATCCGCGGCCGGCCGACCAGCGTCATCGCCAGGTCCAGCTTGCGGCGCATGCCGCCGGAGAAGGTCGCGACGTTCTTGCGGGCCGCCTCGGACAGGTCGAACCGCTCCAGGAGCTCGGCGGTGCGGCGCCGGCCCTCGCTGCGGCTCAGGTGGTAGAGGTCGGCCATGAGGAGCAGGTTCTCCTCGGCGGTCAGCAGCCCGTCGACGGCGGCGAACTGGCCGGTGACGCCGATCAGGGTGCGTACCGAGCCGGCGTCGGACTTCACGTCGTGGCCCGCGATCCGGGCCTCGCCCCCGTCGGCCGTGATGAGGGTGGAGAGGATCTCGACCGTCGTCGTCTTGCCGGCGCCGTTGGGGCCGAGCAGGGCGAAGATCGTGCCCTCGGGGATCCGCAGGTCGATGCCGTCGAGCACCACCTTGTCGCCGTACGACTTCCGCAGGCCGGTCGCGGAGATCGCCGTGGAGCGCGTGCCGGGGGCCGCTGCGGCTGCGGTGGCCGTGTGCGTGGGGTGGTTCGTGGTGCTCATGGTCTGCGGGCCTTTCTCTTCTGGGGGCCGGGGGGCGGTGCTGGGCCGTGTCGAATGCTGGGGTCGAGCGGTGGGGCTGGGCTGGGCGGTGAGGCTTGTGCGTGGCGCTCGGTCGTGGAGTGGCGTTTGTTTGGCGCCACTCCGTGCCGTGCTTGCGCCATCATCGTGGCACAGTGATGGCGCCATGTCGAGTCATAGTGGCGCCACTCTTGTGTTCTGGTGTCGCCACGTGGCGCCTTGCGGCTCTGACCTGTGCTTTCGCCCGGCTCCGCCCCTCCGGCGCAAAGGCGCCCCATGGCGCCGGCCTGGGCGGGCCGGTGCCATGAGGCGCCTGCTGTCGGGTCTACGGGTGGGGTGTCTACGAGGCGCTCAGCCGACCAGAGTGCTCTCCCGCGGCGCGCGTGGCGCCGACTGCGTCGTGGCGAGCTTCTCGCCCTCCACGTCCACCCGGGGCAGGATCCGGTCCAGCCACGTCGGCAGCCACCAGGCGGACCTGCCGAGCAGGGCGAAGAGCGCCGGCACGATCGCCATCCGGACCACGAAGGCGTCGAAGAGGACCGCGATCGCGAGGGCGAAGCCGATCATCTTCACGAAGTCGTTGTCCTCCACGATGAAGCCCGAGAAGACGCTCATCATGATGACCGCGGCCGCGCCGACCACCCGGCCGCCGTAGCGGAAGCCGTCGACGACCGCCTCGCCCGGGCGGGCGCCGCGGGCGTACGACTCGCGCATCCGGCTGACCAGGAAGACCTCGTAGTCCATCGCGAGGCCGAAGACCACCCCGATCATGAAGATCGGCATCGTGCTCATGATCGGGCCCGGTGCGTCGATGCCGAAGACGTCGGCCAGCCAGCCCCACTGGAAGACCGCCACGACCGCGCCGAGTGCCGCGGCCACCGAGAGCAGGAACCCGAGGGCCGCCTTGAGCGGGACCAGGACGGAGCGGAAGACCACCATCAGGAGGAGGAAGGCGAGCCCCACGACCAGGGCCAGATAGGGCAGGAGCGCGTCGTCGAGGGTCTGCGAGAAGTCGATGAACATGGCCGTCTGGCCGGTGACGAGGATCCGCGAGGCGGTGCTCCGCTCCAGGTCGTCGGCAATGTCGCGAAGTGCGTGGACCAGCTCCTCGGTCTTCTTCTCGGTCGGGCCGGTGGCGGGGACGACGGTGAGGATCGCGGTGTCGCCCGCCTTGTTGGCGGTGGCCGGGGAGACCGAGGCCACGCCGGGCGTCCTCGCGAGGGCCTTGCCGATCGTGTCGCCGGCGGCCTTGGCGCCCGCGCCGGCACCCGCGGTCCCGGCGCCGCCGGTGGACTTCGTCTGCACCGTGATCGTCAGGGGGCCGTTGAAGCCGGGCCCGAAGGACTCCGAGAGCAGGTCGTACGCCTTGCGCTGGGTCGTCTGCGTCGACATCTGGCCCTCGCCCGGCAGGCCGAGCTCCAGGCTCGCTGCAGGTACGGCGATGGTGCCGAGGCCGATCACGCCGACGAGCAGGACGACGACGGGGTGGCGCAGGACGTAACGGGCCCAGCGGGTGCCCAGGTTGGGCTTCGTGTTCCGGGCCGCCTTCGCCTCGTGCCGGGCCGCCCTGCGCCGCTGACGGTCCGACAGTGGCTTCACGGCGTACCGCAGACGTCCCTTGCGGGCCATCACCTTGACCGGCGCGAGGCCGAGGAGGGCGGGGACCAGCGTGATCGCGACGAGTACGGCGACGGCGACCGTGCCGGCCGCGGCCAGGCCCATCTTGGTGAGCATCGGGATGTTCACGACGGCGAGCCCGGCGAGGGCGACGATGACGGTGAGACCGGCGAAGACGACGGCCGAGCCGGCGGTGCCGACGGCCCGTCCCGCGGCTTCCTCGGGGGTACGCCCCTCGGCCCGCTCGGCACGGAAACGGGACACGATGAACAGCGCGTAGTCGATGCCGACCGCGAGGCCGATCATCATCGCCAGGGTTCCCGTGGTGCCGGAGAGGCCGAAGGTGGATCCGAGGGCCGTGATGCCCGAGATGCCGATGCCGACCCCGATCAGCGCGGTGATCAGCGGCATTCCGGCCGCGATCATCGACCCGAAGGTCAGAACGAGGACGAACGCGGAGACCAGGATGCCGATCTGCTCGCCGGTGCCGCCCATGGCCTGCTCGATCTTCACGGCGTCACCGCCGGCCTCGACGGTGAGTCCCGCCTCGCGGGCCTGCTCGGTGGCCGCGTCGAGGGCATCGTGCGCCTTGTCGTCGACCGCCGCCGCGGGGACCTTGTAGGTCACCACCATGTAGGCGGTCGTCCCGTCCTCGCTGATGCTGACGGCCGGGGAGCTGTACGGGTCGGCGACGCCCACCACCTGGGGGGACGACGTCCCCAGCCCGGTGACGAGACGCTCGACCGCGGTGCGCGTCGAGGGGGTGGTGATCTTCGTGCCCTGGGGGGCGCGGACGACGACCCGGGCGGTGGCGCCGTCGACGCTCGCGTCGGGGAACTTCTCGGTCAGCAGGTCGAAGGCCTCCTGCGACTCGGTGCCCGGCATCGAGAACGTGTCGGCGGGCGGCGTCGGCGCGGAGGAGGCGGCGACGCCCATGCCGACGAAGGCCAGCAGCCAGAGCAGCAGCGTCACCCCCTTGCGGCGGAAGGCGAGGCGGCCCAGTTTGGAGAGGAACGTAGCCACGGTGGGGCTCCCGTCGGGTGGTTGAGGGTCGGGCGGGGTGAAAGGGCGAGTGGGCTCGCGGCCCGGGGGCGGGGAGGCCGGGTGCGTGCCCGGGTCGGTGGGGCAGCACGGCATGGCGCCATGGCGCCATGGCGGCGCGGGGGCGGTACGGAGGTGGGCTCGCGTGCGGTGCGGCGAGAGGCACGGGGCGCGAGAGGCGCGAACGGTACGGGGCGGGGGCGCCGCCGCTCCCGGTCGGGTCAGGACGCGGTGGTGAGCGACTCGCGGCGCGTCGGGGACCGGTGGAGGTCGAGGGCGACCGGCACGGGCTGCTTGCGGGCCGTGGCGAAGACGTACAGGCGCAGTGCCAGGAAGCGGCCGATGCCGGCGAGGCCCGAGGCGGAGAGATAGACGGTCTGCTCGACGGCGAGACCGGGCGTGCTCTCGATCGCGTGCAGGACGAGCATCGCGAGCGTGGTCACGGAGAAGGCGGCGGCGGCCGTTCCGGCGGACTGCAGGTGGTGGCGGAGGCCGCAGCGCAGCAGGCCGCGCCCGGCGGAGGGCCGGAGCCCCGACGCGAAGGTGAAGCGGGCGTGGAGCTCGGTCGCGAGGATCGTCGAGACGACGGTGACCAGCGCGTTGGCGAGGGCGAACGGCAGGAGGGCGGCGAGCAGGGCGACGGCCGCGCTGGACGCGAGGCCGACTCCGCCGCCGCATATCACGAAGCGAACGAAGGAGGCTAAGGCGCCGGGAGCACCGGTGGCACCGGTGGCACCGGGAGTGCGGGTGGTGCCGAGACCGCCGGTGGCACCGGGAGTGCGGGTGGCACCGGGAGTGCGAGTGGCGCCGGGAGCGCCGGTGGCGCCGGGAGTGCGGGTGGTGCCGAGACCGCCGGGGGTACCGCAAGCGCCGGTGGCTCTGGTGATGCCCGTGGTGCCGGTGGCGCCGAGACCGCCGGTGGCACCGGGAGTGCGAGTGGTGCCGGGAGCGCCGGTGGCGCCGGGGTTGCCGTAAGCGCCGGTGGTTCCGGTGGTGCCCGTGGTGCGAGTGGCGCCGGGAGCGCCGGTGGTGCTGGGCCGTGATCCGCGTTCCATCGGGCTTCCTTCCCCCTCGGTTCGTTGTCTCCGGGCGTCTACGCGCGGCGGATGACGATGTCGCCGACGCTCGTGCGACCGCGGACCTCGACCGTCTCCTCGGACTGGCCCGGGCCCTCCGCCGCACCCAGTTCGTTGCGTACGCGGCCGGCCGTGGACCGTACGTCGAGCCAGGCCGCCGTTCCCTCGGCGATGCCGACCTCGAGGCCCCCGGCGGCGGAGTCGAGCGTGATCCGGCCGCGGACGACCTCGCCGAGACGGATGGCGCCACTGGCGGTCTTGGCGGTCACCGAGGACTCCGTACGGCCCACGCCGATGGGCCCGTTGGACGAGTTCACCTGCAGCTCGCCGGTGATCTCGCCGACCGTGGTCTCGCCGTTGAGGTTCCGGATCGTCGCCGATCCGTCGATCCTTCCGATGCGCACCCGGCCGGAGCCGTGGATCTCGGTCTCGCCGCTGGTGCTGTCGACGAGGATGTCGCCGTGCGAGGTCTTCAGCCGTACGGCCGCGGCCTCGTCCAGCTGGATGTCTCCGGCGGCGGTGGTGAGGCGGCAGTTCCCGAACAGGCCCTCGCCGATCAGCTCGCCGAGGCCCGTCTTGCAGGTCAGGTCCGAGCCGGCGGGCAGTTCGACGGTCACGTCGACCGCGCCGATCTTGCCGAAGAGCGAACGCTTCCTGGGCCCCTTGACCAGCAGCTTTCCACCCGTGCAGGACACGTTGGTCTCGGCGGCGGCCTGGACGTCGAGCTTGTCGCCGGGGTCGCTCGGCGTCACCTCGACGACGGTGTCGGTGCGCTTGCCCGCGACGATCCGGGCCCGCCCGATCTCGATCTCGATGGTGGCGGAGAGGGGTGCGGGGGTGTCGAACGTAGGCATGGCTGTGCCGTCCTTTGACTGAGGAGAGGTGAGTGCCGGGGTGACGTGCCTCGGTGCGGCGGTGATGTGGCCGGGCCCGGTGTTCGTGGGTGAGCCCCGGTGGCGCCGGATTGCCGGGATGTGCGGGCCGGGCTAGCGGACCCAGCCGGTGAAGCCCTGGCCGACGGCGGGGCCCACGCCCGTCGTGCCCTTGCGGGTGGTGCGACCCGCCGTGGCGCCCGGTTCGAGGGCCGCGGCCACGGCCCTGACGAGCCAGGCGTTGACCGAGAGTCCCTCGCGGCTCGCGGCCTCCTCGACCCGGATCTTGAGCTGGGCCGGCGGCCGGAAGTTGATGCGGGAGGTGGCGCCGTCCTCGCCCTCCACGGGGGTCGTGACCGGGGGCGGCGGGGCCGGCAGGGCCTCGGCCTCCTCGAAGGGGTCGGCGGTCGGCGGCGCGGTCACCACGAACTCGGGGTTCAGGCCGCGCAGCCGCAGATCGACCGAGCCGGGCGCGAGGTCGCGGGTGATCTCGTCCATCGCGTCGGACAGGGCGTTGAGCAGGGTCAGCCGGGCGGCCGACTCGAGCTGTCCGGTGAGTCGGTCCGCCAGGGCGCGGGCTTCGTCGCCGCCCGCCTGGGCGGCCACGCCGAGCTCATGGCGGAGATTGTCCACGTACGGGGTGAGGTCCATGACGCAATAGTGGCACCATCGTGGCGCCATTGCAAGTCATCTGGCGCCATGTTGCGCCACAGTGCGCCAGAGTGTTGCCGGGTTGGCGCCACAGCGGCCACTGCTAGTCGCCGCAACCGCCACACCGCCCCGCCCCGGCGCTTCGTGGCGGGCCGTCGGGGTTGACCCGGTTCGGGGGTGCGCATAGCGTCGCCGCGCTGGGACGACGAGCGGATGCTCAGGGGGTTATGCGGTGGCGGCGACAGGTGGAGACGAGCGGCTCACTGCGGACGGGGCTCCCTTCGCCGTCGAGGACGGGGTGTACGCCTCCGGGCCCCGCACGCTGAGGGAGTTCGTCGAGGTCGTCTGGGGCTACGGCGACCGGGTGTTCCTCGTGTCCGAGGACGGGCGGACGACCTACCGCGAGTTCTTCGACGCCGCCTGCGGGCTCGCCCGGCGGCTCGTCGGGGAGTACGGGCTGCGGCCCGGGGACCGGGCCGTCGTCGCCATGCGGAACCACCCCGAGTGGCACGTCGCCTTCTGGGCCGCCCAGCTCGCCGGGCTCGTCGCCGTCCCCCTCAACGCCTGGTGGACCGAGGACGAGTTCACGTACGCCCTCGACGACTGCGCTCCCGCGGTGCTCCTCGTCGACGGGGAGCGGGTCGGGCGGGTACGGGAGTGGGCCGCCAGGAACCATGTGCCCGGGATCGTCTTCCACGGAGAGGGCGCGGCGGACGCCGCGGACGGAGCAGGCGCGGCGGACGTGCCGGGCACGGCGGAGGGCGAGGGCGGCGCTCCCGGAGCGGCGGCCGGCTTCGTGCCGTACGTCCCCGACGCGGATCCGCACCTCGGGCCGCCCCTCGTCGACGTCCTGCCCGAGCACGACGCCACCATCATCTACACCTCCGGCACCACCGGGCGCCCCAAGGGCGCCGTCGCCACCCACCTCGCGCAGGCCGGGGCCGCCATGAACCCGCGGTACTTCGCCGCCGCGGCCGCCCTCGCGCGCGGGGACGTGCCCGGGGCGGGGCCCGTGCCCGTGTCGCTGACCACGTTCCCCTTCTTCCACGTGGCCGCGTTCACCTCCTTCTACGGGGTGATGGCGGCCGGCGGCACCCTGGTCATGATGCGGAAGTGGGACGCCGGCCGGGCCCTCGAACTGATCAGGGAGCACCGGGTCACCCACTACGCGGGTGTCCCCACCACCGGCCTCCAGCTGCTCGCCCGTGCCCGTGCCACCGGCGACCCGCTCGACAGCCTCACCCTGCTCAGCACCGGCGGCGCCGCCGCTCCGCCCGGCATCGTCGACGGGATCGCCGCCGGGTACGGGGAGCGGCTCGAGCCCCGCAACGGCTACGGGCTCACCGAGACCAGCGGCGGGGTCCTGTCCAACGTCGGGGCCGAGTACCGCGCCCATCCCGGCAGCGTCGGCCGGCCCACGCCCGTCACCGAGGTGCGGATCGACCGGCCCGACGCCGAGGGTGTCGGTGAGCTGTGGCTGCGCGGGCAGTCTCTCGTCCGCGGCTACTGGGGCAACGAGGAGGCGACCCGAGCCGCGTTCTCCGAGGACGGCTGGTTCCGGACCGGGGACCTCGCGCGCGTGGACGCGGACGGGCGGGTGACCATCGTCGACCGTCTCACCGACATGGTGATTCGCGGCGGTGAGAACGTGTACAGCGTCGAGGTCGAGGACGTGCTGCAGCAGCACCCGGACGTCGTCGACGCCGCCGTCCTCGGCGTACCGCACCCGCTCCTGGGCGAGGAGGTCGCGGCCGTCGTCCGGCTGCGGCCCGGCGCCGTCGTCGGCATCGACGAGCTGCGCGCGCACGTGGGCGCCCGCCTCGCCGCCTTCAAGGTGCCCGCCCATGTCCTCGTACGCGAGGAGGAACTGCCGCGGAACCCGACGGGGAAGCTTCTCAAGCGGGAGTTGCGGGGCAGCCTGGCCTGCGGCACGTGAGGTGACTCAGCTCCGTGTGATCCGTACCCGGTACGTACCGCTCGGGTCCTCGTCGAGCACGCTGATCCTTATGCCGTTGGCCCGGTCCGTGAACGTTTCTCCCGGGCGGTACGGCGCGTCCGACAGCTCCGCGTGGACGTTGGCGCGCCGTGTGCAGCCGCCGCTCGCGTGCTCGCTGTCGGAGACGGTCACCGGGCCGTGGCCGGTGTCCACGTCGGACTCCACCCGGTAGACGAGGACGCCGTGCTCGCAGACCGCCTCGTCGTTGCCCTCCTTGCTGCGGACCTCGACCGCGTACCCCGACGTGTCGGAGAGCGGGACGAACGCGAGCTTGGGGCCGCCGGAGACCGCCAGCGGGGTGAGCGTGTAGTCGCCGGTGCCGGTGCCGGACGCGCAGCCGATCTGGTCGTTGTCGAGCCAGCCCAGCTTCCACTTGTGCCAGCCGAGCAGGTCGTTGTTGGCACCCCAGTCCTCGGACATGATGTCCCAGTGGCCGACGGTCCCGCCGCCGTCCGAGGTGTACAGGTCGGGCAGGCCGAAGACGTGCCCGTTCTCGTGCGGCAGGACTCGGTAGCCGGTCTCCCCGAAGCTGCCGGAGCCGTCGTCCTGGCGGCTGTAGACGAAGGACGTGTTGGCCAGGGGCACGCCGTCCGCGTAGGGGGCGTCGTCGTTTCCGGAGAAGGTCACGGACAGGACGGTGTCGAGGGCGGAGGGCCCGGCATTGGGTGTGACCAGGACGTTGACCAGGTCGTACGCGCTGAAGTCCACCTTCTGGTCGGCCGCCGTGACGATGTCCTCGACGAGGGAGCGGTAGCCCGGTTCGTATGGTGAGCCGCGCTCGATCCCGTACGCCGAGAAGGCCTTCGGCATGCGCAGCCAGTCGGGTATCGGGACCTCGGGCTGGTAGTGCAGCCGCCCGTACGAGCTGACGCGGAACCACTCGGCGGTCTGCGGGAAGAACTCGCGGAAGCGGCTCATCGCGGTGCCGTCCCCGGGTGCGTCGGGGAAGTCGATCATCAGGTTCAGGGCCCTGACCCGGCCCGTGGAGCGCACGTACCCGGGGGCCGTGGGGAGCCCCTCCGACATCTGCACGCCCATCATGGTGGCGATCCGGCAGGGCCCCAGCTGGGCGCCGTCCGGCGCGGCGGCCACGGGGCCCGCCGAGGCCGGGGCGGGCCCGGGGAGGGTGGTGCTCGCGGAGGCGAGCAGCGTGAGGGAGAGCGCCGTGGTCGCGGCCATGGCGACGGGTCTGCGTATCCGTCGTCGGGGGTGCTGCATACGGGCGCCTCTCCGGTGGGGGCAGGTCGGCGGCACGGCCCCTTCCGGTGCTCGCGGGGTCGCGCTGTGCGATCACTCTGTGACGAGCGCTTCCGGCGCGCGCGCCGGGTGGCCCGATCGGTGGACCTGCCGAGGACCTGCCGAGGGCCGGCCGGGGACCTGTCGAGGACGTGCCGAGGACGTGCCGAGGGCCGGCCGGGGACCTGCCGGGGACCGGCGCGCGGGGTCTGTTCGGGGACCGGAGGGCGGGCGCTCCGGGAGGTCCCGGGTGTGTGGCTCAGGTCACACGACGACGGGGAAATAACCGGGGACCAGGTCCCCGTTTATGACTGTGTTCAGCGAAGTGGGGAGTCCCTCCCCGGATATCCCGGAGACGGCTTCCGGGATCCCCCCGAATGACCCTCAGAGGAGGTCGTGGCGTGACCAGCACCGTCGCCGATTCCGCGTCCGCCCGGCGCGTACCCCGCCCGCGCGCGGACGCCCTGCGCAACCGCGAGCGGATCGTGACGGCGGCCCGCGAGATGTTCGTCGAGTTCGGGTCCCAGGTGCCCTACGACGAGATCGCACGCCGGGCCGGCGTCGGGAACGCCACGCTCTACCGGAACTTCCCCGAACGCACCGACCTCGTCCACGAGGTCGTCCTCTCGCTCATGGCCCGCGTCACCGAGGTCGCCGAACGGGCCGCCGAGGAGGAGAGCGACACCTTCGCCGCCCTCCGCCGGTTCACCCTCGGCGCCGCCGACGAGCGCGTCGGCGCCCTGTGCCCGATGCTCGACGGCGCCTTCGACAAGGACCACCCCGACCTGATCGCCGAGCGCGCCCGCCTGGAGGAGGCCGTCCAGGGCCTCGTCGAGCGGGCCCAGCGGGCCGGTCGGCTGCGCACCGACGTGGGCGTGGGGGACCTGATGGTGGCGCTCTCCCAGCTCACCCGACCGCTGCCCGGATCGGGCTGCGCGGCCTTCGACCAGTTCGTCCGCCGTCATCTGCTGCTGTTCCTCGACGGCCTGGAGGCGCCCGCGCGCTCCGAGCTGCCCGGGAAGGCCGCGACCCTGGAGGACCTGAGACGCGACTCCTGCTCGTCGTGAGCGCCGTCGTCGTGAGCGTCCTCCCCCGGGGGGCCCGGCCTACGTAACCCGCGCTCCGCCCGACTTACCTATACGTCCTTTTTTCACCAGTACGCGCCAAGAGGTGGCTACCCCCATGCCGAAAGTCCCCGACAACACCGTGACCCACCCCGATCCGGGCCGCTGGAAGGCGCTCGTCTTCATCGCGCTCGCCCAGCTGATGGTCGTGCTCGACGCGACGATCGTGAACATCGCGCTGCCCTCCGCCCAGCAGGACCTGGGGATATCGGACGGCAACCGGCAGTGGGTCATCACCGCCTATGCCCTCGCCTTCGGTGGTCTGCTCCTCTTCGGCGGCCGCATCGCCGACCTGTGGGGCCGCAAGCGCACCTTCGTCGTCGGCCTGATCGGCTTCGCCCTCGCGTCCGCCCTCGGCGGCGCCGCGACCGGCGAGGCCATGATGCTGGGCGCCCGCGCGCTCCAGGGCGCCTTCGGCGCACTCCTCGCGCCCGCCGCGCTGTCGCTGCTCGCCGTGACCTTCACCGACGCCAAGGAGCGCGCCAAGGCCTTCGGCATCTACGGCGCGATCGCCGGTGGTGGCGGCGCCGTGGGTCTGATCCTCGGCGGTTTCCTCACCGAGTACCTGAACTGGCGCTGGACCTTCTTCGTCAACATCCCGTTCGCGATCGTCGCCGCCGTCGGCGCGTACCTCGTCATCCGTGAGCCCGCGGGCAGCCGCAACCGCTCCACGCTCGACATCCCCGGTGTGATCCTGTCCACCCTGGGTCTGGTCGCGCTCGTCTACGGCTTCACCCGCGCCGAGTCCGAGGGCTGGAGCGACGCCGGCACGATCGGCATGTTCGTCGGCTCCGTGGTGCTGCTGGGCGCCTTCGTGCTGACCGAGGCGAAGGTGAAGTCCCCGCTGCTGCCGCTGCGGGTCCTGACCGACCGCAACCGCGGCGGTGTCTACCTGTCGCTGGGCCTCGCGGTCATCGCGATGTTCGGGCTGTTCCTCTTCCTGACCTACTACCTGCAGGTCGTGAAGGGCTACTCCCCGGTCATGACGGGCTTCGCGTTCCTCCCGATGATCGCGGGCATGATCATCGGCTCGACGCAGATCGGTACGCGGCTGATGACCCGCGTCCCGCCGCGGCTGCTCATGGCCCCGGGCTTCCTGACCGCCGGTGTCGGCATGCTGCTGCTCACCCAGCTGGAGGTCGGCACGTCGTACGCCGGTCTGATCCTGCCCGCGCAGCTGCTCCTCGGTCTGGGCATGGGTACGGCGTTCATGCCGGCCATGTCGCTCGCCACGCACGGTGTGGACCCGCGGGACGCCGGTGTGGCCTCCGCGATGGTCAACACCTCGCAGCAGGTGGGCGGCGCCATCGGTACGGCCCTGCTGAACACGATCGCCGCCTCGGCGACCACCGCGTACCTCACGGACAACGCGGCGGGGGCGACCACTCCGGCCGCGCAGAAGCTGCTGCAGCTCCAGGGCATGGTCGAGGGCTACACGGCGGCCATCTGGTGGGCCGTCGGCATCCTGGCCGCCTCGGCCGTGATCGCCTTCACCCTTATCAACACCGGGAAGCCGGACACCGGGATCGTCGCCGGGTCCGGCGAGGGCGCGGAGGACGAGGTGAAGGTGCCGGTCATCGCGCACTGATCCCGCAGATCCGGTCGCGTGCCCGTGATCGCGTGCCGGTGATCCCGTGCCCGTGATCCCGTACGTCGTGTGATGCCTGCCCTGGTTCCGCTGCTGGTCAGCGGAGCCAGGGCAGGTCCGCGTCCGCGTCCGTGGGTTCGAGGCCCTCGGCCATGACCCGCATGATCGCGCCGAGCTGCTTCACCTGATCGGGGGAGAGCCGGTCGAAGAGGGCCTGGCGGACCGCGGCCACGTGGCCGGGGGCGTTCTGCCGGAGGACCTCCATGCCCTCGTCCGTGAGCCGCGCGAACTGGCCCCGCTTGTCGGAGGGGCAGTTCTCGCGTCGTACCCAGCCGTTCTTCTCCAGGCGGGCGATGGCGTGGGAGAGACGGGAGCGGGTGATCTTGGCGCTCTTCGCCAGCTCGGTCATCCGCAGCCGGCGGCGCGGGGCCTGGGAGAGCTGGACGAGGAGCCCGTAGTAGATGTGCGGCATCCCGGCGTCGCGCTGCAGCTGGCGGTCGAGGTGGTCCTCCAGGAGCGTGGTGGCGTGCAGGTACGCGCGCCAGACGTGCTGCTCCTCGTCGGTGAGCCAGCGGGGTTCGGTCATGTCTCCCATGGTGCCCAATCGTACGACTCGTTCTTGAAAGTTGAACTACATAGGTCTACGGTGTACGGCAGGACGCTTGAAGTTTCAAGAACCTGCCGAGACCGAGAAACCGGAGGTGGTCGCCATGGACGCCACGCTGGAAACAGAGGCCACGCGCGCGCGGATGCCCGCCCTCTACCTGTCCCACGGCGCCCCGCCGCTCGCCGACGACCCCGTCTGGCCCGGAGAGCTCGCCGCCTGGTCCGCGGGCCTTCCCCGCCCCACGGCCATCCTCATGGTCTCCGCCCACTGGGAAGAGGCCCCGCTGGCCCTCGGCGCCACCGAGACCGTCCCACTCGTCTACGACTTCTGGGGCTTCCCCGAGCACTACTACCGCGTCCGGTACGCGGCCCCCGGCGCGCCCCGGCTCGCCGAAGCCGTCCACAAGCTGCTCCGCGCCCCCGGCCACCCCGTGCAGGACATCCCCGACCGGGGCCTCGACCACGGCGCGTACGTGCCGCTCGTCGAGATGTTCCCGGGCGCCGACATCCCCGTACTCCAGATCTCCATGCCCACCCTCGACCCGCGCCGCCTCATGGACATCGGGCGCAGGCTCGCCCCGCTCCGCGACGAGGGCGTCCTGATCGTGGGCAGCGGCTTCTTCACCCACAACCTGGCCGCGCTCCGCCACACCGGCGGCGGCGTGCCGGGCTGGTCGGCCGAGTTCGACGCCTGGGGGCACGAGGCCCTCGCCGCGCAGGACGTGGACGCGCTGCTCGACTTCGAGCACAAGTCGCCGGCCGGACGCCTCGCCCACCCGCGTACGGAGCACTTCGCCCCCCTCTTCGTCACGATGGGCGCCGCGGACGCGGCGGGCGACCTCGACGAGGAGCGGTCGGTCATCGACGGATTCTGGATGGGGCTCGCCAAGCGGTCGGTGCAGTTCGGGTAGCCGACGGGTTCCTGAGTCCGCCTTTCGGGCCGGGCCGGGCCGTGCACGGGCTCACCGGAGCAGCGGTGGATTCAGTTCGATCGAGCGGGTCGCGGCGGCCAGGGCGATCGGGTCGCCGACGTCGAGCGCCGTGTCCGTGAACTTGATCGTGTGGTCGTCGCCGTGTGCCGCCGCCCGCTCGAAGACCTCCTCGGCGGTGAGGAGCGTGGGCGTGTACGCGGCGGGCTCCGGCGGGGCGTACGCGGCGGTCACCGCGGCCGCCGCCGTCCACGCCGCCGCCAGACTCGGCGCCCACAGCTCGCGGGGGAGCGCGGGCAGGGCGCGCAGGACCGCGTTGGGCGCGGTCGCCGCATGGACCAGCATGATCGGCTCGCCGTGGCCGTGGGTCGCGTACCGGTGGGTGGCCGCCGTGACCAGCTCGGTGAGCAGGGCCTTCGCGGTGTCGGGGTCCGCGGCCGCACCCCAGACCGGGAACGCCGTCAGCTGCGGGAGCCGGTCACGGATCCCGCCCTCCTGTACCGGAACCGGCGGTACGGCGTCGAGCGCGGTGGCCGCCGTGGGTGCCACGGACAGCGCGGCGAGCGGGGGCAGTGGCGTGTTGCGGGCCGCCCAGTAGCCGAGGGCGTGGGCGAGCTCGGCGAGGCGGGGGGCGGTCGCTCCCCCGCCCCCGGACGCCTCCTCGGACGACAGGAGGGTCCGCACGGCGTGACCGGTCCGGATCACGGGATGCGTCGCCGAGGCCGAGATGCCCGGGAGCAGCCGGGGCCACCACTCGGCGAGGACCTCCCGCCAGGGGCGCCCGGCGAGCTCGCGGCCGAAGAAGCGCGTCCAGTCGGTGATCCGGGCCGGGTCGCCGAGCGCCTCGCGCCAGCCGTCGGCCGTCACCGGCCGGGACGGGGGCGGCAGCTCCTCCAGCTTGTGCGCGTAGTGGTCCAGCCAGCGGTGCACGGTCGGGGCCTGGCCGTTGCGGACCAGGGCCTCGACGGCCATGGGGGCGTGGTTGGTGAGCCAGCCGTTGCGCTCGGGGCCCGTGGTGTGGAGGCGTTCGAGGGCTTCGTCGAGGGTGCCGGAGGCGTCGGGGGCCGCAGGGGCCGTGCCGGCTTCGGTGCCGGATGTGTCGGTGCCGGATGCGTCGCTCATGGGGGCGACGCTAGGGCGGGGGAGGGGCGGGCCGTAACGGGCTCGGGACCGAGGCCGGGAGGCGGCCCGGGACCTAGTCCGGGAGACCGAGACGGCTCCGCCCGTCCACGGGCAACCCGATGGCCCGCCCACGCGTCTAGAGGGATGACGCCGCATGTGATCGCGGTCTCACCGACGGTGTGGTCGGGGACCCCGCGAGCGGCGTCGGATCACCCCCCGTGCCCGGTCTGACCTGCGCCTCCGTGGGTGCCGAAGGCATGCCCACAGGGGCGGCGGCCGCGCAGGATACTGCATGATCGCGAAAATCCATGCGCCGGGTGGGAATTCTGTCCTGATTCCAGTCGTTGTTTCCGTCGGATGCAGGGCACCCGAAAAGGTGTCGCGACCTACTCAGCAAGGGAGCACGCATGGCAACCCGTGCCGTCGCCCGTCGTCAGACCTCCGCCAAGAGCGGGGCCGCACGGGCAAGCAGCGTTCGCGCCGTGGGCGGGGAGATCGCCGACCGCGACCTGGTCGGCATGTACCTCGACGAGATCGCGCGCACGCCCCTGCTCGACGCCGCCAAGGAGGTCGAGCTCTCCCAGACGATCGAGGCGGGCGTCTACGCCCGGCAGATACTCGACGGTGAGGTGGAGTCCGAGGCCGGCGGCGCGTCCCGCGAGGAGCTCGAAGCGCTCTACGAGGCGGGCGAGCGTGCCAAGGACCTCTTCATCAAGTCCAACCTGCGGCTCGTGGTGGCCGTCGCCCGGCGCTACCCGCGCAGCGGGCTGCCGCTGCTCGACCTGATCCAGGAAGGGAACGCGGGCCTGGTGCGCGCGGTCGAGAAGTTCGACTACGCGAAGGGCTTCAAGTTCTCCACGTACGCCACGTGGTGGATCCGCCAGGCCATCACCCGGTCCATCGCCGACCAGTCCCGCACGATCCGGCTCCCCGTCCACCTCGTGGAGGAGCTCGGCAGGATCCGCCGGGTGCAGCGCGAGTTCAACCGCGAGCACGGCCGCGAGCCGGAGCCGGCGGAGATCGCGGCCGAGCTCGACACGAAGCCCGAGCGGGTCGTCGACGTGCTCGACTGGGCGCGTGACCCGGTCTCGCTGAACATGTCGGTGGACGACGAGGGCGAGACGCAGTTCGGCGACCTCCTGGAGGACACGTCGGCGATCTCGCCGGAGCAGTCGGTGCTCACGCTGCTGCGCAGCGAGGAACTCGACGACCTCATCGACAAGCTCGACCACCGGACGGCCTCGATCATCCGCATGCGGTACGGGATCGAGGACGGGCGCGAGCGGACGCTGACGGAGGTCGGCAAGCAGCACGGCCTGACGCGCGAGCGGATCCGGCAGATCGAGAAGCACGCGCTCCTCGAACTGAAGAAGATGGCGCACGACACGGGCTTCGACGCGGTGGCCTAGGGCGGCCGGCGGCCCGGTGCCGGCACGTGCCGGGGGCCGGGGCGAGCCCCCGGCCCCCGGGCCCGCGCCGTCCTCACCTCACCGTCGACGCCGTCAGCCGTGCCCCCAGGTCCTCCACGTACGTCAGCAGCGACGTCGGGCTGTGGATCGTGAAGGGGGCGTCCACCAGGGCGAGGCGGATGGCCAGCCATTCGACCGAGTCCGCCGAGCGGGCGCGGAGGCGGCAGGTCGTCGGGCCCGTCGCCGTCGGGACCAGGTGGGAGGGGAGCCGCGCCGTGACGAAGTCGGCCGGAGCCTCGAAGGCGACGTCCAGGTCGAGTTCCGGCTGCGCCCGCGACATGGAGCGCACCAGGAGCTGCGCCGCGTCGCCCGCGGGCAGCTCCCGCGGTGTGAAGCGGGCCCCCGTGGCGAGCGGGTCGCTCACCCGGTCCACCCGGAAGGTCCGCCAGTCCTCCCGCCCCAGGTCGTACGCCACCAGATACCAACGGCGCCCTGTGGAGACCAGCCGGTAGGGCTCGACCAGGCGCTTCGACTCGGCCCCGTCGCCCGCCCGGTATCCGAAGCGGAGCTTCTCGCGGCCGGTGACCGTGCCGGCCAGGGTGGTCAGAGTGGCGGGGGTGACCGTCGCGCCGTCCCCCCGCGTCAGCGGGATCGTCGCGTTCTGGAGCGTCGAGACCCGGTGCCGGAGCCGCGCCGGCAGCACCTGCTCCAGCTTCGCCAGGGCCCGTACCGACGCCTCCTCGACGCCCTCGATCGCGTGCCCCGCCCCCGCCCGCAGCCCGACCGCGATGGCGACGGCCTCCTCGTCGTCGAGCAGCAGCGGCGGCATGGCCGTACCGGCGACGAGCCGGTAGCCGCCGACCGCGCCGAGCGTCGCCTCGACGGGATAGCCGAGGTCACGGAGCCGGTCGATGTCCCGGCGGATGGTGCGCGGGGAGACCGAGAGCCGTTCGGCGAGCTCGCTTCCGGGCCACTCACGCGGGGTCTGAAGGAGCGAGAGCAGATTCAGGAGTCGTACCGGGGTGTCCGTCATACGTTTCAGGATGAGGGTCATCTAGGCCATCATTTGACCTAGATGGCCTTTATCTTCTCCGTATGAGTGCACACGAAGCCGACGCCGTCACGGACGCGGCCCCCACCGACACGTCCGACAAGCGACGCTGGATAGCCCTGGCCATCGTCATGACGGCCGCCTTCATGGACCTGGTCGACGCCACGATCGTCAACATCGCGATCCCGAGCATCGAGCGGGATCTCGGCGCCACCTTCGGTGCCATCCAGTGGATCACCGCCGGTTACGCGCTCGCGTTCGCCGCCGGTCTGATCACCGGTGGCCGGCTCGGTGACATCTTCGGCCGCAAGCGGCTCTTCCTCCTCGGAACGGCGGGCTTCACGCTCGCCTCCGCCCTCTGCGGCTTCGCGGCCAACCAGGAGATGCTGGTCGGCTCCCGCCTGCTCCAGGGCGCGGCGGCCGCGATGATGGTGCCGCAGGTGCTGTCGATCATCCACGTCACCTTCCCCGCGCACGAGCGCGGCAAGGTCTTCGGCATGTTCGGCGCGATCATCGGTCTGGGCGCGGTCTCCGGCCCGCTGCTCGGCGCGCTGCTCACGCAGTGGAACATCGCGGGCCTGGAGTGGCGCCCGATCTTCCTCATCAACCTGCCCGTCGGCATCGCGGGCCTGCTCCTGGGCCGCAAGTTCATCACCGAGTCGAAGGCCCCGAAGGCCCTCCGCCTC
The DNA here is from genome assembly GCF_000717595.1 of Streptomyces flavochromogenes. Classification (GTDB taxonomy): domain Bacteria; phylum Actinomycetota; class Actinomycetes; order Streptomycetales; family Streptomycetaceae; genus Streptomyces; species Streptomyces flavochromogenes. The sequence goes on along the minus strand of NZ_JNZO01000005.1, from coordinate 235,003 downwards.
GACATGGTCGGCGTGCTCCTGGTGACGACCGCGCTGCTCATGCTGATCTACCCGCTGACGCGCGGGCGTGAGCTGGACTGGCCGCTGTGGGGCCACGTGATGATGGCCGGCAGTCTGGTCGTCTTCGGTGCGCTCATCGCGTACGAGAAGTACAAGACGAAGAAGGACGGCTCGCCGCTCGTCGAGCTGTCGCTGTTCAAGGTGAAGAGCTTCGCGGCGGGTATCGCGGTGCAGCTGACCTTCGGTGTCGTGATGGGCATCTTCTTCCTGGTCTGGACGCTGTACATGCAGATCGGCCTCGGCTGGAGCCCGCTGCGGGCGGGGCTGACCGGTGTGCCGTTCTCCATCGCCGTGTCGACGGCGGCCGGCCTCTCGGTGCAGAAGCTGGTGCCGCGCTTCGGCCGGAAGGTGCTCCAGGCGGGCGCGCTGACGATGATCGCGGGCGTGCTGCTCTACCTCTTCGAGGCGGGCCGGTACGGGACGGACATCGAGTCCTGGCAGATGATTCCGCCGCTGGTGGTCATGGGCCTCGGCATGGGGCTGATCGTGGCGCCGCTGACGGACGCGGTCCTTTCGGAGGTGCCGAAGGAGCACGCGGGGTCGGCCTCGGGTCTGATCAACACGACCGGGCAGATGGGCAACGCGCTCGGGCTCGGGCTGGTGTCGGTGGTCTTCTTCGGCGTCATCGACGGCAAGCCGGCCCCGAAGTCCCCGACCGAGGCGGGCCTGGCGTTCGCCGACGCCTTCCAGAACGCGATGGGCTGGGTGGCGGGCGTGCTCGCCGTGATCTTCCTGGTGATGTTCGCGCTTCCGGCGAAGCCGAAGCAGCACCTGGAGGGCGGCGATGACGGCGACGCCGTGATCGAGAAGGAGCCGGCGCTGGCGCACTGAGCCGGCCGCTGACGCACTGCAGCGGCCGCGGAAGGGCCCTGCTCCCGGGAATCGCCCCGGGAGCAGGGCCCTTCGTCATGTCCGGATCAGGTCGCCGAGGCGGGCGAGGCTCGGGGTGGCCGTGGCGCCCTGACCCGGTCCCGGCGCGGGGCCGGGCGCGAGGGGCGGTGCGGTATCGGCGATCGCACCGCCCCTCGGTGTGTCACCGCTCCGTCATGAGCGGGTCAGAGTCCGCGGGAGCCGGCCCAGGCCGACGCCGAAGGCGCGAGGCCCGTGAGGACGAGTGCGACCGAGGCCGGCGCACCGCCGCTCACCCAGACACGCCGCCGGGGCAGCGGACCGAGCTTGGACATGGACAGAGTCCAGGGATCAGGACGCAGGCATGCTCCTTTCCTCCGCCGGCTTCGGTCGCCGACGCCACGATGTGGGGGGTGGGACGAAGGCGGAAGCGATGATGACGAGCTTCCTGTCGGATCATCGGATCGCGGTGGCGGGGACTTGATGGGTCCGGGACGCGCTACCTCCTGCTCCTCGACGCCGACCACGTCCTCCGCCAGGAGGGCCCGCTGCCCGAACTCTCCGCCGACGGGTGCATGCTCCGCCACGAGGGAGCGCTGGAGTACCGGATCAAACGCCTGGTCAGGGACGGTCTGCCATGGCGGTACGAAGGTGTCACCCACGAGTACCTGACCGCCGAGGGGGACCGCGTCCAGGAGAACCTCGACGCCCTCGTCATCGAGGACTACGCCGACGGCGGCTCACGCCACGACACGTTCGAGCGCGACGCCCGCCTCCTGAGTGCCGAGCTGGAGCGCGACCCGGCGAATCCGCGCACCGTCTTCTATCTCGCGCAGACCTTCCGCGACCTCGGCCGTGCCGACGGGCCGCCGAGCTCTACGAGCGGCGCGCGGCCATGGGCGGCTGGGGCGAGGAGGTCTACTACTCCCTGCTCCAGTCCGGCGTCCTCCGCGCCGAGTCCGGCGACTGGCCGACCGCGATGGACGCGCTCTCCCGCGCCTGGGAGTCACGGCCGGACCGCCTCGAAGCCTGCTACGAGCTGGCCGCCCGGCTGCGGACGATGCGCCGCTACCGGGCGGCCCACGCCGTGGTCTCCGCCGTCCTGGACCGGAAGCAGCCCGACGACCTGCTGTTCATGCAGCCCTGGGTGTACCGGTGGGGGCTGCTCTTCGAGTACTCGATCACCGCGTACTGGGTCGGCGAGTACGCGGCCTCCCTCGCCGCCTGCGACCGGCTGCTCGGCCTGCCGGACCTGCCGGAGACGTACCGCGAACAGACGCGCGCCAACCGGGCGTTCGCCGTCCAGCGCCTGTCGGAGGCGGCGGACGTCCCCGCGCTGGTCTAGCACCCGGAGTCGTACGGGGGCGAGGACGGGCGCGGGGACGGCCGCGCGGACGTCAGCGGACCCGGGAGCGGGACTCCATCGCGTCGCGGGCCGCGCGCTCGTCCTCGTACACCTCGCACATGTGACGTCCGTCCGGAGTCGCCGTGTGCTCGACCTCCCAGAGACTGGCCTCGCTGCCGTCGAGCAGCAGGAACTGGTGCTCGTAGAGGGTGAATCCGGCGTCCCGGCCCCCCTCCACCGGGCAGTGGCGGCCGAAGGCCTGGGTGATGTGGTGGGCGAAGGCCAGCCGGAGCCGGCGGGCCGTCGCCCGGCCCGGCCGGTCCGCGTTCTCCGCGCGCCGCAGGACGCGGCGCGCGTGGTCGGCGGAGTTGTCCGGCACGTACATCCGGGGCTGGGCGGGTATCGGGCGGGCCAGCAGCGCGCTCAGCAGCGCCATGTCGTCGTCCTCGTCGAGGGCGCGGCCGTCGGAGCGCTCGGCGGTCCAGCCCGGCAGGGAGCCGGTGGGGAGGCGGGAGGCGGCGAGCCGGGCCTCCGACTCCTCGGCGTACAGCTCGTGCTGCTCCGCGCCGTCCCGGCCGGCGTTGTGCGTGAGCTCCCAGAGGCTGAGGGCGGAGCCGTCGCTCAGCAGATAGGTGTGGCGGTAGGTGGCGCGGTGCAGCGACGCGCTGTGGTGCGAGGAGTGGAGCGCGCTGGAGTGCGCGAGCGCCGCGCCGAGGCGCTCGACGGTCGAGTCGGGCAGATCGAAGGAGTTGAGCGCCCGGCCGAGGAGGCGCTCAAGGTGCGTCTCGGCTGTCTCGTACGGATCGTGAGGATCCTGCGGATCGTTCAAGAGGGTCTCCAGGCCGTCGCCGCATGTCACTCGGTGCTTGCTTAACGTAGTCCCTGGGTCCGGCATCGCGTCCGGGGTTCCGGAAAACGAAGGGCGCCGGAGGGAAGTTCCCGGTCCCTCGGCGCCGTTTCCGCTCAACTCCCCTTCAGTTACCGGGAGTACGACTCCGGGCGCGGTCAGTTCGCCGCGTGCGGACCGCCGTAGAGCTCACTGTACGAGGGGAAGTCCCCGCCCGGTCCGCGCAGGCCGCCGGGGGCCGCGAGCACCGCCCGGACGATCGCCCGTGTCACCAGCTCGGCGCCGGCCGCCAGGATCTCGTTCAGGGCCAGGGGACCGGGACCTTCCGGCAGTTCGCGCGCCCCGGTGGCGAGGGTGAAGACGGTGTCGCCGTCGTTCATGAGGTGCACCGGGCGCAGGGCGCGCGCGATGCCGTCGTGTGCCGTGCCCGCGACCTTCTGCGCCTGGGCACGGGTCAGCACGGCGTCGGTCGCGACGACGGCGAGCGTGGTGTTCAGCGGGGGCGGGGCCGCCGCTTCCCGCGCCTCGGCGAGACGCCGCTGCGCGGCCTGGTGCACCGCCGGATCGGGGAAGGAGGGCAGGCCGCCGTCGAAGGAGCTCCCGTGACTCCCGGGGCCCCCGTGACTTCCGTAACTCCCGTAACTCCCGTACAGAGCACCCGTGGCCGGGTCGACGGCCGAACCCACCGCGTTCACCACCACGAGCGCGCCCACCGTGATCCCGGACTCCAGGACGGTGCTCGCCGTGCCCACCCCGCCCCGGAGACCGCCGACCACGGCGCCCGTGCCCGCGCCGACCGCGCCCGTCTCCACGCGCGCGTGGTCCCCGCTCGCGTCGGCCGCCTCCACCGCCGCCCGCCCCGTCGCCGGGCCGGGCCTGGCCGTGAAGTCACCGCCCCTGCCGAGGTCGAAGACGCACGCGGCGGGCACGACCGGCACGACGTGGGAGGGATCGGGGCCCACCCGCACGCCCCGGTGCCGCTCCTCCAGCCAGGCCATCACCCCGGCGGCGGACTCCAGGCCGTACGCGCTGCCGCCGGTCAGGACGACGGCGTCGATCCGCTGGACGACGTTGCGCGGGTCGAGTGCGTCCGTCTCCCGCGTGCCCGGTCCGCCGCCCCGCACGTCCACGGCGGCGACGGCTCCGCCGGCCGGCGCGAGCACCACGGTCGTACCGCTCAGCGCCCCGTCACCCGCCACGCGCGCGTGTCCCACGCGCAGACCGCGCACATCGGTGATCGAGTCCGTCGTCCCGTGCTGTTCGGGCTGTGTCATGTCCCCTGCCTACCACGCGGACCGGTTCAGCCGGCGGCCGTACCCGTACCCGCCCCCGTGCCGGGACCCGGTCGCGTCGCCGGGTTCCTCGCCGTCAGGGTCACGCCGACCGCGACCGTCACCGCCGCGACGATGCCCGCGGCCAGGACCGCCCAGCGGCCCGCGAACGAGCACATCAGGATCGCGAGCGCCGAGACGGGCAGGACGAGTTGCTGGGCGATGCCGACCTTGAAGTAGCGGGCGTGGAGGAGCCACACGGACAGCAGGAACACGGCGGACGGGATCGTCACCGCCGACGAGGCCGCGAGCGTGGAGACGTGGGCCTTGCCCACGGCCTCTTCCACGGCGATCTCCAGGCCCGCGCCGACGGCCGCCGCCGCCGCGAAGATCACGTAGTGACCGTATCCCCACCGGAAGGCCGCACGGCTGGAGGTCAGCCGGTTGTGCGCGGGTACGACGAAGTAGATCCACCAGGCGGCGAAGACCAGGAGCAGCCCGCCCGCGGCGATCGGCAGCACCTCGCCCAGGGCGTCGTTCTCGGCGATGCCGGTCTTCACGGCCACCGTCGCCGCGGCGACGGTCTCGCCGAGCACGATGATGGTGAACAGGCCGTACCGTTCGGCGATGTGGTGCGGGTGCCACGTGCTGGGCGCGTCCCTCTCCGCGACCAGGGGCACGGCCATCTCGGCCAGCGCCATGACGAGGAAGACCCACGGGCGGGCCGACTCCGGCACCAGCAGCAGCGCGATCCAGCCGATCTGCACGGTGACGACGCCGCCCGCGTACCGCCGGCACATCGTCCGCTCGGCGGGATCGGTGGCGTGGTGCGCGGCCCGCAGCCATTGCGAGGCGAGCGCGAGCCGCATGACGACGTATCCGATGTAGACCACGAGGAAGTCGTGGTCCTCGAAGGCCCGCGAGACCCCGGCCGCGAGGATCAGCACGCCCGCGATCTGGACGAGGGTGACGACGCGGTACGGCACGTCGTCGTTGTCGTAGGCCGAGGCGAACCACGTGAAGTTCATCCACGCCCACCAGATCGCGAAGAAGATCATCGCGTAGTTGAGGATCCCTTCGCCCGCGTGGCCCTCGGCCACCGCGTGCACGAGCTCCGCGCCCGCCTGTGCGACGGCGACGACGAAACACAGGTCGAAGAACAACTCCAGGGGCGTGGCCGCCCGGTGCGACTCCTCGCGGGAGCGTGCGGTGAGGGGGAGGAACGGTTGTGTCATGGCCCCAGCACACCAGAACGGAAGGCTCTCCTGCCTGCATGCCACGCGATTCGGGACCGGCCCGGGGCCGGAGGGACCCAGGGCGGCGGGAGGCCGCGGGCCGGAGGGACCCAGGGCGGCGGGAGGCCGCGGGCCGGAGTGATCTCAGGCGGCGGTCCGCGCCCGCGCGGCCTCCCGTGCCTCCGCCTCCGCGTACCGCGCCACCACGAGCCGCGCACGCGCGCGTGGTCGGCGACCGGCGCCGCGACCGCCCAGGTGCCCGGGACCGAGGCATGCGCGCGCGTGAGGCGGCCCGGGGCGAGGGTGGGTGGCCACCGCGAACCCGGCGGAAGCCACGGGCTTGTAGCAGCGCGACCGCCTCGGCCGGGGCCGGGGAGCGCGCCGAGCAGTACGCGGCCGTGACCGGTACCGGCAGGAGCAGGCCCAGTTGCCGGACCGCCGCGAGGTGCCGTCGTTGCCGCCCGGCCGCGAGGAGCCGGCGCCGGCGACGACGACCGTGTCCGCCGGACCGCCCGCGGCCCGCAGCCGGTCGTACAGGGCGAGGGCCACCGCGTGCTCGCCGCTCAGCCCGCGGGTGACCGCGCAGTCGAAGGAGCGGGCGACGGCCGGGATGTCGACGGTGCGGTGATAGCCGTCGCCGAGGAGCAGCGGCACGACGACCGCACCGGGCCGGTCCGCGAGGACGTACGGCAGCGACGGCGCCTGGTGGTCGAGGTGTCCGACGGTGACGGGCGCGCCGGTCCGTCCGCGCACGGAGTCGGCGAGCCGTGCGATCGTCGCGCCGGCCCCGGGCACGGCGCTCCCGTGCACGGCGAGGACCAGGTTGCGTGTCGTCCCTGCCTCCACTCGCCCCGGTCCGATCGACAAGGCACCCCCCGGCCTGGCCGGGGGCCGTGCGACGGTGTCGTTCGTCGTCGCGGCCCCACCCGTTCACGCTAAGCCCGCGCCGCCGCCCCGTTCGGCCCCGGCCGGGGGGCCGCAAGTCCCGGATCCTCGGGCCCTTCACGGCTCCGACACGCCCATCCCGCGCCCCACGGGGTGCCGGTGGTGGCGTCCCCCATGCACAAGCAGGAGTTCGACCTGCGGACCGGTGCCTGCCTCGACGACCCGGCGGTGACCCTCCCGGTGCTTCCGGTGCCTGCGGCCCGCCCCTGAGGGGACCTAGGCCCGCCGACCGCCCGACCTCGGCCCGCCCGACGGCCCGACCTTGGCCCGCCCGTCCGGCGACCATCGGCACTGACCCGCCCACCACCCCGCGGCGCAGCCTGGAAGGGCAAGGAAAGCCTCGAAGGTCAGCCCCGAACAGGGAAGTCAGGGAAGCGCCATGAGTTCCGTAGTCCAGGACAGCAGAAGGACGGGCGGGCCCTCCGCCGCGTACGACACGGAGCAGTACCGCCCCGGCAGGCCGATCACCGACTGGGAGCCGGAGAACGAGCTCTTCTGGAAGTCGATCGGTCGGAAGGTCGCCACCCGCAACCTGTGGATCGCCGTACCGGCGCTCCTCGTGGCGTTCGTCGTCTGGCAGGTCTGGTCGGTCACCGCGACCAACCTGAAGGACGTCGGCTTCGGCTTCTCGACCTCCCAGCTGTTCTGGCTGACGGCCATCCCCGGTCTGACCGGCGGCACCGCCCGGATCCTCTACACCTTCCTCGGCCCGATGGTCGGCCAGCGCCGCTTCACCGCCCTGTCGACGGTCGTCCTGATCGTGCCGCTGATCTGGCTCGGCATCGCCATCCAGGACCCGGCGACCCCGTACGCCGTGATGGTCGCCATCGCCGCCCTCTGCGGCATCGGCGGCGCGAACTTCGCCTCCTCCCTCGCCAACATCGGCTTCTTCTTCCCCAAGGCGAGGAAGGGCAGCGCGACCGGCATCAACGGTGGTCTCGGCAACCTCGGCGTCTCCGTCGTGCAGCTGCTGACCCCCATCGTCATCACCTGGTCGACCATCGCCATCGGCTCGGCCCAGCACAAGGCCGACGGCACCCCGGTCCACCTGCAGAACGCCGCGTTCCTCTGGGTCCCGGTCCTGCTGGTCCTGGCGGCCGTCGCCTGGTTCGGACAGAACGACCTGAAGGTCGCCTCGACGCCGTTCAAGCAGCAGAAGATCATCTTCAAGCGCAGGCACAACTGGCTGATGACCTGGCTGTACGTCGGCACCTTCGGCTCCTTCATCGGCTTCGCCGCCGCCCTGCCGATGCTGATCAAGACCACGTTCCCGGACTACTCGATCGCCACCTACGCCTGGATGGGCCCCGCCGTGGGCGCGCTCGCCCGCTGGGGCGGCGGCTGGATCGCCGACAAATGGGGCGGTGCCCGGGTCACCATCCTGTCCTTCGTGGGCATGGCCGTCTCGATCATCGGCGTGATCGACTTCCTGCCCTCGGGTGGTGACGGCGGTTCGTTCTACGGCTTCTTCCTCTGCTTCCTCGCCGCGTTCTTCTTCTCCGGAATCGGCAACGGCTCCACCTTCCGTCAGATCCCGGTCATCTTCCGCGGCACCCACCTCAAGGGACTCACGGAAGGCACTCCGGAATACACCAGGGCGCTGAAGCAGGCGGAAATGGAGTCCGGTGCCGTCACCGGATTCACCTCGGCCATCGCGGCCTACGGCTTCTTCTTCATCCCGGCCCTGTTCGGCTCGGTGGCCGTGACCAGCGCGATGTGGGGATTCGTCGCCTTCTACGTCAGCTGCATGGTTGTGACCTGGTGGTTCTACGCCCGCAAGAGCGCCGAGGCCCCCAGCTGAGGGAATCCCGCAGAAAGACCCCGCGCCGCGGGGTCTTTCTGCGTCCCCGGAACGGGACCTAAGGCCGTCCGGAGGTGACCCTTGCCGACCGGAATGATCGATCAAAGGGGGTGCAATGGAGGGAGGAAATGACGCGATCGAATGAATCGAAGAAGGCGGTGCGGGCAGTGACTGCGACCCCTGCTGAAGCAACGGTGAACAAGCCGGCCTGGAAGGGATTCAAGGGCGGACTGTGGCGCGACGCCGTCGACGTCCGCGACTTCATCCAGCAGAACTACACGCCGTACGAGGGTGACGACTCCTTCCTCGCCGGACCCACCGCACGGACCACCGCCGTGTGGAAGGCCATCACGGACAGGTTCCCCGAGGAGCGCGCCAAGGGCGTCCACGACGTCTCGTACGACGTGCCGTCCACCATCACCGCCCACGCCCCCGGATACATCGACCGCGACAGGGACCTGATCGTCGGCCTCCAGACCGACGCCCCGCTCAAGCGCGCGATCATGCCGTACGGCGGCTGGCGCATGGTCGCCGGCGCCCTGGCGACCTACGGCTACCCCGTCTCCCCGGACCTCGAGAAGGTCTTCACCGAGTACCGCAAGACCCACAACGCCGGTGTCTTCGACGCGTACACCCCCGAGATCCGCGCCGCCCGCAAGGCCGGCGTCGTCACCGGACTCCCCGACGCCTACGGCCGCGGCCGCATCATCGGGGACTACCGCCGCGTCGCCCTCTACGGCGTCGACCGCCTCGTCGAGGTGAAGAAGGAGGAGAAGGAGGAGCTCAACTCGCTCCCCGCCGGGAACCGTTCGATCGAAGAGACCATCCGGCTCCGCGAGGAACTCGCCGAGCAGATCCGCGCCCTGGGCGAGCTCAAGGCGATGGCCGCCTCCTACGGCCACGACATCTCCGGCCCCGCCGTCACCGGCCGCGACGCCGTCCAGTGGCTGTACTTCGCCTATCTCGCCGCCGTGAAGGAGCAGAACGGCGCCGCGATGTCCCTCGGCCGCACCTCCACCTTCCTCGACGTCTACCTCCAGCGGGACATCGACGCCGGTGTCCTCACCGAGGAGCAGGCCCAGGAGCTCGTCGACGACTTCATCATCAAGCTCCGCATCGTCCGCTTCCTGCGCACCCCGGAGTACGACCAGGGCTTCTCCGGCGACCCGACCTGGGTCACCGAGTCGATCGCCGGCATGGGCGAGGACGGCCGTCCGCTGGTCACCCGGACCTCCTTCCGCTACCTCCAGACCCTCTACAACCTCGGCCCGGCCCCCGAGCCGAACATGACCGTCCTCTGGTCGCCGCGACTCCCGCAGGGCTTCAAGGAGTTCTGCGCCAAGGTCTCCATCGACACCTCCTCCGTCCAGTACGAGTCGGACGAGCTGATGCGTCCCCGCTCCGGCGACGACACCGCCATCGCCTGCTGCGTCTCCGCGATGCCCGTCGGCAAGCAGATGCAGTTCTTCGGCGCCCGCGTGAACCTCGCCAAGACCCTCCTGTACGCGATCAACGGCGGCCGCGACGAGAAGTCCGGCGCCCAGGTCGGCCCCGACACCGGGGTGATCACTTCCGACGTCCTCGACCACGACGAGGTCATGGCCAGGTTCGACGAGCAGATGGAGTGGCTCGCGAAGGTCTACGTCCACTCGCTGAACGTCATCCACTTCATGCACGACAAGTACGCCTACGAGCGCATCGAGATGGCGCTCCACGACCGCGACGTACGCCGCACCATGGCCTTCGGCATCGCCGGCCTCTCGGTGGCCGTCGACTCGCTGGCCGCCATCAAGTACGCCAGGGTCACCGTGCACCGCGACGAGTCCGGCCTCGCCACCGACTACACGGTCGAGGGCGACTACCCGGCCTACGGCAACAACGACGACCGGGCCGACGAGATCGCGGTCTGGCTGGTCGAGGAGTTCATGAGGAAGGTGCGCAAGCACCCCACCTACCGGAACGCCGAACACACCCAGTCCGTCCTGACCATCACCTCCAACGTCGTCTACGGCAAGAAGACCGGCAACACCCCCGACGGGCGCCGCGCCGGGGAACCTTTCGCCCCTGGCGCCAACCCGATGAACGGCCGCGACACCCACGGCTACGTCGCCTCGGCCCTGTCGGTCGCCAAGCTGCCCTACGAGGACGCCGAGGACGGCATCTCGCTGACCAACACGGTCACCCCCGACGGCCTGGGCCGCACCCCCGAGGAGCGGATCAAGAACCTCGCCGGCGTCCTCGACGGCTACATGGCCGGCGACGGCTTCCACATGAACGTGAACGTCCTCAACCGCGACACCCTCACGGACGCCATGGAGCACCCGGAGAACTACCCGCAGCTGACCATCCGGGTCTCCGGATACGCGGTCAACTTCGTGAGGCTCACCCGCGAGCAGCAGCTCGACGTCCTGAACCGCACCTTCCACGGCTCGCTGTAGGCAGCCCCTCCTCGCACCCGGTGCCGGTGGCCCTCACCCCCGGCCCCGGGTCGCATCCCCTCACCCCCTCGTCCTCACCTCTCTCCGCACCGCCCGAAGGCCCCTCCGAAGGAGGCCCCGCCATGACAAGCCTCGCCATCGCGCCCGCGACCCCGCCCACGACCACGGCGGCCACCCCGGTCTCCCCGGCGGCCACCCCGGCCGCCGCCGCGACCCGGCGCCCCGCCGAGGGCTCGGTCCACTCCTGGGACGTGTCCACCGGTGTCGACGGGCCCGGCACCCGCTTCGTCACCTTCCTCTCGGGCTGCCCCCTCACCTGTCTCTACTGCCACAACCCCGACACCTGGAAGATGCGCAACGGCACGCGCACCTCCGCCGACGCCGTGATCGCGGAGGCGGGCAAGTACGTCCGCTTCATCTCCGCCTCCGGGGGCGGCGCCACCGTCTCCGGTGGCGAACCGCTCCTCCAGCCCGTCTTCACCGGCGAGCTGCTGCACCGGATGAAGCACGAGCTCGGCCTGCACACGGCCCTCGACACCTCGGGCTTCCTGGGCGTCCGCGCCCCCGACGCCCTGCTGCGCGACACGGACCTGGTCCTGCTCGACATCAAGGCCTGGGACCCCGCCACGTACAAGAAGGTCACCGGCCGGCCGCTCGCGCCGACCCTCGACTTCGCACGGCGTCTCGCCGACCTCGGCCAGGAGGTCCACGTCCGCTTCGTCCTCGTCCCGGGCCTCACCGACGCCCCGGCCGACGTGGAGGGAGTCGCCGCCTTCGCCGGGGGTCTCGGCAACGTCTCCCGCGTGGACATCCTTCCCTTCCACAAGCTCGGCGAAGGGAAGTGGCAGGCACTCGCCATGCCGTTCACCCTCCACGACACGCCGTCCCCGACGCCCGAGCGGGTCGCCGAGGTCCGTGAGGTCTTCCGCGCCCACGGCCTGCACGCGGTCTGAGGCGGCCCGGCGCGGCCCCTCCGAGGAAGTCAGAGGCAGTCCGAGGCGGCCCGGCGCGGCCACTCCGAGGAAGTCGGAGGCAGTCCGAGGCGGCCTGGGGCGTCGCCCGGACCCCGTCCGGGCGACGCCCTCACTCCCCAGCCCCGCAAAACAGGGCAAAAACCCCCGTACGGCCTTACCGTGGCCGCGTGACCGAGCCACCGCAGACAGCCGAGCCGACACCTCCGCCGGGCGATCCCACCCCGGGCGCCCCCGCCCCGGGCGGCCCCGCCCCGGGAGATCCGGCGGCCGCCGGCCTCCCTCCGCAGACCCCGGCAGCCGTGCGCCGCCGCGCCTCCCTCGCGGGCGCCGTCGTCTCCTTCCTGCTGATCCTCGCGATCGTCTTCGGCAGCCGTCTGCTCCGCGACTTCGACTCGGCCCTGCTGCCCTACGCCGTCGCCACGGTCTTCCTCGCCTTCGGTGTCGCGTACCGCTACACCGTCTGGATCTCCGCCCCCGGCGCCCGCCGCCTCTTCCACAAGGGCTGGGGCTCCTTCTTCTCCGTGGCGAACTTCCGCCAGGCGCCCACCGCGCTGCCGAAGATGATCGCCACCTACCTCGGCTTCCAGAAGTTCCTCGGCGCCCGCTCGCACGCCCGCTGGGCCGCCCACCAACTCATCTTCTGGGGCTGTCTGCTGGCCGCCGCGATCACCTTCCCCCTCACCTGGGGCTGGTTCACCTTCACCTCCTCCACCGGCTCGGGCCCCGGCTACGAGATGCGGATCTGGGGCTTCAAGGTCCTCGGCTTCGACGCCCTCAACGTCGTCGGCTGGCTGATGTTCCACGGCCTCGACATCGCCGCCGTCCTGGTCATCCCCGGCGCGGGCTACTTCCTCTGGCGGAGGATGAAGGACCGCGGCGCCATCACCGGCCAGCGCTTCGCCTACGACCTGGTGCCGCTGCTCGCCCTCATCGTCATCTCGGTGACAGGGCTGCTGCTCACCTTCTCGTCGATCTTCCTGCACGGCGGAGGTTACGAGTTCCTCGCGATCCTCCACATGGTGTCGGTCGTCTTCACCCTCATCTACATCCCCTTCGGGAAGTTCTTCCACATCGTGCAGCGGCCCGCCGCCGTCGGCATGCAGCTCTTCAAGTACACCGCCCGCCGCAAGGACGAGGAGGTGCTCGCCTGCCGCCGCTGCCAGGAGCCGATCGACACCGCCCCGTACGTGGAGAACCTCAAGGGCACCATGCGCGACCTCGACCTCGGCTTCGACGAGTGGGCCGAGTACTGCCCCCGCTGCAAGCGCGTCCTGCGCGGCAACGCCTATCTCGACCACGTGAAGAAGGGCTTCAAGTGACCGCGACCGACCCGAACAGGGCGCTGCCGCTCGATCCCTCGCTCGCCCCACCCGGCACCCGCAACTTCCGCGACGCCGGCGGCATCCCCGCCGACCGCTGGCACGCCGACCAGAACGGCGAGACGCTCGTCCCCACCCATTGCTGCTTCTGCGGCGTGCAGTGCGGCATGTACCTCCGCGTCGACCGCGGCGGCAAGGTATTCGGCGTCGAACCCCGCAACCACGACATCAACCGGATGCGGCTCTGCCCCAAGGGCATCAACGCCTACCAGCAGGTCAACCACCCCGACCGCCTCACCGCGCCCCTCATGCGCCGCCATCGCGACGAGGAGTTCCGCGAGGTCAGCTGGGACGAGGCCCTGGACCACACCGTCGCCGAGATCCGCCGGATCCAGGGCGAGTACGGCAACGACGCGTTCGGCCTCCTGGGCGGCGCCAGCCTCTACTCCGAGAAGACCTATCTCGTCGGCAAGTTCGCCCGGGTCGCGCTCAAGTCCCGGCACGTCGACTACAACGGTCGACTCTGCATGGTCTCCGCCGCAGGGGCGAACAAGCTCGCCTTCGGCATCGACCGGGCCGGCAACCCCTTCTCCGACATCCTCCTCACCGACTGCCTCCTCATCGCAGGGTCCAACGTCGGCGAGTGCTTCCCCGTCATGACCCAGTACCTGTGGGGCGCCCGCGACCGGGGCGCCACCCTCATCGTCGTCGACCCGCGCGAGACCGCGATCGCCCGCACCGCCGACCTCCACGTCGCCCTCAAGCCGGGCACCGACTCCGCCTTCTTCAACGCCGTCCTCCATGTCGTCGTCGCCGAGGGCCTGACCGACGAGGCCTACCTCGCCGCCCACGCCACCGGCTGGGAGGAGGTCAAGGCGACCGTCGCCGCGTACCCGCCCGCCCGGTCGGCCGAGATCTGCGGCGTCCCCGAGGCACAGATCGTCCAGGTCGCCCGCATGTTCGCGGGCGCGGACCGGGCCATGGCCTGGCACGCCCGCGGCGTCGAGCACCACTCCCAGGGCGTAGAGAACTGCCTCAGCATCATCAACCTGTGCGTCGCCGCCGGACACATCGGCAGGCCCGGCGCCGGCTACGGCACCATCACCGGCCAGGGCAACGGCCAGGGCGGCCGCGAGCACGGCCAGAAGTCCGACCTCCTCCCCGGCGGCCGCTCCATCACCAACCCCGAGCACCGCCGACAGATCTGCGAGATCTGGGGCATCGACGAGGCCGAACTCCCGCCCGCCGGCACCTCCATGATGGAGATGGTCTGGCAGATGCAGCGCAAGGAGATCCGCGGACTCGTCGGCATCTGCAACAACCCCTTCGTCTCGCTGCCCAACTACGCCACCGTCAAGGACGGCTACGACACGCTCGAGTTCCACGCCCAGTTCGACTCCTTCCTCTCCGAGACCGCGGCCAACGCGCACGTCGTCTTCCCCGTCACCGTGTGGGCGGAGGACGAGGGCGTCATGGCCAACGCCGAGGCCCGGGTCGTCAAGCACAACAAGGCCCAGGAACCCCCGGCGGGAGTCCGCACCGACACCTGGGTCATCTGCGAACTCGCCCGCCGGCTCGGCGCCGGCGACAAGTTCGAGTTCCCCGACTCCCGCTCCGTCTTCGAGGAACTCCGCATCGCCTCCGCCGGAACCGTCAACGACTACTACGGCATCACCTACGAGCGCCTGGAGGAGACCGGCGGCATCGCCTGGCCGTGCCCGAGCACCGAGCACCCCGGCACCCCGCGCCTCTTCGAGAACGGCCGCACCTACCACCCCGACGGCAAGATCCATATGCAGGTCGTCGAATGGCACCCGCCCATGGACCCGTACAGCGAGGAGTTCCCCCTCTCGCTGACCACCGGCCGTACCGTCGCCCACTTCCTCTCCGGCAACCAGACCCGCCGCCTGGGCGCCCTCGTCGAACAGACCCCGCGTCCCTGGGTCGAGGTCCACCCCTCCCTCGGCTTCCGCAACGGCGACCCCGTCCGCGTCGTCACCCGCCGCGGCAGCGAGGTCTTCCCCGCCCTCGTCACCGAGGCCATCCGCCCCGACACCGTCTTCGTCCCGTACCACTGGCCGGTCCCCACCGCGGCCAACGCCCTCACCATCGACGCCCTCGACCCCCGCTCCAAGATCCCGGAGTACAAGGTCTGCGCCGCCCGCATCGAGGCCGCCGAGCGGATCGACGAGGTCCCCGCCCCACCCACCGCACCGGGCCACCAGGCCTACCCGGAGACCCAGGTCTCCCGCACCGACCCGCTGCCCCCCACCTCCCCCCAGGGCCGCGGCACCGCGGAGAGGAGCTGACCCGCACATGATGGGCCGCACGATCTTCATCGACCCGGGCCGCTGCATCGGCTGCCAGGCCTGCGTCTCCGCCTGCCGCGAATGCGACTCCCACCGGGGCAAGTCGATGATCCACCTCGACTACCCCGACGAGGGCCACTCCGTCGCCTCCCTCCCCACCGTCTGCATGCACTGCGAGGACCCCGTCGCCCCCTGCGCCGAGGTCTGCCCCGCCGACGCGATCCTCGTCACCGCCGACGGCGTCGTGCAGCAGGCCGACACCACCCGCTGCATCGGCTGCGCCAACTGCGTCAACGCATGCCCGTTCGGCGTCCCCAAGATCGACCTCCAGGCGAAGCTCCAGATGAAGTGCAACCTCTGCTACGACCGCACCGCCTACGGCCTCGCCCCGATGTGCGCCACCGTCTGCCCCACCGGCGCCCTCTTCTACGGAACCCTCGAAGAGCTCCAGGCCGAACGCCCCGGCGTCCAGGTCGCCGACTCCTTCACCTTCGGCTCCACGACCGTCTCCACCGGCGTGGCGATGGTGGTCCCCGCCGACAAGGTCCAGTGGCCGGTCCCCGGCGGGCTTCCCGTCGTCGAGATCAATGGAAGGGATGTCCGTTGAGCGTCACCGACCCTCAGCCGCCCGCACCGGACCCACCCTCGGACGCGGCCCAGGAAGCGCTCCACGACCGGATCGCCGCCGACTCGCTCACCACCCGCCGCGACTACCTGCGGATCGTCGCCACCGTCTCCGGCGGCCTCGCCGTCGGCGGTGTCGCCGTGGCCTCCGGCATCCTGCACCGGCACGGGGACAGCGACGGGTCACCCGAGGTGAAGAAGATCGCGGACGTGCTTCCGCCCGGGGAGTCCCTCGCCTTCCGCTACCCGGGCTCCGAGGACCGCGCGGTCGCCGTCCGCCTGGAGGACGGCACCCTCGCCGGCTACAGCGCCGTCTGCACCCACCTCGCCTGTGCCGTGCTCTGGCGCAAGGAACGCGGTAGCGAGGGCGAGCTTTACTGCCCCTGCCACGAGGGCATCTTCGACGCCCGTACGGGAGAGGTCACGGCCGGCCCGCCGCCCCGGGGACTGCCGAAGGTGGTGCTCGTGGAGGAGGCCGACGGCAGCGTCTGGGCGATCGGCACGGCCCGCTCGGGCGAGAGCGCCCGCGAGGGCCTCTGCCGTCAGCTCGGCGACGACCGCCCCGAGCTCGCCGACCGGCTGGGCTGCCCCGGCGCGTCCGCGCGGGGCACGGCGCCGGAGAGGAGTGAGCGCACATGACCGAGGACGCCTTCCCCCGCGACCCGGAAGCCCCGGAACCGGCGAGGCCCCCCGTCGCCCCGGCCCCTGCCGTCCCCGGGACGCCGGCGCCCTCGGCACCCGCCGCTCCAAAGGCCCCCCGGCCCCCGGCGTACACCCCGGGCAGCGCGCAGCCGCGTCTGAACCGTCCCGTGCACGAGCGGTATCCGCAGATCCGTCCCACCAGCGGATACGGCGACCCGCGGATCACCCACACCGGGCCGGGACCGGGAGCCGGTACAGAGCAGGAGCCGGAGCGCTCCTCGAAGCTGACGGCCCGCCTCACCCTGGCGCTCACGGTGGTCATCGGCCAGCTCTGGGGGCTGACGATCGTCGTCGACGAGTGGATGGCCGGGAACACCGGCACCGCCTGGTGGGGCGCGGGCTTCCTGTGCCTGTCGTTCCTCGTGGTGCTCGGCCTCTGGCTGATCGACCCGAAGGACCGCTGAGAGGCGTCCGAAGCGCCGGAAATACGCAGATCAGAAGGGTTCGGGGCGGGGCGATGGGCGTACCCTTGAGGTATGAGCACCGCCCCCGCCCACGGACCGCGAGACGCGAAGCGGCCCGGCGTACATCCCAGCCCCGAGAACAGTCCGAAGCCGGCACTCGTCTTCGACGATCCGCTGGACCAGCAGTCCGCGGACGACACGGACCGTGGATGGGGCGAGCGGCCTCCGGCCGGCGACAGTGCCGCCGACCTCGCGCGCTTCCTCGACGAGAAGCCGCCGCACCACCTCTGACACCGGCACGAGGTGCCGGTCAGGAGGTGGGGTGCGTCCCCGAACCGCCGCCGGCCCCCGAACCGCCGCCGGATCCCGTACCGGTCCCCGTGACGGGGCCGCGCTGGGAGACCAGGTGGTCGCGGATCTCCTTGAGGACCTCCAGCTCGCTGATCTCCATGGTCTCCGCGACGCCCTCCTTCGCCTTGTCGTGCGCCGCGCGCTTCGCGAGGATCTTCGCCATCGGCAGGACCATCAGGAAGTAGACGACGGCCGCGGTGATCAGGAAGCTGAGGACCGCGCTGAGGACCAGGCCCCACTGGAGCTGGATGCCCTGCACCTCCCCGTCGACGACCACGCACGAGTCCTTGATGCAGGACGAGTAGCTCTCCAGGTCCTTGGTGCCGAAGGCGCCGACGACCGGGTTGATGATGCCCTTGACCACCGAGTTCACGATGTTGGTGAATGCGGCACCGATGACGACGGCCACGGCCAGGTCGATCACGTTGCCACGCATCAGGAAGGCTTTGAAGCCGCCCATCAGACTTTCCTTCTTCTCGGCCACCAAGGTGCCTTTCGTCGCTTGTGCTGCTGTGTGCGGTGCCATTAGGCCGCGAACGGTGCAGAGCCGTCCAATCCGTACACACGGACCGGTGACTTGACAGGGTGTCAGTGCGAATCAGCACAGTGCCACCGCCAGTTGGGAGGTGACGCCGGCGCCTGCCAGCGCGGCGGCCGTCGACCGCGGCACGGACAGGACGACGAGCGCCCCTCCGTCCGAACGAGTCTCGCCCGGGAGCGGAACCTCGGCCACTCGGGCGCCCGTCGCGACGACCCGCGCCTCACCCTCCCCGCCGAGCGGCGAGTTGGGCGCGGCGATCACGTCGACCCGGTCACCGGGACGCAGCAGCCGTACGGTCGCGGCGTCGGCGATCCGCACCGGAGCGGACACCAGCCGGACGGCGACGGACGGCCGTGCGCGAGCCGAGGCGGGGGCGATCCGGTCGCCCGGCGGGGGTGCCGCGGCGACGCCCGGCGGTGGGCCGCCGCCCGTGACGGCGAGGGCCGCCGCCACGAGGGCCAGGAGCACCGCGGGGGCCCAGCGGCCCCGTCGCAGCGCCCTGCGCAGCCGGAGCCGGGCGCCCCGCACCCGCAGGGGCTCGAAGGGCGGCACCACGCACGGCGCCGGAACGGGCGAGAGGGAAGGGGAGGGGAAGGTGTGCGTCATCGTGGGTGCCGCCGTCCTGGTCGGGAATGGGATCGGCTCCCACTCTCCGGCCCGCGCCGGTTCCCCGCTCCGCCCTGGGGATCACCCGCCGCCTGTGGACAACTCCCTCACCCTCCCGGGGGGTTCACGGCAGCTCGATCCCCAGGTCCCAGCCGTCGTGCGCATGCGTGCACAGGCAGTCCCGGTCCAATGTCGCGGGCAGCGCGCCCACCGCGTCGAACAGCACCTCCCGCAGCCGTCCCACGTTCTCGCCGAACACCCGCAGCACCTCGGTGTGGGAGACGCCCTCGCCGGTCTCGGCGCCCGCGTCCAGGTCGGTGACGAGCGCCAGCGAGGTGTAGCAGAGCCCCAGCTCACGGGCGAGGACGGCCTCGGGGTGACCGGTCATGCCGACGACCGACCAGCCGGCCGCCGCGTGCCACCGGGACTCCGCGCGGGTGGAGAAGCGGGGCCCCTCGATCACGACCATCGTGCCGCCGTCGACCGGTTCCCAGCCCCGCCCCCGGGCGGCCTTGACCGCGGCACGCCGCCCGTCCGGGCAGTACGGGTCGGCGAAGGTCACGTGGACGACGCGGGGCACGACCCCGTCGGCCCGCCGCTCCCCGTCGAAGTAGGTCTGCGCGCGGGCCTTCGTGCGGTCGACGAGCTGGTCGGGGACGACGAGCGTGCCCGGCCCGTACTCCTCGCGGAGTCCGCCGACCGCGCAGGGTCCGAGGATCTGCCGGACGCCCACGGAGCGCAGGGCCCAGAGGTTGGCGCGGTAGTTGATGCGGTGCGGCGGGACGCTGTGGCTCCGGCCGTGGCGGGGAAGGAAGGCGACCTGCCGGCCGGCGATCTCGCCGAGGAAGAGGGAGTCGCTGGGGCTGCCGTACGGGGTGTCGACGGACACCTCCGTGACGTCTTCCAGGAAGGAGTAGAAGCCCGAGCCGCCGATCACGCCGATGTCCGCGTACGCACCTTGGTTGGCCATGGCGATCACCCTATGCGGGGCGCGGGGGAACGCCGAGGGCCCCGTCGCGAACGACGGGGCCCTCGGCGAAGAACGTACGGACTGCGTCCTGAAATCAGGCGCGCAGGGGTCAGGCGGCCGAGCTTCCGGTGCTCGACGAGGACGTCGAGGAGGCGGAGGCGGACGACGAAGAAGTCGACGCGGCCGGCTTCGCGTCCGACGTCGAGGTCGAGGACGACGACGGGGTCGTGGACTTCGACGCGGCCGGCGAGCTGCTGGACGACGAGCCGCGGCTGTCGTTCCGGTAGAAGCCGGATCCCTTGAAGACGATGCCGACGGCCGAGAACACCTTCTTCAGGCGGCCCTTGCACTGGGGGCACTCGGTCAGCGCGTCATCGGTGAACTTCTGCACCGCCTCGAGGCCTTCGCCGCACTCGGTGCACTGGTACTGGTAGGTCGGCACTTGTCTTCCTCCTGGCACTCACACTCATCGAGTGCTAACGACAATCCATACTGACGTATTCCGCGGGTTCAGTCCACCGCCACCGGCACGCGGTGACCGATACCACGCGCCGCGACGAGGCTCGTCTCGCGCGGCTTGAGGCGCGACCGCAGGGCGAGGAGCGTGGCCAGGGCGAGCGCCGTGCCCACCATCGGCACCAGGAATCCGGTGCTCGCGCCGTGGGCGTCGGCGAGGCGGCCGGCGACCGTGACGGCCGCCGCCTGGCCGAGCGCGACGGCGCCGGTGAGCCAGGTGAAGGCCTCGGTACGGGCGGACGCCGGGATCAGGGTCTCGACGATGGTGTAGCCGGTGATCAGGGCCGGGGCGATGCACAGACCCACGACCAGACCGAGGGCGCCGAGGAGCAGCACCGAGTGCGTGGTCCACAGCAGCGACGCGGCGACGGTGAGGCCGGCGTAGCCGAGGATCAGGCGGCGGCGGGGGCCGACCTTCCAGGCGACGGCGCCCATGGCGATGCCCGCGAGCATGTTGCCGGCGGCGAAGATCCCGTACAGCAGACCGTTGGCGCCGGGGTTGCCGATCTCCTCGGTGAACGCGGTCAGGGAGACCTGCATGCCGCCGAAGACGGAGCCGATGCCGAGGAAGGCGACGACGAGGACGCGGACGCCGGGGATGGAGAGCGCCGAGCGGCGCGGGTCCGAGGAGCCGGCGGCGGAGATGCCGAACGCGGGCTGGGTGGCGCGCTGGGCGGCGAAGAAGAGGCCGCCGAAGAGGGTGAGCGCGGCCTCGGCGATCAGACCGGCGGCGGGGTGGACGCCGGTGCACAGGGCGGTCGCGAGGACGGGACCGACGACGAAGGTGAACTCGTCCGTGACGGACTCGAAGGCGGCGGCCGTCGGCATCAGCGGGGTGCCGTCGAGCTTGGCGGCCCAGCGCGCCCGGACCATCGGCCCGACCTGCGGCACGGAGGCACCGGCGGGCACGGCGGCCAGGAACAGGGCCCACAGCGGGGCGCCGCTCAGGGCGAGCACCACGAGCAGGGAGACGGACGCGGTGTGGACGAGGACGCCGGGGATCAGGACGGCGCGCTGGCCGAAGCGGTCGGCGAGCTTGCCGCTCTGCGGTGCGAACAGCGCCATCGAGACGCCGGTGACGGCGGCGACCGCGCCGGCGCTGCCGAAGGAGCCGGTGGTGTGCTGGACGAGCAGGACGATGCCGATGGTCAGCATCGCGAAGGGCTGCCGTGCGGCGAAGCCGGGAAGCAGGAAGGACAGCGCACCGGGTGTGCGCAGCAGCCGGCCGTAGCCGGGCCGCTTGTCCGAGATGACCGTGGACGCCACGGTCCTGGCCTTTCTGCCGCCTGGTAGCGCGCCCCCGGCATGGTGGTGCGGGTGTCGCCGAGAGCTGTCCTCATGCGCGTTACTGCGGTAGATACCGGGCCGGCCCCACTGCGGAGGGGCGCCACGGCCGCCATACGGTCGCGCCAGCTCTGCGTCAGGCAGAGTTGGTTCGATCAGGTGTGCCTTCATGGTACAGGGAGGAGCGTCTTCCCGCCTGGGAAAACGCTCCCGTCCTTGAATTAATGCCTCGGATTAACCGGATGTTCGTTTCTGGCCGTGGCGGTGGAAGCGAAGATCGGTACCGTGCGGCTCGCTGACCGCCGTGGCGCCCCCCGTGCCCAGCCAGCCGGCGAGCTTGCCGCCCTGGCCGACCGCGCGCAGCCGCCGTTCCGTGGCGTCCCGCACCGGGTCGGTCGCGACGACGAGGAGTTCGTCGCCGCGCCGCAGGACGGTCGCGGGCCCGGGGACGAAGCTCGTCTCCTCCCGTACGACGAGGGTGACGGCCGCTCCGGCGGGCAGCCGGAGCTCGGCGACCTCGACCCCGTGCATCCGGGAGTGCTCCGGGATGGCGACGGAGAGCAGATGGCCGCGCAGTCGCTCCAGGGGCGCGGACTCGACGCCGAGGTCGGCCGCCTCGCCGGAGTCGCCGAGCTTGAGGGCCTTCGCCAGCCAGGGCAGGGTCGGCCCCTGGACGAGGGTGTAGACGACGACGAGCACGAAGACGATGTTGAAGATCCGCTCGCTGCCCTCGATGTCCGACACCATCGGGATGGTGGCCAGGATGATGGGGACGGCTCCGCGCAGGCCGGCCCAGGACATCAGGGCCTGTTCCTGCCAGGGGATACGGAAGGGCAGCAGGCTGACCAGGACTTCCATGGGCCGGGCGACCACGGTCAGGACCAGGCCGATGACGACGGCGGGCCAGAAGTCGTGGACGAGCTCGTGCGGGGTGACGAGAAGGCCGAGCAGGACGAACATGCCGATCTGGGCGATCCAGCCGAGTCCCTCGGCGAAGCCCCGGTTCGCGGGCGCGTGCGGCAGCTTGGCGTTGCCGAGGACCATCGAGGCCAGGTAGACGGCGAGGAAGCCGGAGCCGTGGGCCATGGCACCGGCGGCGTACGCGACGACGGCGATGGCCATGACGGCGATCGGGTAGAGGCCGGAGGCGGGCAGGGCGACGTGCCGCAGCCCGTAGGCGCCGAGGAACCCGACGGCGAGGCCCACGGCGACGCCGATGGCGAGCTCCAGGGCGATCGTGCCGACGAGGACCCACCAGTGGTCGACCGGTCCGGCCGTGGAGAAGGCGACGACGAGGATGACGACGGGGGCGTCGTTGAAGCCGGACTCGGCCTCCAGGACACCGGTGACCCGTGACGGCAGGGGGACCTTGCGCAGCACGGAGAAGACCGCGGCGGCGTCGGTCGAGGAGACGACGGCGCCGATGATCAGGGCCTGTCGCCAGTCGAGGCCCACGAGGTAGTGGGCGGCGGCGGCCGTGACGCCCACGCTCACCGCGACGCCGATGGTGGAGAGGACGACCGCGGCGGGCAGCGCCGGCTTGATCTCCTTCCACTTCGTGCCGAGGCCACCCTCGGCGAGGATCACGACGAGGGCGGCGTAGCCGATGACCTGCGTCAGTTCCGCGTTGTCGAAGGCGACGTTGCCGATGCCGTCCTGGCCGATGGCGATGCCGATGCCGAGGTAGAGCAGGAGGCTGGGGAGCCCGCTCCGGGACGAGATCCGTACGGCCGCGACCGCGATCAGCAGCACGAGGGAGCTGATGAGCAGGAGTTCGTTGAGCTCGTGGACAGTCAGTGGCCGTTCCTTCCCCTCACATGCAGCTGGAACGTTCTTCCAGCGGCCGTCGCGTGCGGCTGGATCGTTCCTCCAGCGGCAGACACTTCGTTACCTTACCTAATCTTTAACGTTTTCTTGACGCCGTCTTTGCACCGCCTCGCTCGCCAGTACGGTTCTCTTCCGGACACCGCGTCCGGGCCCTCCAGGCGCTGCGCCTAAGGTTGCTCCCGTACTCCAGGACCACCCTGCCCCTCGAAGGACAGCGATGCCCTCCAACACGACCGCGCCTCCCGCCAAGAAGAAAGGGCGGCGCGCCCGCCTGATCCTCCTCGTCCTGGTCCTCGCTCTGGTCGCGGGCGTCGGATACGGCGGGTTCTGGGGTGTGAGCACCGTCCGGGCCTCGTTCCCGCAGACCACGGGCGAGATCCGGCTCGACAGTCTGTCCGGCGAGGTCGAGGTGAAGCGGGACGCGAACGGCGTCCCGCAGATCTACGCCGACAACGAGACGGACCTCTTCCGCGCCCAGGGCTACGTCCAGGCGCAGGACCGCTTCTACGAGATGGACGTCCGGCGGCACGTGACCGCGGGCCGGCTCTCGGAGATGTTCGGCGAGAGCCAGGTCGAGACGGACTCCTTCCTGCGCACGCTCGGCTGGCGCCGGGTCGCGCAGCAGGAGTACGACAAGGTCCTGTCGCCGGAGACGAAGAAGTACCTCCAGGCGTACGCGGAGGGCGTCAACGCCTACCTGAAGGACCGGGACCCCGCCGACATCTCCGTCGAGTACGCGGCCCTGGCCCTCACCAACGACTACGCGATCGAGCCGTGGACGCCGGTCGACTCGGTGGCCTGGCTCAAGGCGATGGCCTGGGACCTGCGCGGCAACATGCAGGACGAGATCGACCGCTCGCTGATGACGAGCCGGATGAGCGCGAGCCAGATCAAGCAGCTGTACCCGGACTACCCGTACGCGCTCCACCAGCCGATCGTCGACCGGGGCGCGGTGGACGGTTCCGGGACCTTCGACCCGAAGGGCACGGCGGGCGACGGCGACGAGGACCTGACCACCGGCGAGACCCCGGGCGGTGTTCCCGGCAGCGGCTCGGGATCCTCCGGTTCCTCCGACGGCTCCGGTGCGCAGTCCCAGCTCGGCGCGCTCTCCGAGGTCCTGGACGGCGTGCCCGCCCTCCTCGGCCCCAACGGCAACGGCATCGGCTCGAACTCCTGGGTCGTCTCCGGGACGTACACGACCTCCGGCAAGCCGCTGCTCGCCAACGACCCGCACCTCGCGCCCCAGCTGCCGTCCCTCTGGTACCAGATGGGTCTGCACTGCCGCTCGGTCTCGGCGACCTGCCGTTACGACGTCTCCGGCTACACGTTCTCCGGGATGCCCGGTGTGATCATCGGACACAACGACAAGATCGCCTGGGGCCTCACCAACCTCGGCGCCGACGTCACCGACCTCTACCTGGAGAAGATCGGCCCCGACGGCTACCTCGTCGACGGCAAGGTCAAGCCCTTCACGGTCCGCGAGGAGACCATCAAGGTCGCCGGCGGCGGCGACCGGACGATCACCGTCCGCTCCACCGAACGCGGCCCGCTCGTCTCCGACCGCTCCTCCGACCTGGAGAAGGTCGGCCAGAAGGCCCCCGTCGGCAACGCCGCCCCCGACCGCGGCACCGGCTACGGCGTCTCCCTCCAGTGGACCGCCCTCCAGCCGGGCAGGTCGATGGACGCGATCTTCGCCCTCGACCGCGCCAAGAACTTCGGCCAGTTCCGGGACGCCGCGAAGAACTTCGAGGTCCCGTCCCAGAACCTGATCTACGCCGACACCGAGGGCAACATCGGCTACCAGTCCCCGGGCAAGATCCCGCAGCGCACCAAGGGCGACGGCACCCTGCCCGCGCCCGGCTGGGACTCCTCGTACCGGTGGAAGGGCTACATCCCCTTCGCCAGGCTGCCGTACGAGTACAACCCGAAGCGCGGCTACATCGTCACCGCCAACCAGGCCGTGATCGACGCCGAGAACTACCCCGACCTGCTCACCAAGGACTGGGGCTACGGCTCGCGCAGCCAGCGGATCAACGACCTCATCGAGTCGAAGACCAAGGACGGCGGAAAGATCTCGCCGGACGACATGCGGACCATGCAGACGGACAACCGCAGCGAGATCGCGACCCTCCTGAACCCGCTCCTGCTGAAGATCGACATCTCGGACCCGTACGTCCGCGAGGCCCAGAAGCTGCTCGAGGGCTGGGACTACACCCAGGAGCCCGACTCGGCCGCCGCCGCCTACTTCAACGCGGTCTGGCGCAACGTCCTCAAGCTGTCCTTCGGCGACAAGCTGCCCAAGGAGCTCCGCGCCGAGGGCGACTGCATCAACGTGCGCCCGGCCGACGCCACCGGCCCGGTCGACGAGCAGAACAAGCTCGTACGGGAATGCGGCCAGCGGGACCCCGACTCCGCGCAGCCGGACGGCGGCGACCGCTGGTACGAGGTGGTCCGTCCGCTCCTCAAGCAGGAGAAGAGCGAGTGGTGGGTCACCCCGGGCAACCGCACCGACCAGGCCACCGAGACCCGTGACCAGCTGCTCGCCCGCGCCATGAAGGACGCACGCTGGGAGCTGACCGCCAAGCTCGGCAAGGACGTCTCCACCTGGAGCTGGGGCCGGCTGCACCAGCTGACCCTGAAGAACCAGACCCTCGGCACCGCCGGCCCCGGCGTCGTGCAGCAGCTCCTCAACCGCGGCCCCTGGAACCTGGGCGGCGGAGAGGCGGCCGTCGACGCCACCGGCTGGAACGCGGCCGGCGGCTACGAGGTCATCTGGGTGCCCTCGATGCGGATGGTCGTCAACGTCGGCGACTGGGACAAGTCCCGGTGGATCAACCTGACCGGTGCCTCCGGTCACGCCTTCAACTCCCACTACACCGACCAGACGGACGCGTGGGCGAAGGGCGACCTGTACGACTGGGCCTACGGCAAGGCGGCCGTCGACGCGGCGACGAAGGACACGCTGAAGCTGAAGCCCTGATCAGGGCCGGAAACGGGTGACTCCCCCCGGGGTCACCACCGCGTGCACGGGGTGGTCGTGCGGTTCCTCCGGGACCCGCGTGACCACCTCGTCCGCGTAGAGGAGCACCACGAGCGCCGGATCGGCACCCGCGCGCGTGAGCCGGGCGAGCACCCGGTCGTACGAGCCGCCGCCCCGGCCGAGGCGCATCCCGCGCCCGTCGACCGCGAGGCCGGGCAGCAGGACGGCGTCGGCGGCGCACACGGCCTCGGGGCCGAGCCGCGGCCCAACCGGTTCGAGCAGGCCCCGGCCGGCCTTCGCGAGCCCCTCCGGGCCCTCGTAGGCCGCCCAGTCCAGATCGTTGTCGGGGAGCAGAACGGGGAGCAGGACCCGCACCCCGCGCGCGTGGAGCGCGTCGAGCAATGCGCGGGTGCCCGGCTCGCGGCCCACGGACACATAGGCGGCGACCGTGGAGGCCTCCGCGAGTTCGGCGAGTTCCAGTCCCCGGCGGGCGAGGGATTCGGCCGTGCGGGCCAGGGATTCGGCGCTCAGCGCGGCGCGGGCGGCCAGAAGTCGGCTGCGCAGCACGGTCTTTTCGGACATCTCAGGTGTCATGTCGGCCCCATGCGAATTCGCCAAACTCTCGAAAGTGTCTTTATGTGAAGGAAGTTAACCGAAGCCACATCTTCCTCTCATTCCGAACGGCTAAGGTGCACCGCATGAATCACTTGCTCCCCAGGCTCGGCCGGATCAGCAAGGCTGTCATCCCGGCCGCCGGCCTCGGTACCCGCTTCCTCCCGGCGACCAAGGCGACGCCGAAGGAGATGCTGCCGGTCGTCGACAAGCCGGCCATCCAGTACGTCGTCGAGGAGGCCGTCGCGGCGGGCCTCTCCGACGTCCTGATGATCACCGGCCGGAACAAGCGCCCCCTGGAGGACCACTTCGACCGGAACTACGAGCTGGAAGAGGCCCTGACGCGGAAGGGCGACGCCGAACGGCTCTCCAAGGTCCAGGAGTCCAGTGACCTCGCCACCATGCACTACGTCCGCCAGGGCGCCCCGCGCGGCCTCGGTCACGCCGTGCTCTGCGCCGCACCGCACGTCGGCGACCAGCCCTTCGCGGTGCTCCTCGGGGACGACCTGATCGACCCGCGCGACCCGCTGCTCTCGCGGATGGTGGAGATCCAGGAGAGGGAGGGCGGCAGCGTGATCGCCCTCATGGAGGTCGAGCCCTCGCAGATCCATCTGTACGGCTGCGCGGCGGTCGAGGCGACCGTCGACGCGGACGTCGTGAAGGTGACGGACCTGGTCGAGAAGCCGGACGCGGACGAGGCGCCCAGCAATTACGCGATCATCGGCCGCTATGTGCTGGATCCGGCCGTCTTCGGGATGCTGCGGGAGACCGAGCCGGGCCGCGGCGGGGAGATCCAGCTGACGGACGCCCTGCAGAAACTCGCCTCGGACGAGAAGATCGGCGGCCCGGTGCACGGCGTCGTCTTCAAGGGGCGCCGTTATGACACCGGTGACCGCGGTGACTATCTGCGTGCCATTGTCAGACTCGCGTGCGAACGTGAAGATCTGGGACCGGACTTCCGGGCCTGGCTCCGGAGATACGTCAGCGAGGAGATGTAGCACCTTGAGCAGCAGCGCGGCACCGTCGCCGTCCCACGACGGCCACGACCACGGCGATCACGGCGATCACGGCCACGGCGACGAGGAGAAGGCGGCCGACCCCTGCGCGGGGCTCGCGCGCGGGCTGTGGTCGGTGGACGAGCACCTGGCCGACATCCTCGCGACGGTCGGCCCGCTCGAACCCATCGAGCTGCAACTCCTCGACGCGCAGGGCTGCGTCCTCGTCGAGGACGTGACGGTGCCGGTCGCCCTGCCGCCCTTCGACAACAGCTCCATGGACGGGTACGCGGTCCGGGTCGCCGATGTCGCCGGTGTCACCGAGGAGTTCCCCGCCGTCCTGACCGTCGTCGGCGACGTCGCGGCGGGTGCCGGCGGCCTGCCCGAGGTCGGCCCCGGCCAGGCCGCCCGGATCATGACCGGCGCCCCGCTGCCGCCCGGCGCCGAGGCCGTCGTCCCCGTCGAATGGACCGACGGCGGTACGGGCGGGGGCGCGGCCACCGGCATGACCGCCGCGAGCGCCGCCCCCGAGGGCGCGTCCGGCGAGGTCCGGGTGCACCGCGCCGCGGAGGCCGGGGCCCATGTCCGCGAGCGGGGGAGCGACGTACGGGCAGGGGAGCTGGCCCTGTCGGCCGGCACGGTGCTCGGGCCGCCGCAGATCGGGCTGCTCGCCGCGATCGGCCGCGGCACCGTCCGGGTGCGGCCCCGCCCCCGGGTGGTCGTGATGTCCACCGGCAGCGAGCTGGTCCAGCCCGGCGAGCCGCTGGGCGAGGGCCAGATCCACGACTCCAACAGCTTCGCGCTCGCCGCGGCCGCGCGGGACGCGGGCGCGCTCGCGTACCGGGTGGGTGCCGTCGCCGACGACGCCGAGTCGCTGCGCGCCACCATCGAGGACCAGCTCATCCGGGCCGATCTGATCGTGACCACCGGCGGGGTGAGCGTCGGCGCGTACGACGTGGTCAAGGAGGCGCTGACCGCCGACGGGCAGGTCGACTTCCGCAAGCTGGCCATGCAGCCGGGCAAGCCGCAGGGCTTCGGCGCGATCGGCGCCGAGCAGATCCCGCTGCTCGCCCTGCCGGGCAACCCCGTCTCCTCGTACGTCTCCTTCGAGCTGTTCGTCCGGCCCGCGATCCGGTCCCTGATGGGCGTCGAGGACCTGCACCGGCCCCGGGTGCGGGCCGAGCTGGCCGCCGACAGGGCACTGTCCTCGCCCGCGGGGCGGAGGCAGTTCCTCCGGGGGACGTACGACCCGGAGGCGGGCACCGTCACTCCGGTGGGCGGTGCGGGCTCCCATCTGATCGCGGCCCTCGCGCACGCGGACTGCCTGCTGGTGGTCCCGGAGGAGACGGAGAGCGTGGAGCCGGGGGCCGAGCTGGAAGTGGTCCTCCTCGGCTGAGGGGGCGAGGGTGGGGGTACGGTGTCGTCCCACACAGCGACCGGGAGTGTCACGGCGATGAGCACGCAGCAAGGTCTCACCCACATCGACGAGGCGGGCGCGGCCCGCATGGTCGACGTCTCCGCGAAGGACGTCACGTCCCGCACGGCGCGCGCCAGCGGGCGGGTCCTCGTCTCGCCGCGCGTGATCGAGCTGCTGCGCGGCGAGGGTGTCCCGAAGGGCGACGCGCTCGCCACCGCCCGGATCGCCGGGATCATGGGCGCCAAGAAGACCCCGGACCTCATCCCGCTCTGCCATCCGCTGGCGGTGTCGGGCGTGACCCTGGACCTGGCGGTCACCGACGACGCGGTCGAGATCCTGGCGACGGTGAAGACGACGGACCGTACGGGCGTCGAGATGGAGGCCCTGACGGCGGTCTCGGTGGCGGCCCTGACGGTGGTCGACATGGTGAAGGCGGTCGACAAGGGCGCGGTCATCTCCGACGTACGGGTGGAGGAGAAGACGGGCGGAAAGTCGGGCCACTGGACGCGGGGCGAGTCGTGAGCCGCGGCGGCCGGGTGTCGGGCGTGCACGAGCACGAGGAGCACGCGGGACACGAGGCGCACGGGGCCGAGGCCTCGTCGGCGACGGAGGGGGCGGCCGCCTGCTCGGCCCTGGTCGTCACGGCCTCGAACCGGGCGGCTGCCGGGGTCTACGAGGACAAGGGCGGTCCGCTGATCGCCGAGGCCCTCACCCGGATGGGCTTCGCCGTGGACGGCCCGCAGGTCGTCCCGGACGGCGCGCCGGTCGAGGCGGCGCTGCGGGCGGGCATCGCCGCGGGGTACGACGCGATCGTGACCACCGGCGGTACGGGCATCTCGCCCACCGACGAGACGCCCGAGGTGACCCGCCGGGTCCTGGAGCGGGAGATCCCGGGCATCCCGGAGGCGATCCGGGCGTACGGCCGGGAGAAGGTGCCGACGGCGGCACTCTCGCGGGGCCTCGCGGGGGTCGCGGGCGGGACGCTGATCGTGAACCTGCCGGGGTCTTCCGGCGGGGTACGGGACGGGCTGACCGTCCTGGAGCCGATCCTGCGGCACGCCGTCGACCAGATCCGCGGCGGCGACCACCCGAGACCGTCGTGATCCCGACCTGGCCGGTCGTTCTCGTGGACGGAGAGGTGATGCTCCGTCCGATAAAGATGCGTGACCACGCTGCCTGGCGCGAGGTGAACCGGCGCAACCGGGAGTGGCTGCGGCCCTGGGAGGCGACGGTTCCGCCCTCGCCCCCGGGCGGGCCGGTGGCGCAGCGGCCGACGTACCGTCAGATGGTCCGTCATCTGCGGTCGGAGGCGAACGCCGGGCGGATGCTGCCGTTCGTGATCGAGTACCGGGGCCGGCTGGTCGGGCAGTTGACCGTCGCGGGCATCACCTGGGGCTCGATGTGCTCCGGGCACGTGGGCTACTGGGTGGACAGCGAGGTGGCCGGGCGCGGTGTCATGCCGACGGCGGTCGCGCTGGCCGTCGACCACTGCTTTCGCTCGGTCGGTCTGCACCGGATGGAGGTCTGCATCCGTCCGGAGAACGGGCCTTCGCGCCGGGTCGTCGAGAAGCTGGGGTTCCGTGAGGAGGGGCTGCGGCCCCGCTACCTCCACATCGACGGCGCCTGGCGGGACCATCTGGTCTTCGCGCTCACGGCGGAGGAGGTGCCGGAGGGGCTCTTGCGCCGCTGGCATCAGGCAAGAATGAGATAAGTGTTCGAATTCAGTCGGTAGTTGGCAGTCAATCGATCTGAACAATCACAAAAAAGTTCAGTGATATCAGCCAGATCGTGCGACACACCGGGCCAATTGGCCGATGCCGTCGCGCGAACCCCTCTACCGTGTGAGGCGTGAGCAGCAGCGGCCTCATCTACGCAGTCATCGTCGGGGCCTGGGCCGCCTACTTGGTACCGATGTGGCTCCGCAGGCAGGACGAGCTGAACGAAGCCCGTCCGACGGAACGCTTCAGCACCGCCATCCGGCTGCTTTCCGGACGGGCGGGCATGGAGCGCCGATACGCCAAGGAGCTCAAGCAGCGGGACCGTACGGCGGAGGGTCCGACGCCCGACGTGGACCCGGACGCGGAGACCGAGCACCTGAGCTCGGTCGACGTCCGGGCGTTTTCCGCGCCCGCGGCCAGAACGGAAGCGCGCCTGGAACTCCCCGAGCGGGAGCAGGCGCAGCAACCCGCCCCGAACCCCGCCCCGGCGCCCGCTCGCCCCGCCACGGGCGCGGCGGCCGAGCGCGCCCGGCGCGGCAAGGTCCTCGCCCGGCGCCGCCGCACCACCACGCTGCTCTTCGCCGGCTTCACCCTCGGCGCGGTCGTCGCCGCCGTCGGCGGGGTCGCCTTCCTGTGGGTACCGGCCGTGCCCGCGCTGCTCCTCAGCGCGTACATCGTGCACCTGCGGGTCCAGGAACGCCGGCGCTTCGTGTACGTGATGGACCGGCGGCGCGCGGAAGCGGCGGCTGCGCGGCTGCGCGAGAGCCGACGCCCGACGCCCACGCCCGAGCTGTCACCCGAGTCCACCGCCGGCCCCTCCCCGCAGGAGGCGGACCGGCGCGCCCTGGTCGAGCAGACCGACCACGCGGAGTGGGTCGACCAGCAGCGCGAGCGCGGCCCGGCCCGCGGCGACAGCTGGGACCCGGTCCCGGTGCCGCTCCCCACCTACGTCACCGCCCCGGTCGCCCCGCGCGCCACGAGCGGCATCGACATCACGGACCCGGAGACCTGGAGTGCGGCCCGCTCCTCCACGGCGGCCGACCCGGCCCCCACCCCGTCCCCGGCACCGCGCCAGCGCACCACCCCTCCGCGCCGCAACCGCGACCACGGCCGCACCCCGCTCTTCGACCAGTACGCGGACGACGACCGCCCCCGGGCGGCCAACGAATGACCCACCGCCGGGGGCCGGCGACGGCCCCCGGCTGACCTGCGCGGGAACGGATTTTTGCCTGGGCCCGTCGGGATGCTAATGTTTCACACGTCGCAAGGGCCTGTGGCGCAGTCTGGTAGCGCACCTCGTTCGCATCGAGGGGGTCTGGGGTTCAAATCCCCACAGGTCCACAGACACCGAGAATCCCGTCCGATCGAAAGATCGGGCGGGATTCTTGTCGTTGCGGGAGTTTTACGGCCGGGGTACCGGAGCCGAAAGGCGGCCGAGCCGGATCTCTGCACTTCTCCGGAAATCCAGTACAGGAAACAGCGACTTCCTATGCCCTCAAGTGTCATGACAATTCCCCCACGAGGGCGAGATCGCGGGAGCTCAAGTTCCGCTCAACTCGGTGGCGGGCGCTCAGGAGGGCCGACATTCTGTCGACGTTCATCGAACATCGACTCTGCGAGGTGTACGTGTCCGTTGGCCGACTGCCTGGTGGAAGACCAGCAGTGACATCACGAAGAAATCGACTCATATCCGCGGCCTTGGCGAGTGTTCTCGCCGGTTCCGCTCTCATCGCTCTTCCCGGGCTCGCTCCGACCGCCTCCGCGGTCTATCTGACCCCGGTGCAGACGGGAGAGCAGAGCGAGGAGGACTACGCCCTCGACCAGGCCCGGACCACGGGCCGGCCGTTCGAGCTCGAGTCGGCCCGCACCGAGACCACCGACACCTGGGCCCAGCCGGACGGGACCTGGACGGTGAACCGCCACGGAACGGCCGTCCGCGTCTTCCGTGACGACGACTGGGTACCGACCGACCCGACGCTCGTCCTCGGCGAGGACGGAGCCGTACGGCCGGCCGCGTCGCTGGTGGACGTGACCTTCTCCGGCGGCGGCACCGCTCCGCTCCTCTCCGGCGTGAAGGACGGGCGCAAGCTCACGCTCAACTGGCCGAAGGCGCTGCCCGCGCCCACGCTGGCCGGGAACGTGGCCACCTACGCCGAGGTCCTGCCCGGCGTCGACCTCCAGCTGAAGGCCGAGATCGAGGGCTTCTCGCAGCTCCTCGTCGTCAAGAACGCCGAGGCCGCGCAGAACCCCGAGCTGGACAGCCTGAAGTTCAAGTTCAGCACGGTCGGGCTCGACGTCTCCGTCGATGGTGAAACGGGCAGCCTCACCGCGGTGGACCCCTCGGGGCACGCGGTGTTCTCCAGCCCGTCGCCCCTGATGTGGGACTCCACGACGACCACCAGCGAGACGCAGCCGCCCGCGGGCGCCCGGGCGTTCTCCGCCAACGCCGTGGGAGGGACGGCGGATGACGGAACGACGGCACCTGCGGACAACTTCGAGCCGCCGCCGGGTGCCACCGACGCGCCGATGGAGACGGCGATCACCGGGGACACCCTGGAGATCAAGCCGGACCAGGCACTGCTGGCCGCTCCCGGGACGCAGTACCCGGTCTTCATCGACCCGCAGTGGGCCTGGGGCGAGCGGCAGAACTGGACGCGCGTCTACGAGCGCTACCCGAACTACTCGTTCTGGAACTCCACCGACCCCATCCGGGTCGGCTACGAGGCCCAGACGGGCGGCCTGGACCGCGTCTCGCGTTCGTTCCTCCAGATGGACACGAGCGACGTCATGGGCGCCGAGGTCAAGAAGGCCACGTTCCGGATCAAGAACACCTGGTCCTGGTCCTGCCAGCACCGTCCCGTGGAGCTCTGGCACACGACGGGCATCACGTCGAAGACGACGTGGCGGAACCAGCCCACCCAGCTCAGCAGGCTGTCCACGGTGAACGACGCCAAGGGCTGGAACTCGGAGATCGAGGGCTGTGGGGCGGGGAACCTCGAGTTCGACCTCACCGCCAAGGTGAAGGCCCGCGCCAAGGAAGGCCCGAAGGGCCAGGGCATGGCCAACATCACCCTGGGTCTGTACGCCTCCGACGAGTCGGACACCTTCGGCTGGAAGAAGTTCGACCCGAAGACGGCCACCCTCGAGCTCAAGTACAACACCGCGCCGAAGCGCCCCTCGGGCCTGGGGACGTTCCCCAAGACCGACTGCAAGACCGGTGGTGTCATCGGCAACACGCGCGTCAGCCTGTACGCCAAGCACTCCGACAAGGAGGCGGGCAACCTGACGGCGCAGTTCAACCTGTTCAAGGCGGGTGCCGGCACGCCGTTCAAGACGATGGCCCTGCCCGCCCTGAAGGAGAAGGTCACCACCTGGGCGGTGCCGGACGTCGACCTGCCGACGGGTGACTACACCTGGAACGTGGCCACGAAGGACCAGGACGGTGCCTGGGGTCCGACCTCGGTGACCTGCAAGTTCACCGTCGATCGGACGCGCCCCAGCTCCCCGCCGATCATCAACTCGACGGTCTTCCCGAACGGCGAGAAGGGCTGGCCCCAGGGGACCGGCCCGGCGCGGAAGCCCGGTGCGTTCACCTTCGCCCCGAACGGCGTCACGGACGTGGTCCAGTACCACTACTGGACGGACACCGACCCCGACGTCACGCCGGTGGGCGTCAACGTGCCGGTGAACATCACGCCGCCCAGCTACGGTCCGCACTTCGTGTACGCGTACAGCGTCGACAAGGCGGGCAACCGCTCGGACACGGCCACGTACATCTTCTACGCGAGCCGCTCGGCGATGCGGGACCAGGCGTTCGACCTGAACGGCGACGGCAACCGCGACATCTGGGCCGTGGACGGGAACGGAACACTCCTGACGTACGCAGGCCAGGGCTCCGGCGAGTTCAGCAACGCCACCAACGGCGGCGCCTCGTTCGCCGACAAGCAGGTCTCCTCCTTCGGCGACTGGGGCCAGGACGGCTACAACGACCTCGTCAGCCTGGAGTACGACGACGTCGACAAGAAGAAGAAGATCTACGTCTACGACAACGACGGACAGGGCCGGATCGACCCGGAGCAGCGGACCGAACTGTCGGTGACCTGCCCGGTCCCGAACGAGCTGGACTGCTTCGGCGAGGCCAGCTGGACCGGTGACGACCACTGGTACAACGCCGACCAGGTCGCCGCCCCCGGTGACCTCAACGGCGACGGCCAGCCCGACCTCCTGGTCAAGCAGGGCAAGCTGCTCTGGGCCTACTACGGCAACCGTGCCACCAACGACCTGGACCTCGGCTTCACGAAGTCACCGAGCCTGGTGGGCGGCACCGACTGGGACAAGTACACGATCATCACCCCGGGTGACGTCTCCCTCGACGGGCTGCCGGACCTCTGGCTCCGTGACGACGCGACCGGCGACATCATGGTCGCCTGGTCGCAGAAGGCACCCGGAGGCGGCCTGAACACCGCCACCCTGGGCATCCCGGCCAACCGGCTCAAGATCGGCTCGGGCGTCACCAAGGCGCTGTACCCGGTCGTGGGCTCCTCCGG
Organism: Streptomyces flavochromogenes; assembly: GCF_000717595.1. Taxonomy (GTDB): domain Bacteria; phylum Actinomycetota; class Actinomycetes; order Streptomycetales; family Streptomycetaceae; genus Streptomyces; species Streptomyces flavochromogenes. Next base: position 199,516 of record NZ_JNZO01000005.1, on the reverse strand, counting down.
TGACCTCACGAACGACCCGGTCCAGGAGCGCCGCGCGGAGCTGTGGGCCCGCAAGGCCTCGGACAACACCCTGGTCGGCTGGCGCGGCATCGTGCCCTCCGCCACCAGCACGCTCGAGTTCGGGGCGCGCTTCACCATCGACGGTGTGACGGGCGGGGCCTACATCCCCTCCGGCACCACGATCCCGTCGGGCACCACGTACACCTCCAACGCCGCCAAGCTCACGATGCGGACCGACGGCAACCTCGTCGTCACGTCCAACGCGGGCGCCGTGCTGTGGAGCTCGAACACGGCCGGCAACACCGGAGCCAAGGCCGTCATGCAGTCCGACGGCAAGCTCGTGGTCACCAGCGCGGCCGGTGCCCAGCTGTGGTCCTCCAACGTGGCCGCCGCCAACGGCTACGCGCTCCTCCAGGACCGCGGCAGCCTGGTCGTGTACGACGCGGCGGGCCGGTCGAAGTGGTCGACCAACACCGTCGTCCGGCACGACTACGACGGCGACGGCCGCAGCGACATGGCGGCCTGGTACGCGTACTCCGCCGGGACCTCCGCGCTGCACACCTTCCAGTCCAACTCGGACAGCACGTTCCGCGCGCCGGTCAAGTCCTACGAGTCGGCGGTGGGCACCTGGAACGTCGACCGGATGCAGTTCGTCACCGGTGACTTCAACGGTGACGGCCGGGCCGACCAGGCGTCGCTGTACGACTACGGTGACGGCGTCGTCAAGCTCTTCACCGCGACCGGCAAGGCGGGCGGCGGATTCAACGCCCCCTTCCCGTCCTGGACCTCGGGCAAGGGCGGCTACTACTCCGCCTCGATGACCCTGCTGGCCGGTGACTTCAACGGTGACGGCCGGGACGACATCGCCGCCTGGTACGGGTACGCGGCGGGCAACGACACCATCTTCACCTTCACGGCGAACCCGCAGGGCGGCTTCAACGCGCCCTTCGGCTCCGCGCAGATGGCGGCGGGCAATTGGCACGTGGCGAACAGCAAGTTCGTCACCGGTGACTTCAACGGTGACGGCCGGGACGACATCGCCGCCCTGTACGGCTACTCCGACGGCGCGCTGAAGATGCACACCTTCCCGGCGCAGGCCGGCGGCGTCTTCCCGCAGACCAGCACCGTGTCCTGGTCCGAGAACGGCACCACCTGGGGCAGCTTCGGCCGTACCTTCCCGCACGCGGGCGACTTCAACGGGGACGGTCTCGACGACGTCGCCTTCTGGTACGACTACGCCGACGGTCACGACGCCCTGTTCAAGCTGCCCGCCTCGTCGGCGCGCGACGGCAAGTTCGGTGCCGCGGTCAAGAGCCTCGACGTGCCGACCGGCAACTGGTACTACCAGGGCGCCCAGTACCTGCCGGGTGACTACAACGGTGACGGCAAGGACGACATCGGCAGCTTCTACGGCTACTCCACCGGAGCCGTCAAGACGTTCACCCACGTCGCGACGGCCACGGGCTTCGACTACCACAAGGCGGGCTGGGGCACCGAGACCGGCTGGACCTGGTCGCGAGCCACCATCCTCCGCCCCTACAACTAGGGGCACGACGCCTCACGCCCGACCGTGAGGCAGCACGACGGCGATGCCCGGGAATCCATCCCGGGCATCGCCCTTTTCATTGCTCGAATTCGAGCGGTCCCGCGTGTTCGGATATCGAAATAAGCCTTTCTCAGATCTACCTCAAATGGTGGGCGCCCCGTCGAGCGCTGCACGTAGCGTTCGGTGACATTTCCGTCCCCCTGAGAGGTGGGGTGTGAGAATTCAACGCATACGTGGATCCGTTACCGTTATGGCGGTCGCGGTCACGATAGGAGTTCTTCCGGCGGCGGGCGTTTCGTCCGCTGTTCCGGAGGTTAGAAATCCGCTTCCGGCGCTTGAGCAGCCGAATCCGGTGCCCGTGGAAAAGGCCGCTTTCGGCGGAGCCAGGAAGCCCGACGCCGCGGCGGCGCACGCGTGGAAGGGGAGGCCACGCGTGCTCTGGCCCGCCGCGGGCTCGGCAGAGGTGACGCTGACCCCACCGCCCGCCGGTGCGCGGGCCGTGGGACCCGGCAGCGGCGCGACAGCTGTCGAGGCGGGGTCCCTCCCCGTCTCCGTCGCGCTGACCGGAGGCGGGACCGCCGACTCCGCGGCCTCGGCCCGCGTCAAGGTCCGGGTCGAGGAACGCCAGGCCGCCCGGCGCATCGGCGTCGAGGGGCTGCTGCTCTCCCTGGACCGTACGGACGCCCCCGCCGCGAGGAAGACGGGCACGCCCGCGAGGACCGGGGCCGAGACGGCCGGCCGGGCGGGCAGGGCCGGGACCGCGGGCACGCGCGTCGAGGTGGACTACTCCGGCTTCCGTGACGCCTACGGCGGCGACTGGGCCTCCCGGCTCCGCCTCGTACGGCTCCCGGCCTGCGCCCTGACGACCCCCGACAAGGACGCCTGCCGGGTGCAGACGCCCCTGGAGACCACGAACGACACCCGCGCGGGCACCCTGTCCGCGCCGGTCGCGCTGTCCGGCGCGACCGTGCTCGCTGCGACGGCGGGGGCCGAGGGTTCGTCGGGCGACTACAAGGCGACGAGCCTGTCGACCTCCGGTACCTGGAGCGCCGGCGAGGGGAACGGCTCCTTCGCCTGGACGTATCCGGTCGAGGTGCCGACGGTTCCCGGCGGGCTGCAGCCGGCGATCTCCCTCGACTACTCCTCGCAGGCCGTGGACGGCCGGACCGCGGCCTCCAACAACCAGCCCTCGTGGATCGGTGACGGCTGGAACTGGGAGCCGGGCTTCATCGAGCGCCGCTACAAGGCGTGCAACGACGACCAGACCGGCGCGACGAACACCACGCGCGTGGGCGACCTGTGCTGGTTCAACGACAACGCGACGATGAACCTGGGCGGCAAGAGCACCGAGCTGGTCTACGAGGACGGCAAGGGCTGGCACGAGGCCGGCGGCTCCGGAGCCGACATCGAGAAGCTGACCGGCGCGGCCAACGGCGACTCGGGCACGGACGGCGTCGACGGCAAGGGTGAGCACTGGAAGGTCACCACGACCGACGGCACCCAGTACTTCTTCGGCCGGAACCGGCTGCCCGGCTGGCGCGACGGCGGCACCGTCACGCCCGACGACGACGACCCGGTCACCAACTCCACCTGGACGGTCCCGGTCTTCGGCAACCAGACGGGCGAGCCCTGCCACGACTCCTCGTTCGCGGACGGCTGGTGCCAGCAGGCCTGGCGCTGGCAGCTCGACTACGTGGTCGACCCGCACGGCAACGCCATGGCGTACTACTGGAACACCGAGAAGAACAACTACGGCCGTAACGTCTCCGAGACCACCGGCAAGGCGACCGTCACCCCGTACGTCCGCGGCGGCTGGCTCGACCGGATCGAGTACGGCCTGCGCGACGACGCCGTCTACACCGGCAAGGCCATGGGCAAGGTCGAGTTCGGCGTCGGCGAGCGCTGCCTCACCGACTGCGGCACCTTCGACGAGACCAACGCCGGGAACTGGCCCGACGTCCCGTACGACGCGTACTGCAAGGACGGGGCGACCGAGTGCGAGGACAACTACTCGCCGACGTTCTGGTCGCGCAAGCGCCTCACCGGGATCAGCACCCAGGTGCTGACCGGCGGCACGTACAAGGACGTCGACTCGTGGACCCTGACGCAGGGCTTCCCCGCCGCAGGTGACGGCATCTCACGACCGCTGTGGCTGAGCTCCGTCCAGCGCACGGGCAAGGCCGGAGCGGCGGTCAAGCTGCCGCCCGTCACCTTCGCGGGAGAGCAGCGCGCCAACCGGGTCGACAAGACCGGTGACGGTCTCGCCCCGTTCATCCGGCTCAGGCTCTACCAGATCACCACCGAGACCGGCGGCACCATCGGCGTCACCTACACGCAGCCGGACTGCACGGCGTCCGACCTGCCCGCGCCGGACGCGAGCAACGACCGGCGCTGCTACCCGGTGAAGTGGGCGTTCGAGGGGTACGAGAGCAAGCTCGACTGGTTCAACACCTATGTGGCGACCCAGGTGGTCGAGGGCGACAACCTCGTCGAGTCCCCCGACAAGGTGACCACCTACAGCTACCTCGACGGCGCCGCCTGGACGAAGAGCACCGACGAGATCACCAAGGCCGACGACCGGACGTACTCCGTCTCCCGCGGCTATGGGCGGGTCCAGACCCGCGTCGGTGCCGCGTCCGACCCGAGGACCCTCACAGAACGGCGCTACTTCCGCGGACGCGACGGCGCGACCGTCAAGGACTCGGCCGGGGAAGGGGCCACCGACCGCGAGCAGTTCGCCGGCATGGTCCGCGAGAGCGTCACGTACAACGGCGACGACACCTCGAAGCCGCTGACCGCCACCTCGTACACCCCGTGGCGTTCGGAGGCCGTCGCCTCCCGCACCCGCTCCGGGCTGCCCGCCCTGACGGCCTACCGCACCGGCATCCAGAAGGAGGAGGCACGGGCCACCGTCACCGGTGGCACCCGCACCACCGAACTCACCCGCACCTTCGACGCGTACGGCATGATCGCGTCCGTCTCCGAGACCGGCGACACCGCCCGCACCGGCGACGAGCGGTGCACCACCACCAGCTACGCCCGCAACACGACCGCCGGAATCCTCGACACGGTCGGCAGGAAGCTGATCGTCGCCGTCCCCTGCGGCAGCCCGACGACCTCGGCCGACGTCATCGACGACGTCCGCACGTCCTACGACGGCGGCGCGTTCGGCGCGGCGCCGACCCGGGGCAACGTCACCAGGAGCGAGCGGATCAACGGCGCCGGCACCGGCTACGACGCGGTGTCCACCACCCCCGCCGCCGACTTCGACATCTACGGCCGAGCGCTGTCGGCGGCGGACGTCCACGGCAAGGTCACCACGACCCGCTACACCCCGGCCACCGGGGAGGCGCCGGCCACCGTGCTCGTCACCAACCCGCTCGGGCACGCGGCGACGACCACGATGGACCCGCGGCGCGGTCTGCCCACCCAGGTCAGCGACGCCAACGGCAAGGTGACCACGACCGCGTACGACGGGGTCGGACGGAAGACGAAGGTGTGGCTGCCGACCCGGTCGGCCGTCACCTACCCCGACTCCCCCCACCACGCCTTCGAGTACCAGGTCCGCAACGACGGCCCGATCGTCGTCACCAGCAGGTCACTCACCCACGACGCCGACTACCGGACGTCCTACTCCTTCTACGACGGCATGCTGCGCCCGCGGCAGACCCAGGAGACCTCGCCCGACCTCTCCGGACGGCTCGTCACGGAGAGCTTCTACGACACCCGCGGGCAGGCCTGGCGCTCCTCCGGCGTCTACTACGCCACCGGCGCGGCGGAGCCCGCCCTCGTCACCGGCCAGGAGCTGAAGTACCCGGCGTCCACGGACACCGTGTTCGACGGCGCCGGGCGCATCACGGCCGTGATCTCGCGCAGGTTCGGCGACGAGACCAAGCGCACCACGACCAGCTACACCGGTGACACCGCCACCGTGGTCCCGCCGAAGGGCGGCATCGCGAGCACCAAGGTCATGGACGCGCTCGGCCGGACCGTCGAACTGCGCCAGTACGTGGACGCGGCCCGCACCCAGTACACCTCGACGCTCTACCGCTTCGACCGGAAGGGCCGGGTGGACCGGCTGACCAACCCGTCCGGCGCCGAGTGGAACTACGGTTACGACGCCCGCGGCCGCCAGGTGCGGATCGACGACCCCGACAAGGGGACGGTCAGCACCACGTACGACGCGGCCGACCGGCCCGTCGACGTCACGGACGCCCGGCTGCGCACCCTGCACACCGACTACGACGCGCTCGGCCGCAAGACCGCCGTCAAGAAGGGCACGACGACCCTCGCGTCCTGGGAGTACGACACCGTCGCCAAGGGGCAGCTCAGCAAGGCGAGCTCCTGGGCCGGCGGCCAGGCGTACGAGTCCGCCGTGACCTCCTACAACCCCCTCTACAAGCCCGTCGGCACCCAGCTGACCATCCCGGCGCGCGAGGGAGCGGCCGCCGGCGTCTACAAGTGGACGACCTCCTACAACCCCCACACCAGCCAGGTGATGTGGACCATGCAGCCCGCCATGGGCGGACTGCCGGCGGAGAAGGTCGCCAACAGCTACAGCCCGGTCACCGGACTGCTCAACACCGTCGGCGCTGGCAGCGACGCCCTGATGTCGGCGGGCACCTACGACCACTACGGCCGGCTGATCCGCCAGGACCTCGGATCCTTCGGACAGAAGGTCGTCCTCTCGAACATCTACGACGAGCACACCGGCGCGCTGACCCAGACCTTCACCGACCGTGACCTGGCACCGCAGCGGGTCGAGGACACGAAGTACGGGTACGACCCGGCCGGCAACATCACCTCCATCGCCACCGGCTACGGCCAGGACGCGGCCCGCACCACGGACACCCAGTGCTTCACGCTGGACCCGCTGGCCCGGATCACCGAGGCCTGGACCAACACCGGCACGGCCTGCGCCGCGGCGCCCTCCACGACCGCCGTCGGCGGCCAGGACGCCTACTGGACGTCGTACACCTACGACGCCGTCGGCAACCGCAAGACCGAGACGCAGCACAAGACCGCCTCGGGCCCGGCCGCCGACACGCTCCGGACCTACGCGGCCCCGGCCGCGGGCACCCACAGGCTGCCGAAGGTCACGCAGACCGGCACGAACGCACACGACGAGACCTTCACCTACGACGCCGCGGGCAACACCGAGACCCGCAAGATCGGCGCCGCGGCCCAGCAGAACCTCGCGTGGGACGACCGGGGGCACCTCGCGTCGGTCACCGAGGGGACGACGGAGAAGGCGAGCTACCTGTACGACACGGAGGGCCAGCGGCTCGCGGCGAAGGACGCCGACGGCACGACCCTGTACCTCCCGGGAGGCAACGAACTGCACGTCTCCAAGACCGGTGTCCTGACCGGCACCCGCTACTACGGCGCCGGTGACCGGATCATCGCGGTGCGCACCGGCGGCAAGCTGAGCTTCACGCTCGCCGACCACCACGGCACGGGCACCACCCAGATCACGGCCGACGCGGCCCAGACCGTCACCCGCCGCAAGACCGCGATCTTCGGCGGCGCCCGGGGCAGCCAGCCGGCCGCCTGGGCGGGGGAGAAGGGCTTCGTCGGCGGCACGAACGACACCGCGACCGGCCTGATCCACCTCGGCGCGCGCGAGTACGACGCGGCCCTCGGCCGCTTCGTCTCGGTCGACCCGCTCTTCGTCACCGACGACCCGCGCCAGCACAACGGCTACGGCTACGGCAACAACAACCCGGTGACCCAGACGGACCCGGCAGGCACGGAGATCGGCTCGATGCCGAACTCCTGCCTGTACGACCTGAAGAACTGCTCGCCGGAAGAGAAGGCGGGCACGAAGAAGGCGTGCTGCGTCAATCTCGGCGGCGGCGGCGGCGGCGGCGGCGGTGGCGGCGGCGGTGGCGGTGGCGGCGGTGGTGGCGGCGGTGGTGGCACCTACGCGGCGCCCCACTACTGCGACGGCTGCAGGCCGTTGCCGCCGAAGTTGCCCCAGGGAGTCCACGTGCCCGACGGCGGCTCGGACGTCCTCTGGTCCGACACCATGAATGTCTACACCGATGACTACACCGACCGGGACACCAGCACGCTCTACGAGCTCGTGGATGCGGACAAGGAGACCTTCGCGTACGCGTACTCAATCAACTCGCAGATCGCGACCACGGAGCAGTACGCGAAGACCTACGGTGCCAGCCTCACGCTGGGGACAGAGGTCAAGGGCAAGGTTCCCCTGGTGGCCGAGGCCAAGTTCGACGTCACCGTCGGTGTCAACGGTTCCTGGGCCTGGACCGATTCGACGACGAACACCAGGGGTGACACCCAGACCATGACGAAGACCTGGGAAGGCAAGAAGGGGGAGCGCTGGGGTCTGTCGCCCGCAGGCGTTCTCTCCCTCTACAACACGACCTACCATCATCGGGACGGCAGGACCACGACCAAGACGTGGGGGACCTTCGACGTGACCGCATGGAAGCCGGTGAACTACTCGCAGATTCCGGCGAACCGTGTCCCCTTCGAAGCGAAGCAAGTGACAGGGATCCAGCCGCGATGAGGTGTCTCACGCGCATGGTCGCGTTCTCCCTGGCAGCCGGCCTGCTCCTCGGGTGCGGTGCCGAGAAGTCGCCGACCACCGGGTCCACCGGCTCTCCCGCGAGCGTCTCGCCGTCGGCCACCTCGACGGCCACCCCGACGGCCGACCGGACGGCGGAGTTGAGGGAGACGGCTCTCACCGCGGCCGAGGCCGCCGGCGAGACTCCCACGGGCGTCGGGATCTCCGACGTCGTGCACGACGGCGCCTCCGCGACGTTCTTCTGGGAGACGTCCCGGCGTCGTCTGTGCCTCGCGGAGGTGGGCACGTCCGGTGGGTACAACCATCGGAGGTGCGCCGACCCGTCCGGGGTGGCCCCGAAGGCCGGCGCGCACCTCGCGCCGGTGTTCGGGCCCGGCACGGCGAGCGAAGGCTGGATGGTCGTGCTCCTGGCGGAGCCCGGCAGCCGGATGACGTCCGCCCGATTCGGTGGGAAGGACGTCGAGTGGACGTTCGTCAGGAACCTGGCGCCCGAGATGAAGGGGCGGGGCGTCTACTACGTCGCGTTGGCCGAACTCCCGGTCGGTGAGCTTGAGATGACCGTCGAAGTCGACGGACGTCGGAAGGTCGAACGGCTCACCTTCAGCTAGCGGGCAGGTCGAAAGAGGAGGGGCGGGACGTTCTCGGACGTCCCGCCCCTCCGCGTGCGGCGTGGTGCATCAGTCTGCTCAGAGCGGCTTCGCGAAGCAGCGGCTGTTGTCGTAGTCGCGGTACATGCCGAACTTGGCGCACGGTGCGTAGCCGCTCGACGTGTAGAGCGCTATCGCCTCCGGCTGGGCCGTGCCCGTTTCGAGGACCATGCGGGTGCGGCCGGCCTCGCGGGCGTCGGATTCCAGGGCGGAGAGGATGCGGCGGGCCAGGCCCAGGCCGCGGGCCTCGGGGATCACGTACATGCGCTTGAGTTCGGCGTCGCCGTTCTCGTAGCCCTCGTCGTTCTTGTCCTGGGTGCGCCAGCCGCCCGTGGCGACCGGGCTGCCCTCGGGGTCGTACGCGAGGAGGTAGAGGCCCTGGGGAGGGACGAACATCCCGGCGTCCAGCGGTGTGGCGTCGCCCTCGTCGCCGTAGCGGACGGCGTACTCCGCCTGGACCGCGTCGTTGAGTGCGACGGCGTGGGGGTGGTCGTAGGGCGTGGGCTGGATGTTCATGCGGAGTATCGTACATGTATGCGGATGGTGGGTGTCGGTATTCTCCCGGGATGCTCACTGTGACGTCCGTGAATGTCAATGGTCTCCGTGCCGCCGCCAAGAAGGGGTTCGTCGAGTGGCTCGGCGGGACCTCCGCCGACGCCGTCTGCCTCCAGGAGGTGCGCGCCGAGGAGGCGCAGCTGCCGCCGGAGGTGCGGGCGCCCGAGGGCTGGTTCACCGTCCACGCGCCCGCCGCCGCCAAGGGGCGCGCCGGGGTGTCCCTCTACACGCGCCGCGAGCCGGACCGGGTGCGCGTGGGCTTCGGGTCGAGCGAGTTCGACACCAGCGGCCGGTACGTCGAGGCCGATCTGCCCGGCGTCACCGTCGCCAGCCTCTACCTGCCCTCCGGTGAGGTCGGCACCGAGCGCCAGGACGAGAAGTACCGGTTCATGGGCGAGTTCCTGCCGTATCTGAAGGAACTCCGGGAGCGGTCCGCCGCCGACGGCCGCGAGGTCGTCGTCTGTGGCGACTGGAACATCGCCCACCAGGAGGCCGACCTCAAGAACTGGAAGGCCAACAAGAAGAACGCCGGCTTCCTCCCCGAGGAGCGGGAGTGGTTCGGGAAGGTGCTGGAGGAGGGCGACGGGGGGTACGTGGACGTCGTGCGCGTCCTGCACCCCGAGCAGGAGGGCCCCTACTCCTGGTGGTCCTACCGCGGCCGCGCCTTCGACAACGACAGCGGCTGGCGCATCGACTACCAGCTCGCCACCCCCGGGCTCGCCGCCAAGGCCGTCAAGGCGTACGTCGAGCGGGCCGCCACCCACGCCGAGCGGTGGAGCGACCACGCGCCCGTGACGGCCGTCTACGGGCTGTAGGGGAGCGGCGGCGGACGCGTCCGCCGCTCGGTCGTGGCGCGATGCCTGCCCGCGGGCGGGGGATTGATTTCAGCCGCCCCTCCGTCGCCTGTTCGTTTCTGTATTACCGTGCTGCGATCAGGCACGGTCGCGTCGGGGAGAATCGTTGAGCGCTCGCATTCTGGTCGCCGAAGACGACGTGAAACAGTCTCGGCTCATTCGGATTTATCTGGAACGCGAAGGGAATGCCGTGCAGGTCGTCGCGGACGGCCGCGCGGCACTGGAACGGGCCCGGTCGGTAAAACCGGATCTGATCGTTCTGGATGTGATGCTGCCGCTCGTCGACGGCCTCGACGTCTGCCGCATTCTGCGCACCGAATCCGATGTCCCGATTCTGCTGCTCACCGCCCGCACCACCGAGGAGGACATGCTCCTCGGCCTCGACCTCGGCGCCGACGACTACCTCACCAAGCCCTACAGCCCCCGCGAACTGACCGCCCGGGTGCGGGCCCTGCTGCGCCGGTCCAGGAAGGCCGGCGCGGACGGGTCCGCGGTGCTGCGGGTCGGCGCGCTGGAACTCGACACCGCGCGCTTCGAGGTCCGCGTCGCGGGCCGGCCGGTGGAGCTGACCTCGAAGGAGTTCTCCATCCTGGAGGCGCTGGCCCGTGAGCCCGGCCGGGTCTTCAGCCGGGCGCAGATCATCGAGCGGGTCTTCGGCTTCGACCGGGACGTGCTGGAACGGACCGTGGACGCCCATGTGATGAACCTGCGCCGCAAGCTGGAGCGCGCGGGCGGCGGCGAGGGCGCCCGGTGCGTCGAGACCGTGTACGGGAGGGGCTACCGGCTCTCCGACGGCTGACGCCCGTCCCCACGCCCTTCCTGACGCCGCTCGTCCTGCTCCCGGTCAGGCAGGGCCGTCAGGACGATTCTGAACGTCGTGCCGACGCCGACCGTGCTCTCCGCCGCGATGGTGCCCCGGTGGTCCGTGACGATCTGGCGGGCGATGGACAGGCCGAGACCGCTGCCGCCGGTGGCGCGGCCGCGCGAGGCGTCCGCGCGCCAGAAGCGGTCGAAGAGGTGGGGCAGGTCCTCGGCCGGTATGCCCGTGCCGGTGTCCCGTACCTCCACGATCGCCAGCTCGCCGTGCGGGACCAGGGCAAGCGTGACGGTGCCGCCCGGCGCGGTGGCCCGTAGCGCGTTGCCGACGAGGTTGCCGACGACCTGGCGCAGCCGGTCCGCGTCGCCGTGCACGGAGACGGTGCTCGGCGCAGCGACCTCCAGTGCGACGCCCGCCGCCTCGGCCCGCGCGCGGTGCGCGCGGCGGGCGGCGCCCAGGAGGTCGCGCAGGTCGACGTCGGCGCGGTGGTAGGTGAGCGCGCCGGCCTCGGCGAGGGCCAGGTCCTGGAGGTCGTCGACGATCCGCTGCTGGAGCAGGGCCTCCTCGTGGAGGGAGTCGAGCAGTTCGGGCGTCGGCTCGACGACCCCGTCCCGCAGGGCCTCCAGATAGCCGCGGAGGTTGGCCAGCGGGGTGCGCAGCTCGTGCGCGATGTCGCCGGTGAGGCGGCGCTGGCGTTCCTCGCCGGCCTGGATGGAGCCGGCCATGCGGTTGAACGCTCCGCCGAGCTGGGCGATCTCGTCCCGTCCGGTGACGGGCACCCGCCGCCCGAGGTCGCCCTCGCCGAGCGCCTTGGCGGCCACGGTCATCGCACGGACCGGACGCAGGACGGCCCGGCCGAGCAGCAGGGCGGCGAGGACGGCGGCGAGGGCGACGCCGGCGGCGACGGCGACGGTGGGCGCGGCGGCGAGGGTGGGCGGGGACTCGTCGCGGACGCCGAGGTGGATCTCCAGGCGGGGCGGGGCGGCGGATCCGGACCGCTCGTCGAAGACCCGCTGGAGGCAGGCGGCGAGGGGGCGCGCGCGCTCGCAGCCCCGCAGCGCCTCGGAGTCGGCCTGGGTCATCGGGTCGGACTCGGCGGCGGGCTCCGGGCACCGGGCGGGCCGGCGGTCGGTGTCGACGAGGGGGATGCCGAGCTCGTCCGGCCGGGCTGTCGGCTCGGCGCCCGCGGCCGTGAGGCAGGCCGCGTACGCGACGGCGGCGCGGTAGCGGGCGAGGGCGTTCGTGGTCTGCTTCACGGCCGTACGGGGCAGCTGCCCGTCGGGGACGCGCAGGACCGGGCGCGGGTCGACGAGGACGGGCGGCTGGCCGGTCAGCGCGCGGGGTTCGCGGCCCGCGAGGGCGTCGGAGTCGGCGAGGAGCACGTCGGTCTCGGTGGCGACCCGGATGCGTTGGCCGGTGTCCTGCGCCAGTTCGGTGACGGTCGGGGAGAGCCCTTCCCACGTTCCATGTGTGAAGCCGTACGCACGGAGTTCGGCGGTGATCCGCGAGACCTCCTGCCGGCCGGCCGTCACGGTCTCCTGGACCTGGCGGTTGGCCTGCCGCAGCGTCAGCCAGGCGGTGGCGGCGGTGGCGGCCAGCGCGACCAGCATGAGCAGGGCGAACGCCCGGAACCGGAAGCTCATCGGGTCCCACCCTCCGGGACCTGTGGGGCACGTGGGCGCAACGGGACTCCTTGGGTCTGCGGCGGGATCCGCCAAACTACGGGATGCCTCTGGGCGAACGGGTGTCGGCGGAGTGAGGGAAGGGCGGGCCCGGCCATTCCGATGTCGTTATGGCGAATTCCCGCTCGCGAATTTCAGGACGCATGGCAAGCGGTTTCGGTCAGTCGTTGCCGGAATGCTTTCTTCACTTCGGGGTGGCCTACGAGGGTACTTACGCCGCTCGGGTCCTCCCATCGGACTCGGCGGTCGTCGCTTTCGCCCGGTGCCTTTCGGGGCGGCGTGAGCGGCGCAGGCAAAACGACACCATTGGGGGTTCGAATGAAGCGTCGAATTGCAGCGCTCCTTCCCGTCGTCGCGATGGCCGCGGTGGCCATTCCGATGACCACCGCCGCTCCGGCCTTCGCGGGCGCCGCCTGCGGCAAGACGGTCGCGGACAAGGACGGCAGCACGTGGAACAAGACGGCTGACGGGGCCAACCAGCGCAGCGGCTCCAGCACGGGGTGCGGTATCAACGGCATCGCGTACAACACCCATCTGCTCGACTACCACTGCTACACCCGGATCGGGAGCTCCTCCGAGACGTGGACCTTCGTGCGCAACGACGCGACGGGTGTCAGCGGCTGGATCCGTGACGACCTGCTCAGCGACGGCGGCAGCCTGGTCTACTGCGGCTTCTAGTCCGTAGGAGCGGGAACGACGGTCGGGGGCGGTCTCTCACCGGGGGGCCGCCCCCGACGCGTACGCCGGGCCCGGCTCACGTGCCCGCCAGAGCCTCTGTCGGGGACAGACGGCTCGCGCGGACCGCCGGGTACAGGCCCGCGAGCATGCCGATGCCGAGCGTGCAGGCGACGCCCGCCGCGCTCGCCCAGACCGGGACGACCGTCGGCCACGCGCGGCTGGTGGCGTAGCCGGCCGTGATCAGGGTGCCGAGGACCGTGCCGCCGAGGCCTCCGATCAGGGACAGCAGCAGGGACTCCGTGACGAACTGGGTGCGGATCTGGCCCCGGGTGGCGCCCAGTGCCCGGCGCAGGCCGATCTCCGGGCGGCGCTCCAGGACCGAGATGACCATGGTGTTGCCGACGCCGACCCCGCCGACGAGGAGGGCCACGCCGCCGAGGCCGAGCAGTAGTCCGGTGAGCGCCGACTCGGTGGCCTCGCGGGCGGCGAGGGCGTCGGAGGGCCGGGATATCTGGACCTCGCCCGGCTTCGCCGGGTGCGCGGTGGCCGGCAGGACCGCCCGTACCGCGGCGATCCGGCTGTCCGCGGCCCGTACGTAGACCGTCGACGGATGGCCGTCGAAGCGAAGGTACGTCCGGGCCGCCGGCCAGCCGACGAGGGCGGCGCCGTCGATCTCCGGCGCGAGCGGGACCGGGTCGAGGACGCCGATCAGCGAGAACCAGCGCCCGCCGAGCCAGACCCGGGTGCCGGGGGTGTACAGGTCGAGCCGTTGCGCGGCGGTGGCGCCGAGCACGACCGCCGGATACTTCTCCGTCGCCGCGTCCAGCCACCGGCCCTTGCGGACCTGGCCGCCGACGGCCGGCAGCAGGTCGGAGCCGGCCGCGAGGACGGCGAGGGAGCCGGTCCGGCCCGCCGCGATCCGTTCGTTGCGGTAGACGTTCGCGCCGGTCGCACCGGTGGCGGCGACCTGCTGGACCGGCGGTATGCGGCGGATCATCGCCACGGACTCGGCGGGGAGGCGGGCCTTGTCGCCGGCGACGGTCTCACCGGGGGCGACCCGCAGCAGGTTCGTACCGAGGGCGTCGAGTCTGCGGTCCACCTCGGCCTGCCCGGAGCCGGAGATGCCGACCACCGCGATCATCGCGGCGACGCCGATGGCGATGCCGAGGGCGGAGAGGAAGACCCGGAGGGGGCGGGTGCGCAGGCCGGTACCGCCGAGCCGTACGACATCGGCGGGGCCGAGCCGGGCGGCGCGGAGTCCGGAGCGGGAGGAGCGCGTCATCGAGGGGCCCCGATCGTCGTCGTCCGGGCCGTGTCGGCGACCACGCGGCCGTCGCGCATCTCGATGCGGCGCGGCAGTTCGGCGGCGATCTCGCGGTCGTGGGTGATGACGACGACGGTGGTGCCGGCCGCGTTCAGCTCGCGCAGCAGGGTGAGGACGGCCGCGCCGGAGACCGAGTCGAGGTTGCCGGTGGGTTCGTCGGCGAGCAGCACCGACGGCTCCCCGACGACCGCGCGGGCCACCGCGACGCGCTGGCGCTCGCCGCCGGAGAGCTGGTGCGGCAGGTGGTGGACGCGGTGGCCGAGGCCGACCCGGTCCAGGGCGGCGGCCGCCCTGGCGCGGCGCCGGCGCAGCGGGACACCGGCGTACAGCAGGCCGTCGGCGACCGAGTCCAGGACCGGGACGCCGACCGCGAGGTGGAACTGCTGGAAGACGAAGCCGATCCGGGTCGCCCGCAGCGCGGACACCTCCCGGTCGGTCAGCTTCGCCACATCGTGGCCGTCGACGAGGACCCGTCCCGAGGTGGGGCGGTCGAGACTGCCCATCAGATGGAGCATGCTGGACTTGCCGGAGCCCGAGGGGCCGACGATCGCGGCCAGTTCGCCGCGGGCGATGCGCAGGCTGACGTCCCGGACCGCCGCCACCCCGCCGGGGTAGGTCTTGGAGACCGCGTCGAACTCCACGACCGCGTCGACGTCCACGATCGTGCCGGGATTCATGGCCGTGTCGTACCGTCCGACCGCCCTGTGCTGCCGGGCGGCATCGAACTCCCGCTCCGTCGGGGCCTCTTCGGGCGTGCCGTCGCCGTCGCTCACTCCGGGATCCTCACCTTCATGCCCTCGCGCACGGCGCTGCCGCTCACTTCCACCTTGCCGTCGGCGAAGAGACCGGTCTTCACGGCGACGAACCGGCCGTCCGGGGTCTCCAGGCCGTGCCCGCCCTCGGCGAGCGCGACGAGTGCGGCGACCGGGACGGTCAGTACGTCCTTGACCTCACGCCCCACGTACTCGACCGTCACCGGCCCGCTCTCCAGCCGGCCCACCGCCTTCTGGTCCTTGATGGCTACGGTCACCGGAATCGTGGCGGCCGCGCCGCCCTGGCCGGAGCCGCCCTCGCCACCGCCGCCGGGGGCGGTGGCCTGTCTGCCGATCGCGGTCACCTCGCCCTTGACCGGTGTGCCGTCGGGCAGCCCGATGGTGACGGCGGCGCCGCGTACGGCCCAGGCGGCGTCCGCGGCGGAGGCGTTGACGACGACCTTCCGGGACGAGCCGGTGTACGTGAGGGTGTTCTCGCCGACGGCCGCGCCGAGCCGGACGCCGGGCTGCCCGATCCGGACCCGGCCGGGCGAGTAGATGACGTCCCCGACGGCGACGGTGCCGGTCTGCGGTATCCCCAGGGACTTCTGCCAGCGTTTGACGGCTGCTTCGGTGCCGGAGGTGAACCTCTCGTCCACGGTGAATCCGGTGTGGCCGAGTGCGGCGAGGTTGGTCTCGAACTGCATGACGTCCATGCCGCGCAGCTCGCGCGGGGCCCGGGAGGCGTTCCCTCCGGCTCCGGCGCCCCCCGGCGCCGGAGAACCGGAGGGAGTCGGGGCCGTCCGGCCGGCCCCGCCCTTGGTCCGGTCTTCGCCGGAGGAGCCGGAGGAGCCGGAAGGGCCGGAGGAGCCGGGCGGGTCGGCGTCCGCGCCGCCCGCCCCGTCCTCCTGGGCCGTCAGCCCGAGCGGCCGGTACATCGGCAGCGACCCGTACAGCAGGGTGACCGGCCGGTCGTCGACCCGGAGCAGTTCACCGCCCCGCTCGACGAACGCGCCCGGCTCGGGCAGCCAGGTCACCGTGCCGGTCGCCTTGACCGGCAGCGGGAGTTCGGCGCCGTAACCCAGCTGGCCGTCCACCGAAGTGCGTTCGGTGAGCGTGGCGCGGGTCACCGGGACCGTCGAGCCCGACCGGGGCGGCGCGGCCGTTCTCTCCTCCGGGCCGCCGCCGAGGCCGAGCGCGCCGATGGCGGCCACCGCCGCGACGACGACCACGGCCGAGACGATCAGTGCCGTACGCCTGCCCCGCCGGCCACGCGGCGGACGCGACTCCGGGTCTTCCGTGCCGTCCGGCGTCCTCCCCGCCCCCGCCGTCCCGTCGTGCTGCGTCACCGTCTCGGTCATCGTCAGCCCTTGGCCGGGGGCCGGCCGGTCGGGTTGCCGCTGATCGGCGCGCAGAGGCGGGTCGCGCGCTGGGCACCGGCCGAGCTCTGGTCCCACGGGGAGACGCCGGAGTTGTCGTTCTCCGGGTAGCCGTCGGGGCCCGGGTCCGGGTAGTCGGGAGCGCCGTTCTTCTGCATGCAGGCGGCGTAGTCACGGGCGGCCTTGATCTGCTCGGCGGTGAGCTCGGGCCGGGGGTTGACGAGCTCTTCGAGCCCCTCGGGCATGGGCGGGTTGACGGACTCGCATGCCTTGGTCGCCGTCTCGAACTTCGGGTTCTTCTTCATGTTCCGCGCGGCGTCGCCGTCGCCGAAGTCGATCTGGCCCTTGTCGTCCGGGTCGTTCATCTCGACCCCGTGCTCGCGCATGCACGCCACCCAGGCGCGCTTGCCCTCGACGTACGTGGCGAGCACGTCCTTGCCGCCCGCCCCGCCGCCGCTCTCCCCGCCGCCGGTCGCCCCCGCCGACGCGGCCGGGTCGCCGCCGGCTGCCGGGACCTTCGGGGCGTCGTCGGTGCCGCAGCCGGTCAGCGCCAGTGCCACGACCGACACCGCCGCCGCGAGCAGTACCCGGTTCGTCCTCATCGGCTCTCCCGCTCCTCCTGTCGGGCCCGGCCGCGAGTGCGTCGCCGGGCAGGCCGACCGTAAGGGGGAGGTGATGAAGAACTTTTGAAGAACCTGTCAGTCGATCATGCGCCCGGTGTCACGGGGTCTCCCGCAGCCGACGGTCGAGTGCCATCGACAGCTCCGCCTCCACCACGCTCTTCGCGAGCGGGCGCAGCCGCCACAGGTCGTCCTCGGCCGCGTGGGTGCGCAGCAGGTCGGTGAAGAGCTCGGCGAGGGCGTCGGCGTGCTCGCGGACGCGGGCGCCGGCCTTGAGGACCTCGGCGAGCGGGACGCCCTCGCGGACGAGGGCGGCGGAGACGTCGAGCAGCCGGCGGCTGATGTGGATGATCTCCTCGCCGTCGGTGACGAGGTAGCCGAGGTCCAGGGCGGCGGCGAGGTTCTCCGGGGTGACCTCGCCGGCGAAGTGGTCGGCGAGTTCCCCGGGGGTGAGGCGGACCGGCTCCTCCTCGCTGGGCGCGCCGAGGGCCAGCACCTCGCGGACGTTGCGGCCGCTCTCGAAGGCGGTGGTGAGGTCGGCGATGCCGTTGAGGGTGTGGCCGCGCTCCAGGAGGGCGGCGATCGTGCGCAGCCGGGCCAGGTGGTGCTCGTCGTACCAGGCGATCCGGCCTTCGCGGCGGGGCGGGGGGATCAGGCCGCGCTCGCGGTAGAAGCGCAGGGTGCGCACGGTGATGCCGGCGGCGGCCGCCAGCTCCTCCATGCGGTACTCGCGTATGCCCTCGGGCTCGGGCGCGCCCTCGGGCCCGGGTACGCCCTCGGGCCCGGGTACGCCCTCGGGCTCGCGCGTGCCCTCGGGCTCGGGCGTGACCTGGTGCGGGCCGCCGCCCGTGCCGGTCCGCCGGTCCTCGCGTGCACCCTCGTGTGTCACCGTGTCGGGTCCTGATCCTTCGCCTGTCCCTTTGCCTGATCCTTCAGCCACGGACGCCAGCCTATGTTGTACCGCCGGTAACTTTCCCTCGCCCGACCCCTACCGCTCGGTATGGAGCTGCTCTACAGTCCCGACTGTGCCAGTGATTGCTGGCGTGATTGGCCGGGCACGCGGGAGGCGGCATGGCGAAGCACGAGCAGGTACGTGTGGCGGTGATCGGATCGGGATTCGGTGGCCTCGGCGCCGCCGTCCGGCTCCGCCGCGAGGGGATCACCGACTTCGTGGTCCTGGAGCGGGCCGACTCCGTGGGCGGCACGTGGCGGGACAACAGCTACCCCGGCTGCGCCTGCGACGTCCCCTCCCACCTCTACTCCTTCTCCTTCGCGCCCAACCCCGACTGGCCGCGGACCTTCTCCGGACAGCGCCACATCCGCGCGTACCTGGAGCACGTCACGGACACCTTCGGTATCCGCCCCCACCTGCGACTGAACCACGAGGTCGTACGGATGGAGTGGGACGCCGAGGCGCTCCGCTGGGAGATCGAGACCAGCGCCGGCTCCTTCAGCGCCGAGGTCGTCGTCTCCGCCACCGGACCGCTCTCCGACCCCAAGATCCCGGACATCCCCGGGATCGCCGACTTCCCCGGCAAGGTCTTCCACTCGGCCCGCTGGGACCACGACTACGACCTCACCGGCAAGCGCGTCGCCATGATCGGCACCGGCGCCTCCGCCATCCAGATCGTGCCCGCGATCCAGCCGCAGGTCGGGAAGCTGACCCTCTTCCAGCGCACGCCCCCGTGGGTCATGCGCCGCATGGACCGGGCCATCAGCGGCCCCGAGCGCTGGCTCCACCGCGCCCTGCCCGTCACCGGCACCCTGCGCCGCGGGCTCCTCTGGGGCATCCGCGAACTCCAGGTCGGCGCCTTCACCAAGCACCCGAACGAGCTCGGACTCATCGAGAAGCTCGCCAAGGCCAACATCGCCAAGTCCGTCAAGGACCCGGTCCTGCGGGCCAAGCTGACGCCCTCGTACCGCATCGGCTGCAAGCGCATCCTGCTCTCCAGCACGTACTACCCGGCGATCGCGCAGCCCAACGTCGACGTCGTCGCCTCCGGCCTGCGCGAGGTCCGCGGCTCGACCGTGGTCGCCGCCGACGGCACCGAGACCGAGGTCGACGCGATCGTCTTCGGCACCGGCTTCCACGTCACCGACATGCCGATCGCCGAGCGCGTCGTCGGTGCCGAGGGGAAGACGCTCGCCGAGACCTGGAAGGGCGGCATGGAGGCGCTGCGCGGCGCCACCGCCGCCGGATTCCCCAACTTCATGACCGTCATCGGCCCCAACACGGGCCTCGGGAACTCCTCGATGATCCTGATGATCGAGTCCCAGCTGAACTACATGGCCGACTACCTGCGCCAACTGGCTCTGCTCACCTCCTCTGGGCCGGGCGGCCGCGCCGCCCTCGCCGTCCGGCCCTCCGCCGTCGGCGCCTGGAACCGCAAGGTGCAGGCCCGGATGGAGCGGACGGTCTGGAAGGCGGGCGGCTGCGAGAGCTGGTACCTCGACGCCAACGGGCGCAACACCACGCTGTGGCCGGGCACGACCGGCGAGTTCCGGCGCGAGACCCGGCAGGTCGACCTCTCCGAGTACGAGGTCGTCCGCGCGCCGAAGCCGGTGAAGCCCGCCGAGTCCGCCACGGCCGAGGCCCGCGGCGCCTCCCGCAGGAAGGAGACCGCCAAGTGAGCCGGCACCTGACCTCGCTGACCTCGTCCCGCGAACTCACCGCCGTCTCCGCCGACGGCGCCCGGATCCACGTCGAGGTGTACGGCCCCGAGGGCGCGCCCGTCGTCGTCCTCGCCCACGGCTGGACCTGCTCGATCGCCTTCTGGGCCGAGCAGATACGGGCCCTCGCCGCCGACCACCGGGTCATCGCCTACGACCAGCGCGGCCACGGCAGGTCCCCGGCTCCCGCCGGGCCCTCCGGATACGCCACCCGGGCGCTCGCCGACGACCTCGAAGCGGTCCTCGCGAGCACCCTCGTCCCCGGCGAGAAGGCCGTCCTCGCCGGTCACTCCATGGGCGGCATGACCCTGATGGCCGCGGCCGACCGGCCGGGCTTCCGGGAGCACGCGGCGGCCGCGCTGCTCTGCTCCACCGGGCCCTCGCGGCTCACCGCCGAGGCCACCGTCGTACCGGGCCGGCCGAGCGAGCGGCGCACCCGGCTGACCCGGGGCGTCCTGGGCGCGAAGGCGCCGCTCGGGCCCGTCAACGCCGTCTCGAAGAAGATCCTCAAGTACGCGACGATGGGCCCCGGTTCGGCGCCCGAGCGGGTCGACGCCTGCGCCCGGATCGTGCACGCCTGTCCGCGAGGGGCCCGCGTCGGCTGGTCCAGGGTCCTCTCCGAGCTCGACCTCCAGGCGGGCCTGCGGGCGCTCGACCTGCCCGTCGCGGTCGTCGTCGGCACCGCCGACCGGCTCACCCCGCCCGTCCACTCCCGCGCCATGGCCGAGGCCCTTCCGCAGTGTGTGGGGCTGCACGAACTGGCGGGTATGGGGCATATGACACCCGTGGAGGCCCCCGAGGCCGTCACGACGCGGATCCGTGAACTGACCGACACGTACCTGGAAGTGAAGGAGAAGGCATGAGCCGGGTGAGCCTGGAAGGACAGGTCGCGGTCGTCACCGGAGGTGCCCGCGGCGTCGGGGAGCTCCTCGCCCGCAAGCTGTCCGCGCGCGGCGCGAGGATCGCGCTCGTCGGCCTGGAGCCGGAGCAGCTCAAGGAGGTCGCCGGGCGGCTGCACACCGAGGCCGACTGGTGGCACGCCGACGTCACCGACCACGAGGCGATGGCCAGGGTCGCGGCCGAGGTGAAGGAACGGTTCGGGAAGGTCGACATCGTCGTCGCCAACGCCGGCGTCGCGGCCGGCGGCCCCTTCGTGGAGTCCGACCCGGCCGCCTGGCGGCGGGTCATCGAGGTCAACCTGATCGGCGGCGCGGTGACGGGACGGGCGTTCCTGCCGGTCCTCATGGAGTCGCGGGGGTACTTCCTGCAGATCGCCTCGCTCGCCGCGATCACCCCCGCCCCGATGATGACGGCGTACTGCGCGTCCAAGTCGGGCGTCGAGGCCTTCGCGCACAGCCTGCGCGCCGAGGTCGCGTACAAGGGCGTGAAGGTCGGCGTCGGCTATCTGTCCTGGACCGACACCGACATGGTGCGGGGTGCCGACCAGGACGACGTGATGAAGGAGCTGCGGCAGCGGCTGCCGTGGCCGGCGAACCGCACGTACCCCCTCGGCCCGGCCGTCGACCGGATCGTCGCGGGCATCGAGCGCCGCTCCCCGCACGTCTACGCCCAGTGGTGGCTGCGCGGGATGCAATCGGTCCGCGGCTATCTGCCGGGGATGATCGCGACCGTCGGGAAGCGCGAGATGAAGCGCTTCGAGCCGCGCCTCGGCTCGGTCTCCAAGGGTCTGGTGGGCGCGGGCGGCGCCGCCGACGAGGAGGCGCGGACGGGCGGTTCGACGGCGCGCTGACGGGGCCGCGGCCGCGCGGCGGGAGGGACCCCGTCGCGCGGTAGCTGTCCGTAACTGATCGAAATGCGTGGAATGTTCGCTCATGCAAGGCTGGTCGAGGTTCAGGAGGTACATCGCCTCCGTCCCCCTCTCACCCGTCTAGGAGTGAACGTTCATGGGCAAGGCAGAACAGTTCAAGGACAAGTCGGAGCAGCTGAAGCAGCAGGCCAAGCAGGCCATGGGCAAGGCGAAGGACGAGGCGTCCTCGCGCGCCTCCCAGGGCCGTGGCCGCCCCGACGACGAGACGCGCAGGGTCCAGCAGGACGCCCAGGACCGTCTCGACCAGGACTACGACGCCTGACACGCCTTCGCGTGCTGTGTCGAGCGAGGCGCACCCGGTATGCCG
Organism: Streptomyces flavochromogenes; assembly: GCF_000717595.1. Taxonomy (GTDB): domain Bacteria; phylum Actinomycetota; class Actinomycetes; order Streptomycetales; family Streptomycetaceae; genus Streptomyces; species Streptomyces flavochromogenes. The sequence goes on along the minus strand of NZ_JNZO01000005.1, from coordinate 177,304 downwards.
GGTGCGCCTCCGCGCGTGTGATCACGACGGGCCGAAAAGTCGTACGCACCGGGCGCCGGATCTTCGTACGGTGGCGCCCATGGCCGTACTTGAGCGACTGCGATCCGATCACGCCCCCGCCCTGCTCGCCTTCGAGCGGGAGAACCGGGGGTACTTCGCCGCGTCCGTGCCCGACCGGGGGGACGCGTACTTCACCGACTTCGAGGAGCGGCACCGGGCGCTGCTCGACGAGCAGGAGGCCGGGGGGATCCACTTCCATGTGCTCGTGGGGGAGGGCGGCGAGATCCTCGGGCGGTTCAACCTCGTCGACGTCGCCGACGGGGCCGCCGAGCTGGGGTACCGGGTGGCCGAGAGGGCGACCGGGCGGGGCGTGGCGACGGCCGGGGTGCGGGAGGTGTGCCGGCTGGCGCGTGAGGAGTACGGGCTCAGCCGGCTGACCGCCGTCACGACCCTCGACAACGACGGGTCGAGGGTCGTGCTGGGGCGCGTCGGGTTCGGTGCGGTCGGGAGCGTGACGCTCGACGGGCGGGCGGGGACGTCGTACGAGCTGGACCTGGCCGACGGCGTGGGACGGAGCGCCGCCTAGGGCCCGTCCTGCCGATCATGCCGGGCTCGCGGCTCCGGCCCGATCGACGAGCCACCCCTCGGGGTCTGTCCGCTCACTCCTCGTCCGTCGCTCGCGGCGGCAGTTTCGGGCGGGAGCGGTCTGGGAGGTCCACGTAGCCCGGGGGGCTCGCCGCCGGGGTCTCCGCGAGGAGGGCGAGGGCCACCTCGACCGCGTCGTCGAGCTGGCCGTGCCGGCCCTCCGCCCAGTCGAGGGGGGTGCGCAGGACGGCGAGGTCCGGTTCGACGCCGTGGTTCTCCAGGGACCAGCCGTACTCGGGGAACCAGGCCGCGTTCATCGGGACCGTGATCTGGGTGCCGTCGCCGAGGCGGTGGCGGCCGGTCATGCCGACGACTCCGCCCCAGGTGCGCTGGCCGACGACGGGCCCCAGGCCGAGGAGCTTGAACGCGGCGGTGATCATGTCGCCGTCGGAGGAGGTGGCCTCGTCGGCGAGGGCGACCACCGGGCCGCGCGGGGCGTTGGAGGCGTACGCGACGGGCTGGGCGTTGCGGGTGAGGTCCCAGCCGAGGATCCTGCGGGTGAGTTTCTCTATGACGAGCTCGCTGATGTTGCCGCCGGCGTTGCCCCGTACGTCGACGATGAGGGCCGGCCGGGAGACCTCCATGCGCAGGTCGCGGTTGAACTGGGCCCAGCCCGAGCCGCCCATGTCGGGGATGTGGAGGTAGCCGCAGCGGCCGCCGCTGACCTCCCGTACCACCGCCCGGCGTTTGGCCACCCAGTCCTGGTAGCGCAGCGGACGTTCGTCGATCAGCGGGACGACGGCGACGCGGCGGGCCCGGCCCTCGCCCTCGGCGGGGGTGAAGGTGAGCTCGACGGTGGTGCCGCCGGTGCCGGAGAGCAGCGGGTACGGGCCGGAGACCGGGTCCACGGGCCGGCCGTCGACATGGGTGAGGACCGCGCCCTCGCGGATGCCCGTGCCGGCGAGCGGGGAGCGGGCCTTGGAGTCGGAGGACTCGCCGGGCAGGATGCGCTTCACCGTCCAGCCGGCCTCGCGGGGCACGAGGTTGGCGCCGAGGAGGCCCATCGGCCGCTGGTAGTGCGGGGGCCCCTCGTTGCGGCGGGCGGGGGTGACGTACGCGTGGGAGGTGCCCAGTTCGCCGAGGACCTCGCGGAGCAGGTCGGCGAACTCGTCGGGGGAGGCGACCCGTTCGACGAGCGGCCGGTACTGGTCGAGGACCGCCGTCCAGTCGACCCCGCCCATGTCGGGCTCCCAGAAGTAGGCGCGGACGATCCGGCCCGCCTCGTCGAAGGCCTGCCGCCACTCGGCGCCCGGTTCGACCTCGTGGAGGATGCGCCGCAGGTCCAGGTAGACGGTGGAGTCGCCGTCCCCGGACTCGGTGGCGGGCACGGCCCGCAGGTCGCCCTCGTCGGCGACGACGAGCCGGGAGCCGTCGCCGCTGACCGCGAACCAGTCGAGGTCCTTGGCGAGTTCGCTCTTGCGGGCCTTGGTGATGGAGAAGTGCTCCAGGGTGGGCTTGCCCGAGGTGTCGGTCGGGTTGGCGAAGGTCTCGCCGAGCGCGCCCGAGATGGGCCAGCGCAGCCAGACCAGGCCGCCGCCGCTCACCGGGTGCAGGGCGGAGTACTTGGAGGCGGCGACCGGGAAGGGGGTGACCCGGTCGGGGAGTCCCTCGATCTCGACGGTGACCGTGCCGTCGGCGGTCGCCTCCGTGTCGTCGTCGGCCGGGTCCAGACCGCCGGCGGCCGGGCGCCCGTCGGGGAGCAGCGCGAACGGCGAGGGGGTCGCAGAGGAGAGGGGGACCAGGTAGGGGCGGCAGCCGAGCGGGAACGACAGGTCGCCGGTGTGCACGTCGTACACCGGGTCGAAGCCGCGCCAGGACAGGAAGGCGAGGTAGCGGCCGTCCCGGGTGAAGACGGGGTTCTCGTCCTCGAAGCGCCCGTTGGTGACGTCGACGACGGTCCGGGCGCCGGGGCCGGAGATCCGGGCCATCTTGATCGAGCGCAGGGAGCGGCCGATGCCCGGGTGCGACCAGGTGAGCCAGCCGCCGTCGGGGGAGAAGGCCAGGTCGCGGACGGGGCCGTTGACGGACCGGATGAGTTCGGTGACCTCGCCTCCCCCAGAGTCCTCGGTGGCGTCGAGGAGGAGCAGCCGGCCGTCGTGGGAGGCGATGGCGAGCCGTTCGCCGTCCGAGTCGGCGACGAGTTCCTCGACCCGTCCGAGTTCGCCCGAGGCGAGGCGGCGGGGCGGCCGGTCGCCGCTGGCGCGCGGCAGGTAGGCGACCTCGACGGCGTCCTCGCCCTCGGCGTCGGTGACGTACGCGACCTGGCCGCCGCTGCCCAGCATCTCGGGCAGCCTGACGCGGACGCCCGGGGTGTCGACGATCGTGCGGGCCGGGCCGTCGCGGTGGGTCAGCCAGTAGAGGCTGCCGCGTACGGAGACGGCGCTTGCCCGGCCGGTCTCGTCGACGGAGACGGCGTCGACGTGGTGGGCGGCGGGCACCTGGTACGGGCGCCGGCCGACGCGTTGGCCGCCGAGCCGGACCTCCAGTCTCCGGGGGCGGGAGCCGGCGGTGAGGGCGTCGACGATCCACAGGTCGCCGGCGCACTGGTAGACGACCCGGCGTCCGTCGCTGGAGGCGTGCCGGGCGTAGAACGCGTCGTGGTCGGTGTGCCGGAGCAGGTCGGTGCCGTCGGGCAGACAGGAGTAGAGGTTGCCGACGCCCTCGTGGTCGGAGAGGAACGCGACCCGGCCGTCGACGGCCATCGGACAGTCGATGTGGCCGCCGATGTCGGCGAGCAGCCGCTCGCCGTGCAGCCAGAGGCGGCCGGTGGCGCCGCCGAGGTAGCGCTTCCAGGCGGCCGGCTCATGGGGCGGCTTCCCGGTGAGGAGGAGGGTGCGGCGCTCGGCCTCCTGTCCCTCACCGGCTCCCTTGCCGGCCGTCCCGTCTGCCTTCCTGTCGGCGAACTGCTCGGTGACGGCGATGTCGGAGACCGGGCCCCAGGGGAGGCGGAGGCCGGGGGAGCCGTCGGTGGGGACGTTGTATGCCCAGGAGAAGTACGAGAAGGGCTGCCCGTGCGAGGAGACGGCGAGGATGTCCGAGCGGCCGTCCTTGTCGGGGGGTGTCCAGCCGCAGACGCGGGTGTCGGTCGAGCCCCAGAAGGTGAGCCGCCGGGCGGCCCCGCCTTCGATGGGGACGAGATGGATCTCTGGGTCGAGGCTGCGCCAGTTCGTGTACGCGATCTGCCGGCCGTCCGGCGAGAAGCGCGGGTGGCCGACCCGCGTCCGGTCGACGGTGAGCCGCCAGGCCCGGCCGGGGCGGTCGCCCTCGGGGACGAGCGGGGCGATCCAGAGATCGTCCTCGGCGGCGAAGCACAGCAGGTCGTCGTGGAGGTGCGGAAAACGGAGATACGCGACGTCGTCACTCACCTCCTCATGCTTTCCGCGCGAAGGGGGTGTGGCAACTCGTACGTGCTTGCGGGCGTCTTCCCTGTCGTGACGCGGCTCCGGTGTGGCCCAGGACACGTACGAAACGGTTTCGTTTCGCTGGAGGCGGGGGTATCTTCGTACTGTACGAAACCGTTTCGTTCGGCAGGAGTCCGGTCATGGCCCGCAGCAGGCTCACCCCAGAGCGTGAGTCCGAGCTGCACGGAGCCGTGCTCGACCTCCTCCGCGAGGTCGGCTACGACGCCCTCACCATGGACGCCGTCGCCGCCCGCACCCACTCCAGCAAGGCCACCCTCTACCGCCAGTGGGGGAGCAAGCCCGAGCTGGTCGCCAGGGCGTTGCGTGCCAACAAGCCGGCCGATCTCTCCGAGATCGACACCGGCTCGCTGCGCGGCGACTTCCACGAACTGATGTCACGGACGGACGACTGTCAGATGGAGAAGGACTCCGCGCTGATGCGGGGCCTCGCCCAGGCCGTCCACACCAACCCCGAACTGCACCGGGCGCTGCGCGAGCTGCTCATCGAACCCGAGATGAACGGCCTCGACGAAGTGCTGCGCAGAGCGGTCCGCAGGGGTGAGGTCGACGCCGGGAACCCGGCGCTGAAACTCATCCCCCACATGTTGATCGGTGCGTTCATCGCCCGGCCGCTGATCGACGATCAGCCGGTCGACCGCGCGTTCCTCAGCGCGTACGTCGACGCCGTCGTGCTCCCCTCACTCGGCGTCTGACCCCAGCAGCACCCGCTCCGCCCGCTCCACCTGACGTCGAACCGCTCACGCCGTCGGGCCGGCTCCCCATGCCCTGTCCCACCACGAAATGGGAGTACGCCCCCGTGGCCACGTTCCTGTACAAGTTGGGCCGTTCCGCCTTCCGGCGCCGACGGCTCGTCGCCCTCCTGTGGGTGGCCCTCCTGGCGGTCGCCGGGATCGGCGCCGCCACCGCGCCCGTCGCGACCTCCAGCTCCTTCTCGATCCCCGGCACCGAGGCCCAGCGCGCCTTCGACCTGCTCGAAGAGCGCTTCCCGGGCGCCGGAGCCGACGGAGCCACCGCCCGCGTCGTCTTCAAGGCCCCCGAGGGCCAGAAGATGACCGACCCGGCGCACAAGGCCGTCGTCGAGGAGACCGTCGCCGCCCTGAAGTCCGGCTCGGACCAGATCGTCTCGGTCACCGACCCGTACACCGGGCAGGCCGTCTCCCAGAACGGCTCCACCGCCTACGTCTCCGTCGCCTACAAGGTCAACGCGATGGAGCTGACCGACGAGACGCGCGAGGCGCTGACCCAGGCCGGACACAACGCGCAGGGCAAGGGACTGACCGTCGAGGTCGGCGGTGACGCCCTCCAGACCATGCCGGAGACCGGCTCGGGCGAGATCGTCGGCGTCGTCATCGCCGGCATCGTCCTGGTCCTGACCTTCGGTTCGCTCGTCGCGGCCGGACTTCCGCTGCTCACGGCGATCATCGGCGTCGGCATCGGCGTCTCGTCGATCACCGCGCTCGCGAACGTCCTGGACCTCGGCTCCACCACCTCCACCCTCGCGATGATGATCGGCCTCGCGGTCGGCATCGACTACGCCCTCTTCATCGTCTCCCGCTACCGCGCGGAGCTGGCCGAAGGCCGCGAGAAGGAGGACGCCGCGGGCCGCGCGGTCGGCACGGCGGGCTCCGCCGTCGTCTTCGCCGGACTCACCGTCGTCATCGCCCTGGTGGGCCTGGCCGTCGTCAACATCCCGATGCTGACGAAGATGGGCTTCGCCGCCGCGGGCACGGTCGTGATCGCCGTACTGATCGCGCTCACCCTGATCCCCGCCCTGCTCGGCTTCGCCGGCGACAAGGTCATCGGCCGCAAGCAGCGCAAGGCCGCGAAGGCCGGTGCCGAGGGCGGCGCCACCGGGAGCGCGAAGAGCGAGAAGCCGAACGGCGGCACCCGCTGGGCCCGCTTCGTCATCCGTCGCCCCGTCATGGTGCTGCTGATCGGCGTGCTCGGCCTCGGCGCGATCGCGCTGCCCGCCGCCTCCCTGGAGATGGGCCTCCCGGACGACGGCGTCAAGCCGACCTCCACCACCGAGCGCCGGGCCTACGACGCCCTCTCGGACGGCTTCGGACCCGGCTTCAACGGCCCGCTGCTCGTCGTCGTGGACGGCGACAAGGCGACCGCCGACAAGACGGTCTCCACCATCAAGGACCTCCAGGGCTGGGCCGCCGTCACCCCGGCGACCCCGAACAAGGCCGGCGACGCGGCGATGATCACCGTGGTCCCGAAGGACCGCCCGTCCTCCGGCGCCACCGAGACCCTCGTCCACGACATCCGGAACGCCACCGGCGACGACGTCCTCGTCACCGGCGCCACCGCGATGAACATCGACTTCTCGCAGAAGATGAACGACGCCCTGGTGCCGTACCTGGCCCTCGTCGTCGGCCTGGCCTTCCTGCTCCTGACCGTGGTCTTCCGCTCGATCCTCGTCCCGCTGAAGGCGGCCCTCGGCTTCCTGCTCTCGGTGGTCGCGGCCCTCGGCGCGGTCGTCGCCGTCTTCCAGTGGGGCTGGCTCGGCAGCCTCTTCGGGGTCGAGCAGACCGGCCCGATCATGTCGATGATGCCGATCTTCATGGTGGGTGTCGTCTTCGGTCTCGCGATGGACTACGAGGTCTTCCTCGTCACCCGTATGCGTGAGGCGTACGTCCACGGGGAGCGGCCCGGCGAGGCGATCGTGACCGGCTTCAAGCACAGCGCCCGGGTGGTCACCGCCGCCGCGGTGATCATGATCGCGGTCTTCTCCGGCTTCATCGGCATGACGGACCAGATGATCAAGATGATCGGCTTCGGCCTGGCCGTCGCGGTCCTCTTCGACGCCTTCGTGGTCCGGATGGCGATCGTCCCGGCCGTCCTCGCGCTGCTCGGCCACAAGGCCTGGTGGCTGCCGAAGTGGCTGGACCGGATCCTGCCGAACGTGGACGTGGAGGGCGAGGGCCTCGCCAAGGACACTCCCGCGGACGGGGCGCCCGGCTCGAAGCCGGACCTCGTGAAGGTCTGATCCCCGGAGCCTGATCCCGAGGGTCTGATCCCGGGGCTCGATCCCCGGGGTCACCTCACCTCTCGTACGCCGTCAGCCCGTCGTCATCGACGCGCCGGCGGCATACGTGTGTTTCAGGAACCGGGTCAGCGCCGTCGTGTCGAACTGGACGACCGTCACCACCCCGTCGTCCTTGTGGAGCTCGACGACCGTCTGGACGCGGCCGCAGGGCCAGACGCCTATGTCGCCGCGGCGGGTCGGGGCGCGCAGGCCCGTCTCCAGGAGGACGCGGGGGAAGGACCACTCGACGTCACCGGGGAAGACGAAGCGGACGGTCGCGGGCGAGAAGCCGGGGTCGTAGCGGAGGTCGACGGGGACGGGGCGGGAGAGAGGGGCGTCGCTGATGATGCGTCCCCTGGCGTGGTCCTCGACCGCGAGGTCGGTGTCGCGGTCGACTGGGTGGGCGGCTTCGTGGTCGAGTGCGCGATCGTCTGCGGCAGCCATCGGGGGCTCCTCACCGTTTGTCCTCTTATCGACTAATGTCCCACTCCTTCCCGGCGCGCGCACGACCCATGCGCCGCTGTTCTGTGACCTGTGCGCTCTTGCAAGTGCTTTGCAGGAGCGCTCATCATTCAGGGCGTGCATGTACCTGACGGATTCATCAACGCCCCCGTATCGGTCGCCGCCGGTGTCGTCGCCGCCGGCGCCGTCGCCGTGAGCCTGCGCGGGGCACGGCGGGAACTCGGGGGCACCTCCGGTGCCGGCTACGGGGGCGAGCGGACCGCTCCGCTCGCCGGACTCGTCGCCGCCTTCATCTTCGCCGTCCAGATGCTGAACTTCCCGGTCGCCGCCGGGACCAGCGGACACCTCCTCGGCGGCGCGCTCGCGGCGATCCTCGTCGGGCCGTGGACCGGCGTCCTCTGCATCGCCGTCGTCCTGCTGATGCAGGGCATCCTCTTCGCCGACGGCGGCCTCACCGCCCTCGGCGTGAACATCACGGTCATGGGCGTCGTCACGGTCGTCGTCGCCTACGCCCTCTTCCGCGGCCTCGTCCTGCTGCTGCCCCGCACCCGTGCCTCGGTGACCGCGGCCTCCTTCGTCGCCGCGCTCGTCTCCGTACCGGCCGCGGCCGCCGCCTTCACCGTCCTCTACGCGGTCGGCGGCACCACCGACGTCCCGGTCTCCAAGGTCCTCACGGCCATGGTCGGCGTCCACGTCCTGATCGGCATCGGCGAGGCCGTCATCACCATGCTGACCGTCGGCGCGGTCGTCGCCGTCCGCCCCGACCTGGTGTACGGCGCCCGCGGCCTGACCGCCCCGCTCAAGCTGCGCGTCGGCGGCGAGCTGGTCGACGCGGCCCCGGCCGCCGAGCCCGCCGCCACCCCCGCCGGGTCCGCGAAGAAGCTGTGGATCGGCGGTGTCGTCACCGCGCTCGTCCTCGCCGGCTTCGTCTCCTTCTACGCCTCCGCCAGCCCCGACGGACTGGAGAAGGTCGCCGCCGACAAGGGCATCGACAGCAAGGTCGAGGACCACGCGGCCGCCGGCTCCCCGCTCGCCGACTACGGCGTCAAGGGCATCGAGACGGCCCGCCTCTCCGGCGGCCTGGCCGGCGCGATCGGCGTGGGCGCGACCCTCGCCGTCGGCACGGGAGCGTTCTGGGTCGTCCGCCGCCGCCGTGCGCACGCGGAACCCGGTACCCGCGCGGAAACGACCGCCTGACATGGGAGCGGGGCACACGCACAGGCTCTACCGGCACGCGCACTCGCCGGTCCACGAGCTGCCCCCGCACACCAAGCTGGCCGCGGTCCTCGGCTTCGTCGTGGTCGTCGTCTCGACGCCCCGCGAGGCCGTCTGGGCCTTCGCCCTCTACGCGCTGCTCCTCGCGGTCGTGGCGGCGAAGGCCCGCGTCCCGGCCGGCTTCCTGCTGAAGCGGATGCTCGTCGAGGTGCCGTTCGTCGCGTTCGCGCTGCTCATGCCCTTCGTGGTCCCCGGGGAGCAGACGACCGTCCTCGGGGTGTCGCTGAGCGTCCCCGGTCTGTGGGGCGCCTGGAACGTCCTCGCCAAGGGCACCCTCGGCGTCGCCGCCTCCGTGCTCCTCGCCTCCACCACCGAACTGCGCGAGCTGCTCCTCGGCCTCCAGCGGCTGAAGCTGCCCCCGCTGCTCGTCCAGATCGCCTCGTTCATGATCCGGTACGGCGATGTCGTCACCGACGAGATGCGCCGGATGTCCGTCGCCCGCCGCTCACGCGGCTTCGAGGCGCGGGGCGTCCGCCAATGGGGCGTCCTCGCCAAGTCGGCGGGCGCGCTCTTCATCCGCTCGTACGAGCGCGGGGAGCGGGTCCACCTCGCCATGGTCAGCCGTGGCTACACGGGCACGATGCCGGTCATCGACGAGGTGACCGCGACCCGCGCCCAGTGGACGTACGCGGCGGCGCTCCCCCTCACCGCACTTCTGATCTGCCTCCTGGGATGGACCCTATGACCGCCCCCTCGACGCCCGTCCCCCCGACGACCGCGCCCTCGCTCGACGTGCGGGGCCTGGCGTACGCGTACCCCGACGGCCACCAGGCCCTCTTCGGCGTCGACCTGACCGTCGGCCGCGGCGAGCGGGTCGCCCTCCTCGGCCCCAACGGCGCCGGCAAGACCACCCTCGTCCTCCACCTCAACGGCATCCTCACCGGCGGCGCGGGCGGCGTCACCGTCGCCGGGCTGCCCGTCGGCAAGAAGCACCTCGCGGAGATCCGGCGCAAGGTCGGCATCGTCTTCCAGGACCCCGACGACCAGCTGTTCATGCCGACCGTGCGGGAGGACGTGGCCTTCGGCCCGGCGACGGCCGGCCTCCGCGGCGCCGAACTGGAGGCCGTCGTACGGAGGGCCCTCGACCGGGTCGGGATGGCGGAGTACGCGGACCGGCCGCCGCACCATCTGTCGTTCGGGCAGCGCCGCCGGGTCGCCGTCGCGACGGTCCTCGCCATGGAGCCGGAGATCCTCGTCCTCGACGAGCCGTCGTCCAACCTGGACCCGGCCTCCCGCCGCGAGCTCGCCGACATCCTCCGCTCGCTCGACGTCACCGTGCTCATGGTCACCCACGACCTGCCGTACGCCCTGGAGCTCTGCCCGCGCGCGGTGATCCTCAGCGAGGGCGTCATCGCCGCCGACGGGCGGACCGGCGACATCCTCGCCGACGAGGAGCTGATGGCCAGGCACCGCCTTGAGCTGCCGTTCGGCTTCGTGCCGAGCTCCGTGGCCTGAGACCCCGGAATCGGTCCTCCTCCCTCCGCGTTGCACCATGGGGGGTCGGATCGGCGATGGAGGAGTGGGACGTGGACGTCCAGGGCACGGTGGCGGCGGGCTGGGAGCCGGTCAGGGACGCGTTCCTGCGCAACTTCGAGCAGCGCGGTGAGCGCGGGGCCGCCGTCGCGGTCCACCACGACGGCGTCAGGGTCGTCGACCTGTGGGCGGGCGCCCGCGACGTGGACGGGGAGACCCCCTGGACCGAGGACACCGCGCAGGTCGTCCGCTCGGCCACCAAGGGCGTCGCCGCCGCCGCACCCCTGCTCCTGCACCAGCGCGGGCTGCTCGACCTGGACGCCCCGGTCGCCGCGTACTGGCCCGAGTTCAAGGCGGCGGGCAAGGACGGCGTGACCGTACGGCAGCTGCTCGCGCACCGCGCCGGCGTCCCCGTCCTGGACCGGCCGCTCACCCTCGCCGAGGCCGTCGACCTGGAGACCGCGACCCGCGCCATAGCCGCCCAGGCCCCCGTCTGGGAGCCCGGCACGGCTCACGGCTATCACGCCCACACCTTCAGCTGGCTGCTCTCCGGCCTGGTCCAACGGGTCACCGGCCGCACGATCGGCCGCTGGGTCGCCGAGGAGATCACCGACCCCCTCGGCCTCGACCTGTGGATCGGACTCCCCGACACGGAGGCCCACCGGGTCGGCCGCCTCGGCCCCGTGGAGGAGATCGAACCGCCCGGCAGCGGCGCCCTCAAGCTCCGCCCCAAGCGCTCCGTCACCGAGGCGTACAGGAACCCGGAGTCCCTGACGCGGCGCGCCTTCGGGGTCATCGACCCCACGCCCGACGAGAACGACCCGGTCTACCGGGCCGCCGAACTGCCCGGCTCCGCCGGGGTGGCGACCGCCCGCGCCCTCTCCCGCTTCTACGCGGCCACCCTCGGCCCCGTGGACGGCGCCGAGCGCCTCTTCACCCCCGACACCCTCACGCTCGCCCGGACCGAGGAGTCGGCGGGAGCCGACAAGGTGCTGCTGGTCGGCACCCGCTTCGGCCTCGGCCACATGCTGCACGGCCCGGCCTCCCCGCTCCTCGGCCCGTCCTCGTACGGCCACCCGGGCCGCGGCGGCTCGCTCGGCTTCGCCGACCCCGACGCCGGCATCGCCTTCGGGTACGTGACGAACGGCATGCGCAAGACGGTGACGGCGGATCCGCGGGCGCAGGCGCTGGTGAGGGCGGTCGGGTCGGTGGTGCACGGCGCGGTGTGAACCGCTCCCGGCCGCAACGCCGTTCGTGATCTCCCCGACCTGACATTCCTCCGGGCGCGACCTGACATTCTGCCCTTCCGGGGCGCGGATCGGTGATCATTCGGGCGCTAGCGTGTGCCCGCTCCACCGTTCGGTGGACCAGGCGCACGGGGGCGCATGTGATCGAGATTTCGTTGACGACGTCCGAACACGGGAGCCACGCCGGATCCCTTCGGATCGCCGACAGCCGGCTGTGGGAGACGTTCGGCAGCATCGGGCTGCTGGCCGCCTACCGGGGGCTCGTGCCCTGGCCGTACACCAACTGGGGCCGGGCGGCGCGCCGTTCGCTGATGCGGGCCGACGTGACCCTGCCGGGGTGGCTCGTCCACCTCTTCCGGGCCGGCGGCGGCACCCTGCCGTCGTTCCTCCTGCCCGTCCCGTCCTCGGCCCGGCAACCGGACCTGGCGGACGAGATCGCCTCGCTCCGCGAGGTGTCCCCGGCCCGGGTGCGCGAGGAGCTGGAGCGGTGGTTCCCGCAGGGCGTCCCCGTCGAGGTGCGTCCGCTGTACGCGGATCCCGGGGGGCGGATCGCCGACCTGTGCGCCTTCCTCCCTCGCTATGTACGCGCCGCCCTCGCCCCGTACGAGGCGCCTCTGAAGACCGTCACGGACGACGACATCCTGCTCCGCGCCCGCGTGCTCGCCACCCAGGGCCCGGACCGCCTCCTCGGCACCCTGAACGGGGCCATCTCGCGGCGCGGGGACGTCCTGCGGCTGCACGCCGGGCCGCCGGGCAGGATCGCGGCGAAGACGGACGTCTCGCGCATCGTCCTGGTGCCCCTGGTGTTCGGCCGGGGGGCGTCGCTCCTGGGCTTCGCCCCGAACGGGGTGACGGCCGTGTCGTACCAGGCCGAAGGGGCCGCCGTCCTGGCCTGCGAGATCCGGCCGGGGCGGCGGGCGGGCGGACGGGCCGACGAGGGCACCGACGAACCCGCGCGCGGCGACCGGCTCGAGATCCTGCTCGGCCGCAGCCGGGCCGGAGTGGTCCGCGGCCTCGTCGCACCGACCACGACCTCGGACCTGGCGGCGACGCTCGGACTGGCGCCGAGCACCGTCTCCGAACACCTCACGTCCCTGGTGGCCGCGGGCGTGGTGCGCCGGCGCCGGGCGGGCGTACGGGTGCTGTACGAACTGGACTCCTCGGGTGTCGCTCTGCTCAGGCACCTGGACAACCGGCGTAGGGTCAACGCGCCGTCGTACGAAACCACTTGAAACATGCCGCAACAAGGAGGAACCCATGACCGCCGACGCCGTGACCGATGCCGCGACCGACGTGACGTCCGACAACGGGACGTACGAGAAGCTGCTCGCCCTGCTGGACGAGCGCGGAGCCGCCTACCGGGTGATCGAGCACGCCCCCGAGGGCGGCACCGAGGCGGTCAGCGCGCTGCGGGGGCACACGCTCGCCGAGGCGGCCAAGTGCATCATCGCCATGGTGAAGATCGGCAAGAAGGAGAAGCGCTTCGCGCTGGTCGTCGTCCCCGGTGACCGGCGGATCGACCTGAACGCGGTGAAGGCGCTGTACGGCGGCACGTACGTCTCCTTCGCCTCCCCGGAGATCGCGGAGGACCTCGCGGGCTCGCCGAGCGGCACGATCCTGCCGTTCGCCTTCGACGAGCGGCTCCAACTCCTCGTGGACCCCGACCTGTTGACGCACCAGGAGTTCTACTTCAACGCCGCGCGGCTCGACCGCTCGATCGCCCTGTCGTCGGAGGACTACAAGGCGATCGCGGAGCCGCGCGTGGAGCGGGTCTCGACGGACTGACCCGCCGGCACCGGCCTTCTCCCGTCGGGGACCGGGCGGGTCAGGCCATGGCGGGCGTCAGCGCCAGCAGCATGCCCAGACCGACCAGCACGGCCCCGATGACCTTGTTGAGCACGGTCTGCCGCTGCAGCAGCCGGGACCGCAGGGCCTGGTTGGAGAAGAGGACCGCCGCGAGGCCGAACCAGACCAGGTGGGCGAAGGACATGAAGAGGCCGTAGCCGACCTGCTGGAAGACGGGGGTGTCGGCGCTGACGACCTGGGTGTACGTGCTCAGCACGAACAGCATCGTCTTCGGGTTGAGCGCGTTCGTCAGAAAGCCGGTGCGCAGCGCCCCGGCCTTCGAAAGGCCGCCGTCCTCCGAAAGGTCGATGTCCACCTGGGCCTTGGTGACGAACGTCCTGTAGCCGATGTACACCAGATATGCGGCGCCGATGAGTTTCATCGCCGTGAAAAGCATCGGCGTCCTGGAGACCAGAAGTCCGACACCCAGCATGGTGTAAGTGACGTGGATGAGAACGCCGAGCGCAATTCCGACGGCCGCGAGAATACCGGCGGTCCTCCCGTACAGATAACTGTTGCGGACGGTCATCGCGAAATCCGCGCCGGGGCTGATGACAGCCAGAATGGTGATGACCGCCACGGCGATGAGCTGACCCATGTTCCCGACTTCCCGCCTTCTCGCTCACGTACTCACTCAAGGGGTGAGCGGGTGGGAGGGTCCGGGCCCGCGCGGACCCCGTCCCCTCCCACCCGCCCCTGACATCAGGGCTTGTGACGGTAGGTGATGACCAGCACGTCGCGCGACGCCGGGGCGGCGGGGTCGATCTGCTCGATCGGCGAGACGCCGTGGTAGACGCGCTCGTCGTTGACGAGGGCCACGTCGAGCGGGTCGGTCAGGGAGAACTTCTCGACCGGCTGCTTGTCCAGGTTGAAGACGGTGCTCTCGCCGCCGGTGGCGTTCGAGCGGCCGACCATCGCCATCAGGACGAACGTGACACCGTCGCGGTGCACCCCCTCCGGCGTGGGCAGGCCGACCTCTTCGCCGTTGACCTCGATGCGGAACTGGTGGGCCTCGATGTGCCAGCCCGAGTACGGCGCGAGGCGGCCGAATATGTCACATCCGAGAGTGATCAGGCTGTCCATGGTGCGGCCGCGCAGGATCTGCTCCTCGAACGGCTCGTAGTGCCGGGCCACGCCGCCGTTGAGGGTGTTGTAGTCGAGCCCCTGGTAGTGCGGCTGGTGCGCCTCGACGCGGTAGTCGGCGCTCGCGCGCGGCGCGCTCAGGGTGGCGTGCCGGCGGCGGCGGTAGCGGCCGCCGTCCGCCATGTAGCTGTCGAGCGGCATCCGCGACCAGCTGTCGCGGAACGGCTCCAGGTCGTCGACGGCGGTCTCGGAGCGCCGCAGGAGAAGCTGCTTCACCTTCTCGCCCGAGATCAGGTCGTAGCTCCGGGAGGAAAGGGCCTCTGCGATTTCCTCGACACCGGACTGATACGTGGACATGGTTTTCCCCCTGATGAATGCGTGGTCGGCGGCGAAGTAGATCGTGGTATTCGCGCCAGGGGTGTGTCAAAGTCTTTCGGCCCTGGCCGAATCGCCTGGCTGTGCTTTCTTCGCGCATAGGGGCGGGGGTAATTGATGAACGGGATGTTACGGGGGGCTGGCGCGGCCCGGAGCCGAGTGCTGAGATCGGGCGTATGGACCTCAGGGAACGCTTCGGCGGATACGCGGTACTGATCACGGGCGCGGCGCGCGGCATCGGCGCGGCGACGGCGCGACGGCTCGCGGCGGAAGGGGCGAGGGTCCTGGTCACCGATGTGGACGAGGCGGCGGCGCGGAAGACGGCGGCGGGGATCCCGGGCGCCGAGTACCGGCACTGCGACGTGGGCGACCAGTCGTCGGTGGACGAGGCGACGGCCTGCGCGGTGGAGACCTTCGGGCGCCTGGACGTCCTCGTCAACAACGCCCTCGGACCTGTGGCGCCCGACCGGGACCGCTTCGAGGACGAGCCGGACGCGGTGTTCACCGTCCAGCACGACGTCACCTTCATGGGCGCGGTCCGCTGCTCCCGGGCGGCGCTGCCGCACCTGGCGGCCGGCGGGCGCGGGGCGATCGTGAACATCGGCTCGGTCAACGCCGAGACGGACTTCGGCGGCCACGCCTACAGCGCGGCGAAGGCGGGCCTGGCGTCGCTGACCCGCACGCTCGCGGGCGACGCGGCGGGGCGCGGGGTGCGGGTGAACCAGATCAACCCGGGGACGATCGCGACGACGGCGTGGTCGGGCAGGGACCGCGAGCTGAAGGCCCTGGCCGAACGGGTCTACCCCCTGCCGCGGGTGGGCACCCCGGAGGACGTGGCTGCGGCGGTCGCCTTCCTGGCCTCGGCGGACGCGTCCTGGATCACGGGCACGGTCCTTCGCGTGGACGGCGGCCTCCTGGCGGTGAACACACACTTCGCGGAGGTGCTGGGGGAGTGAGGGGGAGCGGGACCGCCGGTACGGTGCCGCCATGACGGTCGACGCCTGGCTCCTGCGGCACTGGCCCGTGCCGTGATCCACGCGCTCGCGCCCGAGGCCACGCCGCCTCGGGCTACAGCCGCTCGGTCCTGACCGCGGCCACGAAGGACGCCCAGGCCCCCTCCCCGAAGGAGAGGCGGGGGCCGGCGGGGGCCGTCTTGCTGTCGCGGACGGGAACCGGGGCGCGGACGGGGGAGGTGTCGCCGACCTCCACGCATTGACCGTTCCCGCTGCTGTAGCTGCTGCTCCGCCACGTCGGCTCGGCCGGGTCGTGCTGCACTGCGAACACCCTCTCTCGGTTCTACTCTTCCGCAACCCTGGCCAGCAGCCCGGCGCTGTCGTCCGGCCCGAGGGCCACCGCCTGGAGGTGCTCGAACACCGACTTGTAGCGTCGGATCTCCGTCTCCGACTCGAGGAACAGGTCGCCGGCCGGTGTGTCCAGGTAGACCAGCTCGGGATCGTCCGCGTGGGGGAACTCCATGTGGACGAAGCTGCCCGTCATGCCGGCGTGCGCGCCCCTCTCGAAGGGGATCACCTGGAACGTGACGTGCGGCTCCGCCATCAGTTCGAGCAGGTGCCGTGCCTGGCCGCGCATGACCTCGCGGCCTCCGACCGCGCGCCGCAGGGCCGCCTCGTCCACGATCGCCCGGAGCCGCAGCGGGTGTTCCCCGGTGAGGACGGCCTGGCGCTCCATGCGCGCCTGGACGCGCTGTGCGACCTCCCTCCGGCTGGCCACCGGGAGGACGCCCCGGACGACCTCCGTGGCGTACTGCTCGGTCTGGGCGAGCCCGGGGACGAAGAGCGACTCGTAGTTGCGGACCGTCCGCGCCTCGGCCTCGAAGCCGATGTACGCGGTGTACTCCTCGGGCAGTTCCGCGTGGTACGGCCGCAACCAGCCCTGATCGTTCGCCCCGCTCTGCAGGGCCAGCAGGTCGGTGCGGTGCGACTCGTCGGCCCCGTAGGCGTCCAACAGGCCGACCAGTGTGCGTCTTTGGGGTCGTGCCCGGGACCTCTCGATCCGGTAGAGCGTCGCCTCGTTGATCCCGGTCCGCTGTGCGACCTCCTCGCGGGTGAGTCCCGCTTCGGCGCGAAGCCTCCTCAACTCCGAGGCGAGACGCCGGAGTCGGACGGTCGGCGGGTGGGGGCGCCTGGCCGGCATGATGCGGTCCCTTCTCTGCCCGGGCGGGTGTCCGCGCGTGTGCGCGGTCACCGCGCCGGTCCTCGACTCGCGGAACGCCAAGGGGGAGTTCGCAAGCCTTGCATTCTTCCGGCACGCGTGGGCATGCTGTGATGGCGATCACGTGCCGTATGTCGACCGTAACGGTGAGTTGATCTTGCTGGTCCGTGCGAGAAACAGCAAGACCCCCGCGACCGCGCGAACGGCCGGGGCGTGGCCACCGTTTCGAAGGAGCGTCGACGTGAGCAACCCTGGCGTCCGCCGTGCCGGCCGGGTCCGCCGGCTGTTACCGCCCCCGCCGGGGCGCCGCCCGGCCGTACGGACACCTCCGGCCCCGGCAGCCGCGGGCGGGTCGAGGTGAGCCCGGCGGGGGCGTACCACCGGACCGCTCGGCGGCCCCGGCTCTGGGCGTTACGGCCCGACCGGACGGGCAGCGGGACCGTCACCGAGGCCGAGTGCACCACCTGCCTCGACGGCTCCGGCGCGGCGGACGACGGACGGGGGCCCGCCGGCTGGTGCCTGTCCCACGCCCAGGCCACCGGCCACACCGGCTTCCGCCGCATCCGTACGGACTTCTTCCGCGCCTCCTGGGACGGCCCGGCCCCCGGCGCGGGTGTGGGCGTCGGCGTCGGTCGCTGACGCCCTCCGTGGACGCCCCGCCCGCCGCCCGCCCGCCGCCTCATCCCGCGTGCAGCATCAGTCCGATGCCCGCCACCATCAGGCCCGCCGCCGCGACCCTCGGGCCGCCGAAGCGTTCCTTGAAGAACAGGGCTCCGATGGCCGCGCCCACGATGATCGAGGACTCGCGCAGCGCAGCGACCGGGGCGAGCGGCGCCTTCGTCTGCGCCCAGAGCACCAGGCTGTACGCGGCCACCGACAGCACCGCGCCCAGCAGGCCCCGCCCCGCGTACGGACGGAGCTGGGGCAGCAGGGCCGCCCGGCGGGTCCAGAGGGCGTACGCCGGGATCGCCAGGCCCTCCAGGACCATCAGCCACGCGATGTAGCCCAGCGGCGTGTCCGAGGCGCGGACGCCGACGCCGTCCACCACCGTGTACAGGGCGATCGACAGGCCCGTCGCGCCCGCCGCGAGCAGCGCCGGCCAGTGGGGGCGCGCCCCCTTGCCCCGGATGCCCCACAGCGCGAGGCCCGTCAGGCCCGCGCACGCCACCGCGACGCCCAGCAGCTGCCAGCCGTCCGGTATCTCGTCCACGAAGACCGCCGCGAGCGCCGTCACGGCCAGCGGGGCCGTACCTCGCGCGATCGGGTACATCTGGCCGAAGTCGCCCAGCGTGAACGAGCGCATGAGCAGCACCATGTAGCCCACGTGCAGCAGCGCGGAGGCCACCAGGTACGGCCACGCCTCCGCCGCCGGCAACGGCACGAAGAAGGCCGTGACCAGGCCGATGAGGGCGCCCCCGCCGGATATCAGCGTGAACGAGAGCAGCTGGTCCTTGATGTGGTGCGCCAGCGCGTTCCAGCTCGCGTGCGTGACGGCTGCGACGAGGACGGCCAGGGTGACGAGCGGCGTCACGCCGAGGGCTCGCGGACGTCCACCAGGGTTCCGCCGGCGTGCGTCACCAGCGACTTGGGGTCGAGCGCGAACACCGTGTGCGGGTTGCCCGCCGCCGCCCACACCCGCGCGTGGTCGAGCAGGCCCCGGTCGGCGAGGACCCGGGTCCGGGTGCGGTGCCCGAACGGCGGGACGCCCCCGATCGCGTACCCGGTCGTCTCCCGGACCGCCTTCGCGTCCGCCCGGGTCACCTTCCCGGCGCCCAGCTCCACCCGTACCCGCTCGACGTCCACCCGCGAGGCGCCGTCCATCAGCACGAGGACCGGGACCCCGTCGGCCGCGAAGACGAGGGACTTCACGATCTCCGACACCTCGCAGCCGATGGCCTCGGCGGCCTGCTGCGCGGTGCGGGTCTCGTCCGGGAAGCGGCGGATCTCGACGTCGAGCCCCAGCTCCTGGAGTGCGGCGGCGAACCGGGGGTGGGCGGGGGATGTGGTGTCGTCAGCGGTCATGGCCCGCACGCTAGCGGTAGTTGTACGGGCCATGCGACCGGGTTCCGGGAGGCGGGCGGTCAGCCCGCCTTCAGCACCCGCGCCACCACCGGGCCCGCCGCGTCGCCGCCGTGCCCGCCCGACTGGACGACCGCCGCCGCCGCGAGGTCGCCCGAGTAACCGGTGAACCAGCTGTTGGAGACAGCGTGGCCGTCGATCTCGGCGGAGCCGGTCTTGGCGCCCTTGGGGCCGGGGACCCCCGCCATCGCCTCCGTCGCGGTGCCGTCCGACGCCGTCGCCGCCGCCTTCATCATCAGGCGCAGCCCCGAGGCGACCTCGGGGGAGAGCCGGTCGGCCTTGGCGAACTCCCGGTCGTCGAGGTCCCTCGCCACCAGGTACGGCTGGAGGAAGCCGCCGTTCTTCACGGTCGCGGAGAGCGAGGCGACGTTGAGGGCGCTCATCGTGATCTTGCCCTGGCCGATGTACGAGGCGGGCGTATCGCTCCCGGCCGACTCGGGGACGCTGCCGTCCGCCGCGGGGACGCCCACCTGCCAGACCTGGCCGATGCCGAAGGAGTCGCGGGCCGTGTCGCCGAGGGCGGTGTCCGCGATGTTCTTGTCGCTGAGTCGGGTGATCGCCTTGATGAAGGCGGTGTTGCAGGAGCGGCGGAACGCCTCGGTGAGGGTGCCGTCGGCGATGCTGAACCTGTCGAGGTTCTGGAAGCTCTGGCTCCTCGAAATGACGTCGGGAGGACACTCGACCTTGGTGCTGGGCGTCGCCAGACCGTTCTGCATCATCATCGCCGCCGTGACGATCTTCATCGTCGAGCCGGGGGCCTGGGCCCCCCGGAACGCGATGTTGTACTCGGTCGCCGGGCTGTTGGCGACCGCCCGTATCGCCCCCGTCGACGGCTCGATCGCCGCCACCGAGGCGTTCCCGTACGCCTTGACCGCCTTCTCCGCCGCCGCCTGCACACCCGCGTCGATGGTGGTCTTCAGGGTGCCCGCCTTCCCCTGCCGCAGGACGAGGAGAGGGGTGTCGGCGGCGGTCTCGCTGCCCGAGTCGATCCAGGTCTCGACGCCGGGGGAGCCTCCCACCTTGGAGCCGTACCGCGTGCGCAGCTCGTTCAGGAGCGGTCCGAGCGACGGGTACTTCTCCGCGGTCAGCTCGATGTCGTTGCGGTCGACGGCCTTGATGGCGGCGCTCTTCGCGGCGCCCGTGCGCAGAGTGCCGCCCGCGGTGAGCTTGGGGTGGAGCACGGCCGGCTGCCACTTCACCAGCGCCCGGCCGGTGGTCTGCCCGCGCACCACGGTCAGTTGGGAGGCGTACGACAGGTCCTTGGCGACGCCCTCGTACGAGATCGTCGCCTTCACGGTGAACGGCACCGTCGCCCCGACCGCCGCCCCCGGCGTGATCACCGCCTTCGAGACCTTCGCGCCGTCCCGGTAGGCCGCCACGGCGGGCCCGGCCGTCACCGGGTCGTTCGTCAGCTGCCCGGCCTTCTCCGGTTCCCCTGCGGCCCAGGCGGCGAGGAAGTCCCGCGCGACGGCGGTGACCTCCTCGTCCGTGACCGGCCCCGTCCGTGGCGCGGCGGCCGCGTTGGACTGCGGCGACTTCTCGCCACCCATCACGCCGTTCCAGAGGTTGTAGCCCCCGTATCCGACCCCGCCCGCCACGACGGCGAACACACCCCCGACTATCGCGACCTTGGCTCCACTGCGCATGGCTGCGCTCCCCTCCCCGTGTGAACCCACGAGTCAAGCAGCGCCCCATGCGTGTGTCGAGCAACTTCGGGCCATTCCGTCACACAGGGAGCCAGGACCTCAGCGCTGGGGAACCGCGACGTACGCCTCCATGGGCGTGGCGGTCGGCGTGTACCGGGACGCGGCGGGCGCGGTCGGGAACAGATCCCGGTGGATCACCTTGGCCACGGCCTGGATGGTGGTCACCCCGTAGTTCATGGTGCTGTTGCCGTCGGTGAGCACGGAGATGGTGTAGTCGTGGCCGCCGCCCTGGAACGTGCCGATGCTGTGCACGCGCCAGCCGCGCGTGGCGCGCTGCAGCCAGCCGTTCTTGACGTGCTTGGACACGGAGGAGGGCGCACCGGCGGGGGTCCCCCACCTCTGGGCGGTGACGACCTGCCCCATGAGCTTGAGGATGTAGGCGCGGGAGTTGTCACTCAGGACGGTGTTCCTGGCGGTGATCAGTGAGAGCAGGCGCTGCTCGTCGGTGACGTTGATCCGGGTGAGCCCCCAGTACCCGCCGGACCCCGGCACCGTCCGCGTCATGCCGGCGGCCGCCAGGAAGCCCTTCACCTTGGTGACGCCGAGCTGGTTCCACAGGGCGGTGGTGGCCGCGTTGTCGGACTTGGTGATCATGGCGGTGGCGAGGCCGGCCTCGCGTGAGGTCAGGTATCGATTGGTCTTCTTGGCGTCCCAGAGGAGCGTGGCGAGGACGGTCACCTTCACGACGCTGGCCGAGTCGTACGCGGTCGTCGCGCGCAGGGTGCAGGTGGTGTTCGTGGTGCGGTCGCGCAGGCCGACGGCAACAGTACCCGCGCGCGAGGCGAGGGCGGCGGTGATGTCCCTCTGGAGCTTGACGGCGAGCCCGGCCTTGCCGGACGTGCAGCTGACCTGCGGCGCCGTGGCGGCGGCAGCGGGTGCCGCGCCCGCGACGACGGGCACGAGCACTCCGGCGGCGACCACGACCGGAAGCACGCGGGCACGCAGGGATATGCGGTGAGTCATGTGGGTCCCCCTGAAAGCGAAACGAACACGCATACGGCGCACTCGCCCTACACGACTCCTGAGCGGGCGGATGGTTGTACGAATCCGGCGACACCGGGGCGGGGCGCCCTGCGGCGGGGTCCGCCGGCGCCCACCGCCGGCCACCGACAACAACCAAGAGGGCGCGACCACCGGTCGCGCCCTCTTGCCGTGATTCTCCCGCTACACCCAGGTGTCGAGCCACATCCGGTTCCGCCATTGGTCCAGCGGAATGGGAGTGCCGGTGTAGATGGGCCAGAAATAGATGAAATTCCAGACGATGAGAAGAACGATGCAGCCCGCCGCCACCGCGCCGAACGTGCGGCGCCTCTCCGAGGAACCCGCGGGGCCGACGATCGCGCCCAGCATCATCGCCACCGCCAGACACAGGAACGGAACGAAGACCACCGCGTAGAAAAGGAAGATGGTGCGTTCCTGGTAGAGGAACCAGGGGACCCAGCCGGCCGCGATGCCGCAGGCGATCGCGCCCGCCCGCCAGTCGCGGCGGAAGGCCCAGCGCCACAGGATGTACAGGATCGCGAAGCAGGCGGCCCACCACAGCAGCGGGGTGCCGAGGGCCAGGACCTCCGCCGCGCACTTCTCCTTCGCGGAGGCCGGGCAGCCGCCGGTGCCGGGCGCGGGCGACTCGTAGAAGTAGGAGACCGGACGGCCGAGGACGATCCACGACCACGGGTTCGACTCGTACGTGTGGGGCGAGGTGAGGCCCACGTGGAAGCTGTAGACCTCGGACTCGTAGTGCCAGAGGCTGCGCAGCCACTGCGGCAGCCAGCCCCAGGTCCCGCCGCCGTCCAGCTTGTCCTGGTCGGCGGCCCAGCTCCGGAAGTAGCCCTTGTCGCTGACGATCCAGCCGGTCCACGTCACCAGGTACGTGGCGATCGCGACCGGCACGACCGACACGAACGCCGGGACCAGGTCCTTCTTGATCACCGCGAGGTACGGGCGGACCGCGCCGGCCGTCCGGCGCCCGCCGACGTCCCACAGCACCGTCATCAGGCCGAAGCCCACCATGACGTACAGGCCGTTCCACTTGGTCGCCGCCGCGAGGCCCAGCATCACACCGGCCGCGATGCGCCATGGCCGCCACCCCAGGCGCAGCGTCTCCGCGATCTCCGCGTCCGGCCGCAGCACGCCCTCCTCGTCCTCCGGGAGCGCGCCCGCGAGCCGTTTCCGGGTCCGGTCGCGGTCCAGGACCAGACAGCCGAAGGCCGCCAGGACGAAGAACATCAGCACCTGGTCGAGGAGAGCCGTACGGCTCATCACGAAGTGCAGTCCGTCGACGGCGAGCAGCAGACCCGCCAGACAGCCCAGGAACGTGGAGCGGAAGAGACGCCGGCCGATCCGGCACAGCATCAGGACCGACAGCGTGCCGAGCAGCGCCACCATGAAGCGCCAGCCGAACGGCTCGAAGCCGATCAGCTTCTCGCCGACGCCGATGACCCACTTGCCCATCGGAGGATGGACGACATAGCCGGGGTCGGTCGGCACGAGGACCGCGCCGGGGTCGCTGAGGACCGTCTTGTCGATGTCCTTCGGCCACGCCCCCTCGTACCCCTGGTTGATCAGAGCCCAGGAGTCCTTGGCGTAGTACGTCTCGTCGAATATCACCGCGTTCGGCTTGCCCAGGTTCCAGAACCTCAGCAGCCCCGCGACCGCCGTGACCAGGAGCGGACCGCCCCACGCCATCAGCCGCCACAGCCGCTCGGACCGGTCGGGGCCGATGCCGAGCAGCGACATCAGACGCTTGGACGGGCGGACGTACGGGGGGACGAGCCGCTCCCGCAGCCCGATGGGGGCGGCGCTTCCGGCGGGCGGCGCATAGCCGAAACGCCGAAGCCGCTTTTGCCACGAAGAGGGCTCTGCCACGGGCTCTGCCATGGGGTGCTGGCCCTCCAGGGCCTCGGGTGCGGTACTGGTCACCGCGCCATCGTAGGGAACGCGCCTGTGCGCGTCGCCTCTCCGGGCTGGGAGGATGGGACGTGTGACAGGAACGCTGGTACTCGCAGGGACCCCCATCGGTGACATCGCGGACGCTCCGCCCCGACTCGCCACCGAACTGGAGAACGCGGACATCGTGGCCGCCGAGGACACCCGGAGGCTGCGCGGACTGACCCGTGCCCTGGGCATCCACACGACGGGCCGTGTCGTCTCCTACTTCGAGGGCAACGAGTCCGCCCGTACGCCGGAGCTGGTCGAGGCCCTCGTCGGCGGCGCGCGTGTGCTGCTCGTCACCGACGCGGGCATGCCGTCCGTGTCGGACCCCGGCTACCGGCTCGTCGCCGCCGCCGTCGAGCAGGACATCAAGGTGACGGCCGTCCCCGGCCCGTCCGCCGTGCTCACCGCGCTCGCCCTCTCGGGCCTGCCCGTGGACCGCTTCTGCTTCGAGGGCTTCCTGCCCAGGAAGGCCGGCGAGCGCCTCGGCCGCCTCCGCGAGGTCGCCGACGAGCGCCGCACCCTCGTCTACTTCGAGGCCCCGCACCGGCTCGACGACACCCTCGCCGCGATGGCCGAGGTCTTCGGCGCCGAGCGCCGAGCCGCCGTCTGCCGCGAGCTGACCAAGACGTACGAGGAGGTCAAGCGCGGCCCGCTGGCCGAGCTCGCGGCCTGGGCGGCCGAGGGCGTGCGGGGCGAGATCACCGTCGTCGTCGAGGGCGCCCCCGAGACGGGACCGGCCGAACTCGACGCCGAGGAGCTGGTGCGCAGGGTGCGGGTGCGCGAGGAGGCGGGCGAGCGGCGCAAGGAGGCGATCGCCGCGGTCGCCGCCGACGCGGGGCTTCCCAAGCGCGAGGTGTTCGATGCCGTCGTGGCGGCAAAGAATGCGGCTGGACCGGGCCCCGGAAACGGTAAAGGACTAATCTGAAAGGCAAAGCCGAACCCGGCGCGGGAACCCGTCTCAGGGCTCTTGGCAAGGGAAGTGCCAAATGCCTTCCATGGTTCGACCCGTGCTGATGCGCTCCGGCCCGAAAAGGCGTCCACTGGATCAGTGGAGAGGAGCTGGAATGACCGAGATCACCGGCACCGGCATATCCGTCGCCCATGAGGCGTACGCCTTTGCCTGCATGCGCTGTGGGTACGGCTGGGAGCAGGCGTACGACATCGAGCACCACGTCGACGCCGCCGGCCACGAATTCGTCGTCTACAAGGCGGAGGGAGAGCGGGTTCCGTCCCCGCTGTCCAGCCCCACCTGCATGAACTGCGGCGGTCACGTCGTCCGGATCATGCGCGCGGGGCAGGTGTCGTCGGTGCTCGACCTGATCGCCGCGACGGAGAAGCACCAGCAGGGGGCGCGGGCCACCAAGCCCGTCTCGATGGCCGGTCCCATCGGTCAGGAGCTGACCGAGGACGCCCCCGAGCAGCCGCCGGTGCCGCACCACTGGCACCTGTCCGACCTGCTGCACCCCTTCAGGCGCCGCCAGTAGCCCGGGAGCGGCCCGGGCCCGGGGGCCGGCGGCCCGCCCCGGGCCCGGCATATCGGCGCGCGCCGGCACTCATGACTTTCGTACGATCGGGGTCATGAGTGCCAAGGACGCCCCGCCGCCGCTGCCCGAACCCCTCCTCGTGGAGGTCGCGGACTCGCACACCCACCTGGACCTCCAGTCGGGGACCGTCGAGGAGGCTCTGGTCAAGGCCGCCGCCGTCGGGGTGACCACGGTCGTCCAGGTCGGCTGCGACGTGAAGGGCTCCCAGTGGGCCGCGGAGACCGCCGCCGCCCACGAGCACGTGCACGCGGCCGTCGCCCTGCACCCCAACGAAGCGCCCCGGATCGTCCTGGGGGACCCCGACGGATGGTCCCGGCAGGGGGCCCGCGCAGGCGGCGGCGACTCCGCCCTCGACGACGCGCTCTCCGAGATCGACCGGCTCGCCGCCCTCCCCTACGTGCGCGGCGTCGGCGAGACCGGCCTCGACTTCTTCCGTACGGGACCCGAGGGCATCGCCGCGCAGGAGCGTTCCTTCCGCGCCCACATCGAGATCGCCAAGCGGCACGGCAAGGCGCTCGTCATCCACGACCGCGAGGCCCACGCCGACGTGCTGCGCGTCCTGGACGAGGAGGGCGCCCCCGAGCGGACCGTCTTCCACTGCTACTCCGGCGACGCCGCCATGGCCGAGATCTGCGCCGCCAAGGGCTACTACATGTCCTTCGCCGGCAACGTCACCTTCAAGAACGCCCAGCACCTGCGCGACGCTCTCGCCGTCGCCCCGCTGGAACTCGTCCTCGTCGAGACCGACGCCCCCTTCCTCACCCCCGCGCCCTACCGCGGCCGCCCGAACGCCCCGTACCTGATCCCCGTCACCCTCCGGGCGATGGCGGAGGTGCGCGGCATCGGCGAGAACGAGATGGCCGAGGCGATCGCCGTGAACACGGCCCGCGCCTTCGATTACTGATCCATAACGGTTACGTGTCGTAGCCGGATCGACGCACCGCGTGAGGAGTGCCCGGGTAGGGTCCCGGCCTCGTGAGCACTTCCCAGGGCAGTCACCGCGCCGGACGGCGGGGCGCGCCCCTGTCCGTGCACGACCAGCCGACCCAGGCCGCGCCGCTCGTCGTCCCCGCCCCGGGTGCCGCGCCGGGCCTCGTCCCCGGGCAGGGCTCCCGGGCCGGGTCCCGGCGCGCCGCCCGCCGCCGCAAGGCCTCGGGAGCCACCGGGGACGGGCTGCGGCGGCTCGTCCCGCAGGCACTCGTCGTGGCCTTCCTCGCCGGCGGCACCAGCGCGTTCGTCGCCGACGACAAGGCCGTCCGGCTCTCCGTCGACGGCGTCCCGCGTACCCTCCACACCTTCGCCGACGACGTCGAGGAACTGCTCGCCGACGAGGGCCTGGCCGTCGGCGCCCACGACATCGTCGCGCCCGCCCCCGCCGAGGCCCTGGCCAGCGGCGACGAGATCGTCGTCCGGTACGGACGCCCCGTCGCCCTCACCCTCGACGGGCAGCGCCGCCAGGTCTGGACGACCGCCCGGACCGTCGAGGGCGCGCTGCGCCAGCTCGGGGTCCGCGCGGAGGGCGCGTTTCTCTCGGTCTCCCGAGGCGCCGCCATCTCCCGCGACGGACTCGCCCTCGACGTACGGACCGAGCGGACGGTGACCTTCCTCGCCGACGGGCGCGAGCGGACCGTCCGGACGAACGCCGCCACCGTCCGCGAGGCCCTCGCCGAGGCCGGGATCACCCTCTCCGCGCAGGACGCCACCTCCGTCGTCCCCGAGTCCTTCCCGCGCGACGGCCAGACGGTCACCGTGCTGCGGATCACCGGCTCGAAGGTGACGCGCGAGGAGGCCGTGCCGTACGCCGTCGAGAGGGCCCGCGACCCCGAGCTCTTCGTCGGCACCGAGGTCGTCGACCGGCAGGGCGCGGCGGGCGTCCGCCGTGTCACGTACAGCCTGCGGACGGTCAACGGCGTCAAGCAGCGGCCCCGCCGGATCGGCGAGGAGATCGTCCGCGAACCCGTCAGCCGGCGGGTCCGGATCGGCACCAGGCCCATGCCGACCTCCGTCGCGGGCGCCGACGGCCTCGACTGGGGAGCGCTCGCCGCCTGCGAGTCCGGCGGCCGCCCGAACGCCGTCGACCCCTCGGGGACGTACGGCGGGCTCTACCAGTTCGACCCCGGCACCTGGCGCTCCCTCGGCGGCAGCGGAGTCGCTCAGAACGCGCCCGCCGCCGAGCAGACGTTCCGTGCGAAGAAGCTGTACGTGCAGCGGGGGGCGAGTCCGTGGCCCCACTGCGGACGGCGGCTGCACGGGTGAGACGGGGTGAGTTGTAGGGTGCCCCACGGGTGCCCCGTAGGCTGTACCGGTGAGCACCACCACCGGCCCCGAAAGCCCCGACGCCCTCCTCGGCCCCGCCGACATCCGTGAACTGGCGGCCGCCCTCGGCGTACGCCCCACGAAGCAGAAGGGCCAGAACTTCGTCATCGACGCCAACACCGTCCGGCGGATCGTCCGCACGGCCGGGGTGCGGCCCGACGACGTGGTCGTGGAGGTGGGTCCCGGACTCGGCTCCCTCACCCTGGCCCTCCTGGAGGCCGCGGACCGCGTGACGGCCGTCGAGATCGACGATGTGCTCGCCGCCGCGCTGCCCGCCACGATCGCCGCCCGCATGCCCGCCCGCGCCGACCGCTTCGCACTCGTGCACTCCGACGCGATGCAGGTCCAGGAGCTGCCGGGCCCGGCGCCGACCGCGCTCGTCGCGAACCTGCCGTACAACGTCGCCGTGCCCGTCCTGCTCCACATGCTGGAGCGGTTCCCGAGCATCGAGCGGACGCTCGTCATGGTCCAGGCCGAGGTCGCCGACCGGCTCGCCGCCAAGCCGGGCAACAAGGTGTACGGCGTGCCGTCGGTCAAGGCCAACTGGTACGCGGAGGTCAAGCGTGCCGGGTCCATCGGCCGCAACGTCTTCTGGCCCGCACCGAACGTCGACTCCGGCCTCGTCTCCCTCGTCCGCCGCACCGAACCGCTCGCGACCACCGCCACCCGGCAGGAGGTCTTCGCGGTCGTCGACGCGGCCTTCGCCCAGCGCCGCAAGACTCTGCGCGCCGCCCTCGCGACGTGGGCCGGCTCGCCCGCGGCGGCGGAGGAGGCCCTGGTGAAGGCCGGGATCTCGCCGCAGGCGCGCGGCGAGGCGCTGACGGTGGAGGAGTTCGCCCGGATCGCGGAGGCGAAGGCATGACCGCCGCGGAGAGCGTCACCGTCCGGGTCCACGCCAAGGTCAACGTCCAGCTCGCGGTGGGCGCGGCCCGCCCCGACGGCTTCCACGACCTGGCCAGCGTCTTCCTCGCGGTCTCCCTCCACGACGAGGTCACCGCGACCCCGTCCGACGGGCTGACCGTCACCTGCGAGGGACGGGACGCCGACAAGGTGCCGCTGGACCGCACCAACCTGGCCGCGCGCGCCGCCGAGCTGCTCGCCGCCCGGCACGGCATCGCCCCGGGCGTGCACCTGCACATCGCCAAGGACATCCCGGTCGCCGGCGGCATGGCCGGCGGCAGCGCGGACGGCGCGGGCGCCCTGCTCGCCTGCGACGCGCTGTGGGGCCTGGACTCCTCCCGCGAGGAACTCCTGGAGATCTGCGCCGAGCTCGGCAGCGACGTGCCGTTCAGCCTGATCGGCGGAGCGGCACTCGGCACCGGGCGCGGCGAGAACCTGACGGAGCTGCCGGTCGGCGGCGGCTTCCACTGGGTGTTCGCCGTCGCCGACGGCGGTCTTTCGACCCCGGTGGTGTTCGGCGAGTTCGACCGGCTCACCGAGGGCGTCGAGGTCCCCGAGCCGGCCGCCTCCAAGGTCCTCCTGGACGCCCTGCGCACCGGCGACACGACCGCGCTCGCGGCCGCCCTCGCCAACGACCTCCAGGCGGCGGCGCTCTCCCTGCGCCCGTCGCTCGCGGAGACGCTGACGGCGGGCACGGAGGCGGGCGCGCTGGCGGCCCTGGTCTCGGGCTCGGGCCCGACGACCGCCTTCCTCGTGAAGGACGCGGAGTCCGCGGAGACGGTCGCCGCCGCCCTGATCGCCTCGGGCACCTGCCGCACGGCGCGGGTGGCGACGTCGCCGGCGCCGGGCGCCACCGTTCTCTAGAACGTGTCGGAACGTGTTCAGAGCTTGTTCTTGGAGATCCGGGCCAGGAGCAGGTTCGGGTCCGGGTCCAGCGTGTTGAAGAAGGCCGCGCTGTTCACGTAGACCGTCTTGGCGCGCACCGCCACGGAGGTCGGGTTGTCGAGGCCGTCCGCGCCGGTGAGCACGGTCCTGTGGCTGCCGTCGGGCAGGACGAGCTCCAGCTCGTCGACCTGGTTCAGCGCGGCGAGGACCGTGTCGCCGTGCCCGGTGAAGGCGAAGTCGTCGATGGACGTGAGCCCGGTCGCCCGGGTCTCGACCGGACCTGCCGCATGGTCGGGACCGGGACCGACCGGGATGCGCAGCAACGTCTCACGTGCGGTGTTGGACACCCAGACGGCACCGTGGTGGACCTTGAGGCCGTTGGCGCCGAAGGGGACCTGCGCGGTGGGTTCGAGCGCGGCCCCGGTGGCCCAGGCCGTGGGCGTGCCGCCGGTCACCGGGAGGCTCCACACCCTGCCGAGCCGCGAGTCGGCGGTGTAGAGGGTGCCGCACTTCTCGTCGAGGGCGAGCCCGTTGGGGAAGGAGTCCACCGGGAAGAACCCGATCTGCTCCGGCTCGCCGCCGCCGGGCGCGATGCGCCAGACGCCGGTCTCCTCCGTGCCGGTGACGTAGGTGACGTACAGGGTGCCGTCGTGGGCGCGGGCGATGCCCAGGGCGACGGCCCCGCCGACGGGCGTCTGCGCGTCCGGCACCTCGGGCAGGGTGGCGAGGATCGTCGTCCCGCCCTCCTTGGTGACGCGGGCGACCTGGTGGGCGAAGGCGAAGGTGATGTCGGCGGAGCCGTCGGGTTCGAGGGCGATGTTCTCCGCGGTCTGCCCGGCGGCGAAGTCGAAGTGGGCGACGATCCGGGGGTCGGACACGGTCGGATCGCCACCCGACGCGGGGCCCGCCGCGATCACGGCGAGGGCGGCGGTGGCGGTGGCGACGGCGGCGAGGCGTGGGCGTTTCTGCACGTGCTTCTCCTCGGGTGGGGGGGGGTGTGAGAAGAACATGGCGCCCCGCCGGTTCGGGGGGCGGGCAGCCCCGGCCGGGAGGTCGCCCGCGTGGCCGACGGCATGGGGCCGGTTGGCACTGCGCGCGGGGGTCCGGGAGGCGGGCCGCTCGGTACTGCGCCCCGGGGGCCGGGAGGCCCGTACTCACGCGCCGGTTGAGTATCAGCGCCCTGTCGGCCGCGAGGCCGACCGCGGGACCGTACGGGCATGGGAATCAGCGCGCGTGAGCTCGCCGCCGCAACGCCGGCGAGCCGGGACCGGTACGTCGATCTGCTCCGGGTCGCCTCGCTCGCCGTCGTCGTGCTCGGGCACTGGCTGATGGCGGCCGTCACCACCGACGGACAGGTCGGCAATCTGCTCGCCGTCGTGCCCGAACTCCAGGTGGTGACCTGGCTGTTCCAGGTGATGCCCGTGTTCTTCTTCGTCGGCGGCTTCTCGCACGCCCTCGCCCACCGCTCCCGGCCGCAGTACGCGGCCTTCCTGCGGGCCCGGCTCCAGCGGCTGCTGCGGCCGACGATGGTCTTCGTCGGTGTCTGGGGCGCCGCCGCGCTCCTCCTCCAGCTGTCCGGGGCGGACGGAGGGCTCACCGGGGTCGCGCTGCGGCTGGTCACCCAGCCGCTCTGGTTCATAGGGATCTATCTGGCGATGGTCGCGTTCACCCCGCCGCTGTTGCGGCTGCACGAGCGCTGGGGCTGGGGCGCGTTCGCGGCGCTCGCGGGCGGCGCGGTCGCGGTGGACGTGCTGCGGTTCACGGCGGACGTGCCGTTCGTCGAGTTCCTGAACTTCGCGTTCGTGTGGCTGGCGGTCCACCAGCTCGGGTTCCTCCGCGCCGACGGCATGATCCGCCGCCCCGCCCTGCTCGCCGGCGCGGGCCTGCTCGGCGCGACCGCGCTCGTCGCCCTGGGACCGTATCCGCTGTCGATGGTGGGGATGCCCGGTGAGAAGGTCTCCAACATGGCCCCGCCGACCCTCGCCCTGCTCTGCCACGGCCTGTGGCTGGTCGGCGCGGTCGAGCTGCTCCGGGGCCCCGGGGCGCGGCTCGTGGCCCGGGCCTCGGTGTGGCGGGCGGTGGTCGCCGCGAACGGGATCGCGATGACCGCGTTCCTCTGGCACCTGACGGCGATGCTCGGGGTGTACGGGGCGATGCTCGGCCTCGGTGCGGAGCTGCCCGCCCCGGCGACCGGATCCTGGTGGGCGCAGGTCCCCCTCCGCTTCCTCGCTGCGGGCCTTCTCACGGCGCTGCTCGTGGCCGCCTTCCGTCGCTTCGAGGCCCCGGTCCCGGCCGCCCCGGCGACCGGCGAGGGCGGCCCCGTGGCGGCGGTCGGCATCACGCTCGCGCTCTTCGGCGTCCTGGGCCTCTCCCTGACGGGCTTCGCGGGACTCCTCGACGGTCACTCGGCCACTCTGATCGCCGTCCCGGTCACGGCCCCGGCGGCCGTCGGCCTGGCCCTGGCGGGCTGGCTCCTGGTGGAGCGGGCGGGGCGCATCGGATCGCGATGACGGCCGCCCGGCCTCCGCAGGGGCCGACGAGGTCCTCCGGGTCCGAGGTGAGCACAGAGACGGGCCCGGTGCCGCGAGGGCCGTCGCGGCGACCGTCGGCGTACGCGTGGCCGTGCAGCCCGTTCTCGGCGAGGAGGGCCGCCGCTCGACGCACGACGGGGTACGTCACGGGCTCGACGACGAGGTGGGACAGGGGCCATTCCAGGGCCGCGGGATCGATGCGCGGTCGCATCACCTCCACCTGAGCGGCGGCGCTCGTCACGACGCGCTCGTTTCCGGACCGCCCTGCTGCTCACGGGCCCGGCGCAGCCGCTCGCGTCGTGCCCGGATCTCCGCGTCCGTGCCCGGCCCCGGCCACCGCGATGAGTTCGCCGAGGCCGTCGCGCCCCAGCTGCCCGTCGGTGCGGCGTACGCGGCAACGTACTCTGGGAGATCGATCGATCCCCCGTACAGGAGTCAAAGTGGCCGTCAATCTGGTCAATGTCGAGGCTGTCAGCAAGGTGTACGGCACCCGTGCACTGCTCGACGGCGTCTCGCTCGGCGTCTCCGAAGGGGACCGGATCGGAGTCGTCGGCCGCAACGGCGACGGCAAGACCACCCTCATCCGGATGCTGGCCAAGCTGGAGGAGGCCGACACCGGCCGCGTCACCCACAGCGGCGGGCTGCGCCTCGGCGTGCTCACCCAGCACGACTCGCTCGACCCGAAGGCCACCGTCCGGCACGAGGTCATCGGCGTCATGGCCGACCACGAGTGGGCCGGCAGCGCCAAGATCCGCGACGTGCTCACCGGGCTCTTCGGCGGGCTCGACCTGCCCGGCTTCGAGAACGGCCTGGACACCGTCATCGGCCCGCTCTCCGGCGGCGAGCGCCGCCGCATCGCGCTCGCCAAGCTGCTCATCGAGGACCAGGACCTGATCGTCCTCGACGAGCCCACCAACCACCTCGACGTCGAGGGCATCTCCTGGCTGGCCAAGCACCTCCAGGAGCGCCGGTCCGCGCTCGTCTGCGTCACCCACGACCGCTGGTTCCTCGACCAGGTCTGCACCCGCATGTGGGATGTGCAGCGCGGTGCCGTGCACGAGTACGAGGGCGGCTACTCCGACTACGTGTTCGCCCGCGCCGAGCGCGAGCGCATCGCCGCCACCGAGGAGTCCAAGCGGCAGAACCTGATGCGCAAGGAGCTGGCCTGGCTGCGGCGCGGCGCCCCCGCCCGCACGTCCAAGCCCCGCTACCGCATCGAGGCCGCCAACGAGCTGATCGCCGACGTGCCGCCGCCGCGCGACACGTCCGAGCTGATGAAGTTCGCCAACGCCCGGCTCGGCAAGACCGTGTTCGACCTGGAGGACGTGACCGTCACCGCCGGTCCCAAGACCCTTCTCCAGCACCTCACCTGGCAGCTGGGTCCCGGCGACCGCATCGGCCTCGTCGGCGTCAACGGCGCGGGCAAGACCTCACTCCTGCGCGCACTCGCCGACGCCGCCGTCAGCCAGGGCGAGATCCAGCCCGCGGCCGGCAGTGTCACCGTCGGCAAGACCGTCCGGCTCGCCTACCTCTCGCAGGACGTCACCGAGCTCCCCGGCACCCTGCGGGTCCTGGAGGCCGTCCAGCAGATCCGCGACCGGGTCGACCTCGGCAAGGGCCGCGAGATGACCGCCGGGCAGCTCTGCGAGCAGTTCGGCTTCTCCAAGGAGAAGCAGTGGACGCCCGTCGGCGACCTCTCCGGCGGTGAGCGCCGCCGCCTCCAGCTGCTCCGCCTGCTGATGGACGAGCCGAACGTCCTCTTCCTCGACGAGCCCACCAACGACCTCGACATCGAGACCCTCACCCAGCTGGAGGACCTCCTCGACGGCTGGCCGGGCTCCATGGTCGTCATCTCCCACGACCGGTTCTTCATCGAGCGCACCACCGACCGGACGCTCGCGCTGCTCGGCGACCAGACCCTGCGGATGCTGCCCCGCGGCATCGACGAGTACCTGGAGCGGCGCCGGAAGATGATCGAGGCGGCCGTCCCGGCGCCCGCCGCGGCGCCCGCGCAGGCGAAGCCGGGCGTCTCCGCGGCCGACAGCCGCGCCGCCAAGAAGGAGCTGCAGAAGGTCGAGCGACAGCTCGACAAGGTCTCCCAGAAGGAGGCCAAGCTGCACACGCAGATCGCCGACAACGCGACCGATTTCGAGAAGGTCGCGAAGCTCGACGCGGAGCTGCGGGAACTCGCGGGTGAACGCGAGGAATTGGAGATGCGCTGGCTCGAACTGGCCGAGGACGCATAACGAGGGCATCACAGGCCGGTCCTCCCTTGGGTACAAGGGGCGGACCGGTCGCTTTTGCGCCGGCGCGCGAGTGGTAGAAAGAAAACCCGCTCACGTCAAGGGGGAACTGCTGATGACCCAGCCGCCCAGCAACCAGCCGCCGGGGGGCTTCGGAGCTCCCCAGGATCCGAACCAGGGCCCGCACCAGGGCACGCCGCCCGTGCCGCCCGTCCCGCCGCAGGCACCGCAGACTCCGCCGCCGCCCGCCGGCCCGCCCGGCGTGCCCCCGAGCGCGCCCCCGGCCGCGCCGCCCGCCGCGCCCGGACCGTACGGCCAGCAGCCGCAGCCCGGTTACGGATACCCGCAGCAGGGCCAGCCCGGTCAGCCGGGTCCGTACGGCCAGCAGCCCCCGCAGCAGCCCTACGGGTACCCGCAGCAGGGCCAGCAGCCCGGCTACGGCCAGCCGCAGCAGCCGGGACCGTACGGCCAGCAGCAGAACCCCTACGGCGGGTACCCCACCCAGCCGATGTACCAGGGTGCCCCGACCCCGCCGTCCTCCGGCGGAGGTCTCAAGGGCCGCACCGGTCTCGTCGCCGCCATCGCCGCGGGAGCCGTCCTGGTGGCCGCCGTCACCACCTGGGCCGTCGTCGGCGGCGGGGACGACGAGAAGGACCCGATCGCCGGTCCGACCGCCACCGCCAGTTCCTCCTCCGGCGCCCCCAAGCCCACCGAGTCGGTGGACAAGGGCGACGGCTCGGGCGACGGGTCCAAGGGCGGTGAGGACGACCTCAACGCCGGGCGCCAGGCGGGCGAGGCCAAGGTCAACTGGCTGCTCCAGAACGACGTCGACCTGCCCCGCAACGGCTCCGACGTCCTCGGTCCGTGGATCGTCGGCGACACCGTCGTCAAGGCCATGTACAAGGGCGTCTCCGGCTACAACCTGAGCGACGGGGCCCCGAAGTGGCACGTCGACGTGCCGTTCGAGCTGTGCGCCGCGCCCGCCGAGCCCTCGGCGAACGGCGTCATGGTCTTCGCCTACGCCGAGAGCGCCAAGGACGGCGCCAAGTGCACCTCGCTCCAGCAGATCGACCTGAAGACCGGCAAGGCGGGCTGGAAGAAGGCCGTACCGAAGCCCAAGGGCCTGTTCGCCTTCTCGGACAACACCCTGTCCATCAGTGGCAACACGGTGACGGTCTCCGGCTCCAGCAGCTCCTACGGCTTCTCGCTGACCGACGGCAAGCAGCTCTTCACCGGCGCGACGACCGGCTGTAAGCCCTTCGCGTACGCCGGCGGCAGCAAGCTGATCGCCGCCGTGGACTGCCCGTCGGGCAGCACCACCAAGAAGATCCAGGGCGTCAGCGAGGTCGACCCGAACACGGGCAAGCCCAAGTGGACCTTCAAGCTGGAGACCGACTGGGAGGTGGACCGGGTCTACTCGATCGACCCGCTGGTCGTCTCCGCCACCCAGCGCGAGCAGAAGAAGTGGACCATCTTCGCGCTCAACCCGAACGGTTCGCTCCGCTCGCAGATCCAGGGGGGCAAGGACAAGTTCGCCCCCTCGTGCGGCGGCGGCTTCGTCATCTTCGGCAAGAACCTCCAGGGCTGCACGGGAGTCGCGGCCGACGCGAACACCTTCTACATGGCCACCGAGACCTCGTACGGCACCCCCAACGAGGTCGTCGCCTTCGACCTGAAGAACGGCAAGGCCAAGTGGCGCTCCAAGGCGCCCGGTGAGCAGTCGATGATCCCGCTCCGCATGGAGGGCGGCCAGGTCCTGGTCTACGTGGACCCGTCGTACGACAAGGGCGGCGCCGTCGCGACGATCGCCCCCACCGGCGGTGCGCCGAAGATCCTGCTCCAGCACCCGGCGTCGACGGCCCAGGTCGAGAGCAACTTCTACAGCCCGGGCTACGCGTACGGCGCCGGCACCTTCGTCGTGGCGAGCGGACGCGTCTCCGCGTCGAACGACAAGGAAGAAAAGCTGGTCAAGACGATGATGGCCTTCAGCAAGTGAGGTACACGGACCGATGACGCAGCCACCCCCACCCCCGCCGAACCAGCCCCCTGACCCGCAGGGCGGCTTCGGCGCCCCGACGCCGCCGCAGCCGGAGCCCGGTTACGGCTACCCGCAGCAGGCACCGCCGCCGCAGCCGGAGCCCGGTTACGGCTACCCGCAGCAGGCACCGCCGCCGCAGCAGCCGTACGGCTACCCGGCGCAGCCGCCCACGCAGCCGCAGCAGTCCTACGGCGCCGGCTACCAGCAGCCGGCCCAGCCCCCGTACGGCTATCCGCCCCAGCAGCAGCCCTACGGCGGGTACCAGCAGCCCCCCACGGCCGCGGTCCCGGCCGCGGCTCCGGGCGGCGGCAGGAAGCTGTCGGCGCAGCTCCAGATCGTCATCGCGGCGGCCGTCGCCGTCGTCCTGATCATCGGTGGCGGCATCTGGTACGCCAACTCCGGTGACGCCGGGCCCAAGACCGACGAGTCGAAGGGCACCGGCGGCGCCTCGCAGGGCGCCGACGGCGGGTCCGGCGACACCAAGGGCATCGGTGGCGGCGGCAAGGAGAAGCCGCCGGCGAACACCGGGGCGAAGCTGACGTTCAAGGTGGAGCAGCCGGTGGTGCCGGACGTCACCGACGTCACGGGTTCCTGGCTCACCGACAAGGCGTACGTGAAGACGGGCGTCAACGCGATCGTCGCCTACGACCGCGACAAGGGCTCCGTCCTGTGGACGTTGCCGCTGACCGGTCAGGTCTGCGGCAGCTCGCGCCATCTGACGGCCGACAACAAGCTGGCGATCCTCTTCGAGGCCAAGAAGCGGGTCGCGCCGCGCTACTACCAGCAGTGCACCGAGGTCGGCGTGGTCGACCTGAACGCCGGAAAGCTGCTGTGGTCCACCTCGGTCACCGGCGGCACCGCCGGCGACCAGAAGGTCCGGTTCGGCGAGGTCACGCTCAGCGGGAAGACGGTCGCGGCCGGCGGCTCCGACGGGGGCGCCGCCTTCGACATCGCCAACGGCAACCCGCGCTGGAAGCCGCAGGCCAACGACCAGGGCTGCTACGACCTGGGATACGGCGGCGGCGAGGGTCTCGTCGCGGTCCGCAAGTGCGGCACCTACGACGCCCAGTACGTGATGATCCAGAACCTCGACCCGATGACGGGCGCCCCGGTCTCGCAGTTCAAGATGCCGACCGGTGTGAAGTACGCGTCGGTGGTCTCCACCAAGCCGCTGGTCGTCGCGGCGGACGTCGGCGACAGCGCCGGCGACGGCAGCGGCATCTCGGACTTCTTCTCCCTCGACGAGAAGACCGGGAAGCTGAAGGCGAAGATCACGGCGGACGCCGACCAGTACGCGGCCCGCTGTCGCTCGACGAAGGTCGAGTCGTGCACGAAGGTCGTCGTCGGCAACGGCCGGCTGTACGTGCCGACCGAGGAGCACGAGGGCTCCACCGGGGAGTTCGGCGACGAGACGAACGAGCTCATCGCCTTCGACCTGGCCACCGGGAAGACGGCGCCGGAGAAGGCGGACGCGGGTGACAAGTACTCCCTGATCCCGCTCCGCATGGACGGCGGCAACGTCATCGCGTACAAGGAGGCGCCCTACAACCAGGGCGGCCGGATCGTCTCCGTCGACGGCGGCACGATGAAGGAGACGCTCCTCCTGGAGAACCCGGCGGACAAGGTCACCCATGACGTGGAGAAGGGCTTCTCCCCGGACTACGCGGAGATCCTGTACGGCGACGGGCGGGTGTTCATGTCCGACATGATGCTCTCCAAGCCGCGGGCGTCGGCGTCGCCGGCCGACAAGGAGTATCTGGCGGTGTCGTTCAGCACCCACTGAACTCGTTGACATCGCACGGATGTCCATGAGGTGCGCGCGGCCCGGCGCGTCGGTTCACCCCGACGCGCCGGGCCGTTTGCGCGGGGTGCCCGTGGGTGAGGAATTCGGGGTCGAGCGGGTGGCCGGTGGACGGCGGCCCGGAGGATGGGGGATGACCGGGATGGGCGTACGGCTCGTGGTGGTGGACGACCACCGCCTGCTCGCGGAGGCTCTGGCCTCGGCGCTGAAGCTGCGCGGGCACCGGGTGCTCGCGGCGGCCGCGCCGGTGGCGGGGGCGGCGGAGCTGGTGGTGAGCCGGGCGCCGGAGGTCTGTCTCCTGGGCACGGCCGCCCCGGCCGAACCGGGGGCCTTCGACGTGGTCGTACGGATCAAGCGCGAGCGGCCGCAGGTGGCCGTGGTGGTGCTCGGCCCGGTGCCCTCGCCGCGCGGGATCGCGGCGGCGTTCGCCGCCGGGGCCTCGGGGTACGTCCGGCACGACGAGCGCATCGAGGGCGTCGAGCGTGCCCTGGTGAAGGCGCGGGCGGGGGAGTCGGCGGTGGCGCCGCAGCTGCTCCAGTCGGCCTTCGCCGAGCTGCTGCACCCTTCGGCGCAGCCGGACGACGAGGGCCAGCGGCTGCTGCGGCTCCTGACGCAGCGGGAGGTGGAGGTCCTCGTCCGGGTCGCGGAGGGGGAGGACACCCGGCTGATCGCGGAGGGGATGGGGATCGCGTCGAGCACGGCCCGGACGCATGTGCAGCGGGTCCTGATGAAGCTGGGGGTGGGGTCGCGCCTGGAGGCGGCGGCCCTCGCGGCCCGTACGGGGCTGCTCGACCGCGCGCTGCCGGTGCAGCGGGGTCCTTCTCTCTGACGTTCGGGTGAAGCCCGGTCCCTTCGTTCGTGGGAGGGGCCGGGCTTCGCCGTTGACGGTGATGTTGGAATGTGATTCCTTGTGCGTGGTTATGTTTGAATCGCCGGAGGGCACCCCGTGAAGAAGACCGTCACCACGCTCGCCGACGGGCGCGAGCTGATCTACTACGACACCCGTGACGACGTCGTCCGCACCGCCGTCGACACCCGGCCGCTCGACCCCGTCACCTCGGCCACCGAGCTCCGGTACGACGCGCTCCTCGGGGACTCCGTCGCCGTCGCCTCGCACCGGCAGGGCCGGACGTACCACCCGCCGGTCGGCGAGTGCCCGCTCTGCCCCTCCGGCGACGGACGGCAGAGCGAGATCCCGGCCCCCGACTACGAGGTCGTCGTCTTCGAGAACCGCTTCCCCACCCTCGCCGGGGAGTCGGGACGCTGCGAGGTCGTCTGCTTCACCGCCGACCACGAGGCCTCCTTCGCCGACCTCACCCCCGAGCGGGCCGCCCTCGTGCTCGACGCCTGGACCGACCGCACCACCGAACTCGCCGCCCGCCCCGGTGTCGAGCAGGTGTACTGCTTCGAGAACCGCGGCGCCGAGATCGGAGTCACCCTCGCCCACCCGCACGGGCAGATCTACGCCTATCCGTTCGCCACGCCCCGCACCGCCCTCATGCAGCGCCAGGCGGCCGAGCACCGGGCCCGCACCGGCGGAAACCTCTTCGACGACGTCGTCGCCCGGGAACGCGCCGACGCCGAGCGGATCGTCCTGGAGACCGGGCACTGGATCGCCTTCGTGCCGTACGCCGCCCACTGGCCGTACGAGGTCCACCTCTATCCGACCCGCCGGGTGCCCGACCTGCGCGCGCTCGACGAGGAGGCCCGCACAGAGTTCCCACAGATCTATCTGGAACTCTTGAGGCGCTTCGACCGGATCTTCGGACCGGGGGAGCCGCCGACGCCGTACATCTCCGCCTGGCACCAGGCGCCGTTCACCGGTGCGGACCGCGAGGAGTTCGCGCTGCACCTGGAACTCTTCACCGTCCGTCGGACGTCCGGCAGGCTCAAGTACCTCGCGGGCACGGAGTCCGGCATGAGCGCGTTCAGCAACGACGTGCCGCCGGAGACGGCGGCCCGGCGACTCCGAGAGGTGGCAGGCAAGTGACCGAGGCAGTGAAGAAGTACCTGGTGACCGGCGGGGCCGGATACGTGGGCAGCGTCGTCGCCGCCCACCTCCTGGAGCGGGGCCATCGGGTCACCGTCCTCGACGACCTCTCCACCGGCTTCGCCGAAGCCGTCCCGGCGGGCGCCGAGTTCATCGAGGGCCGCGTCCAGGACGCGGCGCGGTGGCTGGACGGCTCCTACGACGGCGTCCTGCACTTCGCCGCCTTCTCCCAGGTCGGGGAGTCCGTCGTCAGGCCCGAGAAGTACTGGGAGAACAACGTCGGCGGCACCATGGCCCTGCTCGCCGCCATGCGCTCCGCCGGCGTCCGCAGGCTGGTCTTCTCCTCCACCGCCGCGACGTACGGCGAGCCGGAGACCGTCCCGATCACCGAGACCGCCCCGACCGCCCCCACGAGCCCCTACGGGGCGAGCAAGCTCGCCGTCGACCACATGATCGGCGGGGAGTGCGCCGCCCACGGCCTCGCCGCCGTCTCGCTGCGCTACTTCAACGTCGCGGGGGCCTACGGCTCCCTCGGCGAGCGCCACGCACCCGAGTCGCACCTCGTCCCGCTCGTCCTCCAGGTCGCCCTCGGAGGCCGCGAGGCGATCTCCGTGTACGGCGACGACTACCCGACCCCCGACGGCACCTGCGTCCGCGACTACATCCACGTCGCCGACCTCGCCGAGGCCCACCTCCTGGCGCTCGACGCGATGACCGCGGGCGAGCACCTGATCTGCAACCTCGGCAACGGCAACGGCTTCTCCGTCCGCGAGGTCGTCGAGACCGTACGGAAGGTCACCGGGCACCCGATCCCGGAGATCACCGCCCCGCGCCGGGCGGGCGACCCCGCCGTCCTCGTCGCCTCCGCCGATGCCGCCCGCGAGCGGCTCGGCTGGACTCCGTCCCGCCCGGACCTCGCGGACGTCGTCGCCGACGCCTGGGCCTTCGCGCGTGCGCGGCACGAGGGGGGTCGGGCATGAGCGTCGCCGCCGACTTCGAGGCGCTGTACGGCGCCGCCCCCGACGGTGTCTGGGCCGCCCCCGGCCGGGTCAACCTCATCGGCGAGTACACCGACTTCAACGACGGGTTCGTGCTGCCGCTCGCGCTGCCGCACACCACCGTCGCCGCCGTCGCCCGCCGCGACGACGGGGTGCTGCGCCTGCACTCCGCCGACATCGACGGCGGCGTCGTCCAGCTCGCGGTCGACTCCCTCGAACCGCTCTCCGGCGGCGGCTGGGCGGCCTACCCGGCCGGCGTCGTCTGGGCGCTGCGGGAGGCCGGGCACCCGGTCACCGGCGCGGACGTCCACCTCACCTCGACCGTGCCGACCGGAGCCGGGCTCTCCTCCTCGGCCGCCCTGGAGGTCGTCACCGCGCTCGCCCTGAACGACCTGTTCGGGCTCGGGATCTCCCGGCCCGAGCTCGCCCGGCTCGCCCAGCGCGCCGAGAACGCGTTCGTCGGCGTCCCCTGCGGGGTGATGGACCAGATGGCCTCCGCCTGCGCCGAGGAGGGCCATGCCCTGTATCTGGACACCCGGGACCTCTCGTACCGTCAGGTCCCCTTCGACCTGGCACGGGAGGGGCTGCGGCTGCTCGTCGTCGACACCCGGGTGAAGCACGCGCTCGGCGACGGCGCGTACGCC
Organism: Streptomyces flavochromogenes; assembly: GCF_000717595.1. Classification (GTDB taxonomy): domain Bacteria; phylum Actinomycetota; class Actinomycetes; order Streptomycetales; family Streptomycetaceae; genus Streptomyces; species Streptomyces flavochromogenes. Next base: position 135,665 of record NZ_JNZO01000005.1, on the reverse strand, counting down.
GAGCGACGCGCCGGTTGCGAAGCCGGTGCGCGGGCGCTCGGCGCCCGGGCCCTGCGCGACGTGAGTGTCGTGCAACTGCCCGAATCCCTCGCACTGCTGGGCGACGAGACGGTTCTGCGTTACGTGCGGCACGTCGTCACCGACAACGCCCGCGTGGAGCGGACGATCGCGCTGCTCGACGCCGGGGACACCCGGGCCGTCGGCCCCGTCCTCACCGAGGGGCACGCCTCGCTCCGGGACGATCTGCGGGTCTCCTGCCCGGAGCTCGACCTGGTCGTCGAGGCGGCGAACGCCGCCGGGGCGCTCGGTGCCCGGATGACCGGCGGCGGCTTCGGCGGCTCCGCCGTCGTCCTCGTCGACACCGACCGGGCGGACGCGGTCGCCGCCGCCGTCGAGAAGGCCTTCGCCGAGGCCGGCCACGCGGCCCCCGGCATCTTCCCGGCCGTCCCCTCGGCAGGTGCGCGGCGCCTCTGACCGTCCCGCGGACACTCTCGTACGGCGCGCTGACCGCCCGTTACGGAGCCGCCGACACCCTTCGTACTCCCGTACGACTTCGGACAGTTCCCCGAATCGGCCCCCGCCGTGACGCCCCGCCCCTACTCTGAGGGGCAGCGCCGGTGGGGGCCGGTGCTGTTCAGGGGGCGAGACCCGGTCGGGTACGGCGCCGGAAGCGGGGGTAACAGTCAACGCACGGCGGCGGCCGCGCGGATGACGCACCCGCCTCCGACGTCGTGCCCGCGTCGGTTTCCCGTTCCTCGACACTTGGGGGTGTCCGTGGCACGTATCCGTGTCCTCGTGGTGGACGACCACCGCGTCTTCGCCGAATCACTCGCCGCCGCACTCGCGGCCGAGCCCGATGTCGACGTCGCGGCCGCGGGAAGCGGCCCGGCCGCCCTGCGCTGCCTGGAGCGCGGCGCCGCGGAGGGCCGCAGGTTCGACGTGCTGCTCGTCGACGCCGAGCTGGGCGCCGGTCCCGCGGGGGCCGTGGCCCGCGCGGTCCCGGACGACGCCGAGGGCGCCGTCGACGGGATCTCCCTGGTCGCGGGGGTGCGCAGGGTGCAGCCCGCCGTCCGTACCGTCGTCCTGGCGGAGAAGGACGACCCGCACCGGGCCGCCCTGGCGCTCCAGGCGGGGGCCTCCGGCTGGGTCGCGAAGGACTGCTCGCTGCAGCGGCTCCTCGCGGTGGTCCGCGGGGTGCTGCGGGACGAGACGCATCTGCCGCCCGCGCTGCTCACGGGTGTCCTGCGGGAGCTGACGGCGGCCCGCAAGCACCGGACCGACAGCGAGCGGCTCGTGGAGTCGCTGACCCCGCGCGAGCGGGAGGTGCTGCGCTGCATGGTGGCGGGCCTGGGGCGCAAGGCCGTCGCCGAGCGCCTCTTCCTGTCCCCGCACACCGTCCGTACGCATATGCAGAACGTGCTGGGGAAGCTGGGCGTGCACTCCACCCTGGCGGCGGTCGCCCTGGCCAGGCGTGCGGGGGTGGGTCCGGCCCAGCTGGGTGAGGCGCCGCTGTCCGGACTATCCGGGGACGTTGTCGAACGGGGCGGTCAGCTGGCGTAGCAGCGCGGCCAGTTCGCCGCGCTGGCCCCGGGAGAGCTGGGCCAGGATGGCCCGCTCCTGGGCGAGCAGCCCGGCGAGCGCCTCGTCGGCGCGGTCGCGGCCCTCGGGGGTGAGCCGGACCAGGACGCCGCGCCGGTCGCTGGGGTCGGGGAGCCGCTCGACGAGGCCCTTCTTGGTGAGCCGGTCGATGCGGTTGGTCATGGTGCCGGAGGTGACCAGGGTCTGGGTCAGGAGCTGGCCGGGGGAGAGCTGGTACGGGGCTCCGGCGCGGCGCAGGGAGGTGAGGACGTCGAACTCCCACGGCTCCAGCTGGTGTTCGGAGAAGGCGAGTCGACGGGCGCGGTCGAGGTGCCGGGCGAGCCGCGAGACGCGGCTGAGCACCTCGAGCGGTTCCACGTCGAGGTCGGGGCGCTCGCGGCGCCATGCTGCGACCAGTCGGTCGACCTCGTCCTCCATGACGATCAGTGTAGAGGGTCTGTTGACATAAAGTCTCTTGGGGTCGAGTTTCTCCATGTCGAGTATCTTGGAATCAAGATATATTTCCCTGGACTGTGGGGAAGGGACCCGGCCGGAACTCCGTTCCGCTTCGGCAACTCGTTCCAGCAAGGGGGCTTCGAACATGCATTCCGTGGAATCCGCCGCACCATCCGCGCCGACATGGGATCCACAGCAGTACCTCCGTCACTCGGGCCACCGCACACGGCCCTTCCTCGACCTGCTCACCCGAATACCGCACCTGCCCGCCCAGGACCGGCCCGCCCGAATCGCCGACATCGGGTGTGGCCCCGGAAACGTGACGGTCCTTATCGCCGACCGCTGGGCCGACGCCCACATCACCGGTTTCGACCTCTCGCCCGACATGCTGGAGCAGGCCGAGAAGGACTGGTCCGGCACCACCCGCGGCGGCGGCTGGATCGACTTCCGGCCCGCCGACGCCGCGCACTGGACCCCCACCGAGCCCTACGACCTGATCGTCTCCAACGCGGCCCTCCAGTGGGTGCCCAACCACCCCGAGTCCTTCGCCGGCTGGATCGAAGGACTCCGGCCCGGCGGCACCCTCGCCTTCCAGGTCCCCGGCAACTTCACCTCGCCCAGCCACGCCCTGCTCGGCGAACTCTGCGAGACCCCCGAGTGGCGCGGCCGCCTGGGCGACCAGGGCCGGCGCTTCGTCCATATCCTCGACGCCTCCGACTACCTCACCCGCCTCACCGACCTCGGCTGCGAGACGGATGTCTGGGAGACCACGTACTGCCAGCTGCTCCAGGGCGAGGATCCCGTCCTCGACTGGGTCAAGGGCACGGCCCTGCGGCCCGTCCTCACCACCCTGGGCGACGACCAGGACGCGATCGACGCCTTCCTCGGCCAGTACCGGGACCTCCTCCGCGAGGCCTATCCCCGGGGCCCGCACGGCACGGTGTTCCCGTTCCGCCGGATCTTCGCCGTGGCCCGCAAGCCCCACTGACGCGCGGCCCGGTACACGCGGACGCCCCGCACCGGAACTCCGGTGCGGGGCGTCCGCGTGTCCGTGTGCGTGCCCTACGACATGGCGTTGTAGATCTGGAAGCCGGTGCCGACCTTGTTCCGGCCGCCGAACTTGCCCGGCGTGGAGTTCAGGTAGCTGTAGAGGTCGCCGCCCGAGGTCACCCCGAGCAGGTCGCCCTTGCCGTCACCGTTCAGGTCGCCCGGCGCGACCAGCTTCGTGTAGATGTTCCAGCCGGTGCCGGCCTTCACCCGCGTACCGAACGGCACCGTCGCGTTGCCCGTGCCCGGGTACACGTACAGGTCGCCGCCCGAGGTGCGGGCCGCGATGTCCGCGCGCCCGTCGCCGGTGTAGTCGCCCGCGCCGACGATCTTGTTGAAGGCGCCCCAGCCGCTGCCGACCTTGACGCGCGTCGCGAACGTCGTGCTCTGGCCGTTGCCCTTGTACAGGTACAGGTTGCCGGAGCGGTCGCGGGCCAGCAGGTCGCCCTTGCCGTCGCCGCTCAGGTCGCCCGGGCCGACGAGCGCGTTGTAGACGCCCCAGCCCGAACCGAGGAAGACACCGTCGATGTAGAGGCCGTTGTCGAAGAGCTGCGCCACGTCGGACGAGTTGTCCGGGTCCAGCGAGGACAGGTGCGTGTAGTCGGCACCCCGCCAGCCGCCGGAGCTGCCGTACTGGCTGCGCGTGGTGAGCACGCCGTTGGTCCGGCTGCCGTACCAGAACATCGTGCCGGCCGCGTCCCGCGCCAGGACGCCTTCCTTGGTGCCGGCGACCGGGTTGTTGCTCGCCCCGCCGAACTGCGGGACGCCTTCCCAGCCGCCCACCGAGCTGGCCTGCGTACGGGGCGCCAGCGTGCCGTTGCCCTTGCCGGTGTAGTACCAGAAGGTGCCCTTGGCGTCGCGGGCGAGCAGTTCGCCGCTGCCGTCGCCGTTGTCGTCGCCCACGGGAACGATCGTGTTGTAGATGTTCCAGCCGGGACCGGCCGACACCCGGGTCCCGAAGGGCCTGTTCTTGTCGCCGGTTCCCGCGTAGAACCACAGGGTGCCGGCGGTGTCACGGGCGTACAGGTCGGTCCAGCCGTCGCGGTTGTTGTCACCGAGGCCGACGAGCTGGTCGTAGATGTTCCAGCCGGGGCCGAGCTTCACCCGCGCCGAGAACGGCGCGCTGCGCGTGCCGGTCGCGTAGTACAGGTACAGGTTGCCGCTGGTGTCGCGGGCGAGCAGGTCCGCCAGGTTGTCGTCGTTCACGTCACCGGGCGAGAAGAGCTTGTTGTAGATCTGCCAGCCCTTGCCCTGCCACGCGTACGCCGCCGAGGTGGGCGTGGCGTCCGCGTACATCGTGAGCGTGCCCTGCTCCGAGAGCGTCAGGACCTCGGGGCCGCCGCCGGTCACGTCCTGGTTGCCGATCGGGACGATGTCCTTCGCGGGCTCGGACGCGGTCCCGTTGAAGGCGCCGCCCCCGCCCGCGGCCAGCGAGGTGTAGAGGTTGCCGTCCCAGCCGCGGTAGATCAGGTCGCTCACTCCGTCGCCGTCGAAGTCCGACAGCGGCGCGGGGACCCTGGACCCCGTGGCGGCGGCATCGGCGGCGGCGGAGGCACCCGCACGGGCCGTGCCGGGCGTCGCCCGCGTCAGCGGCGGCGGGGTGAAGTCGGCCGTCGGCTTCTCGACGGCGGGGTGGGGAGGCGCGGGCCGATCGGCCGACGCCGGGGTCGCGAGCAGCATGCCCGCCGAGAGGACGAGAGCGGTGCAGGCCGCGAGGCGGGCACGCGTGAGGTGCACAGAGCGCAAGAGATCCCCCCCAGGGATCAGAATGTCGTCGGACCGGGAACGGGCGTCCACGGCATCTCCGTACGGCAGAAAGCGCGTACGGAGGGCGAACACCCCCGGGTCTTCGGGAGCATACCGCCCGGGGGTGACAGAGGGTTCCGGGAAAGGGGTGCGCCCCGTGCCGGAGTCCGGTACGGGGCGCACCCGGCTGTCCGGGAGACGGCGTTACGACATCGAGTTGTAGGCCTGGAAGCCGCCGCCGAGCTTGGTCCGCGCGGAGAACTTGTTCGGCGCCGTGGTCAGGTAGCGGTACAGGTCGCCGCCCGAGGTCACGGCCAGCAGGTCGGCCTTGCCGTCGGCGTTCAGGTCGCCGGGGGCGATCACCTTGGTGTACGTGTTCCAGCCGCTGCCGACCTTCACACGCGTCTTGAACGCGGCCGTCGCGTTGCCCGTGCCCGGGTACACGTACAGGTCGCCGCCCGAGGTGCGGGCCACGATGTCGGTGCGGCCGTCACCGGTGAAGTCGCCGGCGCCGAGGATCTTGTTGTACGCGCCCCAGCCGGAGCCGACCTTGATGCGCGTCGCGAACTTGTCGCCCTGGCCGTTGCCCTTGTACAGGTACAGGTTGCCGGAGCGGTCGCGGGCCAGCAGGTCGCCCTTGCCGTCGCCGCTCAGGTCGCCCGGGCCGACGAGGCTGTTGTAGACGCCCCAGCCGCTGCCGATCGTGTACTCGCCGATGTACAGACCGCCGGACGGGTCGCCGTTGGCCTGGACGGCGATGTCGGCGGAGCCGTCCGCGTTCAGCGAGGACAGGTTCGTGACGGTCATACCGCTCGCCTCGCCCGGGCCGAGGAGCTCCACGCGCGCCTCCAGCTTGCCGGTGGCGGAGTGGAAGTACGCGTACAGCGCCCCGCCGGGGGTGGTCGCGAGGACGCTTCCCTTGCCCGTGTACGGGTTGTTGCCCGCGCCGGCGAGCTGCGTGATGCCCGTCAGGTCGCCCACGGCGCCGACCTGCTGGCGGCCGCCCAGGGTGCCGTTGCCGTTGGCGGGGTAGAAGAAGAGCGTGCCCGCGTTGTCACGGGCCAGCAGGTCGCCGTCGCCGCCGCGCAGGATCTGGTTGTACGCGCCCCAGCCGCCGCCGATGGACGTGCGGGTGCCGAACGGCTTGTTCTTGTCGCCCGTACCGGCGTAGAACCACAGCGTGCCGGCGGTGTCGCGGGCGTAGAGGTCGGCCTTGCCGTCGCCGGTGCCGTCGCCGAGGCCCACGATCTGGTCGTAGACGCCCCAGCCGCTGCCGACCAGGATCCGGGTGCCGAGCGGCCCGGTCGCGCTGCCGGTGCCCAGGTACAGGTACAGCGCGCCGTCCTGGGTGCGGGCGACCACGTCGGCGCGGCCGTCGCCGTTCACATCGCCGGGCGAGGCGACCTTGTTGTAGATCTGCCAGCCGCCGCCCACCACCTTGGAGTACGGGGTGCCGGAGGGATCGGCGTCGGTGTAGAGGGTGAGAGTGCCGTTCTCGGAGAGGACGAGCACCTCGGGCTCGGTCGTGCTGCCGCTCTGGTTGCCGATCGGGATGATGTCCTTCGCGACGTCCTCGTAGCGGAAGAGGTCGAAGGCGTTCTCGGTCCCCGTGCTGGTGTTCGAGTAGAGCTCGCCGTCCACCGCGCGGTAGATGAAGTCGTCGACGCCGTCACCGTCGAGGTCGGACAGCGGCAGGGACGTGGCGGCGGCCGAGGTCACGTCGGCGCGACCGGCGTCCTGCCCCGCACGGGCGGCCGTACGGGCGCCGTCCTTCTTCGGGAGCGTCAGCTTCGGAGGCGTGAAGGAGGGCGTCGCCTTCTCGACCGACGGAACCGGCACCGGGGTGTCGGCGGAGGCCGGGCCCGCGAGCAGCATGCCGGCCGAGAGGGCGAGCGCGGTGCACGCGGCGACACGACGAGAACGCTTGGAGTTCAGGAAAAGCAAGAGATCCCCCCCAGGAGATCAGAGGTTCGACAGAACCAAACAGGGGGGCTCGCACAGCGTCGAACGGCGTCAGCGCAGGCCAGTGGGCATGCGGAGACGACCTCGTTCGACGGTCGGACACCCCCCGGGATGTTGAAACGGATTCTACCTACCCGGGAGGCCTGTGCCAGAGCTTTACTCTCCGAAGTCGACCGGGCGGTCAGTTCTTCCGGTGCCCTATCAACCGCGGCTTCGGCTCCAGACCGTCCAGACCGTGCCACGCCAGGTTCACCAGATGCGCCGCGACCTCCGCCTTCTTCGGCTTGCGGACGTCCAGCCACCACTGACCCGTCAGCGCCACACTCCCCACCAGCGCCTGCGCGTACAGCGGCGCCAGCTTCGGGTCGAAGCCCCTGGCCTTGAACTCCAGGCCCAGAATGTCCTCCACCTGCGTGGCGATGTCGCTGATCAGCGACGCGAACGTGCCCGTCGACTGCGCCACCGGGGAGTCCCGTACGAGAATCCGGAAACCGTCCGTGTAGTTCTCGATGTAGTCGAGCAGCGCGAACGCCGCCTGCTCCAGGAGCTCCCGCGGATGCCCCGCCGTCAGCGCCCCCGTCACCCCGTCGAGGAGCTGGCGCATCTCCCGGTCGACCACGACCGCGTACAGCCCCTCCTTGCCCCCGAAGTGCTCGTACACCACCGGCTTGGAGACCCCGGCCTTCGCCGCGATCTCCTCCACCGACGTGCCTTCGAAGCCCTTCTCCGCGAAGAGCGTCCGGCCGATGTCCAGCAGCTGCTCCCGGCGCTCCGCGCCCGTCATCCGCACCCGGCGGCCCCGCCGGGGCTTCTGCTCGCCGCTGCCGGTGCCACTGGTCCTGCCGTCGATCGCCACGTCTTCCATCATGCCGCGTCTGCGGACGCGCTCTGGCGGCGGGCTTCGATGCGCTCCTTCGCCGGCCAGCGCACGTCGTACGCCCAGCCCGCCAGCTCGAACCAGCGGATCAGCCGCGCGCTGGAGTCGACCTGGCCGCGCAGCACCCCGTGCCGCGCCGACGTCGGGTCCGCGTGGTGCAGGTTGTGCCAGGACTCGCCGCAGGACAGCACCGCCAGCCACCACACGTTGCCCGAACGGTCCCGCGACTTGAAGGGACGCTTGCCCACCGCGTGGCAGATCGAGTTGATCGACCAGGTCACGTGGTGCAGCAGCGCGACCCGCACCAGCGAACCCCAGAAGAACGCGGTGAACGCGCCCCACCAGGACATCGTCACCAGACCGCCCACCACCGGCGGGATCGCGAGCGACAGCATCGTCCAGAAGATGAAGTCACGGGAGATCCGCCGGATCGCCGGGTCCTTGATCAGATCGGGCGCGTACTTCGCCTGCGGCGTCCGCTCCTCGTCGAACATCCAGCCGATGTGCGCCCACCACAGACCCTTCATCAGGGCCGGCACCGTCTCGCCGAAACGCCACGGCGAGTGCGGGTCGCCCTCCGCGTCCGAGAACTTGTGGTGCTTGCGGTGGTCCGCCACCCAGCGCACCAGCGGACCCTCCACCGCGAGCGAGCCCATGATCGCGAGCGCGATCCGCAGCGGCCGCTTGGCCTTGAACGAACCGTGGGTGAAGTAACGGTGGAAGCCGATCGTGATGCCGTGGCAGCCGATGTAGTACATCGCCACCAGCAGACCCAGATCGAGCCACGACACGCCGCCCCAGCTCCAGGCCAGCGGTACCGCCGCGATCAGGGCGATGAAGGGCACCGTGATGAACAGCAGCAGCGTGATCTGCTCGATCGATCGCTTCTTGTCCCCGCCGAGCGTGCCGGAGGGCAGGTGGTCCTGTTGGGTTTCGAGCAACTCAGGGCTGGTGGTCATAGGTGTCCCCTGGGGAAGAAGGGATGAGGATGAAAGAGAGCGGAACGGTATGAAAAGAGCGCGAGGCTACGCCTCCGTAACCTACGGCGTCGTAAGTATGGCAGCGCCGGGGCACGCGGCAAGGGGGCACAAGGGGACCCTGACCGCTGTCCGGCAGATGGACACCTATCCTGGGTGCGTCGGACAGCGCGGTCCGCAAGCCTCCAGAACCCCTCCAGACGTGCTCAAACACTGCAAGGAGCCGCACCTGTGAGCAGTGCCGACCAGACCCCCACCGCCAGCGCCGAGCTGCGCGCCGACATCCGCCGACTGGGCGACCTCCTCGGCGAGACCCTCGTCCGCCAGGAGGGCCACGAGCTCCTCGACCTCGTCGAGCGGGTCCGCAGCCTCACCCGCGAGGACGGCGAGGCCGCCGCCGAGCTGCTCCGCGGCGTCGAACTCGAGACCGCCGCCAAGCTGGTACGCGCCTTCTCCACCTACTTCCACCTCGCGAACGTCACCGAGCAGGTCCACCGTGGCCGCGAGATGCGCGAGAAGCGCGCCGCCGAGGGCGGCCTCCTCGCCCGCACCGCCGACATGCTCAAGGACGGCGACCCCGAGCACGTCCGCGAGACGGTCAAGAACCTCAACGTCCGGCCCGTCTTCACCGCGCACCCCACCGAAGCGGCCCGCCGCTCCGTCCTCAACAAGCTGCGCCGCATCGCCGCCCTCCTGGAGACCCCGGTCATCGAGGCCGACCGGCGCCGCCTCGACCTGCGGCTCGCCGAGAACATCGACCTCATCTGGCAGACCGACGAACTCCGGGTCGTCCGCCCCGAGCCCGCCGACGAGGCCCGCAACGCCATCTACTACCTCGACGAGCTGCACGCCGGCGCCGTCGGCGACGTCCTGGAGGACCTCGCCGCCGAGCTGGAGCGCGTCGGCGTCGAACTCCCCGCCGGCACCCGCCCGCTCACCTTCGGCACCTGGATCGGCGGCGACCGCGACGGCAACCCCAACGTCACCCCCCAGGTGACCAGGGACGTCCTGATCCTCCAGCACGAGCACGGCATCACCGACGCCCTCGAACTCGTCGACTACCTGCGCGGACTGCTCTCCAACTCCATCCGTTACGCCGGAGCCACCCAGGAACTCCTGGACTCCCTCCAGCGCGACCTGGAACTCCTCCCGGAGATCAGCCCCCGCTACAAGCGCCTCAACGCCGAGGAGCCGTACCGCCTCAAGGCCACCTGCATCCGGCAGAAGCTCGTCAACACCCGCGAGCGCCTCGCCTCCGGCACCCCCCACCAGGACGGCCGCGACTACCTCGGCACCGCCGAGCTCGTCCACGACCTCACCCTGATCCAGACCTCGCTGCGCGAGCACCGCGGCGCGCTCTTCGCCGACGGCCGGATGGACCGCACCATCCGCACCCTCTCCGCCTTCGGCCTCCAGCTCGCGACCATGGACGTCCGCGAGCACGCCGACGCCCACCACCACGCCCTCGGCCAGCTCTTCGACCGCCTCGGCGAGGAGTCCTGGCGGTACGCCGACATGCCGCGCGACTACCGGCAGAAGCTCCTCGCCAAGGAGCTTCGCTCGCGCCGCCCGCTCGCGCCCACCCCGGCCCCGCTGGACGCCGCCGGCGAGAAGACCCTCGGTGTCTTCCACACCATCAAGGAAGCCTTCGAGCGCTTCGGCCCCGAGGTCATCGAGTCCTACATCATCTCGATGTGCCAGGGCGCCGACGACGTCTTCGCCGCCGCCGTCCTCGCCCGCGAGGCCGGACTGATCGACCTTCACGGCGGCTGGGCCAAGATCGGCATCGTGCCGCTCCTGGAGACCACCGACGAGCTCAAGGCCGCCGACGTCATCCTCGACGGCATGCTCGCCGACCCCTCCTACCGGCGCCTCGTCTCGCTCCGCGGCGACGTCCAGGAGGTCATGCTCGGCTACTCGGACTCCTCCAAGTTCGGCGGCATCACCACGAGCCAGTGGGAGATCCACCGGGCCCAGCGGAGGCTGAGGGACGTCGCCCACCGTTACGGGGTCCGGCTGAGGCTGTTCCACGGCCGCGGGGGAACGGTCGGCCGCGGAGGCGGCCCCTCGCACGACGCGATCCTCGCCCAGCCCTGGGGCACCCTGGAGGGCGAGATCAAGGTGACCGAGCAGGGCGAGGTCATCTCCGACAAGTACCTGATCCCGTCCCTGGCCCGCGAGAACCTGGAACTGACGGTCGCCGCCACGCTGCAGGCCTCCGCCCTCCACACCGCGCCGCGCCAGTCCGACGAGGCCCTGGCCCGCTGGGACGCGGCCATGGACACCGTCTCCGACGCCGCCCACACCGCGTACCGCAAGCTGGTCGAGGACCCCGGCCTGCCGGCGTACTTCCTCGCCTCCACCCCCGTCGACCAGCTCGCCGACCTGCACCTGGGCTCACGGCCCTCTCGCCGCCCCGGCTCCGGCGTCTCCCTCGACGGACTCCGCGCCATCCCCTGGGTGTTCGGCTGGACCCAGTCCCGCCAGATCGTCCCCGGCTGGTTCGGTGTCGGCTCCGGCCTCAAGGCCCTGCGCGAGGCCGGCCTCGAAGCGGTCCTCGGCGAGATGCACGAGCGCTGGCACTTCTTCCGCAACTTCCTCTCCAACGTCGAGATGACGCTCGCGAAGACGGACCTGCGGATCGCCCGCCACTACGTCGACACCCTGGTCCCCGACGACCTCAAGCACGTCTTCGACACCATCGAGGCCGAGCACGCGCTGACCGTCGCCGAGGTCCTCAGGATCACCGGCGGCGAGAAGCTCCTGGACTCCAACCCGGTCCTCCAGCAGACCTTCGCCATCCGCGACGCCTACCTGGACCCGATCTCCTACCTCCAGGTCGCCCTGCTCGACCGCCAGCGCACCGCCGCCGAGCGCGGCGAGGAACCGGACCCGCTGCTCGCGCGGGCCCTGCTCCTCACCGTGAACGGCGTGGCCGCGGGCCTGCGCAACACCGGCTGACGCCCGGCCGTACACGCGAAGGTGCCCCCGTGGAGACTCCTCCACGGGGGCACCTTCGCGACGGGGTACGTCGGTACCGCCGGCCCTTAGTGCTGCTGGGCCTTGCGACGGCGGGTCACCAGGAACGCGCCGGCACCCGCGAGGGCCACGGCGACGGCGGCGAGAATGCCGACGGGGGCGCTGGAGCCGGTCTCGGCGAGGTCGCCGCCCGTGCTGCCGGTGCCGCCGGTCCCACCCGCGGGGGCGGTGGCGGACGGCGACTCGGTGCCACCGGGGGTCTCCGAGGCGCCGGGGGTCTCGGAGGCACCCGGGGTCTCCGACGGAGCGGGGCTCTCGGTACCCGGGGTCTCGGTACCGGGGGTCTCGGTGCCAGGAGTCTCGGTGCCAGGAGTCTCGGTACCGGGGGTCTCGGTGCCGGGGGTCTCCGTGCCGGGAGTCTCGGTGACCGGGGTGGCCGGGCAGGTGTGGGACAGGTTGAACCAGCCCTGCTTGACCGGGGCGGAGACCTCGGCCGAGGCGGCGACCAGCTTGGCGCCCGGCTCGGAGGTCGCGTAGGCGTGCTTGTCGCTCGGCGGACCGAACGTGGTGATGGTCTGGACACCACCCGGCTCGAACTCCACCGTCAGCTTGGTGAAGACCGCGGAGTCGCCCTTGCCGCTGCCCGGCAGGACGAAGTGCCACCCGTCCTTGCCGGCCGGAACCGGCGGGCACTCGCCCTTCTCGCCGAACTCCTCGGCGGTCAGGGGAAGTTCTTCGACCTGGTGGAGGGGCAGCGTCGCGGGCTTGGGAGCCTCCGACGCGGAAGCCACCGGAGCCAGGACGAGGGAACCTGCCATGGCAGCGACAAGCGCAGCGGCAGGGATGAGAGAACGTCGCATGTGCAGTCGTCCATCTATGGGATGAGGGATGCCGTGGGGGGTGGCAGGAGGGCAGCCTATCCGTCGCCTTAAGTCAGCTTTAAGTCAGAGCTCCATAACGATCCGGCCGGGAATCGGTGGAGTCCGGGCACAACCCTCAGAGCGCGAAGAACGCCGCCACGAGCAGCGCCGCGCCCGTCCCCGCCATCGACCACGCCGTCCTCGGCAGCCGCAGACCGCCACCGATCAGCGGCGCCGCGAGCAACAGCGCCCCGCCCAGCGGCAGCCACGCGTGCAGACCGCCGCCCCAGCCCGTCCGTACGCCCTCGTCCGTGCCGGGTTTCACCACGACCGGGATCGTCACGCCCTGTTCCGCCGCCACGGAACGCGCGATCGTCAGCGTCCTGCGCGTCGAGGAGGCGTCCTCCGGGGCGTAGCGGCCGCTGCACGTGTCGTCGGTGCAGCCGGTCACCGTCAGCGTGCCGTGCTCCCGCCCCTTGGCGAGCAGGACGTGCTGGGCCGAGTTCCAGGAGGCCCAGGCGCCCGCGACCACGAGAAGGAGGGCGACCAGGGCCATGGCGGCGTTACGGACGTGCGTCATGACCCGCGATCGTACAGTCGTACCGCGAGAGCCCCACCGGCCTCAGGAGTTGTACGCGGACTGCGCCCGCTCCAGACCCTCCGCCACCAGGCACTCCACCGAGTCCGCCGCCCGGTCGACGAACCAGTCCAGGTCCTTGCGCTCCGTCGACGAGAAGTCCTTCAGGACGAAGTCCGCCACCTGCATCCGGCCCGGCGGACGCCCGATCCCGCACCGCACCCGGTGGTACTCCGCACCCATCGACTTCGTCATCGACTTCAGGCCGTTGTGCCCGTTGTCCCCGCCGCCGATCTTCAGCCGCAGCACCCCGTAGTCGATGTCCAGCTCGTCGTGGATCGCCACGATGTTCGCCGTCGGCACCTTGTAGAAGTCGCGCAGCGCCGTCACCGGGCCACCCGACAGGTTCATGTACGACATCGGCTTCGCGAGGACCACCCGACGGCTCGCCGGCCCCGGGGGGCCCATCCGGCCCTCGACGACCTGCGCCTGCGCCTTCCCCGCCCGCTTGAACGAGCCCCGGATCCGGTCGGCGAGCAGGTCCGCCACCATGAACCCGATGTTGTGCCGGTTGGCCGCGTACTCGGGCCCGGGATTGCCGAGGCCGACGATCAGCCAGGGCGCGTTCGCGTCATCGGTCATGTGCGTCGGGTCTCCTCGTCCAGGTACGTCCAGATACGAAAAAACGGGGTGACGGGCCGTGCGGCCCGTCACCCCGTCACGTCAAGCAGAGCCTACGGCTCAGGCCTCTTCGCCCTCGGTGGCCTCGGCCTCGGCGGCCGGCTCCTCGGCCTGGGCGGCCAGGACCTGGAGGACGACGGCCTCGGCGTCGGTCACCAGGGTCGAGCCCTTCGGCAGGGTGATGTCACCGGCGAGGACGGAGGCACCGGCCTCCAGGCCCTCCACGGAGACCGTGACGGCCTCGGGGAGGTGGGTGGCCTCGGCCTCGATGGAGAGGGTGCTCAGTACGTGCTCGAGCAGGTTGCCACCGGCGGCGAGCTCGCCCTCGGCGTGGACCGGGATCTCGACCGTGACCTTCTCGCCGCGCTTGACGAGCAGCAGGTCGACGTGGACGAGGAAGCCCTTGATGGCGTCACGCTGGACGGCCTTCGGGATCGCCAGCTCGTTCTTGCCGTCGACGTCCAGGGAGAGCAGGACGTTCGGCGTACGCAGCGCGAGGGCGAGGTCGTGGGCCGGGAGGGTCACGTGCGCCGGCTCGGAACCGTGGCCGTAGACGACGGCGGGAACCTGGTTGTTGCGGCGGATCGCACGGGCGGCGCCCTTGCCGAACTCGGTACGGACGGCAGCGGCGAGCTTGACCTCGGACATGGTGCACTCCTCGTAGAAAGGTGACGAAAAACCTGGGTCACCCGGCCACGACTGGCGATGGCCTGCTACGAAGAGCGCGTCGATAACGGACCGCCGTGACCCTGTACATCCGTACGGGTACGGCCTCCCTCGCCGAGCAACTACGGCAGTCTACCGGCCCGCCGCCCTACCACCCAATTCGATCACTCAAACACGGCGGAGGGCCGCTCCCCCGAACGGGGAACGGCCCTCACGTAGTGCCTGCCGCGTGCTGTGCGGCTACGGCTCAGTGCTCCTCGAAGAGGCTCGTCACCGAACCGTCCTCGAACACCTCGCGCACCGCGCGCGCGATCGTCGGCGCGATCGACAGCACCGTGATCTTGTCCAGCTCCAGCGCGCCCGGCACCGGCAGCGTGTCCGTGAACACGAACTCGCTCACCTTGGAGTTCTTCAGCCGGTCCGCCGCCGGGCCCGAGAGGATGCCGTGGGTGGCCGTCACGATGACGTCCTCCGCGCCGTGCGCGAACAGCGCGTCCGCCGCGGCGCAGATCGTGCCGCCGGTGTCGACCATGTCGTCCACCAGGACGCAGACGCGGCCCTTCACGTCACCGACGACCTCGTGCACGGTGACCTGGTTGGCGACGTCCTTGTCGCGACGCTTGTGCACGATCGCCAGCGGGGCGTCCAGACGGTCGCACCAGCGGTCGGCGACCCGCACGCGGCCCGCGTCGGGGGAGACGATCGTCAGCTTGGAGCGGTCGACCTTCGCGCCCACGTAGTCCGCGAGCACCGGCAGCGCCGACAGGTGGTCCACCGGGCCGTCGAAGAAGCCCTGGATCTGGTCCGTGTGCAGGTCCACCGTCAGGATGCGGTCCGCGCCGGCCGTCTTCAGCATGTCCGCGACCAGGCGCGCCGAGATCGGCTCGCGGCCGCGGTGCTTCTTGTCCTGACGGGCGTAGCCGTACGACGGGATGATCACGGTGATGCTCCGGGCGGAGGCCCGCTTCAGAGCATCGATCATGATCAGCTGCTCCATGATCCACTTGTTGATCGGAGCCGTGTGGCTCTGGATCAGGAAGCAGTCCGCGCCACGGGCCGACTCCTGGAAGCGGACGTAGATCTCACCGTTGGCGAAGTCGAACGCCTTGGTCGGAACGAGGCCGACGCCCAGCTGGTGCGCGACCTCCTCGGCCAGCTCGGGGTGGGCGCGGCCGGAGAAGAGCATCAGCTTCTTCTCGCCGGTCGTCTTGATCCCGGTCACAGCACTGTCTCCTCAGACGTGTTGTCTGGCCGCGTTCCACGAGCTGTCGTGCGCGTGTGCGAGCCAGCCGAATTTGTGTGCACGTATCACGGTACGCCGAGTTCGACGTACCCGTTTCCGGTCAGCTTTCGCCGACGGAGTCCTCCGATGCGGCCTGAGCGGCCTGCGCGGCAGCGCTGCCGGGACGCTTCCGGGCCACCCAACCCTCGATATTCCGCTGCTGGCCCCGGGCGACGGCGAGCGAGCCGGCCGGCACGTCCTTCGTGATCACGGACCCCGCGGCGGTGTACGCACCGTCCCCGATCGTGATGGGAGCCACAAACATGTTGTCCGACCCGGTCCGGCAGTGCGACCCGATCGTGGTGTGGTGCTTCGCCTCGCCGTCGTAGTTCACGAAGACGCTCGCCGCGCCGATGTTCGTGTACTCGCCGATCGTGGCGTCGCCCACGTACGACAGATGGGGGACCTTGGTGCCCTCGCCGACCGTCGCGTTCTTCATCTCGACGTAGGTGCCGGCCTTGGACTTCCGGCCGAGGTTCGTGCCCGGGCGGAGGTACGCGAACGGCCCCACGGAGGCGCTCTCGCCGATGACGGCCGAGTAGGCGACGGTGTTGTCCACCCGGGCGCCCTTGTCGACCCGGGTGTCCGTCAGGCGCGTGTTCGGGCCGACCACGGCGTCCTCGCCGATGTGCGTCGCCCCGAGGAGCTGCGTACCGGGCAGGACGACGGCGTCGGCCTCGAAGGTCACGGTGACGTCCACGAAGACGGACGCGGGGTCGACCACGGTCACACCGGCGAGCATGGCCCGCTCGATCAGCCGCCGGTTCAGCAGGGCGCGGGCCTCGGCGAGCTGCACGCGGTTGTTGATCCCGAGGATCTCGCGGTGGTCGCCGGCGACGGAGGCGCCGACGCGGTGCCCGGCCTCACGCAGAATGCTCAGCACATCGGTGAGGTACTCCTCGCCCTGGCTGTTGTCCGTCCGGACCTTGCCGAGGGCGTCGGCGAGCAGCTGCCCGTCGAACGCGAACACGCCGGAGTTGATCTCGCGGATGGCGCGCTGCTCGTCCGAGGCGTCCTTGTGCTCGACGATCTCGGTCACGGCTCCGGTCGCCCGGTCCCGCACGATCCGCCCGTATCCGGTGGAGTCCGGGACCTCGGCGCTCAGCACGGTGACGGCGTTGCCGTCGGCGGCGTGGGTGTCGGCGAGGGCGCGCAGCGTCTCACCGGACAGCAGCGGGGTGTCGCCGCAGACGACGACCACGGTCCCCTCGGGCGCCTGCCCGAGCTCCTCCAGGGCCATCCGCACCGCGTGCCCGGTGCCGTTCTGCTCTTCCTGGACGGCGGTGCGGGTCCCGGCGTAGTGCTCCTCCAGGTGGCCCTTCACCAGCTCGCGGGCGTGCCCGACGACCACGACGAGGTGCTCGGGCTCCAGCTCCCGGGCGGCGGACACGACATGCCCGACGAGCGAGCGCCCGGCGATCTCGTGGAGGACCTTGGGGGTCTTCGACTTCATGCGGGTGCCCTCACCCGCTGCGAGGACGACGACGGCTGCCGGGCGGTTGGCGCTCACGGGAATGCCCTTCGGCTTTGGGTGGTGGACGCACGAAGGATACCGGGGGGCAGGGTGGCGGACATGAGTGCGGGTCCTGACCGTGACGGTCAGGACCCGAACCAAGCACGCTCCCCTGCCAGGACTCGAACCCGGACATAGGACTCCAAAGGTCCCAGTGCTGCCGATTACACCACAGGGGATGGCGTTATCCACCAAAACGGACATACTGTCAGTCCGCTGGCCTGATGGCCCCCACTATGCCGTACCAGGTGCCCTCGATGCGACGGTACAAGTGACAGCCGGCGGCCACCCGGATGATCAGGCATCCCCGGTAGTCGGACCCGGTGTTCTTCCGGACCGTCTTCGGATTGTGCTTCTTGAGCGTCGTCTTCTGCAGCTGCGCACGGGGGATCCCCGCGAGGTCGGCCCAGTACTCCTCCGCGCCGCTCGCGTCGGCGGACTCGTGGATCATCAACCGGAACCGGAGCCGCTCCCGTGGGATCTGCAAGAGGTCGAGCCATGCGAGGTAGACGCCGATGACTCCAGGGTCGCTGTTGATGAAGGTGACGTTTTCATCGCGACGGTTGGGCTTGAACGGCTGTTTGGCGTGCGGCCTCACGGAGGGGGCTCTCGTGGGCCCATCGCTTCAGTGCGGCTTCCCTGCCTTGCTCGGCAGGGGTTCGGTGGTCGACTTTCGGTAGATCCCTGACCCACAGGGAGATCGAGCTCTTCGAGCAGCCGAGCTCGACCTGGATCTGGTCGTAGGTCATGCCCTGGAGGCGGAGTTCCCTGGCGCGGTCCCTGAGGTCGTCCTTCGCGTTCGGGCGTTTCGTCCACTCGGGTGCGGGCTCCCCCTTCACCGGGCGGTGGAGAAGGCCGTTGTTGTAGATCCGCAGCCGGTCGCGGATCTGGCGGAGGCTGAGTCCCTCGCGGCGGAGTGCGACCGCCTGCCCGCGCACGCCCTCGAAGTCCGCGTACTTGCCGGTGTCGGCTGTCATGTGAACACCGTCGTCCGGAATGCGGACGCCCGAGTCGAAAACCTTGGCGATTCGACAGTTCGAGGGACTGGTGTCCCCGGCATTGACGCCGGGGCTCGCCCGTAGGGTGGTGGGTATGACCGCAACGGGGGCAGACCGGGACGCCGTGGGCGTCGGGAATTGGTGGTGGTGGGGGAGACGGCGGAGCGCCGTTCTCGATGGGGGGCTCGCCCTCGTGTCCGCCGTCGAGTGCGGGTTCGAAGGGGTGCGGTTCGCCGAGCAGGCCTCGCTGCCCGTGCCCGTGGGAGTGCTGTTCGGGCTGCTCGTCGGGTCCGTGCTGATCGGGCGGCGGCGGTGGCCCATCGGGGTCGTGCTCGTGTCGATCGCCGTGACGCCCGCCGAGATGGGCTTCCTCATGGGGATCGTCGGGCTCTACTCGCTCGCCGCCTCCGAGGTCCCCCGGCGCATCACCGCGCTGCTCGCCGGGATGTCGACGGTCGCCGTGTTCGTCGTGACCGTGGTGCGGATGCGGCAGGACGTCGCCCAGGCCGATGTCGGGGAGCCCGACATCGACCCGAGCGGCTGGTACGTGCCCGTCGTCTCGCTCTTCATGACGCTCGGGCTCAACGCGCCGCCGTTGCTCTTCGGCCTCTACATAGGGGCGCGCCGCCGGCTCATGGAGAGCCTGCGGGAGCGGGCGGACAGCCTGGAGCAGGAGCTGTCGCTCCTTGCGGACCGGGCGGAGCAGCGGGCGCAGTGGGCGCGGCAGGAGGAGCGCACGCGGATCGCCCGCGAGATGCACGACGTGGTGGCGCACCGGGTGTCGCTGATGGTGGTGCACGCGGCGGCGCTGCAGGCGGTGGCGCTGAAGGATCCGCAGAAGGCCGTGCGGAACGCCGCCCTGGTGGGGGACATGGGGCGGCAGGCGTTGACCGAGTTGCGGGAGATGCTGGGGGTGCTGCGGGAGGGGGCCGCTCCGGTGACCCCCGCGCCGGTGCCGCTGGCGGCCGTCGGGCGGGCCGCCGCCGCTGCCGCCGAGGCCGCCGCCGAGGACGGGCCCTCGCTGGACGCGCTGGAGGGACTCTGTGAGCAGTCCCGGCTCGCGGGGGCGGTGGTGGAGTTCGTCGTCATCGGTGACGCGCGGGCCTATCCGCCGGAGGTGGAGCGGACGGCGTACCGCGTGGTGCAGGAGGCGTTGACCAACGTCCACAAGCACGCGGCGGGTGCCGAGGTCGTGGTGCGGCTCGCGCACCGGGAGGCCGAGGTCGCGATGCAGGTGGAGAACGGTCCGTGCCCTTCGGACGCGGGCGTCGCCGACGTACGGCTGCCGAGCGGCGGGAACGGGCTCGTCGGCATGCGCGAGCGCGTGCTGAAGCTCGGCGGGGTGTTCGTCTCCGGGGCGACCGACGCGGGCGGATTCAAGGTGTCGGCGGTGCTGCCGACGGTCACCCGGCCGTGAGGCGGGTCGGCTGCGCGCCCGTGACGAGGGTCGAGAGCGCCGTGTCGATGTCCTTGCCGAGGTACCAGTCGCCCGCGTGGTCGAGGCTGTAGACCCGCCCCTCCATGTCCATGGCGAGGATCGCCTGGTGGTCGCCCTCCTCGCCGAGCGGCGCGAGCTCCGTGTCCAGGGCGCGGCCGAGGTCGGCGAGGGTGCGGGAGAGGTGGAGTCCGGCGAGCGGGTCGAAGCGGACGGCCGCGGGCGCTATCTGGCGGCCGTGGCCGGGCGCGGTGATCCGCAGGCCGCCGAACTCGGCCCAGGCCTCCACGACGGCGGGGAAGACGCTGTGCCGGTGTCCCGCGGGGGAGAGGTGGGCGCGCAGGGTGTCGGCCCATTCTTCGGCGAGCTTGATGTCCCAGCGGCCGGGCTGCCAGCCGGCCTCGCGGAGGGCGGCGTCGACGTTGACCGGGAACCGGGTGGTGCTGAGGTGGTCGGGCATGAGGGTGCGGTCAGCCGTTCTCGTCGGGCGCGGTGGGGTCGACGGTGCGGACGCCGAAGTGGGCGAGCATCGCCGTACAGGAACGGCAGGGTGCGGCGTAGCTGCCGTGCAGGGGGTCGCCGTCCTCGCGGATGTGCCGCGCGGTGAGCTTGGCGTGCTTGAGGGAGCGGCGGGCCTCGCCGGGGGTGAGCGGTTTGCGCTGGGCGCGCTTGGAGCGGGCGTTCTCGGTGGCGGTGAGGTGCCGGGAGAGCAGGATCGCCTCGGGACACCGCCCGGTGAAGCGCTCGCGCTGGCCGCTGGTGAGGGTGTCCAGGAAGTCCTGGACGAGGGCGTGCAGGGCGGGCGGCCGGTCGCCGCGGGCGGCGGTGCAGGTGAGGGCCGTCTCGCCGCGGACGGAGAGGGCTGCCCCGACGGTGGGAAGAATGCCGTCGCGGCGCTGACGCAGTAACGGCGCGCGTGTGGTGTCGGCGCTGCTGCTCCAGTTGAGGCGTGGGTCACCCTGTGTGGGTGTCGGTGCTGCGTGCATGGTGCTCGTCTTCCCCTCCTGCAATCCCCCGAGTTGCGTGGACAGCCTGCCAAATAGGGAGCCATATGGGGAAGCTGGGGCGCTGTAACGCGGCTTCGGTGTGTCGTAATCATGGTGCATCTGTCATGGCGTCGTGACAGTTGGTCACCGTCGGATCGGGCCGGTTCGGGCTCTTGTGGCAGCGCATAGGCTGTGCGGCATCAGTCAGGAGCAGCCAGCGGCTGCGGGTAGTAGCAGTCAGCGACGCCAGTGCAGGGGGCAACCGCCATGACGACAGGTCGGCTCGGGCAGGACACCGCGCCACCGAACGCGGCCTACGCCGGGCAGGTCGTGCACTTCCCGGACCCGGTCCGGGCCTCCCGGCACCCGCGAGGGGTGCGGGTGGACGAGTTCGGTCACCCGGACTTCTCGCCGTACGCGCGCGCGGCGGCCGAGATCGCCGACCCGCCGGAGGGTTTCGGCGTCGACGAGCTGCGGCTCACGGACTACGTGTCGGCGAACGCGGCGATGGCGGCGACCGGTCATGAGCTGTGGGACACGATTCCGTCGGTGGCGACGCCGCACGGCTGGACCTGGCATCACGTGGCCCGCAGTCGCCGGATGGAGCTGGTCCCGGTCGAGGTGAAGGCGTTGCTGCGCCACCACGGCGGGGTGGCGACGGCCGCCGTGGACCACGCGAAGCGGGGCACGCGCCCGTTGCAGGAGACCCGGCCGGCGCACTTCGGGCTGCCGAAGGGTCTGGTGTCGGTGTCGGAGCAGCAGCTCCAGGGCGTCGAGGAGGATCTCGGCTACCGGCTTCCGGGGGCGTACCGCTCGTTCCTGCGGGCCGCCGGCGGGTGCGCCCCGGTGGGTGCGGCGCTCGACGCGGAGCTGGGGCTCCTGGTCGACCAGCCGTTCTTCACGGTGCGCGAGGAGGCGGGGGTCAACGACCTCGTCTATGTCAACAAGTGCCTCCGTGACCATCTGACCAAGGACTACCTGGGCGTGGCGTTCGTCCAGGGCGGTCTGATCGCGCTGAAGGTGCGGGGTGAGGGGGTCGGTTCGGTGTGGTTCTGCGCGTACGACGACGCCCGGGACTCCGGCGAGGTGGCGGCGGGCTGGTCGGTGGGTGAGCGGGTGGAGCGGCTGCTGCTGCCCTGTGGTGCGGACTTCGACGCGTTCCTCCAGCGGCTCGCGGGCAATCCGCCGGAGCTGGAGACGGTGGCGAACCTGATGGTGGACGGCGGCTTCGCGCGAGCGGTGCCGGTCGTCCCGGTGGGGGAGTGAGTGGGCTGTGGTGACGTTCGCGCAGGCGCAGGAGCGCGCCGAGGAATGGATCAACGGCGACCTGCCGTCGTATCAGCACCGTGAGGTGCGGGTGCGGGAATTCGAGCTGGGGTTCGTGGTGTGGGCGGAGGACCGCGAGGGCGGTCCGACGTCGGACGGCGGGCGTCAGCGGCTGGTGATCGCCCGGGACAGCGGTGAGGCGACGCTGTGGCCGGGGCTGCCGGTGGGTGAGGTGATCCGCCGGTACGAGGAGGAGTACGGGACCTCGGAGGAGGTCCCGGCGCAGGCGGCCGTGCCGGCGGCGCGGATCGATCTGAACCAGACGTCGTTCCTGCTGAGTCCGCCGGAGTGGCTGCAGGACGCGGCGGACCGGATCGGGCTGCCGAAGCAGCCGAACGCCTCGCAGGAGAGCGGGAGTTCGGCGGCGCCGATGGACGACGCGTCGGAGCCGGTGGCGGCGGGGGAGACGGGCCCCTCGGCCTCGGTCGCCTCGTCGTCGTCCTCGTCGGAGGGTGCGGGGGTGTCCGCGGTGGCGGGTGCCGTCGCGTACGAGCCGACCGCGATGGACGGGGTTCCGGCGGAGACGCCGGGCGCGGGTGCGGCTCCGGCCCCTGCCGCGGCGGCTCCCGTTGCTCCGGTCGCGCCTCCGGCTCCGCCCGTGCCCGCCCCGGCGCCCGTTGCCGTACCCGCGCCGACTCCGCCGCCCGCGCCGAGCCCGTGGGCCGACGCCAACGCGAGTTCCGGTGGCGCGGACGGGGCGGTGCCGCTGCCCGCGACGGTCTTCGCGCCGCCGCTGTCGGGGGCGGACGACGAGGACACCCCGCTGCCGCAGGTGGGTGCCGACGCGCCGACCGCCCTGATGAAGGGCGGCAGCGCCCTGCCCCCGACCGCCGTGGCGCCCCGGCTCGACCCCTCCGCGCCGCCGCCGGGCGGTGCTCCGGCGGGTCCGCCCGCACCGGCGGCACCGTCCGCGCCTCATGCTCCCGCGCCTCCGCAGTCCGCCGGTCCCGGTGTGCCGCCGCCTCCCGCCCCCGCGCCCACGGCGCCGGGTGCCCGGGACATCGCGGACGCGGCGACCAGCAAGGCCGCGCTGCCGCCGAAGAGCGGGCGCGGTCCGGCTGCGCCCCCGCCGCCGGGGGCCCCGGGTGTCCCCGGCGGCTCGTCGGGTGCCGGTGCGTACATCCCCACCCAGCTGGTGTCGCAGCTCGGGCCCGAGGGGCCACGGCCTCCCGCGCAGCCGGGTCCGCCCGGTCCGCCGCCCGCTCCGGCCCCGCCCGGTCCGCCGACGCCGCCGCAGCCCGTGCACCACGCCGCGACGATGCTGGCGCACCCGAACCAGGGCGGTCCGGGCGCGCCTCCGCCGCCCCCGCCGCCGCCGGGTGTGCCCGGTACGCCCGCGGGCGGTATCGAGCACGCCGCGACGATGCTGGCCCACCCGGGTCAGGCCGGTCCGACGGCGCCGCAGCCTCCGGGGCCGCCGGCTCCTCCTCCGCCGCCGCTGCACGGCGGTCACGTGCCGCCGCCCGCGCCGGGTCCCGTACCCGGTCCGGTGCCCGGGGCCGTACCCCCCGCGTACGGGTATCCGCAGCCGGCGGGTCAGCCGACGGTCGGTCCCGGCTACCAGGCGGTGCTGCGCTACCGCGCGCCCGACGGTTCCGAGGCGCAGATCATCCGGCGTTCCGCGCCGGGCACCCCGCACCCGGAGTGGCAGATCCTGCACGAGCTGCGCGCGATGAACGTGCCGCCGCAGCAGGTGCTCGAACTCCACACGGAGCTGGAGTCCTGTGAGCTGCCCGGTGGTTACTGCGCGCGGATGATCCGGGAGACCTGGCCGCAGGCGCGGATCACCAGCATCGCCCCGTACGGTCGTGATCACGCGGGCCGTCAGCAGGGCATGCAGCAACTTCTCACTCATCAGGGCGAGTTGCACCAGGTCGCGGACGGTCCCGCGCGGCCGGCGCCCGTGCGGGCGCCGCTGCCGCAGGTACAGCCGGCGCCGCCGGTGCCGCCGGAGGCGATCGCGCAGGAACTGGCCGGGGCGTTCGGTCCCGGCATCCTCCGCTTCGACCAGCGCGCCGTGTCGCGGCAGGGCGTGCCGGAGCTGGTGGCGCGCACGCTGGTGTGGGCGGGTCTGCCGGCGGACTTCGGGCCGTTCTTCTGGGCGCAGCCCGCGGTGCCGGTGGTGCCGACGCTGGCCGAGCTCGCGGCGCAGCGGCAGGTCCAGCCCGCGCCGGACGCGAGTTCGTACCTGGTGCTCGGTTCGGACTTCGGCCGGGCGATCTGTGTCCAGTACGGGACCGCGCACATCGTGGCGGTGCCGGTGGAGGCCGGTCCCGGCGGGCAGTCGGTGCCGCCGCAGTTCGTGAACACCGGGCTGCCGGAGTTCACGCGTGCGATGGCGCTGCTCGGCCGGATGTGGCGGCTTCGGTTCGGGCTGAACCCGGAGCAGGCGGGCCGCTGGACGGTCGACTTCCAGGCGCAGTTGGCGATGGTGGACCCGGCGGCGCTGTCGTCGCCGGAGAACTGGTGGTCGGTGCTGCTGGAGCAGATGTGGGACGGGCTGCTGTAGAAGGTGGGCCCGGGGTTTCCCGCTGACGCCGCTGGACAGACTCTGCTGGACAGAATGTGATGAAAGGCGCTCGACGTGTATGCACGTTGGGCGCCTTTTGTCCGTTCTGATGCAGCATCCTGGACGTTCGGGGTCGGGCACAGGGAAGGGGCGCCAGGGATGAGTTTCGCTGTCGGACGGGGGCGCGGGTACCGGCCCGAGCAGGTCGACCGCCGTCTCGCCGCGCTCTCCGCGGAACGTGACGCCGCCTGGGAGCGGGCCGCACGGCTCACCGTCCTCGCCAAGGAGACGGAGGCCGAGGCGGCCCGTCTGCGGGCGGCCGTGGAGGCATTGGTGCCGCACCGGTACGAGACCCTCGGCGACCGGGCGGGGAAGATCCTGGAACTGGCGGAGCTGGAGGACGAGACCCTCGTACGGACCGCCGAGGCGGAGGCGCAGTCCCTCGCGGAGGCGGCGGAGGCGGCGGGCCGGGAGGCGGCGGAGGCGGCGCGGGCGTACGCGGAGGGCGTCCGGGCGGCGGCCGACGCGGCGGCGGGCACGACCCTGGCCACGGCGCGGGCGCGGGCCGAGGAGCTGACGACGGAGGCGCGGCGCGAGGCGGAGGAGCGGCTGGCCGGGGCGCGGGAGGTCTTCGAGGAGACCGGGCGGCGCGCGGCGGATCTCCTCGCGGAGCAGGGCGCGGAGCAGACGGCCGTACGGGAGGAGGCGGAGCGTACGGCGGAGGGCCGGGCGACCGCCCTGGACGCCCACCACGAAGGGCTGACCGCCGCGGCGGAGGCGGGGCTCGCGGAGGCGCAGCGGTCCCTGGCGGAGACCGAGGAGCAGGCCCGGCACGGCCAGGAGGACGCGGAGGCGAGAGCGGCCGCGCTGCTCGCGGAGGCGCGGATGAAGGCGGAGCGCGTCGAGCGCGAGACGGAGCGGGTGCTGCGGGAGCACGAGGAGGTCCGGGACGAGATCCACGGCCACATGGACCACATCCGCAACTCGTTGGCGGCGCTGACGGGGCGGGTGGCGGGCCCGGACTCCGAGCAGGGCCCGGACTCCGGGCAGGGGCCGGACTCCGAGCAGGGCCCGGACGCCTAGCAGGGCTAGGACTCAGGGCGAGGCCCGGAACCGAGCCCGGAACAGGACCGGGCGCGGGGTGACTTGGAGGTCCGAAGGACTCCGGAGGTGCGAAGTAGGCTCGTCGGTCATGCTGATGAAACTGACGGCGGTCAACCTCGACTGCGCCGACCCCCTGGCCCTCGCCGACTTCTACCACCGGGCCACCGGGCTCCCGCTCCACGAACGCTCGGACGGGGAGTTCGCCGGGCTCGGCGGCGGTGAGGGCGGGCTGCTGATCGGCTTCCAGCGGGTCGACGACCACCGCCCCCCGACCTGGCCGGGCCAGGACGTGCCGCAGCAGTCGCACCTCGACTTCGACGTCGACGACCTCGACGAGGCGGTGGCCCGGCTCGTCGAGTGGGGCGCGACCGTACCGGAGGCGCAGCCGTGCCCCGACCGGTGGCGGGTTGTCCTGGACCCGGCGGGGCACCCGTTCTGCCTCTCGCCCCGGAAGCGGCAGGGCGGCGTGTGACCGAGGCCGGTACCGGCGCGTCCCGCCGCGGGCGGGGGCGCGGGAACGGCGGTCAGGCGTCGTCCCCCGCCGCCTCCTTCAGGACCGGGAAGCGGCGGGGGGCCAGGGTCAGCAACACCAGGAGGGCCAGGGCCGCCGCCCCCGCCGCGCCCACGAAGACGTAGTCGACCGCCGCGTCGACCGCGCGCCGCAGACCGTCCATCGTCCCGGCCGTCAGCGAGCCGGGCGCGTCCAGGGCGCGGGCCAGTGTGTCCAGGTCGCCGCCGCCCAGGCGGGCGGCGAGCACGCCGTTCGCCACGGCGCCGAACAGGGCCGCGCCGACGCTCTGGCCGACCTGGCGGCAGAACAGCACCGACGCGGTGGTCGTGCCCCTCTCCTCGTACGGGACCGTCGACTGGACGCCGACGATCAGCGGCAGTTGGAAGAGACCGAGCGCCGCGCCCAGGAGCAGCATGATCAGTGCGGGCTGCCAGGGCTCCCCGGGGAACGGCAGGAACGGGAAGGCCAGGAGCAGCAGCAGCGCCAGGGAGATGCCGACGACGGCGGTGAGGCGGAAGCCGATCCGGCCGTAGACCCGGTTCGAGAACGCCGCGCTGATGGGCCAGCTCAGGGTCATCACCGAGAGGACGAACCCGGCCGCTATCGGCCCGAGGCCCAGGACGGACTGCGCGTACGTCGGCAGGAAGACCGTCGGGGCGACCATGAGCAGGCCAAGTGCGCCCAGGGCGAGGTTGACGGCGGATATCGTGCGGCGGCGCCAGACCCAGCCGGGGATGATCGGTTCGGCCGCGCGTCGCTCCACGAAGACCGTGACCGCGCCGAGGACGGCCGCCCCGGCCATAAGTCCGAGGGACGGGGCCGACAGCCACGGCCAGGCGACGCCACCCTGGACCAGTGCGGTCAGGAGCAGGGCTCCGGTGGCGAAGACGGCGAGCGCGCCCGCCCAGTCGATCCGGACGCGCGCGCGTGGCCGCCGGGCTGTGGCCCGCTCCGGCTCCACCAGGTGCCTGACGATCAGCCACAGCGCCACCAGGCCCACCGGCAGGTTGATCAGGAAGATCCAGCGCCAGTCCGCGTACCCCGCGAGGAGTCCGCCGGCCGCCGGTCCGGCGACCGAGGAGGCGGCCCAGACGGAGGAGAGCTTCGCCTGGATCTTGGGACGTTCCTTCAGCGGGTACAGATCGGCGGCGATCGTCTGGATCGTGCCCTGGAGCGCGCCGCCGCCGAGGCCCTGGACGACGCGGAAGGCGATGAGGGAGGCCATGTTCCAGGCGGCCGCGCAGAGCAGGGAACCGATGAGGAAGAGGACGACCCCGGCGATCAGGACCGGCTTGCGCCCGAAAGTGTCGCTGAGCTTCCCGTACACCGGCAGGGTGACCGTCACGGCGAGCAGATAGCCGGAGAACAGCCAGGAGAAGACGGCGAGTCCGCCGAGGTCGCCGACGATCTGGGGGACGGCCGTGGACACGATCGTGCCGTCGATGGCGGCAAGCCCCATGCCGAGCATGAGGGCGGCCACTACGGGACCGCGGCGGGTGGCTGGGGTGGCCGGACCGGCTGTCGCGACCCCCTTCACGTACGGCTCCGTCACCGCGGCATTCCTTTCTTCGTACACCTAAATGATCGGAGTCAGGGTCCCACCACGACCACGGGTGGAGGAACCCCTAGGGGCGCCTCCCCCATACGGGCCAGGGGCGCTTCGTCCCGGCGGAGGAGGAGAAGAGCCGTTCCGGCTCCTTAACTTGAACTTACAAACCCACCCACTGCTCCACGCCACCGCTAGGAGAAAACCGTGACCACGGCTGTGACCATCCCCAGGCACGGGGGTACTGGAGGGCGTACGGCCGTCGCCGCGCGGGCGCGTCAGGTCGTCAAGGCGTACGGCTCCGGGGAGACCCGGGTCGTCGCGCTGGACTCCGTCGACGTCGACATCGCCCGCGGACAGTTCACCGCGATCATGGGACCCTCGGGTTCCGGCAAATCGACCCTGATGCACTGCCTCGCCGGGCTCGACACCGTCACCAGCGGCGAGATCTTCCTCGACGAGACCGAGATCACCCGGCTCAAGGACAAGAAGCTCACGCAGCTGCGCCGGGACCGGATCGGCTTCATCTTCCAGGCGTTCAACCTGCTGCCGACCCTGAGCGCCATCGAGAACATCACGCTGCCGATGGACATCGCCGGCCGCAAGCCCGACGCCGAGTGGCTGCGCCGGGTCGTCGACACCGTCGGCCTCTCCGAGCGGCTCAAGCACCGTCCGAACGAGCTCTCCGGCGGCCAGCAGCAGCGTGTGGCCGTGGCCCGCGCCCTCGCCGCCCGGCCCGAGATCATCTTCGGTGACGAGCCGACCGGAAACCTGGACTCGCGGGCGGGCGCCGAGGTCCTCGGCTTCCTCCGTACCTCGGTCGACGAGCTCAGCCAGACGATCGTCATGGTCACGCACGACCCGGTCGCCGCCTCCTACGCCGACCGGGTCCTCTACCTCGCCGACGGGCGGATCGTGGACGAGATGCTCCGGCCGACCGCCGAGGCCGTCCTCGACCGCATGAAGGACTTCGACGCGCGCGGGCGGACCTCATGAGCGTCCTGAAGACCTCGCTGCGCAACTTCTTCGCGCACAAGGGACGCATGGCGCTCTCCGCCATCGCCGTCCTGCTCTCCGTCGCGTTCGTCAGCGGCACCCTCGTGTTCACCGACACCATGAACACGACGTTCGACAAGCTCTTCGCGTCGACCGCCTCCGACGTCACCGTCAGCCCCAAGGACACCGACCCCGGCGACGTGCCCCAGGGCGGCCGCCCCGAGTCCTTCCCCGCCTCGCTGGTCGAGCAGGTCCGGAAGACCGACGGCGTCCAGGCCGCGCAGGGCGCGGTCGTCTCCACCGGCGTCACCGTCGTCGACGCGAAGAACAAGAACGTCGGGCCCACCAGCGGCGCGCCGACCATCGCCGTCAACTGGAGCTCCAACGAGCTCCGTTCGGTGGAGATGGCCTCGGGCCACGAGCCGCGCGGTCCCACCGAGGTGGTCGTCGACGGCGACACCGCCGAGAAGCACGGCCTGAAGCTCGGCGACGAGCTGCGGACGATCTCCGTCGTCGGTGACTTCACCGCGAAGATCTCCGGCATCGTCGAGTTCAAGGTCACCAACCCGGGCGCCACGGTCGTCTACTTCGATACGCCCGTCGCGCAGCGCGAACTCCTCGGCAAGGAAGGCCTGTTCACCCAGATCGCGGCCGACGCCAAGCCCGGGGTCAGCGACGACATCCTCAAGGCGAACATCGCCGCCTCGATCGGCGGCGGCTACACCCTGCAGACCGCCGCCGAGTCCGCCGACGCCGGCCGCGAGGACGTCGCCGGCTTCCTCGACGTCATGAAGTACGCGATGCTCGGCTTCGCCGGAATCGCCTTCCTCGTCGGCATCTTCCTCATCGTCAACACCTTCTCGATGCTGGTCGCCCAGCGCACCCGCGAGATCGGCCTCATGCGGGCCATCGGCTCCAGCCGCAAGCAGGTGAACCGATCCGTCCTCATCGAGGCGCTGCTCCTCGGCCTCTTCGGCTCCGTCGCCGGAGTCGCCGCCGGCGTCGGACTCGCCGTCGGACTGATGAAGCTCATGTCCTCGATCGGGATGGAGCTCTCCACCGACGACCTCACCGTCACGTGGACGACCCCGGCCGTCGGCCTCGCCCTCGGCATCGTCGTCACCGTCCTCGCCGCCTACATCCCGGCCCGGCGCGCCGGGAAGATCTCCCCGATGGCCGCCCTCCGCGACGCGGGCACCCCCGCCGACGGCAGGGCCGGCCGGATCCGCGGCGGCATCGGTCTCGCCCTCACCGCCGCCGGAGCGGCCGCGCTCGTGGCGGCGGCCCGCGCCGAGGAGGCCGGCCCCGGCTCCCTCTGGCTCGGCCTCGGCGTCCTCTGCTCCCTCCTCGGCTTCGTCGTCGTCGGCCCGCTCCTCGCGGGCGGAGTCGTCCGCGCCCTGGGCGTCGTCGTCCTGCGGATCTTCGGCCCGGTCGGCCGGATGGCCGAGCGGAACGCGCTCCGCAACCCGCGCCGCACCGGCGCCACCGCCGCGGCCCTGATGATCGGCCTCGCGCTCGTCGCCGCCCTGTCGGTCGTCGGCTCCTCGATGGTCGCCTCGGCCACCGACGAGCTGGACCGGTCCGTCGGCGCCGACTTCATCGTGCAGTCCGGCACCGGGCAGCCGATCGTCCCGCAGGCCCAGGCAGCCCTGGAGAAGGCCCCGGGCCTGGACCACGTCACCGAGTACCGGTGGGTCGACGCCACCGTCACCGACACGCGCGGCAGGACCACGACGGCCGACCTGGCCGCCACCGAACCGTCGTACGTGAAGGACCTGCGCCGGGAGACCACCGCCGGCACCCTCACCGACGCGTACGGCAAGGGCGCGATGTCGGTCGGCAGCGACTACGCCGCCGAGCACGGGGTGAAGGTCGGCGACGTGCTGACCCTCGCCTTCAAGGGCGGCGAGAAGGCGAAGCTGAAGGTCGCGGCGATCACCGCGGACACCGGCCAGGTCGACAAGGGGGCGATGTACATCAACGTCGCCACCCTCGCCGAGTACGTCCCCGCCGACCGCATGCCGCAGAGCCTGCTCCTGCTCGCCAGCGCGAAGGACGGCCAGGAGACCGAGGCCTACCAGGCCCTCAAGGACGCGCTCGCGCCGTACCCGCAGTACAAGGTGAGCAACCAGGCCGACTACAAGGAACAGCTCCAGGACCAGGTCGGACAGCTGCTCAACATCGTGTACGGGCTCCTCGCCCTGGCGATCGTCGTCGCGATCCTGGGAGTCGTGAACACCCTGGCGCTGTCGGTCGTCGAGCGGACCCGGGAGATCGGCCTCATGCGGGCCATCGGCCTCTCCCGCCGCCAGCTGCGCCGCATGATCCGCCTGGAGTCGGTGGTGATCGCCCTGTTCGGCGCGCTGCTCGGCCTCGGCCTGGGCATGGGCTGGGGCACGGCCGCCCAGAAGCTCCTCGCCCTGGAGGGCCTCGGGGTCCTGGAGATCCCCTGGCCGACGATCCTGACGGTCTTCATCGGCTCGGCCTTCGTGGGGCTGTTCGCGGCGCTGGTCCCCGCCTTCCGGGCGGGCCGGATGAACGTCCTGAACGCGATCGCGAGCGAGTAGTACGAGCGGGCGCGGCCCGCGCGGCCGAGGTGGCGGGTGCGGTCGTCCGCCCTCACGGGGGTGGGGCGGACGACCGTACGCGCGGCCGCGCGACGGGCCCGGTGGGTCGTGTTACGGGAGCGGGTGTCTGTGGCGCGTCGTACGCTGGACACCCCGGCCCGTGCGACGTGTCGGGCTGTTCGCGTTGCCCGCCCCCGTCACCCCTCGGGATGGAAAGCTTCATGAGCCTGCACGGTCTGCTCGATGTCGTCGTCAAGGACGCGGCCCTCGCCGAGGCGGTGAAGGCCGCCGCCGACGGGAACCGCCCGCACGTGGATCTGGTCGGTCCCGCGGCCGCCCGGCCCTTCGCCGTCGCCGCGCTCGCCCGGGACTCGGGGCGGCCGGTGCTCGCGGTGACCGCGACCGGGCGGGAGGCCGAGGACCTCGCCGCCGCGCTGCGGTCCCTGCTCGACCCGGACCGGGTCGTCGAGTACCCCTCCTGGGAGACCCTGCCGCACGAGCGGCTCTCGCCCCGCTCCGACACCGTCGGCCGCCGTCTCGCCGTCCTGCGCCGCCTCGCGCATCCGCGGGACGACGACCCGGCGGCCGGCCCGGTGAGCGTCGTCGTCGCCCCCATCCGCTCCGTGCTCCAGCCGCAGGTCAAGGGCCTCGGAGACCTGGAGCCGGTGGCGCTGAGGAGCGGGCAGACGGCCGACCTGAACGAGATCGTGGAGGGCCTGGCGGCCGCCGCGTACTCCCGGGTGGAGCTGGTCGAGAAGCGCGGCGAGTTCGCCGTGCGCGGCGGCATCCTGGACGTCTTCCCGCCGACCGAGGAGCACCCGCTCCGGATCGAGTTCTGGGGCGACGACGTCGAGGAGATCCGGTACTTCAAGGTCGCCGACCAGCGGTCCCTCGAAGTGGCCGAGCACGGGCTCTGGGCGCCGCCGTGCCGCGAGCTGCTGCTCACCGCGGACGTACGGGAGCGGGCGGCGGCGCTCGCCGAGGAGCACCCGGAGCTGGGCGAGCTCCTCAACAAGATCGCGGAGGGGATCGCCGTCGAGGGCATGGAGTCCCTCGCTCCGGTCCTCGTCGACGACATGGAGCTGCTGCTCGACGTCCTCCCGAAGGGCGCCATGGCCGTGGTCTGCGACCCGGAGCGGGTGCGGACCCGGGCCTCGGACCTGGTGGCGACGTCGCAGGAGTTCCTCCAGGCGTCCTGGGCGGCCACCGCAGGCGGCGGCGAGGCTCCGATCGATGTCGGCGCGGCCTCCCTGTGGGGGATCGCGGACGTCCGGGACCGGGCGCGCGAGCTGGGGATGTCCTGGTGGTCGGTGTCGCCGTTCGCGGCGGACGCGACGGCCGACGGCGGCGACGGGGACACTCTCGCGCTCGGGATGCACGCCCCGGAGTCGTACCGCGGCGACACGGCGCGCGCGCTGGCCGACACCAAGGGCTGGCTGGCCGACGGCTGGCGCACGGTCTACGTCACGGAGGCCCACGGCCCCGCGACGCGTACGGTCGAGGTCCTCGGCGGCGAGGGCATCGCGGCCCGTCTCGACGCGGACCTGACGGAGATCTCCCCTTCGGTCGTGCACGTGTCGACCGGCTCCATCGACTACGGCTTCGTCGACGCGGCCCTCAAGCTCGCCGTCCTCACCGAGACCGACCTGTCCGGCCAGAAGGCGGCCGGCAAGGACGGCCAGCGGATGCCGGCCAAGCGCCGCAAGACCATCGACCCGCTGACCCTGGAGGTCGGCGACTACATCGTGCACGAGCAGCACGGTGTCGGCCGGTACGTGGAGATGGTCCAGCGGACCGTGCAGGGCGCGACCCGTGAGTACCTCCTCGTCGAGTACGCCCCCGCCAAGCGCGGCCAGCCCGGCGACCGGCTGTACATCCCGACCGACCAGCTGGAGCAGGTCACCAAGTACGTGGGCGGCGAGGCCCCGACCCTGCACCGGCTCGGCGGCGCGGACTGGACCAAGACGAAGGCGCGCGCGAAGAAGGCCGTCAAGGAGATCGCGGCCGACCTCATCAAGTTGTACTCGGCGCGGATGGCGGCCCCCGGGCACGCCTTCGCCCCGGACACCCCGTGGCAGCGCGAGCTGGAGGACGCCTTCCCGTACGCGGAGACGCCCGACCAGCTGTCCACCATCGCCGAGGTGAAGGAGGACATGGAGAAGACCGTGCCCATGGACCGCCTGATCTGCGGCGACGTGGGCTACGGCAAGACGGAGATCGCGGTCCGCGCGGCCTTCAAGGCGGTGCAGGACGGCAAGCAGGTCGCGGTCCTCGTGCCGACGACGCTGCTCGTGCAGCAGCACTTCGGGACCTTCTCCGAGCGGTACTCCCAGTTCCCGGTGAAGGTCCGGGCGCTGTCCCGTTTCCAGACCGACACGGAGGCGAAGGCCACCCTGGAGGGCATGCGGGAGGGCTCGGTCGACGTCGTCATCGGCACCCACCGCCTGTTCGCCTCCGAGACGAAGTTCAAGGACCTGGGCCTGGTCATCGTCGACGAGGAGCAGCGCTTCGGCGTCGAGCACAAGGAGCAGCTGAAGAAGCTCCGTGCCAACGTCGACGTGCTGACCATGTCGGCGACCCCCATTCCCCGTACGCTCGAAATGGCGGTCACCGGCATCCGCGAGATGTCGACCATCACCACCCCGCCGGAGGAGCGCCACCCCGTCCTCACCTTCGTGGGCCCGTACGAGGAGAAGCAGATCGGCGCCGCGATCCGGCGTGAACTGCTGCGCGAGGGCCAGGTCTTCTACATCCACAACCGGGTCGACTCGATCGACCGGGCGGCTGCGCGGCTGCGCGAGATCGTCCCCGAGGCGCGGATCGCGACGGCTCACGGCCAGATGTCCGAATCGGCCCTTGAACAGGTCGTCGTCGACTTCTGGGAGAAGAAGTTCGACGTCCTCGTCTCGACGACCATCGTCGAATCGGGCATCGACATCTCCAACGCCAACACCCTGATCGTCGAGCGCGGCGACAACTTCGGTCTCTCGCAGCTCCACCAGCTGCGCGGCCGTGTCGGCCGTGGCCGGGAGCGCGGCTACGCGTACTTCCTGTACCCGCCGGAGAAGCCGCTCACCGAGACCGCGCACGAGCGGCTCGCGACGATCGCCCAGCACACCGAGATGGGTGCGGGCATGTACGTGGCGATGAAGGACCTGGAGATCCGCGGCGCGGGCAACCTGCTCGGCGGCGAGCAGTCCGGCCACATCGCGGGCGTCGGCTTCGACCTGTACGTCCGGATGGTCGGCGAGGCGGTCGCGGACTACCGGGCGCAGATGGAGGGCGGGGTGGAGGAGGAGGCCCCGCTGGAGGTCAAGATCGAGCTCCCGGTCGACGCCCACATGCCGCACGACTACGCACCGGGCGAGCGGCTCCGTCTCCAGGCGTACCGCTCGATCGCCTCGGCGAACTCGGAGGAGGACATCAGGGCGGTCCGCGAGGAACTCACCGACCGCTACGGCAAGTTGCCGGAGCCGGTGGAGAACCTCCTCCTGGTGGCGGGCCTGCGCATGCTGGCGCGCGCGTGCGGCGTCGGCGAGATCGTCCTCCAGGGTCCCAACATCCGGTTCGCGCCGGTGGAACTGCGCGAGTCGCAGGAGCTCCGCCTGAAGCGGCTCTACCCGCGAACCGTCATCAAGCCGGCCGTCCACCAGATCCTGGTGCCGCGCCCCACGTCGGGCAAGATCGGCGGAAAGCCGGTGGTGGGCCGCGAACTGCTCGCGTGGACCGGGGAGTTCCTGACGACGATCCTGGGGTCGTAGAGGACGCGGGCCGGGGTGTGCGGCCGGAGTGCGGGACCGGGGCGCGCGGGCCGGTCTCCGCGCACCCCGGCCGGCGACTACAGCTCGTCGAGGTCCAGTGCCTCGGCCATCGCGCGGTAGCCCGCGTCGTTCGGGTGGAGGGCGTCGCCCGAGTCGTAGGCCGGGAGGATGCGGTCCGGGTCCGTCGGGTCGGCGACCGCGTGGTCGAGGTCGACGATCGCGTCGTACGCGCCCGAGGTGCGGACCCAGGTGTTGAAGGCGTCGCGCTTGGCCTCGTTGGCCGGGGTGTCGTAGAAGGAGCCCTTGACCGGGGTCAGGGTCGCGCCGATCACCTTCAGCCCCTTGGCGTGGGCCTGGCGGATCAGGGTGCGGTGGCCCTTGATCAGTTCGGTGACGGAGACGTCGGGGGTGGGCGCGGCGGGGAAGTTCACCGTGCTGCCGCCGATGTCGTTGATGCCTTCGAGGAGGACGACCGTGCGGACGCCCCGCTCGTTCAGGACGTCCTCCCGGAAGCGGGTCAGGGCCTTCTCGCCCGCCCAGGTCGTGTCGTTGACGACCTGGTTGCCCGCGATCCCGTGGTTGAGGACCGCGCGCGGCCGGCCGGCGGCGGCAAGGCGCTCGGCGAGCTCGTCCGGGTAGCGGTTGTCCGCGTCCGTCGCGGAGCCCACGCCGTCGGTGATCGAGTCGCCGAAGGTGACGATGCCGTCGCGGCGGGCGGTGTCACGGCCGCCCGTGACCTCGACGCCCGACAGGTAGTACGAGGACGTGCTCGTCTCCGTGAAGGCGGAGCCGGACAGGTCCGCGCGGTGGTCGCCGTCGGCCCGGTAGGCGGTGGCGCCTGCGAAGTGGTGGAAGGTGGCGGGGCCGGTCTCGCCCGCCAGGTACAGGGTGACGGTCAGGGACTCGAAGGCCTTGACCGGGAGCGGCGCACCGTCGCTGAGGAGGGTCCCGCCGACCGGGACGGTGGCGGACGCACGTCCGTCGAAGCGGAGGGTGCGGACCGAACCGGGCTGCAGCGCGCCGCCCTTGGACGTGCGGGCGACGGTCGCGCCGGTGATGCGCAGCGGGGTGGTGCCGTAACGGTTGCTCAGCTCGATCCGGGCCCGCGTGCCGGAGGCCGTGACGCGGACGACCTGTCGCACGGTGTGGTTGTCGAAGCCCTGCTCCGACCAGTTGGGGCCGAGTGGCGCGGTCGGTGCCTGCGGGGAGGCGGCCCAGGCGCCGCGCCAGGGCGATCCGGATCCCGCGTGGTCGGGGGTGGCGAGGGCGGTGGGGGCTAAGGCGAGGGTCGCCGTGGTGAGCAGGGCTAGGGCGGTGCGACGGAGGGTGTTCGTGGTTCTCATGTTCTCCGTCAATTGCTGACCGACGCGGGCTATTCCCGCTTCCCCTCCTGATCCGGCGGGAGTTGGCCGGTGAAGAGCAGGCCGGTCAGGGAGCGGAAGTACTCCTCGGGGTCGCGGTCGCCCAGTGCCCCCGTCACGTTGTGGGTGAGGAGCAGCGTCGCGAAACCGTGGGCCAGCGACCAGGCGGCGATGCCCGCCGTGCGGGCGTCGGGGACGTCCGCCAGGCCGGCGACGCCGGCGCGGAGTTCGACGGAGGCGCGTTCCCTGGCGGCGAGCAGGTCCGGGTCGTCGGCGCGCAGCAGCTCCGGCTGGAACATGACCTGGAAGTGGGCGGGGTGCTCGACCGCGAACCGCACGTACCGCACTCCGCGTTCGCGCAGTTCGGGGGCGGAGGCGAGGGCCTCGGCGAGGAGCGCGTACCCCTCGGCCGCGAGGGCGGTGAGGAGCCCGGTGCGGTCCTTGAAGTGGTGGGCGGGCGCGGCGTGCGAGACGCCCGCGCGGCGCGCGAGGTCGCGCAGGCTGAGCGCGCCGGGGCCCTCGGCGGCGATGACGTCGAGGGCGGCGTCGAGGACGGCCTGCCGCAGGCCGCCGTGGTGGTAGGAGCTTCGGCTCGTACGCGTCATGGGAGGAGCCTAGCCGCAATCTAGGCATTGACAAGTTCAGAGGGGCGGGGCACTGTCTAGTCAGTGACTAGATGGTGCCCGAGTGAAGAGGAGCCCGCCGTGGAATCCGGACGCGTACGTCAGATGTGGCACCTGCTCGAACCCCTGCACGCCCTGCTCTACTACGCCCCCGAGGCCTTCGACGAGGCCGCCGCCCTCGGCTACGACACCTCCGAGCGCTGGCCCGCCTACTTCGCCTGGCGCGCCGCACCCCTCGGCCCCGTGGACCCGGGCCGGGTGGCGGACACCTTCTACAGCTTCAGCCCCGCGATGATCGCCCGGTACGTCCCCGCCGCCTGGGAGACCGCCGCCCCGGCCGAGGTCCTCGCCGCGCGGCTCCGGGCCGTCGACCGCACCTACCGGGCCGTCCTGGGCGAGGAGCTCCTCACGAGCCCCGAACTCGCCGAGGCCGCCGCCCTCGCCCGCACCGCCGCCGACGGCGCGACGGCGGCCTCCGAGCTCCTCGTCTCCCGCCCGCTCGCCGCCGCCAACGCCGCCCTGCCCCGGCCCGAGGCCCCGCACCTGGTCCTCTGGCAGTCCGCGACGATCCTGCGCGAGCACCGGGGCGACGGTCACCTCGGCGCCCTCGTCGACGCGGGGCTCGACCCGGTCGAGTCGCTCGTCTCCTTCGCCGCGGTCGGCGCCGCGCCGGAGCCCGTCTTCGAGAGCCGCGGCTGGAGCGGCGAGGAATGGGCGGCGGCGCGCACCCGCCTCACCGCCCGCGGCCTCCTGACCGCCGACGGGGGTGCCACCGAGGCGGGCCGGACCCTGCGCGCCGAGGTCGAGCGACGCACGGACGAACTCGCCGCCGCCCCCTGGGCCGGCCTCGGCCCGGACGGCACCGCCCGCCTCGCGGAACTGCTCGGCGGCCCCTGGCTGGCCGCGATCGGCTCCGGCCTGCTGCCCTCGGAGAACACCCTGGGCATCGGCAAGGTCTGAGGGAGCAGGGGTGGCCGGGGTCCTCCCCGCGGCGGGCCCGTGCGGCCTAGGATTCCCGGATGCTTGCAGAGCGGACGTTTCGAACGACCCTGGCCTCGTCGGCGCTTGCCGTCGCCGCGCTCATCGCCACCGCCTGTTCACCCGGAGCCGACGGTCCGGGATCCGGCGGTGGCGCGGGCGGCGAGCCGGGCGCGCGGGGAACCGCTCTCGCCGCCGTGGAGACGCTCACGGTGAAGGGGCGGGCGCCGAAGACCGGTTTCGAGCGGGAGAAGTTCGGGCGTGCCTGGGCGGACGTCGACGGCAACGGCTGCGGGACCCGGGACGACATACTCAAGCGCGACCTGACCGGCGTCCGGTTCACCGACGGGCGCTGCAAGGTCGCCTCCGGCACGCTCACCGACGACCCGTACACCGGGACCACCGTCCGCTTCGTCCGCGGGCGCAGCAAGGTCGACATCGACCATGTCGTCGCGCTCTCCGACGCCTGGCAGAAGGGCGCGGGCGCGTGGGACGCGGAGACCCGGCGCCGGTTCGCCAACGACCCGCTCAACCTGCTCGCCGTCGACGCCTCCACCAACCGCCGCAAGTCCGACGGCGACGCTGCGACCTGGCTGCCGCCGAACAAGGCGTACCGCTGCACGTACGTGGCGCGGCAGATCGCCGTGAAGAAGAAGTACGGCGTGTGGGTGACGGGCGGTGAGCGGGACGCGATGAGGCGGGTCCTCGCCGGCTGCCCGCAGCAGAAACTTCCGTAGCGCCCGCGAGGGGACGGAAAACCCGTTGGCGAGGGAGCGGATGATCTTTAATCTGCCTGCATGGACCTGAACATATCGACCCTCGCCGAACGCCCCGAACTGGAAGGGCCGATGTGGGGCATGCGCGACCTCTGGCCCGAGTTCATGATGTACGACCCGGTGGGCTGGGCGAACATCGGGCGGATCGTGCGCGAGCTGCCGGAGTACGTGCTCGTCGCCACCGACGCCGAGGGCAAGGTCGTCGCCCGCGGCTTCAGCGTTCCCTTCCGCCTGGACGTGGACGGGCGCCGCGAGCTGCCCGCGCGCGGCTGGGACGAGGTGCTGCTCTGGGCGTTCTCGGACCTGAAGCACGGGCGCGAGGCCGACACCGTCAGCGCCATCGAGATCACGGTCGACACGAGCGCCCTGGGCCAGGGCCTCTCGCACCGGATGCTGGCCGCCATGCGGGCCAACGCCGGGCGGCGCGGGTTCTCCGAGCTGGTCGCCCCGGTCCGGCCCAACGGCAAGCACCTGGAGGCCGCGTCCTCCATCCACGAGTACGCGTTCCGTACCCGGGAGGCCGACGGCCTTCCGCACGACGCCTGGCTGCGCGTCCATGTGCGCGCGGGCGGTGTCATCGAGGCGGTGGCCCCGGCCTCGATGACCGTCTCCGGCTCGGTCGAGCAGTGGCGCGCGTGGACCGGCCTCCCCTTCGACGCGGACGGCCCGGTCGAGGTCGAGGGCGCCCTGGTGCCCGTCCACTGCGACGCCTCGCGCGGGTACGCGGTCTACGTCGAGCCCAACGTGTGGGTGCGGCACCGCATCTGAGCCGTACGGGGTGGCGCCGGGGAGCGGGACCCCGGGGGTGATCTTCGCGGCGGGGGATGTACCGTACGGCGTCCCCTGTCGTACACCCGTGCGCCCTGCCCCCGGCGTGCGCCTCCGTGAGAGGTCTCGCGAATCGTGAACCAGGCCGTCCGCTTGGAGAAGGGCGCGGAGTCCCCGCGCCCCAAGGAGTTGCCGGGCCGGCCGGTCCGGGTCGGGCTGGCGCTGGTGCCGCTGCTGAGCCTCGGCGTCCTCGGGTTCGTCCCCTCGCTCACGCTCGCCCTGCGGCGTGGGACGCGGAACGACCGGCTCGCCGCGCTGCTGTTCACGGCCGCTTCGGTCGGCTGGTGCCTCCAGATCGCGCTGACGCCCGAGGAGACCCACGGCTTCGCGTACCTCCTCGACCTGGTGCTGCTCACGGTCTCGACCCTGGGCGCGGCGGCGCACTGCCTCACCGTCAAGGGGGCCGGCCGGTGAAGACCCGTCGTGCCTGGCGCGTCACCGAGCGGGAGGCGGCCAAGAGGGAGGCGGCTGAGTCCGGGGCGGCCCGGATTCCCGGGCTCCTGGCCGCCGGTGCCGGAGCGCTGCGCGGCCGGGCCGGCTGGGCCCTCGGCTCGGTCCTGGTCCTCGTCCTCGGACTCGTCGGCGCCTGGCTGTTCGCCGGCTCGGACCGGCCGGGCACCCCGCCCGACACCCGGGCCCGCGCCTATCAGGACTACGACGCCTGTCTGCTGACCGACGAGCAGGGCATCGTGACCGGGGCGCCGGCGGCCCCGGTCTGGGAGGGGATGCAGGCGGCGTCGCTGGACAAGCACATCCGCGTGACGTTCGTACCGGTGATGGGCGAGAAGTCGGTGGAGAACGCCCGCCCGTTCCTCAACGGTCTGGTGCAGCGGGACTGCGAGATCGTCGTCGCCTCGGGTGCCCCGCAGGTGGCGGCCGCCGAAGCGGCGGTGGAGAAGAACCCGAAGATCCGGTTCGTGACGGTCGGTGAGGCGGGTGGCGCGGCCCACGACAACCTGGTCCGGGTGGCGCCCGGGGCGTCCCTGAAGGGCGACATCACGGCGACGGTGAAGCGGCTGGCCCGCGAGGGCTGACGCGCCGGAGAACCCCTGACGCGCGGCGCCGGCCGGAGTTGTCCGGAAGGGTTCCGTCCCCTGGGTAAAGGAAGAGTAAAGTTCGGCACCCTGGTGTGAACTGGTGATCTGTCATCGGGCAGGCTCGCGAAGCTTTGTAAGCATCGTGTTAGTAAAGGCTGGCCCATGCGTATACGCCGGGTCCGTAGCCCTCGCCTGTTCCCACCGGGTCGCACCGGAAGACGCAGGTTGAGGGCTACGGCTCTTTCCGTACTGATCTCCCTGTTCCTCATGCTCACCACCGAGTCGGCGCTCGCCGCGGGCGTCACGCTCGAACCGGTGAAGATGCCCAGGCTCTCCCTCGCGGGGCTGTGGAAATGGGTGAGCGAGAGCCCTCTCGACACTCCTGACCAACAGGGCGGAACGGCCCGTGGCAAGAGCCACGAAGCCTCCTCCGACTCCACGAGCCTCGAGGGCGAGGCCGGCCGCAAGCCCGGCAAGGGCAAGGGCGAGCTCCCCCTCTTCGAGCGGGAGACCGACGACCCCGCCGAGGTCCGCACCGGCAAGGCGCCGGGCGGCGCCAAGAGCTTCGACGCGCGCACCAGCAAGCGCGACGCGAAGAAGTCCACGGCCACCTCGGACCACTACGTCAACGCCGACGGCTCCACCACCGTCCGCCACTACCCCGGACGCACCAACTTCAAGGTCGCGGACGGCACGTGGAAGGCCATCGACACGAGCCTGACCGAGGACAAGGACGGACGTCTCCAGCAGACGGCCAACTCCCTCGACGTCGAGTTCGCGCCGACCGCCTCCGACAAGGCCCTCGCCTCCGTCGACTTCGGCAAGGGCCGCTCCCTCGCCTACGCCCTGCGGGACGCGGCCGGGACCGAGCCCACCGTCGACGCCGACGGCACCCTCACCTACGCCGGGGTCCTCCCCGAGACCGACGTGCAGCTCGTGCCGCTCGCCGAGGGCTTCAAGGAGAACGTCGTCCTGCGCTCCCCGCGGGCCGAGAACTCCTGGGTCTTCGCGCTCGACCTCAAGGGTCTCACCCCCCGCGTCGCCGCCGACGGCGACGTGGAGTTCACCGACGCCGACGGCAAGGTCACCGCGACCATCCCGCACGCGTACATGGAGGACTCCAAGGTCGACCCGCGCTCCGGCGACCGCGCCCAGTCCCGGGCCGTCACCTACGAGCTGACGACCGTCGACGGCCGGCCCGCCCTGCGGATGACCGCCGACCGTGCCTGGCTCGACGACCCCGCGCGCGTCTACCCGGTGACCGTCGACCCGACGGTGACCGCGTCGAACTCGACGTACACGCAGAACACCATCGGCGGGGACCACTCCACCGAGACCCAGATCAAGGTCGGCTCGTACGACTCGGGCACCAACAAGACGAACTCGTTCCTGCAGTTCAACTCCCTCGGCACCACGCTCGCGGGGCAGCGGGTCACCGCCGCCACCCTGAACGTGTACGCCCTGTGGTCCTCGACCTGTGCGGCCCAGTCGTTCTCGGTGCACCCGATCACGCAGTCGTGGACGCCGTCCGCCGTCACGGCGTACCCCGGCCCGTCCTTCGGCGCCGCCATCGGCACCGCCACCCCGGCGCCCGGAGCCTCCTGCTCCAACAGCTCCGGCTCGGCTAGCGTCGGCGTGCGCATGCCCGTCTCGCTCAGCACGACGTGGTTCAACAACGTCGCCGGCGGGGCCGCGAACTACGGTCTCGCGCTCACCGCGCCGACCAACGACATGCTCCACTGGAAGAAGTTCCACTCGGACAATTCGGCGACCGGCGGCTTCCGCCCGGCCCTGGACCTGACCTACACGCCGAACTCGGCGCCGCAGATCAACGCCCAGTACCCGCCGGCCAACTTCCAGGCGAACACCCTCCAGCCGGAGCTGCTCGTCTACGCGAGCGACGCCGACAAGGGCCCCAACCCCCTGTCGTACACCTTCGAGGTCTACGACGGCGACGCCACCGGTACCCCCACGCTGGTGGCCACGTCCGGCACGGTCACCAAGGGCAGCTGGAAGATACCCGCCGGCAAGCTGAAGTGGTCGAAGAACTACGACTGGTACGTGGAGGCCAGCGACGGCACCTCGGCCGTCGTGGAAGGCAGCCGCTTCACCACGGCCGTGCCGCAGCCGCCGGTCACCTCGGGCTTGTCGATGAACACCGACGGGCACGAGTTCGACCCCTCGGACGGCAACTACACGACCGAGGACACCGACGCCGACGTGCCGGTGATCGGCCCGTCGCTGGAGATCGAGCGCTCCTACAACAGCCTCGACCCCCGCGTCGACTCCGCGTTCGGCGCCGGCTGGTCGACGATCGTCGACATGAAGGCCGTCGAGGCCAAGGACGGCAGCGGCGCCCTCACCAGCGTGATCATCACCTACCCCGGCGGTGAGCAGGTCGCCTTCGGCCGGAACTCGGACGGCACCTTCGTGCCCCCGCTGGGCCGCTACGCGCGCCTCGCGGCCGTCACCGGCGGCTACGCGCTCACCGACAAGGACTTCACGGAGTACGCCTTCACCCAGGCGACCGCGAAAGCGGGCACCTACGCGCTGAAGACCATCAAGGACTACGCGGGCCGCACCGAGACCTTCTCGTACGACGCCGACAAGCGCCTCACGAAGATCACGAACGAGGTCTCCAAGCGGAACCTGGGCCTGACCTGGTACCAGCCGGCCTCGGCCACCGCCTGGCACGTCCAGACCGTCTACACCGACCAGGCCACGGCCGGCGACGCGAACTCGGCCCAGACCTGGCAGTACACCTACAGCGGTGACCAGCTCACCAAGGTGTGCCCGCCGGCCGACTGGTCCAAGTGCACGACGTACACCTACGCCACCGGCAACCACTACCGCACCACGGTCCTCGACGCCGACCCGTTCGCCTACTGGCGGCTCGGCGAGACGTCGGGCACCGTCGCGAAGGACGCCCTCGACGCGAACCAGGGCCAGTACAACGGCACGTACAAGAACGTGACGCTGGGCGGGACGGGTCCCCTCGCGGGCTCCACCCAGAAGGCGGCCACCTTCAACGGCACCACCTCGTACGTCGAGATGCCGGCCGCGCCGGGCGCCACGCCCTCGTACACCTCCGTCTCGCTGTGGTTCAAGACGAGCACCGCCGGAGGCGTGCTCTTCTACTACGGCGACAAGCCCCTCAGCGACCCCGACCCGGTGGCCAACACCACGAAGAACACCCCCGCGGTGTACGTGGGCACCGACGGCAAGCTGCGCGGCTGCCTCGCCATGTCGCCAGGCTGCATGACGACGATCACGTCCACCCCGGTCGTCACCGACGGCAAGTGGCACAACGCCGTCCTGACCGGCGTCGCCAACAGCCAGACCCTGTACCTCGACGGTGCGGCGGTCGGCTCGCTCGGCGGCACCATCAACGACTGGGTGCAGCCGTACATCGCCCTCGGCGCCGGTGTGAACACCATGGGCTGGCCGGCGATGAACGCCAACGACAAGCTCGGTCACTTCAACGGCCAGCTGGCCGAGGTCGCGATCTTCTCCGAGCCGCTCTCGGCGGACGTGATCAAGACCCAGTACGACTCCGCCACCCGGCCGGCCGGACTGCTCCAGAAGATCACCACGCCCGGTCTGAAGACCCAGGCGTCCGTCGTCTACGACACCACCGACGACCGCGTCCTTCAGGCCACCGACGGCAACGGCGGCACCTGGAAGCTCAACCCGCCGACCATCACCGGCTCGTCCCAGGTCTACCGCTCCGCCGTCCTGGGCTCCGCCCCGGCCGGCTACTGGCGCCTGGACGACACCCAGGGCGCGGCGCAGGCCGCGAACCAGGTGAACACCGGCTTCGGCACGTACAACAACGTCATCCAGGGCGCCGAGGGACCCTTCGGTCCGGGTGACGCGAGCGCGTCGACGTTCGACGGGGCCACCTCCTTCCTGGAGATCCCCTACGGTCCGCTGCACGCCAAGGCCGACCGCTCGGTCGAGCTGTGGTTCAAGACCGCCGCACCCGGCGTGATCATGAGCGACCAGAGCGTCGCCCCGAACAACGCGGGCGGAGCCACCGGCAGCTGGAGCAACCTGCTCTACGTCGGCGCGGACAACAAGCTGCACGGCCACTGGTGGAGCTCCACCTGCAACGGCGCGGCGACCCTCGGCTCCACCGGCACGGTCACGGACGACAAGTGGCACCACGCGGTCCTGTCGGCCGTCGGCACCACGCAGACGCTCTACCTCGACGGCGCCAAGCAGGGCACCTGCACCGGCGCCCCGAACGACCAGACCA
This sequence comes from Streptomyces flavochromogenes, assembly GCF_000717595.1. Lineage (GTDB taxonomy): Bacteria > Actinomycetota > Actinomycetes > Streptomycetales > Streptomycetaceae > Streptomyces > Streptomyces flavochromogenes. The sequence continues at coordinate 90,864 of NZ_JNZO01000005.1, read as the reverse complement.
CCACGCGGACGTTCGTCGGCGCGGGCTTCGGGAAGAACTGGCTCAGCTCGCCGGCCGACGTCAGCTACTTCACCGGCTCCATCGCCGAGGTCGCGGCCCACGCCAAGGGCCTGACCGACGCCGACGTCGCCACCCACTGGTCCGCCTACAAGGCGTCCTCCGGTGTCGCGCCGGTCCGCACGGTCAAGCTGACCGACCCGAGCGACAAGACCCTCACCTACGTGTACGACGCCGAGATGGGCAACCGCCTCCTCGCCGCGATCGACACGGAGGGCGACCGCACCACCTACGGGTACGACACCGGCGGCTTCCTCCACACCATCACGGACGCCAACGGCAACCGCTCGATCACCGGCCACGACGTGCGCGGCAACGCGGTCTCCCAGACCGTCTGCCAGGACACGAAGGCCAACAAGTGCTCGACGGAGTACTACACGTACTACCCGGACGCGACCACGGCCTTCCCGCCGATGGACCTGCGGAACGATCTGCTGCTCACCGAGCGGGACGGCCGTTCCACCGGCCCGGCCGACAACGCGTACCTGACCAGCTACGCGTACGACGCCGGCGGCAACCTGCTGTCGGTGACGACGCCCCCCGTGGCCGGGCACCCGAACGGCCGCACCGCGAGCACCACGTACACCACCGCCACCACTCCGGCGGCGGAGGGCGGCACGGCGGTGACGCCGGCGGGACTGGTGGCGCAGGTCACCACGCCGGGCGGGCGGAAGACGACGTACACGTACTACGCCAACGGCGACCTGGCGCGGATCACCGACGCCAACGGCGCCCAGGTGCGGTACACGTACGACAACCTCGGCCGTGAGATCTCCAAGACGGAGATCTCGGACGCCAATCCGGCCGGCATCGTCACGAGCCAGACGTACGACAAGAACGACCAGGTCCTGACCGAGACCACGCCGGCCGTCACCAACCGGGTGACGGGCGCGAAGCACCAGGCCAAGACCACCACGGCGTACGACCCGGACGGCAACATCCTGTCCCAGAGCGTCGTCGACCTCACCGGCGGCGACACCGCGCGCGTGACGTCGATGACGTACAACGCGAACAACCTGCTGGCGAGCAGGACGGACCCGGGCGGCGACACCACGTCGTTCGAGTACGACGCCTACGGCAACAAGGTGAAGGAGACCGATCCCGCGGGCACGGTCAACACCTACACCTTCGACGCCGAGGGCCGGCCGCTCGTCACCAGCCTGCTGAACCACACCGGCGACCCCTTCAACCCCTCGCCGGCGACCACCCTCGTCCAGGAGTCCCGGGCCTACGACCCGGCCGGCCGCCTCGCGTCGATCACCGACTCGATGGGCTGGCAGACGGCGTACACCTACACCGACGACGGCCTGTCGGCCTCCGTGCTCCGCAAGGACCCGGCGACCGGCAAGTCCTTCACGGAGCAGGCGAACACCTACGACGCCGGCGGCAACCTGATCGAGCAGGTCACCAACGACGGGCAGACCCGCACCGCCTTCACCGTCGACGCGGCCGACCGCACGGTGTCCGAGATCCTCGACCCCAACGGGCTCGCCAGGACCACGCACACCGCGTACGACCCCGACGACAACGTGGTGACCGAGACGGACCGCGACCCGGCGACGGGTGACACGTCCACCACGGACACGCGGTACGACGCCCTGGGCAACATCACCGGCACCACCATCCACGACGGCACCACGGCTCCGGTGGCCCGCTACAAGCTGGACGAGACCACGGGCTTCGGCCTCGCGGACTCCTCCGGCGCCAACAACACCGGTACCCATGGCACCGGGATGCACTGGAACACCGACCGGAGCGGCAGCGCCGCCTTCGACGGTGACGTCAACTCGTGGGCGCAGGCCTCGGGCCCCGTCGTGAACACGGCGGGCAGCTTCACGGTCTCGGCGTGGGCCAAGCTGTCCGACCTGACCACGGGCCGCACGGTGCTGTCGCAGGACGCGGGCAGTGTGTACGGCTTCGTGCTGTACTACGCGGCCAACACCGGCTGGGCGTTCGCCCGTCCGCGGACGGACGCGCTGCCCCTCGCCTACGACCGGGCGGTCTCCGCTCCGTCGGCGGCGGTCGCCGGTGCCTGGACCCACCTGGTCGGCATGTACGACGCGCAGGCGTCCAAGCTGCGTCTGTACGTCAACGGCACGCTCGCCCAGGAGGTCGCGGTCTCGGGCAACTGGGAGGCGACCGGTCCGTTCCAGATCGGCCGTCACAAGATGGGCGCCGGGAACTACGACTATGAGTTCAAGGGCGGCATCGACGACGTTCAGGTCTACAGCGAGGCACTGACCGCGGCGCAGGTCACCGCGGTCAAGGGCGGCACCCTGCCGGCCGCGGGCAGCGCGGTCCGCACGACCACGTGGAAGCTGGACCAGCGCGGTCTGCCGATGTCCCAGACGGACACCTCGGGCAACGTCACTGACTACGGCTACGACGAGCTCGGGCAGCAGACGTCGGTCACCGAGCCCGCGGTCATGACGGAGCAGAACGGGGGGACGCCGGTCTCGGTCCGTCCGGTGACGATGTCCGGGTACAACACCTTCGGTGAGCCGACCGAGCTCTCGGACCCGCTCGGCAACGTCACGACGACGGCGTACGACGCGGAGGGCCAGGAGGCGTCGGTCACGACACCGCAGTACCTGGCACCGGGGGCCTCGGCCCCGATCACGGCCACGTCGTACAACGAGTACAACAAGCTCGGACAGGTCACGGCCGAGGTCGACCCGCTGGGCAACCGCACCACCTACTCGTACACGCAGCTGGGCGACCTCGCCTCGGTCACCGAGCCGGGCGGCGGTACGACGAAGTACACGTACGACACGAACGGCGACCAGCTGTCGGCCACCCGGCCGAACGGCGCCCGCCAGGAGAGCACGTACGACTACCTGGGCCGTGAGCTGACCAGCACGGACATCGTGCGCCAGCCGACCCAGCGGGCGTACACGGCGATCAACGAGTACAACGCGCCGGGCGGCGAGCTCTCGCGCGTCGTCTCGCCGAACGGTGTGACCCAGTCGTACAAGTACAACGCGCTGGGCGAGATGACGGAGGTCACCGACTCCGCCGGAAGCGTCTCGCGCTTCGTGTACGACATGGACGGCCGGCCGCTCCTGTCCACGGACCCCGACGGCACCAGCACCCGCAACACGTTCGACGGCTTCGGCCAGCTGGTGAAGACCGAGGACCTCGACGCGACGGGTGCCGTGCAGCGGACCGCCCGTACGTCGTACGACCGGATGGGCAACGCGGTCTCGGTGACGGACTACCGTCAGCACACCAAGACCCTCACGTACGACGCGGCGGGCCAGATCACGAAGGCGGTCGAGCCGGTCTCCGCGACCGAGTCGATCACCTCGACCTTCGGCTACGACGCCGCGGGCAACCGGACCCGGTTCACCGACGGACGGGGCAACCCGTTCCTGACGTCGTACAACACGTGGGGCATGCCGGAGACGGTGGTCGAGCCCTCGACCCCGACCCACCCGAACGTCGCGGACCGGACCTTCACGGCCGTCTACGACCTCGCCGGGCGGGTGAAGGAGTCCCGGTCCCCGGGCGGGGTGACGAACTCCTTCGAGTACGACGCGAAGAGCCGCCTCGTCAAGCAGACGGGTGCGGGTGCGGAGGCCGACACGGCCGACCACACCTACACCTATGACGAGGACGACCGTCTGACGGCGATCGCGGGCCTCGGTTCGGAGAAGAACACCTTCTCCTACGACGACCGCGGTCTCCTCCTGACGGCCAACGGTCCCTCGGGTGCCTCGTCCTTCGCCTGGAACGGCGACGGTGCGATGACCACCCGGACGGACGCCTCCGGCACGTCGACGTACGGCTACGACACCGCCGGTCGTCTGAAGACGACCAACGACGGTGCCACCGGCACGACGATGACGTACGACTACGACGTCAACAGCAACGTCAAGTCGGTCGGCTACGGCACGGGCAAGGCGAAGCGCAGCTTCGGCTACGACAAGCTGCAGCGTCTGACCAACGACACGCTGACGTCCCCGACGGGCAAGACGCTCTCGTCCATCACCTACGGGTGGGACGAGAACGACAACATGACGTCGAAGACGACGGCCGGCGTCGTGGGTGCCGCCGCCCACACGTACACGTACGACTGGGCCGACCGCCTGGCGTCCTGGAACAACGGGACGACGACGGAGGTCTACGGCTACGACGCGTCCGGCAACCGCACCCGGGTGGGTGGCGACACCTACACCTACGACGCCCGGAACCGGCTGACCTCGGACGGCCACAGCACGTACACGTACACCGCGCGTGGCTCGCTCAGTTCGGTGACGGACGATGCCAGCCGCGTCACGAACATGAAGACGGACGCCTTCAACCGGGTGATCCAGGAAGGTGACCGCACCTACACCTACGACGGCTTCGACCGGGTCCTGACCGCCAACGAGGACGGTGCGGCGATCCACACCTTCCAGTACAGCGGCGCGGACAACGACGTGGCCTCGGACGGTGTGTCCACCTACAGCCGGGACGCGGACGGCTCCGTCGTCGGCGTGAAGAGCGCGGTCACCGCGGTGCTGGCCCTGACGGACCTGCACACCGATGTGGTCGCCCAGTTCACCGCCTCCGGTGAGGCGCTGGCCGGGTCGACGACCTACTCGCCCTTCGGCAAGGTCGTCCAGTCCTCGATGATGGCCGGCGCGCTCGGCTACCAGTCGGGGTGGACCGATCCGCAGACGGCCAAGGTCAACATGGCCGCGCGCTGGTACTCCCCGGAGACCGGACAGTTCGGCAACCGGGACACGGCGAGCAACTCGCCCCTTCCCGACTCGGTGAACGCGAACCGGTACGCCTACGCGAACGGCAACCCGATGACGGGTGTCGACCCGACGGGCCACTGGTTCGACTCCATCAAGAAGGCCTTCAAGAAGGTCACCAAGAAGGTCACGAGCGTCGCGAAGTCGACCTACAACACGGCGAAGGCGGTCGTCAAGACGGCTGCCAAGGTCGTCAAGAAGGCCGCGAAGGTCGTCAAGAAGGCCGCCAAGAAGGTGGTGAAGCGGGCGAAGCGGGTCGTCAGAAAGGCGGTCCGGCACGTCGCCGACAGCGTCAAGAAGGTCAAGAGATACGTCAAACGCGTGTACAAGCGCGTGAAGCGTGTCGTCCACAAGGTGGTCAAACACGTCAAGAAGGCCGTGCGGAAGGTCGCCAAGGCGGTCAAACACGTGGCCAAGAAGGTGGTCAAGGCAGCCAAGAAGGTCGGTAAGGCCGTCAAGAAGGCTGCGAAGGCGACAGCCAACTTCGTCAAGCAGCACGCCTCGACCATCGCCTCGGTGGCCACGGGCATCGCCGTCTTCGCGGGCTGCACCGCGCTGACGGCCGGTGTCGGCGCCATCGGCTGCGCCGCCCTCGCGGGCGCCGCGGCCAACGGCGTGGGCTACATGATGAACGACGGTCCGAAGTCCGTCGGCGGCTTCCTCGGCGCGGTCGCCATCGGCGCCGTCACCGGTGCGGCCGGTGGCGTCGGTGGCCGACTCGCGGCGAGCGCCGCTGGCAAGCTGCTCTCCGGCACGGCCGGCAAGATCGCGACGAACGTCGCGGAGAGCGCCGGCGAGGAAGCCCTCACGGGCGCGGTCGAGTACGGCACCTCCTGTGTGAACAGCGAGGAGGGCTGCTCGGTCGCCGGAGCCGCGAAGGCGGCGACGATCGGTGCCGTCATGGGCGGCGCGTTCGGCGCGAAGGGCAAGGGCAACGGCCCGAAGTCGAAGGCGTCCGCGGGCGACAGCTCCGGTCCCGGCTGCCCGATCCGCCGGGCCGGCACGCCGCACAGCTTCACGGGCAAGACGCCGGTCCTGATGGCGGACGGCAAGACCAAGGAGATCTCCAAGGTCAAGGCGGGCGACAAGGTCCTCACGGCCGAGCCCGGCAAGACGACCAAGGAGGTGCACCAGGTCAAGAAGGTGATCGTCACCCAGACCGACCGCGACTACGTCGACGTCACCATCGTCGCGAAGGCCGGCCGGAAGACGATCGAGACCACCAAGCACCACCAGTTCTACGAGTCCACCCGCAACTCCTGGACGCAGGCGGGCGACCTCAAGGTCGGCCAGAAGCTCCAGAACGGCGAGGGCGCCCCGGCGGCCGTCGTCGGACTGAAGTCGTACCAGGCGGATCGCGTCACGTACGACCTCAGCATCGAGGGCCTGCACACGTACTTCGTGTTCGCGGGGAATCAGGTCCAGGCGGTCGACAAGAGCGCCGCGGTCCTGGTCCACAACTGCGGTGGAAGCAACCCCGCCCACTCGGCCACGTGCACCTGCGCGGCCGGAAACCAGCCGCGCATGGCCAACGGGCACATGGGCTCCAACCCGAACCCGAATCCGAGCCGGCTCAGCCGCGACAACCAGTACCCGTCGGGATACTGGGCGGACACCCACCGGGAAATGGAAAAGAATTGGAAGGACAGCGACGGAAACTGGCTGGACAACGACGGTAATATCGTTCCGGACGACGAGCTGACGTACGAGCACACATACGCGGTCGTCGACCATTGGAACGCCGAGGGATACAACCAGAGCAAGAGTCAGCGCGCGAAGTTCTTCAATGACGCCACCAAAATGCATCCGATGCGCCGCAAGGCGAATTCAAGCGGTGGTGGTAAAATGAAGGCGCGTTATCGGCAGGACACAGGTCCCAACTACTCGAATTAAAGGAGACCTAGGGTGGCATTTGATGTGGAGCAGGCCGTAAATGAAATTCCCAAGGTAGAGGAATTTCCTGGCCTCGCGCGCGCGTGGCGCTGGTCGCCCATGTTCCGGTTCGTGTTCTCGCTGGCGATGAACGCGGAGGGGACGCGCATCCATCAGGTGAACGCCCGAGACTCCTTCGACGAGGACCTGGCCCGGGCGGTGCTCACGTTCGCGCGTGAGCACCGTGCCGGGCTCGGGGAGAACCCCCGCCCCTTCGAGGTCGTTCCCGGGTTCTCCCACCCGGGGTACGACTTCGACGCCCTGGTGGCGATCCAGCCCGAGATCCACGGCTACTACGTGGGCCGGAACGAGCAGCTCAACGAGGTCGTGGTCGGGGTCTTCCCGGCGTACGTCCGGGAGTTCTCCGGGAACGAGACGCCGGAGGAGGCGTTCTTCCGCTTCAAGAAGATGCTGAACGCGGCGGACATGACGCGCGAGGCCGTTCCGTTCCTCCGGATGAAGTTCGACAACACGAGGACCGGCGGCGGAAGCGAAGGCGACCTCCGCGGTTTCACCACCCCCGACGTGCTGCTCCGGGAGCTGGAGCTCCTGGAGGGCGCGCCCGGCAGCTTCGTGGAGTACGAGAACCGTCACGGGCGGGTCCGGCGGATCGAGTGGAACGGCTCGTGGACCGTCGACGGCGAGGCCCGGGAGCACGCGCCGGCCCCCGCCGAGATCCTGGAGACCCTGAACTGACCTCGGTCGCGTCCCGTCGAGGACGAATCCCACCGAGGACGAATCCTGCTGAGGGCGAATCCCGCTGAGTACGAGGGCCGTTCATCCGGAACACCGGGTGGACGGCCCTCGTACTGTGCGGCGCCCCGCGCCGGTGGCGCCCTCGGCCTGCCGACGCACGGCGATAGGGTTATCCGGTGGGAGCACTTCGAGGTGGGTGGACCGTATGAGTGACGGCAGTTCCTACGGGAGTCGTCCGGATTACCTTCCGGACTTCGTGAACGACCCCCGTGACGATGACGGCCGGCAGGTCGTGAAGCTGGATTTCGCGGAGAACAGCGCACTGGCGGCGGCGACGTTGAACAGATTTCCGGCTGCTTCCGGCGACGTGCTCGACTTCGCGTCCGCTCCGTTCGACGACCGTCTCTGGTGGGACGACGAGGAGGACTGGACGAGGATGGCGGCGGAGCTGCTCTCCCCATACGTACAGCGGGGTGAGCGGGTCGCCGTCATCTGGGGCAACTACGTGATGCCGGCCGTGACCATGCCCGCGGAGGTCGCGGTGCGGCATGCGCGGGACATCCTGGACGCGCTGCCGCACTTCTGGATCCACCCGCTCGGTAGTGCGGTGCTCATCGAATGCCTCACGGACGGACAAGTGACGGTCGCGACGATTCCGTCCAGCTGACTGCAGACCCCGCGAGAGCGCCTCGCCGAGGAAGAGAAGTGAATCCATGACCGCATCAGGTGTTCCCACCGCTGGGCGGGTGACGAAGGAGTGGGCCGCGGAGTTTCCGGGTTTCGACGCCTGGAAGTCCTTGCACCTGCTTCGCCGGATCGGCCCGGTCGTGCAGGGCATCTGCCTCGACCGGACGACAGGTGACGACGGGTATCTTCCGACGGTGCATGTCCATGCGCTGACCAGGGAGTTCCCGGTGGTCTCCCTGATGCTGGGGCAGCGTTCGGCTCGCCCTTCAGGAATGCCCGATCCGGTTCTCTTCGCCCGGCACGAGCGGGACTTCGCCCACGCGGTCGGCGCTCTGCGGGAGCAGAGCCGACTGCCGCTCGACGAGCTCCCGTCGATCGACGAGATCGTGCGGCAGTACCACGCGGAGGCTCGGCGGCGTCTGGAGAAGGGGCACGGCGCCGCCGTTCCGGAGATGGAGGACAGCGTCCTCGTCGCAGCGGCGGCAGGCAGGGACGAACTGGCGGGAGAGGGACTGGTCCTTGCCAGGGAACTCAGCGCGTCCTGGCCCAAGTCGTCGATGCCGTTCGACTGGCCCGGCTCGGACGCGTGGCTCGACGGTCTCGCCGTCCGTGCCGGCGACCGCGAGTCGCTTCTGTCCGTGGTCCGTGGCCAGGCGATCGCGCACAAGCTGGGAAAGATCCGGGATCACCTGGCGCCTGACGGAGTACGCCATGACCGACTGGCCTGACGAGATGCGCCGCATGCGGGCCGCCAGGGAACGCGTGCGGGCAGCGGACACGGATGAGCTCTGGCGCTTCGAGGAGCCGCGTCCGCCGGCGGACGCGGATCGTCTCCGCGAGGTGGCCGGGAGGCTCGGGCACGAGCTCGACCGCGCGTACGTGTCCTTCCTCCTCGCCGCCGACGGATGGCCCGCTCTCTTCCAGGACATCGACGTCTTCGGCACCGGGGAGCTCCTCGGCTCCCCGGCCATGGAGACGGCGCGGATGCTGGTGGACTCCATGGAGCCCGACGCGCTGATGCGCTCCGGACTCGCTCGTGACGCCCTCCTGCCGATCGCCGCGTCGACGACGACGATCGACTTCTTCGTGATGCCCGTGATGCCCGTGATGCCCATGGCGCCGGGAGATGTCGTGGCGCCGGTGATCTGGATCGCCGGTGCGGAGGTCGAGAGGTACCCGTCGTTCCCGGACTTCTTCCGGCACATGATCGGTATGAACCTGGAAGAGGCGGAGGTCCTCCGCGCGGAGAACGACGGCTGACGGTCGGCTCAGGCGCCGGCGTGGAGTGTGCCGTCGTCGCGTGCGTCGGCGCGGCGTGCGTCGAGGGACGCCCTCGCCGCTTCGGCCACGTCCGCCCGGGGACCCGCCGCGCAGGACGCGAGGAAGACGTCGGCGCGCTTCCCCGGCCAGTTCGCCGCCGCGACCGCGGCCCAGTAGCGGAGGCCGTCGTACGGGTCCAGCGGGTCGAGGACGTCCAGGATCCGGCCGACGGTCGTGGGGGCGGGAGCGCCGCCCAGGGTCGCGGCGGCCCGGAGAGCGCCGTCGGTCAGGGACGGATCGGCCTGGTCCAGGCACCACTCCAGGGGCGCCGCCAGACCCTCGTCGAGGCTTCGCAGCCGGACGATCGCCTCTCCCAGGGCCGAGTGCACCGCGTCGTCCTCGGTGGGACGCAGGGCCAGTTCGGTCAGGAGGCCGATGGCCGGGCGGTGACCGCACGCTCCGAGGGCGATGGCCATCTCGTACGTGGTCTCCCAGCTCCGGCGCACGTCCGCCTCCCGGCGGAGCGCGTCGAGCAGAGCCGGGCCCGCGGCCCCGTCGGCCAGGGCTCCCAGGCGCCTCGCGGCGGACCGGCGCTTCGCCGAGGTCTTGTCGCCCAGGCGGGCGACGGCCTCCTCCAGGGTCAGCGCCACGTCCGTCCTCCCGCCTCGGTCCTCCCGCCATTCTCGCCCGTCAGCCCGTCAGCCCGTCAGCCCGTCAGCCCGTCAGCCCGTCAGCCCGTCAGCCCGTCTTGGCCCAGTCGCCGCAGCCCGAGGACTTGAAGTACGCGTCGGAGGCGCCGACCTTGACGATGGCCGTGCCCGTCACGTTGTCGTTCGCCAGGATCGAGTCCGTGCCGTGGCTCGCGTCCTTCGAACGCTCCCAGTAGCACTCCGCGTCCTTGTTGCCCGTCGACTTGTACGTGCCCGGGGCGATGTCGACGCCCACCTTGAACATGCCGCCGTCGCCCTTGAGGGTCGTCCCGGGCGTGCCCTTCGCCTTCGCGTCGACGGCCTCCCAGGTGCCGCAGCCGGAGGACTTGAAGAGCTTGTCCGAGGCCTTGATCTCGACGTACGACGTGCCCGTGACGTTGTCGTTGGCGAGGATCGAGTCCGTGTCGGCCGAGGCGTTCTTGGCGCGCTCCCAGTAGCAGCCGGCGTCCTTGTTGCCCGTGGAGCGGTAGAGGCCCGGCTTCACGTCGGCGCCCACCTCGAAGTCCCCGTCGCCGTCGATCGTGACGGCCTTCTTCTCGGGCGCCTTGGACTCCGGGGCCTTCTTGTCGCCGCCCTGCTTCGCGGGCTGCTCCTGCTTGGCGTCCGTCTTGGGGGACTCGGTGTCGCCGCCCCCGCCCATCGCCGCGCCGATCGCGATGACCGCGACGACCGCGCCGGCGGCGGTGAGGACCTTGTGGCGGGCGAACCAGTTGCGCTGCTGCTGCTGAGACATGGCTGTGGCACCTTCCGGGCGCTGTGAGGGCTCCGCTTTCGGGACTCCGTGTTCCGATGGAGTAATCACAGCAGAGACTGTGAACCGAGTCAACACCGTTCACGCGTTCTGATTCCGATCACGTCGTGAACCGGTTCGAGCGCTATGCTCGGTGTGTTCACGCACGGACGAGGGGAGACGGACAGGTGCCCGAAGAGAGCACGGCAGAGGTCACCGCCGCCGGCATCGCCCGGCTCGCCGGGGTCGGCAGGGCCGCCGTCAGCAACTGGCGCCGGCGCCACGCCGACTTCCCCAAGCCCGTCGGGGGTACCGAGACCAGCCCTTCCTTCTCCCTCGCCGACGTCGAGCAGTGGCTCCGCGACCAGGGAAAACTCGCCGAAGTGCCGCTCCGTGAGCGCGTCTGGCAGCAGCTCGCCGCCCACCCCTCCGGCACCGTCGCCGGCCTCGTGCACACCGGCTGCGCCCTGCTCCTCCTGCGCGCCCGCCCGGGCGCCTGGACCGAGCTCGCCGCGCTCCCCGACGACCGCCTCGGCGAACTCCTTCCCGGCGTCTTCGAAGAGGTCCTCACCGCCCGCTTCGGTCTGCCCAGGTCCGTTCACACCCCCACCCCGGCCGAGACGCTCCCCGCCGTGCCGCTGCTCCGCGCCGCCGTCGAGCTGGCCGCCGAGCTGGGCGGCCCCCGCCAGGCCTTCGAGTTCCTGCTCGGCCGCCACCTCGACGCCAACCCCCGCCAGTACACGCTCACCCCGCCCCCGCTGGCCGAGCTCATGGCGGCCCTCGCCGTCGCCGCGGCCCCCGAGGGCCGCCCCCTCGCCACCGTCCTCGACCCGGCGTCCGGCACCGGCGGCCTGCTGCGCGCCGTCCCGCACCCCACCGCGCTCTACGCCCAGGACGCCGACCCCGACCTGGCCGCCCTCTCGGCACTCCGGCTCGCCCTCCACGGCGACGCCGACATCCGCGCCGCCACCGGCGACACCCTCCGCGCCGACGCCTTCCCGTCCCTGCACGTCGATGCGGTCCTGTGCCACCCCCCGTTCAACGAGCGGACCTGGGGCCACGACGAACTCGCCTACGACCCCCGCTGGGAGTACGGCTTCCCGGCCCGCACCGAGTCCGAGCTTGCCTGGGTGCAGCACGCCCTCGCCCGGCTCCGCGACGGCGGCGCCGCCGTCCTCCTCATGCCGCCCGCCGTCGCCTCCCGCCGCTCCGGCCGCCGCATCCGCGCCGACCTGCTGCGCCGCGGCGCCCTCCGGGCCGTCGTCGCCCTCCCGGCCGGCGCCGCACCCCCGTACGGCATCCCGCTCCACCTCTGGGTCCTCGTCCGCCCCGGAGCCGACCAGCGGCCCCCGGCGGAGACCCTGTTCGTGGACACCGCCGGGCTCGTCCCGGACGCCGGCCGCGACAGGCTCCCCTGGACCACGCTGCGGAACACGGTGCTCGACGCCTGGACCGGCCGCGGCGGCGAGGAGTCCGTCGCCCGCGCCGTCCCCGTCATCGAACTCCTCGACGACGAGGTCGACCTCGCCCCCGCCCGCTACCTCGCCGCCCCGGCCGCCGGCGGCACCGCACCCGAACTCGCCGCCGTCCGCGACCGCCTGGACGAGACCCTGCGCCGCACCCAGGGCCTCACCCCCACCCCCGTGCCCGCGCGCCCCGCACCCCGCCCCCTCACCACCGTCGGTGAACTCGCCCGCACCGGCGCCCTCCGGCTCCGTACGGGCGGCTCGGGAACGGCCCCCGCCGGCGCGGGCGTACCCGTCCTCACCGAGCACGACGTCCTGTCCGGCGGAGCGCCCTCCGGCACCCTCCCCGCCGGCGGTCCGGGCGAGGGGCGCGAGGAGCCCGTCCTCGTCATCGAGGGCGATGTCGTCGTCCCCGTCCTCGGCGGCGGCTCCGTCGCGCGGGTCGTGGACGCCGCCACCGCGGGCGCGGCACTCGGCCGCAACCTCCAGCTGCTGCGGCCCGAACCGGCCGCCCTCGACCCCTGGTTCCTCGCCGGATTCCTGCGCGGCACCGCCAACAACCGGCAGGCCAGCAGCTTCGCCTCCACCGCGACCCGGCTCGACGTGCGCCGCCTCCAGCTGCCCCGGCTGCCCCTGGCCGACCAGCGTCGCCACGGCGCCCATTTCCAGTCGCTCGCCGAGTTCGAGGAGGCCCTGAGGCTTGCCGCCCGGCTCGGCGAGCAGCTGGTCCAGGGGCTGTACGACGGTCTCGCGGACGGAAGTGTGGAGCCCGCGTGAAGGCCGTCATACTCTCTTGGTCCGACTTGGTCCGATCAACCGCAGAGGCCTGATCGTCCGTCCCGGGGGAGCGTCGTATGTACGGTCAGGTGCCCACACCCGCGGCCACGCCCGCACCCGCGCCGCCGCGTGCCACCGGCCCGTCGGCGGCGACGATCACCGTCCGGGTCCTCATCACGGTCCTGGTGGTCCTGTCGCTCGGCTTCCTCGCCTGGGTCGCCATGCTCCGGATCGCGATCATGCGGCGCACCGGGCGTGACTGGGCGCTCTTCTGGGCGCAGTTGGTGCTGAACATCGGGTGTGTGGTGCCGCTGGAGCAGCGCTTCGCCGACACGTGGATGAACACCGTCGGCATGATCGTGCTGCTCGTGCAGATGGCGATCGTGACCTGCTACTTCCTGGTGGTCGACATCCGTCACCACCAGCCGGCGCCGGTCGTGATCATGGTTCCGACCCCGTCGCCCCACCTGCCTCAGCAGCCGCAGTCGTACCCGTACGGCACGCCGCCGCCCGGGTATGCCACGCCGGGTCACGGCTACCCGCCCGCCGCCGTCACGGCCACGGGTCCGGTGCCTGGCCAGGCCCCGATGCCGGGCCCGGTCCAGGGGCCGGCCCCGGGTCCGTACGTCCCCACCCCGCCCCCGGGCCAGGTCCCGCCGCCCCTTCCCGGCCACGCCCCCCGCATCGACCAGGTCCGCGCCGAGCTGGACGAGCTCAGTGACCTGCTGCGGCAGACCGGGGAAGACGACGGTCGGGCGTGAACGGGCGGGTGATCGGCGGGCGTTACGAGCTCGCCACCGTCATCGGGCAAGGCGGCATGGGCCAGGTCTGGACGGCGTACGACCGCAGGCTCGACCGCAGGGTCGCGGTGAAGCTGCTCCGGCCCGCCACCATGACGGGCCCGGCCACCGCCGCCGACGAGCTGCGCCGCCGTTTCGTGCGCGAGTGCCGGGTGACCGCGCACGTCGACCACCCCGGCCTCGTCACCGTCCACGACGCGGGCAGCGAGGGCGAGGACCTGTACCTCGTCATGCAGTACGTGGGGGGCGCCGACCTCGCCGACCACCTCGCCGAGCACGACCCGTACCCCTGGGAGTGGGCGGTCAGCGTCGCCGCGCAGCTGTGCGCCGTGCTCGCGGCCGTCCACGCCGTACCGATCGTGCACCGCGACCTCAAGCCGCGGAACGTGATGGTCCGCCCCGACGGGTCCGTCGTCGTCCTCGACCTCGGGGTCGCGTCCGTCCTGGACAGCGACACCACCCGCCTCACCCACACCGGTTCGCCCATCGGCAGCCCCGCCTACATGGCGCCCGAGCAGGCCATGGGGGGCGCCGTCGGACCCTCCACCGACCTGTACGCGCTCGGCGCGCTGCTGCACGAACTCCTCAGCGGGAACGTGCCCTTCGCCGGGTCCACGGCGCTCGGTGTCCTGCACCGCCATCTGTACGAGCCTCCCGTACCGCTCCGTCAGCTGCGGCCCGAGGTCCCCGAGCCCCTCGAAGCGCTCGTCCTCCGGTTGCTCGCCAAGGACCCGCGGGAGCGGCCGCCCGGCGCCCACGAGGTGTACGAGCAGCTGCTGCCGCTGCTCCCCGCGCGCGGGGCCCCGGCCGGGCCGATGGACCCGACCCGGCCGTTCCTCCGCCCGCACGCACCCTGGCCGGACCGCCCGGCGGCGACCGCACCGGCGGCGCCGACCACGCCGGTACGGACGGCCGCGCCGGTCGTTCCGCCGCAGGCTCCGCCGCCGCCCCCGCAGGTGCCCACTCCCGGAATCGACCCGAGGGCCTCGTATCCGCCTCCGGCCCCGACCGCGCCCGCGCCTCCCACCGCCCCCGCGCGCCCCGATGTCGCCGCCGCCGTCGACGAGGTCAAGCGGCTGCTGGGGGAGGGGGCGCTCACCCAGGCCGTCGACATGCTCGGGGGGATCCTGCCCGCTGCCGCGGCCGAGCACGGCGAGCGGTCACCGGTCGTCCGCATCCTGCGCAAGCAGTACGCGTCCACGCTGATGGACGACGGCCAGTACCGGCGCGCGCTGCCCGAGTTGCGCCGCCTCGCGGCCGACCGCGACGCGGAGGCGGGGCCGGCGGATCCGCAGGCTCTTCAATTCCGTTATGACGCCGCCCTGTGCCTGGAGCAGCTGGGGGAGACGGCTGCCGCGCTGACCGAGTTCCGCGCGGTCCTGCCGTACTACGAGGGCGATCCGGCCCGTGCCTTCGACATCCGGCAGCGGATCGCGCTGCTCCTCGTCGCGACGGGGGAGCACGCGGCCGGACAGGAGCAGCTCCAGCGACTGCTGTTCGACGCGGAGCGCGCGTTCGGCCCGTATCACCCGCTTCCGGCGGAGTTGAGGCGGGTGCTGGAGCACCAGCGTCAGCTGGGGCCGCGCTCCTGACGGAGCGACAGAGTCACGACTCCACAACTGATCGGCCAATGGATCTCCTTGATCCTTTTTGCCCTTTTTGGCGCATGTAGCGTTCGCGTCAGATCATGTTCACGTCCCCAAGGAATCCCTCATGACGACGCCGCCCGCGCCCCTCACCCCCGAGCAGCCCACCGCTCCGGAGCAGCCCGCCCCCGCGAAGAAGGGCAGCCGCATCCTGAAGAAGGTCGGCGGTGTCGTCCTCGCGATCGCCATCGCCCTCGGCGTGAAGCTCGGCCTGCCGTACCTCACCGGCGACGCCCCCGTGCACGCCAAGGCCGGCGAGTGCGTCACCGTGACGGGCCCGGACAACGACCCCAAGGTCGACACCACGGACTGCTCCTCGGGCAAGGCCGACCTGTTCAAGGTCGTCAAGGTCATCGACAACACCTTCGACGTGAACCAGTGCGGCGCGGAGCTGTCGGCGCTCGCGCAGCAGCTGGAGTCGGACAAGTTCGTGCTGTGCCTGGAAGAGGTCCCCGCGAAGTAGTTCGCACGCACCCGCACGTCCGGAAGGGCCGGAACCCCGCAGGGGTTCCGGCCCTTCTCGCATGCCGCGCCCGGCTCGCCGGCTACGGCCGGCCGGCGGGCTTCGGGTTCGTTCGGGCGGCCGTCGGACCGGCCCCGGGTGTCGACACGGCGCCCTGCTCCGGACTCGCCCCGGGCTTCGGCGCCGCCCCCGGCTTCGGACCGCTCCCGGGCGGCTGCACCGCCCCCGGCTCGGGTGCCGCACCAGGTCCGGTGACCGAAGGGGCGACGGGGGAGGGGGTGGGCGTGACCGGGGATTCGCCGACGCCGGGGGGCCGGGCGGGCGGCGCCGGAGTGGGGGAGACCGTGCCGGCGGGAACGAGGAAGAGCAGGTACGCCGCCGCCACGGCCGCGGCGGCGGCGACCGCCCCCAGCGACGCGAAGGCGATCCCGCGCACCCGCCGCAGCCCCCAGCTCCGCCCCTCCGGAGGCTCGTCACGGCGCAGGTCCCGGTAGGTGACGAGGGCCGCGCGGGCGGCGAACGCGGCGCGCAGCCGCTCCTCGGTGACGGTGAGGGGGTCCTCGGCGCGCGGTCTCATCGGCCCGCCTCCAGCTTCTTCTCCAGAGCGTCGAGCGCGCGGCTCGCGGTCGACTTCACCGTGCCGCGCGAGAGCCCCAGGGTCTGCGCGATCTGCGCCTCGGTCAGCTCCGACCAGTACCGGAGGACGAGGACCTCGCGCTGGCGCCCGGTCAGCTGCGCGAGCGCGTCGAGCACGTGCCGGTGCTCCTCGGCGAGCAGCAGCCCCTCGTCGACGGGCGGCTCGGAGACCGGGTGGGGCGGGGTGTACGCGCGCGCGGTGCGGCGTCGGCGCAGGACGGAACGGGCGGCGTTGACCACGGCGGTGTGCAGGTAGGCGCCCGGGTCCTGGAGCCCGTGCAGCGAGGTGCCGTACGTCCGGCACACGGCGGCGAACGCGTCCTGGACGACGTCCTCGGCGGTGTGCAGGTCGTCGACGAGGAACAGCGCGAGCCGCACCATGTCGAGCCGCCGGGCCCGGTACAGCTCGGTGAGGGTGGGCGGCGGCCCCTGGTCCTCGGGGGCGTCCACCGCACGCAGATGCCGTCCCCGTACGGCCCCGGAGGCGTCGTCGACCCGGGTCCGGGTCCGGGGCATACGGGCGAGCAGCCGGGCCCACCAGGGCGACGGCCGGTCTGTGTGTCCGGGGACGGGTATGGCGTACGACAACTGCACGGTCCTCGATCCGTTGCGGGGCGGAGGGGGCGGCCCGGCCGGACCTGCGCAGGCCCGGCCGGGCCGCCCGCTCCTCGGTGCTACCGCGTGCCGTTACTTCTGGACGCGGGGCGCGGCACCGGCCGGAGCCGGGACGGGCGCGGGGCGGGTCGCCTGGTCGGCGGCGGGCGCGGCGGCAGGCGCCGGGCGGGTCACCTGGTCGGCGGCCGGCGCGGGCGCGGGCGTGGCGGCCGGGCCGGGCTTGCCGGGCGCGACGACCTTCGGGGCGACTCCCGGAGCCGGGGCGGCGACGGGCTGGGCCGCCGGGGCGGGCCTGCTGGGCGCGGCGGTCTTGGGGACGGCCTTGGGGGCGACGGCCGGAGCGGGGGCGGCGGCCGGAGCCGCCGGGGCGGCGTCCGGGGCCGAGACCTTCGGCGCGGCAGGCGCGGGCTGCGGACCCGAGTCGGCGATGGCCTGGGCGGCGAAACCACCGCCGCCGAGGAGGAGCGCGGCACCGGTGATGACGCCCAGGATGCGGGGGCGGGGGCGGAAGTTCCGCTTGGCGTGGCTGGACATGAGGTTCTCCCGAGAATGGGAACGGACACGGTCGGGTGGATCGGTGAAGGGCGCCTTCACACCACCAGACGTGCGTCACCCCGCGAGGTTGCGACCGGCCCCGGGAAAGTTTCCGCCGGACTCGGCGACGGACGGCCGACCCGCGCGATGGACGCCACCTCGCGCCCCGGCCTCGCGCACCCGCCGGCCGGCCCACCCGTCAGCCGGTCGTTCCTGGCGGCCCTGGAGACGCTGTACGACCGGTCCCTCTGCCCCGCGTAGCGGCTCCCTCGCGGTGCCGGGGCCCGTCCGGGGTCCCGGTCGGCGGGCCGGTAACCCGGTGCGCGTCCCCGGGCGCCCGCATAGTCTCCCCCTCATGTCCCTTGAGATGAACGAGGCCGTACGCGGCCTGCTCGACGCCCCGCACATGGCCGTGCTCGCCACCCTCAACCCCGACGGCGCCCCGCAGAGTTCGGTGGTGTGGGTCAGCCGCGACGGCGGAGAGCTGCTGATCTCCACCACACAGGGCCGGCGCAAGGCGCTGAACATGGTCCGGGACCCGCGGGTCGGCCTGACCGTCTTCGACCCCGCCGACCCCGATCTGTACGTCGAGATACGTGGCACGGCCACCCTCACCGAGGACACCGGCCGGGCGGTGGCGGTCCGCATCGCCGAGGAGTACCTCGGTCCCGGCGGCGGCAAGGAGTACGCGGAGGCTCCGGCGGAACAGGTCCGCGTGGTCGTCCGCATCACGCCGACCAGGATCCTCGGCAGCGCCACCAGGGTCGCCGACTAGGACCGGTCCGGGGCGGTGGAGGTGTACTGAGCGGCGTACTCCTCGGTCGGCGGGGTCGTGGTGATGACGTCGATCAGTACGCCGTCGGGCGCGCCGAGGATGAAGTGGCGCTGACCGAACTCCTCGGTGCGGAGGGGGAGGAGCTCGGGGAGGCCGGCCTCCCCGATCAGGCGGCGGTGCTCCGCGTCGACGTCCTCGACCTCGAAGTTGAGGAGCAGGCCGCCCCGGGTCGGGACGCGGTGGCCCTCGGGGAGTGTCGGGTGGTTGTGGTCGAGGAGGGCGAGCTCGTACCGGGTCGCGTCGGGGCGGTGCAGGCTCACGTACCAGTCGGCCTCGAAGGTCGTCGCGAAGCCGAGGTGGCGGGTGTAGAAGTCGCGGGAGGCGGCGACGTCGCGGGTGCAGATCACGGGGTAGAAGCTGCTGAGTCGTCCGGTCTTCACGGGGTGGCTCTCCCTCGTCGTGCGTCGCTCGCTCCGATTTCACATACTCGGGGTATGTGAGTGATGAGAGCCAACATACCTTGGGTATGCGAAATGGGAAGGGTGGTGTACGGCGATGCCGGACGGGCAGGCGGCGGGCGACCGGGCGGCGGGAACCAACGGCGCCCAGGGCCTCCGGGCCCAGCAGCGGGCGGCGACGCGGCGGGCGCTTCTCGCGGAGGGGCGGAGACGGTTCGCCGAGGACGGGTACCACGGGGTCGTGCTCGCGGAGGTGGCCCGGGCGGTGGGGGTCACCAAGGGGGCGGCCTACCACCACTTCGAGAGCAAGGCGGGGCTGTTCCGGGCGGTGGTCGCCGAGGTCCAGGGGGAGTTGGGGGACCGGGTCGCGGCGGCGGCCGAGGAACAGACCGACCCCTGGGAGCAGCTGCGCGCCGGCTGCCGCGCCTTCCTGGCGGCCGGTTCCGACCCGGCCGTACGACGGATCGTGCTGGTCGACGCGCCGACGGTCCTGGGGTGGGAGGAATGGCGCGCCCTGGACGAGGAGTCCTCGGCGCGGCACCTGACGGAGGCGCTGGAGGGGCTGGTGGAGGCGGGTGTCGTCGCCGACCAGCCGGTGGAGCCGCTGGCGCGGCTGCTGTCGGGCGCGATGAACGAGGCGGCGCTGTGGCTGGCGAGGGGCGAAAGCGCCACGTCGGCGGAGGCGCTGGAGCGGACGGTGGCGGCGCTGGACGGGTTGCTGACGGGAATCCGTCGCGCGGGGGCGTGAGCGCGAGGCGGAGCGGGTGGGGCCCTTGAGGCTTCCCCTCCGGCCCTCCGGCCCTCCGGCCGGCGGTCAGCGGGCGTAGAGCTCGCGGGCTCGGGCCGGGTCGACGGGTGTCCCGTCCTCGGGCACGTACAGGAAGTGGTCCCGCTGCCAGGTCTGCGTACGGCCGGCCTGTCTGTTGGTCGTGGTCACCCAGGGCGGGTACACACGGAACCCGCGCTTCCCTCCCGACCCCTTCTCCGAGACGACACCGTGGCGGCGCAGCACCCCCACGGGGAACACGAACTGCCCGAAGCGGCCCGCCTCCCGGTCGTCCCGGCAGCTGACGACGACGAGGTCGATGCCGTCCGCCGTGTCGAACGGCGTGATCGGCCCGGCCGGCGACCTCTTCCACACGGTGACGAACTGGCCGGACTTGGTGGGCGTCGTCCTCGCCACCCGGAACCGGACGGAGCGGCCGCCGACGGTGAACGCGTGGGCGGCGTAGTCGGCGGACTCGGGCTCCGGCACCGCCTGCGAGCAGGCGAGACCGCAGGGCCCGAAGACGAGCGCCCGCGCGGCGAGGAGATCTCCGTGGGGGTCGGTCATCGCGTGCGGGCGACGTCGGCCGCGGCCTCGACGAGTTCGTGGTCGACGGCGGGGTCGGACGGGCGGGGTGCGTTCGGGGCGGGAGGCTGCTCGTGGGGCACCTGGGCAGGCTAACGGGCGGCTGAGGGCCGGTCGCACCGGTGGCCGTGCGAACATGCCCCGGTGCGTGAACTGAGTGAGTTGATCGAGGTCGAGGACCCGGCCTGGCCGGTCCTCGGCGAGAAGCTGCGGGCCGCGCCCGTACCCGTGGACGTGCTGGACGCCGACGCGGCGCGGGGCGCGGCCGCGCTGCTGCGGACGCAGGTGACCGTGCGGTCGTTCCTGGGGGCGTTCCTCCTCCACAGCGGCGGGGCGTTCGTCGACGACGGCTGGCTGCGGGTGTACGGCAGCCCGGCCGCCGGCAACGACCGGCGGCTGCCGTCGCTCGCGCAGGTCAACGAGTTCCCCGCGGACGAGACGGCCGATCCGGAGTGGCGGCCCGACGCGGGGCTCGTCGTGGCCCACGACGTACTCGGCGGGGTGTTCGTCCTCCAGGGCGGGCCCGCGGACCGGGTCGGCCTCCCGGGGCAGCCCGGCGAGATGGTGTACTTCGCGCCGGACTCGCTGAGCTGGGAGGCGCTGGGCGCCGGATACGGGGCCTGGCTGTCGTGGATGCTGTCCGGCGGCACCGAGGAGTTCTACGAGGGGCTGCGCTGGCCCGGCTGGCAGGACGAGGTCCGTCGGCTGGACGGGGACCGGGGGCTCACCCTCTATCCGCCGCTGTGGTCGGCGGAGGCGCACCAGGACCTGGCCGCGACCAGCCGCCGCGTCGTGACGATGAGGGAACTCCTGGATTTCGAGCGGGAGACGAGCGTGGGGCTGGACGAGAACGACCCGGGTTTCCTGGGGAACGTATGAGCGCGGGAGAGGGGAGCGGGGTGACCGCACGTACGGTACGGAGCTCCCGACTCGACCTCCTCCCGCTCGCCGTCGCGCACGCCGAGGAGATGGCGGAGGTCCTCGCCGACCCCGCCCTGCACGCCTTCATCGGCGGCGCCCCGCTGACGCTGCCCGAACTGCGGTCCCGGTACGAGCGGTTGGCGGACGGCTCGCCGGACCCGACGGTGGTCTGGGGCAACTGGGTGGTCCGCCTCCGTGCCGAGGACCGGCTGACCGGGACCGTACAGGCGACGGTCACGGAGGGCGGACGGGTCGCGGAGGTCGCCTGGGTGATCGGCACGGAGTGGCAGGGCCGGGGCATCGCGCGGGAAGCCGCCCAGGCCCTGGTGGCCCTGCTGGTCGAGCAGGGCGCCCGCACGATCGTGGCCCACGTCCACCCGGGCCACACGGCATCGGCGTCCGTCGCCACCGCGGCCGGCCTCACCCCCACGGACCGGGTGGAGGACGGCGAGGTCAGGTGGGAGCGGCGGGTGCCGAGCCGCCCGTGAGCCGGAGCGTCTCTCCTCAAGTCTTCCTCAGAGAAGTCCTGTTGGCGCCCGGAGACCTCGGGGTGTGACCTAACGTCGCCGGTCGGGGCAGTTCGACCACGGGGAGACCGATGATGACCGGAATACGCACGTATCTGTTGACGGGGGCCGCGCTGGGGCTTCTCTCGATCGGGGCCGTCGGGTGCACCGACCAGGGGCCCGCTCCGGCATCCGCCCCGCCCGCCGCGTCCACGTCCGCGGCCACCGGTGGCGGTACGGCGGCGGCAGCGCAGGAGAAGCGCGTCAAGGGCGCCCTGGACACGGTCTCCCTGGACGCTCCCGAGTTCGTGGAGTCCGGGACGGAGCGGGTGGAGGACGGGGTGCACCACCGCTCCCGGCTGACGAAGGGGTCCGCCTACCAGCTGGCCGTCGTCTGCGTCGGCGAAGGCGCGGTCGTACCGGTCGTCGGCGGCGAGGAGATCAAGACCGTGCCCTGCGACGGCGTTCCCCTGCTGCACCGGATCACGAGCGCGCCCGGCGAACTCCCTCTCGCCGTCACCGGCCGGGCCGGTGCCTCGGGCGCGGTCGGCTGGCGCATCGTCGAACTCACGGGCTGAGCCGGGCCGCTCCCTCCGCCCTCCGTCCGGTCCTGGCGCCGAGCCACAGGGACGCGGCGAGCAGCAGCGTGCCCGCCGCTCCCGCGGCCAGCCCCGCCCGCAGGCCCGGCGGGCGGAAGTCGCAGATCACGGTCGTCGTCCCCGGACGGACGTCGAGGGCGAGCAGACCGCCGTACGAACCCGCCTTCGCGCCCTGGCACCGCCAGCCCGCGATCCTCGGGACGGCCACCACCGCCGTGCCCGTCACGCCCGGCGGGAGCGTGGCCGTCAGGCCGTCGGAGCGGACGTCGATCCTCGTCGCCGCCCGGGCGCGGAGCCCCGCCACGGCCGCGCGCAGGCGGTCGTGGTCCAGGCACGCGATCTCGGCGGTCCCGCCGGGCGGGACGTCGGGCTTCGCCCCCTGCCGCTCCTGCACACCCAGGGACGTCAGCGCCGCCCGCCGCTTCGGCCGGCCGCCGAGCAGCCGCGTCTCGTACGTGCCCAGGCGGGCGGTGCCCGTCGCGTCCTGGGCCCAGAGGAAGACCTCCGTGCCGACACGGCACGCGCCGTCCGCCCCCGGAGCCTCGTACACCCGCGTGCCCAGCAGGAGTTCCTGATTGCGGAAGGGGGACCTGCCGTACGCGGGGGCCGGGCCCGGCGGCCGTACCGTCACCAGCGGCAGTGGCGGCGCCGACGGCTCCGCGCGGACCACCGCCCCGTCCCGCCAGCGCGCCCCCACCCCGAACAGCGCGTCCGTCACCGGGTTGTCCAGGCTCAGCAGGTTCCGGCCCCGGGACGTCCAGCCGCCGCCCAGCGCGGTCAGGGTCTCCGTCAGGACCGCCGGGGTGTGGCTGCTGTAGTACGCGGCGCCCTGGCCTCCCAGGAGCAATGGATCGTTGCCCGCGACCCGGGGCAGCCCGGAGTCCGTGCGGTACGCGGGCCAGCCGTCCGCCTCCGCCAGAGCAACCGCCCGGCGCTGCTGCTCGGCGCCCCACGGCGGGTAGTCGTCGAGCCGGACCAGCCGCTCCCGGTCGGCGTACGAGGTCGTCGCCGCCGCCTGGCCGACCACGGTGCCGACGACCAGGAGCGCGGCGAGCACCCCGTACCGGCCCCGGCGCGGGAGCAGCAGCGCTCCCGCCACCGCCACCAGGCCCACGGCCGTGAGGACGAGGGCCCAGGAAGTGAGGAAGGGGCTCGGGAGCGAACCCAGGGACAGGGCCACGACCGCCGTCGTCCCGCCGAGCAGTGCCCGGCGGCCCGGGAGGCCGTGGGCGAAGCCGGTCCACGCGGTGAGGACGAGGACGCCGGAGAGGACGAAGGTCTGGCGGTACGGGCTGCCGTTCGGGGTGGCGAAGGCGTGCCACACGAGGTGCGTGGGACCCCATTGCATCGAGGCCAGCACCGCCACGCACAGGCCCGCCCACGGCCACCGCTGCCGGCCGGGGATCTCGCGGCGGAACAGCAGCGCGGCGACGAGCAGCAGCACCGCCGTG
This sequence comes from Streptomyces flavochromogenes, assembly GCF_000717595.1. Classification (GTDB taxonomy): domain Bacteria; phylum Actinomycetota; class Actinomycetes; order Streptomycetales; family Streptomycetaceae; genus Streptomyces; species Streptomyces flavochromogenes. The sequence continues at coordinate 67,052 of NZ_JNZO01000005.1, read as the reverse complement.
GAGACGAAGGCCGCCGGGGTCGAGAAGCTGTATGTCACGGGGAGCAGCCGGGCGAGGACGTCCGTGGCGGGCGCCGGGTCGAACTCCCGCACCAGGCCCGGGTGGGCGTGACGCGAGCCGAGGAGGACGGGGGCCAGGACCGGCGCCGCGAGGGCGATCCCGATGCCGGTCGTCAGCCCGGCCCGCAGCAGCGTGCGGACGGCACCGCGCCCCGCACCGCCGCCGGCGCCTGAGCCCTCCCCCCGCGGCGGGTCCGTCGCCGGGTCCGCCGTCGCGAGCCGGACCGCCAGGACCAGCGCGGCCCCGATCGTCGCCATGTACGCCGTGTAGAAGTTCGCCACCCAGCAGACCGCGACCACCAGCGGCCCGAGGAGCGGCCGTTTGTCCTCCCGTACCCACTCGGCCACCAGGCAGAGCAGCGGGAAGGCGATCAGGCCGTCCAGCCACATCGGGTTGTACGTTCCCTCCGCGAGCGACCAGCCGCAGAGCGCGTACGAGGCGCCGAGGACCGACGCCCACCACCAGGTGCCGGGGCCGAGGCGGCGCAGCAGGTACGTCATGGCCGCCGCGGCGACCGCCGTCTTCAGGACGGTGATGCCGTACACCGCGTACTCGATGTCCCCGCGGGGGAAGAGCGCGACCAGCGGCGCGAAGGGGCTCGACACGTAGGTGCCGTAGTCGGGGAGGAAGCTGGTGCCCCAGCCCGCCTGCCAGTCGAGCAGCAGACCGCCGTCCGCCCGGCCCCTCAGCAGGTCCCACAGGTGCGCGTGGAACGGCACGAACTGGTTCGCGAGGTCGTTGACGGCCCGGTGGCGCGGCCCGAAGGGGAAGATCCGGGCGACGGCGTCGCCGCCGCAGACGGCGAGCACGGTGAGGAGCGCGGCGAGGAGCGGGGAGCGAGGGCCCCCGGCCGTGAGGCGGGTCGCGGTGCCCTTGGCGGCGGGTGTGAGGGCGGGCGGCGTGGAGCCCTGTGTTCGAGTGGCGTTCGGCATGACCCGTCGAATATGCCAGCGTCCGACCGGGGAAATCCTTTCCCCGCGACCCCGTTCACTCAATGGTCGCCTGAACGCCATCCATGGGGACCGGCTGCGGACGGGACGCTCCCGCGGGGCGTACGAAGGGGCGTACGAAGGGGCGGATACGGGACGGTTACCGGCCGACACCCGGCGTGCCCGTGAGTCGTTGGGGGAAACAGTCGCACCGAAGTAGTGGCTCCGGCCCGGGCGACTCCCTAACATCGATCACCGCAAGGTCGTTCAACTGACGCACGACCAGCCCGGGAGGCTCCTTTGCACCGCCGCACTGCGCTCACCGTCTCCGCCGCACTGCTCGCCGCGGCCCCGCTGCTCACCGCCTGCGGCAGTGACGCCCACCCAGGAGCGGCGGCCGTCGTCGGCGGCGAACGGATCGACGTCTCCAGCCTGCAGGCGCAGGTGCAGGACGTGCGCACCGCTCAGGAGCGCTCCCCGCAGGCCGCCCAGCTCGTCCAGGCCACCGGTGACCTGCCCCGCCGCAAGCTCAACGTCATGATCTTCGACCGGGTCGTCGACAAGGTCGCCGCGGACAACGGCGTGGGTGTCACCCGCGCCGAGCTCCAGGAGACCAGGACCGCGTTCGTCCGCGAGAGCGGCGGCGAGGACCGGCTCGCCGACGTCCTCCTCCAGGAGCAGGGCGTGGCGCCGGGCCAGATCGACGACGTCGTCCGCCGCAACGTCCTCATGAACAAGATCGCCGCCAAGCTGGGCGTCACGGACACCCCCGAGGGCCAGCGGAAGCTGACGGAGGTCTTCTCGGCCGCCTCCAAGGACCTCGCCATCGACGTGAACCCGCGCTACGGCGCCTGGGACGACGCCCAGGTCCGGCTCGGCGACACCACCGCTCCCTGGCTGCGGCAGCTCAGCCAGGACCCGGGCGCCGTCCCGGCCGGTGCGTGAGGCGGAGTAAGTTCGAGGGGTGACATCTGAGAGCCCCGGCCGCATCGTTCTGCTCACCGCCAGCCACCGTGTGGCACCCGGACTGCTGTCCTGGCCCGCCTGGCAGGCGCTGGGCGCCGCGGACCGGGTGCTCTGCCCCGACGAGCACCACCCCCAGCTGCCGTACCTGCGGGAGGCCGGGGTCGCCGTCGAGCACCTCCGGCCCAGCGCCGAGGAACTCGTCGAGGCGTGCGCCGGAGGCCGTACGGTCCTGCTGCTGCCCTCGGGCGAGGGCGACCGGGTACTGACCGACGGCCTCGCCCGGCTCGCCGGCTCGGGCCGCCACACGATGCCCGACCTGGAACTGCTGCCCGGCTCGTACGACCTGCCCGGCGCCCGGCTCCTCGACCTCGTGCAGATCATGGACCGCATCCGGCGCGAGTGCCCGTGGACCTCCCTGCAGACCCACGAGGGGCTCGCCAAGTACGGGATCGAGGAGGCGTACGAACTCGTCGAGGCGATCGAGGACGGCGACCGGGACGAGCTGCGCGAGGAGCTCGGGGACGTCCTCCTGCAGGTCGTCTTCCACGCCCGGATCGCCGAGGAGGACCCGGAGGAGCCCTTCTCCGTGGACGATGTCGCCGGCGCCCTCGTCGAGAAGCTGATCCGCCGCCACCCGCACGTCTTCGGGGACGAGAAGGCGGAGACGCCGGAGGACGTACGGGCCCACTGGCTGCGCACCAAGGCGATCGAGAAGCAGCGGGAGTCCGTGACGGACGGCGTGCCGCTGGGCCAGCCGGGGCTCGCGCTCGCCGCGAAGCTCGGCGGCCGGGCGCGCGCGGCGGGCCTCGACGTGGCCCTCCCGGCGGAGCGGGGCATCGGCTACGACCTGCTCGCCCTCGCCGTCCGCGCGGAGGCGGAGGGCGGGGATCCGGAGGCGGCGCTGCGCGCGGCGGCCCGGACGTACCGGGAGGCGATCCGCGTGGCGGAGGGTGTGACGGCCTGATCGGCACGACACCCCCTGGCCGTTCGTGGCCGGCTCTCGGCGCCGTTGGCCGGTGTTACAGCTCGCGCGGCGCCCGGGCGCCCGGGTTGTGCCAGAGCGGGGGCGGCGGGCCCAGGAGGCGTTCCGCCGCGGTGTTCGGGCGGGCGGTGAAGCGTCCCACGGGCTGCAGGGTGTCGTGGTGGATCCGGTACGGGTCGGTGCCCAGCTCCACCAGCGCCTCGGCGACCTCCGTCAGGAAGCCGGGCGGTCCGGCGAGGTAGACGTCGTGCGAGGGCCAGTGGACGCAGGCCCGCAGTGCCTGGAGGAGCCGCTCGGTCGCCTGGTCCTTGCGGTGTCCGGGGGCCGAGGTGATGTAGGTGACGCTGAGTCCGCCGAGATGTCTCCGCAGTCGCTCCGCGTCCCCCCGGCCGTACAGATACTCCTTCGCGCGCGCCACCACGAACAGCCGGCCCTTCAGTTCCGGCTCGGCCTGCGCCGCCTCGGAGAGGAGCGCCTTCACCGGCGCCCAGCCCGTACCCGCGCATATATAGGTACGGAGGCCGCCCGGCTCCGTGCACGCGGTGAGGCCACCGCCGGGCGCGCTCAGCCGCAGCGTCTCGCCCGGACCCGTCTCGTCGACGAGGGCCGTGCTCATCGCGCCGCCCGGGATCCGGCTCACATGGAGTTCGACCGTGCCGTCGGGGCGGGGCGCGTCCGCGAGGGAGTAGGTGCGCCAGACGCGCGGGACGCGCAGCGAGCTGACGCTGACGTACTGCCCGGGGAGGAAGGGGAGGTGCTGCCGGGGCCGCAGGGTGAGGACGGCCAGATCCTCGCCGTACCGCTCGTGCCGGACGACGTCCGCGTCCCACCAGGCCGGCTCCCCGGCCCCGGCCGCCTCCTCGGCGCCCGCCAGCATCAGATCGGCGACGTGCCCGTACGCCTCGGTCCAGGCCTTCTCGGCCTCCAGGCTCCAGGCGGCTCCGGCGGCGTGCGCGAAGGCGGCGAGCAGGCTCGATCCGACGGCGGCGTACAGCGCGGGGGAGGCGAGGAACTTGCGGTGGTCGCGGCCCAGCTGCCCCAGATACTCGGCGAGCCCCGGGGACTCCAGCCGGGTCACCACATGGGTCAGCGCGGCGAAGAGCCGGTCCCGCTGGGGCTGCATGTCCTCGGGGAACAGCTCGCGCATGGCGGGGTTGTTCCAGAAAAGATGCGAGTAGAAGAAGGTGACGGCGTGTTCGGCCCGTCTCTCGACGACCGCGAACGTGCTTCTGAGCATCTGAGGATCCACCGACAAGAATCTAGGGCACCACCCCCTTCTTGATCACAGGATCCGACAGACCTCACCTTCCGGACCGCCCTGTACGGTCGGGGAGTGAGCACCACCCCCGGAACCGATCCCGCGTCCTGCCCCGTGTCGCCCCCCGCGCCCGAGCTCTTCACCTGGGAGTTCGCGAGCGATCCGTATCCCGCGTACGCCTGGCTCCGCGAGCACGCGCCCGTGCACCGGACGACGCTGCCCAGCGGGGTCGAGGCCTGGCTGGTGACGCGGTACGGGGACGCCCGGCAGGCCCTCGCCGACCAGCGGCTCTCCAAGAACCCCGCGCACCACGACGAGTCCCCGCACGCCAAGGGGAAGACGGGCATCCCGGGCGAGCGCAAGGCCGAGCTGATGACGCATCTGCTCAACATCGACCCGCCGGACCACACCCGGCTGCGGCGGCTCGTCTCGAAGGCCTTCACCCCGCGCCGGGTCGCCGAGTTCACCCCGCGCGTGCAGGAGCTGACCGACCGGCTCATCGACGCCTTCGTGGAGAAGGGGAGCGCGGACCTCATCCACGAGTTCGCCTTCCCGCTCCCCATCTACGCGATCTGTGACCTGCTCGGCGTGCCCGAGGAGGACCAGGACGACTTCCGCGACTGGGCCGGGATGATGATCCGGCACGGCGGCGGCCCGCGCGGCGGGGTCGCGCGGTCGGTGAAGAAGATGCGGGGCTATCTCGCCGAGCTGATCCACCGCAAGCGCGAGGAGCCCGGCGACGACCTCATCTCGGGGCTCATCAGGGCCTCCGACCACGGCGAGCACCTCACCGAGAACGAGGCCGCCGCGATGGCCTTCATCCTTCTCTTCGCCGGCTTCGAGACGACCGTGAACCTCATCGGCAACGGCATGTACCAGCTCCTGCGCCACCCCGAGCAGCGCGAGCTGCTCCAGGCATCGGTCGCGGCGGGGGAGACCGGGCTCCTTGAGACCGGGATCGAGGAGCTGCTGCGGTACGACGGGCCGGTGGAGATGGCCACCTGGCGGTACGCGACCGAGCCGCTGACCCTCGGCGGGCAGGACATCCCGGCGGGCGACCCCGTCCTCGTGGTGCTCGCCGCCGCGGACCGGGACCCGGAGCGGTTCGACGGGCCGGACACCCTGGACCTGACGCGGCGCGACAACCAGCACCTCGGGTACGGGCACGGCATCCACTACTGCCTGGGCGCGCCGCTCGCGCGGCTCGAAGGACAGACCGCGCTCGCCACCCTGCTGACTCGGCTGCCGGACCTGCGACTTGCCGCCGATCCGGAGGAACTGCGGTGGCGCGGTGGGCTCATCATGCGCGGATTGCGCACGCTTCCGGTCGAGTTCACCCCTTCCGTACGACCTCCACGAAGTGACGAGTCGTCAAAACTGTGATCTTCGCGTGATCGCGGGTGCATCGACTTGTGATGAGCGTTCGAATACGGCTACCTTCCCCGTCAGCTCGGTTCGTCAACGAGGTTGAGTAATTCGGCCATGTCCGACAACTGAGTCTGTCCACACAGTCGTCACGCGAAAGGCGCTTCTATGCGTTCCGGGAACGGACGTCACCGTCGCCCCCGTCAGGCCCCCGCCATCGTCGTCGCCGCGGGTGTGACCGGCTCCGCCATGGCGCTGCCGCTGCTCGCCACCGGGTCCGCCTCCGCCGCGGACGCCGCCACCTGGGACCGCGTCGCCGAATGCGAGTCCGGCGGCCAGTGGAGCGCCAACTTCGGCAACGGCATGTACGGCGGGCTCCAGTTCACCCAGGACAGCTGGGAGCGGAACGGCGGTCTGGCCTACGCGCCCAGCCCCGACCTGGCCAGCCGCGCCCAGCAGATCGCGGTGGCCGAGAAGGCCCTTGCCAAGGGCTCCACCGAGTGGGCCACCTGCGCGCCGATCGCCGGCCTGACGAACGACGGCACCTCGCCCGGCGTGGACCCCGGCCCCGCGAACATCCCCCATGCGCCCACGGGGCCGGTTCCCGAGTCGAACTGGACCACCGGCCTTCCCGGGACCTCCGAGGGGTCCTCGGAGGAGGCGAAGGAGTCCAAGGATGCCAAGAAGGCCGCGGAGACGGCATCGCCCACCGCGCCCGCCACTCCCGTCTCGCCGACCGCTCCCGTCACGCCGACCACCCCGGCGAGCCCCTCCGTGTCGACCGATCCGAGCCACCCGACCGTACCCACGACTCCGGGTGCGCCCGATGAGTCCGTTACGCCCGGTACGCCCGGTACGCCCGGTGTGCCGGGAGCCACCACGCCCGGCGGCCCGACGGATGACGCGTCGTCGGCCACTCCCGGTACCGGCAAGCACCGGGGTGACGCGGCTCCGGAGGAAACCGGCAACCCGGACAGTTCTACCGAATCGGGTAGACATGCTTCATCGGGCAGCAAGCTGACTGAAAACCCCCTGGAGAAGGCTCCGGCTGACGCGTCGAAGGAATCGGACGCAACGGACAGTCAGGGCAAGTCGGGCTCCTACCTCGTGCAGCCGGGCGACAATCTGTCCGACATTGCACAGGAGAACGAACTCCCCGGAGGCTGGACCGCCCTCTATGACGCCAACCGGCAGACCGTGGGCCTCGATCCGGATCTCATCCTCCCTGGTCAGGCCCTCGATCTGACGAACGGTTCGATCGCGCCGGCGAAGTGATTCGGGGGCGTATGTCCGGTTCTGGGCAAGTGAGACATGGGTCTCTTCGCCCCAACTGGCGTGTCACGCCCGCAAACTTTGCTTCTGTCGCCTCTCACCTGCACAAACACCCCCCACCGGAAGGCAAGTAGGGGCGTTATTTCCGCAATATGCCTCTTTGAACTTCCGGTGGGTCTGTGTCTACGGTCATCACCGCTCGCCACCGCGGGCCCCGTCGACCGAAACGCCGAATCCTGCCGTCGGCCGATGGGAATTGTCGTCGCGCAAGCGCCGAAGGCAGGAGTGGGGGACCCAAGGTAAGTGCCGGTCCCGGCCGTTGAGACAGACGGCCGGTGAACGGCTTGGGGTGAAGCCGCGCGCTAGGACGCGCGGCCGGGCAACTTTCCGGCCCGAACCCGACAGCTCACCTCACAGGCGTCGGTGAGGAGAATCTCCATGCTGTTTTCCGGCAAGGGCAAACACCGTCGTCCCTCCAAGGCCACCCAGGTCGCCACGCTCGTCGGCGTCACCGGTGTCGCCGTGGCCGCCCCGCTGATGACCGCGGGCACCGCCTCGGCCGCCACGGTCTCCGAGTGGGACACCGTCGCCGCGTGCGAGTCCGGTGGCAACTGGTCCATCAACACGGGCAACGGCTACTACGGCGGCCTGCAGTTCTCGGCCTCCACCTGGGCCGCGTACGGCGGCACCGCCTACGCCGCGACCGCCAACCAGGCGTCGAAGTCCCAGCAGATCGCCATCGCCGAGAAGGTCCTCGCGGGCCAGGGCAAGGGTGCCTGGCCGTCCTGCGGCGTGGGCCTCTCCGGCGCCTCGCCGAACACCGGTGCCGCCGAGAGCGCGCCGCAGCAGCAGGAGCGGAAGGCCGAGCAGCCGACCACCCGCAGCGAGCAGCGCCAGGCCCCGAAGAAGGCCACGCAGCAGCAGGCCGCTCCGCAGGCCGCCGCGAAGAAGACCGTCACCACCCCGACCGGCAAGAAGGTCAAGAAGGGTGACGGCGAGTACAAGGTCGTGACCGGCGACACCCTCGGCAAGATCGCCCAGGCGCACGGCGTCAAGGGCGGCTGGGCCAAGCTCTTCGAGCTGAACAAGGACGTCGTCGAGAACGCCGACCTCATCTACCCGGGCCAGCAGCTTCACCTGAAGTGAGCCCGGCGGTCCGCGTGAGTCCGGCGGCTCACGCGGCCCCTCCGACCCTCCCGCGGTGACCACCCCGGCCCGACGCGCCCATCCCCCGTGCGCGTCGGGCCGGGGTTCCCCCGTTTCCGGAGGGCGTGCGGAGGCGATAAGGGGAGGGCCTACGGACAGGATCGGGCGGTCATTGCTGTTACCGGCCGGTAGATCTGGGGCCCTTCGTCCCGACATGCATGCCCTTGGGTCCTTTTTCGTCCCAGGGGGCGGGCGCCCGGCTGGCCGGAGCCCCCGAGCCGGTTAGGCTCTTGTCGCAAGGCCAAGCGACCCTGCACCGACCTTGCGTCACATCCAGCGTCACATCCCAAAAAGGAGATGCTCGTGCCGTCCATCGACGTCGTCGTAGCCCGGGAAATCCTGGACTCCCGAGGCAACCCCACGGTCGAGGTCGAGGTCGGCCTCGACGACGGCAGCACCGGTCGTGCTGCCGTTCCGTCCGGCGCCTCCACCGGTGCGTTCGAGGCCATCGAGCTTCGCGACGGTGACCCGAACCGCTACCTGGGCAAGGGTGTCGAGAAGGCCGTCCTCGCCGTCATCGAGCAGATCGGTCCGGAGCTCGTCGGCTACGACGCCACCGAGCAGCGCCTGATCGACCAGGCCATGTTCGACCTGGACGCCACCGAGAACAAGGGCTCCCTCGGCGCCAACGCCATCCTCGGCGTCTCCCTCGCCGTCGCGCACGCCGCGTCCGAGGCCTCGGACCTTCCGCTCTTCCGCTACCTCGGCGGCCCGAACGCGCACCTGCTGCCCGTTCCGATGATGAACATCCTCAACGGTGGGTCGCACGCCGACTCCAACGTGGACATCCAGGAGTTCATGATCGCCCCGATCGGCGCGGAGTCCTTCTCCGAGGCCCTCCGCTGGGGCGCCGAGATCTACCACACCCTCAAGGCCGTGCTGAAGCGCAAGGGCCTCTCCACCGGCCTCGGCGACGAGGGCGGCTTCGCGCCGAACCTCGAGTCGAACCGCGCCGCCCTGGACCTCATCGTCGAGGCCATCAAGGAGGCCGGCTACACCCCGGGCTCCGACGTCGCGCTCGCGCTCGACGTGGCCGCGTCCGAGTTCTACAAGGACGGCACGTACGAGTTCGAGGGCAAGTCCCGCTCGGCGGCCGAGATGACCGAGTACTACGAGGAGCTCGTCTCCGCATACCCGATGGTCTCCATCGAGGACCCGCTGTACGAGGACGACTGGGCCGGCTGGAAGGTCCTCACCGACAAGCTGGGCTCCAAGGTCCAGATCGTCGGCGACGACCTCTTCGTCACCAACCCGGAGCGCCTGGCCCGCGGCATCGAGGAGGGCACCGCGAACGCCCTCCTGGTCAAGGTCAACCAGATCGGCTCGCTGACCGAGACCCTCGACGCCGTCGAGCTCGCCCAGCGCAACGGCTTCAAGTGCATGATGTCCCACCGCTCCGGCGAGACCGAGGACGTCACCATCGCCGACCTCGCGGTCGCCGTGAACTGCGGCCAGATCAAGACCGGCGCCCCGGCCCGCTCGGACCGTGTCGCCAAGTACAACCAGCTGCTGCGCATCGAGGAGATCCTCGACGACGCCGCGGTCTACGCCGGCCGCAGCGCCTTCCCGCGCTTCAAGGGCTGATCAACGGCTGAGCCCCTCCGCAGGGCAGCTTCCGTACGTCCCCGTACTCGGTCCCGTACCGTGTGCGGGGACGTCCGCGTGAACAGGGGAGGCGACACGACATGGCCGCGAAGGACCGGGACCGGTTCTCCACCGCGACCCGGATCAGACTGCTCGGCGAGCAGACCGCCGCCCGTGTCTACCGCTCCCAGACCCGCCGCCAGGCCCGCCGCTCCCGGCTCACCGGCCGCGCGGCCTTCCTCGCCCTGGTCGTCTGCTCCCTCGTCGTGGCGCTCGCCTACCCGATGCGGAGCTACGTCTCCCAGCAGGGCGAGATCGCCGAGCAGGAGCGCAGGGCCGCCGAGGCCGCCCGCCGGGTCGAGGAGCTCAGGGACGAGAAGGCCCGCCTCCAGGACCCGGCCTACGTCCGCCGCCTCGCCCGCGAGCACCTCCACTACCTGCTGCCCGGCGAGACCGGCTTCACCGTGAACGACCCCGCCGCGGAGCAACGGCCCCGCGGCGACCAGGGTGCGGCGGACCGCCCCTGGTACGACAACCTCTGGGACGGCGTCGACCACGCCGACCGCCCCTGACCCCTCCTCCGCACCAGACGAGCAAGGCAGACATGGAAACGCCCCCTCCGCAGACCGAACGCACCGAGCCCACCGAGCGGGACATCGCCGCCTTCGAGCTCCAGCTCGGCCGGCCGCCCCGCGGCCTGCGCGCCATCGCGCACCGCTGCCCGTGCGGCAACCCGGACGTCGTCGAGACCGCGCCCCGGCTTCCCGACGGCACGCCGTTCCCGACCACGTACTACCTGACCTGCCCCCGGGCGGCCTCGGCCATCGGGACCCTGGAGGCCAACGGGGTCATGAAGGAGATGCAGGCCCGGCTCGCCACCGACCCCGAGCTCGCCGCCGCCTACCGGGCCGCGCACGAGGACTACATCGCGCGCCGTGACGCCATCGAGGTCCTGGAGGGCTTTCCGAGCGCCGGCGGCATGCCGGACCGCGTGAAGTGCCTGCACGTCCTCGTCGGTCACTCGCTGGCCGCCGGGCCGGGTGTGAACCCGTTCGGCGACGAGGCGCTCGCGATGCTGCCGGAGTGGTGGGCGAAGGGCGCCTGCGTCACGCCGTGCGCGGACGAGGACGAGGAGAAGAAGGAGGGGGCGGAGTGACCCGGGTCGCCGGAATCGACTGCGGCACGAACTCCATCCGCCTCCTCGTCGCCGACATCCACCCCGAGGGTGAGCTGATCGAGCTGGACCGGCGGATGACGATCGTCCGGCTCGGGCAGGGCGTCGACAAGACCGGCCGGCTCGCCCCCGAGGCCCTGGAGCGGACCTTCGCCGCCTGCCGCGCGTACGCCGAGGTCATCAAGGAGCTGGGCGCCGAGAAGCTGCGCTTCGTCGCCACCTCCGCCTCCCGCGACGCCGAGAACCGCGCGGACTTCGTGAACGGGGTCGTGGAGATCCTCGGCGTCGAGCCCGAGGTGATCACCGGCGACCAGGAGGCCGCGTTCTCCTTCACCGGCGCCACCGGCGAGCTGCACGGGGACGACCGCCGTCTGGTCGTGGACATCGGCGGCGGCTCGACCGAGTTCGTCGTGGGCAACCGGCACGTCGAGGCGGCCCGCTCCGTCGACATCGGCTGCGTCCGGCTCACCGAGCGGCACGTCCGGCACGACCCGCCGACCGCCGAGGAGGCCGACGCGATCCGCGCCGACGTCCGGGCCGCGCTCGACCTGGCGGCCGAGACCGTCCCGATCGACAGCGCCGAGACCCTCGTCGGGCTCGCCGGATCGGTCACCACGGTCGCCGCCATCGCCCTCGGGCTCCCGGAGTACGACTCCGAGAAGATCCACCACGCCCGGATCTCCGCCGCCCAGGTCGCCGAGGTCACCGACCGGCTGCTCGCCTCCACGCACGCGGAGCGGGCCGCGATCCCCGTCATCCACCCCGGTCGGGTCGACGTGATCATCGCCGGCGCGATCGTCCTGAGGGAGATCGTCGAGCGGGTCGGAGCCCACGAGGTCGTCGTCAGCGAGCACGACATCCTCGATGGGATCGCCCTATCCGTGGCATAGCGGGCACCTATCGACGCCCTCCGACGACATGTCGTCGGGAAAGTTCGTGAAGTTCTTCACAAGGAAAAGGGCCCTGGCGGCGCCCGAAGGGGGTCTTTGGGCCTTCCGGGGGGTGCCTCAGGGCCCTTTCGCAGGCGTGGGGCCCGATTCGCTCGTTGTTTCCATCGCGTGAACGGCCCCCCTGGTACAGCGTTAACGGAAGCTCTCCGGGCCAGTTCACAAGGGGTGAACAACGTTCGCCCCGGTACCCCGGTTCCTTTGCAGCACCATGACATGGATCACGTGGGCGGCGGAGTGTAGCAGAGGTGTCCGGAGACCTTGTGAAGGGGCGCACGAGCACCCCCCTCAGGAGGGGTGGATACTCGATCTCATGAGCACCACGGAGCGTCCCAGGATCCTCGTAGTAGGCGGCGGGTACGTAGGCCTGTACGCAGCTCGGCGCATCCTCAAGAAGATGCGCTACGCGGAGGCGACCGTCACGGTCGTCGACCCGCGGTCGTACATGACCTACCAGCCCTTCCTCCCCGAAGCCGCCGCCGGCAGCATCTCGCCGCGCCACGTCGTCGTCCCGCTGCGACGCGTCGTGCGCGGAGCCGAGGTGCTCACCGGCCGGGTCACCACCATCGACCAGGACCGCAAGGTCGCCACGATCGCGCCGCTCGTCGGCGAGGCGTACGAGCTGCCTTTCGACTACCTCGTCATCGCGATGGGCGCAGTCTCCCGTACCTTCCCGATCCCCGGCCTCGCCGAGCAGGGCATCGGAATGAAGGGCATCGAGGAGGCCATCGGCCTGCGCAACCACGTCCTCGAGCAGCTCGACAAGGCCGACTCGACCACCGACGAGGAGGTCCGCCGCAAGGCGCTGACCTTCGTCTTCGTGGGCGGCGGCTTCGCCGGCGCGGAGACCATCGGCGAGGTCGAGGACCTGGCCCGGGACGCCGCGAAGTACTACCAGAACGTGTCGCGCGAGGACATGCGCTTCGTCCTGGTCGACGCGGCCGACAAGATCCTTCCCGAGGTGGGCCCCAAGCTCGGCCAGTACGGCAAGGAGCACCTGGAGAGCCGCGGGATCGAGATCTACCTCGAGACCTCCATGGACTCCTGCGTCGACGGCCACGTCGTGCTGAAGAACGGCCTCGAGGTCGACTCCAACACGATCGTGTGGACCGCCGGCGTGAAGCCGAACCCGGCGCTCTCCCGCTTCGGTCTGCCGCTCGGCCCCCGCGGCCACGTGGACTGCAACGAGAAGCTCCAGATCAACGGTCTCGACTACGCGTGGGCCGCGGGCGACAACGCCCAGGTCCCGGACATGGTCGGCCGCAAGGCGGGCAACCCGAACGCCTGGTGCCCGCCGAACGCCCAGCACGCCCTGCGCCAGGCCAAGGTCCTCGGCGACAACGTGGTGGCCGGCATGCGCGGCTTCCCGCAGAAGGAGTACAGCCACGCCAACAAGGGCGCGGTGGCCGGCCTCGGCCTGCACAAGGGCGTGGCGATGATCGTCATGGGCAAGGTGAAGATCAAGCTCAAGGGCCGTCTCGCCTGGTACATGCACCGTGGCTACCACGGCATGGCGATGCCGACCTGGAACCGCAAGATCCGCGTCTTCGCCGACTGGACCCTCGCGATGTTCCTCAAGCGCGAGGTCGTCTCCCTGGGTGCCATGGAGACGCCGCGCGAGGAGTTCTACGAGGCGGCCAAGCCCGCCCCCGCGCCGGCCGCCCCGGCGCAGGAGAAGGCCAAGGCCTCCTAAGCGGCACCCGCAGGACCAGCAGTACCCGAGCAGGACCAAGCAGTACACGCAAGGCCGTAAAAGGGCCGTCCGCCATCCGTGGTGCGGACGGCCCTTCGCGTGTTTTGCCGACTGATTGCGCTGCGCCGGGACTGCAAACGCCTACGGACGGTGTTCCCTTGGTGACGAGCATTTCTGGGGCACGAGATCACGGAGGTGTGCACCATGGCCGACGCCGCGTCGCGGCTGACGAGTCTCGCAGAGGAGCTGCTGGGCGGACCGCTCCCGGTCCGGCTGCGAGCCTGGGACGGCAGTGAAGCCGGACCAGTGGGCGGCCCCGTCCTGATCGTCCGCGATCGCCGCGCCCTGCGGAGGATGATCTGGAAACCCGGCGAACTGGGCCTGGCCCGCGCCTGGGTGGCCGGAGAGCTGGATGTCGAGGGAGACCTGTACGCCCTTCTGGACGGGCTCTCGGGCCTTCTCTGGGAGCGTGACGAGGACACCAGGGGGCTGCTCGCGTCCGCGCGCGACCCGCGGCTGCGCGCCGCCGCCGGCGCCCTGCTCAAACTGTCCGGTCCGCCGCTGCCGCCGCAGCCGCCGGCCGAGGAGATGCGCGGCCGCAGCGGCGGTCGGCACACCCGGCGCCGCGACAAGCAGGCGATCAGTCACCACTACGACGTGGGCAACGACTTCTACGAGCTGGTCCTCGGCCCGTCGATGGTCTACTCGTGCGCGTACTGGGCCTCCGACGGCCCCGACGCGACCCTGGAGGACGCCCAGCGCGACAAGCTGGACCTGATCGCCCGCAAGCTGAACCTGAAGGAGGGCGACCGGCTCCTCGACGTGGGCTGCGGATGGGGCTCCATGGCCCTCCACGCCGCCCGGGAGTACGGGGCCAGGGTCGTCGGCATCACCCTCTCCCGGGAGCAGGCCGCGTACGCCCGCAAGCGGATCGCCGACGAGGGCCTGACCGAGCTGATCGAGATCCGCGTCCAGGACTACCGGGACGTCACGGACGGCCCGTACGACGCGATCTCCTCGATCGGCATGGCCGAGCACGTCGGCGCCGTCCGGTACCGGGAGTACGCCGACATCCTGTACGGGCTCCTCAAGCCCGGCGGACGGCTCCTCAACCACCAGATCTCGCGGCGCCCCGAGCCCGACGAGAAGGCGTACGAGATCGACCCCTTCATCGACGCGTACGTCTTCCCCGACGGCGAACTCGCCCCCATGGGCCGCACGCTGAGCACCCTGGAGGACGCCGGCTTCGAGGTCAGGGACGTGGAGGCGATCCGCGAGCACTACGCCCTCACCCTGCGCCGCTGGGTGGCCAACCTGGAGCGGCAGTGGGACCGGGCGGTCCGGCTCACCTCGCCGGGCCGGGCGAGGATCTGGCGGCTCTACATGGCGGCCTCGGCGGTCTCCTTCGAGCGCAACCGGATCGGCGTGAACCAGTTCCTCGCCGTGAAGACCCCGGTGTCGGGGAAGAGCGGCACGGCGCTGCGGCCGCGGGTCTGGAACGAGAAGACCTGACGTACGCCGAAGGGCCGGCCCCCCCGGGTGGGGGGGACCGGCCCTTCGTACCGCTGCTTCCGTCACTCGGCCTTGATGGCGGCGAGCATGTTCAGCTTGGCCGCGCTCCGGGCCGGCCACAGGGAGGCGAGGACACCGACCAGGCCGGCCAGGACCAGGAAGATCCCGATCCGGTCCCAGGGCAGGACCAGGGCGTAGCCGGGGATCTGCTCCCTGATGGTCTCGCCGATCGCCCAGCCGAGGAACGAGCCGAGGCCGATGCCGACGACCGCGCCGAACACCGAGATGACCACGGCCTCCAGACGGACCATCCGCTTCACCCGGCGCCGGTCGAGGCCGATCGCCCGCAGCATGCCGATCTCCTGCTGCCGCTCGAAGACGGACATCGCGAGGGTGTTGACGACGCCGAGGACCGCGATGATCAGGGCCATGCCGAGCAGGCCGTACATGATGTTGAGCATCAGGTTGATCGGGCCGCCGAAGGAGTCGCGGATGCCCTTGTGGTCCATCACGGTGATGTCGGGGTTGTCGCCCATGGCCTTCGCCAGGGCCCGCTCGTTGGCGGCGCTCGCGCCGCCCTCGGTCGAGACGAAGATCTGACGGATCTCCGCCCGCTCCTCGTGCGCGGTGACCAGCTTGTGGTCGATCAGGACCGGCGAGACGAACTCGCTGGGCTCGAAGACCGCGCCGACCGTCAGCTTGGCCTTCTGCTTGTCGAGGAACTCGACCGGGACCGTGTCGCCGACCTTCAGGCCGCGCTTCGCGGCGGTCTTCTCGTCGACGGCGATCGCGCCCTTGTCGAGGGAGGACAGCGAGCCGTTCACGACGGTGAGCTTGAGGACCTTGTCGATGTCGCCGGGGGTGACGCCGGAGGCCGAGACGTACGAGCCCTTGATGTCCAGCGCGCCCGCCTGCTGCGGGGAGATCGCGGTGACGCCCGGAGCCTTCTCCAGGGCGGTCAGCGCCTCCGGGCTCAGGCTGTTGCCGCTGGCCATGGTGACCATGTAGTCGGCCTTGATCTGGTCCGTGGTGGCCTTGTCGAGGGCCGTGCCGACCGTGGCGCCGAGCACCGAGAGGCCGGTGACCAGGGTCAGGCCGATGGCGAGGGCGGAGGCGGTGGCGCCGGTGCGGCGCGGGTTGCGGACCGCGTTGAGTCCGGCGAGCTTGCCCGAGACCCCGAAGAGGTTCACGAAGACGGGACGGATCACGGCGATCACGGGCCGGGACAGGAACGGGATCAGCACGATCACGCCGATGAGGGCGAGGAAGGCGCCGCCCGCGATGAACATGCGGCCCTCGTCGCCGCCCTGGCCGGCGCCGAGCACGATCAGGACCGCGCCGAGCGCGGTGATCGCCGCACCGATGGAGTTCCGCACGATGAGCGACTTGGTGCTCGCGGTGGCGTGGACGCTGCTCATGGCGGCGACCGGCGGGATCTTCGCGGCACGGCGGCCGGGCAGCCAGGCGGCGAGCATCGTGATCAGGACGCCGACGGCGAACGCGCTGACGGCCGGGGTGGCGGTGAGGACGAGGCCGCCGCCGGGGACCTTCATCTCGAAGGCGCTCATGGCCGAGCGGAGGGAGACGGCCAGGCCGATGCCGAGCACGTAGCCGACGGCGGAGGCGACCAGGCCGACCAGGGCGGCCTCGGCGAGGACGGACCGGGTGATCTGCTTGCGCGAGGCGCCGACGGCGCGCATCAGGGCGAGTTCCTTGGTGCGCTGCGCGACCAGCATGGTGAAGGTGTTGGAGATCAGGAAGATCCCGACGAAGAGCGCGATGCCCGCGAAGCCGAGGAGCACCTGGTTGAGCGCGCCGAGACCGGCCTCGATGTCCTTGGCCTGCTGCTCGGCGAGGGCCTCGCCGGTCTGCGCGTCGGCAGCCTTCGGGACGACCTTCAGGACCTCGGCGAGGAGCTTCTCGTCGTCCGTGCCGGGCGTGGCGCTCACGGCCAGGTCCCGGAAGTAGCCGGGCTTGAGGTAGAGCTTCTGAGCGACGGCGGTGTCGAAGACGACGAGGCTGCCGCCGGCGTTGACGGCGCCGTCCTCGGTGGTGAAGACGCCCGAGAGCTCGTACTCCTTCACCGGGCCCGTGGTCGCGACGCGGACGGTGTCGCCGATCTTGTAGCCGCCCTTGTCCGCGGTGTCCTTGTCGAGCGCGACCTGACCGGCGGAGGCCGGGCCGTTCCCGGAGACGAAGGCGTACGCGCGGTCCTTGCCGTCCTTGCCGGGGGCGAAGTTGGTGCCCTTGTTGGACCAGCCGACGCCGATCAGCTTGCCGTTCTTGTCGGGCACCCCGGCGAAGCCGTCGACGCG
Organism: Streptomyces flavochromogenes; assembly: GCF_000717595.1. Lineage (GTDB taxonomy): Bacteria > Actinomycetota > Actinomycetes > Streptomycetales > Streptomycetaceae > Streptomyces > Streptomyces flavochromogenes. The sequence continues at coordinate 49,789 of NZ_JNZO01000005.1, read as the reverse complement.
CGGGGTGACGGAGGCGACCCCGTCGAGCTTCGCGACCTTGTCGACGTCCTGCTGGGAGAGGCCGGGGGTCTTCCGGGCCTCCTCGGGGGACGGGTACATCTCGACGGCGACGGCGACGTCGTCGTAGCTCTTGGCCGACTGGTTGCGGAAGGCCTGGCCGAGGGTGTCGGTGAAGACGAGGGTGCCGGAGACGAAGGCCACGCCGAGCATCACGGCGAGGACGGTCATCAGCAGTCTCGCCTTGTGCGCGAGGACGTTGCGCAGGGCGGTACGGAACATGGGTGTGTCCTGGAGGAAGGGAGGGGCGGCGGGCGGGAGCGCGAGGCGCGGGCCGTACCGGTTCGGGTCCGGTTCCGGCGCTACGGCGTCAGCTCGTGCGGCCCTTGGCGTCGAAGGCCTTCATGCGGTCGAGCACGCCGTCCGCCGTCGGGTGCAGCATCTCGTCGACGATCCGGCCGTCGGCGAGGAAGATCACGCGGTCCGCGTAGGAGGCGGCGACCGGGTCGTGGGTGACCATGACGACGGTCTGGCCGAGCTCGCGGACCGAGTTGCGCAGGAAGCCGAGGACCTCGGCGCCCGAGCGGGAGTCCAGGTTTCCGGTGGGCTCGTCACCGAAGATGATCTCGGGGCGGGAGGCGAGGGCGCGGGCCACGGCCACGCGCTGCTGCTGGCCGCCGGAGAGCTCGGTCGGACGGTGGCTGAGCCGGGCGGAGAGCCCGAGCATGTCGATGACCTGCTGGACCCACTGCTTGTCGGGCTTCCGGCCGGCGATGTCCATCGGCAGCGTGATGTTCTCCAGGGCCGTCAGCGTCGGCAGCAGGTTGAAGGCCTGGAAGATGAAGCCGATCTTGTCGCGGCGCAGCTGGGTGAGCTGCTTGTCCTTCAGGGTGGAGAGCTCCGTCTCGCCGATCCGGACCGAGCCGGAGGAGAAGGAGTCGAGGCCGGCGACGCAGTGCATGAGCGTCGACTTGCCGGAGCCGGAGGGGCCCATGATCGCGGTGAACTCGCCCTGGCGGAAGTCCACGGTGACGTGATCGAGCGCGACCACCTGGGTCTCGCCGTGTCCGTAGACCTTCGAGAGATCCGTGGCGCGGGCGGCCACCGCGGTGGCGCGGGACACGGTGGGAGTGGTGGTCACGAGGGACTCCTGTCACTGCGGGGCTTCTGTGGGAACCCCTCCATCGTGTCGAGCGTTCGCGCTCGGATCGTCCGCCCACATGCCCGTTCCCGAGGCAGTCTCGAGTCGGACCGGGGACCCCGATCCTCCTCCTGAGGTATGACGGCGCCCCTGAGAGAGGGCTTCACGCCGAGGTGACACACGTGCGACGACTTTTCGTCATTCCAGGGGGTGCGGCTTTGCGCCTGCGACCCCTGTCACAGTTCGGCGAAATGGCTCCCACCTGCACTGACGCACCCTCAGGCGTCAATAAAATAAGACAACATCGGGAGGATGTTCCGCTGAACGAGGGAAGCGCCCCGATAGGCTCATGTGCCAACGCGGAGCTTCGCGACGCCCGGATGGTGGAATGCAGACACGGCGAGCTTAAACCTCGCTGGCCTTCGGGCCGTACCGGTTCGAGTCCGGTTCCGGGCACCACCCGGGCCCCAGGTGTCACACCTGTGGCCCGGCGAAGCCCCTCACTTCACCGCGCGAGCCCTCGCGACCACCGCGACGGCCCGCGCGAAGATCGAAAACGTACGGGAAAAGATCCTCCCCGAGCACTAGAGAGTTTCTTTTGCCTACGCATTACTCTTGACGCGAGGCCGCGCGCATGCGGCACGCCATGGAGGAGTGAGATGAGGAGCAGCAACCCGGTCTTCTCGCGACGGGGGTTCAGCCGCGACAACGGCACCGCGGGCTTCAACGGCCAGCAGCCGCAGGCCGGGGGCCCCGCCGTCGGAACCAACCCGTACGCCACCGGCAACCCGTATGCCGAGGGTGCGACGAACCCGTACGCCACCAACCCGTACGCCCCGCAGGACACGCAGCTCGGCGCCCCGCAGCAGGCCCGCGGCAACGTGATGACGATCGACGACGTCGTGAGCCGTACGGCCATGACGCTCGGCACGGTCGTGCTCACCGCCGTGCTGTCCTGGCTGCTCCTGCCGGTCGACCCCGCCAACCTGGGCAAGTCCTACGGCATCGCCATCGGCGCCGCCCTGGTCGCCCTGGTGCTGTCGCTCGTGCAGTCGTTCAAGCGCAAGCCGTCGCCGGCGCTCATCCTGGGCTACGCGGCCTTCGAGGGCGTCTTCCTCGGAGTGATCTCGGCCGCCGTCTCGACGTACATCGCCGACGGCGTGGTCATCCAGGCGGTCCTCGGCACGATGGCGGTCTTCGCCGGCGTGCTGGTCGCCTACAAGATGGGCTGGATCCGGGTCAACCGGCGCTTCTACGGCTTCGTGATGGCCGCCGCGATGGGCTTCATGCTCCTCATGGTGACCAACCTGCTGTTCGCCGTCTTCGCCGGCGGTGACGGCCTCGGCTTCCGCAGCGGTGGCCTCGGCATCCTCTTCGGTGTCATCGGCATCATCCTCGGTGCCTGCTTCCTCGCCCTCGACTTCAAGCAGGTCGAGGACGGCGTGACCTACGGCGCGCCGCGCGAGGAGGCCTGGCTGGCCGCCTTCGGTCTCACCATGACCCTGGTGTGGATCTACCTGGAGATGCTGCGTCTGCTGTCGATCCTGCAGGGCGACGACTGACGCGTCCCGACTCGGGGGGAAGGGCCCGTCCGGCTTCGTGCCGGGCGGGCCCTTCCGCGTTCCCGGTGGGGACGGGGATGGTGCTCGGACCCTCCCCTGTCGGACGAGGGTGGCTCCCGGACCTCAGAGCAGTCTCCGAGCCGCCCGCCGCAGGTCGTACTCGTGCAGGATCGCCTTCGCGTGGCCGTACGCCAGCTCGTGGGCCCCGCGGAGCCAGCTCACCCGCTCCTCGAAACGGAGGAGGGAGGGGCCCTCCTCGACGGTGCGCATCCAGTCGGCGATCTCACGACCGGTGCGGCCCGGGATGCGGGCCAGCATGTTGCGGTGGGTCTCTTCGGAGAATGTGTGGGACATCGGCGCCTCCGGACGCGTCGTACCGTGTGCTCCTCGTACTCCTGGCACTTCTTCACGTCACCGTGCCCAAGTGTTCGCCCGTTGGCAAGAGGCCCGGGACGGCGCGTAGGGTCGCGGGGTGCGCGATACGAGTGAACTGACCGCCGCCGTCGAACGCTTCGCCGACCGGCTGCGGGCCGCCCCGCAGAGCCGCCTCCAGCGCGGTGCGGCGGCCGAGGGACTTGCCCTCGCCCGCGAGCTCGCGGTGCGCGCCCAGCGCGCCGAGGAACCGGCGCGGGAGCCGAGGACGATGCCGGACGCGGGGGTCTTCACCGTGGCCGACCAGCTGGTCGTCGCCGGGAACGATCTGGCCGAAATCCTGCGAACGGCCCCGGCCGACTCCCGCGAGGGGGAACTGGCGGAGGCCGTGGGGCTGGTCCGTGAGGCTGCGGAGCGCTCGGGCCTGTAAGGAGGGCCGGGCACGGGGCCGGGGCCCTCAGAAGGTCTCACAGGGGTCTTGGAGCGGCTCGGAGAGGCCTGGAATGGCCTTGGGGTGGCCTGAAGAGGCCCTGGAGAGGCCTGGAACGGCCTTACAGCGACGCGATGACGCGGTCCGCCAGGATGTAGACGTTCTCGTCGTCCGCCTCGCCGTACGAGAACGTGAGGGCGAAGGCGCCCGAGACGCCCGAGCCGCCGAGCAGCACCGGCGTACGGCCGGAGCGCAGGGCCTCCGCGAGGCGCTCCGCGGTCTCGCGGTGCCCCGGGGTCATGCAGAGCGTCGTACCGTCCGCGAAGACGTACACGTCGAGCGTGCCGAGCGGACCCGGGCGCACGTCGGTCAGCGCGGTGGCGGTGTCGGCCAGCTCCTCGAGACGGGCCACCGTCCGCTCGTGGTCGGTGACGACGGGGGTCTGCACCGGCACGAAGTCCGGGTGCGAGGGGTGCCGGCGGCGGGCCGCGGCCAGCTCGGCCGAGTCCTCCGGGTACTCCTCGAAGGCGTCGACCGAGTCGAGCGGGTCCAGTGCGTCGGGGCCGTCGAGCGCCGCCGCCTCCGCCTCCATGGCCTCCAGGGCCATCGCCTCGAGGCCCACGAAGTCGGCCTGGCGCGGGACGAAGAAGGTGCCGTCGTCGACCGGGCCGCCGAGACCGCCCAGCAGGGAGGGGGCGTCGGCCGCGTCCCTGGCCTCCTGCGCGGCCCAGAAGGCCCGCGCCTCGGCGAGCTCGCGCTCGCGCTCCTCGGCCAGCGCCTCAGCGACCGCGGCCCGTATCTCGGCGGCGGGCGTGGCACGGGCCGCGGGAACGGTGACGCCGTGTCCGGCCGCCAGTTCGCTCCGCAGGGCGGTGACCTGCTTGCGGAGACCGTGGACGGCGTGCAGGGCGGCAGCGCCCACGGCCGTGGCAGCGGCCGTGGTCAGCAGCAGGGCAAGAGGCATGGCGCTCACTGACGTACTCCCGATTCCGAGTCGATCCCCCGACTTCCTACATCAGCTTGTCCTGGGGTGGGGCTCGCTGTCAGTGCATTACGTCACGAATTGGACAGGTATTTCTACCAGGTGTTTAGTCCCGAAACGGCTCTGACCTGGGAAAACGAACTCCCCCGGGATGTAGGTCACATCCTGGGGGAGATTCGGTCACGGCTCGGACGCGGTGCGGTTGGAGCCCTCGGTACGAGGAGACGCGCCCCGGCGCACTCCCCGACCCGCGAGGGGCGCCAGGCCCGGTGGCCCGGTCCTACGAGAGGCGCTCGATCACCATCGCCATGCCCTGGCCGCCGCCGACGCACATGGTCTCCAGGCCGAACTGCTTGTCGTGGAACTGGAGGCTGTTGATCAGCGTGCCGGTGATCCGGGCGCCGGTCATGCCGAAGGGGTGGCCGACGGCGATGGCGCCACCGTTGACGTTCACCTTGTCCAGGTCCAGGCCCAGGTCCTGGTAGGACGGGATCACCTGGGCCGCGAAGGCCTCGTTGATCTCGGCCAGGTCGATGTCGCCGATGGTCAGGCCGGCGCGCTTGAGGGCCTGCTTCGACGCCTCGACCGGGCCGAGGCCCATGATCTCGGGGGAGAGCCCGGAGACGCCGGTGGAGACGATGCGGGCGAGCGGGGTCAGGCCGAGCTCGCGGGCCTTCGTGTCCGACATGATGACGAGCGCGGCGGCGCCGTCGTTCAGCGGGCAGCAGTTGGCGGCGGTGACCAGGCCGTCGGGGCGGAAGACCGGCTTGAGGCCCTGCACGCCCTCCAGGGTGACGCCGGCGCGCGGGCCGTCGTCCGTGGAGACGACGGTGCCGTCCGGGAGCGTCACCGGGGTGATCTCGCGCTCCCAGAAGCCGTTCTTGATGGCCTGCTCGGCGAGGTTCTGCGAGCGGACGCCGAACTCGTCCATCTCCTGGCGGCTGATGCCCTTGAGGCGGGCCAGGTTCTCCGCGGTCTGGCCCATGGCGATGTACGCGTCCGGGACGATGCCGTCCTCGCGCGGGTCGTGCCACGTGGAGCCCTCGGAGGCGGCGACCTCGGCGGTACGGGCCTCGGCCTCGGCGAAGAAGGGGTTGTGCGTGTCGGGCAGGGAGTCCGAGTTGCCCTTCACGAAGCGGGACACCATCTCGACACCGGCCGAGATGAAGACGTCGCCCTCGCCGGCCTTGATCGCGTGCAGCGCCATGCGGGAGGTCTGCAGCGAGGAGGAGCAGTAGCGGGTGATCGTGCAGCCCGGCAGGTGGTCCATGCCCATCTGCACGGCCACGATGCGGCCCAGGTTGTTGCCCTGCTCGCCGCCGGGCAGACCGCAGCCCAGCATCAGGTCGTCGATGTCGCGCGGGTCGAGCTCCGGCACCTTGGCCAGGGCGGCCTTGACGATGGTCGCGGTGAGGTCGTCCGGCCGCAGGTCCTTGAGGGAGCCCTTGAAGGCCCGGCCGATGGGCGAGCGGGCGGTCGAGACGATCACGGCTTCGGGCATCACGGCTCCATGAGGGTGCGGAGTGGGCGGACTGAAAGGGAAGTTACCCGTACGTACCGCATGGGGTCACCGGCCTGGGCATGTGATGCGGACCTCTTTTCTAAGCGAGCGCTCAGTTGGTGGGGGCGGGGGTCTCCGTGGCTCCTTCCCCCTGCGCCTCCGGCGACGCGTCCGTCGCGACCGGCAGACGCCGCCTCCGGCGGTGCTTCAGGAGGGCCCAGGGCGCGCGGGCGCCCGTGACCTCCGTGCCCGCCTCCTTCGCCGCCTCCGCGGCCGCCTTGGCGACCGGCAGCATGTTCTCCCGCCGTGCCGGTTCCAGGCGGTCCGTCTCCGGCCACACCCCCAGCACCGCGCACATCGTCGGCAGCACGGCCATCGCCGCCGTCGCGTACCCCTCCGCCGAGGGGTGGAAGTTGTCCACCCCGAACATCTCGCGCGGGTTCGCCGCGAACTCGGGCCCGAGCAGGTCGCCCAGCGACACCGTCCGCCCGCCCTGCTCGATCACCACGATCGTCTGCGCCGCCGCCAGCTGCCGGGAGGCCCGCCGGGCCAGCCAGCGCAGCGGCTGGTAGACCGGCTCGATCGTCCCGAGGTCCGGGCAGGTCCCGACCACCACCTCCGCGCCGGCCGTCCGCAGCCGCCGGACCGCCGACGCCAGGAGCCGTACCGACTCCGTCGGCGGCATCCGGTGCGTCACGTCGTTCGCCCCGATCATGATCACGCAGACGTCGGGCGGGCCGAGCGGCTGGGCCAGCAGCAGCGACACCTGGCGCTCCAGGTCGTCCGAGCGGGCACCGGAGAGCGCCACGTTCCTCAGCACCACCGGCCGCTCCGCCACCGCCGCGAGCCCGGAGGCGAGCAGCGCGCCCGGCGTCTGGCCCGAGCGGCGCACCCCCTGGCCCGCCGCCGTGGAATCACCCAGAAGGGCCAGCCGCAGCGGGTCGTCCGTGCCGAACGCGCGGCCGTAGAGGCCGTCCGCTCCCGGTGGCAGGGGGGCCGCGCCGCCGCCCACCGTCCGCTTCGCGATCTGCATCTCGGCCAGCAGGACGCCCACCGCCGCCACACCCAGCAGTCCGATGCTCCCGCCGCCGTACGCCGCACCCGCCGCGATCCGCCGCGCCACCCTCGCCCTCGACATGGGGCCGTCACCTCCTTCAAGCCGTTCAGGGTCTAACTGCCCCGTAACCCGCTCCGACTACGCATACGCTGGCCACACCATTACGGAGACCCCGGAGATTACGGTGCAATTCCACGACTCGATGATCAGCCTCGTCGGCAACACCCCGCTGGTGAAGCTCAACAGCGTCACAGCGGGCATTCAGGCGACCGTTCTGGCCAAGGTCGAGTACTTCAACCCCGGAGGCTCGGTCAAGGACCGGATCGCCCTGCGGATGATCGAGGCGGCCGAGCAGAGCGGTGAGCTCAAGCCCGGCGGAACCATCGTCGAGCCCACGTCCGGCAACACCGGCGTCGGCCTGGCGATCGTGGCGCAGACGAAGGGCTACAAGTGCATCTTCGTCTGCCCCGACAAGGTGTCCCTCGACAAGATCAACGTACTGCGGGCGTACGGCGCCGAGGTCGTCGTCTGCCCCACCGCGGTCGACCCGGAGCACCCGGACTCGTACTACAACGTCTCGGACCGTCTGGTCCGTGAGACGCCCGGTGCCTGGAAGCCCGACCAGTACTCCAACCCGAACAACCCGCGCTCCCACTACGAGACCACCGGCCCCGAGCTCTGGGAGCAGACGGACCGGAAGATCACCCACTTCGTCGCGGGCGTCGGCACCGGCGGCACCATCTCCGGCACCGGCAACTACCTCAAGGAGGTCAGCGGCGGCTCCGTGCAGGTCATCGGCGCCGACCCGGAGGGTTCGGTCTACTCGGGCGGCTCCGGTCGTCCGTACCTCGTCGAGGGCGTCGGCGAGGACTTCTGGCCGACCGCGTACGACCGGAACGTCACGGACCGGATCGTCGCCGTGTCCGACAAGGACTCGTTCCAGATGACCCGCCGCCTCGCCAAGGAGGAGGGCCTCCTCGTCGGCGGTTCCTGCGGCATGGCCGTCGTGGCCGCGCTGGAGGTCGCCAAGGAGCTCGGCCCGGACGACGTCGTCGTCGTCCTGCTGCCGGACTCCGGCCGCGGCTACATGTCGAAGATCTTCAGCGACGAGTGGATGGCCGGCCACGGCTTCCTGGAGGACACCTCCACGGCCACCGTCGCCGACGTCCTGCGCCACAAGGAGGGCGGCACCATGCCCTCCCTCGTCCACATGCACCCGGACGAGACGGTCGGCCAGGCCATCGAGGTGCTCCGCGAGTACGGCGTCTCCCAGATGCCCATCGTGAAGCCCGGTGCCGGCCACCCCGACGTGATGGCCGCCGAGGTCGTCGGCTCGGTCGTCGAGCGCGAGCTGCTCGACGCCCTCTTCACCAAGCGCGCCTCCCTGGAGGACCCGCTGGAGAGCCACATGAGCGCGCCGCTGCCGCAGGTCGGTTCCGGCGAGCCGGTCGCCGACCTGATGTCCGTCCTCGGCGAGGCCGCCGACGCGGCGATCGTCCTGGTCGAGGGCAAGCCGACCGGCGTCGTCAGCCGCCAGGACCTGCTGGCCTTCCTGGCCAACGGCGGCGCGAAGTAGTTCCCCCGGCCGGCGTGGTGGGTGCTGCGGGCGCGTTCGCGCAATCGGTACGAGCGCGACACGTGCGCGCAGTACCCGCTTAACACGCGTCCGGCACAGTGGTCGTTGTCGGCGTCACGGACTTCCGGAGCGGCTCCCGGACTCCTGACGACGCCGCGGACGCGGAGGCCGGTTCTGACCCGGGCCCGTGTCCTCGCGGGGACCGCCGTCGTCCCGCCCCCCGTTTCGGGGGTGCGGCGGTCCCCGCGCCGACTTCTTCCGGCCCCGCCGGGTTCCCTGCCGTGATGCCTGCCGTGACGCACTGCGGGCGTCACCGCAGCGATGCCCGCCGTGACGCCCGCCGGACTCCCCGTCGTGATTCCCGGCCGGCTTCCCTCTCGTGCTTCTCTCCGGAGCACGCCCTGCATATCCTTATGCAGGGCCCTTCATGGGTGAATAGGTGAGAGAGAGGGGGCGGCGGCATGAGCGACAGCCCGGCCGGTCGGCTGCAGGCGCTCTTCGAGGGGCACCGGCTGACACCGACACAGCGGCGGATCGCGCACTGCATGGTGCGGCGCGCCGGTGACGTGCCCTTCCTGTCCAGCGTCGAGCTCGCCGAGCTCGCCGGGGTCAGCCAGCCCTCCGTCACCCGCTTCGCCGTCGCCCTGGGCTTCGACGGGTACCCGGCCCTCCGCCGCCATCTGCGCGAGGTCGCGCCCCCCGAGCCCGGTGCGGCCGAGAGGGAGGACGAGGAGCTCAACGAGTACCAGCAGGCCGTCCTCGCCGAGATCGAGAACCTCAAGCACCTCGCCGGACTCCTCGCCGACCCCGCGCCCGTCGAGCGGGCCGGCCGGCTGCTCGCCCGCTCCCGCCCGCTGCCCGTGCTCGGCCTGCGGGCCGCCTCCTCGCAGGCGCGTGGCTTCGCCTACTTCGCCGCCAAGGTGCACCCGGACGTCCGGCTCCTCGACGAGGCCGGCTCCATGCTCACGGACCGCGTCGACGCCGCCGTGCGCGCCGGGGCCACGGCCCTGCTGTGCTTCGCGCTGCCCCGGCACCCGCGGGAGGTCGTCGAGGCCCTGGAATACGCGCGTGCGGCCGGGCTCACGGTCGTGACCGTCGCCGAGTCGGCGTTCGCGCCCGTCGCCGCCCACAGCGACCTGCTCATCCCGGCCGCCGTCGGCACCGGGCTCGCCTTCGACACCGCGTGTGCGCCGATGATGCTCGGCCGGGTCCTCCTGGAGGCCATGGCCGACGAACTCCCGGACGCGCAGGCGCGCCTGGAGGAGTTCGACACGAAGGCGGCGGCGCGGGGCCTGTTCGTCGAATAGGCCCCGCGCCCGCACAGGCCGGTCAGACGTCCAGCTCGGCCTCGATCTTCTTGAGCTGGTGGCGGGCCATCGCCAGGTTCGCCCGGTCCTTGTCCAGGGCGAGGTACAGGAACAGGCCGTTCTTGCCCTGTCCCTTGAGCAGCCGGATCAAGTGGTACTGCCGGCCGAGGGTGATCAGGATGTCCTCGATCTCGTCGCCGAGGCCGAGCATCTCCATCGTCCGGACCTTGGCCCGGACGACGTCGGTGTTGCCGGCCGCGGCCATGTTGAGGTCGAGTTCCTTGCCGCCGCCGATCGTGCCGAGTGCCATGCCGCTCGTGTAGTCGACGAGGGCCGCGCCGATGGCGCCTTCGATGGAGGCAGCTTCCTTGAGGGAGGTCTCGGTGTTCGCCATGGGTGTCGCACTTCCTTCTCGTGTACGTGTCTTCTACGTGGTGCTCGTTGTGCGTGGTGCTCGTTCTGCGGTGCTCGTTGTGCGTGGTGCGGTGCGTCAGTTCAGGTCTCTGCGCTCCAGCGCTCCGTCGACGAGTTCGCCTATCCGAACGCTGGATCTGCGGGCCTCCAGATGGAGTCGCCCGACGTTGATCCGGGGCTCGGCGAGCAGCGTCAGGACGGCGGAACCGCCCGCCGCGTACGTCGCCACATAGCCGTTCTCGCCGCGTACCAGCAGCTCCCGGAACCGGCCCTGGCCGGTGCTGTCGGTCAGCCGCTGGCCGACGCCGAGCGCCGCCGCGGTCAGCGCGGCCACGCTCTCCGCCTCGCCGTCCACGGTGTCGTGGGCCAGGACGAGCCCGTCGGCACTGGCCGCGAGTGCGCCGGTCAGCTGGGGCAGCCGGGCCCGCAGCCGTCTGAGCTCGCCGAGGACCTCGGCTTCTGCCGTCATGAGCTGTTTCCTTTCGGCGCGCAGGCGCAGGGCACGCCTCATCACAGGTGTGCCTCCAGGGCGTCACGGAGCCGGCGCAGCAGGGCGATGTCGGGATCGGCCACCGGCAGGGCCGGTAACAGGGCAGGCAAGGGCGGTGGCAGCGGTGCGGGGATGGGGTCGAGCGGCGTCTCGACGAGCCCGGCGGCCGCGAGCCGTCGGACGTCGAGGAGGGTGTGGAAGGCGGGGCGGCCGAGTACCAGCGCCAGCTCCGCCGGGGTCCGCTGCCCGTCCGCGGCGGCGAGCAGGGCCCGCTGGCGCGCCCCCACGGTCTGTCCCGGGGCGGCGCGGCGCGGCACGACGGGGGAGCTGTCCACGGTGGCGTACGGCCAGACGGCGTCGAGGAGTTCACGGCGGCGTACCGTCTCGCGCTCCACGGCCTCGGCCGACACCGGCCGCACCGTACCGAACCAGTGCCCGACCCCGTACCGGAAGCGGGTCGGTCCGCTGGTGGGGGAGAGGGCGAAGAAGGCCGCGTCGAAGACGGCGCCGAGGTGGCAGATCTCCAGCTCGCCGTCGTGGAGCCGGCCGCTGTCGACGAGGAAGCGGCCGACGGCGCGGTGGGCACCGGCCCGGTCGACGGCCTCGTCCCAGCCCTCGCGGGGCAGCCGTCCGCCGGTGGTGAGGAGGACGTCGACGCCGGGGGCTGCGGGGCTCTCGGCGTGCACGACGCGGCCGTCGACGAGGTAGAGGGTGCCGTGGTCGCGGAGCAGGGCACCGGTGGCCTTCTCGGCGGCGAGCCGGACCAGCATCGGGGAGACGGGGGTGGCGACCGCGGTCGCTGTGGCCCCGCTCATCCCAGGACCAGCCGTTCGGCGAGGTCGCGGAGGCGCATCCGGGCGAGGGCGAGGTTGCCGGTGTCGCGGTCGAGCCAGAGGTGGAGGAAGACGCTGCTGTCGAAGGACGTCTCGACGAAGCGCAGGACGTGGTAGCCGGCGCGGGTGGTGACGATCAGGTCCTCGACGGGCGGTTCGTCGCCGGGGTCCTCCCCGGCGGCCGCGAACGAGTCGAACTCGGCGGCGGCGCGGGCGAGTTCAGCGGTCTCGGCGGCCGTCGTCTCATGGTCGCCGACCGGTGAGTCACCCGCCGTCCCGAGGGCGAGCCCGCTGGTCCAGTCGACCAGGGAGGCCCCGCGAGCGCCCGGTAGGGCCATGGCCTCGATAAGGCACTCGTCGATTCCGGGCACGCGGATTCCCCTCCCGATGCGGCGTGCGAACGTGCGGCAGTGACGGTGACGTTACTGAACGCAGCGCTCCGGGGGAGGGGTTCTGGCATTTTCCATCGGAACATGCCAGTACCCGACCGCAATCAGCCCGGGATTGTGTGTCAGGTCGCCTGTCAGGTCCTGGATTCCACCGCGCTCGCGATCTCGGACAGGTCCTTCGTGAGCGCCCTGGCGACCGCCTTAGCGCCGAAGCGGGCGATCAGCCGCCCCAGGAAACCCTGCCGGCGACCGTGGGAGGGCCGGGCGGAGAACGTCATCCGCAGGGTGGTCGCCCCCGCCCCGTCGGGCGTGAGGGCGATCTCGGAGACGTAGTGCATGCCGTGCGAGTCGGCGACCGTGACGTACCGGTCGGGCGGCTCGCACTCCGTCACCAGCATCTCCTCGGTGGCCTCCTTGCCCAGCATCCGCCGGGTCTCGCGCCAGCGGGTGCCCACGGCGAAGCCGCCTTCGGTGAGCACCTCGACCCGCTCGACGCCCGAGAGGACGCGGGGCATGTCCGGCAGGTCGGTGATCGACTCCCAGACCCGCCCGGGGGAGGCGTCGACCCGCCGTTCGACGACGACGGTCGTGGTGTTCGAGCCGGTTCCCGTTCCAGTCATGGCTTCATCGAAACCGCGGCGCACGGCCCGCGCTACCCGACGAGGGCGTCCGCGTGCGCCCCGCCCGACTCGGCGACGATCTCCGCGAGCGTCTGGGGCTTCCGTACGGTCGTGAAGGTGACCACCCCGTCGCCGCCCCCACCCCCGTCGCCGTCCTCCGCCACCGTGAAGCCGTGGATGCCCGGCCGGGGCAGGCTGTTGTACGCGTAGTGGTGGGCGAAGCAGTAGGCGCCGGTGTCCGGGACGGCCACCACGTCGCCCTGGCGCAGCAGCGGCAGTGCCCGGCCGGTGGCGAGCAGGTCCCCGGCGAAGCAGGCGGGGCCCGCCACGTCCTGGACGGTGTCCTCCCCGGTGCGGCGGCGTCCCTCGGAGTCGTAGGCGAGGACGCGCAGAGGCCAGGCGTCCGGCGCGTAGACCGTCCGGGTGGCCAGCTGTACGCCCGCGTGGGTGACGGCGATGGGGCGGCCGCCGGAGGTCTTGGTGTACTCCACCCGGGTGAGGACCGTGCCGTGCTTGGCGAGCAGCGACCGGCCGAACTCGGTGACCAGGCCGTAGCGGCCGTCGAAGAGTCCGGGGACGGTGTCGGCGAGCAGCCGGGCGTACTCCGCGTACGTCGGCGTCTCCTCGTCGGAGTGGAAGTTGACCGGGAGGCCGCCACCGATGTCGAGGGTGTCGATCTGCTGCCGGCCGACCGTGCGGTTGATCTCCTCGGCGAGCGCGTACGCCTCCCCGACGCCTTCGGCCATCAGGGCGAGCGGGACGCCCTGGGAGCCGGTGTGGGTGTGCAGCCGGGTCAGCCAGGGCCGCTCCAGGTACGCCTGGACGACGGCCTTGCGGGCGCCCTCGTCGCGGAGCGCCACGCCGAACTTGGAGGTGGCGGTCGCGGTCGAGAGTGCGCCGATGGAACCGGCTCCGACCTGCGGGTTCACCCGGATCCCGAGCGGTGAGGCGGTGGGGGCGGAGGCGACGAGCGCGTCGAGCCTGTCCAGTTCCTGGAGGTTGTCGGCGTTGACGGCGATGCCGAGCGCGAGGGCCTGGCGCAGCTCGGCGGGGGTCTTGGCGGGGGAGTCGAGCACCGTGTCGGTGGGCGGGACTCCGGCGGCGCGTGCGAGGGCCAGCTCGCCGGGGCTGGCGACCTCGGCGCCGAGCCCGGCCTCGTGCAGGAGGCGCAGCACGGGGACGAGCGGGGCGGCCTTGACGGCGAAGGCGTGCAGCACGGGCGCGTCGGTGACGGCGGCGAACGCGCTGGTCAGGGCGGCTGCGGAGGCGCGGATGCCGGCCGTGTCGAGGAGGGCGACGACCGGTTCGGCGGGGGAGAGGAGTCCTTGGTCGACGGAGGCTCGGACGGCGAGATCGCGGCGGGAGGAGGCCATGTGTCCATCCCATCACCGGGACGTGCGGCCCCGCAGCTGTTGACTACAACTATTCAAGCCGCCAGGATGTGAATATCTAAACGACATTCGAGGAGGCACCGCCATGTCAGGACCCCGCCCCGTACGGGCCCCGCGCGGTACGGAACTGAGCGCCCTGGGATGGCAGCAGGAGGCCGCCCTCCGGATGCTCCAGAACAACCTCGACCCCGAGGTCGCCGAGCACCCCGACAAGCTCGTCGTCTACGGCGGCACCGGCAAGGCCGCCCGCGACTGGCGCTCCTTCGACGCCATGGTCCGCACCCTGCGGACGCTGAAGCAGGACGAGACCATGCTCGTCCAGTCCGGCCGCCCCGTCGGCGTCATGCAGACCCACGAGTGGGCCCCGCGCGTCCTCATCGCCAACTCCAACCTGGTCGGCGACTGGGCCAACTGGGAGGAGTTCCGGCGCCTGGAGCAGCTCGGCCTCACCATGTACGGCCAGATGACCGCCGGGTCCTGGATCTACATCGGCACCCAGGGCATCCTCCAGGGCACGTACGAGACCTTCGCCGCCGTCGCCGCCAAGAAGTTCAACGGCACCCTGGCCGGCACGATCACCCTCACCGCCGGCCTCGGCGGCATGGGCGGCGCCCAGCCCCTCGCCGTGACGATGAACGACGGCGTCGCGATCTGCATCGACGTCGACCCGCGCGCCATCGAGCGCCGCATCGAGCACCGCTACCTGGACGTGAAGGCCGACAACCTCGCCCACGCCCTCCAGCTGGCCACCGAGGCCCGCGACGCCCGCCGCCCGCTCTCCATCGGCCTCCTCGGCAACGCCGCCGAGCTGCTCCCGCAGATGCTCGCCGAGGGCGCCCCGATCGACATCGTGACGGACCAGACCTCCGCCCACGACCCGCTGTCCTACCTGCCGGTCGGCGTCGCCTTCGACGACATGGCCGACGCCGCCGCGAAGGACCCGGCCGGGTTCACGGTGCGGGCCCGCGAGTCGATGGCCAAGCACGTCGAGGCCATGGTCGGCTTCATGGACGCCGGCGCCGAGGTCTTCGACTACGGCAACTCGATCCGCGGCGAGGCCCAGCTGGCCGGCTACGACCGCGCGTTCGCCTTCCCCGGCTTCGTCCCGGCCTACATCCGCCCGCTGTTCTGCGAGGGCAAGGGCCCGTTCCGCTGGGCGGCCCTGTCCGGCGAGGCCTCGGACATCCACAAGACGGACAAGGCGATCCTCGACCTCTTCCCGGAGAACGAGTCCCTGCACCGCTGGATCAAGATGGCCGGCGAGCGCGTCCACTTCCAGGGCCTGCCCGCCCGCATCTGCTGGCTCGGCCAGGGCGAGCGCGACAAGGCCGGCGACATGTTCAACGACATGGTCGGCAACGGCACCCTCGCCGCGCCCCTCGCGATCGGCCGCGACCACCTCGACTGCGGCTCGGTGGCCTCCCCGTACCGCGAGACCGAGGCCATGCTCGACGGCTCCGACGCCATCGCCGACTGGCCGCTCCTCAACGCGATGGTGAACGTCGCCTCCGGCGCGTCCTGGGTCTCCATCCACCACGGCGGCGGCGTCGGCATGGGCCGCTCGATCCACGCCGGCCAGGTCTCGGTGGCCGACGGCACGAAGCTCGCGGGCGAGAAGATCCGCCGCGTCCTGACGAACGACCCCGGCATGGGCGTCATCCGTCACGTCGACGCGGGCTACGACATCGCGGAGCGGGTCGCCGACGAGCGCGGCGTCCGCGTCCCGATGCGCGAGGGCGACGACGCGTGAGCGCGAGCTTCGACGCCATGTGGCGGTCGCTGCGGCCCCTCGGCCGCAGCGCCGCCTCCGGTGGCTACCGGCGCTACGCCTGGACCGAGGCCGACGCCGACTGCCGCCTCTGGTTCCGCATGCAGGCAGAGGCCCGCCGCATGGACGTCGAGACCGACCGCAACGGCAACCAGTGGGCCTGGCTCGGCGACCCCACGGCAGGGGACGCCGTCGTCACCGGCTCCCACCTGGACTCCGTCCCGGACGGCGGCGCCTTCGACGGGCCCCTCGGCGTCGTCTCCGCCTTCGCCGCCCTCGACGAACTCCGCTCGCGCGGCGTCTCGTTCAAGCGCCCGCTCGCCATCACCAACTTCGGCGACGAGGAGGGCGCCCGCTTCGGCCTCGCCTGCGTCGGCTCCCGCCTCACCGCCGGCCGGCTGACGAAGGAGCAGGCGTACGAGCTCCGCGACGCCTCCGGCATCAGCCTCCCGCAGGCCATGGAGGCGGCCGGGTACGACCCCTCGACCATCGGCCCCGACCCCGAACGGCTCGCCCGTATCGGTGCGTTCGTCGAACTCCACGTCGAGCAGGGCCGCGCCCTCGACCTGTCCGGGGACTCCGTCGGCATCGCCTCCTCCATCTGGCCGCACGGCCGCTGGCGGTACGACTTCGCGGGCGAGGCCAACCACGCGGGCACCACCCGCCTCGTCGACCGCCGCGACCCGATGCTCACCTACGCGGAGACGGTCCTCGCCGCCCGCCGCGAGGCGGAGCTCGCGGGCGCCGTCGCCACCTTCGGCAAGATCGCGGTCGAGCCGAACGGCGTCAACGCCATCCCGTCCATGGTCCGCGGCTGGCTCGACGCCCGCGCCGCCGACCAGGACTCGCTCGACACGGTCGTGGCGGGCGTCGAGACGGCGGCTCGCGACTACGCCCGGCGGCACGGCATCGACCTCACGGTCGTCCGGGAGTCCTTCACCCCGGTCGTGGACTTCTCGCACGCCCTGCGCGACGAGCTGTCCCGGATCCTGGGCGACTCCGGAAAGGTCCCGGTCCTCGGTACCGGTGCCGGACACGACGCGGGAATCCTCTCCGAATCGATTCCGACCGCCATGCTGTTCGTACGGAACCCCACCGGCGTCTCGCACTCCCCGGCCGAGTTCGCGGCCGAGGACGACTGCGTGGCCGGGGTCCTCGCACTCGCCGACGTACTGGAGGAGCTGGCGTGCCGCTGACGACGTACTGGCTGGAGCACGCCTGGCTCGACACGAACGTCGAGCCGGGCGTGGCCCTGGACGTGGACTCCGACGGCCGGATCGCGGCCGTCCGCACGGGGGCGGACGCCCCGCCGCCCGGTGCCGTCGTCCTGCGCGGCCTGACCATCCCGGGCCTGGCCAACGCCCACTCGCACGCCTTCCACCGTGCCCTGCGCGGCACGGTCCAGGTCGGCTCCGGCACGTTCTGGACCTGGCGCGAGGTCATGTACAACGTGGCCCAGCGGCTCACCCCCGACAGCTACTTCACCCTCGCCCGCGCCGTGTACGCGGAGATGGCGCTGGCGGGCATCACGGCCGTCGGCGAGTTCCACTACCTCCACCACGCGCCCGGCGGCACCCCGTACGCCGACCCCAACGCCATGGGCGAGGCCCTGATCGCCGCCGCCGGCGAGGCGGGCATCCGCATCACCCTCCTCGACACGGCGTACCTCTCCGCCGGCTTCGGCGCCGCACCCGACCCCCACCAGCTGCGCTTCTCCGACGGCACGGCCGAGGCCTGGGCCGAGCGGGTGAGCGGCCTGAAGGAACGCGACGGCGTACGGATCGGGGCGGCGATCCACTCGGTGCGCGCGGTCCCGGCGGACCAGCTGTCGACGGTGGCCCGCTGGGCCCAGGACCGGCAGGCCCCCCTCCACGTCCACCTCTCGGAGCAGACCGCGGAGAACGACGCCTGTCTGGCGGCCCACGGGCGCACGCCCACCCAGCTCCTCGCCGACCACGGAGTGCTCGGAGCCCGGACGACGGGCGTCCACAACACCCACATGACGGACGCCGACATCGCCCTGATCGGCTCGACGTCCACCGGCACGTGCATGTGCCCCACGACGGAACGTGACCTGGCCGACGGCATCGGCCCGGCCGTCGCCCTCCAGCGGGCCGGCTCCCCGCTGTCCCTGGGCAGCGACAGCCACGCGGTGATCGACCTCCTGGAGGAGGCGCGCGCGATGGAACTGAACGAACGCCTCCGCACCCGCACCCGCGGTCACTGGACGGCGGCGGCGCTCCTCCGCGCGGCCACGGCGGACGGCCACGCGGCCCTCGGCCTGCCGGACGCGGGCACCCTGGAGGCCGGCGCCCTCGCCGACTTCACCACGATCGCGCTGGACTCGGTCAGGACAGCGGGACCGGTACCGCGTCTGGCAGCCGAGACGGCGGTATTCGCAGCGTCGGCAGCGGACGTCCGGCACACGGTCGTGGGCGGGCGTCACGTCGTACGGGACGGGGTCCACCAGACCGTGCCGGACGTGCCCCGTGCCCTCGCGGACTCGATCGCCGCACTGCGCGGCTGAAGCGCCTGAAGGAGACACCTCTCACCATGAACACGGGCCCCGCGGCGACGAACAACCCGGTGGCGAGCTCCGCCCCCACGAGCGCGAACAGCGCCGTGGCGAAGGCCGCCACCGCCATCGTCAACATCGCCAGCCTCGTCACGAACGATCCCTCCCTCGGTGATGGAAGTGCCCTGGGCCTGATCCAGGACGCGGCCGTCGTCATCGACGGCGACCGCGTCGTCTGGGTCGGTGAATCCAGCAAAGCACCGGCCACTGACAACCGGGTCGACGCCGGTGGACGGGCGGTGATCCCCGGCTTCGTGGACTCCCACTCGCACCTCGTCTTCGCGGGCGACCGCACCGCCGAGTTCAACGCCCGCATGTCCGGCCAGCCCTACAAGGCCGGCGGCATCCGCACCACGGTCGCGGCGACCCGCGCGGCGACCGACGCCGAGCTCTCGGCGAACGTCGCCCGCTACCTCCGCGAGGCCCTCCGCCAGGGCACGACGACCTTCGAGACGAAGTCCGGCTACGGCCTCACAGTCGAGGACGAGGCGCGTGCGCTGCGCATCGCGGCCGAGCACACCGACGAGGTCACGTACCTCGGTGCGCACATCGTCTCCCCGGACTACGCCGACGACCCGGCCGCGTACGTGGACCTCGTGACGGGCGAGATGCTGGACGCGTGTGCCCCCTACGCCCGTTGGGTGGACGTCTTCTGCGAGAAGGGCGCCTTCGACGGCGACCAGGCGCGTGCGATCCTGACCGCCGGCAAGGCGAAGGGCCTGCACCCCCGGGTGCACGCGAACCAGCTCACGTACGGCCCCGGGGTCCAGCTCGCGGTGGAGCTGGACGCCGCGAGCGCGGACCACTGCACGCACCTCACGGACGCCGACGTGGACGCGCTGGCGAACGGATCGACGGTCGCGACCCTCCTCCCGGGAGCGGAGTTCTCCACCCGCGCCCAGTGGCCGGACGCCCGCCGCCTCCTGGACGCGGGCGTGACGGTCGCCCTGTCCACGGACTGCAACCCGGGCTCGTCCTTCACCTCCTCGGTCCCCTTCTGCATCGCCCTCGCGGTAAGGGACATGGGCATGACCCCGGACGAGGCGGTCTGGTCGGCCACGGCGGGCGGCGCGGCGGCCCTGCGCCGCACGGACGTCGGCCGGCTGACGCCCGGCACGCGCGCGGACCTCACGCTCCTCGACGCTCCGTCCCACGTGCACCTGGCGTACCGCCCGGGCGTCCCGCTGGTCACGGAGGTCTGGCGGGCGGGCGTACGGGTGGCCTGAGCACGCGGGCGCGGCGGTTGAGTAGCGGTACTCAGGTGCGGCCCGGACGCCGCGCACAGACTGAGGGCATGACTTCAGAGCGCTCAACCACCGGAAAGACCAGGCGAGTCGGCGGCGTGCTCGCGGCGGCGCTGTGCGCCCTGGCGCTCACGGCCTGCGGCACGGAGGGGGCGAGGGAGGCGGCGGCGGGAGCCGCCATGGCCGCGACGCCGACCGCTTCGCCCACGCCCACGGCCGCGAGGCCCGACCCCATGGACGACCCCGGCCTCACCGTCGAGGAACACAGGGACGCGCTCGCGTTCATGAGACTCGTGACCGAGGTCGCCGCGCCCTGCGAGGGGAGCTCCAAGGGCCTCCCCGCCGGATCCCCGAGCATGCAACCGCCGCCCCGCCCCGGCGACTCGGGAGTCCCCGTTCCCGTCGAGGACCTGCCCCCGCTCGGCGATACCTCCTGGAACTTCGAACGCGTGCGTCAGGAGGTCGAGTTGGGCGACACCGAGAAGTGTGCGGCGCTTCGTCACGGCAGCCGGATAGCGAAGGCCCTGGACGGGTCCGGTGACCCGACCGCCGCCCACGTCGAGAAGGCCCTCGCCGAGATCGGCTACAACCTCCCCTACCGCCTCCACGGCCCCGAGGAAGCCGGGGGGAGGGTCCGGTTCACCCTCGACCTCCGGGGCGGCGAGCTGTGCCTCGACGGCACCTACGACGGAACGCGCACGACCTTCGACCCGTACGGCGTCCATCCGGCGGTGTACTGCACGGACGTGAAGCGCCGCGGCTGAGCGCGGCCGTGGCGCGGCGCTCAGCCCCTAGGACCGGTGGCTCAGGACGTTGATCACCCGGCCGTCCGGGTCACGGGTGAAGAAGCGGCGCACGCCCCAGGGTTCGTCGGTCAGGGGGTGGACGATCTCGGCGCCCGCCGCACGCAGCGTCGCGTACGCCGTGTCCACGTCGTCGACCTCCACGCTCAGGTCCGGGGTGACCGGGGCGGTCGGGTCGTGGGTCATCAGGCTGATCTGAGCCGTGGGGGCCGACGGGGAGGCGAGGGTGGTGATCCAGCCGTGGTCCATGACCGCCTCGAACCCGAGCAGCCCGTAGAAGTCACGGTTCTCCTCGGGGGAGGCGGTGTGGAGGTCGGGAACCACGCGGCGGATCGTCATCGGGCGCTCCCCGACGGCAGGAGCGGCTCGCGGGGCTCGTTCTCGACGCCGAAGTCGAGGGGCCGGGCGAGGGGCCGGGCGGCTTCCTCGCGCTCACGGACGGCGGTCAGCAGTTCTCCCATGGCCGCACCCTAGCGAGCGGGGGCCTGACGGAACTCGTGAACCAGCTCGATCACACCCACGATGTGCGCGTTGAACTCGTCGAGCTCCTCGGCCGGCACCCACAGTTCCAGGATCGTCCGGCCGCCCGCCTGCCGGACCGGGTACCTGCGCAGGAACTCCGTGTCGACCTCGAAGCGCGTGACGAAGCCGGCGCCGTCGTGCCCGACGTTCCAGTCACGCGCGATCATCACCGCGTACTCCTCGTTGAGGACCGGGTAGAAGATCGGCTGCTCGGGCAGCCGCGGCGGCCAGGCCCGCCAGTCCAGCTCCCGCACGAGGTCCAGCTCGGCCGGGCCGGTGGGGCGCCACAGGGTCGTCGTCGGGCGGTGGGCGGCGGTCACGGGTTCACTCTCCAGGCGGGGCGGCCGCGGCCGCGGTCGGTGGGGCTCGACGGTACCGACGGGCCGGTCGGCGGGCCACCGGATTCCGGTGGGTGCGCCGGGCGGCGGGGTGCCGACCGGTGGGCCGGGCACGCGTGCGGCCCGTGGTCGTCACGCCCCGCCGTTCAGGCGGCCCGGGACGCCGCCAGCTCCGTCACCAGTTCCGACGCCGCGCCCAGCGCCGCCACCTCCCCCTCCGTGAGGCACGGGTCCGCCGCGCGACGGACCCGTGCCGCGCCGATGTGCGGAAGGACCGGGGCCTTGGCGGCCGACAGGAGCGCGGCCAGGCCCGCCCGGGCGCCCGGGGCGTACGGCGCCGGGGAGGCCGCCACCTCCGCGAGGAGCAGCGCCGACATCGCGTGGTCGAGGCCCGGCGGGTGGCCCTCCTCGGCCGTCTCCCAGTCGATGACGACGGGCCCCCGGTCGGCCGTCAGGAGGACGTTGCCGGGGTGCAGGTCCAGATGCGCGGGCGGCGTCCCCGGCAGCGCGTGCAGCCTCGCCAGGAGCTCCGCGATCAGTGCGCCCGCCGGTTCCGGTTCGTACGTGCCGGCCAGCAGGGCGTCCAGGAGCGACGGCCCCGCGAGGCGCTCCATCACCAGATCGGGGCCCTCCGCGCGCAGCACCGCCGGGACCGGGTATCCCCGGCGTGCCAGGCGCGCCATGACCGCGGCCTCCCGGGCCGTGTCACCACCGTTCCGGTTGCGCCGCAGCACCCACGCGCCGTCCCCCGGCAGCGCGTACACGTCCGCGGCCCTGCCCCACCCGATGATCTCCCACTCGTCCACCCCGCGAGCCTCTTGATCACCACGGATCCCCGTCATGTCCCCTCCTTCACGGGTTGGTCACGGAAAGGCCCAGTATCCCTGTCACGGGTGACCACGGACCGGTACCGTCCTGTCCTGGTAGTGCTCAGGGGGTAGACCGGGGGGTCGGCAAGTGGGTGCTGTGAGCGTGCGCGTCGTGCGGCCGGGGGAGCTGCGCGAGCGCGAGGTCGAGGTGTGGCGGGAGTTGCGCGCCAAAGCCGACGGGCCAGCGAATCCCTTCATGGAACCGGAGTTCACCCGCGCGGTCGCCGAGGTCCGCCCGCGCTCGCGGGTCGCCGTCTGGTGGGAGGACGGCGAGCCGGTCGGCTTCTTCCCGTACGAGAAGGGCCTGTTCGGCGGGGGCCGTGCCATCGGCTTCGGGGTCTCCGACAGCCAGGGAGCAGTCCTGCGTTCCGGACTGCGGCCGGGCGCACGGGCGTTGCTGCGCGCCTGCGGTCTCGCCGTCTGGCAGTTCGACAACCTGGAGGACGGGCAGCCGGTCTTCGAGGGCGCCGCCACCGAGTCCTTCGCCTCGCCCGTGATCGACGTCGGCGAGGGGTACGCGGCCTACGAGGCCCTGCTCCGCGTCCAGTCGCCCAAGTTCCTCAGGACCACCCTCGCCAAGGAGCGCAAGCTCGGCCGCCAGGCGGACGGCGAGGTGCGTTTCGTCTTCGACGAACGCGATCCGGCCGCCCTGCGCACCCTCATGGCGTGGAAGTCCGCCCAGTACCGCAGGACCGGCCGCGGCGACCGCTTCGCCCAGGAGTGGATCAGCGCGCTCGTCCGCCGTCTCCACACGCTCCGTACGCCCGGCTGTTCCGGCGTCCTGTCCGTGCTGTACGTGGGGGAGCGCCCGATCGCCGCCCACTTCGGGCTGCGGTCCCGGACCGTGCTGTCCTGCTGGTTCCCGGCGTACGACACCGAGTTCGCGAAGTACTCGCCGGGGCTCGTCCTCCATCTGCGGATGGCGGAGGCCGCGGCCGCCGCCGGAATCGGGATGCTGGATCTGGGGCGCGGCGCCGCCGAGTACAAGGACGCTCTGAAGACGGGGGAGTTGACGGTGCACGAGGGTGCCGTCGTCCGGCCGGGTGTGCTGGGCGCGGTGCACTGGCTGCGCCGGGAACCCCCGCTGCGCGTACACCGGTTCGTCCGCACCCGGCCGGCGCTCGCCGCCCGAGGGCGCGCCGTCCTCAACGGTCTCGCGCGCCTGCGGGGCCACCGTTAGCCCCACCACGGTGCCGCCGATCGCGTCCGTGCCCGTGCCCGTGTACGCATCCGTGCCTGTGCCGGTGCCTGCGTCCGTTCCCGTGTGCGCGTCCGCGTGCGCCGGGCGGACGCCCGCCGTGCCCGTCCCATTCGCCGAACGCGCCCCATCCACCCCACCCGTCGCACCCGTCGCACCCGCCTCCGTACGTCTCTGGGGAGACCCCCGATGAGCAGCACCCCCGCCCCCCGGCCCCTCTCCGTCGCCGAGCTCGATCTCGACGCGCCCGACGGGCCCCTCCTCGACTTCCGGCCCGCGCCCGGCGCGCCGGCCGTCGTGCCCGGTGACGTCTACGCGCTCGTACGGCTCCGGGGCCGACCCGCCGCCACCGTCGTCGGGACCGTCCCCGCCGGTGAGGACCCCGCCGAGGTGCTCGCCGCCCTCGCCCGGCGACGGCTCGCCGAGGCGGGCGGGCCCGGAACCGACGCCGAACACCTCGCCGCCACGCGGCCCCTCGCTCTCGACGTGTCCACCCCGCCGCGCACCTCCGTCGTCGTCGCCACCCGCGAGCGCCCCGCGTCCCTCGCCCGCGCCCTCGACTCGCTGCTCGCCCAGGACCACCCGGACTTCGAGCTGATCGTCGTCGACAACGCGCCCCGCACCACCGACACCCACGAGCTCGTCACCCGGAAGTACGCCGAGCACGCCGACCGCGTCCGCTACGTGCGCGAGGACACGCCCGGCCTCGCCACCGCCCACAACACCGGCCTCGCCGCCGCCGAGGGGGCCGTCCTCGCCTTCACCGACGACGACGTGATCGCCGACCCACGCTGGCTGAGCGCCCTCACCGCGCCCTTCGCCGCCGATCCCGGACTCGGCTGTGTCACCGGACTGATCCTGCCCGCCCGCCTCGGCACCCCCGCCCAGATCCTCCTCGAATCGCACGGCGGCTTCGCCAAGGGCTTCGCGCCCCGTCTCTACGACCCGGCGCACCCGCCCGCCGACGAGCCGCTCTTCCCCTTCACCGCCGGCAGCTTCGGCTCCGGCGCCAACATGGCCTTCCGCGCCGAAGCGCTCCGCCGGGCCGGCGGCTTCGACCCGGCGACCGGCACGGGGACCGCCGCCCGCGGCGGCGACGACCTGTACGCCTTCGTCGCCGTCCTCTCCGCCGGCTTCCGCCTCCGCTACACCTCCGAGGCCCTCGTCTGGCACCACCACCGCGACACCTGGCAGGACCTCCGGAATCAGGCGTACGGCTACGGCGCCGGGCTCACCGCGTACCTCACCGCCACCCTGGTACGCAGCCCCCGCCTGCTGCCCGCCCTGCTCGCCCGGCTGCCGCGCGGCCTCGCGTACGCCCGGACCATGACCGCCCAGCGGGGGGAGAAGACCCCCGAGGGCGGCGTTCCCGGTGAGCACGGGACCCAGCACCACCCCTGGCCCGCCTCGCTCTCCCGGCTGGAGCGGCGCGGCATGCTCTACGGCCCGATCGGATACGCCAAGGCCCGCACACGGGCCCGTACGCAGGCCCGCGCCACGGCTCGCGCAGGGGCCGGCGCGCAGGCACCGCGCGGTGGTGCGGCGGTGGCCCGATGACCGGCACCGCGGCGCGCTCCCGCATACCCGTCCTCCTCTACCACGCCGTGATGGAGGACCCCCCGGACTGGATCGCCGAGTTCACCGTCTCGCCCAAGGAGTTCGCCGCCCAGCTCGACGCGATCGTCGCCAGCGGCCGTACCGCCGTCACCGTCGGCACCCTCGCCGCGTACTTCGCCACCGGCGCCCCGCTGCCGCCCCGGCCGGTCGTCCTCACCTTCGACGACGGCTTCGCCGACCTGGTGGGGCCGACCGCCGAGGCCCTCGCCGCCCGCGGCCTGCCGTCCACCGCCTACCTCACCACCGGGGCCATCACCCGCGGCCGGCCCTGTCTGCTGCCGCCCGCGCCGATGATGACCCTCGCCCAGGCTCCGCTCCTGGAGCAGTACGGGATGGAGGTCGGCGCGCACACCGCCACCCACCCGCAGCTCGACACCCTCGCGCCGGCCGCGCTCCGCAGGGAACTGCGCGAGTCCAAAGCGGTGCTGGAGGACGTCCTCGGGCACGAGGTCCGCCATCTCGCCTACCCGCACGGCTACAACAGCCCGGCCGTACGGCGGGCCGCCGCGGCCGCCGGGTACACCTCGGCCGTCGCCGTCCGGCACGCCCTCAGCTCCGGGAACGACGAGATCTACCGCATCGCCCGGCTGATCCTGCGCCGCGGTCACACCGTCGCCGACGTCGAGCAGTGGATGGAGGGCCGCGGCGCGAAGGCCGCACCGTACCCCGACTCGCTGCCCACGGTCGGCTGGCGGATGTACCGCAGAGCCCGTGCCCTGATGAAGGGGCCCGAGTTCGCCGGTTGAGTGCCGGTGTGTCCGAAGATCGACAACTCCGGCGATCGGTCCGGCAGTTGAAAGCCCGAACAAAACCGAAGTACTTTCCTGTACTTCGGCGAAAGGGACAGTTCGTGGGGGGAGAGGCCGTGCAGCGTCAGGGGCCCGCACCGGTGACCGGGAGCGGTGTGCCACCGCAGCCCTCCGCCACGGACCGGGGGGCGGAGGACCGGGAGACAAGCGAGCGGGCGGCAGGGGAGCGGGACACCGGAGGGCAGGAGACGGCCGGCCGGGAGACGGCGGGCCGGCGGACGGCCGGGCCGGAGGCCGGAGCGGCGCGCCCCGACGGCGAGAACGGCCGGACCGGCGGCGCCGCCGCCCGGGGCCGGCTCACCGCAGCCCTTCGTTCCCCCGACGCCCTCAACCTCGTCCCCCTCCTCGTCGCCGGCGCCCTCTGGCTCTGGGCCCTGCCCGGCATCGACTTCCGGAGCATGGACGAGTTCGGCCTCCTCGACCGCTTCCCGCTCACCTTCTACGCCGCCCTCGCCGTCCTCACCTGTGGTTTCGTCATCACCCTGCGCCGGGCCGGCACCGCGCCCCTCTGGCCGGCCACCTACTGCGCGGCGATGCTCGTCGCCCTCAAGGCGCCGCCCGCGATCCTCTACGACACCGTCCGCTACGCCTGGGCGTCCAAGCACGACGCGATCATCAGCAGGCTGCTCGACCAGGGCACCGTCCACCCCGGCACCGAGCTCTCCGGCGGCATGTCCGCCTACGACCAGTGGCCCGGCTTCTTCTCGCTGGACGCCGCCCTCGTCCGGGCCTTCGGCGTGGACGCCGCCGCCTCGTTCATCAACTGGGCGCCCGTCGCGCTCGGCCTGCTGACCGTCCCCGTCCTGATCCTCGTCTACCGCACGTTCAGCGACGACTGGCGGCTCGTGTGGACCGGCGTGTGGATCTTCCAGCTCGCGAACTGGGTGGGCCAGGACTACCTCTCCCCGCAGGGCTTCTCGTACCTGCTCTACCTCACCGTCTTCGCCGTCGTCGTCCGGCACTTCGTCCTGCCCGGCTCGGCGGGAACGCTCCGCGACCGCGCCACGCTCGACCCGGCCGCCGCGGCCGTGCCGCCGCCCACGACCACCCGGCAGCGGGCCGTCGCCGTCCTCTTCCTCGTACCGGTCATCGCCACCATCAACGCCTCGCACCAGCTCACCCCGGTGATGCTGTGCGCGAGCCTCTTCGCCCTCTGCCTCACCCGGCGTTACCGCAACCTGGGGCTCCTCGCCGTCAGCGGCCTGATCATGCTGATCTGGAACCTGACCATGGGCCGGGAGCTGTTCCTCGACACGCTCGGCACCCTGCGAGAGAAGGCCGGCGACCTGCTCGGCAACTCGCGCCCCGGCTTCGCGGGCGACCCCACCGGGCCGGGCCCCGAACTCGTCGGCAGCGCCAACATCCTGATGGTGCTCGCCCTCGGCGGTCTCGCCGCCGCCGCCGTGCTCCTCCGCCGCAGGCTGGTCCGCAGCGCGCTGCCGCTGCTGCTCGCCGCCGCGGCGCCGCTCCCGATGTTCGCCGTGAACGACTACGGCGGCGAGATGATCTTCCGGGTCTATCTCTTCGGTCTTCCCGGCGCCGCCTTCTTCGCGGCCGCCGCGCTCGTCCCCGCCGCCGGGGCCGCGAGCCGCGCCGCCACGATCGCCCGCCGCACGGCCACCGTCGCCCTGCCCCTCACCCTCGTCGCCATGCTCGCCGGCTTCCTGCCCTCGTACTACGGCAAGGAGGGCATGCACTACGCGCCGCCCGGCGAGACCGCGCTCACCCGCCGCGCCTTCGACCGGGCGCCCGAGGGGGCGCTGATCCTCGCCGCGACCGGCGCGTTCGCCGACTCGTACTACCGCTACGACCACTACGAGCGCTGGTTCTTCACCGAGCAGGAGGTCGACGAGAACCTCCGCATGCTGAAGGACCCGGCCGGCTACCTCTCCGGCGGCATTCCCGCGGGCCGCCCGGCCTATGTGATCCTCACCCCCACCCAGGGCGAGGCCGTCATCGGCGAGGGCTACCTCCCGGAGGGCGGCTTCGACCGCCTCGGCAAGGCGCTGAAGGCTTCGCCGCTGTTCGCGGTCGTGGAGGAGAGCCGGTACGGGCTCGTCCTGCGCTACCGGCCCACGACCACCGGCTGAACACGACCGCCCACCGCCGGCCGAACCCTTCCGACGGCACGCCCGTCGGCCCACCCGTACGAGGAGCAGGTACGCCATGGCCCACCCACGCCTGACCCCGCGCGTCCAGCGCAGAGCCGCGCTCGCGGCCTCCGGATGGGTCGCCCTCGCGGCGACCGCGCTCCCCGGCGGCTCCCCGGCGCGCTGGATCCCCGTCCTCGCCTTCGTCGTCCTCGCGCCCGGCCTGGCCCTGCTGCTCCCGCAGCCGCTCGGGCTGCGCCCCGGCGCCCGTCTCGAAGCGCTGGCGCTGGCCGCGCCCGTCAGCCTGTCCGTGGCCACCCTCGTCGCGACCACCCTGTTCCTGACGAAGGCCTTCTCGCTCACCCTCTTCGTCGTCGTCCTCGCCCTCTTCGTCAGCGTCGTCGCGATCCTCCCCGGAGTCCCGCTGCCCGCCGCCACGCGCGGAGCCGTCGAGCGCGACGGCGCCCGGCCCTCCCGGACCCGCACACCGCGGTTCCGTGTGCCGCCGTTCCGCAAACGAGGGGCCGGTGGGGGCGGATGACCGGGCGGCACGCCCAGGGCGGCCCCTGGACCCGGCTCGTGATCACGCTCGCCGCCGTCGGGGCGGTGACCGCCGGCATCGGGGTCTGGTCGACCCTCGCCGAGGGCGACGACCGCTGCACCCCCGGCGCCACCCTCGTCGCCCCGTGCGGGGCCTGGTGGGGCGCGTACATCCCGCACGACGAGGACAGCTCGCTCACCCGGCCCGTGTACGCCTTCGAGAAGAAGATCGGCCGCAAGCTCGACCTCGTGTACACGTACCACGACATGTCGGGGAGCAAGGCCGACGGAGAACTGCTCACCCCCGACGAGCGCGAACTCGGCCGCGAGCGACTCCTCATGCTGGCCTGGGAGTCCACCGTGTGGACAGAGAAGCACCACGCCGACTGGACCGAGAGACAGCTCGGCTGGAAGAACATCGCCTCGGGCAGGTACGACGCCTCCGTCATCGACCCGCAGGCCCGGCGGATCAAGGAGTACGGCAAGCGGGTCTTCTTCTCCTTCGACCAGGAGGCGGACTTCCGCATCCCCGAGGGCGCCGGGACCCCCGAGGAGTACGTCGCCGCCTACCGTCACCTCCACGACCGCTTCCGGAAGCTGGGCGTCACCAACGTGGTGTGGGTGTGGACCGTGTCCGGCTGGCTCGGCAACGCCGAGCAGATGAAGGCGCTTTACCCGGGCGACGACTACGTCGACTGGATCGGCATGGATCAGTACAACTACTACCTCTGCCACAAATCGCCGGACTGGCTCGACTTCGACAGGAGCCAGCGACCCAGCTACGACTGGTTCCGGAAGAACATCTCCGACGACAAGCCGATCATGCTCTCCGAGTTCTCCACCGCCCCCGACCCGAAGAACCCCGAGCGGCAGCGCGACTGGTACACCGCGATCCCGAAGGTGGCGCCGACCCTGCCGGAAGCACGGGCGTACGTGCACTGGAACCGCGCCGTTCCCGGGCCCGGCTGCGATCTGACCGTCGACTCCGGGCCCGGCCTGGACGGTTACCGGACCGCCGGGCGCGACCCGTACTTCCGGCAGGACGTACCGGACCGCTGACGCACGGCCTCCCGCACCGAACCGGCGACCGGCGGGCAGGTGCGCTCAGCGGCGCCCCGACGTCAGGCCCCGGAAGGCGCACACCGCCATCGTGCCGCCGGCCAGGCCCAGGAAGAGCGGGAGCGGGGCGGTGGCGAAGGCCTGCTGGCCCGCCCAGCCCGCCCAGACCAGGACCCACACGACACCGGCCGTGACCCGCGCGCCCACCCCGACCACCCGCAGCAGCACGGCCGTCAGGAGCAGGCTCAGGGCCTGGAGCGCGATCGGGACGACCGCCCGCTCGACGCCTTCGCCCAGGAGCGTCGCCCCGGGACCCGCCGCGTCGGCCGGCCGCAGGCCGAGGAGAGGCGGGGCCGTGTGCAGGGCCAGGAAGGTGGCGAGCAGGACCGCCGCGGCGAACGGGGGCCGGAAGAAGCGGAGTCCGACGGCGGCGCCCTGGAGGGCCACCAGGAGCAGCCCGGCGAGGAGGGTGACGGGGGGCAGCGCGGCGAGCAGTCCGGTGCCGGACAGCGTCGCCACGTCCAGCTCGCCGGACCGGGCGAGCGGGAACCAGAAGAGCCCGGCCGCCAGGCCGAGCGACAGCCACAGCCAGGTCCCCCACCGGTCGGGCGCGTCCGGCGCCCCCGGCCGGGACACCGGGGGCGGCAGGGGCCGGGCGAGCGGGCCAGTGGGCCCGTCGTCGCGCTGCCGGGGTACGTACACCGGGATGCCGAAGGCCGGCGTCACCGACTCGTGCGCCCCGCGCAGATAGGCGCTCTCCCGGGCCCAGTTGGTGCCGTAGCCGTCCTCCTCGCGCTCCTTCACCCGGGCCGCCGCCCGGGGGCGCTCGGCCGGTGTCCGGCCCTTGAGGGTGGCCCGCAGGCCCGGCACACAGGCCACCGCCATCAGGGTCATCGCGCCGAGGACGGCGATCCCGGCCCCGCTGATGCCGTACGGGCCGAGCAGCACGGTCGCGCTGCCGAGCACGAGGACGCACATGGCGCCCTGGAGGACGGCGAGCATGCCCGTACGGCCCTGGACCCGCAGCACGCCGATGTAGAGCTCCACGGCGACCCGGGGGAGCGCGGCCGCGGCGAGGAGCCGCAGCACGGTGGAGCCGTTCTCCTGGTAGCCCTGGCCGAAGGGGGCCAGGATCAGCGGCGCGAAGACGACGAGGACGAGGACGACGGGGACGAGCAGCAGCACCATGCGGCGCAGCGCGCCCCGCACCCCTTCGGCGAGGGACTCGGGGCTGTGCGAGGCGTGCGCGGTGAGCGAGGAGGCCATGTTGATGGCCATGAACTCCATGGTGCCGCCGACGGTGTACGCCGTGTAGAAGAAGGCGTTGTGGGCGGCGTCGAAGCGGACGGCGACCATCACCGGCAGCAGGCTGATCATGACGAGGCTGAAGAAGGCGCCGACGGAGTCCCCTGCGATGAACCGGCCGATCTCCCGCATGCTCGGCGGCTCGCGGTCCCGGTCGGCACGGGCCTGCTGGGGGATGAGCCGGCGGAACACGAGCCAGCCCAGCGGCAGGACGGAGAGCACGATCGCCGCCGCCCAGGACACGAAGACGCCGAGGATCGGCACGGCGGTCGCGAGCAGGACGAGCAGGACGAGCTTGCCGAGCGAGAAGACGGCGTTGCCGACGGGGACCCAGAACGCCCGTCTCAGCCCGGTGAGCACCCCGTCCTGGAGGGTGAGCAGGGCCCAGCCGACCGCGGACGCGGTGAAGAAGATCCCGGCGGAGACGGTGCCGAGCGGGGCGTACGAGGGTCCCCACAGATCGAGGGTGAGCAGGAAGATCCCGCAGGCCACGGCGACGACGACCGTGCTGACCAGGTACAGGCGCACGACCAGCGGGCCGGTGGCGCGGCCGGCCCGGGGCACGTACCGGACGACCGCGCCGGACAGGGTGGTCGCCGTGATCGAGGCGAGCATCCGCTGCGCGGCGATGGCGGCGGAGCCCTGGCCGACGGCCTCCTCGGAGTAGTAGCGGGCGGCGATCAGCCAGAAGCCGAGCCCGAGTGCCGCCGAGACGCCGGTGGAGAGCATCAGGGCGTAGGCGTTGCGGAACATGGAGTTGTCGCCGGAGCCGGAGCCGGGACCGGAGGCCGGGCCCGCGCCGGAGACCGTGCCGTCCCCGCCGCTGCCGCGGTCTTCACCGTTCCTCGCCCCGGCCGGCTCCGGTTCGTGGCTCGCCGTGCCTGACGTGCCTTCCGTGGCTGACGTGCCTGACGTGCCTGACGTGCCTTCCGTGGCCGCCGTACCGGCCGCGTCGTCCCGGTCGGACCCCCGCAGCCGTACCGTCTCCGTCACCGTGACCCGCCGGGGACCATCGAAGGCCGCGCCGGGCTGATCCCGGCGCCGCGCAGTACCGCGAGGGCCTCGGCCGCGCGGCGCGGGTCCACCGGCAGGGCGTGCCGGGCGAACCAGGCGGCCGGCTCCGGCGCGGGGGAGGGGTCCGTGAAGGCCGCTCCCGCGTAGCTGTCGAGCGGCGGGTCGTAGAGGTACCCGGTGGTGATGCGGCGCCGGGCGAGGGCGGCGACGGCGGCGTCCCGGTCCTCGACGAGCAGCGGCACCCGGTAGAGCGGCTGCGGCGACGTGCCGGCCGGGGACTCCTCCGGCACGCCGCCGGGGAACGCCTCCGCCGTGCCGTACCCGCCGGCCAGAAGCAGGGCGGTGCCCGCCCGGTGGGCGTCGAGGACGTCGTCGAGCCGGGCGAACCTGCGGGTGGTGCGGCGGAGCCGGCCGGCTCCGGGCCGCAGCCGGTAGTCGTGCATGTCGACCCGGACCCAGGAGTGGAAGGGTTCGAGCGCGGGCGCCGCCGTGAGGGCCCGCGCCAGCTCCTCGGCGCGGAGCGGCATCCGGATCTCCTCCCGTTCCTCCAGGCCGAGCCGCCGGACGGCCGCCCGCGCGGCCCCGACCAGGCGCAGTCCGCGCAGGGTGGACTCGGCGTACGGCCGTACGAGGTGGGCGAGTTCGGCGGAGGGGCGGGTCGGGTGCAGCAAGGCGTCGCGGGCGGCGGCGAGTTCCTCGCGCAGCGACGGGTCGGCGAGGGACAGGAAGCCGCCGGTCTTGGCGCCGGTGTGCTTCGAGAGGCTGAAGACGGACGCCTCGCCGTACGTGCCGACCGGACGCCCGCCGACGGTGGACCCGATCGCGTGGGCCGCGTCCTCGATCAGCGGGATGCCGAGCCGGTCGCAGTGGCCCCGCAGCTCGGGAGCCGGGTCGGGGTTCCCGTACAGATTGGTGGTGAGGACGGCGGAGAGGTCCCGCCAGACGGACTCGGGCACGGCGGCCGTGTCGATCGAGCCGTCCCGGGGGTCGAGCGGTGCCTGGACGGGGCGCAGCCCGGCGGCCAGGACGACGAAGAAGATGACGTCGTCGTTGACCGGAGACATCAGCACCTTCCCGCCGGGCCGGCACCAGTGCCGCAGTGCGAGATAGAGCCCGAAGCGGCACGACGGCACGTAGAGGCACTCCCTGCCGCCGCGTCAACAAGGCCCTCCGGTGGCGCGGTGGGGTCCGGCGCGCGGCCCCCGGAGGGGCTCGGGAGGGGGAATGCGGAAGGGCCCGCCACGGGTCGAAAGACCGTGAACGGGCCCTTTCCGCAGCCATTTTGGCGGCTCGGGGAAGCCGGTGGAGGTCATTCCTCCAGAGTGAGCCCCCGGCGCAGTTTGGAAAGCGTGCGGGCGAGCAGACGGGACACGTGCATCTGTGAGATGCCGAGCTCCGTGCCGATCTCCGACTGGGTCATGCCGGAGACGAAGCGGAGGGAGAGGATGTGCCGCTCGCGAAGGGGCAGCGAGGCGATCATCGGCTTCAGGGAGGCGATGTACTCGATCCCGGTGAGGCCGTGGTCCTCGTAGCCCAGCCGGTCGGCGAGCGTGGCTTCGCCGCCGGGGCCCTCCTCCTCGTCGGGCTGCGCGTCGAGCGAGCTCGCGGTGTACGCGTTGCTCGCGGCCATGCCCTCGACGACCTCCTCCGGCGCGATGCCGAGTTCCTCGGCGAGTTCGGCGACGGTCGGGGCGCGGTCCAGGCGCTGGGCGAGCGCGTCGCCCGCCTTGGCGAGGTCGAGCCGCAGCTCCTGGAGCCTGCGGGGCACGTGCACCGACCACGACGTGTCGCGGAAGAACCGCTTGATCTCGCCGATGATCGTGGGCATCGCGAAGGTGGGGAACTCCACGCCGCGGGTGAGCTCGAAGCGGTCGATCGCCTTGATGAGGCCGATGGTGCCGACCTGGACGATGTCCTCCATCGGCTCGCTGCGGGTGCCGAAGCGCGCTGCGGCGAACCTGACCAGGGCCAGGTTCAGTTCGACGAGGGTGTTGCGGACGTACGCGTGGTCGTGGGTGCCCTCTTCGAGCTCGGCGAGCCGGGCGAAGAGCTGCTTCGACAGGGCGCGCGCGTCGACCGGTCCGATGCCGTCGAGGGACCGGTCGAAGGGGAGTCCGAGCGCCCGGTCGTGAGGGAGCTCGGGGAGGATCTCGTGGGGGAGTTCGGCGGGGTGGCCGAACGAGTGGTCGTGGGGGACTGCTGCCGACGGCGCGTCGGGGGTACGCGTGGCGTCGAGCCGGGGTGACATGGGTCTCCTTCGTGGGTTCTTGCTGCGGTTTGCGGCGCCTCCGAGCCGGTCGTGTCGGGTGTTCCCTACTAGCCCTACCTGCTCAACGGCGGAGGCCGCAAGTATCGATAATCCGCTTTGTCCGGTTATGTGGTGGACCTCGTGTGCAGAGGAGGGTGCCCCGCTTGTAGGGTTCGGGACACGTCAGTCGGCAACCGCGAGAGCGAAAGAGGCACGGCCATGGACCGCGAGAACATCGGCAGCGCACCGCCCGCGCGGCTGCGGGTCGAGGTCCGGACCGTGGACGAGAGTGAACTCCTCGCTCCGGTGGGTGAGCTCGATCACTACACGTCCGAACTGCTGCGCTCCCCCCTGGACCAGGCGCTGGACGCGGGCCGTGCGCGGCTCGTCGTCGACTGCTCGGGTCTGGAGTTCTGTGACTCGACCGGGCTCAACGTGCTCCTCGGCGCCCGGCTGAGGGCGGAGGCCGCCGGTGGTGGCGTCCATCTCGTGGGGATGCGGCCCGCGGTGGCCCGGGTGTTCCACATCACGGGCGCGGAGGCCGTCTTCACCGTGCACGAGACACTCGCCACAGCCCTGCCCGGCTGAGCCGTCCGGCCGGGCCCGTCCCCACGACCCGTCCCCGCACCGCCCGCACGTCCCGCCCTCTGTCCCGTCGATCGGTGAGGTGAAGCGCTGATGGACCAAGCTTCCGACGTCCGTACGCTCGCCCTCGGCGAGACCAGCGGCACCGTGCCGCTCGCCCGTGACTTCACGCGGTCCGCGCTCCACGAGTGGGGCTGGCTGCCGGCCGCCACCGCCGACCGCAGGGCCGCCGCCGAGGACGTCCTGCTCGTGGTCTCCGAGCTCGTCACCAATGCCTGTCTGCACGCCGACGGCCCCGAACGCCTCCGTGTGCTGCGCCTGCCCAAGGCCCTGCGCCTCGAAGTCACCGACCGGGGCGCCGGAACTCCCGCGCCCCGCACCCCGCACCGGTCCGGGCGCCCGGGCGGCCACGGCATGTTCATCGTGCAGCGGCTCTGCCTCGACTGGGGCATCGAGCGCACCCCCGGCGCCCCCGGCAAGACGGTCTGGGCCGAACTCTCCGCACCCGCCTAGGACTTTCACCGTCCCTCTTCTTCCCTCCGCAAGGCCCCGGGCGTACCTTGACGCCCAATCTGAAAGACCGTCAGTTCCATTGCGGTGAGGGGTGCTCGGGGTGTCCAAGGAGCCGAACCGGAGGAGAACGACCGCCGCGCTCACGGCTGCGGTCGCGGTGGCGGGCGCGGCCGTGCTCGCCGGCGCGCCGACCGCCCAGGCGGCCGTCGTCGACGTCAACTACGCCTGTGAGACGAAGATCGGCCCCAAGGGCGCCGTCTCGCCCGTCGACATCAAGGCCGTCAAGAACGGCAGCGCGTACACGATCACGATGTCGTTCGAGAAGGGCGTCTCCGACAGCCCGGTCGAGCTGCCCAAGGGCGTCATGACGCCGCGCGCCGACCTCGTCCTCGGCGGCGCCGACTCCGGCACCGTGAAGGTCAAGGGAACGCCGAACACGGCCGCCATCCCGCCCGACACCCCGATCAGCATCGGCACGCTCACGGGCACGTACACCCCGAAGAAGAACGGCAAGGTCACCTTCACGGCCGGGACGCTGACCGTGCACGCGCTCGGCATGGACGCGGCCGTCTGCACCCCGAAGAACAACCCCGGGCCCTCCCTCGAACTGGAGGTGACGGGGCTCTCCGGGGGCTCCGACACCCCGCCGCCCGCCGACGGGGGCGACGACGAGAGCACGGGCGCCGAGCTGCCCAAGACCGGACCGCTCGACTCCGCCATGGCCCTCGGCACCCTCGGCGGCACCGTCCTCCTCACCGGCGCGGCCGGAGTCCTCTGGCTCACGCGGCGCACGGCTCGCTGATGCGGACGGCGGCACGCACCGGGCTCGTGGCCGTCGCGACCGCCCTCGTCGGCGCGGTCGCGGCGGCGCCTTCGGACGCCCGGACCGCGGCCCCCTCGGACGTCCGGGCCTTCGCCTCGTCCGGCGCCACGGCCACCTGGACGGCGGCGCCCGCCGCCGGGCGGCCGTACGCCTACCTGGAGGGCCCCGCGGGCAGCGTCCTCCAGGACACCCTGTCGCTGACCAATCCGGGCGCCCGGCCGCTCACGGTACGGCTCAGCGGGCAGGGCGCACCGGTGTCCTTCGCCGCCCGGACGGTGACCGTGCCCGCCAGGACCCGGGCGGACGTGCCGTTCGCCGTGACCGTCACCGCGGACACCCCGCCCGGCGAACACCGGGGGACGGTACGGGCCTCGGCGGCCGGCCGGGAGCTACGCGTCGACCTGCGGCTACGGGTCAGCGGCCCACGGCTCGCCGCGCTCACCGTCGAGGACGTCCACGTCGACACCGCGACGGGCGCCCTCCGCTACACCCTGGTCAACCGGGGCACCACCGTCCTCGCCCCGCACCTCGCGGTGCGCGCCGAAGGCGTCCTCGGCACCGTCCTCGACCGGCCGGGCAGACCCCTGCCGCTCACCCTGAAGCCCGGTCAGCGGGCCACCCGCATCGAAGCCTGGCCCGACCCGCCGGCCCTCGACTCCGTCACCGTCCGGCTGACCGCCACCGCCGAGGGCGCGGCCCCGGCCACCGCCCGCGCCGAGGCCTCCTTCACCTCGGGCCCGGCGCTCGCCGGGGCGGCCGGATCGCTGCTGCTCGTGGCGGGCGGCGGCGGATACGCGGTACGGCGGCGCGGCAGGTCCCGTACCCAGCGAGCCTCGGCGGGAGCGAACACATGAGGTGGATACGTACAGCGGCGGCGCTGGTGACCGTGCTCGCCCTCGGTCTCCTCCCGGCCGTCCCCGCCGTCGCGGCCCCCGGTCCCGCCGTCGAGCTCTCCCAGGCGGAGGGCGGCAAGGGCGGCGAGGTCACCGTCAGCGGCAGCGGCTGGAAACCGGGCGCGCTGCTCATGCTGCTGATCTGCGGCCAGGCCGCGCCCGGCAAGGGCGTCATCGGCGGCACCAACTCCTGTGCCAACACCGAGGGACGGGCCGCCACCGTCGACGCCCGGGGCGGCTTCAGCGCGAAGCTTCCGGTCGCCGAACCGCCCAAGCCGTGTCCCTGCGTGGTGCACGTCGCCGGGGTGACCGGCCGGCAGGACGCCGTCGACCGGGAGTTCACCGTCGCCGGACACCCCGTCGCGCCGCTCCCCGAGGCCTCGGGCGACGGCCGGCTCGCGGTCCTCGCCGCCGTACGCCTCGACGGCTCCAGTGGCCTCCTCACCTGGTTCGGGGCACCGCCGAGCCGCCATGTGGTCTTCACCGTCGGCAACCTCGGCTCCGCCCCCGTGCAGGACCCGGTCTTCCAGGTCGGCTCCAGCCACGGCGTGTTCGCGCCGCAGTACGAGGAACGGCAGTGGCGCGGCACGATCGCCCCCGGCGCGAAGGCCCTCGTCCGGCTCCCCGTCGAACTGACGGCGGGCGCGCACGGCGACTACCAGGTCTCCGTGCGGTACGGGGGCAAGGTCCTGGTCGAGCAGCCGTGGGGGGTCGGCAGGCCCTGGGGCGTGACGCTCTTCTGGCTGCTGCTCGCCGTGGTCGTCCCGGCGGCGCTGTTCCGGATCGGGATGGCCGTGGTGGACCGGGTCCGCCCGGCGACGAACCCCGCCCGGCCCCGGCCCCGGACCGCGCCCCTGGCCCGGCTCCGTACACGTGCCCCCGACCCCGCCCGCGACTCCGCGCCGCGGGGCCCGGGGGACGACGAACCGACCGCGGTCCTGCCGTGGTTCAGTCCTGACTCCGCACCGTCAGCCCCAGAGAGCAGCCCGACGACGAAGGGACATGCGTGAGTACGCAACGGAGGATGAGCGCGGCCGGAGTCGCGCTGATGCTCGGCGGCGCGGGGATCATGATTTCCGCCGGCCCCGCCCAGGCCGCCGAGGTCTCGTACAAGACGGAGTGCATCCCGCCGTCCATCTCCGGGCTTCCGCCCGTGCAGGGCACGACGAAGGTGCTGATCACGGCGCCCGCGGAGGCCAAGGTCGGAGACGAGGTCGAGATCGTCTGGAAGACGGTCCAGGCCGCCTCGAAGAACCCCGACGTGCTCGACCTCGGCGCGGACACGGTCAAGCCGACCGGCGTCCTCACCGTGGGCGGCGCGGGGACCGGCACCGTCGCGATGGAGGGCCCCCGGAAGAACCCGCCGATCCCCAAGAACAGCCCGATGGTGCTGCCCGAGATGAAGGGGAAGCTGAAGCTGACGAAGGCGGGCGAGATCACCCTCACCCCCGACAAGTACACGATCAACGTGTCCAAGCCGCTGTCGACGGACACGAAGTGCGCCCCGAAGGAGACGGTGCCGGTCGCCGCCAGGATCAAGGTCACCGCCGGTGGCGGCGGTACGACGACCGGCGGCACGAACGGCGGGTCCACGACGACCACCGGCGGTACGACGACGTCGGGCGGGAACGCGAGCGGCAGCACCACGGGCGGCTCGACCACGACCGGCGGCGGCTCGAACAACACCGGCGGCTCGGCGAGCTCGTCCTCCGGCGGATCCGGTGGATCCTCCGGCTCGGGCTCCGCATCCTCCTCCGGCGGATCCTCCAGCGGCGGTGGCGGCGGGGAGACGTCCTTCCCCGGCAAGGAGGTCTCCGTCACGTTCGGCTGTCAGGCCCCCGGCCCGGACCCGATCAACGGCAAGGTGACGATCGACGCGAAGAAGAACGGCGGCGTGTACGACCTCACGGTCAGGACGGCCAAGGGCGTCATGAACAGCCCTGCCGCCCTCCCCGCGGGCGCACTGAGGGGCTCCATGGCGGTCAGGATCGGCGGGGCCGACAGCGGCACGGTGAACGTCTCGGGACCCCCGAACCCCACCGCGCTGAAGCTGGGCGACCCGGTGGACCTGCCGGACATGAAGGGCACGTACAAGCCCGGAGCGACCGGCAAGTCCACGCTCAGCCCCGGCACGCTGACCATCAAGGTCACCCTCGGCAGCTCGGGGATGGACATCCCGTGCCAGGTGAAGGGCGCCGTCAAGGCCTCCCTCGAACTGGACACGAGCAAGCAGGCGGGCGGCGCCTCGGGCGGCTCCGGCGACGACTCGGGCGCCGGCAGCGGGTCGGGCAGCGGCAGCGGCTCCGGCAGCGGTTCCGGCGGCTCCGACGGCGGGAACCTCGCCGAGACCGGTGCCGAGAGCGACGGCGCCCTGCGTGCCCTCGCCCTCGTCGCCGGCACGGTGATCCTGCTCGGCGGCGCCGTGTTCACCTTCACCCCCTGGGCACGCCTCAGGCGCTGACGCGGGGCCGGAAACGGCGGAGGGCCGCCGCACCGGATCGGTGCGGCGGCCCTCACGGCCGTACGGGGAAGGTCAGTGGACGCTGCCCATGAGCGTCTGGACCTTCTTGCGGTACATGTAGATCGCGAAGCCCGCGGCGACGGCGAGCGCCGCCTGCATGGCGATGATCCCTGTCCCGTTCAGGTCCACGCCCGCGATGGAGAGCAGACCCGTGGTGCAGTCACCGGCGGTGACGGCGAGGAACCAGACACCCATCATCTGGGAGGCGTACTTCTTCGGCGCCATCTTCGTGGTGACGGAGAGGCCGACGGGGGAGAGACACAGCTCACCGATGGTCTGGATCATGTAGATCGTGACCAGCCACATCGGGGAGACCTTGGTGCCGTCGCCCGCCATGTTCATCGGGACGATGAAGACGAAGAACGAGGCGCCGACGAGGACCAGACCCATCGCGAACTTCACGATGGTGTTCGGCTCCTGGTTCTTGCGGGCCAGCCACAGCCACAGCCAGGCGAAGACCGGGGCCAGCGCCATCACGAACAGCGGGTTCAGCGA
The DNA here is from genome assembly GCF_000717595.1 of Streptomyces flavochromogenes. Taxonomy (GTDB): domain Bacteria; phylum Actinomycetota; class Actinomycetes; order Streptomycetales; family Streptomycetaceae; genus Streptomyces; species Streptomyces flavochromogenes. The sequence continues at coordinate 9,898 of NZ_JNZO01000005.1, read as the reverse complement.
CTGGTACCAGGTGGCCGGGAAGCCGAGGCCGAAGATCGTGTCGGCGGTCTTGTCGTCCGCGAACAGCGACAGCGTCGAGCCGCCCTGGTCGTAGATCATCCAGAAGATGGCGGCGGCGACGAAGAACCAGATGTAGCCGGTCACCCGCGACTTCTCGCCCGAGTCGAGGTCCTTGTCGCGCTTGATGCGCGCCAGGACGGCGACCGGGATGATCAGGCCGGCGAGGGTGATCGGGACCATCGCCCAGTTCAGGGTGTACATGCCCATCGCGACGACGGCGCCGTAGAAGGCGGCGATCACGACGGCGCCGACGGCGACCTTGGTGATGACCGACTTGCGCTCCTCGCCGGACAGCGGGTTCGGGACCTCGCTGCTCTTCGGGTTCAGCGTCTTGCCGAAGATCAGGAAGACGGCGAGGCCGAGGCCCATGCCGATGGCGGCGAGGGCGAAGCCGAGGTGCCAGTTGACCTTCTCGCCGACGGTGCCGATGACCAGCGGGGCGAAGAACGCGCCGAGGTTGATGCCGATGTAGAAGAGCGTGAAGCCACCGTCACGGCGCGGGTCGTCCGCGCCCTTGTAGAGGTGGCCGACCATCGTCGAGATGTTGGCCTTCAGGAGGCCGGAGCCGACCGCGACGAGCGCGAGGCCGACGAAGAACATCGCCTGGCCCGGGAGGGCCAGCGAGACATGGCCGAGCATGATCACGGAGGCCGCGATCGCGACGGTCTTGCGGGCGCCCCAGACGCGGTCGCCGAACCATCCGCCGGGCATGGCCATCAGGTAGACCATCGAGACGTAGACGGAGTAGATCGCCGTCGCCGTCGCCGCGGTCATCGCGAGGCCGCCGCCCTGGCTGCCCGTCGCGGCGTCCACGCCGCCGGAGACCAGGTACAGAACGAGAAGGGCCCTCATGCCGTAGTAGGAGAAACGCTCCCACATCTCGGTCATGAAGAGAGTGGCCAGACCACGGGGGTGGCCGAGGAAGGTCTTCTCGTAGCCGAGGGGTTCGGCCGAGTCCTTCGTCAGGCTGGACGCCATGTCGATCCTTGCTCTGTCGGGACGCGCGCCTTGTGAGCGTGGTGCGCCCGGTGGGGGAGGCCGGCACCGGCGGAATCGGAGTGGACTCCACCGGGATCCACGCCCCGGGAGATGCGTCTTCGCGTCCCGGAACCCGGCCCACAGGTCGTTCACCGTCCTCGAGGTTCGGCTGAGCCGACCTCACGCAGAAAGAGGACCTTGGCGCGCGAAGCTGGCCAAAGGTCCCCGATTACCGCTACAGACGTCGAGCCACCATACGACACGACAGTGCCGGATATGGAAGGACTTGAGAGATGGATCACAGGTGAGGATGCAACCGCGCAGGGTCATTCGAAGGTCATGTGCAAGATACCCACAAGATCTCCAGGGTTCCCGTCATCCCCGAGGATCACACCCCGGCCCCCCACCCGTGCGGACTACCATCACCCCATGACCCGTGTACTGCTCGCCGAGGACGACGCATCCATCTCGGAGCCGCTGGCCCGCGCCCTGCGGAGGGAGGGGTACGAGGTCGAGGTCCGCGAGGACGGCCCGACCGCCCTCGACGCCGGCCTCCAGGGCGGGGTGGACCTGGTCGTCCTCGACCTGGGCCTGCCCGGCATGGACGGCCTGGAGGTCGCCAGGCGACTGCGCGCCGAGGGCCACACGGTCCCGATCCTGGTGCTCACCGCCCGCGCCGACGAGGTGGACACGGTCGTGGGGCTCGACGCGGGCGCCGACGACTACGTCACCAAGCCGTTCCGGCTCGCCGAACTCCTCGCCCGCGTCCGGGCGCTGCTCCGGCGCGGCTCCACCGAGCCCGTCGTCGCCCCCTCGACCCACGGCGTACGCATCGACGTCGAGTCGCACCGTGCCTGGATGGGCGACGAGGAGCTCCAGCTCACGGCCAAGGAGTTCGACCTGCTGCGGGTCCTGGTCCGCGACGCGGGCCGCGTCGTCACCCGCGACCAGCTGATGCGCGAGGTCTGGGACACCACCTGGTGGTCCTCCACGAAGACCCTGGACATGCACATCTCCTGGCTCCGCAAGAAGCTGGGGGACGACGCGGCGAACCCCCGCTACATCGCCACGGTGCGAGGCGTCGGCTTCCGCTTCGAGAAGAGCTAGCCGGGGCCCGTAAGGTCGGGAGCGTCTCCCGTTCCCGCCCGGAGGGCAGCCGTGCGTCGCCGCCTCATCAACTCCACCCTCGCCGTCGTCCTCGTCGTCATCGCCGTCTTCGGCGTCTCCCTCGTCATCGTCGAGACCCGCACCATCTCCAGCAGCGCCCAGGAGAGCGTGGACCTGGAGGCGCTCCGCATCGTCTCCATCGTCGACAGCCGGCTCATCGGCGGCGAGCCGGTGAACCCCGACATCCTGGCCGAGCAGAGCGGCGCCAAGCGGTACGCCCAGATCCACATCCCCGGCCGCGACGCGATCGAGATCGGCACCCGCCCGGAGGGCGACGTCACCCGCGGCCTCGCCGAGGGCGAGCGCGGCGAGACCGTGGTCGTCGAGGAGTCCCGCTCGGCGGTCACCGCCGAGGTCGGCCGCACCCTCATGATCATCGGCGCGGTCGCGCTGCTCGCCGTCATCGCGGCCGTCCTCCTCGCCGTACGGCAGGCCAACAAGCTGACATCCCCGCTCACCGACCTCGCGGAGACCGCCGAGCGCCTCGGCTCCGGCGACCCGCGTCCCCGGCACAAGCGGTACGGCGTGCCCGAGCTGGACCGCGTCGCGGACGTCCTGGACGCCTCCGCCGAGCGCATCGCCCGGATGCTCACCGCCGAGCGCCGCCTGGCCGCGGACGCCTCGCACCAGCTCCGTACGCCCCTCACCGCCCTCTCCATGCGCCTGGAGGAGGTCGCGCTCGCCGACGACCTGGACACTGTCAAGGAGGAGGCGACGATCGCGCTCACCCAGGTCGAGCGGCTCACCGACGTCGTCGAGCGACTGCTCACGAACTCCCGCGACCCCCGCACCGGCTCCGCCGTCGCCTTCGACCTCGACGAGGTCATCAAGCAACAGATCGAGGAGTGGCGGCCCGCCTACCGCAGCGCGGGCCGGGCCATCGTCCACTCCGGCAAGCAGGGCATGCGGGCCGTCGGCACCCCGGGCGCGGTCGCCCAGGTCCTCGCGGCCCTGATCGAGAACTCGCTCATGCACGGCGGCGGCACGGTCGCCCTGCGGACCCGTGTCACCGGCAACCAGTCGGTGATCGAGGTCACCGACGAGGGCCCGGGCGTCCCGGCCGACCTCGGCGCACGGATCTTCGAGCGGGCCGTCAGCGGCCGCAGCTCCACGGGCATCGGCCTGGCGGTCGCCAGGGACCTCGCGGAGGCGGACGGCGGCCGTCTGGAGCTCCTCCAGCAGCAGCCGCCGGTCTTCGCGCTGTTCCTGAGCCGGGAGGTCCGCAGCGTCTCGGACAGGCAGCGGGAGCGCCCCGTTCGCTGACACGGGCGTGCCCGCCCACGGGCGCACGGGCGGGGGCCCGCCCACACGGACGAAACCCCTGGCCGGATGTTCCGGCCAGGGGTTTCGGAGTCTCGAAGAGCTGAGGCTCAGACGCGGTCGGGCTGCCGCCGGGCCGCCTGTCGCGGTGCCTGCTCAAGGAACGATTCGGCGGTCTGCACCGCCTCCTTCGCCGGCAGCGCGCGGAACACCCACGTGCGGTACGACCAGAAGCGGAACAGCGTCCCGATCCCGATGCCGAAGAACTTGAAGAAGTTGCTCGCGAGCGGGCCGTCCCAGCCGAAGCCGTACGTCGCCGCGTAGAGCACACCGTTCTCGATGACCATGCCGACGACGCTGAACAGCAGGAACAGCGACATCTCCTTGGTGCGCCCGGACTTGTCCCGGTCACGGTACGTGAAGTAGCGGAACCCCACGTAGTTGAAGACGATCGCGACCACGGTGGCGATCAGGCTGGCGCGGACCATCGGGATGTCCGTCGCACCCCGGACGATGTTGAAGACGCCGAGGTTCACCAGGACGCCGAGACCGCCCACCACCCCGAATTTGGCGACCTCCCGGGCGAGCCGGTCGAGTCGCGTGCGCAGCGCGCCGGGTTCACTCATGGTGATGGCTCTGTCCCGTCCGTCCGGATGACGTCCGGGTGACGTCAACCCAACCATGCTAACCAGCGCTCCTGTCACCCGCCCGTGTACCTGGGAAACCGCCGGCGAACCCACGCCCCACCAGCGTCGTTCTTGTGCCAAACCACAGCCGGACGAGTGTTCCCGGATGGTGCGGATACCCTAAGAGGGTGACGTTCCCGGTAGTCGGCATGGTCGGTGGCGGTCAGCTCGCCCGAATGACCCACGAGGCGGGCATCCCCCTCGGCATCAAGTTCAAGCTCCTCAGTGACACCCCGCAGGACTCTGCGGCGCAGGTGGTGAGCGAGGTCGTCATCGGCGACTATCGCGACCTGGCTACGCTGCGTGACTTCGCGCGCGGATGTGACGTGATCACCTTCGATCACGAGCACGTCCCCACGGAGCACCTGCGGGCCCTCGAAGCGGACGGCATCCCCGTCCGCCCTGGGCCCGACGCGCTGGTGCACGCCCAGGACAAGGGGGTGATGCGCGCGAAGCTCGACGAGATCGGCGCGCCCAGCCCCCGGCACCGCATCGTGGCGGACCCCGAGGACGCGGCGGCCTTCGCCGCCGAGGTCGGGGGCTTCCCGATCATCCTCAAGACGGTGCGCGGCGGCTACGACGGCAAGGGCGTCTGGTTCGTCCGCAAGCCCGAGGACGCCCGCGACCCCTTCCTGGCGGGTGTCCCGGTCCTCGCCGAGGAGAAGGTCGACTTCACACGCGAGCTCGCCGCGAACATCGTCCGCTCCCCGCACGGCCAGGCCGTCGCCTACCCGGTCGTCGAGTCCCGGCAGGTCGACGGCGTCTGCGACACGGTGATCGCACCGGCGCCCGACCTCGACGGCGACCTCGCCGGACAGGCCCAGGAGCTCGCCCTCCGCATCGCCAAGGAGCTCGGCGTCGTCGGTCACCTGGCCGTCGAGCTGTTCCAGACCACGGACGGCCGCATCCTCGTCAACGAACTGGCGATGCGCCCGCACAACTCCGGCCACTGGACCCAGGACGGCGCGATCACCTCGCAGTTCGCCAACCACGTCCGGGCGGTCCTCGACCTGCCCCTCGGCGATCCGCGCCCGCGCGCGACATGGACCGTGATGTGCAATGTCCTGGGCGGCGACTACCCGGACATGTACTCCGCGTACCTGCACTGCATGGCCAGGGACCCGCAGCTCAAGATCCACATGTATGGCAAGGACGTGAAGCCCGGCCGCAAGGTGGGGCACGTCAACACCTACGGCGACGACCTGGACGACGTGCTGGAGCGCGCGCGTCACGCCGCCGGCTATCTGCGAGGAACGATCACCGAGTGAGCAGCACGAGCCCCGCCACCGACACCGCCCCCGTGATCGGCATCGTCATGGGATCCGACTCCGACTGGCCCGTCATGGAGGCCGCGGCGCAGGCCCTCGACGAGTTCGAGATCCCCTACGAGGTCGACGTCGTCTCTGCGCACCGGATGCCGCGCGAGATGATCGCGTACGGCGAGGAGGCCGCGGGCCGCGGCATCAAGGCGATCATCGCGGGCGCGGGCGGCGCCGCCCACCTGCCCGGCATGCTCGCCTCCGTCACTCCGCTGCCGGTCATCGGCGTGCCGGTACCGCTGAAGTACCTCGACGGCATGGACTCGCTGCTCTCCATCGTGCAGATGCCGGCCGGTGTGCCGGTCGCCACGGTCTCCGTCGGCGGCGCGCGGAACGCCGGCCTGCTCGCGGCCCGCATCCTCGCCGCGCACGACCCCGAACTGCTCGTCCGGATGCGTGAGTTCCAGCAGGAGCTGAACGACCAGGCGACCGAGAAGGGCAAGCGGCTGCGGGCCAAGGTCGAGGGCGCGGAGTCGTTCGGCTTCGCCAAGTGAGCGCCGCGGACGGGGCCTCCGGCGGCGCGGCCGACCGCCTCGCCGAGGCCCGCGACCTGCTGGCCGCCCATCCCGTCGTGGACGGCCACAACGACCTGCCGTGGGCGCTGCGCGAGCACGTTCGCTACGACCTGGACCGGATGGACATCGGCGCGGACCAGACCGGCGCGCTGCACACGGACCTCGGGCGGCTGCGGGCCGGCGGTGTCGGCGCCCAGTTCTGGTCGGTGTACGTGCCCTGCCGCCTGGCCGGCGACGACGCGGTCAGCGCGACCCTGGAGCAGATCGACATCGTCGACCAGCTCCTGGAGCGGTACGCGGGCGACCTCGCCCCGGCCCTGACCGCCGACGACATGGAGGCGGCCCGCGAGCAGGGCCGTATCGCCTCCCTCAAGGGGGCCGAGGGCGGCCACTCGATCAACAACTCCCTCGCCACCCTGCGCGCCCTGCACACCCTCGGCGTGCGCTACATGACGCTCACCCACAACGACAACAACGACTGGGCGGACTCGGCGACCGACGCGCCCGGCGTCGGCGGGCTCTCCGCCTTCGGCCGGGTGGTCGTCCGCGAGATGAACCGCTCCGGCATGCTCGTCGACCTGTCGCACGTCGCCGCGACGACCATGCGGGACGCGCTCGACGCCTCGGCGGCGCCGGTGATCTTCTCGCACTCCTCGGCCCTGGCCGTCTGCGACCACCCGAGGAACATCCCGGACGACGTCCTGGAGCGGCTGCCCGCCAACGGCGGGGTCGCGATGGCCACGTTCGTGCCCAAGTTCATCCTCCCCGCGGCCGTCGAGTGGACCGCGCGGGCCGACGAGAACCTCCGGGCGCACGGCTTCGACCACCTCGACACCACCGCCGAGGCGATGAAGCTGCACCGCGCGTTCGAGGAGGAGAACCCGCGTCCGATCGCCACCGCCGCCACGGCCGCCGATCACCTCGACCACATGCGCGAGGCCGCCGGCATCGACCACATCGGCATCGGCGGCGACTACGACGGCACGGCCTTCACCCCGGCCGGCCTGGACGACGTCGCCGGCTACCCGAACCTGGTCGCGGAGCTGCTGCACCGCGGCTGGTCGCACCCGGACCTGGCGAAGCTGACCTGGTCCAACGCCGTCCGCGCCCTCCGCGACGCGGAAGCGGTCTCGCGCGACCTGCGCGGCCGTACGGCGCCGTCGAACGCGACGATCGACTCCCTGGACGCGCCGGGCGCCTGACGGCGTGTGAACGCCCCGGCGTTCACCCGGACGGCTCAGCCCGCCGAGCCCCCGCACGGGCCCGGTGGCACGGTGGACGGTACCGCCCCGCCCGATTCGGCGGGGCGGTACTGCATCGCCGAGTTGGAGTAAGACCATGGCGGAACTGCTAGACGACCATCCCACCCTCTCCACCGTCCCCGCCGCCGCCGGGGAGCCCGGCCCCCCGGAGCCACCCCCGCCGCTCGACGAGCCGTCCCGCGCCCGCGCCATCCTGGCGGCCCAGCCCGTCGTCGAGGGCCACACCGAACTGCCCCGGTCCCTCGACCCGGAGGACCTCCCACCCGTCCGCGCGGCGGAGGCCGGAGCCCAGTTCTGGTCACTGCTCGTCGGACCCGGCGAAGACGCGGCGGGCGTCATCGGGACCCTGCGGCGCATCGACGCGATCCGCGCGCTCGTCGCCTCCTGCCCCGAGGACCTGCGCCTCGCCCACACGACCTCCGAGATGGCCCACGCCCGCAACTGCGGCCGCGTGGCCGCCCTGCTCGGCCCGGTCAGCTGGACGGCGCTGGGCGCCTCCGCCGCGACCCTGCGGGCCTACCACGCCCTGGGCGTGCGGGTCGTCAACCTCACCCGCTTCGACCCCTTCGCCCGCGAGGCGGTACGGGAGATGAACCGCATCGGCCTGGCCGTGGACCTCTCCGGCGCCGACCAGGACACGCTCCGCAGCGCCCTCGCGGTCACCCGCGCCCCCGCCCTGCTCACCAGGGCGGCCCCGGAAGACCTGCCCGACGCCGTCCTGGGCCTGCTCGGCGAGAACGGCGCCGTCTGCATGGTCACGGTGACCGACGACCCGGCCGCCGTCGCCGACGTCCTGGACCGGGTGCGTGCGGAGGCGGGCGCGCACTGCGTGGGCGTCTCCCACACCACCGCCCCGGCCGTCGGCTACGTCCCGCTCTTCGCGGAGCTCCTCCGCCGGGGCTGGTCGGCCCAGGAACTGGTCGGCCTCGCGCACGCCAACGTGACGCGGGCGCTGCGCGAGACGGAGTTCCTGTCGCGGACGAACCGCATCAGGCCGGCGGCGGCCTGACCGCGCGAACGGACGAGGGGGCGCCGTGGCGCCCCCTCGTCCTCGTGTCCGCGGCTCAGGCGCGGGGGCGTCCCATCGCCCGGTAGGTCCAGCCGGCCGTCCGCCAGCGCTCGGAGTCCAGCGCGTTGCGGCCGTCCAGGATCACCCGCGAGGCGGCGACCTCGGCGAGCGCCGCCGGGTCCAGCTCGCGGAACTCGCGCCACTCCGTCAGGTGCAGCACGACGTCCGCCCCGCGCACCGCTTCGAGGGCGGACTCCGCGTAGCCGAGGGTCGGGAAGAGGCGGCGGGCGTTGTCCATGCCCTTCGGGTCGTAGACGGTGACCTGGCCGCCCTGGAGGTGTATCTGACCGGCCACGTTCAGCGCGGGGGAGTCACGGACGTCGTCCGAGTCCGGCTTGAAGGTGGCACCGAGGACGGCGACCCGGCGGCCCAGGAAGGTGCTGCCGCCGAGGGCCTCGCGCGCCATCTCGACCATCTGGCCGCGGCGCCGCATGTTGATGGAGTCGATCTCGCGGAGGAAGGTCAGGGCCTGGTCGGCGCCCAGCTCCCCTGCGCGGGCCATGAAGGCCCTGATGTCCTTGGGCAGGCAGCCGCCGCCGAAGCCGATGCCGGCGCGCAGGAACTTGGCGCCGATCCGGTCGTCGTGCCCGATCGCCTCGGCCAGCTTGACGACGTCGCCGCCGGCGGCCTCGCACACCTCGGCCATCGCGTTGATGAAGGAGATCTTGGTGGCGAGGAAGGAGTTCGCGGAGGTCTTCACCAGCTCGGCGGTGGGGAAGTCGGTCACCACGAAGGGCGAACCGTCGCCGACCGGCCCCGCGTACACCTCGCGCATCAGCTTCTCGGCCCGCTCGTCCTGCACGCCGACGACGATCCGGTCCGGGTGCAGGGTGTCCTGCACGGCGAAGCCCTCGCGCAGGAACTCCGGGTTCCAGGCCAGCTCCACACCCTCCGGGAGCACGCCCACGAGCCGCTCGGCCGAGCCGACGGGCACGGTCGACTTGCCGACGACCAGGGCCCCTTCGCGTACGACCTCGGCGAGGGAGGCGAAGGCGGCGTCCACGTAGCTCATGTCACAGGCGTACTCGCCGTGCTTCTGCGGGGTGTTCACGCAGACGAAGTGCACGTCGCCGAAGGCGCCGACCTCCTCCCAGGAGGTGGTGAAGCGCAGCCGGCCGCTCGAACCCTCGATGCCGGCCACGTGCTTCGCGAGGAGTTCCTCCAGGCCCGGCTCGTACATCGGGACCCGGCCGGAGGACAGCAGCTCGATCTTCTCGGGGACGACGTCGAGCCCCAGGACCTCGAAGCCCAGTTCCGCCATGGCCGCGGCGTGGGTGGCGCCGAGGTAGCCGGTGCCGATCACGGTGATCTTGAGGGCCATGCGGGTCTCCAGTGAACGTCGGGCGGAATGCCTGCCCGAGCATAGTCGCGCTCTGGCCCGAGGCCGGGGCACGCCCTACGCTTTGAGTTACTTAACGGTAGTTAGCAAGCGTGGGAGTGAGTGAGAGTGTCAGGTTCGTCTGATTTCGACCTGTATCGGCCGTCCGAGGAGCACGACATGCTCCGGGAGTCGGTGCGTGCGCTCGCGGAGGCGAAGATCGTGCCGTTCGCCGCGGCGGTGGACGAGGAGGGCCGGTTCCCG
>NZ_JNZO01000004.1 GCF_000717595.1 Streptomyces flavochromogenes | reverse complement strand
GAGGCGTTCGAAGGGCACCGCGTCCCAGCCGACGGTCTGGCCGTGCACCACCGCCCCGTCCTCCGCGGTGCGGGCGACGATGCCGGGCACGCCGACACCGACCCCGATGAGGCGGTCGGCGGGTACGTCCGCGAGGCGCAGCACCTCGGCGATGCCCTCGCGGAGATGGTCGACGACGAGGTCGACGTCGTAGCGGGCCGTGCGCGGCCCTGAGCAGGCCAATGGCCTCTCGGTGCGGGCGAGTTCGGTGAGGGTGAGATCGAACAGCTCGATCCTGACCCGGGTCTCGCCGATGTCCACGCCGATCATGAAGCCACTGCCGGGAGTGATCCTGACGAGGGTACGGGGGCGCCCGCCGGCGGAGTCGACGCTGCCGGCCTCCTCGACGAGGCCGTCGGCGACGAGTTCGGCGACGACGTTGCTGACGGAGCCCGAGCTGAGTCCGGTCGCCGGGCCGAGCATGAGGCGGCTCATCGGCCCGTCGAAGTACAGCCTGCGCAGAACGGCGGTGCGGTTCTCGCGCCGCAGGTCACGCACGGTGCGGCCAGTTCTCGCGTGCACTTTGGTCCCCGTCTCTGAAGTCGTTCGTTGCAACATACCCGCAGTCCAAGCCTTGACGCGACCTTCTCATGGGGTTTAACTCACATCCTAAATTAAGCCGATGTCACGGCGAGGCCTCCAGCCGCCCACCACATCGGCGATCCCCTCGTCCCCGAAAGGGCCCAGGAGCCATGCGCAGAGTCAGAGCCGCTGTCACCGGTGTCGTCACCCTCTCCCTCGCCTTCACCGCCACCGCCTGTGGCGGGGGTGAGGGAAGCTCGTCGTCGCCGAAGACCCTCACCTACTGGGCTTCCAACCAGGGCGCCAGCCTGGAGATCGACAAGAAGGTCCTGCAGCCCGAGCTCGACCAGTTCGAGAAGGAGACCGGGATCAAGGTCAAGCTGGAGGTGATCCCGTGGTCCGACCTGCTCAACCGGATCCTCACCGCGACCACCTCCGGTCAGGGGCCCGACATCCTCAACATCGGCAACACCTGGAGCGCCTCGCTCCAGTCCACCGGCGCCCTCCTGCCCTGGGACGCGAAGAACCTGGAGGCCATCGGCGGCAAGGACCGCTTCGTCGACTCCGCGCTCGGCTCCACCGGCGTCCCCGGCAAGGAGCCGGCCGCCGTCCCGCTCTACTCCATGGCCTACGCGCTCTACTACAACAAGCAGATGTTCAAGGACGCGGGCATAGCCAAGCCGCCGACCACCTGGGACGAGGTGATCGCGGCCGGCAAGAAGCTCAGCAAGGACGGCAAGGCGGGCATCGGGGTCGAGGGCTCCAACCTGTCCAACAACATCCACCAGGTGTTCGTCCTCGGCAAGCAGCACGGCGCCGACTTCTTCACCGCCGACGGCAAGCCCGACTTCACCTCCGACGGCGCCGTCGCCGCCGTCAAGCAGTACATCGACCTGATGGCCGTGCAGAAGATCGTCGCCCCCGGCAACGCCGAGTACGCCCAGAACCAGTCCCTCAGCGACTTCGCCAAGAACAAGACCGGCATGGTCCTGTGGCAGACCCCGTCGCAGACCTTCTCCTCGCAGGGCATGGGCCCGGACGAGTGGGGCGTGGCCCCCGCCCCGGTCCCGTCGGGCAAGCCCGGTCAGGGCGCCCAGACCAACTCGATGGTCGCCGGCATCAACCTGGCCGTCTTCAAGAACACCAAGAACCTCGACGGCGCCCTGAAGTTCGTGAAGTACATGACGAGCGACGAGGAGCAGATCGCCCTCAACAAGGCGTACGGCTCCGTTCCGCCGGTCAAGAGCGCCCAGAAGGACGCCGCCTTCGCCGACCCGTCGCTCACCGTCATCCGTGACACCCTCGCCACCAGCGCCGCGGCCCTGCCGCAGGTGCCCGAGGAGTCGCAGTTCGAGACGGTCGTGGGCACCGCGGTCAAGGAGCTGTTCGCCGACGCCGCCGCCGGCCGACCGGTCACCACCGAGTCCGTGAAGGCCAAGCTCGAAAAGGCCCAGCAGCAGATGCCCAAGAAGTAGGCCGCCGCACCATGACCGAAACCGCCGTCGCTCACCCGACCGAGCCGGCGGTGCGCAAGGCCACACCCGGAGAGGCACGCGCACCACGCCGCTCCGGGCGTCGCCGCATCGCACTGCCCTACCTGCTGCTCCTGCCCGCCCTGCTCCTCGAACTCCTCGTCCACCTCGTACCGATGCTCATGGGCATCGTCATGAGCTTCAAGGAGCTCACCCAGTTCTACATCCGCAACTGGGGCGAGGCTCCCTGGTCGGGCCTGGACAACTACACCGTCGCGATCGACTTCGACGCCCCCGTCGGACAGGCGCTCCTGAAGTCCTTCCTGACGACGTGTCTGTTCACCCTCCTCTCCGTGGGGCTGTGCTGGTTCCTCGGAACGGCAGCCGCGATCTTCCTCCAGGAGAACTTCCGGGGCCGCGGCTTCCTGCGGACCCTGTTCCTCGTCCCGTACGCCCTGCCCGTCTACGCCGCCGTCATCACCTGGGCGTTCATGTTCCAGCGGGACAACGGCCTCATCAACCACGTCCTCCACGACCAGCTCGGCATCGGCGACAGCCCCGCCTTCTGGCTCATCGGCGACAACGCCTTCTACACGCTGCTCGTCGTCTCGGTCTGGAAGGGCTGGCCCTTCGCCTTCCTCACCGTCATGGCCGGACTGCAGAACATCCCCCGGGACATGTACGAGGCGGCGGCGCTCGACGGCGCCGGCGTCTGGAAGCAGATCCGGCACATCACCCTGCCGTCGCTGCGCTCCGTCAACCAGGTCCTCGTGCTCGTCCTGTTCCTCTGGACGTTCAACGACTTCAACACGCCGTTCGTGCTCTTCGGCAAGGCGGCCCCCGAATCCGCCGACCTGATCTCGCTCCACATCTACCAGTCGTCCTTCCAGACCTGGAACTTCGGCACCGGCTCGGCCATGTCCGTGCTGCTGCTGCTCTTCCTCCTCGTCGTCACGGGCGTCTACCTCCTGCTCACCAGCCGCGGAAGGAAGACCTCCGATGTCTGAGCACGCATCCCGGCGCGCGGCTCCGCGCTCCCCCATGGCGGCGCCCCGCTCGTTCCTCTGGACCCGGCGGATCTTCCTCACCCTGCTCACCGCCTTCGTGGTGCTGCCGGTGTACGTCATGGTCTCCAGCTCCCTGAAGCCGCTGGAGGACGTCTCGGGCAAGTTCGAGTGGATCCCCTCCGGGCTCACGCTCCGTCCGTACGTCGACATCTGGGAGACCGTCCCGCTCGCCGACTACTTCGTGAACTCGATCGTCGTCGCGGGCGCGGCCACGGTGTTCTCGGTGGCGGTCGCGATCTTCGCCGCGTACGCCGTCAGCCGCTACACCTTCCGCGGCAAGCGGGTCTTCACCGTGACGGTGCTGTCCACGCAGATGTTCCCCGGCATCCTCTTCCTGCTGCCGCTGTTCCTCATCTACGTCAACATCGGCAACGCCACCGGCATCGCCCTCTTCGGCTCCCGGGAAGGCCTGATCCTCACCTATCTGACCTTCTCGCTGCCGTTCTCCATCTGGATGCTGACCGGCTACTTCGACTCGATCCCGCGCGAGCTCGACGAGGCCGCCAAGGTCGACGGCTGCGGGCCGATCAGCGCGCTGTTCCGCGTCATCGTCCCGGCGGCGTCCCCCGGCATCATCGCCGTCGCCGTCTACGCCTTCATGACCGCCTGGGGCGAGGTCCTCTTCGCCTCCGTCATGACCAACGACACCACCCGCACCCTCGCCGTCGGTCTCCAGGGATACGCCACCCAGAACGACGTGTACTGGAACCAGGTGATGGCCGCCTCCCTCGTGGTCAGCGTCCCTGTCGTCGTCGGCTTCCTGCTCCTCCAGCGCTATCTCGTCGCCGGCCTCACCGCAGGTGCGGTCAAGTGACCTCCCTCTCCACACCCATCACGAAGAGGTTCCCCGTGTCCGAATCCACCGACTCCCGCACCACGCTCGACCTGGAGGCCTTCCCGCCGGACTTCGCCTGGGGCACCGCGACCTCCGCCTACCAGATCGAGGGCGCCGTCGCCGAAGACGGCCGGGCTCCGTCCATCTGGGACACCTTCTCCCGCGTGCCCGGCGCGATCGACAACGGCGACCACGGCGACACCGCCTGCGACCACTACCACCGCTGGCCCGAGGACATCGCCCTGATGAAGGGCCTCGGCACCGACGCCTACCGGCTCTCCATCGCCTGGCCGCGTGTCCTCCCCGGCGGCGACGGGCCCGTCAACGCGGCCGGACTCGACTTCTACGACCGGCTCGTCGACGGACTCCTCGACGCCGGCATCACCCCCTCCGTCACCCTCTACCACTGGGACCTCCCGCAGGCCCTCCAGGACCGGGTGACGGACAGCCGCGGGGGCTGGACCGAGCGGGCCACCGCCGAGCACCTCGCCGCCTACGCCTCCGTCGTCGCCGAACGCCTCGGCGACCGGGTCACCCAGTGGGCCACCCTCAACGAACCGCTCTGCTCCGGCTGGATCGGCCACCTGGAGGGCCGGATGGCCCCGGGCCTCACCGATCTCACCGCCGCCGTCCGCGCCTCGTACCACCTCCTCCTCGCCCACGGCCTCGCCACCCAGGCCGTCCGCGCCGCCGCCCCCGGCGCCCAGGTCGGTCTGGTCACCAACCACTCGACCGTCGCGCCCGCCTCGACCCGGCCCGAGGACATCGCCGCCGCCGCCCGCGCGGACGGCCACACCAACCGCTGGTGGCTCGACCCGGTGTACGGCCGGGGCTTCCCCACCGACATGCGCGAGCTGTACGGAGTCGAACTGCCGGAGAAGCCCGGGGACCTGGAGACCATCGCCACCCCTCTCGACTGGCACGGCCTCAACTACTACTTCCCGGTCACCGTCGCCGACGACCCGACGGGACCCGCCCCGTACGCCCGCGAGGTGCGCCTCCCCGACGTCCCCCGCACCGGCATGGACTGGCAGATCGACGCCGGCGGCCTGGAGGCCTTCCTCCTGCGGCTCACCGAGGACTACGGCATACGCAAGCTGTACGTCACCGAGAACGGCTCGGCCTTCCCCGACACCGTCGGCCCCGACGGAGCGGTCCACGACCCCGAGCGCACCCGCTACCTGGAGCAGCACCTCGCGGCCTGCGCGAGCGCCCTGCGCAAGGGCGCCCCGCTCGCCGGGTACTACGCCTGGTCCCTCCTGGACAACTTCGAATGGGCCTACGGCTACGACAAGCGCTTCGGCCTCGTCCACGTCGACTACGCCACGCAGCGCAGGACCGTGAAGACGAGCGGACGCCGGTACGCGGACATCGTCCGCGCCCACCGCGCGGCGAACGCGGGCTGACCGGAAGCTCCGTCGCGATCCTCCGGAAGGCCGCCCCGGCACCGCCGGGGCGGCCTTCCGGAGTCTCCCCTCCCTCCTCCCCCTCCCCCTCGGACGGCATCCCCCTTGAAGGAGTGCCCCCATGGCCGCCGACACCGCGCCGTCCCCTCCACCGGGGTCCGGCAATGGCGACGAGCTCGCCGCCGAACGGCTCCGTCGCCTCCTCGGTCCTGCGACGGTCGTCCGGGGCACCGCCCTCAGCGGCGGTCTCCACAACTCCGTCCGGCTGCTCGAACTCTCCGACGGGCGGCACCTGGTGCTCAAGACCGCGCCTCCGGAGAACGCCCCCGCCCTCACCCACGAGCGGGGGCTCCTCGGCACCGAGGCTCTCTTCCACCGGCTCGCGGCCCGGACGGGCGCCCGGGTGCCCGCCGTCCTGCACCATGAGCCCGCGGGTCCCGGCACCCCCGCCGAGTGGCTGCTCCTCTCGTACCTCCACGGCACCACCTGGGACGCCGTACGCGACCGGATCGCGCCGGCCGATCGCGCGGCGCTGCGCCGTGAGCTGGGAGAGACCCTGGCCCGGACCGCCACCGTCACCGGTCCGGCGTACGGATACCCGCAGCCCGCGGCGGGACTCTCGGCGCCCGACTGGCCCGCCGCGTTCACCGCCATGCTGCACGCCGTCCTCGCCGACGCGAGCCGGTTCGACGTCGCCCTGCCCGCACCCGCCGGGTTCCTCGCCGGGCTGCCCGTACGCTTCGGCGACCGGCTCGCCGAGGTACGCCGTCCCGCACTCGTCCACTTCGACGCCTGGGAGGGCAACGCCGTCCTCGTCCGTACCGGGACCGGGCCGTGGCGGCTGAGCGGGCTGATCGACGGCGAACGCGCCTTCTTCGGGGATCCATTGGCCGAGCTCGTCGGTCTCGACCCGCTCGGGACGGCCGAGGACGACGCCGACCTCCTGGCCGGCTACCGCTCCGTCACCCCCACCCTGACCCTGGACGTCGGCGCCCGCGTCCGCCTCGCCCTCTACCGGGTCTATCTCGCCCTCGTGATGCGCGTGGAATCCGCCCCCCGCGCCTACGGCGGAGACTTCGCGACCTGGCTCGACACCTGGTCCGCCGACCGCGTCATGGAGCAGCTCGCCGTACTGGACGCGCTGGAGGCGTGACGCGCGGGGGTCGATCGGCGGGAACGGCCTTTCGTGCTCGCCACGAACCCCTGCCGGGAGGGTCGGTCAGGTCGACTCGCGTACGACCAGCACCGGTTCGAACACCTTCGCGGCCGTCCCGGACCGGGCGCCGTCGAGCTGCTCGACCAGCAGCGTGGCCATCGCGGCCGCCATGCGCTCCACCGGCTGGCGCACGGTGGTCAGCTGCGGGCGTGCCTTGCGCGCCGCCACCGAGTCGTCGAAGCCCACGACGGCCACCTCGCCGGGGACGGAAACCCCCTGCTCACGCAGGTACTGGCAGGCGCCCTGGGCCATCAGGTCGTTGGCGGCGAACACGGCGTCGATCCCCGGGTGGTCCTTCAGCAGTCTGGCCATGGCGCGCCTGCCGCTGTCCACCGTGAACCGGCCCCGTACGACGGGAACCGATGTCACCCCGTGCGCCGCGAACGCCTCCCGGAATCCGTCGAGGCGTTCCTCCGCCGTGGGCGCGGTGACCGGTGCGGCGATGGTGGCCGGGCGGCGCCGGCCGGTGGCCCACAGGTGCTCTGCCGCCAGACGCGCACCGGCGGGGTTGTCGAGGTCGACGTAGCCGCACCGCTCCCCGTCCCGGGGGCGGCCGAACAGCACCGTGGGAAGGCCCGCCGCCACCAGCATCGACGGCAGCGGGTCGTTCTCGTCCAGCGGCACCACCAGGGCTCCGTCGGCGCCGCCCTGGCGCAGGTACTCGACGAGTTGCGCCCTGGCCTGCTCGGACTCGGCGACGAGCAGCACGGGCTGGATCGCGCGGCGGCGCAGGACCGGCAGGACACCGTCCACCACGCGTCCGAAGAACGGGTCGGAGAACACCCGGGCGGTGAAGGACCTGCCCGTGGCGGAGAGCACCAGGGCCACGGTCCCGGTGCGCCGTGTGACCAGGGAACGGGCGGCCTGGTTGGGGGTGTAGCCGATGCGGGCGATCGCTTCGCGCACGCTCTCCTGGATGTCGGGAGCCACGTTGCGCACGCCGTTGACGACGCGGGACACCGTCGCGCGCGATACCCCCGCCTCGCGTGCGACGTCTTCCAGAGTCGGTCCTCGATTCCCCACCTGCGCACCTTAACGGTGTCGTGTGTCCGGTGGGAGGACGGTCCACGGCCGGCCGGAACCGATTGGCGTCGACACTTAATGAAAGCCAAAAGAAAAGTCGTGTCATACGCCTTGACCGTCAACTCGCCCTGCAGGCAAGGTTTCGGGAGAGCGCTCTCCCACGTTTCCCCCATGTATCCAGAGGAGACCCCATGTCTTCCGTCGGGTCCCCGCCGGTCTTCCGGCGACCCGCCTCACGCGTCCGCCGGGCCACCGTCGGCGCGCTTGTCACCTCCCTGGCCGGCAGCCTGCTCGCCCTCGCCCCCGCCACGACGGCACAGGCGGCCCCCACCCTGCTCTCCCAGGGGAGGACCGCGACCGCCTCCTCCACCGAGGGCGGCGCCTTCTCCGCCTCCGCCGCCGTCGACGGCGACCTCACCGGCACCCGCTGGGCCAGCGCCTGGCAGGACGCCCAGTGGATCCAGGTCGACCTCGGCAGCAGCGCCACGCTCAGCCACGCCGTCCTCACCTGGGAAGCGGCCTACGGCAAGAGCTACGACATCCAGGCCTCCGAGAACGGCACCGACTGGCGGACCGTCACCACCGTCAGCGCCGGCGACGGTGGCACCGACAACGTCACGCTCTCCGGCACCGGCCGCTACATCCGGATGAACGGCCTCACCCGGGCCACCGGATACGGCTTCTCCCTCTGGGAGTTCCAGGTCTACGGCACCACCGGCGGCACCGGCCCGACGCTCCCCGGCGGCGGCGACCTCGGCCCCAACGTCCATGTCGTCGACCCGTCCACACCCGGCATCCAGGCCAAGCTGGACCAGGTCTTCCAGCAGCAGGAGTCGGCCCAGTTCGGCAGCGGCCGGCACGCCTTCCTCTTCAAGCCCGGCACGTACAACGGCCTCAACGCCCAGATCGGCTTCTACACCCAGATCGCCGGCCTCGGTCTGCGGCCCGGCGACACCACCATCAACGGTGACGTGACCGTCGACGCCGGCTGGTTCAACGGCAACGCCACCCAGAACTTCTGGCGCGGTGCGGAGGGCCTGACCCTCAACCCGGTCAACGGCACCGACCGGTGGGCCGTCTCGCAGGCCTCCTCCTTCCGTCGCATGCACGTCAAGGGCGGCCTCAACCTGGCGCCGAACGGCTACGGCTGGGCCAGCGGCGGCTACATCGCCGACTCCAAGATCGACGGCCAGATCGGCAACTACTCCCAGCAGCAGTGGTACACCCGGGAGAGCTCCATCGGCGGCTGGTCCAACAGCGTCTGGAACCAGACCTTCTCAGGTGTCGAGGGCGCCCCGGCCACCTCCTTCCCGGAGCCCCGCTACACCACGCTCGACACCACGCCGATCTCCCGCGAGAAGCCCTACCTCTACCTCGACGGCAACGAGTACAAGGTCTTCGCCCCCGCCAAGCGCGTCAACGCCCGCGGCACCAGCTGGGCCAACGGCGCCCCGCAGGGCGAGTCGATCCCGCTGAACCAGTTCTACGTGGTCAAGCCGGGCGCCACCGCCGCCACGATCAACCAGGCGCTGGCCCAGGGCCTGCACCTGCTGTTCACCCCGGGCATCTACCACGTCGACCAGACCATCAACGTGAACCGGGCGAACACCATCGTGCTCGGCCTGGGTCTCGCCACCGTCATCCCGGACAACGGCGTCACCGCGATGAAGGTCGCCGACGTCGACGGCGTCCGGCTCGCCGGCTTCCTGATCGACGCCGGCCCGGTCAACTCCCCGACCCTGCTGGAGCTCGGGCCGCAGAACTCCTCCGCGGACCACGCCGCCAACCCCACCACCGTGCAGGACGTGTACATCCGCATCGGCGGCGCGGGCGCGGGCAAGGCCACCACCAGCGTGGTCGTGAACAGCGACGACGCCATCATCGACCACACCTGGGTGTGGCGCGCCGACCACGGCGAGGGCTGGGGCTGGGAGACCAACCGCGCGGACTACGGCGTCCGGGTCAACGGTGACGACGTGCTCGCCACCGGCCTGTTCGTCGAGCACTTCAACAAGTACGACGTCGAGTGGTACGGCGAGCGCGGCCGCACGATCTTCTACCAGAACGAGAAGGCGTACGACGCCCCCAACCAGGCCGCCATCCAGAACGGCTCGACCAAGGGGTACGCCGCCTACCGCGTCGACGACTCCGTGAACACCCATGAGGCCTGGGGCCTCGGCAGCTACTGCAACTACAACGTGGACCCGACCATCGTCCAGGACCACGGCTTCAAGGCCCCCGTCAAGCCGGGGGTGAAGTTCCACAGCCTCCTGGTGGTGTCCCTCGGCGGCATGGGCCACTACAACCACGTCATCAACGACACCGGGGCGTCGACCATCCCCGCCGGCACCTCGACCGTGCCGTCCACCGTCGTCTCCTTCCCCTGACGGTCCCGCCGGGACGCACCACCCATCCGGTGCGTCCCGGCTCCTCACCCCTTCCGGGCGGCGCCCAGTCCCCGCCGCGCCGCCCGGAAGGCGATCCCCCTCCCCCTCCGTCCAGGAGCCCCCATGACCTCGACCCACGCCCCCACGACACCAAGGCGCACCCGCGACCGCGCCCGCACGACAGGCTCACTCATCTCCCTGGGTGCCCTGCTCGCCACCTCGGCGACGGCACTGACCGCCGCCCCCGCCACCGCCGCGGAGACCCTCCTCTCCCAGGGGAGGACCGCCACCGCCTCCTCCGCCGAGGGAGACGCATGGAAGGCGTCCGCCGCGTTCGACGGAGACCTCACCGGAACCCGCTGGGCGAGCCAGTGGAGCGACGCCCAGTGGATCCAGGTCGACCTGGGCAGCAGCGCCGACATCAGCCGCGTCGTCCTGAACTGGGAGGGCGCCTACGGCAAGGCCTACGACATCCAGCTCTCCGACAACGGAAGCGACTGGCGCACCGTCAAGTCCGTGACGGCGGGCGACGGTGGCACCGACGAACTCGCGGTCACCGGCAAGGGCCGCTACGTACGCCTCCAGGGGATCACCCGGGGCACCGGCTACGGCTACTCCCTGTGGGAGTTCCGGGTGTACGGCGGCGGGTCCACCCAGCCCGAGCCCGGCGGCGCCGTCCGTGTCAGCGGCACGCAGGGCAACTGGCGGCTGACGGTGGGCGGGCAGCCGTACACCGTGAAGGGCGTCACCTGGGGCCCCGCGATGGCCGACGCCCCCCGCTACATGCCGGACGTGAAGTCCATGGGCGTCAACACCGTCCGCACCTGGGGAACGGACGCCGGCACCAAGCCGCTGCTCGACGCGGCGGCCGCCAACGGCGTCAAGGTGATCAACGGCTTCTGGCTCCAGCCGGGCGGCGGCCCCGGCTCCGGCGGCTGCGTCAACTACGTGACGGACAGCGCGTACAAGAGCACCATGCTCACCGAGTTCGCGAAGTGGGTCGACACCTACAAGTCCCACCCCGCCACCCTCATGTGGAACGTCGGCAACGAGTCCGTCCTCGGTCTGCAGAACTGCTACAGCGGCACCGAGCTGGAGGCCCAGCGCAACGCGTACACGACCTTCGTCAACGACGTCGCCAAGCGGATCCACTCCATCGACCCCGACCACCCCGTGACCTCCACGGACGCGTGGACCGGCGCCTGGCCGTACTACAAGCGCAACGCGCCCGACCTCGACCTCTACTCGATGAACGCCTACGGCGACATGTGCGGGGTCCGCGAGGACTGGGTGGAGGGCGGCTACACCAAGCCGTACATCATCACCGAGACCGGGCCCGCCGGCGAGTGGGAGGTCCCCGACGACGCCAACGGCGTCCCCGACGAGCCCACCGACGTGCAGAAGGCCGACGGGTACACCAAGGCGTGGAACTGCGTCACCGGCCACCAGGGCGTCGCCCTCGGCGCGACCGTCTTCCACTACGGCACCGAGCACGACTTCGGCGGCGTCTGGTTCAACCTGCTCCCCGACGGCCTGAAGCGCCTCTCCTACTACGCCCTCAAGAAGGCGTACACCGGCTCCGTCGCGGGCGACAACACCCCGCCGGTCATCAGCGGCATGACCGTCACCCCCGCCGGATCCGCCCCGGCCGGCGGCGAGTTCACGGTCCGCGCCGACGTCCGCGACCCGGACGGCGACCCCGTCACCACCAAGATCCTCCTGAGCGGCAACTACGCCAACGGCGACAAGCGCCTCGTCGACGCGCAGTACCGATCCCTCGGCAACGGCACCTTCGCGGTCACCGCGCCCGAGAAGCTCGGCGTGTGGAAGGTGTACGTGCAGGCCGAGGACGGCCGCGGCAACGCCGGCATCGAGACGAAGTCCGTCAAGGTCGTCGCCCCGCCGGTCGCCGGCACCAACATCGCCCTGAACCGGCCCGCCACGGCCTCCTCCGCGCAGGCCTCGTACGGCGACTGCCCCTGCCCGGCGACCAACGCGACCGACGGCAACACCACCACCCGCTGGGCCAGCGACTGGAGCGACCCGCAGTGGATCCGGGTCGACCTCGGCTCGGTCCGCTCCTTCAACCGGCTCCAGCTGGTCTGGGACCCGGCCTACGCCCGCGCCTACGAGGTCCAGGTCTCCGACGACGGCGACACCTGGCGCACCATCCACGCCACCACCACCGGCAACGGCGACATCGACACCATCGAGACCGCTGCCACCGCACGGTACGTCCGGCTCCAGCTCACCGCACGCGGCACCGGCTGGGGCTACTCGCTCCACGAGTTCGGCATCTACAGCTGACCCCCTGAGGAGAACGAGGAGATCACGATGAGAATCCGCGGCCGGACCCTGTCCGCCCTCCTGCTCAGCGCAGCCCTGGGCGTCTCCGCCCTGACGGTGAACACGTACACGGCGGCCACCGCCCACGGGGAGACCACCGCCCCGGCCGCCCGCGCCCACGGGGCGCACGCGGCGGGCGCCGCCAACGGCCACGTCATGGCGGCCTCCGCGCTCCCCTCTGCGGACGACGCCGACGGCGACGGCTACATCCCGGCCGTGCCCCAGGTCACCGGGGTGACCCCGTCCACGGCCACCCCGCCCCCGGCCTACCATCACGAGTTCCAGGCCGGCTGTTCCGTCACCCACACCGCGCCGGACGACCCGATCGTCTACCCGGGCCAGTTCGGCAAGTCCCACGACCACACGTTCATGGGCAACACGTCCACCAACGCCGCCAGCACCACCGGCTCGCTCTACGGAGGCAGCACCACCTGCAAGGCGCCCGCGGACGCCTCCGCGTACTGGATGCCCTCGCTGTACAAGGGCGACCAGAAGATCCTGCCCGTCGGCCCGCAGGTCATCTACTACAAGGCGGGCGTGACCGACTACCGGAGCGTGCGGCCCTTCCCCAAGGGGCTGCGATTCGTCGTCGGCAACCCGATGCAGACCGCCCAGGAGTTCCGCAGCCACAAGGGCTTCGTCGAGGGCTGGGAATGCGGTGACAGCTTCTTCAACACCGACATCCCGGCGAGCTGTCCGAGCCGGCCCGACGTACAGCTCAACCTGCGCATGCAGGCCCCCAGCTGCTGGGACGGCCTGTACCTCGACACCCCCGACCACAAGAGCCACATGGCGTACCCGGTGGTCAAGCCCGGCACCAACGACAACATGTGCCCGGCCTCCCACCCGGTCGCCCTGCCGATGATCGAGTTCAAGATGGCGTGGCCGGTCAACGGCGACATGAGCCAGGTCCGCCTGGCCAGTGGTCGCGGCTACTCCTTCCACTACGACTTCTTCAACGCGTGGGAGGAGCGCACCCTCAAGGCCCTCGTCGACCACTGCATCGTCGGCGGCCTGCAGTGCGACACACGGGGCTTCGACCTGTACCGCCCCGAACGCGGTGTCGTGCTGAACGAGGACCACCGCCTGCCCTGATCCGTCTCCCGCACACGGCCCGGACGCCCCGCGAGGGCGCCCGGGCCGCTTTCCCGTCCGCCTCTCGGCACCAGGAGGATCCCGTGACCGCCCCCGCCCCGTCCGCCACCGCCCACCACGACGCGCTCATCGACCTCCTCCCCCCGCACTTCCGCTTCGGCGCCGCCACCTCCGCCTTCCAGATCGAGGGGGCCACCGCCGAGGACGGCCGCACCCCGTCCATCTGGGACACCTTCTGCCGCGTCCCCGGGGCCGTCGACAACGGCGACACCGGAGACGTGGCCTGTGACCACTACCACCGCATGCCCGAGGACGTGGCCCTGCTCGCCGCCCTCGGCCTCGACACGTACCGCTTCTCCGTCTCCTGGTCCCGCGTCCAGCCGCACGGGCGCGGCCCGGCCAACCCGGCGGGGATCGGTTTCTACGACCGCCTCGTCGACGAACTCCTCGCGCACGGCGTCACCCCCTGGCTCACCCTGTACCACTGGGACCTGCCCCAGGAGCTCCAGGACGCCGGCGGCTGGCCCGCCCGCGACACCGCCCACCGGTTCGCCGACTACGCGGAACTCGTCCACGAGCGCCTCGGCGACCGCGTCACCCACTGGACCACCCTGAACGAACCGTTCTGCTCGGCCGTCCTCGGCCACGTCGAGGGCGTCCACGCACCCGGAGGCCGCTCCTTCGCCGACGGGGTGCGTGCCGTGCACCATCTGCACCTCGGCCACGGGCTCGCGGTCCAGCGCCTGCGCTCCGCCGCCCGCCGGCCCCTCGACCTGGCCGTCACCCACCTCCTCGGCACCAGCCGGCCCGCCACCGGCTCGGCGGCCGACCGCGAGGCCGCGCGCCGGGCCGACGCCCTCGGATTCCGCTTCTATCTCGACCCGGTCCTGCGCGGCCGGTACCCGCAGGACCTCGTCGACGACCTGGCCGCCCGGTCCGTCGAGATCCCCGTCAGGGACGGCGACCTGGAGATCATCAGCAGCCCCATCGACACCCTGGGCGTCAACTACTACCGCTCGATGCAGACATCGGGGGTCGACGAGAACGGCTCCTCCACCGACGCACGCGGCATCCCTGTCACCCGGAACCTGCCGCACGGCGGCCTGCCGGTCACCGGCCTCGGCTGGGAGGTGATGCCGCACGACCTCACCGACCTGCTGCTGCGCATCTCCCGCGACTATCCCGGCATGCCGATGGTGGTCACCGAGAGCGGCGCCGCGTACGAGGACGTCCCCGACGCCCACGGTTTCGTCGAGGACGCCGACCGCACCGCCTACCTCGCGTCCCACCTCGCCGCCGTGGCCGGGGCCCGCAGCCGGGGCGCCGACGTCCGCGGCTACTTCGCGTGGTCGCTCCTGGACAACTTCGAGTGGGCGTACGGCTACGACAAGCGCTTCGGGCTCGTCCGCGTCGACTACCCCACCCAGAGCCGTACGCCCAAGCGCAGCGCCCTGTGGCTGCGCGACACGGCCCACCGCGTCCGCGGCGGTGCCCCCGGGTGACGCCCGCTCGGCGATCCGGAACAGCCGGGCGTCAGGCCCCCTGGTCCCGGGTCTGCTCCTCGCGGCCGAGGCCGGGGCGCTGACGCTTGGCCCGGTGGCCGTCGGCGCCCGCCCGGTCGGTGTCGCCGGCGCGGTCGGTGTCCCCGGCGCGTCGCGTCACGGCCTCCTCGGCATCCTCTCGCGCCTCCCTGTCACCGCTCTCGCCCTCGGCGTCCGCCGGAGTGGTGGGGGCGGTGCGGCGGTCCCGCCGCTCGTTGTCGTCGCCCTTTCCCTTCACGGGGTCCTCCTTCCGCTGCGGCCCCACGGGCCTGCTCATCGGTCAGGTCGCTCGTCCGGCGCGGTCCATGAGTCCCGCCTCGCCTCGGCCGCCTGCGGCTGCGCGACACCGGCGGAGGCCCTTCTGCGAGCCGCGCGCCGGGAACCCCACCAGAAGGCGGCGATCAGCAGGACGGCGATCACCACTCCTACCAGGATCAGCAGCAGGGCGGGTGAGCCGGAAGCGGCGAGCTCGGAGGCGGTGGCAGTCGAGAAAGGCATGGGTGCCCTTTCTGTCGAGAACGGATCAGACCGTCTGAGTTCCGCGGCTACCCCCCGGCACCGGAATCAATCACACGCTTCCTCCAGGAGACCGGTCGAGTGCTCCGCCCCGCCGCCGAGGTGCGGGAAGCGGAACTCCGTACGACGGTGAGCGGTCGTGCCGGGGCGCAGCACCGCGCTGGGGTATTCGGGCCGGTTGGGGGCGTCGGGGAAGTGCTGCGTCTCCAGACAGACCGCGCCATGGCGTTCGTGGGAGCGGCCCGTCCCGTCGGCGAGGGATCCGTCCAGGTGGTTGGCGGTGTAGACCTGCACGCCCGGCGCCGTCGTCCACACCTCCATGACCCGGGTCTCCGCCGGAGCCGTCAGCCGGGCCGCGTACCGCAGCGGGCCCGGCTCCCGTCCGGCCAGTGCCCAGCAGTGGTCGTACCCGCCGGCGCGGCTGATCTGCTCGTCGGCCGAACCGACGCAGTCTCCGAGCAGCCGGGGGGACGTCAGATCGAAGGGCGTGCCGGTCACGTCCTGGAGCGGGCCCAGCGGGATGCCGTCCCCGTCGACCGGAAGGTAGGCCGTGGAGTCGATCTGGAGGGTGTGGCCCAGGACGTCTCCGGCGCCCGCCAGGTTGAAGTAGGCGTGGTTGGTGAGGCTGACCACGGTCGGGCGGTCGGTGGTCGCCGTGCAGTCGACGGACAGGGTGCCGGCCGAGTCGAGGGAGTACGTGACGGCGACGTCGAGAGCGCCGGGAAACCCCATGTCGCCGTCGGGGCTGTGCAGCGTCAGACGGAGTGCGGCCGTGTCGCCGTCCGTGAGGGGGTGGGCGTCCCACACCCTGGTGTCGAATCCTTCGGGACCGCCGTGCAGGGCGTGGCCTCGGTCGTTGAGGGGGATGTGGTGCGTGGTGCCGTCGAGGGTGAAGCGGCCGTGGGCGATGCGGTTGGCGTACCGGCCGATCAGCGCACCGAGGTACGGGCCCTTCTCGGCGTACTGGTCCACCGACGTCAGCGAGAGGATCACATCGGCCGTCCCGCCTTCGGTGTCGGGCACGCCGAGGGAGTGCAGGACACCCCCGTACGTGAGGATCTCGGCGTAGACGCCGGAGGTGGATTCCAGCCGCCAGAGGCCGACCTCCTCTCCGCTCGGGGCAGTGCCGAACGGCCGGTGGCGGACGGTGGATCGGAGCATGGCGAGTCCTCAGGGCGAGCGGATGGTCGGGCAGTCAGGCGGGGGGTGGGGTCGGGCTGTCGTCGCCGGGTCGTGGGCCGGGGTCGCGGCCGTGGCCGGGGGCCGTGCGGCCGCCGCCGGTGGACTCCCGGACGACGAGCTCGTACCCGGGGCTGATCCTGCGCGGCTCGGAGTCCGACCGGCCGCTGAGACGCTCGACGAGGCGGTCCACGGCGAGGCGGGCGATGGCGTGCTTGTCGGGGGCGACGGTGGTGAGGCTGATCGCGCCGAAGCGGCTTTCCTCGATGTCGTCGAAGCCGACCACGGCGATGTCGTCGGGGACACGCAGGCCCCGTTCGATGAGGGTCCGCATCGCACCGAGGGCGATGAGGTCGTTGTACGCGAAGACCGCGTCCGGCCGCTCCCCCCGGTCCAGGAGCGCGGACATGGCCGCCGCGCCGTCGGCGCGGCCGTAACCGTCCGTGGCGACGACGAGCGTCTCGGCCGGCTCCAGGCCCGAGGCGACGAGCTCCTCCCGCCAGCCGCGCAGCCGCAGGTGCGCGGGCTGCCGCTCGCGGTCGGTGCGGGAGCCGAGGAACGCGATGCGGCGGCGGCCCAGGCCCACGAGGTGGCGGACCGCCTCGCGGGCCGCCGCCACGTTGTCGATGGCGATCTGGTCGTAGGGCGCCTCGTACTCGCGCTCGCCGAGCAGCACCAGGGGCGAGGTCTCCTGCCGGGCGACCAGATCGGCCGTCTCCAGATGGATGGGGCTCAGGATCAGCCCGTCGATGACATGGGAGCGGAACTCCTGGCAGACCAGCAGTTCCCGCTCGCGCAGCCCAGCGGTGTGGTCGACGAGGACGGTGTAGTCGTGCTGGGCGGCGGCGTCGATGATGGCGCCGGCCAGCTCCGCGAAGTACGGGTTGCCGAGCTCGGGTACGGCGAAGGCGATGATGCCGGTACGCCCCTTGCGCAGATGCCGGGCGGTGAGGTTCGGCCGGTAACCGAGCTCGTCGATGGCCTGCTGCACCTTGGCGCGCATCTGAGGCGTGACGTGGGGGTAGTTGTTCACGACGTTGGACACGGTCTTGATCGACACGCCTGCCCGCTGCGCGACGTCCTTGAGGCTGACGCCCACGGCACTCCTCTGTTTCAGCTCTCGTCGGTTCTGGATCGGCTCTGGAACGGCTGTGGGACGGCTCTGGTTCGAGCATGATCCGTCCCCCGTCAGACGGTACTTCGGCTCCGTGAGAGGTAGCGCTGCGCTACCACGACGAGGATGAGGAATCCGCCGCTGACCACCGACTGGTACGAGGAGTTGAGCGTGCCGATCTGGTTGATGAGGTTCTGGATGACGGCGAGCAGCAACACCCCCCAGAGGGTGCCGCTCACCGAACCGGCGCCGCCGACCAGCAGGGTTCCGCCGATGACGACGGCGGCGATCGCGTCGAGCTCCATGCCGGCCCCGATGATCGTGACGCCGGAGGACAGCCGGGCCGCGTTGACGGCTCCCGCGAGTCCCGCGAGGAGTCCGCTCAGCAGGTACACCGTCACCTTCGCGCGGGCCACGGGCAGGCCCATCAGCGTCGCCGCGTCGCTGCTGCCGCCGACGGCGAACAGCGTCTGGCCGAACGACGTGCGCTGGAGGACGACCCCGCCGACGGCGAAGAGGACGAGTGCGACGAGGATCGGATACCCGAAGCCTCCGATGCTGCCTTGGCCGAGCTCCGCGAACGCCGAGCCCTTGGGCACCAGGTACGTGGTGGCGCCTTCGTCGGTGAGGGCGAGCAGCAGCCCGCGCGCCCCTAGGAGGGAGGCGAGCGTGACGATGAAGGGTGCCATGCCGGCCCGGGCGATCAGCAGACCGTTGATCAGGCCGATCGTCCCGCAGGCCACGAGCGGTACGAGGAGGGCGGGCAGGATGCCCCACTGGGAGGCCCAGGCGGCGAGTACTCCGCCCAGTGCGAAGACCGAGCCGACGGACAGGTCGATGCCACCGGTGATGATGACCAGGGTCATGCCGAGTGCGACGACGGCCAGGAACGACGCCTGCACCGTCACCCCCCGCGCGTTGTCCAGCGTGGCGAAGGTGGGGTAGACGAAGGAGGCGATCACGACGACGAGGAGCAGGACGGCGAGCACGCCCTGGCGCTGCACGAGCGCGGCGAGCCGTTCCCGTCCGGAGACGTCGGCCCGCCCGCGGTCGGCGGCGGGGCCGCTCCCGGTGGGCGCGGAGGGCGTGGTGCCCGTCCCCGGTGCGGTGAGCGAGGAGGTGGGGTTCATCGGGATCGGCGCTCCCGTGCGACGTAGACGGCGGCGATGATGATGGCCGCCTGGGCTATCTGGGCGGTGGAGTCGGGCAGGTCGTGCTTGACGAGCGTGGCGCGCAGCAGCTGCATCAGGAGCGCACCCGCGACGGTGCCGAGCACCCGGATGGATCCGCCGCTCAGGGGGGTTCCGCCGACGACCACCGCGGTGATCGCGGACAGTTCCATGAGGGTGCCCAGGGATGACGGGTCGCTCGCGGTGAGGCGTGCGGTGGCCAGGATTCCCGCGAGGGCGGCGAACACCCCGCACAGGATGTACACCCCGGTCAGCACCCGCTTGACGGGCAGTCCGGAGAGGGCGGCCGCGGACCGGTTGCCACCGATCGCGACGACCTGGCGGCCGAAGGTGGTCCGGTGGACGAGGAAGGCCACCGCGAGCGCCAGTACGGCCGCGATCAGGACGACCAGCGGGACGCCGAGGAGACTGCCGGTGCCCAGCGACAGGAGGTCGGGGTTGACGATCTGCTTGAGCTGACCGTCCGCCATCACGAGCGCGATGCCGCGTCCGCCGACGAACAGGGCCAGGGTGGCGACGATGGGCTGCAGTCCGACGACGGACACGAGGGCGCCGTTCACCGCTCCGACGACGGCGCCGGCGAGCAGCGCGATCAGCAGGGCGGGCACGAGGCCGTAGCCCAGGTACAGCGGCAGGAGTGCCGCTGCCAGGGCCATGGCCGACCCCACGGAGAGGTCGACTCCTTCGGTCCCGATGACCAGGGCCATGCCGAGGGCCACGATGACGATCGGGGCGACCTGGATCAGCTGGGTTCGGAGGTTGTCGGCGGTGAGGAAGTGCTCGGTGAAGAAAGCGTTGAACAGCAGGAGCGCGGCCACCGCCGCGTAGACGCCGTACTCCTGGAACCAGGCCGGGGCGCTGCGCCGTACGGAGCTGCCGACCGGCGGCGCCGCGGTCACCTGGGTGGTCATCGGGGGTCCTCCTCGGCGTCCTCGGCCCTGCCTGCGGCCGCGACTGTGGCTGGGGCCGTGGCTGGGGCTGGGGCCGCGGTCGTGGCTGGGGCTGGGGGCGTGGCCGAGGCAGAAGCCGGGGCCGTATGCGTGGCTGGGGCGGGGGGCGTGGCCGGGGCAGAAGCCGGGGCCGTATGCGTGGCCGGGGCGGGGGGGCGTGGCCGGGGCGGTGGTCGTGGTCGTCGCCGCCGGGGAGTGGTCCGCGAGTACGGCGAGCAGCTCGCTCTCCGACACCTGCTCCCCGGTCAGTTCACCGGCCGTTGCCCCGTTCCGGAGGACGACGATCCGGTCGGAGCCCTCGACCAGCTCCTCGATGTCGGACGAGATCAGGAGGACGGCGAGGCCTTCCTGGGCGAGCTCGTCGATCAGGGCCTGGACCTCCGCCTTGGCACCGACGTCGATGCCACGCGTGGGCTCGTCGAGCAGCAGCACCTTGGGTTCGAGGCACAGCCACCGGGCCAGGAGTACCTTCTGCTGGTTCCCGCCGGACAGTTCGCCGACCTTCTGCTCGGGGCTGGACGCCTTGATCCGCAGCCGCTTCACGAAGATGTCGACGACACGGTCCTGCCGCGCGCGGGAGACGATGCCCGCGCGCGAGAGGCGGGGCAGCGCCGCGAGCACGATGTTCTCGCGCACCGAGAGGCCGGGCACGATCCCCTCGGCCTTGCGGTCCTCCGGCAGCAGGCTGATCCCGGCCCGAATGGCGCGCGCCGAGGACATCCGGTCGAGCGGATCACCATCGACGGTGATCCGCCCCGTGTCCAGCGGAAGGGCGCCGGCGAGCGCCTTCGCGGTCTCGCTGCGGCCGGAGCCCAGCAGGCCTCCGAGGCCCAGCACCTCCCCCGGGTGGAGTTCCAGGGAGATGTCGTCCAGTCGGTGCTTCCTGACCATTCCGGTCGCCGTGAGGACGGGCTTGCGCGCGATGGCGTGCCCCTCGCCCGCGAAGCTCGTCGTGCCGTGCCGACGGACCTCGGACAGCTCCCGGCCCAGCATCATGGAGACCAGCTGCATCCGGTCGAGAGCGGACAGATCGCCGGTGTGGATGTGCCGTCCGTCCCGGAGCACCGTGACGCGGTCGCAGATCCGGTAGAGCTCGTCCATGCGGTGGCTCACGTAGACGACGGCGATGTTCTGCCGGCGCAGATCGCCGATCACCCGGAACAGGGTCTCGACCTCACGCGGCTCAAGGGAGGAGGTGGGCTCGTCCATGACGACCACATGAGCCCGGACCGACACCGCGCGGGCGAGCGCCACCATCTGCTGCGCGCCGATGCCCAGGGTGTGCAGCGGGCGGCGGGGGTCGACGCCGACGCCGAACCCGTCGAGGAGGGCAGCGGCCTCGGCGTGCATCCGCGAGAAGTCGATCAACCGGAGACGGGTCCGGGGCTCGCGGCCGAGGAAGATGTTGCGCGCCACGCTCATCAGCGGAACCAGGTTCACCTCCTGGTAGATCGTGGAGATACCGGCCTGCTGCGCCTCGAACGGGCGCGAGAAGTGGACGGGGCGGTCCGAGAGCAGCAACTCGCCGCTGTCCGGCCGGTGCACGCCCGTGAGCACCTTGATCAGGGTGGACTTGCCCGCGCCGTTCTCGCCGACGAGCGCATGGGTCTCGCCGGCGCGGAGCGTGAACGACACGTCGTCGAGGGCCACGACGCCGGGGAATCGTTTCCCTACGCCGCGCGCCTCCAGCACCGTCGGCGCGACCGACGGCTCGGTGCCGTTCGTCGCGGACGGGGCCGCTTCGGGGGGTGCCATGAGCGTGGCCTTCCGGAGATGTTTCGTGTGGGTGAGTGGTGGCGGGTGGTGGGGTGTCCACGCGGGGAGCGGCCACCACGGGCAGGGAGGTCCCGTGGTGGCCCGTGCGGCCCCCGGTTCCGCGCTCGGCTCCGGTCACCGTTCCCGCGGGCGTGGTGACCGGAGGCGTCGGAGGCGCGGCGTCAGTACGCTCCGCCGAGGGACGCCTTGGCATTGGACGCGTCGTAGGCGCGGTCCGCGATGATGACGTCCTCGGGAATCCCCTCTCCGGCGTAGAACTTCTGGGCGGTGGCGAACGCGAGGGGTCCGAAGCGGGGGTTGGACTCGATGACGGCGTTGAGTTCGCCGTTGGCCAGGGCCTGGACGGCGTTGCGCGTGCCGTCGATGGATACGACCTTGACGTCCTTGCCGGGGGCCTTGCCCGCGGCCTTGAGCGCGGTCACGGCGCCCAGGGCCATCTCGTCGTTCTCCGCGTAGACCGCCGTGATGTCGGGCTTCGACTGGATGAGCTGCTCCATGACCTGCTGGCCCTTGTCGCGGGCGAACTCACCGGTCTGCTGGGCGACGATCTCGATCCCCGGCGCCTGGGCAGCGACCTGGTCGACGAAGCCCTTGGTGCGGTCGGTCGTCACGCTGTTGCCGGAGGAGCCGAGGAGGATGGCGACCTTCCCCGTGCCGCCCGTCGCCTTGATCATCGCGTCGGCGGCGCGCTTGCCCTGCTCGACGAAGTCCGAGCCGAGGAAGGCCAGGTAGTCCTTGCAGGCCGTCGCGTTGACCTTGCGGTCGATCGTGAGGACCGGCACCTTCTTCGCGGCCGCCGCCTGGAGGGCCGGCTCCAGGCCGTCGGAGTTGAGCGGCGCGACGATCAGGAACTGGGCGCCCTGGGCCAGCATGTCCTGGATGTCGCTGATCTGCTTGGAGAGCTGCGACTGCGCGTTCGTGGTGAGCAGCTTCTTCACGCCGATCTTCGCGGCCTCATCCTTGATCGACTGTGTTTCGGCGATACGGAACGGATTGGCCTCCTTCTCCGACTGGGAGAAGCCGACGACCGCGTTCTTGAGGTCCAGCTTCGGAGCGCCGTACGCGGTCAGCGAGCAGCCGGAACCGGTGGCCGCCGATGCCGTGGGGGTCTGGACGACCTGGGCGCCCTGGCTGCTGTCGCCGCCTGCCTGGTCGGAGGTCTCGGACTTGGCGCAGCCGCTCAGCGCCAGCGCGGCGGTGGCGACCACGAGACAGGCGACGGAGAGCGCGCGGGATCTCTTCGGAAGGGTCATGTCAAGACACTCCTTGGCGGGGGACAGCACCGCCGAGTGGCGTGCGGTCGCGCGGGGATGGGGAAACGTTGTCGGCCTGCCAGGAAGGTCGCGCCCACCTGGCCGATATGAGCCTGAACTGCGGAAACTCGACCCCGACGCCCTTGGGGCGACGGGGCGGCGTCTGCGGCTTTACAACGTTATAACTGCGCCGCGGAGTACTCGGCAAGAGTTCGGCGCGACGTTTTCTGAACGCGCTCTCAAGAGACAACCCCCCTCCGGCACAAGGGTGGTGAAGCACGGTCAGCAGAAGGTTGCGAGGGGTCTGGACAGGCGCCGGGCGGCGTGCTGTCATTCCGCTGCACGCCGATTTCCAACGTTGGAATGACGGCCGGTCCACCCGGCCGTCGGCCATCCGTGCCCGCACCGCGCCGGGCTCGGCCACCACCGGCCCGACGCCGCCCGAGCGACCGCGCGTCGGCCGTACGACCCCCGTACGGCCGGCGCATGAATCCCGTACGGCTCCCGTACGGCCTCCGCACGACCAGTAGCACGACCCGTACGAACCCCGTACGACCCGGTACGGCTCCGTACGACCGCCCTACGTCGACCGCGCGGGCGGACTCCGGTCGCCGAGACGTCACCACCACCTCGACACCACGACATCTCGACACCACGTCACCCCGCCGGCCCACGAGCCGCGCACGGCGGTTCAGCGGTCACGCCCTCCCCCGATCCGGCTCCGACTCCCCTCTGCCCCGAGGAAAGATTCGATGACACGACGACACACCCGCCCCCGCACCAGAATGTGGGCCCTCCTGACAGCGGCCGCCCTCGTGCTGCCCACGAGCGCCCTGCTCCCCACCGCGTCGGCCGCGGAACAGCCCCGCGGCACGAGCGCCGCCCCCACCGAGAACGCGAACTCCGAGAACGCCGCCATCGAGGTACACGGCCTGAAGGGCGAGTACTTCAGCATGTCCGCACCCGGTGCGCGGGACTTCGCCACGCTCGGCGGCACGTCCCTCGACCCGCAAGTCAACTTCTCCGGCCTTACGGGCACCTTCCAGAACCTCACCGGCCGGACCGAACACACCACGGCCCGCTGGACGGGCCGGATCGAGGCGCCGGCCACCGGCGACTACACGTTCTACGGCATCGGCGACAACGGGTTCCGTCTCTTCATCGACGGGAAGCCGGTCATCGACCACTGGATCCCCGACTGGGACAAGGAGCAGACCAGCGCCTCGATCCGGCTCACCGCCGGCGAGAAGCACGACTTCCGCCTGGAGATGTTCCAGGACGTCGGCGGCGCCAACATGTTCCTGCGCTGGTCGACTCCGACGATGGCCAGGCAACTCGTACCGGAGTCGGCGTTCACCCCGCCCGCCGACTTCGAGGTCTACCCCGTCGAGCTGACCGTGGACGAGAGCGGCCGCCGACTGCGCGCGAGGTTCGACGGCAAGGTCTCCGATCTCACCGCCGTGAAGGACCACCTCACGGTCGAGGCCGACACCACGCCCATGCCGATCCAGTCGGTCACGGTCGCGCCGGACGACAGCGATTCCGTCCTCGTCACCCTCGCCGAGCCGATTCAGAAGGACCAGCAGGTCAGGGTCGACTACGACGGGAAGGGGGGCCTGAAGAACGGCGGGGAGACGGTTCCGCAGATCCTCCGCCCCGCGAAGAACGCCTCCACCCACCGGCTCACCACCGAGTGGGGCGACCGGCTGGACGAGAAGAACCCGCTGCCCGAGTACCCGCGCCCTCAGCAGGTGCGCGGCAAGTGGAAGAACCTCAACGGCCCCTGGCAGTTCGCCGGCGCCGACACGGGCGAGCAGCCGGTCTTCGGCAAGGACCTCGACGAGAAGATCATCGTGCCTTTCCCGGTCGAGTCGCAGCTCTCCGGCGTCGAACGGCACGAGGACCACATGTTCTACCGCAAGCTCGTGAACGTGCCGAAGGACTGGAAGGTCGGCGCCGGCGGCAAGGACAACCGCCTGAAGCTCAATTTCGGCGCCGTCGACTACCAGGCCCGGGTCTGGGTCAACGGCAAGCAGGTCGCCGAGCACACCGGCGGCTACAACGCCTTCAGCGCCGACGTCACGGACGCGATCAAGGGGACCGGACCGCAGGAGGTCGTCGTCGCGGTCACCGACACCGGTGGCCGGAACCAGCCCACCGGCAAGCAGTCCACCAACCCGGGCGGCATCTTCTACACGCAGTCGTCGGGAATCTGGCAGACGGTCTGGATGGAACCGGTCGCCCCCGTCTCCATCGACGACGTCGTCACCACCCCCGACATAGACACGGGCAGCCTCGCGGTGACCGTCGCGTCCGACGACGCCACGTCCGCCGCACGCGTCGAAGCCGTCGCCCGGGACGCCCGGGGCAAGGTCGTCGGCCGGGTCAGCGGACCGGCCAACAAGCAGCTTCGGCTGGCCGTGGCGAACCAGCGGCTCTGGAGTCCGGACGACCCGTACCTCTACGACCTCGACGTGAAGCTGATCCAGGGACGGTCGACCGACACCGTCGAGAGCTACTTCGGCATGCGGAAGATCGGGATCGAGAAGGTCGGCGGCTTCCAGAAGCTGGTGCTCAACGGCAAGCCCGTCTACTCCCTCGCCACCCTCGACCAGGGGTTCTGGCCGGACGGCCTCTACACCCAGCCCAGCGACAAGGCCCTCGCCTTCGACCTCGAAGCACACAAGAAGCTCGGCTTCAACGCCGTGCGCAAGCACATCAAGGTGGAGTCGCCGCGCTGGTTCTACCACGCGGACCGGCTCGGCCTGCTGGTCTGGCAGGACTTCGTCTCGGGCGACCTCACCGACGAGACGGGCCACAAGGCCTTCGTCGACCAGGGCCGCGAGATGATGCGCCAGCACCACAGCTCCCCCTCCGTCATCGGCTGGATCGTCTTCAACGAGGGCTGGGGCGAGTGGAACCGCGAGGAGACCGGACGTATCGCCGAGTCCGTCAAGGCCGCTGACCCGTCCCGTGTCGTCAACGCCCACAGCGGCGTCAACTGCTGCAACTCCAAGGGGGATTCGGGCAAGGGCGACATCATCGACCATCACGACTACAACAACACCGACCCCGCCTTCCCCGACGCCGAGCGCGCGGCCATGGACGGCGAGCACGGCGGCTTCACCCTCCGCGCCCCCGGACACATGTGGCCCGGCGCGCCGACCGTGATCTACAGCGGCGTCGCCGACAAGGAGGCGCTCACCCGCAAGTACGTCGAGAACACGGAGAAGTACTACCTCGAGGCGGCCGGGGCGGAGCTCTCCGGCTCCATCTACACCCAGATCTCCGATCTGGAGAACGAGCTCAACGGCCTCTACACATACGACCGCAGGGAGATCAAGGTCGACCCGGTGCGCGTCCGCGAGATCAACCGGAAGGTCATCGCGGCCGGCGCCGCGGCGGGCGAGCGCGATCAGCTCCAGGGCGGCGGGTCCTGGGCCCTCGACGAGGGCACCGGGACGACGGCACGGGACGCGGGTCCGAACGCCGAGGACCTGAAGCTCTCCGAGGGCACCACCTGGGCCCCGGGAGTGAGCGGCAGCGCCCTGAAGTTCGACGGTCAGGGCCAGTACGCCGAGACCGGAGGCCCCGTGATCGACACCACCGCCGACTACTCGGTGTCGGCCTGGGCGACGCTCGACTCCCTGCCCGGCAACTACGCGACCGTGGTCAGCCAGGACGGCCGGCGCCAGGAGAACCCCTTCTACCTGCAGTACGGGCAGGGCGCCTTCGCCTTCAGCACACCCGGCGGCAACCGCGCCCGCTACGTCACCACGCCCGAGACGGGCCGCTGGTACCACCTCGTCGGTGTCCGCGACGCCGCGAGGAACGAGATCAGGCTGTACGTCGACGGTGCCCTCGTGTCGACGGCCACCGCCGGACCGGCGGACGTCGGCACCGGGCCGCTGTCCGTGGGCCGGGCCAAGTGGAGCGGCGGCAACGTCGACTTCTGGAAGGGCTCGGTCGACCAGGTCCGCGCCTTCGACAAGGCCCTGAGCTCCGAGGAGGTGACCGCCCTCCACGCACAGCAGAAGCCATAGCTCGACGGCGCGACCGCACGTCCCCGCCTCCGAACGCCGGCCTCTTCGGCAGGCGTTCGGGGGCGGGGACGCGGAGGGCCGGGGTACCCGCGCGCGGGTGCCCCGGCCCTCCGGCTGTGGTCCGTCAGCGGCGGACCTGGTAGGCGCGCGTCACCGTCTGGTCGACGGAGTTGCCGTCGGCGTCGGTGGCGGTGACCCTCAGCGAGACGAAGCCGGCGGCCGCCGGGTTGTCGATGGTGCCGTTCAGACGGCCGTCCAGACGGACCTGCCGCCAGGAGACACCGTCGTCGTACGAGGCCCACAGCCTGACCCCGGTGACGGCCGGGCCGACGAGGCCCTTGGGGTGCCGTACGCCGAGGCCGACGGCCGTGCGGGACCCGGTCCGGGCGCTGTTGGCCAGGTCGGTGCCGAGGCGGTAGTCGACCGACAGGACGGGCAGCAGCGTCCGCCCCTCACTCTGCGCGGAGTGGAAGCGCCAGTCGGTGCGCACCTTCGTGGAGGTGTTCCAGCCGGCCTCCGCCCGCTGGACGTCGGTGACCACGCGGTACTCGGCGCGTTCCGGGATCATCGGGAAGGCGACGGTGGTGGCCGGCGCGGTGCCGAGGAGCACACCGTCCCGGTAGACCGTGGCCAGCTCCTTGTCGGTGCCGTTGCGCACGAAGGCCCACTGCGCGGATCCGCTGTCGAGCAGCCCCGCGGCGGCGACCGTACCCACTCCGCCGACGCGGGCGGCCGCGTAGTCCAGTTCGATCGGCAGCGCGGTGCGGACCACGGCCTTGTTCCAGTCGCGGCGCACCTGCTGGCCGGGGGTGAACTTCGTGGCGGCCGTCACCTGCCAGGTGCCGCCCGCCGACCACACGGGGCCGAGCTTCATGGCCTCGTAGGTGCGCAGGCCCGTGGTGACGTACTCGGTCAGGGTGCGCTGGAGCGGCATCCGCCCGAAGGAGAAGTTCGCCACCGCCTGCATCGGCGAGTGCATCAGACGGCTGTATCCGGCCTCGGCTCCGGCGGTGGTGCCGTGGAACCGGCTGTCGACCGTGGCCAGTTCACCGGGCCGGACGCGGTAGCGCTGGTCGGCGGGGATGCCGCCGGCGCGGTACTTGAGCAGTTCGTAGGCGTACGGGCTGACCGCCGTACCGGAGAAGGCGATCCGGGCGCCGGACAGGGCCAGCAGACGCTCGCCCTCGGTGCCGGAGACCGTCATCGCGGGGATGCGGGTCTCCTTCGGGCTCCAGTTGCCCGCCAGCCAGCCGCCGGGGGTGTCGTTGTAGACGAGCACGGCCAGTGCGCCGGCGTCGGCCGCCGCGTCGACCTGCGCGTACGTGGTGGTGCCGGGGTCCCGCTTCACCAGCGCGAGCTTGCCCCGGACGTCCTCCCCGGGCTTGGCCACCCGGAGGGTGCGGCTGCCGTCGAAGCGCGCCGAGCCGGTCCAGCCCTGGAAGTAGGAGACGTCCAGGGCACGGCTGCCGTGTCCGGCGAGCCGCGCCGAGAGCGCCGGAGCGCTGAGCGACCAGCCGACGCGCGACTCGAAGAGGGTGGGGTCGGTGGTGGCCGACGGCACGGAGTAGACAGCCGTCTCACCGCCGAGCCAGACCTCACGGTTGTGGACCAGGACCCGCGAGGTGGGGCTGGACGCGATGCCGACCCGGAGACGGTTCGTCTCCGACGGGCGGGGCGTGGTCATGGTGACCCTGCCCGCCTTGGAGGCGTCGAAGGTGAAGGTCCGGTCCGAGTCGATGAGCGTGCCGGGCCGGGCCGCGTAGGTGTACTCGTGGAGCAGGCTCCAGTCGGGGCTGTAGTGGAAGATCTCCGCGATGAAGGAGTGCTCGCCACGCGGCACCCGCAGCACGACGGTCCCGTCCTCGCCGACCGGGTACGTCTCCGGGATCATCCCCTGGTCCAGGGTGGTGTCGGTGACCGCGGCGATGCCGCCGGTCGGCTTGCCGTCGCGGTCGAGGACCTTCAGCGTGACGTCGTAGCGCTGGACGTCCCGTCCGAAGCCGACCGCGGTCACCGCCGCCGTCCCGTCGGTGGCACGCGCGGTGACGTGCGCGCCGTGCGAGCCGGTGGTGACGCCGCGGCTGTCGAGGGTGACGGCTACCTCGGCGGTGCCGTGCGCGGGGACGGTCACCGAGTCGGTGCCCAGGGCGAGCGTTCCGGCGGGCAGCGTCTCGCCGGCGTTCTTCAGCGAGAGCGCCAGCGTGATCGGGGTGTCGCCGTCGTTGACGTACTCGATCCTCTTCTCGACCGTGGACGAGTCGTCCCAGCCGCGCAGGCCGAAGTCGACCGTGCCGGCGGCCGTCACCGGCTGGCGGAGGGCGCGCGCCACGTCGACACGGCCCGCGCCCTGGGCGTACACGGAGGCGTCGGCGGTGGTCTTCGCGGTGCTGATGAGCGCGTTCTTCAGCCGGGCGGGCGACCAGTCGGGGTGACGCTGAGCGAGGATCGCCGCCGCTCCCGCCACGTGCGGCGTCGCCATGGAGGTGCCGCTCGCGGTGGTGTAGAGGTCGCCGACCGGAGAGCCCATCGTGGTGCCCGCCGCGCGGGCCGCGACGATCCGGACGCCCGGTGCGGTGATCTCCGGCTTGAGGCCGCCGTCGCCGCGCGGGCCCCTGCTGGAGAAGTCCGCGACGGTGTCGGCGGAGTCCACGGCGCCGACCGTGAGGGCCGCGGCGGCGGCGCCGGGCGAGCCGACGGTCTTCGCGCCGGGGCCGCTGTTGCCCGCCGCGATGGTGAACAGGACGCCTGTCCTGGCGGTGAGTTCGTTGACCGCGAGCGACATGGGGTCGGTGCCGTCGGCGCCCTCCTGGCCGCCCAGGCTCATGGAGACGACCTTCGCGCCGGAGAGCGCGGCCCATTCCATGCCCTCGATGATGCCGGACTCCGAACCGGAGCCGCCGTCGTCGAGGACCTTGCCCACGACCAGCTTGGCGCCGGGCGCGACGCCCCGGTACGTGCCGGAGGAGCCTGCGCCGCTGCCGAGGATCGTGGAGGCGACGTGGGTGCCGTGGCCGTGGCCGTCGCGCGCGGTCTCGCCGGGAACGAAGCTGCGGCTCTCGACGATGCGGTCGGCGAGGTCGGGGTGGGTGGCGTCGACGCCGGTGTCGAGCACCGCGACCTTGACGCCGGTGCCGTCGTATCCGGCGGCCCAGGCCTCCGGTGCGCCGATCTGCGGCACGCTCTTCTCCAGGAGCGCGTCGACCTTGCCGTCCAGCCAGAGGCGCTGGACGCCGCCCGACAGACGGGCCTTGGGTGTTCCGGCCCGGGCGCTGTCGTCGTCGACGGCCTCCCAGAAGGTGTCGCCCTCGGCCTTGTCGGCGGTGACGGCGGCGCCGCGCATGCCGGGGAGCTCGCGGGTGAGACGGGCCCCGCCGGGGGTGGCGGTTCCGGTGGAGTCGTAGCGCACGATCAGCGGGGTCGACGCGTGGTGGGCGTCGTCGAAGCCCTGGGCGACGAGCTGGGTGACGTTGAACAGTCGCTTGTCGACCCGGCCGTTGTGGACCAGGGCCTCGACGTCCCGGGGGATGACGTACACGTCGGTGCCGACCGTGTACGTCCGCAGTCCGGTGGCGCTGCCCCGGTACGGGGTGACGTTGACGGCGACGGTCTTGCCCGCCCGGGTGGCCACCGTCACCTTGTCGCCGGTCACCAGGGTGACCGTGGAGGTGCGGACAGCGTCCTGGGGTGCGGCGGTCACCGCGTCCTCCCCGGTCGCCGGAGGAGGCGTGGCGCCGTACGCCATGCCGCCTGCGGTCATGGTGGCTGCCAGGGCGAAGCCGAGCAGTGCGGTTCTCCGTCTGCTGCGCATGCTGAGGGCACTCCTTCCGCCGGCGGAGGGGGATCCGTGTCCGGCGGAACCAAGAGTCAACAGGAACGATCACCTTCGCTACAGCCCGCGACTGGCGAAGAGGCGACATGTCCACTCGCCGCCAATGTGCTTGCAGCGCAGGTCGTTTACGGGGCCGCGTGGTATTGCGGGCTCTCGTTTCCGGCGGCCCTGATGTGATTTGATCACTCCGGGTACGGGGGTGATCACGTCAACCGGGGTGGGGGAAGGCTTCGTGGGCGAAGGACACATGCTGGAGGCGGCAGGGGTCGGGGCCGCGGAGGAAAGGGTGTACCGCTTCCTCCTCGGGGTACGGGAAGCCGACATCGCGGGAATCGCCGCGCAGTTGGGCCTCGACACGGCACGGGTCCAGGGACTGCTGGCGTCCCTCCACGACAAGGGCCTGGTGGGCCGGGCCGCCGAACCACCGGAGGGCGGCCCCGAGCGGTACGTGCCGATGGCGCCCGACGCGGCGCTGCGCCCGCTGCTGCTGCGCGGGCACGAGGCGCTCGAATGGGCCCGGCGGGGTGTGGAACAGCTCGCCGAGGAGTACCGGGCCGGCGGCCGGCGGCACGACGCCGGGCAGCTCGTCGAGGTGATCACCGGCGCGAGCGTGATCCGGCAGCGGCTGCGGCAGATGGCGTACGGGGCCGGCGAGATGCGCTGGCTCTGCAAGGCCCGTCCGGTCGCCCTGGCGGCGGCGGAGAACGACGAGGAGTGGGAGCTGCTCGCCCGGGGGGTGCGCTACAGGACGATCTACGAGCGCGAACTCCTGGAGGGCCCCGGGATGGTTGACAACGTTGCCCGGAGCATCCGCGCGGGCGAGCAGGCGCGAGCCGTCGGAACGCTTCCGGTGCGACTGGTGATCGCGGACAGCTCGATGGCCATCTGCCCTCTGGTGTACGAGAGCGGGGACGGCCCCGACGGTGCGGAACCGGCGGCGGGTCCTGCCGACCGGGCGGGCGAGCCGACGGCCGCCGTGATCCACAGCAGCAGTCTGCTCGACGCGCTGATCGCCCTGTTCGAGAGCCAGTGGGCGGCGGCGACCCCGCTGCACGTCACGGACTCCGGCGAACTGGCCGACTTCGACGGCGGCCCGAATCCGGCGGTGCACCTCGCCGACGACGAGAGGTATCTGCTCTCCCTGATCGTCGCCGGCGTCGCGGACAAGGCCATCGCGTCCCAGCTGTGGGTCAGTCAGCGCACGGTGCAGCGCCGGATCCAGACCCTGATGCAGCGCGCCGGGGCCCTGACCAGGACGCAGTTGGTGTGGCAGGCGGCGCAGCGGGGGTGGCTGACGAACGGCTGACCAGACGCCCGTCGAGGACGACCTCCAGCCAGGTGTAGCAGTCGCCGATCCACAGACCGACCTCCGCACCGCACCCCGCGCAGGCCAGGTTCGGCCCGTCCTGGCCGGCCGGCCCGCAACAGCCGCCCCAGCGGCTCGGAATCCTCGTGGTACCGACCACGTCAGCCGGGCTCAGCAGCGGGTCCACGCCTGGCGCGTGTCCCGCCCGCGACTTCCCGAAGCCCTTGGGCGGCGGGCCCCAGGTGATGCGTCCCGGCTCCGGGTCGTAGGCGAAGGTACCGGCCGCCATCCTGGGCGGGCAGGGGTCCACGGGAGTGCTGAGCGGTGTCCAGGCCTCGCCCTCCGCCGGCGGCTGCACCTCGCGCACCGGAGCGGACAACCGGGCCCGGCACACGGCACAGGAGAAGACCTCGGCACCAGCGATCCGCACGCCGACTCCCTTCCCCGCGATGCCCCGAAGGTACCCCAGCTTGCCGGCGGCCGGTTCTGCGGCACCGTCCACCGCGAGCGCGACACGGAGCACGAACCCCACACATACCTACCGGCCGGTAAGGTGTGCTCCGCCCTCCCTCGCCGCCGCCACTCCGGCCCCCGTCCGAAGGAATCCGATGTCCCGGTCCGCACGCTCCGCCTTCCTGCTCGCCGGCCTGCTCGCCACCGCGGGCGTCGCCCATTTCGCCTCCCCGAAGCAGTTCGACGCCACGGTGCCGGAGTTCCTTCCGGGCAGCCCCCGGACCTGGACCCAGGCCAGTGGTGTCGCGGAACTCGCCCTCGCCGCCGGGCTCGCCCTTCCGGCGACCCGCAAAGCGAGCGCCCGCGCCACGGCCCTCTTCTTCGCCGGAGTCTTCCCGGCCAACGTCAAGATGGCCTACGACTGGCGAGGCCGCTCGCCGAAGGCGCGGGCGATCGCCTACGGCCGGCTCCCCCTCCAGATCCCCCTGATCCTGTGGGCGCGCGGTATCGGTCGCGCCGACTCCTGACCCCCTCCGGCCGACGGGGCGGATCCCCGCCCCACGGCCCCCGCTTCCGGCCGTTCAGCGCCCGCGTGCGCGCAGCAGCGTGCGCAGGGCGCCGTCGAGGCGACGCCGCTCGTCCTGGTCGAGGTCCGCGACAAGCTCCCCCAGGGACTCCACGAGGCTGGTGAGCGCGGCGTCGACCACGGCGAGCCCCTCGTCGGTGAGAGTGACACGGAAGCTGCGCCGGTCGTCGGCGTCCAGCGTGCGC
Source organism: Streptomyces flavochromogenes (assembly GCF_000717595.1). Lineage (GTDB taxonomy): Bacteria > Actinomycetota > Actinomycetes > Streptomycetales > Streptomycetaceae > Streptomyces > Streptomyces flavochromogenes. Next base: position 257,539 of record NZ_JNZO01000004.1, on the reverse strand, counting down.
CGTACGAGACCGGCCCCCTCCAAGCGGTCGAGCCGTTTGGTCATACCGGCGCGGGACATCATCAGCTCCGACGACAGCACCGACGGGATCACGCTGTAGGGCGCGCCACGTCGGCGCAGTGTGGCGAGCACGTCGAAGTCGCCCTTGTTGATGCCGTGTTGTTCCACGGCCCGCTCACCCGCCGGCCCGATGAGCGTCTCGGCGACGAGCGCGATCCGCCCCACGAAGGCCAGCGGGGTCACATCGAGGTCGGGTCGTTCCCGGCGCCAGTCGGCCGCGATCCGGTCGACCGCGTCCACATCCTCGATCCCACGTCCGCGCTCGTCTCCGTTCATGGTCGCAATTCTATTCACTCGAAGATAGTTAGCTGGAGTACTATCAACGAGCGAACCAACTGCTGACCCTTCCGGAGGCTGTTGTGCCCCACCCTGCCCGGACGCTCATTCGCGACGTACGCGTCTTCGACGGCGCCCGCGTCCTCGACGAACGCGTCGACGTCCTCGTCGACGGCGACAGGATCGCCGCCCACGACCCCGCGACACCCGCGGACGTGGAGATCGACGGATCCGGACGCACGCTGCTGCCGGGGCTGATCGACGCCCATACCCACACCTTCGACGGCAGCCTCGCCGCGGCCCTGCGCCACGGCGTGACGACGGAGCTGGACATGTTCTGCCTGCCCGCCAACCTCCGGCGCCAGCGCGCCCTGGCCGCCGAGCGCGATGACGTCGCCGACCTGCGCAGCTCCGGTGTGCTCGCGACCGCGCCCGGCGGGCACCCGTCCCAGCTCATGACCCTCATGGCCGACGGATTCGGGGATGCCGCCGGGCCGTTCGACACCATCGCCCGGCCCGAGGACGCCGCCGCCTTCGTCGCCGCCCGCCTCCGCGAAGGCAGCGACTACCTCAAGATCGTCATCGACGACGGGTCCACGGCGGGAACCAGGCTGCCCGTCCTCGGAGCCCGGACAGCGGCGGCACTTGTGGCGGCGGCCCATGACTCCGGGCTACGGACCATCGCGCACGCGGCCACGGCGACCGAGGCCGCCACGGCTCTCGCCGCCGGAGTCGACGGCCTCGCGCACGCCTGGTGGGAGGGCGGAGCCGGCGCGCCGCCCACCGAGGAACTGGCCGCGCGGGCCGCAGCCCAAGGCGTGTTCGTGGTCAGCACCCTCGCCTATGCCGAAGCCTCCGGCGCCGGACGCCCCGACCGCCGCGCGTACTCCACGGCGGTCGTCGCCGCCCTCGCCGCGGCCGGTGCGCCCCTGCTGGCCGGAACCGACGCCACCCCCTTCGCCCCGCTCCACGGTGAGGCGATGCACCGCGAACTCGAACTCCTGACGGCAGCCGGCCTGACGCCGCCGCAGGCCCTGCACGCGGCCACCGCCGCCCCTGCCCTGCACTTCGGTCTCCATGACCGCGGCCGCGTCGCCCCGGGGCTGCGGGCAGACCTGCTCCTCGTCAACGGCGACCCCATCCGTGACATCACCGCCGTCCGCGACATCGCCCACGTCTGGCGGCGCGGCGTGCGCCAGGTCCGCTGACCCCGGCCGCCTCTCCCCTCGCGCGCCCCACACCTCGCGCCCCGTAGCTCTCGCGTCCGTCGCCTCATCCGTCCAGAACACGAAGTGAGCCCATGCCGGAACAGCATGCTTCACCACGCCCGCCCCGCGCCGTGCGGATCCTGCGGACCACCGCCGCCGCCCAGACCGCGGTTCTCCTCGCCCAGGCGGTGTCGGCAGGCCTGCTGCTGGCCTCCGTCCCCCTCGGCCGTACGGCGCACGGCGCGATGGCGGGGGCCGTCCTCTCAGCAGTGGTGCTGCATCTCCTGGCCGCCGTCGCGGCCTGGCGCAAGGGCGCCGTCGGGGGACGTACGGTCCTGCACGGCCTGCCCCTGCTGCTGTTCACGTTCGCGCAGGCGGCACTCGGCTTCGCGCATGTCCGCGAGCTCCACGTACCGCTCGGAGTCCTCATGTTCGGCGCGTCCGTCATGACGCTGATGCGGATACGTACACAGCCACCGTCGCCGTCGCCGTCGCCGCAGAACGAGGGGGCGGCGGCATGAGCATCCCCCGACGCACCCTGATCCGCGTCCTCGGCGGATCCGCACTCGCCCTGCCCGTCCTGGGCGGCGCCGCCTCCTGGGCCGGGCATCGCGTCGACACCTGGGGCAAGGTGTCCTTCGACCGACCGCTCGACGTCCCGCCCCTCGCCCCCTCCCGCGTCGACGGGCAGGGCCAACGCGTCTTCGACCTCACGATCGCCGCCGGCCGTACGGAGTTCACGCCCGGCCGCCCCTCCGCCACCTGGGGAGTCAACGGCGGTCACCTCGGTCCGACCCTGCGCGCCAGGCGCGGCGAGAAAGTACGGATCAACGTCGACAACAGGCTGCCGGAAGCCACCTCGCTCCACTGGCACGGAATGCACCTCCCGCCCTCCATGGACGGCGGACCCCACCAGATGATCGAGCCGGGCACCACCTGGTCACCCTTCTGGACGGTCCGTCAGCAGGCCGCCACCCTCTGGTACCACCCGCATCCCCACGGCCGCACCGCGCAGCACGTCTACCGGGGCGTGGCCGGCATGTTCCTGATCGACGACGACGCGGCCCCGCACGAGCTGCCCCACGCCTACGGCATCGACGACATCCCGCTGATCGTGCAGGATCGCCGGCTGCCGGGCGGCGTACTCGATCCCGACGAGCCGATGGCCGGGACAACGGGGTTCCTCGGCGACCGGATCCTCGTCAACGGCACGCTCGGCCCCTATCTCGACGTCCGTAGCCAACGCGTCCGCCTGCGCCTGCTCAACGGCTCCAACGCCCGCGTCTTCCGGTTCCACCTCGCCGACCACCGCGCCTTCGAACTGGTCGCCACCGACGGCGGACTGCTCCCCGCGCCCCACACCACCGACCACGTCCAGCTATCACCGGGGGAACGCGCCGAGATCGTCGTCACCCTCACACCGGGCGAGCGCGCCGTCCTGCGCAGCTCCGATCCCGACACCGGCGCGGGTTTCGTCCAACGCGACGGAGGCGAGGACCGGTTCGACGTACTCCAGCTGCGGGCCGCCGCCACCCTGGCGTCCTCTGCGCGTCTTCCCGCACGGCTGGCGGACGTACCGCGCATCCCGGCGCACACGGCCGACGACCGACGGGTGTTCGAACTCGCCGAGCACACGATCAACGGGCGGCGCATGTCGCCGGACCGCATCGACCTGACCGTCCGCAAGGACACCACCGAGATATGGGAGGTCCACAGCGGCGACGGCACCCTCCACAGTTTCCACGTGCACGACGTGCAGTTCCAGGTGCTCACGGTCGACGGCCGCACACCACCGGCGCACCTGGCCGGATGGAAGGACACGGTCCTGCTGCCCCCGGGCACCTCGATGCGGCTCATCATGCGCTTCGCCGACTACGCGGATCCGGGCAGCCCGTACATGTACCACTGCCACATGCTGTACCACGAAGACCGGGGAATGATGGGCCGGTTCATGGTCGTGGAAGCGGGCGGGCGGCCCGACCCGCCCGCCGCCCACCACTCGGGCCACCACTGACCGGGCCGATCACCAGTCCCGCGTGGCGATCAGTTCCTCCACGTCCGCGTCAGCGAACCCGTAGGCCGACGCGACACACCAGAAGTCCTCAGCGATCACCTCCCGCGCAACCGTCTCGATCTCGCTCCCCGCAGCCTCGAACTCCGCCTCCAGGAGGTTGAACTCGTCCGTCGCGGCCTGTGTCAGCCCGTACAGGGCCGCCAGGTCGGCCGGCCGCTCGGCCTCGATCCGTTCGCACAGCCGCAGCAGGATCGCCCTGCCCTTGTCGACGACGTGGTCGGGGAAGTACGCGTCCGCGTACAGCTGCCGGAGAAACACGTGTCCGGTCATCTGCCGGTTCGTGAGGGGCATGACGCCTCCGTCTGGGGAGCGGGGATGAAGAAGGAAAGACGGGCCCATCCTGAACGGGACCACTGACAACGCACCGCGTCCGGCACCCCGGTGGTCCCTGTGCGCCTCGTCCCACGCCGCCCTGCCCGCGCTCAGGGCGGCATCGGCGTTTCGGCCACCGGCGCGTCGGCGCCCGGGCCAGCCCCGGCAAGGGTCGGTGTACCCGGAACGAACGCACATTCGCCTGGAGTCGGGGTTCACAGCACGTCCAAAAGTCATGTGTTCGAGAGGGCGGGGGTCGTCGTTGAGCCTGGCAACCCCTCACCGCACCCCTTCCCGGAGGCTGACATGCACCCCCGCCCTCATCCCCGGACCGCCCTTCCACCCGCCGCTGAGCCTGCGCCCGCCCGGCTCTGGACCGCGGCGGTACGGCCCCGGCGTGCCGCCGGCGCACGCCCCGCGGCGGCACGACCGCGTACGAGGTGGTGGGGATGACCGACGACCACGCCACCGCCCCGTCGTCGGTGGACGGGCCCTCACCCTCCGAGCAGCTGCTGTTCGGCGGCGAGCTCACCTACGACTACGGCTGGGGCAGCCACGACGGGGCCTGGCTGAAGCTCGGACTGCGTCAGATGGGCGTCGCACTGCCACGGCAGGTCGCGGTCGCGATCCGGCTGGCGCGCGAGGCGGACCAGCGGGCGTTCGTCACGGTCGCGGTCTGCGAGATCGCCCGCGGAATCGCGCAGGCCGTCTCCCTGATCGCGGTCAACTCCCTCCTGGTCGAACTGCTCGCGTCCGGCGACATCACCGGAAGGCTCCGCGCCGCGCTGCCGTCTGTCGCCCTGGTCGCCGTGCTGGCGGTGATCGGCTCGGCGTGCAAGTCGGCCTCGGCCGCCGCGACCGGGATCCTGGAGCCGAAGGCCCAGAGGGTGGCGACCGAGCGCTATCTCGGGCTCGTGGCGAAGGTGGAGCTGGAGGCGATCGAGGACGACGCCTTCCACAAGCTGATGGACTCGGCACAGTGGGGCGCCGACGCGGCCCGGCGGATGGTCGGCTACTGCACCGCCGTGGTCACCTCCGCGATCTCCCTGATCGCCGCCGCCGGCGTTCTCGCGGTGCTGCACTGGACGCTCCTGCCGCTGCTGGCGTTCATGGCGCTCCCCAGCGCGTGGGGCTCGCTCACCATGGCCAGGCATCGGTACGTCAGCTGGCACCGCTTCGTCCAGCACGTCCGGGCCGCCAAACTGATCAGCCAGCTCCTGATCAACCCGCAGGCCGCGGCCGAGATCCGAGTCCACGACGTGGCTCCCTTCCTCCTCACGCACTTCCGGGAGATGGCGCTGACGAGCGAGCGTGAGCAGACCCGGCTCGCGTGGACCGGCGCGCGCACGCATGTGCTGGCGGACTCGGCCCGCGGGCTCGCGACCGTCGCCACCTACGGAGTCCTCGGACTGCTGCTGTGGAACGGACGCATGGACCTCGCGGTGGCCGGCACGGCGGTACTGGCGATCCGCACCGGCTCGGCCAGCATCACCGACCTCGTCCTCCGTGTCACGGACGTGCAGGAGGAGGCGCTGTTCGTCGCCGATCTGGAGACCCTGTGCACGGAGGCCGTCCGGCGCGCCATCCCCGACGGCGGGCGCGACCTGCCCGAGGAGGTGGACGAGATTCGCTTCGAGCGGGTCACCTTCACCTATCCCGGCAAGGACAAGCCGTCTCTGTCCGAGGTCGACCTGGTCATCCCCCGCGGCAGGACCGTCGCCCTCGTCGGGAGCAACGGCGCCGGCAAGTCGACGCTGATCAGCCTGCTCAGCGGCGCCCGGCTCCCCGACAGCGGACGAGTCCTGTGGGGCGGGGTGAGCACGGCGGAGGCCGACCGGGCACAGGTCTTCGCGCGCGTGGCGATGGTCGCCCAGGACTTCTTCCGGTGGCCGTTCACCGCCCGCGTCAACATCGGCATCGGGCGCACGTCCGGTTCGATGGACGACACGGCCGTCGAGCCGGCCGCCGCGTACTCGGGGGCCGACCAGGTCGTCACGGGACTCCCGCGTCGCTGGGACTCCCTCCTCTCCCGCGGCTACAAGGGCGGGCAGGAGATCTCCGGCGGCCAGTGGCAGAAGTTCGGCCTCGCCCGGGCCCGGCACCGCGACGGCGCCGTACTGATCGTCGATGAGCCCACCAGCGCCCTGGACGCGGCCGCCGAGCAGCGGGTCTTCGACCAGATCCACCAGCTGGCCGACAAAGGGCAGACCACCGTGCTGATCACCCACCGCCTGGCCAGCGCCCGCCAGGCCGACCTGATCTACGTGCTCGACGAGGGCCGGGTCGCCGAGCAGGGCACCTTCGCCGAGCTGATGGACCCGGCCACCGGAACCGGGGCGTTCAGAGAGGCGTACGAGCTGCAGGCCCGCCAGTTCGTACAGCCGGCCGTTCCGGCGCAGCCCGTGCGGTCCACGGCGACGCCGGGCGCTCCGGGCGCCCAGGCGAGCGGCGGGGAGGCCACGTCATGACGCGCGTCGCCGTGACGGCGAAGGGCCGCCCGCCCGGGTGTCGCGTGAGCGACCCGTCCAGAGCGCGCGCCCGCAGCACGAGCATGGGCCTTCCGGCCACCCCCGCTTCTGTCCTTGCCACAGGTTCTACGTGAGGTCCGACATGCCGCCTTCCCTCTCCCACGTACGTCATCCGATCACCGCCTATCTGGCCGAGCACCCCGATGAGCGACCGGCCCTGTCCGGACTGCTGAACTCCCTGGACGCCGACGCGGATCCCACCAGCCGCTCCACGCTGCCCGGGCACATCACCTGCAGCGCGGTCGTCATCGACCGCGCCCGGCGCGTCCTCCACGTACGGCACAACGCCTCCGGGCTCCTCCTTCCCCCCGGGGGCCACATCGAGGCCTCCGACACGTCGCTGCTCGCGGCCGCGCTGCGGGAAGTGGAGGAGGAGACGGGACTCCCCGCCTCCTCTCTCGCGCTGACACCCGAGTTCCGCGACCGCCCCATCGACATCGGCGTCCACGCCATCGACGCCCGTCCGTCCAAGGCCGAACCCGCCCACCGGCACTACGACGTGTGCTTCGTCTTCACCCTCGCCGACGACGCACCCGCACCCGTCCTTCAGACCGAGGAAGTCACCGAAGCCGTATGGCTGTCCTTCGGTGAGGTCCACTCACCCGCACTGCGCGCCACACTGGCACGCTCAGGGTTGGACGGCGCGATCGCGCCGGTGAACGCCAGCGCGGTCGTGCACGACGGACGGGGCCACTACCTGGTGCACCTGCGCGACGCCAACAAGCCCGAGATCTGGCAGCCGGGAGCCTGGTCGCTGCTCGGGGGCGGGCGGGAGCCTCAGGATGCCACCCTGCTGGACACGGTCCGCCGCGAACTCCGGGAAGAAGCAGGCCTGGAGATCGCCGACTTGAGGCCGTACGCGGTCGAGCACGCCATCGGGACGGAAGGCATGATCGTGCCGATCCAGGTCTTCACCGGCCGCTGGGCCGGCGACCCGTCCGCCCTGCGGCTGACCGAAGGCGTGATGCTCGCCTGGCTGGATCCGGGCAGACTCCCGTTCCTGACGATGGCGGCGTCGACCAGGGAACTCCTCCAACGGCACGCGGCCGAGCACTCCGTGCCCGCTCCGCGCCTCACGGCGAGCCCCGGGACGGACGCCCTGGCGGCGCCGTCCGGCACCGTCCCGCACATCGTCGGCGTCCACCTCTACCTGGAGCGCGACGGCCAGGTCCTGCTGGGCCGACGCCACCCGGACTCGGCGTACGCGGGCGGGTCGTGGCACGCGCTCGCGGGTCATTGCGAGGCGGAGTCGGCGACCGCGTGCCTGGTCCGGGAGGCGTACGAAGAGGCGGGTCTCGTAATCGACCGCGAAGACCTCGAACTGGTCCACACCGTGCATCTGGCCGACCGGCCCGGGGAGGGAGCCGCAGGGCGGCCACCGAGGATCCAGCTCTTCTTCCGGGCACGCCGCTGGGAGGGCGACCCCGAGCTGCGGGAGCCGGACAAGTGCCTTGCGTGGCAATGGTGGAATCCCAAGGACCTGCCCGAGCCGATCGTCCCCTACACGCGCGCGGCGATCGAAGGAGTCCGGGCCGGCCGGACCTATACGGAAACGGGGTGGACGCGTTGACCGACTTCGCCACCGTGGGCTCCGCGTACTCCGCCCACTCCGTCAGCGCCCGGGGCCGCCTGCGTCACGACCTCGTCGCCCGCCGGCTCCTCGCCGAACTGCCCACCGCCCACGCACGGGTCCTTGACGTCGGCTGCGGGGACGGTGAGATGACGCTTCGGCTCGCGGCGGCCGGACACCGTGTGACGGGCGTCGACCCGTCCGCGGAGATGCTGGGGGCAGCGGCCCGCCGCGTGGGCGCCCGGCCCGACCTCGCCCCGCGGATCCGGCTCCTCGAAGCAGGCATCGACGGCCTTCCCTTCGGACGGGAGCGATTCGACGCCGTGTGCTGTCACGGGGTGCTGATGTACCTGGACGACGCGGCCGGCGCGATCGCCCGCCTCGCGGGGCTGGTAGCCCGTGGCGGGGTGCTGAGCATCCTGACCAAGAACCGGGCTGCGATCGGCTTCCGTGAGGCCCTGCGCGGCGAGTACCGGGAGGCGCGTGACCTCATCGAGCACGGTGCGGCGGCGAGCGTGGGGAATCTCGGCCTCGAGACGCGTGGGGATACGGCCGAGGCACTCGACGAGCTCACGACCGGGCACGGGTTTGCTCCGCTCCCCTGGCAGGGTGTGCGCATCTTCCACGATCACCACGTGGACTGGGCCCCTGGCCCCGAGGAGTACGCGCAGGCGCTGCAGACGGAGTGGGCCGCCTCTACGCGGGACCCGTACCGGCAGCTCGGTCGTCTCGTCCACACGTTGGCCCGCCGTGGGACGGAACGACGGAGGACTCCATGACGGGGCCGGGTCCGCCCGCCCGCGCGTCGGCCCGCACCCGTACCGGTCCGCCATGCCCGGGCCGTTGCTCAGGCCACCCAGGCCGAGGTGGCCGTCTGGACCAGTGAGCCGTCCAGGTCCGCCAGCTTCGCGCCGACGAAGGTGCGGGCCGCGTCCGACGTCTGAATCCGGAAGGCAGGTCGGCCGGTGGTGAGCGCCCCGGTGATCGCCTCCCCCACCGCTTCCGACGTCTGGGCGGCGGCGAAGGCGCCCCGGGTGCGGTCGAGGTAGTTCGCCAGCGCCGGACCGTAGACGCCGGCCTCGGCCGCCGCGCTCTCCTCGATGCCCACGTTCGCGACGAACTCACTGGCCACCGCGCCGGGTTCGATCACCGCGACCGTGACACCGACCGTGGCGGCGACCGGGGCCAGGCTCTCCATGAAGCCCTCGGCCGCGAACTTCGCAGCGCAGTAGGCCTCGTTGAACGGCTGTCCGATCACACCGCCGACGCTGGTGACGGTGAGCAGCCGCCCTCCGGTCGCACGCAGGTGCGGCATGACGGCCTTGGTGACGGTGACGACGCCGAAGAAGTTGACCTCCATCACCGCGCGAACCGCGTCCACCGACTCGTTCTCGATGGTGCCGACGTGGCCCGCGCCCGCGTTGTTGACCACGGCGTCCAGCCGGCCGTGGTCGGCGATCACTCCGGCGACGCACTCCTCGACCGAGGCGGCGTCGGTGACGTCCAGGCGGCGGATGTCCAGCTCGACCCCGGCCGTCTCGGCCGCCTTCCGCAATGCTCCGGCTCGGGCCGGGTCGCGCAGCGTGGCGACCGTGGTGAAGCCGGCTCGGGCGGCGGCGACGGCTGCGGCAAGGCCGATGCCGGAGGAGGTGCCGGTGATCAGAACGACCTTGTCGGACATGGAGAACCCTTCTGGGGTGGTGTCGAGTGGCGCCCGGTGTCCTCAGCGGCACTCGGCAATTACTTATGAGCCATAACTACAATGCTTCATAACTATGAGCTCCGATATTTGCTACTGTCAAGCACCTGGCTACAGTGGACGGCATGACCTCTCCCGCAGACGAGCTCGACGCGCGGGTGGTCGGCCTGTTCGCCGTCGTCAACCGCCGGTACGCGCGCGAGGCAGAGGCCGCCGCCACCGCGCAGGACCTGACCCCGCTCCAGGCCAAAGCCCTGCTGTACAGCGCCGACCCGGTGCCGATGAGGGCGCTCGCCGAGCGGCTGCACGCCGAACCGTCCAACCTCACGGCACTGGTCGACCGGCTGGAGGAACGCGGCTTGGCCGAACGGAGGTCGGGGGCCACGGACCGCCGGGTCAAGCTGGTCGCCGCCACCGAAGCGGGCCATCGGGCGATCGCCGAGCTGCGTACGGCCATGCCGTTCGCCACCGACCCGCTCGGTGCGCTCGACCGGGACCAGCGCGAGACGCTCGGCCGGCTGCTGGCGCTGATCGCCGACGAACCGTGGCCGGCCGACGCCACCCCGTAGGCTCCCGAGCCGCGGCGGACCGACCGGGGGACCATGCCGCCACCCCTCGACCGAGAACGGCGCACAGCGCCGCCCGCCCCCGAGCGCATCGGCGCGGGCATCGACGCCTCACGGGGCCGCGTGCACTCCCACCCGCCTGGCAGACACGCGACCTAGGCCGAGGCCCGGTCGGGAAAGTATGATCAAGCGATGTCCGACATGACAGAGACCACGCCCGGCTGGCTGAGCACGGACGAGCTGAACACGGCTCGGACCCAGATGCCGATCCTGTACGTCGAGGCCGTACCCGTGCGTGTGGACGACAGCGGCGAAGTCACCAGCATCGGCCTGCTCCTGCGGATCGGCGCGGACGGAACCATCAGCCGCACCCTGGTCTCCGGCCGGGTCATGCACCACGAGCGAGTCCGCGACGCACTCCTACGCCACCTGGAGAAAGACCTCGGCCCCGTGGCCCTGCCACGCGTCCCTCCTTCACTGCAGCCCTTCACCGTCGCCGAGTACTTCCCCACGGCCGGCATCACGCCGTACCACGACCCACGCCAGCACGCGGTCTCGCTGGCGTACATCGTCCCGGTGAGCGGCGACTGCCGCCCACGGCAGGACGCACTGGACCTCGTCTGGTTCAGCCCGCAGGAAGCGGCCTCCCCCGCCGTGCAGAACGAGATGCCGGACGGCCGCGGGGCACTGCTGAAGCAGGCCATCGCACACGTGGGGCACGCGTACTGAGAGCCGGTTCGACGACGTAGGACGCCACGGTGCTGCCGCCCGGGAACAGGCAGCAGCACCGCGCGCCCCCTCCCCGCACCGGAAGTGACACCGCCTCAGACCACCCGCACGCGCCAGGCCCCCCACCTCGAAGGCACGTTCGATTGTCAGTGGTGGGTGAGACGGTAGGTGCATCGAGTCGGAACGAGGGGGAGCTGTCATGACCCGAAGCCAGAACTACATCAACCACGTCGCCCTGGTGCTGGACGCCAGTTCGTCCATGTCGCACCTGAGCCGCAAGGTCATCGAGGTCGCCGACCAGCAGATCGCGTACCTGGCCCGCCGATCGAAGGACCTGGACCAGGAGACCCGCGTCACGGTGTACGTCTTCGCCGACAAGGTGGAGTGCGTCATCTACGACAAGGACGTGCTGCGGATGCCTTCGCTGAAGCAGCTGTACCGGGTGGGCGGGATGACGGCTCTGCTGGCCGCCGCGCTGAAATCTCAGCGGGAGCTCGCGCAGACGGCGCAACTGTACGGCGACCACAGCTTCCTGACGTTCGTCCTGACCGACGGCCAGGAGAACGCGAGCCATCGCTGCCCGGACGCTCCGTCCAAGGATCCGCGTGAACTGGTGAAGGCCGTGGCGGAGATGATCCGGACGCAGGAGGACAACTGGACGCTGGCCGTCCTCGTACCGGACCAGATGGGCAGGCACGAGGCCATGCAGGGCGGCTTCCCCAAGGACAACATCGCCATCTGGGACGCCACGAGCACGCAGGGGCTCGAGGAGGCCGGGCAGGTCATCCAGGAGGCCACCGAGAAGTTCATGGTGGGGCGCAGCAAGGGCATCCGGGGATCGCGGGCCGTGTTCTCCGTGGGGGCGGAGGCCGTGAACAGGGACACCGTCGAAGCGGCGGGCCTGTCCCCCGTGGATCCGTCGGAGTACGACCTGATCGCGGTGGCGCGCGACGCGGCGATCAGGGACTGGGTCGTCGAAAGCGGGCACACCTACCGAACCGGTGGCGCGTTCTACCAGCTGAGCAAGTCGGAGAAGATCCAGGCGCGGAAGCAGATCGCGGTGCTGGAGAAGAAGACGGACCGGGTGTACACGGGGCCCGAGGCCCGGTCGCTGCTGGGTCTGCCGGACGTCGAGGTGCGCGTCAAGCCTGATCACAACGACGACTTCACGATCTTCGTGCAGAGCACCAGCGTGAACCGGAAACTCGTACCGAACACCCGGCTGCTGCTGATGCACTGACGCCTTGCCAGGGGACCGGATTCGGATCCCCTGGCCCTTTCCGGGCCCGGCCCCCACCGGGGGACAGTGGGGAACAGCCGTACGGCAGACCGCCGATCAGTTCGGGATCCGGTCCGATCGCGCACTCTGCGATGATCACTTCATGAGATCGAACACCGGCGGCCCGGACCCGCTCGGCACGCTCGACGTCGATGTTCCTGCCCCTGGCGGTGGCCGGCTGCGGGCCGAACGCAGTGGCAGCGGCAGCCCGGTCGTCCTGCTGCACGGCGCGGGAATGGACGCCCGCCTGTGGGACGCGGTGGTTCCGGCCCTGGCCCGCCACCACGACGTCATCCGCTACGACGCCCGCGGTCTGGGGCGCTCCAGCCTGCCGGAGCACCCCTTCGACGATGTCGAGGACCTGTGCGCCGTACTCGACCACTTCGGCCTGGACCGTGCCGCGCTGGTCGGGCTGAGCATGGGCGGGGAGACGGTGCTGGACTTCGCGCTCGCCCACCCCGGGCGGGTCAGAGCGCTGGCACTCGTCGGTGCGTCGGTCAGCGGACACGACTGGCCCGAGGACCCGCAGTCCTCGGCCTACGCCACCGCCCGCCGACAGCGGGACGCGGCAGCCCTGGCCGCGCTGGAGCTTTCGGTGTGGGCTTCGCTGGGCCGTTCGGCCGCCGGCGGAGCGCTCATCGAGACGATGGTGGCGGACAACGCCGAACGCCGCATCGCCGGTGAACCGTTCTTCGCCCACTTCCCGGACCGTGACGCGGAGTCACGCCTGCGCGAGATCGCCGTCCCCGTCCTGGTCGTCCACGGCGAACAGGACCACCCGGAGATCGCGGCCATCGCCGAACGACTCGTCGCCGACATACCCGACGCCCATGGCGTGGCCGTCCCGGAGGCCGACCACTACCTGCCGCTCCGCAGTCCCGAGCGGCTCGTCGAACTGCTGCTCGGACATCTGGCCTGACCAGCCTCCTGTACGCGGTCCATCCGGCTGAGCGCGCGTGCGCGGCCGCCGGATCGACGACGACGAAGGACAGGGCTGCCGCGGATCATCCGGCGGGCCGGAGCGCGGGGAACATCAGCTCCACCTGCCGGGCACGTGTTCCGGGTCGAACCGCCGCGGTTCGGTGAGCGCGGTGCGGCCGCATTGCCCGGCGCAGGCGACGAAGGCGTGGGCAAGGACCTGAGGGTCGAGCTCGGAGCGGCCCCGGCCGGCGAGGAAGGCGGTGATCCAGTCGGCGACCCGGCGGCGCAACCGCTCCCGGTCCGCCTCGACGCGGTCACGGACGCCCGCGGGCATGTCCCCCGGTGTGACCGCCAGGTGCCGGGGGCGGCACGGAGCACCGTGGCCGGTCAGGTCGTGGCGCGGGCGATGCGGATCGCCACCGCTGCCACCATGCCGCGCTGGATGCGCGAGCTGGCCGGTTCCGGCAGTCGCGCGCCCTCGACGTGCTCATCGTGCCCGTCATGAAGGCCTGGTTCGCGCTCGCGCACCTCGGCCCCGGAATCGAGCCGCTCCTGCCGGCGCGGCAGTCCCGTCCAGGGTGGCGGTGGTCGCCCCCATGAAGCTCGGGATTCCGCCCCGCCGCGGGAGAAGTCCTGACCCCCGCCGAGGCCCGCGCCCGCCACGGCTTCGCCAAGCCCGCCGAGGCCCCTCTCGATCTGAGGGCCCGACAGATCACGCGGGTGCTCGGCGACGGCCGGGCCCCACGCGAACAGGGGCTCATCGAGTCGCAGCACACCCTGGGACCGCTCGCCCGGGTCCGTCCCGGAGCGTCTTCCGGGGATCGTGCGGCTCGTCGGGTCACGCCTTGCGGGCGAGGAGCTGGACCTCCTGGAACTGCCGTCGGTCCGTGGGCAGTGGCTCGATCGTCGTGCGGCCCACCTCGGCCAGTCCGTGGTCGCGCAGGAGTGCGGCAAGACGGTCGGGGTGCCAGCGGTAGGCCGTCACCACAGCGTGGTCGTAGCTCTGCGTCTCGACGTGCGGGCCGTCCGTGGCGGGGAAGGCGATCAAGAGGTGCCCGCCGGGTGCCAGGACCCGGGCGAACTCGGCCACGACGGCCGGGACGTCCTGCGGCGGGGTGTGGATGACGGACCACCGCGAGAGTACGCCGCCCAGGGCGCCGTCCTCGATGTCGAGGGCGGCCATCGAGCCGACCTCGAACCGCAGCCCGGGGTGGGACGCGTGCGCGAGCTCGACCATCACCGGCGAGGCGTCGACGCCGAACGCCTTCAGGCCCAGTCCGTGCAGGTGTGCGGTGACGTAGCCCGGCCCGCAGCCGAGGTCCGCGACCTCGCCGGGGCCGTCACCGTTCGTCCGCACCAGTTCCGCGAAGGCGCCCAGCAGGGCGCGCTCCAGAGGGCGGTCCCGCAGGGAGTCCTGGAACGTCTGCGCGTAGACGGTCGCGATGGCGTCGTAGGCGTCGCGGGTCGCGCCCAAGGTGTGGGGTTCGGTCACCCGGAGACCGTAGCCGGAGACTGGGGCGTACGCCGAGTGGGGGGCCGCCCGTTTTCGCGTCCGAGGTGCCGAGCGGCGGCCGAGCGGTCAGGTGCTCGTGGTCCGTCGGTGCCGCTCAGCGGCGCACTCGCTTCCGGGCACGACCGCCCGACCCGGTCGTCACATGCGGGTCGAGAGGGGAACCGTGATCTGCTTCAGCCAGGTGCCGGTCGCGAAGTCGCGGGCCTTGACCACCACGCGGTCGCGGAACACCTCGACATGGAGGCCCTGGTTGAACGTGCCGGGGACCGTGACCTCCCCGCCCTTGCCGTCGTCCGTGTATCCCGTCTGGACCGCACCGGTGTCGACCACCGAGAAGCCGTCCAGGTTGGCCGTGCCGGGGGACGACCCTGCGGACGTACCAGTCCGACAGTGCGAGGTCCCAGTGCGTATGTCCACAGAAGAGGAAGACGTCCTTGTGGCGGCCGAGGACGCCGAGGAGACGGTCCGCCTGGAGGTAGTCGCGCGAATGGAGGCGGTTGTGGCTGCCTGAGACCGTGTTGGGGAGCGGGTGGTGGGTGACGACCATGACGGGCTTCCGGCGGCGCGCCCAGTACACGAGGCGATCCTCCAGCCAGGTGAGCTGCGCCTCGCTCAGCCAGACCTCGTCCCACAGCTTCGGGTCGTGGTAGTGCATGTACTTCTCGGTGCCGAGGCTCAGCACCGGAATGCCGCCGAACGAATGCTCCGCGTAGACCGTGTTGCGGCCTGCGAAGTGGTAGAAGCTCCGGAACAGCGAGTCCTCGGTGGTGCCGTTGGGCCAGGTGTCCTGCGCAAGGGTCGAAGGGTCGCGCCACTTGGGGACGTAGAACTCGTGGTTGCCGATGGCCCAGGCGACCGTGCCCGCGTGGGTGTGGCGCGCGACTTCGGAGCCGACCGCCGCGTACTCGGCGTCGTACCCGCGTGGTGTGATGTCGCCGGCGGCACGGAGCTGACCACGGCGGACGTCGACCAGGGGTGGCTGAAGGAGCGGCTCCGGGAGGTACCGGCCACGGCCACGCCCCTGTCCCAGTTCGAGTTCGGGCTGAGCCTGCCCGTCTCCGTCGCTGCCGGGGCGACGACCGCGGAGGTGCGCGTGCCCACGGTCAAGGACGACGTGAGGGAGCCGGAGGAGTCGATGCGGGCTCAGCTGACCACGTACGACGCCGCCTGGGAGCCCGTTCCGGGGCCCGAGTTCGTGGGGACGGTCCGGGACGCGTCGTAGGGTGCTCGTCGCGCTGCGCGCGGCTGTCCCGCGGCGCAACGACCAGGACGTGTGGTGTTCCGCCGTGTCGCGGCAGGACGCGATGCGGCACGAGTGATCCGATGCGGCACGACGTGATCCCGGCCGCTCCGGCGTGACGTAGGCGGACACCGATCCCTTCATGCGTCGGTGTCCGCCCTTCGTCGCGCTCCCCGCGGGCACGACGAAGCGGCCGGTGGGGAGCCGCCTGGGGGGCACCGAAGCGCCTCGGGCAGGATGAGTGACCATGACAGGTGGGCGAGAGAAGCTCGTGGAGCGGCTGCGGCAGGCCGGGCTGGACGTCGTGGAGGGACATCGGGTCGAGGAGGTCATGAGGCCTTGGGCCGCTTGGCGACCGGTCATCTCGGCCAACACCACGCCGACCGTGGCCGTACGGCTCGACGCTCCGGAACTGGTCGCCGAGCTCAACACGCAGTGGCACCGGCTGGCGGTCGAGCTGGGGATCATCGGCGCGGACGGCACCTTCCTCATCGACGTCGCCGGCACCTGGTCGGACCGCGCAGCCCGGCGCTGGACACGGGTGCGGCTCACCGAGCGGTGGGACCTCGCCGGGGTCCTCGGTGAGCGGCCCGGCCGGCCCGAATTCGTCACGCTCTCCACGGACGGCGACACCCTGATCGGGGCGACCACCGAGGAGTACGACGTCTGGCTCGTGGCGCTGGGCCGCCTCAAGGAGCGGCAGGAAGCGGAGGCGCGCGCCGCGGCCGACGAGACGGCCGAGCAACGGGCGGCCGCCTGGGAGTGGATGTTCCGCGGGCCGAGATCCACGGTGCGCGTGCGTGACGAGTGGGCGCACGGGCTGGCGCGCAACCCAGCCACCCCCGAAGGGCTTCGTGCGGATCTCCTGGGCCTGACCCACCACCTTCTGTGGCGTGCCCTCCCGGCGTCGGTCGTCGAGGCCGCGATGGTCCACCCGGACTGGCAGGTGCGCGCGTTGCTCGCCGAGGTCCAGCCGAACATCACGGCTGAGCAGTGGACACGCCTGATCCTGGGTGAGCCGGATGCCCGGAGGCGGTGGATCCTCACGCTGCTCGCGGCAGACCGGCGCGTCGAGCTCACCGGCACCGGGTACGCGCGACTCACGGCGGATCCGTCCGCCAGGACGCGGCATGAGGCGGCGCGGCTGACCGGACTGCACGCCCACCTGCTCGCGGTGCTGGCCCGCGACGTCGACCCCTCCGTGCGCGCGTCGGCGTGCCGTGGGACGGCCTGGTCGCAGCTGGACGGCTCTCTCCGGCTCGCGCTGCTCGACGACCCCGACGGCGCGGTCCGCGTCGCAGCACGCCTCCGGTACCACCAGGAGCATCCCCTGTCCCGGGCCTCCTACGACGCCGAGGGACTCGAGACGACCGACGCCGTGAGGACCTGCCGGCTCGAGCGCGACCTCGCCGAACATCTGGCCCACCACGGCGATCCCAGCCGGCGCCGTGACCTCGCGGGCAACCTGTGGCTGGACGGTGACCTGGTCGCCGTTCTCGCCCGGGACCCCGACGAGAGCGTCCGGTTCTCGGTCTCCACGCGCTCCGATCTCACCGAGGAGCAGCGGGCGGGCATCGCCGTCGCCTTCGATCCGAGTACGCGCTCCCAGGCGCTCGACTGGGTCGTGGCGCTGCACGCGGACCCCGATGCCATGCGGCGCCTGGGCGCCTCGTCGCACCCCCTCGTACGCAGAAGCGTCGCGCGGGCCAGGCGCCTCCCCCCGGACGTCGTCGAGTCGCTCGCGCGCGACGAGGACCGTGTCGTGCAGCTCTTCCTCGCCGAGTCGTGCGACGACGCGCCCGCCGAGATGCTGCTGCGGGTGTGGCAGTGGTGGAACGGGAGTCTCAGCGCACCCGACCGTCCTCACGGCCATCCGAATTTCCCCCGCCGCGACCTGGTCCGTCACGCCGACGACCCGAACCCGCGCATGCGACAACTCGCCCTGGACGACCCGGAGTCGACCGTCGAGCTGGTCGAGCGCTTCAGCCGGGACAGCAACGAGGAGGTCCGGCTGCGGGCCGCGATCGACGCCCGGCTGACGCCCGCGTCGGCGGTGCGGCTGCTCGACGATCCGTACGACCGGGTACGGGGCGCGGCCACCCGGCACCCGCGGCTGCCGGCGCGGACCCTGGTGCCGTTGCTGCACAACAAGGACAGCGCGTACGCGGCCGCACAGAACCCGGGACTGCCCGAGCCGGTCATCGCGCGGATGATCCAGCTGATGTGGCAGGCCGAGGCCGGAGCCGGGGCGGGAGACGCCGTCGGGCCCGTTGCCGAGGCCGCGGCCGGAGCGCGTACCGAGTGGTGATCATCGCGTGGTCCGGTGAGGTCTCCGGCGTCACCCCTGTTTCCGGGCCCAGTACGCGACGCGCACCTCCCCCTCCGTGAAGTCCCGGCGCGGCAGGCGCAGGCCGAGGGACTCCTCCAAGGCGTGGAAGTACAGCTCGAACGTGTTCGTCACTTCGGGGTGGTCCAGCTCGGCACGGCGTACGGCACGGTTGAGGAAGTCCAGTTCGCCGCCCCGCAGATAGGGGGCGAGGCCGCGTTCGTACCAGATCAGCTCCAGCACGCCCCACTCGTCGTCGACGCGACGGCCGTCCCGCACGTAGTCGAAGGTGTAGATGGCCTTGGCCGAGGTGGCGGACAGCCGCACGCTCTCCTCGATCCCGAGCGCCGCGTACGCCTCCTTGTCCGCGAACGCCCCCGGCGGCGTGTCGTGGTACAGCAGGAACGTCCACCCGCCCGCCTGGCCGAAACAGCAGCTCTCCCCTTGGCGGTCCCAGTGGGCCCGGCCGCCGTCCACGGCCTGCAGGTCCTTCAGGCGCGTGCCGGCCGCGACCTGCTCGGGATCGGCCCCGTACAGCAGGGCCAGCCGCTCGGCGTCGACGGTGCGCCCGGGCGCCGCCCGGTAGAAGACAAGGTTCGTGTACGGGGCCTGTTCACGCCAGGTCCTGGCTATCCAGGCCAGCCCCTCCAGCGGGTCGCCCCCGCACGCTTCGACCGTCTCCGTGTCGTCGAGGCCGCCGCTACGGAACCGTCTGCCCCACGCCGGATCGATCCGCCCCAGCGCGTCGGCCGCCTCCTCGGGGCTGCCGACGCGCCGACACACCGCGGCCTCGGCGATCAGGTAGAGCGCCTGTTCAAGATCACGGGTGGCGAAGACCTCCCGGTAGGGGCCGTGGTGGCCGCGCACGGTCCCGCCCTCGTCCAGCAGCAGGCACAGACCGTCCTCCCCCGCCTCCTCCAGGCGCTCGGCGCACGTCTCCAGCTCGTCGTCCGAGAGGGCCACGGGCGGCAGCCCGACCCCGTGCAGGAGGGATTGCCCGGCGGCCGTCCGCTGCCAGGCCTCCGTGAGTGCCCGCTTGGTGATCTCCATGGCGTCAGCATAGGAAGGGCCACTGACAACCGGCCGATCCTCTCGACCGGTCGACTCTCGGCCGCTGTCCGTTCCTCGGTGCCTCCCGCAGGAACGGACTCCGCCTCCACCCCCTCGTCCATGATCCGCACGCTCCATCGGGGTGATCACTCGTTCGTGAGTTTCGGCTCGTTCGCGCCCACCGCCCCGCGACGCTGGCATCCGCGGCGCGTGACCCGCGTCGCCGTATCGGTGCACCGTGGAGGGGAAGTCGTCATGAAGCAGGGAGCGAGGCGCCGCGAGGGTCCCGGTGAGCAGGCGGTGCTCCTGGTCGCCGGGCTTGCCGATGTGGCCGTGGGCACGCTGGGGTCCGCACTCGGAGTCCTACGGGGGCTGGCCCGGCGCTCGGACGCGGCGGAGCTGGTCTCGGAGGCCGAGCGGGATCTGACCGCACGTGGGCGCCTCGTCCTGGATCGCTACGCGGCCGCGCCCCCGGCACATCTGGAGATTCTCGCCCGGCACGCCCTCGCCAGGCGGGCGGGCGAGAGTGGCTGAGGGGTGGGGGTCGGCCGCGTTCAAGGCGCGTGTCGACGAGGTCCTGCACCGTTTCGTCGCCGCCGAGGCCGACCTGCTGGCGGCGGTCGACCCGACGCTCGGTCCGGTGGCCGAGCAGCTTGAGGCGGCGGTCGCGTTCGGGAAGAGGTTACGGGCGGCGTTCTGCTACTGGGGCTGGCGGGCGGCTCGGCAGCCCGACAGCGACGCGTTGGTGCGGGCGGCGGCCTCCATGGAGCTGGTGCACGCGGCCGCCGTCGTACACGACGACCTCATCGACGACAGTCCCCTGCGGCACGGGCTGCCCACCGCCCACGTGGCCCTCGGGGGCGCCGTACGGCATCACCCGCGGGCCGCGGACGCCGCCCGGTCCCTCGCGATGCTCGTCGGGGATCTGCTCATGTCGCTCGCCGGGCAGCTGTTCGCCACCAGCGGCCTGCCCGCCGCCTACCTCGGCCGGGCCCGGCCGCTGTGGGCGACGCTGGCCCGCGATCTCGTCGCCGGCGAGTGTCTCGAGATCCTCCACACCGGGGTCACCCCGGACACGACGGCGTCGCTGAAGGTGATCCGCTACAAGACCGCCAAGTACACCGTGGAACAGCCCCTGTTGATCGGCGGCGTACTGGCCGGGGCCGACGACCGGCTGCGCGCGGGATTCAGCTCGTACGGGCTGCCGCTGGGCGAGGCCTTCCAGCTCAGGGACGATCTGCTCGGCCTGTTCGGCGAGACGCGGCACACCGGCAAGGCCAACGCCGATGACGTACACGGCCATCGGCCCACCGCGCTCCTCGCCGAGACATGGCGCATCGCAGGCGCCGACGAGCGTGAGCAGCTGCGCGCCCTGCTGGGGCGGCCCGATCTCGACGCCGACGATGTGGAGGCCGTACGCGAGGTGATGCGGCGGCTCAAGGCGCCCGACCGGGTCGAGAGCATGATCGCCTCCAGGGTCGAGGAGGCGCTCGGCGCGCTCCATGAACTGGACGTACCCGCGCCTGCGGCGCATGCCCTGACCGGCTTGGCGCATTCGGCCGCGGTCCGCCTGTCCTGACCCTGGTCAGGGAGCTGGACCTGCCACCGACTCTCCTCTCCTCTCCCACACAGATACGAAGGGATCCCCATGCTCCACACCGAGACATCGATGAACGCCCTCCGACAGAGCGGCGACGAGCTCGCCGACGCCACCGTCGCCGCTCTCTTCGAGCGCGGCGAGATGGGCACCTTCAACACCTTGATGCGGTTCTTCTCCACGGCCGGCGCGCCCGTTCCGGACGGGTTGCCCGATGTCGCCAGGGAGTACCTGGAGGCCACGAGCACCCCGCCGGCCTGGGTGGACTGGGACGAGATGGAACGGTCCCGGCTGTTCTTCATCGACAACAACGTGCACATCGCCACCGCCCTGTCCTTCGCCTCCATGCCCGCCTGCTATCTCGTCCCCCACGTGGCGAAGCTGCTGTCGACGACCCACGGTCTGAACTACCCCTCGACGCGCATGGCGGCGACCGGCCAGTTCACCGTCTATCTGATGCAGCCCGACGCCTTCGAGGCAGGCAGCCGTTTCATCCCCGCCGCGCAGAAGGTCCGTCTGCTCCACGCCTCCATCCGCCACCACCTCACGCAAGAGGACCGCTGGGACTCCGGGTCGCTGGGGGTGCCGATCTGCCAGGAGGACATGATCGGCGGGCAGATGTTCTTCTCGATGCTCGTCCTCGACAGCCTGCACCGCCTCGGCATCCACATGTCGCAGGAGGGAGCGGAGGCGTACTTCTACGCCTGGCGTGTGGTCGGCGCGATGCTCGGCGTGGACCAGGAGGCCGTACCCGAGTCCCTCGACGAGGCACGCCGGTTCCTCGACCAGTACATGATCCGGTACATGGGGCCGTCCCCGGAGGGCGCGCACCTGACCCGGCAGCTCATCGAGCTCTACGAGGACATCGTGCCCGGGACAATGCTCGACCCGGTCGTGGCGGCCCTCGTCCGGTACCTCATCGGCGACACGAGCGCCGACTGGCTCGAGGTCCCCACCACGCCCTGGGACACGGTGGTCAAGGCCGTTCCCCACCTCCTGAGCGTACTGGAGACCATCGAGGACCGCTCACCGCTCGGCGCCTGGGCCCTCGACCGGCTCGGGCACCTCACGACGATCTTCGAGCTGTCCTCGCTCACCCGGGGGCGCGTCATGCATTACGCCGTCCCCGAACATCTCAGGAAGGAGTACGGCGTCCCCGACGCACCGTCCCGCACTCGTCGCTGGACCCCACCGGCGGCCACACTCGCTCCGTGAGGCGGGGGCCCACCGCGGTCACTCCCCTCGCCTGCTCGTCAGCCGTTCCGTCGATCGGCAGCACACCTTCCGCTCTCGGGCCGGGAACGTGGCCGCCGTCGGCTCGAACCCTCGCGACGAGCCGTCCGAGTGCGGCCAGGGTGTCCTCGCCCAGCAGCGAAGGGGCTGCCTCCAGCATCAACGCGACGTACTCCCCGATGCGCTGAGGCGTGAGATCGTCCGTCGCCTCCGGCTCCACCGGACCGTCCTCCCCCTCGTCCACGACCCGTGCGTTGCGCAGCAGCCGTAGCTGCCCCTCGCCGTACACCCTGGCCATCACCGCCGCAGCGAACCGCTTCCGCGCCTCCGCGCCGGTCATGGTCGTCCGCTGATCGCCCGCAGCGGTGACGACCTCCCGCGGTTCCTCGGTGACCTCAGTCCGGCGGTCACTCGTGCGGCTTCGTGGCACGTTGCTCCACTTCGCCATCACGTACGGGAGCGCCTGGTCGTTCCACTTGGCCTTCACCGCGGGAAGCGCGTGTTCGTTCCACCCCTTCCCGACGTGCGGCGCGGCCTTCTCCGCCAGTCCGAGGCCGATCTGGACGAGCACCTCAGCGAGGAACTCCGCGTCCCGGCGCTCCTGCGCTCGGGCCTCCGACTCGTACCGGTCGGAGTCGCGCCAGTCCTGCGGGTCCGCCGCAACCGGAACCGGAAGTGGCCCCATGGCCGGGGTGGGAAGCAGCCGCGGCGTCCCGTGGAACACCGCATGAGGTAATGGGCTGATGAGCTACTTCATGTACGACGTCATGGGCGGGACGGTCGACGAGCCTGATCCGGAGACGATGAGGCGAGTGCTCGACGGTCTGGCGCAGGCCGATGACGAGCACCCCGAGGTGTCGCTCACCCATGAGAGCGGGTGGTGCCTCAGCGCCTTCGACGGCGGTCTGCTGGTCTGGGAGAACCCGGACGAGGACTCGGTGGCGCCGGGCGAGATGCGCGACGTCGCCCGCGAGGAGACTCTCCGGCTGTTCGCTGTGCTGGCGGCGGGCGACATCGCATCGGTGGAGGCGCTCTCCTGGCAGAGGTGACCGGACTCACCGTCAGTTCCGTGCCCCCGAGGAAGATCGAGAGCGCTGACGCCGGTTCTCCGACTGGAGTCCCTTTCGCGCGAGCACCGGCGGGTCACTGCCGAGTTGCGGCGTCTGTCTCCCGCTCCTCCTCGGAGAGCGGGTCCGGCAACGGGAGCGTGTCGCCGGACCGGTGGCCCTACAGCTCATCGCCCGTCCGACCGCCGTCGCCTCACCCGCGCCTCACCCGGCGAGGACCGGCGGCAGCGAGCTGCCGTCGACGTCCGAGTTCATCCTGCACTCGCTGCCCGACAGCGCGGTCGGCGCCTTCGCCGAGAACTCACTGCTCCCCTGGCCCCCGGCGCGGCCCGATTCTCCTGAGCCGGCCCGCCCCTCCCCCTGCCGGTGAAAGGATCACGGCATGGCTGCTGACATGTCCGATGACACGGCTGACGATCTGTTGCTGGTCCGCGCACGTGGACTGTGGGAGGAGCTGGCCGAAGCGCCGGTGTCTTTTGCGTCGACCGATGGTCCTGCCGGTCACACCGGTCCCGCCGTGGTCGTCTCACCGAACTCCGCACTGTGCCCGCCCTCCTGGGCCGGAATCGTGGTCCTGGGGGATGCGGCGATCGCCACCGCGCCCACGGAGAGCGCCGCTCTGGTACTGCGCCGCGCGCTCGCTTCGGTGCCGGTCGACTCGCTCACCCGGCCGGAAGCGGTTCGGGCCGTACTGCCCGTGTCCGACGTGCTCGGTCCGGCGAGCTTGGCGTACCTGTCGAGCGCCGACTTCCGGCCCGCTCACCGGGACGGCGTGGTCGAGCCCCTGGCCTCCGGCCATCCCGACTTTCAGGGGCTGCTGCGAGCGGCCGGACCGGAGGACGTTGCGGAGAGCGGTATGGAGGAGATCACCTCTCCCGCGTTCGTCGTACGAGAAGGGACGGACGTGGTGGCCGCGGCAGGATACCGTGCCTGGCCCGCCGCGACCGCGCACATCTGCGTGCTGACCCATCCGCAGTGGCGAGGCCGCCGGCTCGCCCGTCACGCCAGCTCCGCCGCGGTGGCGCACGCCCTGGCGGCGGGGTTGCTCCCCCAGTGGCGGGCCCGTCCGCCGGCCTCTCGAAGGGTCGCCCGGTCGCTCGGGTTCCGGGAGCTGGGCGGTCAGCTGAGCGTCCGATGGGAGGCGGAGGCGCTCGCCCCCGTGTCGACCCATCCGGTGGGTCGGTGAGTCGGCGCGGGCGGGCTCGATGGGAGCGAGGTCAGGCGCCGGTCGTCGTGGGCAGCACAGGCGCGAAGTCGTCCCAGCGTGCGATCTCGCAGCCGTCGGTCCGCCGGAAGCTCGCGTCCACCGGCCGGCCTGCCCAGGTGCCCGTGACGTGGGCCGTGGCCGGTCCCCCGTACTGCATCGTGCACATGGAGTCCGGCGGCACCGGCGCGAAGGGGTCGGTTCCCCACGTGGTCAGCTCGTCGAGCCGGTCACAGGCCGCCTGCGGCGCGGGATGAGTGCCGCCCGCCGGGTGGCAGGTGAGCACGAACGTGCCGTCGGCGGCCGGGTCGCCGCTGTCGGTCACCGTCAGGGTGAGGTGGTCCGGAGGGGCCGATGCGGCTGCGGCGGCGACCGAGGCGGTGGAACAGGTGGAGAGGGCGGCCAGGGCCAGGGCGAGCGCAAGGCGCGGGAAACGCGGCATGAACTACTCCGGGTCGTGGGGATCGACGCGGCCCGGGATGGCCGGGAGCAGCGCCGACCAGAGGTGTCGGTGGGCGGGGTGCTGTGCGGAAGCACCTCCTCCGCCCCAACCCCGGCACGCCCGAAGAGGTCACGCCTCGCGGGCTGCCGCGCCGCCCCTCGGGCCCTGATCAACCCCGATGGCCCCCCTCCCGTTCACCGAACCCGATCGGCCGGCTTCAGGGGCGCTCGGACTCGCCTGCGCGTGTCCGGCTCGGTTGATCCGCAGCAGGCGACCCGGGTCGCCGCTTCCTCCGGATCAATCCTCCAGCAGCTGTCGCAACCGGCAGGCGTACCACGTGGTCGACGCGCACACCGCCACGTAGATGGTGACGCCTTGGAGGGCGAAGTTGGCGTAGTGGAACTCCCACAGCGCCGCCCCCGGTTCGGTGCCGTACCGGGGATTCTCCCAGATGTAGGGACGGATCTGGGCGACGAGCCCTCCCAGGAGCTGGGCGGCGGTGTAGAGGGCGGCCAACTCCCCGAGGCGCCGCAGCCAGGCCCGCCGGTCGCCGCGGATCAGGGCACGGACTCCGGCGAGCGCGTTCCCGGGCTGCCACCGCGGACCCGCCGGGGCGACCCGGGCGCAGACCGCGGGCACCAGGACCACGGCCGCGATCACGAGCCCGACCAGGAGCGCGTTCAGCAGTCCCGCCGTGCTTTCCGAGCTGATCCGGCTGCGGCCCTGGGGCGCGAGGAGCACGGCCAGGATCGGCAGGTGGGTGATCACGGCGGCGAGGTACACCCGGCCGAACAGCGCGGCCGAGGGCGGACCGAGGCGATGCGGACGCGAACGGGTCGGTGCCTGGTTTGCGGTCATGCCGCCGATCCCACCACATCCTTTCACTTTGGTGAAGTAGTTTTCTTCACCAAAGTGAAAGACTTGTACGCTGGCCCGTATGAGTACCGAACGGGACGGCTCCGCGCTGGGCCACGAGCTCAGCCTGTGGGTGGTGCTCTACCACGAGCAGCTCGCGGCTCGCCTCCACGTCAACGCCACCGAGCACAAGGTGCTCGGAATCATCGCCCGCGCCCCCGGCACCACTCCCGGCCGACTCGTCGGCGAAACCGGTCTCAGCAACGCCGCCATCACCAAGATCATCGACCGGCTGGCCGCTCTCGGATACGTCGAACGCGCCAGAGATCCCGGTGACCGCCGCCGGTTCACCCTGACCGCCACAGCCGCGCACCGTCGCGCCCTGGGTGCGGCCATGGCCCCCATGACGGCCGGGATGGCCGAAGTCGTGGAAGGCCTCGACGAGTCCGAACTGGCCGCCGTCGGCCGCTGGCTCGCCGGGACGGTCGCCGTCATGCGCGAGTCCGCGCTCGCCCTGGCCGAGGAGAACCGCAGCCGCGAACCGAATGAGACCGCCTAGTCCGCTTCCTCCGGAACACCGGACGGGAGGGCGGTACGGCCGTACGTCACAATCCTCACGTAACAATCCTCGGGGACAGGGGAGGCGCACGACATGGGAATGTTCCGCAGGAGACGCGCTGAGCGGCGGGAACCTCCGCACCAGTTGGTCGACGAGGCCAAGGCCCACCCCGGTGGTTGGGTGTACGAGATCGACCGCGACATGGTCGGCGACCCGAACGGGGCCGTGCCCCCTGAGGCCATCATCGGGGCCTGGCAGGTCGACGCGTGCGGGACGCTCTCCGGCGACTACCAGGCGAATCCGAACTACCGGCCTCGGGCGACGGGTCGGTAGTCCTTCTGGGCCGGGACCGAGGGTGACCGCGGCAGGTACCCGGCCGGCGCTGCGCGGGATCTGTGATCAGTCATGATGACCGGAGACTGAAACAGACCAGTCCAGATCAGTCCGGTCCAGGCGAGTCCGGTCCAGGCCCGGCCAGGGCAGGGCAGGGCAGGGCAGGGCAGTCGTAGATCAGAACAGAGCAGACCGGGGGCGGTCCTCTCGCACGGACTGCGGGGGAGGGTCGACCTTCGGGCAGATGCACGGGGGCGTTGATGCGGGGATACGGCGGGACAGTGCTGCTGGACGTGTTGGCCGGTGCGGCCGAGGCCGCGCCCGGTCAGTCCATCGTCCATGTCGACGGGGACGGTGCGGAGACGACCGTCAGCCATCGCTCGCTGTTCGCCGATGCCCTCCGCGTTGCCGGAGGATTCCTCGACGTGGGGCTGGCGCCGGGAAGCCATGTGGTGCTGCCCGCCGAGCGGAGCGAGGAATTCCTGCCGCTCTTCTGGGGCGCCGTCGCCGCCGGGCTCGTACCGGTGCCGCTCGCCCCGGACGTACGGCGCGTGCTGCCCGTATGGGAGCTCCTCGGCCGGCCGCCGGTCGTCGTCGGCGGATCCACCGAGTCGCTGCTCGACGCCCTGCCCGGCTTCGTACCTTCCCTGACGCTCGACGGTCTCCGCGAGCACCCCGCCGCTCCGACGCTGCCGAAGCGGGCGCCCGACGACGTGGCGTTCCTGCAGTTCTCCTCCGGCAGCACGGGGGCGCCGAAGGGGGTCGAGCTGACCCACGCGGCCGTTCTCGCCAATCTGGCGCAGATCCGTGCGGCGGCCGGAATCGGCTCCGCTGACGTGCTCGTCACCTGGATGCCGTACTTCCACGACATGGGACTGATCGGCACCCACCTCGTGCCGCTGTCGGCACGGATCAAGCAAGTGCGGCTCGAACCGATGACGTTCGCCAAGCGGCCCCTTCGGTGGCTGGAGGCGGCCTCACGGCACCGGGCGACGCTGCTCTCGGCCGCCAACTTCGCCCTGGCGCTCGTCGAGCGACGTGCCCCGTCGGACGCTCTCGCGCGTCTGGACCTGGCGTGTGTACGGATGATCCTGGTCGGCGCCGAGCCGATCTCGCCGGCCGTGTGGCGGGCCTTCGTCGGGCGGCTGCGGCCGACGGGCCTCCCGGCCTGCGCGCCCACACCGGTGTACGGCCTCGCGGAGTCCACCCTCGCTGTCACCTTCCCTCCGCCGGGGGAAGTCGCCCGGCCGCTGGCCCTGGACAGGGCCGCACTCGGGCGTGGCCACGCCGTGGACAGCGCGCCCGGACCGCACGCGGTGGAACTGATGGACGTGGGCGGCCCCGTGCACGGGTGCGCCGTACGGATCACCGACGACACGGGCCATCCCGTCGACGAACGCCGGGTCGGTCACATCGAGGTCAGCGGCCCCCAGGTGGCCCGCGGCTACCACGGCGCCCCGGAGGCGACGGCGGAGGCGTTTCGTGGTCCGTGGCTGCGCACGGGTGACCTGGGATTCCTGCGCGAGGGGCGCCTCTGTGTGACCGGCCGGTCCAAGGACGTCGTCTTCGTCGACGGGCGCACACTGCACGCGTCGGACCTGGAGGAGGTCGCGGCGAACACACCTGGGCTCGGTCTGTGCCCGGTCGCGGTCGTGGGATCGACCGATCCTGCGGGCGGCGGCGAGCGGGTCGTCGTCTTCCTCGCGCCCGCGCCTCCCCTGTCCGCCGTGGCCCCCGAGCTCCTGCACACGGTCCGCGGACGGGTACGCGAGGCCCTGGGGCACGACGACGTACGGGTGTTGGCGCTGCCTGTACGCGGCTTCCCGCGTACGACGAGCGGGAAGGTCCGTCGCGGAGTGCTGCGCGATCGCTTCGAGGGCGGAGACTATCCGGAGATCGCGGGGCGGGCGGCCGTGGGGGTGGTGGGGAAGGGGGCCGGCTCTCTGCCGGAGCAGCCGGCTCGGGGCGACCAGCGCGGCCGCGCGGTGGGCTCCGCCGGAGTGGCCGTCTCCGTTCGCACCGGATCAGGCGTCCTTCCGGACGCGCCTGTCGACCGCGCGGTGGAAGAAGTCGCCCCTCGCCGTGACGGCGCGAAGGACGCCTCCGGTGCCGCCGACGGTCCATCCGGAGCCCTTCCGTCGGCGTCCGCGCCCCGATCCCGGCCTGACGTCGAGGCCGTCGTGCGCGGAATATGGGCGCGGGCGCTCGGGCTGCCGGGCAGCGCCATCGGTCTGGACGACGACTTCCGGGCGCTAGGGGGCTCATCGCTCAAGGCCATGGAGGTTCTGGCCGGGCTCGAGGACGAGTTCGCCGTGGCGTTGCGTCCGTCCGACGCTCGTGACCACACCACTGTGGCTGCCCTCGCCGGGCTGATTCTCGCCGGCGGCGGCTCTGAAGGGCCCGGAGGGGGTGATTCCCAACGGCACGGATCGGCGCACCCCATTCCACACGGATCGGCGCAGACCATCCCGCACGGATCGGCGCCGGCCACTCCGCACGAGTCCGCGCCGGCCACTCCGCACGAGTCCGCGCCGGCCACCTCGTACGAGTCCGCGCGGGCCGACGAGCCGTTGGTCGCCGTCTCCGCGCTCGCCTGTCGATTTCCCGGGGCCGATACTCCCGAGGCCTTCTGGGACCGGCTCCTCGACGGCTACGACGCCGTCACCCCCGTACCGGACGGGCGGTGGGCCGATCCGGCCCACCGACACGCGCGGTGGGGTGCGTTCCTCGACGAACCCGACGGTTTCGACGCGGACTTCTTCGGGATCGGAGCGGAGGAGGCGCGGGCGACCGACCCTCAGGCGCGGATTCTGCTGGAGCTCGCCCACGAGGCCCTGGAACGGGCCGGCCTCGCCGGGCCGCTGCGGCGCGGGCGCCGGGTGGGGGTCTTCGTCGCCGCCGGTGACAGCGGGTACAGGCACGTTCTCGAACATGCCTACGGTGAGAGCGAGTTGCCCGCTGCCGCCCTCACGGGGAACCTTCCCAACATGCTCGCCGCGCGTGTGGCGCACTGCCTCGACCTGACCGGGCCCGCGCTCGCGGTCGACACCGCCTGCTCCTCGGCCCTCGTCGCCCTCCACCTGGCGCGCCGCAGCCTTCAGTCAGGGGAGTGCGACACCGCCGTGGTCGCCGGTGTGCACCTCGATCTCACGCCGGACGGGTACGCGCTCCTGGAGAAGGCGGGGGCACTGTCCCCGACCGGACGGTGCCACGCGTTCGGCGCGGCGGCCGACGGGTTCGTCCCCGGGGAGGGCGGCGCGGCGCTGGTTCTGACCCGTCTCGACGAGGCGGAGCGCGCCGGGGATCCCGTCCTCGCCGTGCTGCGCGGCACCGCCGTGAACAACGACGGCCGTTCGCTCAGTCTGATGGCGCCCAATCCCCTGACCCAGCGTGAGGTCATCACTCGGGCCTACCGAGACGCGGGCATCGCCCCGGAGAGTGTGTCCTACGTGGAGGCCCACGGCACCGGCACGCCGATCGGCGACCCCGTCGAGGTGCGCTCGCTCGCCCACGCCTTTCCGCCCCTTCCCGACGGACGGCTCCGGCTGCTCGGCTCGGTCAAGACGAACATCGGCCATCTGCTCAACGCCGCCGGAATGCCGAGCCTGGTGAAGGTGGTCCTCGCGCTCGGTGCGCGGCGCCTGCCGCCGTCACCACTCCGGACCGCTCCGTCGACCGCATCGGATCCCGTGCGCGCGGCCTCGGCCTCCCGTTCGCCCTCTCCCTCGTCCTCGCTCGACCTGGCCGGTTCCGGGTTCGCCCTGGTCGATGCCGTACGCGACTGGGAGGCGCCCGGACCGCTCGTCGCGGGGATCAACGCCTTCGGCTTCGGCGGCACCAACGCCCATGCCGTACTGGAGGAGGCGCCCGCCCGGCGTCGGCCGGAGCGGGTGCCGTCGCGCGCGCCCCGGCTGCTCACCCTGTCGGCTCACGGGGAGGACGGGCTGCGTGCCGCTGCCGCCGGACTCGCCGCCCATCTTCGTGACCACCCCCTTCTCGACGAGGGGGATGTCTGTGCCACCGTCGCCGCCGCCCGCGACGAGGGGCCCGATCGTCTCTCCCTCGTCACCGACGGCGATCTCGCCGCCCGGCTGGAAGCCGTACGCGACGGGGTGACGCCGACCAGTGCGCCGGTGCGGTCCCGTGCTCGCCTCGTCCTGCTCCTTCCCGGGCAGGGTGTACGGCCACACGGTGAGGCCCGCTCCCTGTACGCCGGCGCACCGGTCTTCCGCGAGGCGCTCGACGAGGCCTCCGGCCACGCCGGGATGATCGACGGCCGCAGTCTCGCAGCCTGGTGCCTCGATGACGACGTGGCGGCCGACGCGCTCTCCCGTACCGACATCGCCCAGCCGCTCCTCGTCGCCTACGGGGTCGCGCTCGCCCGTCAGGTGCGGGCCTGGGGCATCGCCCCGGACGCCGTCGCCGGGCACAGCGTCGGCGAGATCGCCGCCGCGTGCGTCGCGGGGACGCTCTCGCCGGCCGACGCCGTGCGGTTCGCCGCCGAACGCGGCCGCCTGATGGCCGATTTGTGCGCCCCGGGGGCCATGGCGGCCGTGCGCTGCGGTGAGGGTTCGGTCGCCGAGGTGGTGGCCGGGGCGCGGGGCGCGCTGAGTGTCGCCGCAGTCAACGGTCCCGACCAGGTCGTCCTCGCCGGGACCGAGGCCGCCGTCGAGCGCGCGGTCGTCACACTGTCCGCTCGGGGCATCACCGCACGTCGGCTCGGTGTGTCCCGTGCCTTCCACTCGTCCCTGATGGATCCGGCCCTGGACGCGCTCACCGACGCCGCGCGGGCTCTCGTGTTCCGGCCGTCGGTGATGTCGACACCGCTGATCAGTACGGTCACCGCCGGTTGGCAGCCCGTCCTGGACCCGGCCTATCTGCGTGGCCATGCCCGGCAGCCGGTGCGTTTCGGTGCCGCGGTGGAGCGGTTGATCGATGACGGGTACGACACGTTCGTCGAGCTCGGCGCCGGGGCGCTCGGCGGCTCCGTGCGTGCCGTCGCGGCCGCACACCCGCGCGGAGGCGGGACGGTCACCTTTGCGGCCGGGCACCGGGGCGGTGCGCGGGGACTCCTTGAGACCGTGGGTCGGCTCTGGGAGCGGGGTGCGCCGCTGGACCGTGCCGGGCTGGACGCCGGACGGGCCCGGATCTCCGACGTACCCACGTATCCCTTCCAGCGGCGCCGATATTGGCCGGCGGCCGCTCCACTGCCCCGGCCGCGTCTGCCTCTGTCTCCGCCTGCACCTCTGCTGCACCGGTTCGGGTGGGACGACGCCCCGTCGACCGTCGGATCCAGGCCGCGTTCCGTCCTTCTGGCGGGGCCGGATTCGCCGCTGGCCCGTGCGTTCGCGGAGCGGCTCAGAGCGCGGGGTGTCACGGTCGAACGGGCGGCCGGAGACGCGCCGCTCGGACGCGCGGCCGGCGACGCGCTCGTGGGACGGACGACCGGCGGCGCGCCGGGCGGCTGTGGGCCGGTGGCCGAGGGTGAGGCGCCCCCCGAGGTCGTCGTGCTGCTCGCCGGTCCCGCCGCGGAGCCGGACTCCGCCGACGCGCTCGACGCCGCCCACCGCGCCATGGTCACCGGGCTCCAGAACCTCCTGCCGGAGCTCGCCCTCCACCGCCCGCGCGTGCTCGTCGTCACCGAGGACGTCCATGTCACCGGTGCCGGACCCGAGCGCCCCCGTCCCGCGCAGGCGGTTTTGACCGGGCTCACCCTGGCGCTGCCGGAGGAGTTTCCCGGTGTCGTCGCCCACAGCGTCGACCTGTCGTCCCTCGACGAGGTGGGAGCACAGCTCGACGCGCTCGACCACGAGCTCGCCGCTCGGTCCGCCGTGCCGGACGACGATGCGGTCCTTCGCCCGGCGCCCGCCGTCGCCTGGCGGGCGGGGCGACGCCTCGGCCGGACGACCGAGCGCGTCGCCACGAGGCCCGGCGCAGGATCCGGCGCGGGACCCGGCGTCGATGCTGCGGCGTTGCCGCCCCACGGCACGTATCTGATCACCGGTGGAGCCGGCGGTGTCGGCGCCGCGCTGGCCCGCGATCTCGCGGGGCGGGGCCGGCCGACCCTGCTGCTGACCGGCCGCTCGGCCGAGCCGCCCGCCGGGCTGCTCACCGAACTCCGGGCGCTCGGCGCCACCGTGGACTACCGCGCCGCCGACGTCTCCCGCGAGGGGGACGTCGACGCGCTGCTCGCCGGTCTGCCGCGCATCGACGTGCTGATCCACGCCGCCGGCGTCGTGCGTCCCGGCACGCTGCGAGCCAAGACGCCCGACGAGACGGCCGAAGTCCTGGCCGCCAAGACGCGGGGCACCGAGCTGCTCGCCCGTGGACTCGCCCGGCACGACCTGCGCCCCTCCCTCTGCGTGGCGTTCTCCTCCGTCGCCTCGGTGCTGCCGGGCCTGGCAGGCGCGATCGGCGACTACGCCGCCGCCAACGCCTACCTCGACGCCTTCGCCGCCGCCGAACGCGCGGCCGGTCGGCCGTGGCTCGCGGTCAACTTCGCCGCGTTCGCGGACACGGGACTCGTCGCCGGTACGAGCGCGTTCGCCCGCGGTGCCGATGCTCGTCCCACGGCGGCCTCCCGTGCCGCGGCCGGTGCCGCGCGCGGGCCCCTGCCGTTGGCGAGCGGTGAGGCGGTGGAGGCCCTGCGCACGGCCTGCGGCATCGGCGCGGCCCAGCTCATGGTCGCCGACCTCGACCGGAGGGTCACCGCACCTCGTACCGCGGCCGGCTTCGGCGTACCCCCGCGCCCCTCCACTGCTCCCCCGATGACTCCCACGCGCTCGGAGCAGGTCCCGCACTCGGGGCCAGGCGGTGTGCCGGACGTCCTGCGGCAGCTGCTGTCCGACGCGCTCCACGTCTCCCCCGACGCCCTCGGCGCCGACGTACCGCTCCTCGGCCTCGGGCTCGACTCGCTCATGGCCGTCGATCTCGTCAAGCGGCTGGAGCGGGAGCTGGACCGCTCCCTGCCCATCACTCTGTTCTTCGAGCACCGGACGCTGGGCGAACTCGCCCGGGAGCTCGGCGGCGAACCCACCCTGGAACACGGCCCCGCCCGGGATCTCGGCCCCGCCCGCGAACCCGGCAAGTCCGAGGGGACGCTCTCCCCCGCCTTCCAGGAGTCCGCGGCGGCGCCGCCGACCGACGACGGCGCCCCCTTCTCGCTGACGCCGGTCCAGCTCGCCTTCCACACCCAGGGCGGGCTGTACCCGGACGTCCCCGCATACGGGTACGTGACGCAGGACGTCCGCGGCCCCCTCGACCCCGATCTCCTCGGCAGGGCACTCGGCCTGCTCGCCGACCGTCACGCGATGCTTCGCGTCCGGATCCTCCCCGGGGAGTCGGCACCCACTCAGTTCGCCGTGGCGTCGGCGTCGCCCGGCGACGCGAGGATTCCCCCCTGGTACGAGGTTCGTGAGCTGCCCGGAGTCCGTGCCTCCGAGGAGGAGTTCAGGGAGCTCGAAGAGGCTCTGTGCAACCGGCCGTTCGACCTCACCGTCGAGGCTCCGATCCGCGCCGTGCTCGCCCGTGCCGCCGGTGGGGACGGTTCCGCGGAGTTCGTCCGTCTCGTGCTCGTCGTGCATCACGCCGCAGCCGACGGCTTCAGCCTGAACATCCTCGGCGAGGAACTCTGGGCCCTCTACACCTCCCTGTCCATCGATCGCGTCCCGGAACTCCCGCCGCTCGCAACCGACTTCGCCGCCTTCGTCGCCCACGAGCAGTCCGAGCGTGCGGACTCCGCCCTCGCCGAGGAGCGGGCGTACTGGCGTGACGTACTCGGCCGGCAGAACGAGCCGCTCACGCTCCCGTACGACGGTGATCCACTGGGCCTCCCCGAACCCCCGCTCCTCGCCCACCAGGTGACCCCCGGCCCCGGCCTGTCCGCCGCACTCCGGGCGACGGCCGCGGCCCACGGCGTATCCCTCTTCCACCTGCTCCTCGCGGCGTACGCGCGCTGCCTGTCACGGTGGAGCGGTGGGCGCGAGGACGTGTCCGTGAACGTCGCCAGGGCCCGTCGCGAGACGCGGCTGCCCGGCATCGACCGGCTGGTGGGACCGCTGGCCGACACCCTCCCGGTCCCCCTGCGCGTCGGAGCGGACGACGCGGTGCACGCGCTCGCGATACGGCTCCGCGAGGCGTGGCCCGAGAGTGAACGGCACAGCCTGCTCACGAGCCTGGACCTCGCCCGGCTCCTGCCGGCGGACGGGGCGGGACCTCGTACCGCCGCGCCCGCGTCCTTCAGCTTCGCCCGGTTCCCGGTGTCCCTCGACCCCGACTGCCCGGTGGAGGTCCGTCCGACCTCGGCCGGAACGGCCTCCGCCGCCACCCGGCTCAGCCTGCTGTGCTGGGAGTCGGACGGGGAGCTGGCCTTCTCGTGGAACTTCCCGGCGAGGCTCTTCGACCGGTCCACGATCGCGCGCCTCGCCGCCGAGCACCTGGCCGAACTCACCGGGACGGCCGGGCTCGACGGGACGACCGCGCCCGGCAGGACGGCGGTCGAGCTCCCCGCCACGACGGCCGAGCCCGGCGAGACAGCGGCCGGCGACGCACCCCCGGCCGCCGCGCCGCCCGGTCCGCCGACGACCGTCCCCGCCCCCCGTCCGGCCGGCGACATCGTCGCCCGCCTGCGCGCCCGGTTCCGGGCGACGCCGGACGCGGTCGCCGTCGACACGGACGGGGCCACCCTCACCTACGCCGAACTGGACCGGGCGTCGGGCGCACTCGCCGCCCGCCTGCGGGCCCGCGGCGTGGTCCCGGGTGACCTCGTGGGCCTTCTGGCCGAGCCTGGCGCCGACGCCGTCACCGGCGTGGTCGGCATCCTGCGCGCCGGTGCGGGCTGGGTACCGCTGGACGCCGCCCATCCCCCCGCACGCCTTGCCGATCAGCTGGAGCGGTCCCGCGCCGGCGCGCTCGTCTGCCATGCGGCGACACGGCACGCGGCGACGGAGCTGGCCTCGTCAGCGAACATCACGCTGGTCACGACCGACGGTCCCTCCCCCGAGCCGCACGCCCCCTCGGCGGAGAACGCGTCCCTCGCCCCGGATCCCGACTCCCTCGCCTACGTCATCTTCACCTCCGGCTCCACCGGGCGCCCCAAGGCAGTGCCCATCACCCGCCGTTCGATGACCCACTACCTCGACTGGGCGCTCGCCACCTTCGGTTACGGCGAGGGTGACCGGCTCGCCCAGACGGCGTCGCTGTGCTTCGACGCGTCCGTACGCCAGCTCCTCGCGCCCCTCCTCGTCGGGGCCACGGTCGTCACCCTGCCGCGGCAGCTCCTCCGGGACCCCGAGGCGCTGCTCGACCGGGTCGAGCACGCCCGGATATCGGTGTGGAGTTCGGTTCCGAGCCTGTGGTCCCGGCTGCTCGAAGCCGCGGAGACGCGGGTACGGGAGGGCGGGCCGGCCCCCGACCTCTCCGCCCTGCGCTGGATCCACGTCGGCGGCGAGGCGCTCCCGCCCGCTCATGTACGGCGCTGGTACGACCTGTTCGGGACCGGGCACCGGATCGCCAACCTCTACGGGCCCACCGAAGCCACCGTCAACGCCACCTTCCACATCATCGAGGCCCGCCCCGCCGACGACGTGCGGACGCTCCCCATCGGAACCCCCCTCACCGGCACGGAGGTCGAGGTCGTCACAGCCGACGGCCGACGGCGCTGCGCACCTGGCGAGCCCGGCGAGCTGCTCATCACGGGCGTGGGACTCACCCCCGGCTATCTGCACGCCCCGGAACTGACCGCCGCCGCGTTCACCGAACGCGACGGGCGTCGCTGGTACCGCAGTGGCGACCGCGTCCGGCGCGGCAGGGACGGCGTCCTCGAGTTCCTCGGACGCCTCGACGACCAGGTGAAGATCCGGGGTCACCGGGTGGAGCTCGGCGAGATCGAGTCGGCGCTCCTGGCACATCCGGCGGTCGCCCGCGCCGCGGTGGTCCATCGTGAGGAACGGCTGAGCGCCTTCGTGCAGTGTCTGCCGGGCGTCACGGCACCGGACTCCACGACCCTGCGCGCCCACCTGGCGCGGACGCTTCCCGAGTACATGCTCCCGACCCGGATCCACCTCGTCGACGAGCTCCCCATGACGGGAACCGGCAAGATCGACCGCGCCGGTCTCAAGCCCCCGCTGGCGGAACCACGGAATCCCGAGGGGGGATCATCAGGATCGCTCCCCGCGACCTCGACCGAGGTCCTGCTGTCCCGTGTCTGGTCCGAACTCCTCGACGCGGACGCGGACACGATCCGGCGCGAGGACGACT
The DNA here is from genome assembly GCF_000717595.1 of Streptomyces flavochromogenes. Lineage (GTDB taxonomy): Bacteria > Actinomycetota > Actinomycetes > Streptomycetales > Streptomycetaceae > Streptomyces > Streptomyces flavochromogenes. The sequence goes on along the minus strand of NZ_JNZO01000004.1, from coordinate 220,642 downwards.
TCTTCGCCCTCGGCGGCGACTCCCTGCTCGTCCTCCAGGTCTTCGCCCGACTGCGGGAGACGATCCCGGCCCTGCCCCGGCCCACTGTGGTGTACACCCACCGCACACTGGCCGCGCTCGCGGCCGCCATCGACCGCGGCCCGACGGACGGGCGAGCCGAGAGCGACCGGACGGCCTCGTGCACCGGCGAGTACGGGACCGGGCGTGAACACGGTGGCCGATACGGCACCGCGTCGCCGTTCCCCCTCTCCCCCTCCCAGCGCGGGTTCCTGCTCGCGGAGGCGATGGCGCCCGGCTCGCCCACCGCGTGGCTCGCCTGTCTGCGGGTCGAGGGGCCCCTGCGGCCCGACGCGTTCCAGCAGGCCGTGGATGCCTGCGTCGTACGCCATCCGATGCTGCGGACCGTGTTCCCCGCCGGCATGCGTCCGCCCATCCAGCAGGAACTCCCGCCCAGTCTCCGGCTCCCGGTCGACTTCGAGACCCTCGCCGAGCCGGGCCTCCTCGCGTCGCGGATCGCCGAGGAACGCGAACGCCGCTTCGAGTCCTGGGCCTGGCCGCTGCTCCGCCTGCGCGTGCTCACGCTCGGGCCCGACGAGCACGCACTCGTCGTCCATGCCCACCACCTGATCGGCGACGGCTACAGCGTCGCGCTGCTCGGCCGGGAGTTGCTTGCCGCCTACGACCGTGCCGTACGGGGCGAGTCCGCCGAACTTCCGCCGCTGCGGGGCACGTTCCGCGAGCACGTCGTTCTTCAGGAGCTCACGGCCGCCTCCGCCGACGCCCCACGGGCCGCCCGACTGGACGAGCCGTATCGGCGCCCGGTCCTCGGAGGCAGTGCGGGGGAACGGACGTCCGCCATGAACCCCGAGGCGGCTCCGTACCGCACCACCGGATTCACACTGGCCGCGCACGAGGTCGCGGTGCTCCGCCGGATCGCCACCGAGGCGGGTACGACGCTCTTCGCCCCGGTCCTGACCGCGTACTACCGGACGCTTGCGGCCACGACCGGGCAGGACGACCTGATCCTCGGTCTTGCCGTGTCCGGCCGCGACGACACGCATCCGGACGCCCACCTGGTCTTCGGTCCCTACGCCGCCGCCGTGCCCCTGCGGCCGGGCCTCCCGTCCGCTGAGAGGGCGGCCGGCCGCACGTTCGGCGACGATCTCCGGGCGGTCGTGGAGGAGGTCGAGGCGGCCCGTACCGAGGGGGTCCGGCCTCCTCGGCGCGGCGGCGGGCTACCGCCGACGGCCCAGTTCTTCTTCACCTTCCTGGACTTCTCCGCCCTCGGGCCGATGAGCGGCGACACCCTGAGGGTGCGATGGGACGACGCCGACGCCGAGCTCGCGCCTCCGCCGGTGGGTACGGACACGTTCCTGGCGGTACGGCCGGTCGGCGAGGGAGGGCTACGGGTCACGCTGCGCGCGGCCACCACGGCGTTCCCCGACGGGGCGGCGTTCGTCTCGTTCACCGATGCGTTGCGGCAGGGGATGACCGAAGGCGGCGTGCTCGGGCGGGCGGACGGCCTACCGCGTCGCTCGGTCGCGCCCCCGGCTCCCGGTGTCCTGGACTCCGCGCTCGTCGGGTACCTTCCGCCGCCGGGTCAGCTTGCCGCGCTCGCGGCGTTCGGCGGGCGCAGCGGCCCGGGCAGGCTCGGCGCGCCGACGGCCGAGGCGGCAGCGTCGCGTGAGCAGCTCCGGGAGCTGCTCTTCCCGGGCGGGCGCCCCCGGCTCGTGGAGGAGATCGACACGCCTCTGGGGCGCTCGGGGTTCGTGTGCCTGCCGCTGTTCGCGGACGAGCTCGCTTCGACGCCCGACCTCGCCGTCCGGACGGCCCGGGCCGTCGAGCTCGCGGCGTCTTCGGGCGCCCGCTCCGTCTCGCTCGCGGGGATGATCCCGTCCCTGACGGCGTACGGCTTCGGTGTTCTGCGGGAGACGGGGGGACCGACGGCGCTGACGACCGGGCACGCGGCGACCGCGGTGTCCGTGGTCAAGACGGTCCATGCCGCGCTGATCCGGACGGGGCGAGGCCTCGCCGGTCGACGTGATCTCGGGGATCTCGGGGATCTCGCCGTCGCCGCGGTCGGCCTGGGTTCCATCGGCAGTGCGTCGCTCGAACTGCTCCTGACCCTGGCACCCGAGCCGCCGGCCCGGCTGCTCCTGTGCGACGTCGCCGGCAGTACGGCACGGCTGCGCACCCTCGCCGACGGTCTGATCGCCCGCGGTCTGGCCCGGACCGTGGAGATCCACGAATCCGGCCCGTCCGGCCTCCCGGCCGAGGTCCACGAGGCCGATCTCCTCGTCACGGCTGTGAGCGGGGGCGGGGCGATCCTCGACGTCTCACGCATCCGACCGGGCACGATCGTCGTCGACGACTCCTTCCCCCACTGCTTCGACACGACGAAGGCGCTGGCCCGGATGCGGGAGCGACGGGACGTCCTCATCGTCGGCGGCGGCCTGCTCTCGGTCGGCGCGGGTGGATCGGGCGGATCGGGTGGACCCGCCGGCGCCGGTGGATCCGTAGCACGCCGTACGGCTCCGGGACTGCCGCCCGCCGCAGCCGCGGGATACGCCGCGCTCACGTGGCTCCCCGGCACGATCGCCTCCTGCCGCCTGGAATCGCTGCTGCACGCCGCCGACCCGGAACTCCCCCTGGTGCACGGTCTGGTGGACGCGCAGCTCGCGCTTGCCTACTGGCGGGGGATGGAGGCGGCGGGCATCACAGCGGGCCCGCTGCACCTCCTGGGACACATGGTCGCAGCCGAGGAGGACGACCTCGACGGCTTCCCGCGCCGACCGTCCGGAGAGGGCTAGGGCCTGTCGTCACATTCCCGTCGTCGCCCGGATCGCGGGGCAGACGGCCGGATCCGCACCTCTACGGATGCCGCTCGGACAGCGCTTCTCCGCCGGTGCCGAATCGGAGCAGCGCGGCACGGACCAGAGCAACGTCCGCAGCGGGGACGGCAAGTTCCCAGTAGCGATCAGCGGCCTGCAGGGACAGCAGACGGAACGCTCCCCTGTCGACCACCGCACTTCCCGGACCGGCGACCGGGCCCGCCCCGTGAACATGGAACGGGGCGACCAGAGCGACGTCCTCGCCGGATCCGCCGAACACTCGGAACGGCCGCCACACCACTGACCGCGCTGCCGCGGGATCCAGAATCAGCGCCCCCTGGCGGAAGCGGTTGCCGTCGCGGACGAACGCGGAGACCTCACGAGCCTCACCGGTGTCCACGGCGGCGACGTCCGCCTCGGCGCGCTGCCGCGCGTCTCCTGCGAGCTGCTCGATGAGGCGACCCGGGTGCCGGAGCAGATCCGTGAAGGACTGTGTCCCCGCGGCCCGTCGGGCTTTTCGTCCCACCCTCGCCCCCCTGCGTCGTGGTCTTGGCAAGAGTAGCTACACGGGAGTGCGGGTTGCCACGCCCGCCCGCACGAGAATGAGTTGCAGGTCCCCGACCAGGAGGGACTTCTCGGTCGAAGAGGTGGGAACCACCGTGGTCTACGAAGCCGTCCGAGCCGAGCTCGCCGCCGCCGGGGAGGTGCCGGGCCTCGGATCGGCCCTCGGGCGACTCGACTCGCTGCAGGTCAGGGACGGGGCTCACTGGATCGTGGCCCGCGACGGAGCGCGCGTCGAGGCGGGCCGTGTCTCCGACGACCCGGGGGCGGTCTTCGGCCTCCGGCAGGGGTGGCTGCTGCCCGGGGAGGAGCGCGTGTACGCCACCCCCGTACCGGGCGGCGGTCTCGCGGTGAGCGGTGGGGACTCCGTCACCGTCCACGAGGCGGACGGAGCTGTCCGGTGGACGTTCCCGCACCGGCCGTGGCCGGGCGGAGCCCATGGGGCCTGCGCCTCCGATCCCTCCGGCACCGCGCTCCTGGCGGTCGTCCCGCACGCCCTCGAAACCGTCCGGACCGAGGTACTCCTGAACCTGGACCTCGCCACCGGCACGGTGCTGGCCGCGTCGGAGGTCCCGACGTGCTGGGGGACCTACGCGTTCCAGCAGCCGCTCGGCCCGGCCCGGGGAGTCTTCCTCGACGCGGCGCAGGGGCAGGACGAGGCGCACGCGCTGCTCGCGACCGCCACGCGGGAGGGCCTGGCGGTCGAACCGGTCGGTGGGTACGACGAGCCCTTCACGGGCAGCAGCCTGCGCTCCGGCGCCTTCCTGACGCTCTCCGTGGCCGGGGAGCGGCTGACCCGGTACGACTCGCCGGTCCGGGCCCGGACGGTGGCGGAGGCGGCCGAGGTGCTGTCGGACGGGCTGGTCTTCATGGGGCAGCCGGGCTTCCTCGACGAGGAGCGGGTGCTTGCGGCGGTGGGTGAGGACCCCTGGGAGGAGGAGTGCCGTCACCTCCTGCTCGGCGCCGCCGATCTGCGTCCGCGGGCCGAGGTGACGTATCCGCCGGGCATCGAGGTGACGGCCCGCGCCGTGGCCCTAGGCGACGGCACCTGGCTCACGTTCGACGGCGACACGGTCCGTCGCTGGCGCATCGGCTGACGCCGGGTCGCCGTCGGGTGCCGACGTCCGGTCGGCCTCGGGCGCCGACGTCCCGGCGTCAGGGGTGGGTGACCGGGGGCGGCGCGTTCGCGATGTACTGGTCCGGTGACCGCTCTCCCCGGCCTCGCCGCGCTGACCTCCCTGTGCCCGCCTCCTCCCGTCGCTCCGCCGGCGCCCGACTGGCCCCTCGCCGAGGGCGCGTTGGGCATGAGCCTGCCCCGGGACTACAAGGAACTCGTCGCCGCCTACGGGCCCGGCGAGTTCTGCGACTTCCTCACCCTGTACCGACCCGGTGCCCTCAGCGAATGGGTCGACCTGACCGGCCCCATGCCGGCGCGTCTGCGTGCGCAGCTCGACGCGGTGCGGTCCGCCGGCACGGGCCGGAGCGCCGGCGCGCGTAGCCCCGGGGAGCCTCGGTGCGCGACCGAGGATCTCCTCGTCGTGGGCGTCACCGGAAACGGGCACTACCTGTTCTGGGACACCCGGCCCCGCAACGCCCCCGACCGGTGGACCGTCGCCGTCACCGAGCGGCTGGGCGCCCCCTGGTTCACGTACAGCGGGTCGGTGACGGCGTTTCTCGTCGACGTCCTCGGCGGGACGCTGCACGTCCCGCTGTTCCCCCGAGACCTGCTCGACGACGGGCCCTCTTTCACCCCGTCCCGTCTCCGCGGTCGCGTACCGGTCACCGCCCCGAGCACCTGGTCACAGGTCAGCACGAGCACCATCCGTACATGGGCCAGGGCCAACGGCCACGACGTACCGGACCGGGGACGCGTCCCGGTCGCGATCCTCGAGGCCTGGGAGGCGGCGACGCACTCCGACCGCCCCCGTGGCACGGATCTCAGGTGAGGTGCACGGACAGCCCGCACAGGCCCATGTCCGTGCGGGCGGCGGTGCGCCAGACACGGAGGGGGCCGTCGAGGACGCTCTCCTCGCCGGTCGAGTAGTCCAGCCAGTCCCGGGCTTCGGCCGTGGCGCGTTCGTCCGGGGTGAAGGTGAAGGCTCGCTCGACGTACGGGAGACTCGCCGCGACCTGTGCCGGGGTGAGCAGGAAGGTGCCGCACCAGCCGGGCAGGAGCGCCGCCCGTGTCGGTCCGAGAGCGTGGAGGAGCGACGAGACGGCGTACTCCTTGCTGTGGACCGTGAGGAACATGCTGTCCTCGCTCTGTCCGTCCCACACGTCGTCCACGACGTAGAACGCCGGGTCCGTTCTTCCTCCGCACATGTCGTCGACGTGCGTGCCGGGGGCGGTGAGTTCGCGGAACGATTCGATCGCCGGGCCGTAGTCCGTGTACCAGGTCCGGTGGTCGGGGAGCGGAGCCCGCTGCCAGTCCTGCCAGCGGCGGGCGGCATCAGGGGCGTCGCGGTCCGCGCGCATCGCGGGAAGCAGTCGCGGGGCGAGGTTCGCGATGTCTTCGTCGGTGTGGCCCGAGATGGCCCACGCGCTCGTGAATCCCATGCGACCGACGTTATCGCCGGGCACTGACGTCGTTCCCCGCAGGGTGGCGGAACGTGACCATTTCAGGGAGGAGTTGGCCAGGGCGCGTGTGCGAGATGGAGGCGGTGCGGAGAGCTGTTTAAGAAACCTTGTTGAAAAAGCCTTTACCCCTGGTTCGCTCTTGATTTGCTCCTGCCAATCCGAACAGGGTTCTCTCGAACGTTTGACGCCCCACACGTCAACACGAGGAGAGATCCACTTTCATGGCAACTCACAAGCGATCCCACGGACTTCGCAACGCGGCCATAGCCACAGGTACCGCGGCCGCGGCCGCCGCAGCGCTGTTCGCGGGCAATCTCGCCGGGGCAGCCACCCCGGCCGAGGGAACCGTCCACGGACTCGGTGCCCCGGGCGCCGTCGACGGCAGCTTCATCGTCATCCTCGACGCATCCGCGAACAAGGGAGACCTCGCCAAGAAGTACGGCGGCAAGCTCGTCCGCTCCTACGGCTCCGAGGTCAACGGCTTCTCGGCGTCCGGACTGTCCGTCGACGAGGCCAAGCGCCTCGCCGCCGACCCCGCGGTCGGCACCGTCGTGCAGAACAAGCGGTTCAGCATCAAGGAGACGCAGGAACAGCCCCCGTCCTGGGGTCTGGACCGGATCGACCAGGCCGACACGGCCGGCGACCAGAAGTACACGTACCCCGACACCGGCGGGGAGGGCGTGACCGCGTACGTCATCGACACCGGCGTCCGGATCTCGCACAAGGACTTCGGCGGCCGCGCGGCCCACGGCTTCGACGCCGTGGACAACGACGACAGCGCCGACGACGGCAACGGCCACGGCACCCACGTGGCGGGCACCATCGCCGGCACCTCCCACGGCGTCGCGAAGAAGGCCAAGGTCGTGGCGGTCCGCGTCCTCGACGACAACGGCTCCGGCACCACGGAGCAGGTCGTGGCCGGCATCGACTGGGTGACCCAGAACCACTCCGGGCCCTCGGTCGCGAACATGAGCCTCGGCGGCGGCGCCGACGAGGCCCTGGACGCGGCGGTCCAGCGCGCCATCGCCTCCGGTGTGACCTTCGCGGTGGCGGCCGGCAACGAGTCCTCCGACGCCGGCCAGGGCTCGCCCTCCCGGGTGCCGGAGGCGCTCACCGTGGCGTCCAGCACCAAGGACGACGAGCAGTCGGACTTCTCGAACTTCGGCTCCGTGGTGGACCTGTACGCGCCCGGCTCGGAGATCACCTCGGCCTGGAACGACAGCGACACCGGCGTCAAGACGATCTCCGGCACGTCGATGGCCAGCCCGCACGTGGCGGGTGCCGCGGCCCTCTACCTGGCGGCCAACCCGTCGGCGACGCCGGCCGACACGGCCGCCGCGCTGACCGGGGCGGCCACCGCGGACGCCATCAAGAACCCGTCCTCCGGCACCGCGAACAAGCTCCTCAAGGTGACGCCGTAACAGCACGTCCACGACTCGCCGGGGCCGGGCCCGACCCCGATGAGCTGTGAAGAGGTGGCCCTCCACACACCCGTGGAGGGCCACCTCCTTCGGTTCGGTGCCCGATACTGCTGGGATGCCGCAGACGCCGCCCGCCGTGCTCCCCGAGCCGATATCGGCCGACCCCCCGCACCGCGAGGACCTCACGCTGCTCACCCAGTCCTGGCTCGACCTGGCGTTCCTGCACTGGGCCGTGGACCCGGCCGACGTGGCCCCGCTCCTGCCCGCGGGCACCGTGCCCGACACTCACGACGGCGTCACCTATGTGGGCCTGGTCGCCTTCCGGATGCACCGGGTCGGCTGGCTCCGGCTCCCCGGGATCCCGTATCTCGGGACCTTCCCCGAGACCAACGTCAGGCTCTACTCCGTGGACGCCCACGGGCGCCGCGGTGTCGTCTTCCGCTCCCTCGACGCGTCCCGGCTGATCCCGGTGACCGTCGGACGGTGGGCGTTCCGGATCCCGTACGTCTGGTCCCGGATGAGCATCCGCACCGAAGGTTCCACCGTGACGTACACCAGCAGCCGTCGCTGGCCCGGCCCCCGCGGGGCCCGCAGCGCGATCAGCCTGGAGGTCGGCGAGCCCGTGGAGGAGCCCACCGCGCTCGAACACTTCCTGACCGCCCGCTGGGGCATGCACAGCTCGTTCCGCGGGCGGCCGCTCTATCTCCCGAACACCCACCCGCGCTGGCCGCTCCACCGCGCCCGGCTGCTCGGCTGCGACGAGACCCTGCTCACCGCTGCCGGTCTCGCGCAGCCGCCCGGTCCGCCCGTGAGCGTGCTCTACTCGCCGGGCGTGCCGGTCCGCTTCAGCGCCCCTCCGCGGGTCCCGCGGGTCGTGTCGGTCCCGCGTCCGAGGGACGGGAACAGGTAGGCGGCTCGCTCGCTGTCTCAGCGCGGGGCGATCCCCGCCTCCGCCGCCGCCTTGATCCGGGCGCCGAAACCGGGTGCGTCCTTGCGGGCTGCCGCGAGCGCGAGGCCGGCGAGGAGTCGGCCCACGCCGTGGCCTTCGAGGACGTTGTAGATCCGGACCCGGGTCCGGCCGTCGGTGAGCGGTTCCAGGTCGTAGCCCCCCTCACTCGCCGTGATGAGGTTCTTCGACACCTCGGCCCAGCGGATCTTCACGGGCGCTTCGAGGGCGGTGACGCGGAACTCCCTCGCGGTCTTCATCCCGGCGTCCTTGACGGTGCTCCGGAAGACGGTGCCCACGGCGGTCGGGGCGTCCGGCACCCGCTCGATCCTGAGGACCCGGGGGCTGAACTCCGGATCGTTGCGCCCGTCGGCGAGAAAGGCGAACACCTCCTCCACCGGCCGGTCGACCTCGAACGTCGCTTCGAACTGTCCTGTCATGGGCACCCCAGATCGGTCGAGCGGCGCCCCCGCCCGCGCCTGCGGCGACGAGGCGTACCTCCTCGTCGCTGCACCGCGACGGTCGTAGCGGCATCACGACCCTACGTGACCGCCGGTCGACCCGCCCGGCGAGCGACGTGCTCCCCCAGTCGGTACGTCTCCACCGCCGTGCCGCCGAAGACCGCCGCCCGCTCGCCGGGGCTCAGCGCCTCCGTGAGCTCTCCCGCGGTCGCGAGCGTCCGTCCGTACGACGCCGCCAGGGTGCACACCGGCCAGTCCGAACCGAACATGAGGCGACTCGGGCCGAACGCGTCGAGCAGGGTGTCGGCGTACGGCCGCAGGTCCCGCACCGTCCAGGTGCGCCAGTCGGCCTCGGTGTGCAGGCCGGAGAGCTTGCCGACGGTGTTGGGCAGGGTGGCGAAGGCGCGCAGGTCGGCCGCCCAGGGCTCGAGGTCTCCGCTCGCCACGGGCGGTTTAGCGGCGTGGTCGAGGACGAAGGTCAGCCGCGGCAGTTCTCTCGCGGCCTTCGTCGCGGCCGGCAGCTGGTGCGGGAGGATCACCAGGTCGTACGCGAGCCCGGCGTCGGCCACCGCCGTGAGACCGTGCCGGACGTCGGGGCGGAGCAGCCAGGCGGGATCGGGTTCCGACTGGACCTGGTGGCGGATGCCCACGAGGCGGTCGCCGCCCGGCTGGGCGAGCAGCGTGGCCACGGTGTCGGCGACGTCGGGCGCCGTCAGGTCCGTCCAGCCGACGACGCCGGCGATCAGGTCGCTGTCGCGGGCGGTGGCCAGCATCTCGGGTGTCTCGTCGGCGACGGTGACCGTCTGGACGAGGACGGTGGCCGTCACCCCCGCGGCGGCGGTCTCGGCCCTCAGCTCGCGCTGTGTGAAGGTGCGGCGCAGGGGCGCGAGGGCGGGGCCGGTGATCCAGTCCTGGTCGCGTACGGACAGGTCCCAGAGGTGGTGGTGGGCGTCGACGACGAGGGGGCCGCGGGGAGTGCTCACAGCTGCCACACCACGGGCAGCCCCGCGTCCGCGCCGTCGCCGGAGTAGTCGTGGACGACATCGAGGAGCTCGGCCATCCGGGCCTGCCACTCCACGTTGACCGGCAGTGTCTCGAGTTCGGCCAGGAGGCGGGCGTAGTCCTCGCAGTCGAGCAGATGGAACAGGTCGGTGCCGCTGCGCCAGATCGTCCAGGACGTGCAGCCGGCGGCCCGGATCGCGCGGGTCAGCTCGGCGGGGACTTCGCGGTGTGCCTCCTCGTACGCGGCGATGCGGTCCGCGCGGACCCGGGTGTGCAGGGCGACTCTCATGGGTGGGCTCCAGAGGGGGCGGTGACGACCAGGACGACGTCGAGGGTGCGGGGTCCGTGGACGCCTTCGACGCGTTGCAGTTCGATGTCGGAGGTGGCCGAAGGGCCCGAGACGAAGGTGAGAGGCCGGTGCGGATCCAGGCCGGCCAGTGCTCCCGGTACGTCCGGGGCGATCTGTTCCGCGCGCACCACGCAGAGGTGGTGGTCCGGGATCAGGGACAGGGCCCGGCGTCCTTGGCCCGGTCCCGTGTCGAGCACGATCGTCCCCGTCTCCGCGATGGCGACGGCCGCCGTGGTCAACGTGCAGTCGAGAGAATCCAGTTGACGCACGGACAGGGGTGGGGAGTCGCCGACGAGATCCGCGTCGGTGCGCGTCAGGAACTCGGGCGGGAACCCGTCGGGCACGACGACCCGCCGCACACCTCGGCGTTCGAGGAGGACGGCCACGGTCCGTGCCACGTCCTCCGGCGAGGTACGCACCACGGTGGCGCGGTAGTCGGCGACGCGCGCGGCGAAGAGCGCGACGGTGTCGCCCGGCAGGACGGTACGGCGGTAGGTGCGCGGAACGGACACGTCCTCGGGCGACTCGTCGGCCGGCACGTCCCTCAACGCTGCCCTGATGCGGGCGAGTACGACGGCGCGACTGTCGGCCGTGGCGCCGCCGGCCGCGCGGTCGCCCGCTGGGCAGTCGGCCTCGGACCTGTCGGCCGCAGGGCTGTTCTCCTTGCTGCCGCTCTTCATCGCTCCTCCCGGTTCTCGCGCCACCACGCGCGGAACGACTCCCGTGGCGGTGGCGGTGTGTCCCTCGTGGCGGACCAGCCGCCGAGCGGTCCGGGCAGGCGCCGGATCCGCCCGCCGCGACCGCTCGTCAACCGGCCGCCGGCCGCCGCCGCCCGCTGGGCGACGCCCAGGAGCCCTGGCGAGTCGAGGACCGTCGACGCCGCCTTCATGGCGAGAGCCTCCGGGGTCGGCAGCGCCCGGTCGTCGCGCTTCGCCTCGACGACCTTCGCCCGCAGGTGGACCAGGATCTCCGGGATGTCGATCTTCACCGGGCAGGCGTCGTAGCAGGCGCCGCAGAGGGTCGAGGCGAAAGGCAGGGACGCGGCCCGCCGGACCCCTGCCAGCTGTGGGGTGAGCACCGCTCCGATCGGGCCGGGGTAGACCGAGCCGTAGGCATGGCCGCCGGTCCGCTCGTACACCGGACAGACGTTGAGACAGGCCGAGCAGCGGATGCACGCGAGGGCCTGGCGACCGACGGTGTCCTTGAGGACGTCGGTGCGGCCGTTGTCCAGGAGGATCAGATGGAAGTCCTGGGGGCCGTCGCCGGGCGTCACTCCCGTCCAGAGGGAGGTGTACGGGTTCATGCGCTCGCCTGTCGAACTGCGGGGCAGCAGCTGCAGGAAGAGCTCCAGGTCGGCGAAGCTCGGTACGACCTTCTCGATGCCCATGACCGTGATCAGGGTCTCCGGCAGGGTCAGGCACATCCGTCCGTTGCCCTCGGACTCGACGACCGCGATGGTGCCGGTGTCGGCCGCGGCGAAGTTCGCCCCCGAGATCGCCACCCGGGCGGTGAGGAACTTCTCCCGCAGGTGGAGCCTCGCCGCCTCGGCGAGCGCCTTCGGGTCGTCGGTGAGGTCGGCGGGTGCCGCCCGGCCCCGCTCCCCCATCCGCTCCGCGAAGATCTCCCGGATCTCGGCCCGGTTGCGGTGGATCGCCGGGACGAGGATGTGGGAGGGCCGGTCCTGGCCGAGCTGCACGATGAGTTCCGCCAGGTCGGTCTCGTACGCGGTGATTCCGGCGGCGGCGAGGGCCTCGTTGAGTCCGATCTCCTGGGTTGCCATCGATTTGACCTTGACGACCTCGTGCCGCTCGGCTTCCCCGCCGCCCCCGGCGCGGACGAGGCGCTCGACGATGCGGTTCGCCTCGGCGGCGTCGGTCGCCCAGTGGACCGTGCCGCCGGCGGCGGTGACGTTCGCCTCCAACTGCTCCAGGTAGTGGGCGAGATGGCGTGTCGTACGGCGTTTGATGGCGGCGCCGGCCTCCCTGAGCTCCTCCCAGTGCGGCACCTCGCCGGTCGCGTCGAGGCGCTTGGCACGGATGGTGGTCGTGGCGTGCCGGAGGTTGTGGCGCAGCCGGGTGTCGGCCAGGGCGCTGCGGGCGGCCTCGGGGAAGGCGGGGGTGCCGAGCCAGACCCGCCCGTCGTGGTCGGAGTCGTCCGTCATGCCGGTCACCTCGTTCCTTCCGTCGCTGCCAGGATCTCCGCGAGATGCAGGGTGCGTACGCCGCTGTTCAAGCGGACGAGACCGCCGCCGATGTGCATGAGGCAGGAGTTGTCGGCGGCGCACAGGACCTCGGCTCCGGTGCTCATGACGGTGGTCATCTTGTCGGCGAGGATGGCGGTGGAGGTGTCGGCGTTCTTGACGGCGAAGGTCCCGCCGAAACCGCAGCACGCGTCGGCCGCCGCCAGGTCGACGAGGTCGATTCCCTTGACTGCGCGCAGCAGTCGCAGGGGCCTGTCTCCCAGGCGTACACCGCGCAGGGAGTGACAGGTGGGGTGGTAGGTCACACGGTGCGGGAACACGGCGCCCACGTCGGTGACGCCGAGGACGTCGACGAGGAACTCGGTCAGCTCGTGGACGGCGGGGACGACGTCGGCGACAGCCTCGCGCAGTGCGGCGTCGCCGAGCTGTTCGGCGAGGACGGGGTGGTTGTCGCGGATCATGGCCGCGCAGGAGGCGGAGGGCGTCACGATCGCGTCGTATCCGGCGAAGACGCGGGCGAAGCGGGCCACCATGGGAACGGATTCCGGGCGGTAGCCGGTGTTGAAGTGCATCTGCGCGCAGCAGGTCTGGTCGCGGGGGAACTCAACGGTGTGGCCTAGCCGTTCGAGGACGGTCACGACCGCCCGGCCGGTGCCGGGGAAGAGGGTGTCGTTGAGGCAGGTGACGAACAGTCCGATCCTCATCGGCGCCTCACCCGCGGTCCGGGGTGGGAACGGAACCGGGGGTGCGGTGCTCGCGGCGCAGCTCTTCCCAGAGGGCCTCGGGTATCGCACGGGCCAGCATGTCGGCGGCGTCCGTGGCCTCCGCCGCGCTGCGCAGGCCGAGGAGGACGCCCGCCACCGCGGGGTGGCCCAGCGGGAAGCGGGCCGCCGCGGCCCTCAGGGGCACTCCGTGGCGCTCACATATCTCCCGCAGCCGGAGCGCCCTGGCCAGGGTCTCCGGCGGGGCGGCCGCGTAGTCGTACGTGGCGCCCGGGCGTGGATCCGCGAGGAGGCCCGAGTTGAACACCCCTCCGGCGACGATCGACACGCCACGGCGCTGCGCGGCGGGCAGCAGGTCGGCGAGGCCGCTCCGGTCGAGCAGGGTGTAGCGGCCGGCGAGCAGGACGACGTCGACGTCGGTCTCGGTGACGAAGCGGGTGGGGATCGCGGTCTGGTTCATACCCACGCCGATGGCACGGACGACCCCTTCGGCCCTGAGGCGTTCCAGGGCGGGGTACGCCTCGCGCAGCGCCTGGTCGGCGTGGTCGTCGGGGTCGTGCAGGTACACGGTGTCGACGCGGTCGAGCCCGAGCCGCTCCAGGCTCGCCTCCAGGCCGCGCCGGATGCCGTCCGCCCCGAAGTCCCAGACCCTGCGGTACGCGGAGGGTACGGCGAAGCCGTTGGCGAGGTCGTCGCCGGTCGCGCCGGGGTCGGGCACGAGGAGGCGGCCGACCTTCGTCGAGACGGTGTACGTGTCACGGGGCCGGTCCCGCAGGAAGGCGCCGAGCCGGCGCTCGGACAGGCCGAGGCCGTAGTGTGGTGCGGTGTCGAAGGAGCGGATGCCACGGTCCCAGGCGGTCGCGAGGGTCCGGTTCGCGTCCTCGTCGGTGACGGCGCTGTAGAGGTTGCCGATGCCGGCCGCGCCGAAGGCGAGGCGGGTCGTCCAGGCGGTGGTCCGGCCGAGGGGGACGCGGGTGGGTCCCGCGGGGTCGGCGGCGGGTCCGCCCCCGGTCGGTCCGTCCGTGGCCTGTTCGTCCGCAGCGCGTTCGTGTGCGGCCCGTTCGTCGGCTGCCCACTCGCCGGCTGCCTTCTCGTACGCGCTCATGTGCCCGCCGGCCGGAGTCGGAGTCCCGCCATGCCGCCGTCGACGGCGAGGGCCGTGCCCGTCACCGAGGCCGCCGCCGGGGAGGCGAGGTAGACGACGGCCGCCGCGACCTCGTCGGCGCCGACGAGCCGCCCGGTGGGCTGGCGGGCGCTGAGTGCCGCGCGTTCGGCCTCCGGGTCCGTCGCGGCGTCGAGCAGACGCGCGACCCACGGGGTGTCCACGGTCCCGGGGTTGACGCAGTTGACCCGGATGCCCTCCCGGACGTGGTCGGCGGCCATGGCGAGGGTCAGGGAGAGGACGGCTCCCTTGCTCGCCGCGTACAGGGCCCGCTGCGGCAGGCCCGCGGTGGCGGCGATGGAGCAGATGTTGACGACGGCGGCGTGTTCCGAGCGGCGCAGGTGGGGCAGGGCGGCGCGGGTGGTGCGGACGACGCCGAGGAGGTTGACGTCGAGGACGCCGTGCCACTGGTCGTCGGGGTTGTCCTCGACGGTGCCGGCGGCTCCGATGCCCGCGTTGTTGACGAGGATGTCGATTCCGCCGAGTGTGGCGGCCGCCGCCGCGACGGCTTCGCGCACCGAGGTGTCGTCGGCCACGTCCGCGCGGAGGGCGGTGAACGTGTCGGGTGTGGCAGCCGGGTCGAGGTCGAGGACGGCGACGGCGGCGCCCTGCGCGTCGAGCAGGCGGGCGACGGCGAGTCCGATGCCGGAGGCGCCGCCGGTGACGACGGCGCGGAGGCCGGCGAGCGGGTACGAGGTCATGCGGTCACCTCCACGGTGGCTTCGTCGGCGAGCGCTCCGGCCAGGTCCGCGGCCCAGAACGTGCCGTGGGGGTAGGCGAACGTGGCGAGGGAGGCCTCGTGCATGTCGGCGGAGAAGCCGGGGGCGAGGGGCGCCGTGTAGGCGCCCTCGCGTATGACGGCCGGGTGGGCGAAGTGCTCGTGCAGATGGTCGACGAACTCGATGACCCGGTCCTCGGTGGTTCCGCTGAGCGCCACGAAGTCGAACATCGCGAGGTGCTGGACCAGTTCGCACAGGCCGACCCCGCCGGCGTGCGGGCAGACGGGTACGCCGAACTTGGCGGCGAGGAGCAGTATGGCGAGGTTCTCGTTCACACCGCCGACCCGGGCCGCGTCGAGCTGGACGATGTCGACGGCGCCCGCCTGGAGGAGCTGCTTGAACACGATGCGGTTCTGTACGTGCTCGCCCGTCGCCACCTTGACCGGGGCGACGGCGGCCCGCACGCGCGCGTGCCCGAGGATGTCGTCCGGGCTGGTCGGCTCCTCGATCCAGTAGGGGTCGAACTCGGCGAGCGCACGTGTCCATTCGATGGCCTCGCCGACGTTCCACCGCTGGTTGGCGTCGACGGCCAGGCGGACGTCCGCGCCGACGGCGGCGCGGGCGGCGCGGCAGCGGCGGACGTCGTCCGCGAGGTCGGCGCCGACCTTCAGCTTGATCTGGGTGAAGCCCGCCGCCACCGCTTCCTTGGCGAGTCGGGTCAGCTTCTCGTCGGAGTAGCCGAGCCAGCCGGGCGAGGTGGTGTACGCGGGGTAGCCCTGGGCCCGCAGGACGCTCTCGCGCCGGGCGCGCCCGTCCTTGCCGCGCCGGAGGAGGTCGAGGGCCTCCTCGGGGGTGAGGGCGTCGGTGATGTAGCGGAAGTCGACCTGCGAGACGAGCCACTCGGGGTCGGCGTCGGCGAGCAGCTTCCACAGCGGCTTCCGCTGCCGCTTGGCGGCCAGGTCCCATACGGCGTTGACCACGGCCCCGACGGCCATGTGCATGACGCCCTTCTCGGGCCCGAGCCAGCGGAGCTGGCTGTCGCCGATCAGTGCGCGGCTGACGAGGCCGGGGTCGGCGCAGAGGTCCTCCACGGACCGGCCGACGATGTGGGCGCGCAGTGCTTCGATCGCGGCGACCTGGACATCGTTGCCACGCCCGATGGTGAAGGTGAAGCCGTGTCCCGTGGGGCCGTCGGGCTCGTTCGTGCGCAGGACGAGGTAGGCCGCGGAGTAGTCGGGGTCCGGGTTCATCGCGTCGGACCCGTCGAGTTGGCGGGAGGTCGGGAAACGGATGTCGTAGGTGTCCATCGCAATGACCCGCGTGATGTCAGTGGACAACGGGGTTCCTTTCACACCTGGGCTGCTTGCTCGGTGTTCGGCTTCATCTGCCCGACCGACACGGAGCAGCCCCAACCATCAGCACAGATCGGGTGATTGGCCTATTGAGCGAGAACGATACGGCGCTCGCGAGAGGTGAGGCAAGTAGACATCGGATGTTTCTCGGACCTTGAGAACGGCGGCACGAAGGGCATCACGCACGACACGACGAGGGCGGGCGCTCCCCGGGGAGCGCCCGCCCTCGTCGTGCAGCCATGGCGGTGGAGGCGGAGAAAGGAGTCCGAACAGCAGGTCACAGCACGCTGTCGAGCCAGCGGACGACGTTGGAGATGTGGATCGTCGCCCAGGCCTCCGCCGTTCTCGCGTCCCGTGCGGCGAGTGCGTCCAGGATCGCCCGGTGCTCCGACAGGGTGCGGGCCACGGCCGTCTCCTCGGTGATCCCCCGCCACAGCCGCGCCCGCACGGTGGCCCCGGAGATGCTGTCGAGGAGCGAGCACAGCAGGGGAATCCCGGAGGCCGCCGCGATGCGCCGGTGGAACTCCAGGTCGCTGGCGACGAGTTCGTCCAGGCTCGGGGCGTCACCGAGACGGTCGAGGAGCTCCCCGAGCTCCCTGATCTCGTGCTCGGGAATGCGCTCCGCCGCCAGCGCGGTGGCCGCCGGCTCCAGGATGCCCCGGACCTTCAGGGCCTGGAGCGCCTGGTCGTCCTGGTGGAAGTCCAGGACGAACGACACCGCTTCGAGCAGCAGCGGCGGTTCGAGGCTGGAGACGTACGTCCCGTCGCCCTGCCGCACGTCGAGGATGTTCAGCAGGGACAGGGCCTTCACCGCCTCGCGCAGCGAATTGCGCGACAGGCCCAGTTCGGCGGCGAGGTCGGCCTCCTTGGGCAGCCGGTCCCCCGGGCGCAGCGCGCCGGAGACGATCATCTCCTTGATCTTGCCGATCGCCTCGTCCGTAACTGCCAAGGCGTCCTCCTGTGCAAGGCCAAATACATCGGATGTGTCTGCTGGGCGCCACCTTACTGCAGGGTGGCGCGGGGCCGACCGGCTCGGCCCACGAGGGGGAGGTCCAGGGAGCGACAGCCGGCCCCGCGCGGACGTGCGACGGGCCGGCTGTCCTCCCCCCCGGTTCTTCGTCAGCGGGCGTTGGGGCCCACGTCCGCCGGGGTCAGCGGCCTGCGGATCGGCGTCGCCGTCGCGTACTCGTCGGCGCCGACGTCACGCACACCGCCACGCGCGTCGCCGTCGATGTCATGGGTGACGGGCGCCGGGGACAGTGTGGCCGCGCCGATCGCCCGGCTCGTGCTCGACAGGCGGTACACCCCGTCGGAGCCCTTCACCAGGCGGGGATCGGCCCGCAGGAATCCGCCGGCGGGGATGTTCCCGTCGGCCGCCGCGCCGAACAGGATGTTGCTCTGCCAGGTGAAGCGGACCGTGGTCGCCATCTCCACCAGACTGCCGGTCTGGCCGACCAGCAGGTTGTCGGCGACGGTGACGTCACGGGGTTCGTGCGGGCGGTGGCTCTCGCCCGAGAGGGCGCCGCCCGCGTTGTCGAGGAGGGTGTTGTGGGCGATGAGGATGCGGTCGGGTGCGTCGTTGCCCCGGCGGGCCTCGGCCGATTCTCCGGGGACGTGGTCGCGTTCCGTTCCGCTGCCGATGACCATCGCACGACCGGTGAGGCCGGCCAGGTAGTTGTTGACGATGACGTGGTCGTTGCCGTAGATCCGCACGCCCTCCTCGCCGCCGATGAGGTAGTTGCTGTCGACGAGGGTGCCGTTGCCGTGGCGCAGGACGATACCGCCGAGGCTGTCGCGGATCGTGTTGTAGCGGATGACGTTGTCGGAGCTCTTGACGGAGATGGCCTCGGGGTCGCCGTTGGCCCGCTCGAACAGGTTGTACTCGACGAGCGCGTGCGCGCTCGACAGGGCACGGGGACTGACGCCGAGACGGATCGGCTCGCCGCCGTTGGAGCCCGCGAAGGTGTGGTCGGAGAAGTGGTTGCGGTGGACGTGCACGCCCTGGGCCATGGCCTCGCTGCCCGAACCCTCGATGCCGAGGAAGATGCCGAGCGTGGTCTTGCCGTGGAAGTGGTTGCGGTCGATCACCGCCTCGTCGCCACGCACCATGACCCAGTGCAGGCCCTCGATGTCCGCGAGCTGGAAGTCGTTGCGGGTGAGCCGGATGTACGTGCAGGTCGCCGGGATCTCCAGGGTGGTGCTCTGCCGGAAGGAGAAGCCGCTCACGGTCACGTTGCTGGACGCGTCGAAGACGAAGCTCCGCTCGCCGCGCAGCACGGCGCCGCCCCGTGACGCGGCGACGATGGTGATCGGCGCGGTGCGGGAGCCGTTCTTGCCGGTGATGGTGAGGGGCTTGGCGGCGGGAACGGTGTAGGTGCCGTTCGCGACGACGATGCGGGTGCCCGGCACCGCCGCGTCGATGGCGTCCTGGAGGTCGTCCAGGGAGCCGACGTCGACGGTGGGGCCCAGCGGGCGCGCGGGCTTGCGCCGGGCGGCGTTCGCGTACGCCGGGGCGGAGAAGGGCAGGGCGGCCGCTGCCGCCCCTACCGCGGTGCCGGTGAGGAACGTGCGTCGTTGCATGGTGCCTCCGTAATCGGTCGAATGGGTGGTACGCGTACGGCCCTTCACATCGAGACGCCGGGCCCGGACGGGTCCGCCAGGTGCAGCTCGATGACGGGCACGGGTGTGTCGGGCCGCTGCACCGGGAGCCGGAGCGTGAGGGTGCCGGCCGGCTGGCCGCCCATCTGGGTGTTCATCGCCGGGCGGTCGGGGTCGAGCGGCTCCTGGACGATCTCCGAGGCGTCGTTCAGGAGCTGGGCGTACCGCACCCGGCCAGCGAGACCGGGCAGGTGCAGATGGCGCAGCGGCCAGGAGAACAGGTGGACGTAGAGCCGGTCGCCGCGCTGGGTGTAACGGCAGTCGGCGGGCGGGGTGTACGGGGAGGGGCCGCAGCCGCGTACGGACCGTTCGTGCAGATCGGTCCAGCGGCCGATCTCGGCGAGGGCGGCGGTGTCGCGCGGGTCGAGGTCTCCCCGGCCGGTGGGGCCGACGTTCAGCAGGAGGTTGCCGCCCTTGGAGACGCCGTCGACGAGCATCCGGATGAGCAGGTCGGGGCTCTTGTGGTCGAGGTTGTCGCGGTCGTATCCCCAGCTTCCGTTGAGGGTCTGGCACGCCTCCCACAGGACGGGACGGCCCTCGACGGTCATCGGGGCGGACGGCTGGTACTGCTCGGGCGTGACGAAGTCTCCGGGGAGGCCCGCCCGGTCGTTGACCAGGATGTGCGGCTGGAGTTCGCGGACCATCGCCATGAGCCGCGGGGCGTCCCAGTCGTCGGGGCCCTTGCCGCCCCACCATTCGCGGCCGGCGTAGGAGAAGTCGAAGAAGAGGTAGTCGACGCGTCCGTACTCCGTGAGCAGTTCGCGGACCTGGCCGTGCAGGTATTCCTGGTACTCCCGGATGTCCCGGTCGGCCGCCTCGGCCTTGAACTCCTCGTCGTCGCGCCGCGGGTGCGTTCCGTCGACGGGGAACGAGGGGTGGTGCCAGTCGATCAGGGAGTGGTAGAAGCCGACCTTGAGGCCTTCGGCACGGCACGCGTCGACGAAGGGTCCGACCAGGTCGCGGCCGTGGGGTGTCTTCGTCACCTTGTAGTCGGTGAGCCGGCTGTCCCAGAGGCAGAAGCCGTCGTGGTGCTTGGTGGTCAGGACGACGTACCGCATGCCGGCGGCCTTCGCCGTCCGCGCCCACTTGACCGGGTCGTAGCGGTCGGGGTCGAAGTGGTCGAAGTACACCTGGTACTGCTCGTCCGTCATCTTCTCCCGGGTCTTCACCCACTCGTGGCGTGCGGCGAGGGAGTAGAGGCCCCAGTGGACGAACATGCCGAAGCGGTCGTGGGTGAACCAGCTCGTGTCGGGCGAAGAAGTCGACGGGAGTTCGGTGTCGGCGCTGGTAGAGGTCATGGGGCATCGTTCCTGTGCGGTCGGGAGGGGGCGGGCGGTCCGGCGGCGCCGTCAGGCCGGTTCGTGGACGTCTTCGCGGAGCCGTACGTCGGGGGCGACGCGGGCCAGGTAGCCGGTGTCGTCCCGGCGGGTCAGGCCGCACTCCAGGTACTGCCGGTGCAGCCGGTCCAGTGCGTCGCGGTCGAGGTCGACGCCGAGTCCGGGCGTGCGCGGGACGGTGATCGCGCCGTCGACGAAGCTCCACGGTGTGGTGACGACGTCGTCCTCGGGCCGCTTCCAGGGCCAGTGGGTGTCCAGGTCGTGGGTGAGGGCGGGGGTGGCGGCGGCGAGGTGGACCATCGCGGCGAGGCTGATGCCGAGGTGGGAATTGGAGTGCATGGACATCCCGATGCCGAAGTGGTGGCAGGCGGTCGCCAGGTGCTGGGTGGCTTTGAGGCCGCCCCAGAAGTGGTGGTCGCCGAGCAGGACGCCGACGGCCCGGGCGGGGATCGCCTCGGTCAGGTGCTCCCAGGTGACCACGCACATGTTGGTGGCGAGGGGCATGGGGGCGATGCGGGCGAGGTCCGCCATGGCGGGGATGCCGGCGACCGGGTCCTCCAGGTACTCCAGTACTCCCGTCAGCTCGTCGGCCACCCGGGCGGCGGTCTCCGGGGTCCAGCTCGCGTTGGGGTCGAGGCGGAGCGGGTGGCCCGGGAAGGCCTCGCGGAGAGCATGGATCGCGGCGATCTCGTCGTCAGGCGGGAGTACGCCGCCCTTGAGCTTGAACGAGCGGAAGCCGAAGCGGTCCGCCAGGAGCCGGGCCTGCGCCACGAGTCCGGCCGGATCGAGGGCCGGTCCCCACTCGTCCGGCTCGTGGCCGGGGTGCGCGGCCCATTTCGCGAACAGGTAGCCGCAGAAGTCGATCCGGTCGCGGGTGGCGCCGCCGAGGAGGTCGGACACGGGCCTGCCGAGGTGTTTGCCCTGGAGGTCGTGGCAGGCCACCTCGAACGGCGAGGTGACGCTCGCGACCGTCTTGGCCGCCCCGCCCTCACCGATGAGGCCGTGGGCGTCGCGCGCCACCCGGCCGCCGACGATCGCGTGGACCCTCCGGGACAGTTCGTTGAGGTCGAAGGGGTCGAGGCCGGGCAGGTCGTCGGCGACGGCCCGGAGCAGTTCGAGGTGGGCGGAGTCGCCGTAGCTCTCGCCCAGGCCGTACGCGCCGGTGTCGGTCCTGACCTCCACCACCGCGCGCAGGGCGTACGGCTCGTGGACGCCGACGGCGTTGAGCAGCGGCGGGTCGGCGAAGGCGACGGGGGTGACGACGACGGAGGTGACCTTCACGAGGCGACCGCCACGGCGGGAGCGCCCTGTTCCGGCGTGAGGCCGGTACCTGCGCCGTCCGTCACGGCGGGCTCCGCACCGCCGCCCGTTTCGGCCAGTGCGCGCCGGCCCCGGGCCAGGAGGTCCTTCAGCTGCTCGACGTGGTCCGGTGCCGCGTCCACCAGGGGTGCCCGGACGTGGCCGACGTCGAGCCCGCGCAGGCGGGCTCCGGCCTTGACGAGGGAGACGGCGTAGCCGGGGACCTGGTCGCGCAGGGCGGTCAGCGGCAGGTAGAAGTCGGTGAGGAGCCGGCTGGTGACGGCGGTGTCGCCGGTCGTCAGGGCCGTGTGGAAGGCGCGGGCGATGTCGGGGGCGAAGCACAGGACGGCGGAGGAGTAGTCGCGGATGCCGATGGCCCGGCAGGCGGTCGCGCTGACCTCGGCGGTGGGCAGTCCGTTGAGGAAGGCGAAGGTCTCGGCGCGGGGGTGGCCGCTGGTGCGCACGGCGGTGACCATGCGGGCCATCGAGTCCAGGTCGCCGTCGCCCTCCTTGATCCCGGCGACCCGGGGCACGGAGAGGAGCCGGAGGGCGGTGGACACGCCGATTCTGGCGAGGCCGCGCCGGTAGACGAGGACGGGGAGGCGCCCGGCGCCGGCGACGGACTCCACGTACGCGAGATAGCCGTCCTCGGTCCCGCCGACGAGGTACGGGGGCAGCAGCAGGATCCCGTCGGCGCCCGCGTCCGAGGCGGCGCCGACGGCTGCCCGGGCGTTGCCGAGGCCGCCCCCGGCGCCGGCGAGGACGGGCACGCGGCCGGCGACGACGCGTACGGCGTGCCGGACGACCTCGGCGTACTCGGGGGCGCTGAGCGAGGAGTACTCCCCCGTGCCGCAGGCGACGAAGAGCGCGGCGGGGCCGTGGGCGAGCTGGTCCTCGATGTGGTCGGCGAACACGCTCGTGTTCACCTCGTCGGCGGGGGTGAACGGCGTGAGCGGGAAGGACATCAGGCCGGACGGGATCACGGGAGGTGGTCCTTTCGGAGGGGTCGGCCGTTCGGGTCAGCCCTTGAGGGCGCCGCTGGACAGGCCGTGGACGAAGGAGCGCTGGAAGAAGAGGAAGACGATGACGGAGGGCAGCAGGGCGAGCAGCGACGCTGCCATCACCACGCCGGGGGTGACGAGGGGGTCGACCCGGAGCGTGCGCAGGGCGAGCGGCAGGGTGTACGAGGAGGAGTCGGTGGCCACGAGCAGGGGCAGCAGGTACTGGTCCCAGATCATCGTGAAGCCGAAGACTCCGATGACGCCGAGCGCGGGCTTGCACATGGGGAGGATGATCTGCGCGAAGATGCGCAGATCTCCTGCGCCGTCGATGCGCGCCGCCTCCTCCAGCTCCTTCGGTACCTCCTTCATGAACTCGGTCATGACGAGGATGGAGAACGCCCAGGCGCCGACGGGCACGATCATGCCGGCGAGGGAGCCGATCAGATTGATGTGGACGACGGGAAGGTCGGCGAGGATCACGGAGAGCGGGATGGCCAGGATCTCCTCCGGCAGCATCAGCGTCGCCAGGATCGCGACGAACGCGAGGGTCATGCCCCGGAACCGCTTCCTGGCGAGGGCGTAGCCCGCGAGGACGGAGACGGCGACCTGGAGCAGCAGCCCGAAGCCGACGACGAAGAAGGAGTTGAGGAGGTACTTCAGGACGCCCTGGTCGAAGGCGACGGTGAAGTTGTCGACGGTGGGGTCGGAGGGGACGACGCTGAGCTGGGTGGGGTCCTTGACGTGGTTGAACGCGCTGACGAGCAGGGCGAGCAGCGGTCCCGCGAACACCACGAGGACGAGGAGGTACGTGAGGACCTTCAGGGCGCGGCCGGCGGCGCTGCGGCTCTCGGTCAGCCCGAGGGCGGTCTCGGTCGGCGCGCTCATTCGTTACCCCTCCGTCGGAACAGGTGGACGCCGACGGTCAGGAGCAGCGTCGCCAGGAACAGCAGGACCGCTCCGGCCGCGCCGACGCCGAGCCGGTTCTGTTCGAGGCCCAGTTTGTAGATCACGGTCATGACGACCTCGGTCGAGCCGTCGGGGCCGCCGTTGGTGAGCAGGAAGACCTCGGTGAAGACGCGCAGGCCCCGGATGGCGGCGAGGATGAAGAGGATGGTGAGGACGGCGCGCAGGCCGGGGAGCGTCACGTGGCGGATGCGCTGGAACCGGGACGCGCCGTCGACCTTGGCGGCTTCGTACAGGCCGCGGTCCACACCCGCGAGACCGGCGAGGAAGATCATCATGTCGTAGGGGGCGCCCCGCCAGATGCCGGTGAGCATGATGGAGACCATCGAGGTGTCCGGGTCGTTGATGAATCCCGACGGGCCGAACCCCACCAGGCCGAGGAGGGAGTTGAGCATGCCGTCCTCGGTGGGGTGGTACATGATCCGCCAGAGTTCGGCGACGACCGCGATCGGCACGACGACGGGGAGGAAGGCCGCCGAGCGGACGAAGCCGAGTCTGCGGCCCTGTCCTTCCATGAGGAGGGCGAGGGTGAGGCCGAGCAGCATCGAGCCTGCGGTCTGGCCGACGGCGAGGACGACGGTGTGCCAGGCGGCCTCGCGGAAGCCGTCCGAGGAGAGCACGGTGGCGTAGTTCTCGCCGCCGACCCACCGGTTGCCGAGGTAGGGCTGGACTTCCTGGAAGGACATGGTCAGCGCGCTGGCCATGGGGATGAACTTGAAGTAGAGGAAGAGGATCAGGGCGGGGGCGAGGAAGAGCCAGGGCGTCCACCATCTGCCGCCGCGCCGGTTCCTCACCCGGCGGGGGACGGGCGGCCCGGCTCCTCGCGGCGCGGTCGGCGCCGGCCCGCGCCGGGCGGGCGGGGTGGAGCCGGCCGCCGGGCCGGCGGCCGCCTTCACCTGGTCGAGGCTCGTCATCCGGCGATTCCCTGCTCCTGGAGGATCCCGGCGAGCTTCGTGTCGAGTTCACGCAGCTTCTCGCCCAGGTCGAGGGAGCAGTCGGCCATCAGCGCGTTGACCGTCTCGGCGGTGGTCTGCCGTACGGGGGTCCAGTTGGGGATGGAGGGGGCGTAGCGCCCGGAGGAACGGTAGACGTCGGCGTACGTCTTCCAGCGGGGGTCGGGGCGTACCTCGGTGACGTCGACCGTCTTGTTCACGGGAAGCTGGACGGTGGAGCCGTCGACCCCCTCCATGCCGAGTCTCTGACCCTCGGCGGAGATGGCGTACCCGGCGAAGGCGTCCTGTCCGGCGCGGTTCTCCGAACCGGCCATCAGATAGACGGAGCCGCCCTCGGCGAGCACGGTGGCGTCCTTCGGTCCCTTGGGCATGGGGACGACCTCGTACTTGTCCTTGCCGAGGGACTTGTCGAAGCGGGACATGAGGTAGGGGCCGACGACGAACATGCCGGTCCTGCCCGCCTCGAACGTCTCGTTCGTCGGCGGGGTGTCCATGGTGACGGCGCCGGGCTGGACGACCTTGTCGTCGCAGCCGAGGGCGCGGAACCAGCGCATGGCCTCCGTCGACTCCTTGCTCGTCATCGACGGCTTGTACGTGCCCTGGCCCGCCTCGGTGATGAAGTCACCGCCCGCGGCCCAGAGGAAGTTGGAGAAGTACCAGGAGGCGTAACCGCGCTTGGTCGACAGCGGGGCGGCGAGGCCGTAGGTGTCCTGCTTGCCGTTGCCGTCGGGGTCGCGGGTGGTGAAGGCGGTGGCGAGCGCGGCGAGTTCGTCCCAGGTCCGCGGGGCCTCCAGCTTCAGCTTCTCGCGCCAGTCCTTGCGGACGAGGAGGGCGCCGGCCTGGGCGGAGTACGGGATGCCGTACTGCTTGCCGTCGACGCTCTTGCCGGAGTTCAGGCCCTGCTCGACGAGGTCCTGACTGTTCTTGATCTTGCTGAGGTCGATCTCCCTGAGGAGCCCCTGGCTGTTCATCGCGCCGAGCTGGGTGACGTCGTTCATCACGATGTCGGGCAACTGCCGCTGGGCGGCGCGCTGCTGGAGCTTCGTCTCGAAGTCGTCGAAGATCGCCGTGACCTTGACCTTGTGTCCGGTGGCCTTCTCGAAGCCTTCGACGAGCCTCAGGGTGGCCTTCTCACCTGGGCCGCCGGGCGTGGTCCTGGTCCACAGCTCCAGCTCCGCCTTGGAGTCCTGCTTGGCGTCCGCCCCGGCAGGGCCGGACGTACAGCTCGTCAGGGCCAACGCCGAGGCGAGGAAACCCGCACCGATCCATCGCGTTCTCTGCATGACAACTCCTGTTCGCCGCCGTCGGCAGCTGGCCTGTAAGCGCTTGCCGGGGACGCTAACGCGCGGCCGAACGAGGGTCAATAGTCCGATGACTGAAAAGAGTTGAAACGATTGAGGGCTCGTGATGACGTACACCTGTCGAAGCCCTCATCACCCGCTTGAGCAGTCAAGGAACCGGGTCAGGAGGCGAAGCGCTTCACCTCGACCCCCGGGAGCGCTCCCGGGGGTCATCGCTCAGACATCGATCAAAGCTCCGATGTCTGAGCGGACGCGAGGAGTCGGGGCGCGGGAAACAGGCCAGGTTACGCCCGGGTCGACGCCCGGGCCGGCACGACGGCGTGCCGCAGGGGCTCGCCGCGCACCAGCCGCCCCAGTTCGTCGCGTACGAGTTCACCCAGGCGGGCTCGTTCGCGGCCCATGGCGCCTGCGAGGTGCGGTGTGAGCAGGACGTTCGGCAGCGTGAAGAGCGGCGAGTCGGGAGCGGGCGGTTCGGGCCAGGTCACATCGAGCACGGCGGTGAGGTCGGGCCGGTCGCGGAGGACTCCGATCACCTCCGGCTCGTTCAGCACGGCACCGCGGGCCGTGTTGATCAGGGTCGCGCCCTCGGGAAGCAGGGCCACGAGCCGCTCGCCCACGAGGCCTTCGGTCTCGGGCAGGAGAGGGGCGTGGACGCTCACGACATCACAGGAGGCGAACAGCTCGTCGAGGCCCGCCAGTCGGACACCCAGCTCCCCCGCGGCGGCCGGGTCGATCACCGGGTCACAGGCGAGCACCTCGACGCCGAGGGGCTGCAGGTGCCGGGCGACGAGTCGGCCGATCTCACCCAGTCCGAGCAGGCCCACTCGGGAGCCGTACCCTCCGGACACCCGCGGGTCGTGCGGGAAGCGGCGGCTGACCGTCACCTCGCGCGCGAGGCGGTGAACCTGCTTGAGGCCGAGCAGGATCTGGGCGAGGCTGAACTCGGCGACCGGGACCGCGTTGGCCGCGGCCGCGGAGACGATGGGGATGCCGCGTGCCCAGAACTCCGGCGGCGTCAGGTGCCGTACCGAACCGGCCGCCACCATGACCGCGTTCAGTCTCGGGGCACGCGAGAGCAGCGCCGCGTCGAGCACGGGTGCTCCCCAGCCGGTGAGCAGGACGTGGACCTCTTCCAGCACGCCGGGGTCCCGGAGGAGGCCGTCACGGGTGAGGGCGGGGGCGTGCCAGCGCGCCATGCGTCCGATGTCCTCCAGGACGTGCGCCGGATAGACATCGGCTCTGCGCTCCTCCTCCATGACCAGTAGGACGTTGGGCGTTGTTGTCGCAGCTGCCATCGGCTCGGCCTCCTGGGGCGTGGCGGTATCGGCGGGCCACACGATACATCGGAGGACAAACCTGATCCGGTCGAAGGGCTGGACAAAACTGCGGGCGATTGCTTGCATTCCCGGGTCGATACATCCGATGTCTATCGTGAAGGATGGCTGGCATGCGCGTGCTGAGGGTCGGGGAAGCAGGGGCGGAGCGCCTCGCCGTCCTGGACGGAGCCGGCGGGCTGCTCGATGCCTCCGGCATCGCCGACGACATCGACCACCGCTCGCTCGCCGACGGCGTGCTCGACCGGCTCGCCGAGGCCGTGGCGGCGGGAGCCCTGCCCGCCATGGATGTGCCGGTCGACCGCGTACGCGTCGGGGCGCCGGTCGCACGACCCGGGAAGGTCGTCTGCATCGGCCTCAACTACCGTGACCACGCGGAGGAGACGGGAGCCGAACTCCCCGCCGAGCCCGTGGTCTTCATGAAGGACCCGTGGACGGTCTCGGGGCCGTACGACGAGGTGCTGATTCCGCGGGGCAGCGTCAAGACCGACTACGAGGTCGAGTTGGCCGTGGTGATCGGCAGGACCGCCCGGTACCTGGAGAGCGACGAGGACGCCCTCGCGTGCGTCGCCGGGTACGCGGTCTCGCACGACGTCTCCGAGCGCGCGTTCCAGCTGGAGCGGGGCGGTCAGTGGGACAAGGGGAAGAGCTGCGAGACGTTCAACCCGCTCGGCCCGTGGCTCGTCACTCCGGACGAGATCCCCGACCCGCAGAAGCTCTCGCTCCGGCTGACGGTGAACGGCGTCGAGCGTCAGCACGGCTCGACCGCGGACATGGTGTTCCCCGTCGCCGGCATCATCCGCTACCTGAGCCGGTTCATGGTCCTGTACCCCGGGGACGTCATCAACACCGGCACCCCGGCCGGTGTGGCCCTCGGCCGGCCCGAGCCCCGTCCGTACCTGCGGCACGGCGATGTCGTCGAGTGCGGGATCGACGGTCTCGGCACCATGCGTCAGACCTTCCGACAGGCCTGAGAGGAGACGCGCATGCGGTTCACCCGGGACGACCGGCTGCTCTTCATCGGTGACTCCGTCACGGACACCGGCCGCGACCGTCGCGACCCCACCTCCCTCGGCGACGGCTACGTACGGATGATCGCCGAGGCCCTGCCCTCTCCCGCGACCGTCGTCAACAAGGGTTGCGACGGCGATCGGGTCCACGACCTGGAGGCACGCTGGGCCACCGACGTCCTCGCCCTCACCCCCTCGGTCGTCACCGTACTGATCGGCATCAACGACACCTGGCGCCGCTACGACCGCGGACTCCTCAGCCCGGTACCGGAGTTCGAGGCGTCCCTCGCCCGCGTCCTCATCGTCACCGAGGAGAGGTGCGGCGCCCCGCTGTTCGTCATGACGCCGTTCCTGCTCCCGGCCGGCCCCGGGCAGGAGACCTGGTTCGAGGACCTCGCGCCCCGTATCGACGCCGTTGTGCGCACGGCGACCGCTCACGGCGCGACGGTGGTCCGCACGGACCTGGCGCTGGCGCGCGCCGCCGAGGTGTACGGTGCTGCGGCCATCGCCCCGGACGGGGTCCATCCGAGCCCGCTCGGCCACCGCGTCGTCGCGCGCACGTGGCTGGCGGCGGCCGCGACGGTGAGGGGGCGCACCTCGTCTGAGAGGCTGTGAGCATGACTGACATGCCTCTCTGGCGTCGGCCCACCCGTAGTGGTTGGCGCATCGACGTCGACGACGCCCGCACCCGCGCCGACGTGATCGACGCCGTCGGGAGCGTACGGGCGTCCGTCCCCATCGAGCCCGTGCAGCACTTCACGGGATGGTTCGCCAAGCGCCAGAACGCGGTCATGGGCCGCGCGTTCGAGGCCGACGGGCCGTCGCTGCCGTCCCGTGGGCCGAGCGCGATCTCGCTCAGTCCGCACGACCCCGCCGCCTTCGTCAGCGACGGTGCGGCCGACGGACGGCGCCGGGAGAAGACCGGGCGGGCCGCCGTCCACGGCCGGAGCTACACGTTCCTGCACACCGACGGCCGGAGTGCGGACGCTATACGGGACGGCGCCCGCATCGCGTCGTTCGTCGCACACGGCTTCCGCCCCCGGGACGGGCACGTCAGCCGCGACGATCACCTTCCCCTGGACGAGACCGACGAACTGGTCCTCACCGTCTTCGAGAAGCTCCTGAGGCCCGGACGCCCCGGCGCGGTGTCCGACGTGCTCACCGACCTCAGCTGATCGGGAGCTCGTGCGAGGCCCGTACGGGGCGCTTGCGGGCCTCGTACGGGCTCGGAGCCCGGGCGGTGTTCCCGTGCTTCGTCAGGGGCAGCTGATGCGGATGTCGCCCGGGTCGGTGGTGCAGGTGTCCGTGCCGACGCCGCCGTTGGCCGTGTCGTTGCCCGAGGTGCCGTCGGTGGTGGTCAGGCGGTCGTTGCCGTAGTAGCCGGTCAGGGTGTCGTTGCCCGGGCCGCCGTTCAGGGTGTCGTCGCCGAAGCCGCCGTCGATGGTGTCGTTCCCGAAGCCGCCGTGGACGGTGTCGTTGCCGTAACTCGCCCGGATGGTGTCATTGCCGCCGAGGCCGCAGATCACGTCGTTGCCGAAGCCGCCGTTGATGGTCTCCGCGGCACTGGTGCCGATGACGGTGCACCCGCGCGCGTTGTTCACCGAAGTGGTCGCGGTGGCCGTGTTGTTGGAGGTCACCGGGTCCTGCGGCGAGCCGGTGACGCCGACCGAGTCGGTGAGGGTGCCGACGGCGCGGGGTTCGGCCGTGACCGTGACCGTCGCACTCGTGCCCGGGGCCAGGGAGCCCAGGGCGCAGGTGGCAGCGGTCGTGGTCGTCGTACAGGCGCCCTGCGAGGGAACGGCCGAGATGAGCGTCCCCCCGGCTCCGGAGAGCGTGTCGGAGAGCGACACGCCGGTCGCGGTGGCCGTGGACGTCGAGGCGTTGCTGACCGTCACCGTGTAGGTGGCGCGGTCGCCGATGCTCACCGTGGTCGTCCCGGTCTTCGTCACCGACAGGTCCGCGCTCGGCGGAGGCGTACCGTCACCGCCCTGGTAGCGGGCGAGGGCGAAGGCGAAGCCCGCTCCGTACCCGGCCGCGACGATCTTGCCGTCGGGCTGGACGAGCACACCACGCGCCTCGTCGAAGTCGTTGAAGCCGGTCACGACGAAGCCGTCGCCGCCGAAGCCGGTGTCCACCGCGCCGTTGACGTGGAGACGGGCCAGACCGAAGTCGTTGGCCTCGGAGCTGTTCGGGTCGTCCGCGCGTCCGGCGAGCACGATCTTGCCGTTCTGCTGGAGCGCCAGACCGTACGCGATGCCTCCGTCGCCGGGGGCGTTGACCGACGTACGGCCGCCCGTGCCGAAGCCGACGTCCGGGGTGCCGTTGGCGTTGTAGCGGAGGACGGCGAAGCCGAGGCCGCCCGAACCGGCGGCGACGATCCTGCCGTCGGGCTGGACGGCCACGGCGTTGCCGAACTCGGTGCCGCCGAAGTCCGCGGTCACCATGCCGTCGCCGCTGAAGGTGGTGTCGAGGGTTCCGTTGGTGTTGTACCGGGCCACGCCGATGTCGAAGGCGGTGTTGCCCACGTAGCCGACGGACACGATCTTGCCGTCCGGCTGGAGCGCCATGCCCCGTGCGATGCCGCCGCCGTCCTGCGGAGAGGTGGGGGTGAAGCCCGCGACGACCGCCCCGTCGCCGCCGAGGCCAGGGTCGAGGGTGCCGTCGGCTGCGAGGCGGACGAGCGCGAAGCCTCCGCCGCCGCCCTTGCCCACGGCGACGATCCTGCCGTCGGGCTGGACGGCCACGTCCGCGCCGTCCGCGGACCCGCCGAACTCCTCGACGCGCACCAGGCCGCCGTCGCCGAAGCCCGTGTCGAGACTGCCGTCGGTGTTGTACCGGGCCACGGAGAAGAAGCAGCAGCCGCCGCCCTCCTCGGCGATCACCTCGGTGGTGCCCGCCACGACGATCTTCCCGTCGGACGGCTGGATCGCGACGGCGTTGGCGGTGTGACCGCCACCGCCGAAGTCGCTGGTCACCGTGCCGTCCCCGCCGAAGCCGGGGTCGAGGCTGCCGTCGGTGTCGTACCGGGCGAGCGCGAAGCCGGCCTCGCTCACACCGACCACGACCAGTCTGCCGTCGGCCTGCCGCGCGATGTCGTGGCCTTCCGCGTACCCGGTGATCGGGGTCGTCACCCGGCCGTCGGGACCGAACGTCGGATCCAGATCGCCGGGTGCGGCGAGCGCGGTGCCGGGCAGGGCGAGGACGAGCGCCATGGAGAGCGCGACCGGCACCCCGGCCCTCCCGCCGGGCCTGCGCCGCCGAACCGCCGGTCTCAGCTGTACGTGGGTCATCTGCGTAGGAACCTCCGTCTTCGTGGTGTACGGGGAGCAGCGCACAGCTTCGTCCTGGAGCGGGCACCGTTCCCGCGGGCCGTGCCGGACTACGCTCACCGGCCCCCGGGAACCACCCCCGCGAGGGAGCGCACGGGGCGCGATTCCCGTGCCGGAGCGCAACGGGCGCGATACCCGTGCCGGAGCGTCGTGCCGGAGGGTCGTCGGGTGCTCCCGCCCTCGACGGGCGTGCTGTGTCACTCCCGACTCGGCCATGTGGTGGCGGGAACCGACCCCCTGATGTGAGGTCAGGGATGGTTCAGGGTGCGGCCGGGGGCGGTCCCTGACGCGGTGGGCCGGCCGGGTGGGCAGACTCGAAGAAGTTGATCACCGTCTTCCCGAGGGAGTCCCGATGCGTCACTCCTCACCGATGCCGCTCCGCCTGTCGCTGGCCCTGGCCGCCGCGTTGACGTTCGGTGCCGCCGCCCCCGCGCTCGCCGCGACCGGGGACGGCGGGCACGGCCCCGGTCCGGGCCGTGCCGCCCCCGGCCTGGACCGTGCCGCCCTCCGCGAGGCGATCACCGTGCGCCCGGAGGACGGGACCGCGGGTGTCCTGGCGCGGGTGTACAGGGACGGAGAGACCTGGCGGGGAACCTCGGGCGACGTCGTGACCGGGCAGCGGCTCAGCCGTGACGCCCACTTCCGGATCGGCAGCATCAGCAAGCCGATGGAGGCCGTGATCCTGCTCCAGCTCTCCGCCGAGGGCCGCGTCGATCTGGACCGGAGTGTTCAGGACCATCTCCCCGGGCTGCTGGCGGAGAACCTGTTCAAGGAGCCGGTCACCGTACGGCAGCTGCTCGACCACACGAGCGGCCTGCCCCAGGAGTTCGAGGGTGCCCCTGCCTCGACGTCCCCGGACGAGGACATCCGGCGCCGCCTCGACTACGTCACCTTCGACGAGGTGATCCGGCTGACGCTCCACCCGGAGGGCAGGCGGACTCCCGGCCCGAGGTTCAGCCCCGGCACCCGGCAGGAGTACAACTCCTTCGGTTACCGCGTGGCCGGAAAGCTCATCGAGGAGATCACGGGGCACTCGTTCCAGCACGAGGTGAGGACCCGCATCCTCGACCCGCTGAAGATGCGGGAGACACGGGCCTCCGTGACCGGCGGCAGTACGCCCGTGCCCCGCCCCTACCTGCCCGGCTACCAGCCGCGGAGCGACGGCCGGCTGGTCGACGTCAACGTGCAGGGCGGACTGCCGGCGAGCATGACCTCCACCACGGGCGACCTGGACCGCTTCATCAGGGGCCTGTTCGACGGCCGACTGCTGGGACCGGCCCAGACCGCGGAGCTCTTCGCGATACCGAAGGGACCCGACGGCAAGCCCCTGCCCTACGTCGGCAGCTCCCACTGCACCACCGGACCCGCCAGGGGCACGGCCTGCTTCAGCGTCGGCCTGATGTACGCGCCACTCCCCGACGGATCGGTCCTGTGGGGCAAGACGGGCTCGGACATGGGCTACCGGAGCGCCGTCTTCGCCACCCGGGACCTGAACCTGCGCGCGGTCTACGCGACGGGCACCTCGGGCCCGCCCGGGGACGGCGCCCCGGCGGTCGCCCAGCGTCTCATCGGCTCCCTGTTCGCGCGCTGAAAGGTCGGGGTCCCCAGCAGCGGGGGCCGCTCGGGCACCGCGTACCCTCGCATCGGAAACCGCCACGGCCTCGCCGGGTGCAGGACAAGCAGGGCGAGCAGGGAACGGGACATGACTCAGGCGCGCGGGCAGGGGACGGAGCCCGGTGAGGGCGAGCGGGAGCGGGAGCGGGCGTCGACGGTTCGCGTCTTCATCGCCCTCGCCCCGCCCGACGAGGCGAAGGACGAGCTGGAGCGGGAGCTCCGCCCCGCCTACGACGCGTACCCGCAGATGCGCTGGAACCGCATCGAGGACTGGCACATCACCCTTGCGTTCCTCGGAGAGCTGCCGGTCGGGACGGTGCCGCTGCTTGGTCCGCCGCTCGCGGACCTCGCGGCGTCGCGGGGGCCGGTGGAACTGGCACTGCGGGGCGGCGGGCACTTCGACGAGCGGGTGCTGTGGAGCGGGATCGACGGGGACGTCGACGGACTGCACCGCCTCGCCGCCGACGTGCGCGGTGTGGTCAAGGAGTGCGGCGTCCCCTTCGAGGACCGGCCGCTGCGCCCCCATCTGACGCTGGCCCGCGCCCGCCGCGACGACCGGTCGAGCGTGGCGGACGTGGCCGCCGGTCTCGCCGGCTTCGCCGGTCGCCCCTGGCGGGCCGAACGGCTCCACCTGGTGGGCAGCAACTTCGGCCGGGGCCCGGGGCCGATCCGGTACCGCGACATCGAGGCCTGGACGTTCGACGGGCGCTGATCTCCCCCTGTCGGTGCGGCACCCCGGACTCCCTGTCGTCAGCACCCCCGGGCTCCCTGACGCCGCATCACCCCGGATTCCCTGACGGCGCATCACCCTGGTGTCCGTGGCTGCGAGGATGACCGCTATGGAGACGACACTGAACGGCTCGCGCGCCTCGGCCGCGGTCGGTGATTCGGGGTGGCGCTATCTGCTGGGCGGCCTCCGCACGGCGGTCCCGGTCCGGTCCCTGGCGCAGGCGGCCGAGGTCGCGGCGCTCGCGGTCGCCGCGTGCGCTGACGACGCCGACCGGCACCTGGCCCTCGACATCCGGCGCGGGCGGGTCCTTCTGACCCTGCAGTCCGCGGAGCACGCGGGCGTCACCACCTTGGACGTCGAACTCGCACACCGGGTGTCCACCGCCGTCGGCGGGCTCGGGCTGCGCACCGAGCCCGAGGTCGCGACCGGGGCACCGCGGTCGCTCCAGCTGCTGGAGATCGCGATCGACGCGCTCGACATCGCCGCCATCCGGCCGTTCTGGAAGGCACTCCTCGGGTACGCGGACGAACCGGGCCCCGACGTGCTCGTCGCCCCACTCGTCGATCCCCTCGGGCAGGGCCCGGCGGTGTGGTTCCAGCGGATGGACGTTCCGCGCCCGCAGCGCAATCGCATCCACTTCGACCTCTGCGTTCCGCACGACGAGGCGCTGCGGAGGCTCGACGCCGCCCTCGCGGCGGGCGGCCGTCTCGTGTCCGGGGATCGGGCCCCGGCCTTCTGGGTCCTCGCCGACGGCGAGGGCAACGAGGCCTGCATCACGACGTGGCAGGGGCGGGACGGCTGACAGCGGCGCCGCTGCGGGAAGGTGTCGTCCGGCCGTCCCCGGAGCCGCCGCCGGCCACGACGGAGCCGCGGCGTCCGTGCCGTCGAAACCGGTCGGGGGCGTCTCTGCGTGTTTCCCTGTGCAGTGATCGCTCCGGAAAGGGAATCACCTTGTCCATCACAGGTTTCAGCCCGTCCCGTCGCAGTGTGCTCGGCCTCGGTGCCGGTGCCGCGCTCGCCGCCGCGTTACCGCTCGGCGGGACGGCGTACGCCTCCGCACCCGGCGGGGAGGACCTCGTCGCACGGCTCCGGGAGCTGGAGGAGCGGCACTCCGCACGGCTCGGGGTGTTCGCCCACGACGTGCGGACCGGGCGCTCGGTGGCGTACCGCGCCGACGAGCGCTTCCCGATGTGCTCCGTCTTCAAGACCTTCGCCGTCGCGGCCGTGCTGCGCGACCTCGACCACGACGGATCCTTCCTCGCACGGCGCATCCGGTACACGGCGGCGGACGTCAAGCGGTCCGGCTGGTCACCCAGGACGGAGCTGCCCGAGAACCTCGCCCACGGGATGACCGTCGCCGAGCTCTGCGACGCCACGCTGCGCTTCAGCGACAACACCGCCGCCAATCTGCTCCTCCGCGAGCTGGGCGGTCCGACGGCCGTCACCCGGTTCGCCCGGTCGATCGGCGACCGTACGACCCGGCTCGACCGCTGGGAGCCCGAGCTGAACTCGGCGGAGCCGTGGCGCGAGACCGACACCTCGACGCCCCGCGCCGTCGGGCGGAGCTACGGACGCCTCGTCCTCGGCGACGCGCTGCCGCGCCGGGACCGGGAGCGGCTCACGGGGTGGATGCTCGCCAACACGACCAGCGGTGAGCGGTTCCGCAAGGGGCTGCCCGCCGACTGGGTCCTCGCCGACAAGACCGGCGGCGGTCGCTACGGCGGCAACAACGACGCGGGCGTCACCTGGCCGCCGGACGGCGGCCCGATCGTCCTCACCGTGCTGTCCACGCGGTTCGTGGAGGACGCGGCGCCCGTCGATGCGCTGGTGGCCGACGCGGCCGCCCTGGTGGCGGCGGAACTCGGCTGATCGAGAAAGAGCTGATCGAGAAAGAGCTCGAAATAAATGGCTTGAGCGTCGCCGCGGACTTTCCTAGGCTGTGGTCACACGCTGAAAGGAGGTGATCCGAGAACATGGTTTCTTTTCGGATTCGTGAGGTGACTGCGGGCTAACGGCCTGCCGTCGCACTCTGTGCACCTCGGCAGGTCATCTGCCGAAAACCACGCAGTCACCCGACCCGTGGGCCGCCGGTAATCCGGCCGGCTCCCGTCCGAACTCGAGCGGACGGGACCAAGGCCCACGGGTCGTCCGCGTTCCCGGCCCCCGCACCCCTCCCTCCCGTCCCCCGACACCTGCCGACTGTGAGCCGTATCACAGGGAACGTTCGGGCGGGGCCTCTCCTCCTCGGGGTGTCGGCGCGCTGCGGCGCCGGCCTCGGAACGGAGGGGAACCCCATGGCGGTCATCGACATCGAGCGGCCTCGCACGATCATCGGCGGACACGGCGTCGCCGCGCTGCTCGCCGTGCTCGCGCTCGTGCATCTCTACTGGGCCACCGGCCTGACGTGGCCCGCCGCCGACGAGCGGGCCCTGTCGCTCGCCGTCCTCGGCAGCGTCGTGTCGTTCGGGCCGGCCGTGGTCCTGCCGCTCGCGGCCCTCGAAGGGGGCGCCGCGTTCGCCGTCTCGCTCCACGCGCGGGGTGGTGG
This sequence comes from Streptomyces flavochromogenes, assembly GCF_000717595.1. Classification (GTDB taxonomy): domain Bacteria; phylum Actinomycetota; class Actinomycetes; order Streptomycetales; family Streptomycetaceae; genus Streptomyces; species Streptomyces flavochromogenes. Next base: position 184,265 of record NZ_JNZO01000004.1, on the reverse strand, counting down.
CCGCCGCCCCGGAATCCCGCGCCTGATCACGGCCGCCGTGGCCGCCGGGATACTGCTCCGCGGGGCCGTCGGACTGGTGTGGATCGTCGTCGGCAAGGACGGCTCGGGAGCGGCGTTCCCGTGGCTGAACGCCCTGGTGTACACGCCGCTGTGCCTGGTCTTCGGAGGGGCGGCCCTGCGTGCCGCCCGCTGACCCCGTCCACGCCGCCGGCACCGCCGACCGCGTCGACCGGGGCGTCGGGCTGGTCCGGGCCGCCCGGCGCGGCGACACTCTGGCCCTGCACGACCTGCTCGATCACCTCACCCCGTACATCGCCCGGATCTGCCGTCCCATCGCGCTGGACGACGGCCCGGACGCCACACAGGAGGCTCTGGTGGCGGTCTTCACCTCTCTGCGTTCGCTGCGCGAGCCGGAGGCGCTCTACGGGTGGGTGCGGGCGATCTCCGTACGGGAGGCCGTGCGGGTGGCGAAGCGGGCGGGGCGGGCGCGGCCGGCCGAGCTCGCCGACGTACCGGAGCGGGGAGATCCGCAACTGGCCGCCGACATCGACGACGTCCTGGCACGGCTGTCGCCCGCGCACCGGGCCGTCCTTGTCCTGCGGGACGTCGAGGGGATGGACGAGGAGTCCGCGGCGGCGCTCCTCGGCGTACCGACCGGCACGGCGAAGTCCCGGCTGCACCGGGCCCGGCAGAGCTTCCGAAAGGCGTGGTCCGCGTGAACGCGAGCAACGAGAGCGATGGAGGCGTCGAGGGCAGGGGCGGTCTGCTGCTCGACGACGTACGGCGGATGCACGTCATGGTCGCGGGTGTCCGGGGCGCCCGGCTCGTCGAGCGGGTGCTCCCCGCGCCGCTCCCCCGGGTCTGGCAGGTGATGGGTGATCTGGAGGGCGGCTTCGGAGAGTTCCAGCCCGACATGCGGTCGGTCCGGATCCTGCGGCGCGACGGCGACCGGGTGGAAGCCCTCGCCCGCAGCCGCTACGGGCTGCGCGCGCACTTCCACGGCGTGCTGCGCCCCGGCTGGTGCTGGCTGCAGAGCCGGTTCCTGGTGATCGGGATGGCGGCCGTGGAGGCCGGGGAGGGGACCGGGCACACGCGGGTCGCGCTCACCGGTGGCGTACGGGTCCCCGGACACGCGGCGCTGGTGCCGTTCGGCGCGCGGCACGAGCTGGAGGAGGCGATGACGCGGCTGGCCGCGCGGGTCGGGTGAGGCCGGGTGAGCGTGCCTGGTCCCGGCGACCCGCCTTGTCAGACCAGGCTCAGCGCGCCCGTCCGGCGGGCACGTGCCTCGCCCACCCGCAGGATCAGCGCGGCGGCCACCAGGAGCAGGGCGCTCAGTGCTCCGAGGCCGAGCAGCGTCGGGGCGAGTTCGCTCGCCGTGCGGTGTTCGAGCAGGGCGCCACGGACGGCGAGCAGGCTGCCGGTGAGGGGGAAGACCGCGCCGACGACCTGGACCGCGGCCGGGAGTGCGAAGTGCGGCAGGCGGACGCCCGACACGAACCAGAGGGGCTCGTCGAGGATGGTGTACAGGAAGGCCGAGTCCCGGGAGAAGACCAGAAGGCTGTTGAGGAACGCTCCCCACGCCACCGCCGGGATCAGCAGGGCCAGGAGGACGATCCCGTACATCCACCAGGCGGACACCGACAGCGTGCCGAAGCCGGTCAGGGCCGCGACGGTGAAGCAGGTGAGCAGCCAGGCGTTCTGGAGGAGCGCGCCCGCGCCGTTGGCGATCATCAGGGTGAGCCGGCCGGCCGGGGAGAGGAAGAGCAGTTCGAGGGTGCCGGTGGTCCGCTCGAAGGAGAGGTGCCAGGCGCTCTGGACGAGGGAGAAGAAGAAGGCGTACGCGAGGGTGCCGGTGGCCAGGAAGGCGAGCAGGCGGTCGGGGTCGGCGGCGAGGGGCCAGTTCTCGGCAGCCCGCGAGGCCGTGGCGACGGGGCGCAGGGTGTAGTAGGTGGTGGCCAGTTGGAGGACGGGCCAGACGAGCATCGAGAAGACCACGAGCGGCTGGCCGAAGAGCCGGCGGTGCTGCTTGAGCGTTTCCGCGGCGAAGACCCGCAGGGAGTGCCGGAGAGGGTTCACGGGGTGCCGCCCTTCACTCCGGCCGCGGCTGCCTCCGACGGGGCGGTCCCGGCGCCGGGCGGAACGGTCGCGGCCTCGGGCGGGGCGGTCGCGGCCTCGGGCGGGGCGGTCGCGGCGCCGGGGCGGATGGTCGTGGCGTCGGGCCGACCGGACCCCGGCCCCGCGAGGCCCGCCTCGCCCCGCTCCGCGAGGGTCAGGATCGCGTCCTCCAGGCTCGCCTCGGCGATCTCCAGGCCGCCGATGGAGCCGCCCGCCTCGAACACCGCCGCCGTCAGCGGTCCCGCCATGTCGCCGGGGTGGCGCAGCGTGATCAGCTCTCCCCCGTCGGGGAGGGTTTCGCGGGTGGCACCGAAGGCGTCCGCGGCGGCCCGGGTGCGCTCCGTCGGGTCGGTGACGGTCAGACGGACGGTCCGGTGGCTGCCGGTCGCGGCCTTCAGCTCGGCCGGGCTGCCCTGGGCGAGGTGGCGGCCTGCGGAGATCACGTACACATGGCCGCAGAGTTCCTCGACCTCGGCCAGGTAGTGCGAGGTCAGCAGCACCCCGGTGCCGTCGTGCGCGGCGAGGTCGGCGACGACTCGGCGCAGGTCGCGGGCGATGGGGGCGTCGAGGCCGAGGGTCGGCTCGTCGAGGAGGAGGTAGTCCGGGCGGTTGACGAGGCCGCGGGCGATGGCGAGCCGCTGGGTCATGCCGCGCGAGTACCGCTCGACCATGGTGTCGGCGGCTCCGGACAGGCCGACGAGGTCGAGCAGTTCGCCGGTCCTGCGGCGCAGGTCGGCCTTCGGGACGTCGTAGAGCTGGCCGAAGTACCAGAGGTTCTCGCGGCCGGTCATGCGGGTGTAGACCATGCGCTCGCCGCCCGCGATGAGGTTGATGCGGCGGCGTACGGCGCGGGCGTCGGCGACCGCGTCCAGGCCGTCGATGCGGACGGTTCCGGCGCTGGGCCGCAGGAGCGTGGCGAGGATCTTGATCGTGGTGGTCTTCCCGGCGCCGTTGAGGCCGAGGAGTCCGGTGACGCGGCCGCGGGGGATGTCGAGGTCGAGGCCGTCGACGGCGCGTTTGAGGGTGCGGGGGCCGAGAATCCCCTTCTCCCTCACGGGAAAGTCCTTGCGAAGGCCGCGTACTTCGATCGCCGTGGTCATGGTCATCAGTACGTCCTTTCGACGGCACGGGCCTCGGCCCGCGGCAGACACGTCAGCCCCAGGAAGAGGTGGGCGCAGGTGAGGGCGGCGCAGACGGCGAGCCTCGGGAGGAGTTCGGGGAGGGACTGGCCGCCGGTGAAGCTGCCGTGCAGGACGTCCATGGCCGAGGTGGTGGGGAGGAGTTCGGCGAACCAGCGGACCGGTTCCGGCAGGTAGTCGCGCGGGAAGGTGAAGCCGCCGACCAGGCCGAGCATGATGAAGACGGTGTTCTGCGAGATGTGCGCCTCGCCCGCCGCGATCATCAGTCCGCCGAGGCCGACCGAGAGCGCGAAGACGGCCGCGATCAGCGCGAGGGCGCCGAGCAGGGCGCCGGGCACGGAGGAGACCGGCACGGTGATGCCGAGGGCGGCGACGACCAGGCCGAGGGTCAGGAACTCGAGGACGCTGCTGAGCACCGCGAAGCCGGTGAAGCCCAGCAGGTACGGCAGACGGCCGGCGGGGGCGATGAGCAGGGCGCCGAGGGTGCCCTGCCGCTGTTCGGTGATGAGGGCCTTCGCGGACCAGAGGATCAGTCGGACGGCGAAGTGGAAGGCGGTGGTGCCGACGACGATGTAGGCGAGGTAGGCGGTGGTGCCGCTGCCGGCGGCGAAGTCGTCGCCGACGGCACCGCCGCCGATGACGTGGAAGCCGAGATGGGCCAGCGCGATGGTGAGCGCGGCGGGCAGGACGGTGCCGACGGCGTACGTCCATGGGTAGGCGCGGCGGGTCATCTGCCAGGTGCGCCAGGCGGTTGCCCAGGCTATGGGCATGAAAAGGATCCCTCCCCCGTAGAACACTGGAATCGAGTGAGTTCCCATGGGGAACTTACAATGAGTTTCTATCGGGAACTCATTCGATGGCGCAAGATGGATCACTCACGAACCGGATACGGGCCGGACCGGGCGGGCCGAGGCCGGACCACCCCGGACCGGTGCCGGGTGGTCCGGGACCGGACCACCCCGGACCGGTGACCCGCAACGAGGAGGACACGTCATGGCACGAGCCGTTCCCGACCGCGACGCCGCCTGCGCCATCGCCCAGGCCGCGGCCGTCGTCGGCGACTGGTGGAGCCTGCTCCTCGTCCGCGAGACGGCGCGGGGGCGGCACCGCTTCGACGAGCTCCAGCGCGAGCTGGACATCTCCCGCAAGGTGCTCACCGAGCGGCTCAACCACCTCGTCGACAGCGGGGTGCTCGACAAGGTCCCGTACCAGGAGGGACCGGTCCGGTTCGAGTACCGGCTGAGCGACGCGGGGCGCGCGCTGCTGCCCGTCCTGGTCTCGATGCAGGACTGGGCCGACCGCTGGCTGCTCGGCGACGGCTCGCTCACCGCTTCCGCGGACGAGCGGAGCGCCGAGGCGCACCGCGTCCACGACCTGCCCGGCACCCGGCTGCCCCGGCTGACGCTGCCCGCGCACACCGGCGGCGCACTCGATCCGGTCGACGCCGGGGCGGGCGCCACCGTCCTGTTCTGCTTCCCCGCGACCGCCCGCCCCGCCCCGCTGCCGGACGACTGGACGGACATCCCGGGCGCGGCGGGGTGCACCCTGGAGAACCGACTCTTCCGGGAGGCGTACGAGCGGTTCACGGCGGCGGGCGTCGCGGTGCACGGCATCAGCACCCAACGCCCGGACGAGCAGAGGGCGTTCGCGGTGGCCGAGGAGATCCCCTTCCCGCTCCTCTCCGACATGGACAACGGGCTCTCGGCGGCGCTCCGGCTCCCGACGTTCCGGGCCGGCCAGGCCCTCCGGCTGAAGCGCGCGATCCTGGTCGTGGACCGCGAACGGACCGTGCGGCACGTGCAGTTCCCCGTCACGGACATCCCGACGGCCGTGGAGACGGCGTTTCACGAGGGGGCGTCGGTCGCCGAGGGGTGATCGAGCCGCCGCGTCGAACGGCGGCACCACGTCGTGAAGTTGGGTGTCAGCACCCATGCCGGGGCGCCCGTCCTGCTGGAAGGCTGGGGGGGCGGCTCCGCCGACGCGGGCCGGCAGCAGCGGATCTCGGATCAGGACCGGTCGGCATCCACGACCGGGCCCACGACCGGGTCGGCATCCGGACGAGAGGCGACCATGACCGCCGTACCGCGTCAGGTCACTCGCCGCGAGACCGGCGCGCGCGCACGGCCCGCCGGGCCGCCCGCACCGCAGGACGGGCACATGGTCGTGTGCGGGGACGACGCCCTCGCGCACCGCATCGCCGGTGAACTGGCCGAGGTCTACCGGCAGGACGTCGTCCTCGTCGCGCCCACCGGGGCCGGACCGGACACCGACGAGCCACGCGTGCGCGCCCGGCAGGCCGACCGGACACCGCCCGACGAGCCGACCCTGGTCGAGGCGGGCGTACGCCGGGCCCAGGCATTGGCGCTGCTCTACGAGGACGACGAGGTCAACATGCGGGCCGCGTTCCTGGCCCGCCGGCTCAACCCGCACATCCGCCTGGTCCTGCGGATGTACAACCGCAACCTCGGCCGGCGGATGGCCGAGCTCCTCGACCAGGCCCGCTGCCAGGCCGAGGACCCGGCGGCGGCCGACGACGGGCCCGACCAGGGGAACGAAACCAGGTACAGGCACGGCGACGGGCGCGGCCACGGGCATGACGCCACGACGATCGTCCTGTCCGACGCGGACACCGCCGCGCCGGCGCTCGCCGCCACGGCCGTCACCGGTACCCGCAAGATCGTCCAGGCCGACGGGCTGCTGCTGCGCGCCGCCGAGCGGATCCCCACCGCACAGAGCTCCGCCTCGGCACAGGCCCCCGCCGAGGCCGGCGACGCGGCCGACCCCGGCCTCGTCACCCTCGCCCTGCTGTCGTCGACGACGCGCGACCCGGCGGGCGCGGACGGGTCCGACCGCAGCGGGCGGCTCGCGCCCCGGCTGCTGCCCGACGACGCCGAGGTACAGGCGGCCGCGGGGCACGGCACGGTCGTCCTGGAGGCCGTCACCCACGAACCGGTCCTCCCCCGGCGCCGGGAGAGCCGGGGCGCCTCGCCCCGCGAGCTCCTGTCTCCCCGGGTGCGCTGGGCGCTCGCCGGTGTCTGCGCCGCGGTCGTGGCGCTCGCCGTCACGTCCTCGGTGACCACCGGGGACCACCTGCTGCACGCCGCGTACCTCACGCTGCTCGACCTCTTCGCGATCGGCGACCCCGCCGTCGGCGAGCCCACCGCCCGCCAGGTCCTCCAGATCCTCGCCGGTCTGCTCGGCCTCGTCCTGCTGCCGCTGCTGATCGCGGGGTCCCTCGAAGCTCTCGGCGCGTACCGCAGCGCCGCCGCCCTGCGACGCCCGCCCCGCGGCCTCGCCGGCCATGTCGTCCTCCTGGGCCTGGGGCGCGTCGGCACCCGCGTCCTGGTCCAGCTCCACGAACTGGGCGTGCCCGTGGTGTGCGTGGAGGACGACCCCGAGGCCCGGGGTGTCGCGCATGCCCGCACCCTGCGCGTGCCGGTCGTCCTGGGTGACGTCACGCAGGAGGGGGTCCTGGAAGCGGCGAAGATCCACCGGGCCCGCGCGCTGCTCGCCCTCACCAGCGCCGACACCACCAACCTGGAAGCCGCGCTCTACGCGCGCACACTCAACCCGGACCTGCTCGTGGCCCTGCGCCTGTACGACGACGACTTCGCGTCCACCGTCTACCGCACGCTGCGCGCGGCCCACCCCGACGCGCTCACCCGCAGCCGCAGCGTGTCGACGCTCGCCGCGCCCGCCTTCGCCACGGCGATGATGGGCCGTCAGATCCTCGGGGCGATCGCCGTCGAACGCCGGGTGCTCGTCTTCGCCGCACTCGACATCGCGGGCCAGCCCCAGTGGGAGGGGAGAACGGTCGCGGAGGCGTTCCGCCCGGGTGCGTGGCGTGTCCTCGCCCTGGACACCAGCGCTCCGGAGCCGACCGATCCGTCGGACGCCCAGGACGCCCAGGACGCTCCGGAAGGGAGGCCGCGATCGTCCGCCGGCGACGAACCGTCCGGGCTGCTCTGGGACCTTCACCCCGGCTACGTGCTCCACCCGGGCGACCGCGTCGTCGTCGCGGCCACCCGCGCCGGCCTGGCGGAACTGCTCGGGCGGGCGGACGTACCGGCGACGGGACGGACGCCCGCCGGGACGCCGCCGCCCCCCGTCGACTGAACGACGCGAACCATCCACCCGCCCACTGCCCGCTCGCCCGCTCGCCCGGAGCGAACGGATCGCGCAACTTTGGCCGGAATCTTGCCCTTTGTGTCGTCGCCATGGGGTTCATCGACATGTCGACGGCCACCGGGGCGACCGGTTCCTCCGCTGGACCGGGGCCGTCGCGCCGCGCTACGAGATGCGCGACCGCCTCATCGGTGCGAGCTACCTGGCGAACGTGAAGAACCCCGCCTGATTCCTGCCGCAGCAGACGCACGCGGGCCGCGGCACACTGCCGCGGCCCGCGGCGCGGTTCATCGTGCGTACACCTGGACTTCGGACACCCGGTCGGGCAGAGGCCGCCGGGCCGACACGGAAGGGCACCACGCTCACGCAGGACGTACAAGCCACCCTCCTGAGGAGACTTGCGTGACTCGCCCCCGTACCGCCCGGTCGCTCGTGCTCGCCGTCACCACGGCGCTCGCCGCGGCCGCCCTCGCCGTGCCCGCCCAAGCCGACGCCGATGCCCAGGGCCGCCACCGTGGTCCGGCCGGTTCGCTGCCGGTCGTGACCCCCCGCGCGGAGACGCCGGTGCTGCACGACGACGACGCGGGCGGCAACGCCGACGCGGACGACCCCGCCATCTGGCGCAACGCCGCCGCCCCCGGCCGCAGCCTCGTCATCGCGACCGCCAAGGAGGGCGGGCTCCGCGTCTACGACCTGGACGCGCGCCCGGTGCAGTCGATAGCCGCGCCTCCGGCGGACGGACCGGACGACGCCCCCGGCCGGTTCAACAACGTGGACCTCGTCCAGGGCCTCCGGCTCTCCTCGGGGCGGGCCGACCTCGCCGTCACCAGCGACCGCGGCCACGACCGGCTGCGGTTCTACCGCATCGACCGCGACCGCGCCGGCGGCCCCCTGACCGACGTCACCGATGCCGCCGCCCCGGCCGTCTTCTCACGGGACCAGGCCGAGATCAACGACCAGCGGACCGCGTACGGTCTGGCGACCTGGACGGACCCGGCGTCCGGGAAGTCCTTCGCGCTCGTCAGCCGCCGCGAGCGGACCAGCATCGCCCTGCTCGAACTGCTCCCCACCGCCGGCGGCAAGGTCACGTACCGCACGGTCCGCACCCTGGACCTCCCGGCCACGTTCCGGCTGCCGAACGGCACCTCGTGGGCCCCGTGCGGGGAGCCCGGCGAACTGCCGCAGGTCGAGGGCATGGTCGTCGATCCCGCCGACGGCACCCTGTACGCCGGCCAGGAGGACATCGGCATCTGGCGGCTGCGCGCCGACCTCACCGGCACGCCGGAGCTGCTCGACAAGGTCCGCGAGTACGGCGTCCCCGGCGTCTACGACGAGGAGACCGAGGAGTGCACGCCGGGCGCCGACCCCGGCTACGGCGGGACCAGGATCTCCTCGGACGTCGAGGGTCTGACGCTGGTCACCGAGTCCGACGGCGACGGGTACCTGCTCGCCTCCAGTCAGGGCGACAACACCTTCGCGGCCTACGACCGGGAGATCGCGGACCGCAACGAGTACGAGGGCGGCTTCCGGGTCGCGCCCGCGAACGGCGCCCTCGACGGCTCCGAGGAGTGCGACGGCGCCGCCGCCCTGAACGCTCCCCTCGGTTCGAAGTACCCGAACGGCCTCCTCGTCGTGCAGGACGGCCACGACGCCCCCGGCGACGGTGACCGCCCCGCGACCAACTTCAAGTTCGTCGACCTCGGCCCCGTCCTGGACGCCGTCGACGACTGATCCGCCTCACGTCCCTCGCCCCCACCGGCCGCCGGGGTCCGACGACCCGGCGGCCGGTCCGCCGTCACGGCGTCGCGAGGAGCGCCGCGACCGCGTGGGCCGTGGCGGGGTGCCTCGTCGTCAGGGACGACGCGGGGAGCGCCGGAACCAGGGGCGTCCAGGGATCGCCACAGCCCAGGAGGTCCGCGACGGCGTCGCAGGTGGCGCGGTGGCCGAACAGGAGTGCCGCGCCCGTCGGGCCCGTCGGCCCGTCTGCCGGGGCCCACCCGTCCGTGCGGCCCAGGAGGTCCGCGACGGCGTCGCATGTCTCCGGGTGCCGGGGCAGCAGCGCCGCTCCGCGTGGCGCGGGCACGGCCGGCGACGCCTGAGCCACCGGCTGCGCGTGCCACGGCGGGACCCAGGTGTCCAGGGCCGCGAGCCGTGCCGGGAAGATCCGGCCCGCCTCTCTGATGAGCAGCGGGGCGAGATCGGCGGCGTTCGACCGCAGGGTGGTGATGAGGGTGGGCAGCCACGGCAGCAGGACGGGGTCGGGGAGCCGTCCGAAGGCGTTCGACACGGCCTCCACGACGACGTCCGCGAGGCCCGGGACCGGTTCGAGCGCGTGCACGAAACCACTGAGGTAGCGGGGGTACGAGGGCACCACCAGGGGGTTGCCGAGGAGTTCGTCGCAGCGGCCGCGCAGCTCGCCCCGGGAGAGCGTGCCGAGCTGGACCTGCGCGGCCCACAACAGGGCTGTCTTGGCCGGGTCGTTCGGGTGGGACTGCGCGACCGCGAGCTCCAGCTGGGTCCGGTCACAGCCGAGCGAAAGGGCCAGGCTCTCCATGCTGAACAGGAAGCCCAGCATCGCCGCCACCTGCCCCACGGTCGCGTCCTCGTCCCGGAACGCCGTCGGCAGCAGCGTGCAGTAGTGCGCGTACCCGGCTCTGACGAAGGACTCGATCCACGGCGGGAGGACCGGTTCGCTGGTGCGGTAGTAGGCCAGGAGGCCGCGCACCCGGCGCAGTACCGCCGGCGCGCCGTCCACCGTGCGCTCGCCGGCGAGGACCTCCAGGGCCCGGGCACCGAGCTCGTCGGCGAGGCGTCGACCGCCGAGGTGGAGCGTCGCGTCCTCGACGGCCGCGAGGACCTCGGCCGTGGTGGCCTGCGGTCCGTACGCGGTGCGGCGCAGCCGCTGCTCCAGCACCTGCTCCAGGCTCACGCCCTCGTACCCGAGCTCGATGAGCGCGCGCTGGTGGGTGCCGAGCGACAGGTCCCAGGACTCCTGGATCGACCGCTCACCGAGCCGCCGCTCCCCCATCACCGTGCGGGCCGCGCCGGGCGGCAACAGCCGGCGCAGCATCCACAGGACGTCCGAGCAGGCACGCAGCTCCGGCCGGGACGCCATGTCGAGCAGGGCCCGGCGTACGCCGCGCTGCTGGAGGTTCAGTTCCAGGGGCGCCAGCCGGTCGTGCACATCACGGGCGAGGGGTGGCAGCGCGTCGTAGCCGACCTGGCCGACCCGGTCGCCGCCCATCATGATCTCGACGAGCCGCCGCACGTCCCGTCGGCCGGGGACCGTGTCCTTCTCGATGCAGGTGACCGCCGCGTCCTGGAAGTCGTACGGCGTCGGCTTGGCCCGGTCCCGCAGGGCCGCGAGGAGGATCGAGGTCTCGAACACGGCGATGGCGTCGGCCGTGGAGGCCAGATAGCCACTGCGGCGTGCGGCGCGCACGATGTCCACGGACCAGCCGAGCAGTTCGGCCTCGTCGAGGGTGTTCAGGACGGGTGGCTGCTGGAGGAAGCCGGTGAGCCGGTCCTCGGCCGGAGCGGAGGCGGGACCGGCCGCGAGGTCGGACGCGGGTACGGGCGTGGGCGTGGCCACCGGAGCCTTCGCCGCCGTCTTCCTCGCGCTCGGCTTCTTCGTACCGGACTGCCCCTCCAGGCGGTACGGCTTCACGCGGGTGCGCTTGAGGTTCTTGGCCCATTCCGTCGAGGCGATCGACACCGAGCCGGACGCGAGGCCGAACTGTGCCTCGATCGCCGCGTTGCTGGAGGGGATCAGCCCGTACTGCCAGGTCGTGGCGGTCCGTGGGGAGATGGCGAAGCCGCCCGTGCCGTGGACGCCGAACTCGTCCACGCGGCTGGCCGCGTGGAAGGCGCCGCACACGTACAGGCAGTCCGCGGGGTCGGTGCCGGTCGCGGCGAGATGCTCGCGCATACGGGTCCACATGTAGCGCTCGCGGTCCTCGTCGACCCGCACGCGCTCGCCCCGGCCGGGCGCGAGCCGCCGGAACAGGCTGCCGATCAGGAACATGACCTGGCGATAGGTGTCGTGGTCGCTGTCGCCGAGCGGGACCTCGACGTACTGGTGCCACCATTCGGACCAGTGCCGCACCTTGCCGTGCCGCAGCAGGTGCTCCTCCAGTTCGGCGAAGCGCGGACGGAGGTCGCCGATCTCCACCCCGACGGCCTCGCCGTGGAGGGCCGCCTCGGGCTCGGCCGTTCCCGCGGCCGTCGGCTCGGCCTCGGTGTCGGCGGTGTGGGTCGCGCCGTCGGCAGGCTGTCGGGTGTCCCATTGGAAGACGTGGTCGGAGGAGCGGTCGACGAGGACGAGTTCCACGCCGGGGGTGTCGAGGGCGTACGCGACGGCCTGGTACTCGGCGGAGGCCTCCGTGATCGGGGCGACGACCGAGAGCGGGGCCCAGTCCGGCGGGAAGCCGTCGATCTCGCTCGCGAAGGCCTGCACGGCGACGGGCAGCCGGCAGTTGCGGAGCTCGGTGAGGAGCGGGGCCATGTCCTCGCACAGCTCCAGGTACACGACCCTGGGCTGCTTCTCGCGCAGCCGTCGGGCCATGGCGAGGGCGGAGGCGGGTGAGTGGTGGCAGACGGGGAAGATCTCCAGCGGTTCTGCGACCGCCCGGTCGACATCGTCGACCATGCCGAGCAGGATGCCTTCCAGAGCGTCCTGTCCGCCGGCGAACTCGGCTGCCGCTTCGTGGAGTTGCCCCCGCAGGGCGGTGAAGGAGGCGCTTGTCGGCTTCTCGGAGGTGGTGCTCATGCCAGCTTCGCGATCGCCTCGCGGCCGCCCTCGAGGAACTCGGGCCAGGAGCCGCCCTGCTCCTTGCCGCGCGGCTCGACGACGCCGTGCAGGTACTTGTTGAGGATGGCCAGGTCCTCGGGCTCGCGGCGGGCGAGCGTACCGACCAGGGAGGCGGCGAGGGCGCGGGCCGTGAGCGCGCGCTCGCCGAAGAAGTCGCTGTGCAGGACGGCGTCCTCCAGGACGCCGATCTGCTCGGCGGTGGACAGGGCGGACTCCAGCTTCTCGTCGTCGCTCCCGGCCGCGGCCGCGGAGGCACGCAGGTCGGCGAAGCTCTGGAGGAGGACGTCGAGGAGGGTCGGCGGCACGTCCAGCTCGATCGAGTGCCGGCGAAGGAGTTCCTCGGTGCGGAAGCGGACGATCTCGGCCTCGCTCTTCTTGTTCGTGACGACCGGGATGCGGACGAAGTTGAACCGGCGCTTGAGCGCGGAGGACAGGTCGTTGACGCCGCGGTCACGGCTGTTGGCGGTGGCGATGACGGAGAAGCCCGGCTGCGCGAACACGATGTTCTCGCCACCGGCACTGTCGAGTTCGGGGACCGAGATGTACTTCTCGGAGAGGATCGAGATGAGCGCGTCCTGGACGTCGCTGGTGGAGCGGGTCAGTTCCTCGAAGCGGCCGATGGTGCCGGTCTCCATCGCGGTCATGATCGGCGAGGGGATCATCGACTCGCGGGACTGGCCCTTGGCGATGACCATCGAGACGTTCCAGGAGTACTTGATGTGGTCCTCGGTGGTGCCCGCGGTGCCCTGGACGACCTGGGTGGAGTTGCGGCTGATCGCGGCGGAGAGGAGCTCGGCGAGCCAGCTCTTGCCGGTGCCGGGGTCTCCGATCAGGAGCAGGCCCCTGTCGGAGGCGAGGGTGACGATGGAGCGCTCGACGAAGCTGCGGTCGCCGAACCACTTCTGCGTCACCTCCCGGTCCAGGCCGTCGGCCCGCTCGGAGCCGAGGATGAAGAGGCGGACCATCTTCGGGGAGAGACGCCACGAGAACGGCTTGGGGTTGTCGTCGATCGACTCGAGCCAGTCGAGTTCCTCGGCGTACTTGATCTCGGCGGGGGCGCGGAGCAGGTCGGACATGCGAGGGGCCTTTCTGGGCAGGCTCAGGTGAGGAAGGTCTTGAGTTCGTGCACGAGCTTGTTGATGTGGCCGGAGACCACCGGGGTGCCGAGCGCCTTGAAGCGCTCCCGGAACCAGGGGTTGACCTCCTGCCGTCCCGAGCTGGTCACCGAGCCGACGGGGATGAACCGCACTCCGGACCGGTGGACCGCCTCGATGCCCTCGAACAGGGGCTGTGAGCGGTCGAACTCGTAGAAGTCGGAGATCCACACCATGACGGTGTTCTTCGGCTCTGCGATCTTCGGTCTGGCCATGGCCATCGCGACCGGGCCGTCGTTGCCGCCGCCGAGGTTGGTGCGCAGGAGCACGTCGAACGGGTCGTGCACCCAGGGGGTGAGGTCGATCGCGCGGGTGTCGTACGCGATGAGGTGGACGTCCACCTTCGGCAGTCCGGCGAAGATCGAGGCGAGGATGGTGCAGTTGACCATCGAGTCGACCATGGAGCCGGACTGGTCCACGACGACGACGAGCCTCTGCGGTGTGGTCCGGCGAACGGTGTGCCGGTAGTAGAGGCGGTCGACGTAGAGCCGCTCCTCCTCCGGGCTCCAGTTGGTGAGGTTCTTCCAGATGGTGCGGTCGAGGTCGAGATTGCGGAAGACCCGCTTGGGCGGGACCGAACGGTCCAGCTCCCCGACGGTGGCCTTCTCCACCTGGGTGCGGAGTACCTGGGCGACCTCGTCGACGTAGCGCCGGATGAGGGACTTGGCATTGGCGAGCGCGATGCCCGACAGGTTTCCCTTGTCGCGCAGGAGCTGCTCGATGAGGGACATGCTGGGGGTGAGCCGGGCGGCGAGTGCGGGGTCGGCCAGTACTTCGCGCAGGTGCATCCGGCGGACGAGGTCGGCCTCGACGGCGCCGAGTTCGAGACCCGCGCCGCCGCCGTCGACGACGGCCCCGGCGCCCCGGCCGCCGCGCAGCCCGCCGGGCCGGCAGCCGAGCGAACGCTCCAGCCAGCCGGCGTCCGACTGCCAGCGGGCCAGCTGCCCGGCGGAGACCGTTCCCTGTCCGGTGGAGAAGACGTTGAGCAGCAGCTTCGACGCGAGGGCGGCGCGCCGCACCTCGGCGGCCCGGTCGCGGGCGCCGTCCGGATCGGGCTCCGGGGTCATCAACCCGTCGAACTCGTCCGCCAGTTCCGGATGGCGCTGGACGACGGAGTCGACGGAGGCACCCGGGTCGAGCAACGCGGACGGCAGGCCGATGTCCTCGACGACGGCGAGGCTCGCCGCTTCCAGGGCGGCCTGCTCCTCGGGGTCGAAGAGCCGGGCGAGGAGCCGCCAGTAGAGGACCTGTCGACGGTTGTCGTCGGGGTCGGGGGTGGCGGGGGAGGACACGGCCGGGGAGGGGCCGGCAGGGGAAGGGCCGGCCGACGACGGGTCGGTCGACGGGAGATCCGCGGACGACGAATCGGCCGACGGGAGGTCCGTGGGCGGAAGGCCGGCCGGTGAGAGGCCGGCGGAAGGGGCGTCGGAGTCGCTCATGCGCGCAGCAGCTTCCCGGCTCGTTCGCGCAGCACGGCGACGGAGTCCGTGGCCGCCTTCTCCGCCCTGACACCCACCTTGTCGGTGGTGCCGCCGGCCCACGCGCCGGCGTGGACGGCGACGGCCTTCTTCCGGACGGTCGTCTCGACGGCCAGCGGCTGGAGGACGAACTCCCCCGCGTCCCACCGGAGCAGCCCCAGGCACGCACCGGACGCGGCGACCGCCTCCGGGGTGAGCGGACCGGCGGTCGGGATGCGGTCGGTGTCGACGGCCAGCCGGTGCCCGGCGAGCGCGAACGACAGCCGGCCGCCGTCCTCGTCCTCCACCGTGTACCCCTCCAGGAGGACGGGGACGGCGATCCGCGCCGGGTGGCGGTCCAGCGGCGCGGTCACCGGGTCGGTGGCCGTGGAGAGGATGATCCGGGCCGTGCCGAACGGCTCGACGGGCTCTCCCGTACGCGCCTGTGCGTCGTCCCAGAGGAGGTCGCCCTCCTCCGTGACCGGCATGCCGTCGAGCTCCATGGTGCGACACTCCCCCGCGGCGGCGAGCAACGACATCCGCGGCCGGAGCAGCTGCCACAGGCCGGCGCCCACGACCGTGTCCGGCTTGGGCGCGGAGACGGCCGCCTGGACCAGACGCGGCTCCGTGCCGTCGGCGGGTTCGAACACCGCGTGGACCTGCGCCTGTACGGCTGTCGCGTGTTCCTGTACGTCCACGCCGAGCGGCAGCAGACGGCCGGTCGCGGTGGAGAGCGCCTGGGTCCGGACGGCGCCCGGCAGGGTGAGGAGCATGGCACGCGTCCACAGGTCGGCCCAGCGGCGGACCGGGACACGGTCCAGGGTGGCACCGGGGCAGGAGGCCGCGAGTTCGGCGGCGAAACCGTCCAGGAGCGTGGCCTGCCGGCGCAGCCGCGGGTCCGGCAGCATCGCGGAGACGACGGGCGCGGCGCCGGCGACCAGATCGTGGTCGATGCCCTGCCAGCCCGCTCGGGCGAGGTCGCACAGCCAGGCACGTGCGGCGGCGAGCACATTGGCGCCGGGTTCGTCCGCTGCGGCGTCCGGGGTGTTCCGTTCGGCGCGCCGCCGGCCGGTGATGTCCGCGACGCGTTCGGTCAGGGCGTCGTGGACGGAGCCCATGAGGGCGGTGCGGGCGGCGGCGAGCGCCACCAGGTGGTCCTCGCCCGCGGCACCGGCGGCGGCCTTGTCGGCCGCCTCGGCGACCAGCGCGGCCAGCGGCGTTCCGGCGACGGCGGTGGCGAGTGCCGTCAGACCCGCGGCCTGGTCGGGCCGGGGGCGGAGCAGCCCGGAGACGAGTACCCGGTCGAACGCGTCGACGGCGGACAGTGCCTCGTCGAGCCCGTCGACGGGATCGGTGAACAGGTCCGTACGCATCAGGCGACCGTCCTCGTCGGCGGGAACCACTGCATCTCGGGCAACGGCGCGGTGGTCGGCTCCAGTTCCAGATAGGCGAGGTGCCGCAGGAAGCGGCTGAACACCGGCGCCGCCGCCGAGGTGTCGCCCTGCTCGGGCCGCGTGGCGGTCATCAGCGCGACGAGCATGTGCGCGTCGGGCACGGTGTCCGACGTGTCGCCCGTGTCGGCCTTCAGGTAGCGGGCGACGCGTTCGGCGCCGTACTGCAGGACGGCCTCGCCGACGAGCGCCCGGATGTGGTTGCAGAAGCCGCCCCGAGCGCCGCCGCAGGGACGGTTGTTGTTCGTGCTGCAGGCGAACGCGTACGTCCCGGTCGCGAGGGAGGACACGTACACGCGTCCTGCGTCGGACCCGCTGGACACGACTCCCTGCAACCGTCCGTCGGCCAGTTCGACGAACGGCACCTTGGCGAGTTTCCGCGGTCGCGCGGGCGGTACCACCCGCGCCGTACTCGACAGCTCCCAGACCGGCAACGTACCTCTCCCATGCACGTCAGAGGGAATGTTCTCGCCGTCGCGGCGGAACAGGAACGAACTTATCCCCGGCCACTGACAACGCCCGTGGACCGTGCCCCGAAGTGCCTCCCGGAGGCCCGGAACCGCCTCCGCGCGCAGCGCGACGGCCGGTCGCCTCCGGCCTCTCCGTGACATGGAGAGCCCGGAGGCGACCGGCCGTCGGGTGCTCCGCCGAGTGGCGCTGCCCTCGGTGGTCGCGCGTGTCCTCGCAGGGGTTCGCCAGGACGTGGGCGGCGCCCGGGATGCCGACCTCCAGGAGGGCGTCCTCCTCGGGGGTCGTCCGCTCGCCCGTCTCCTGCCTGAGGACCGCGCGCGACATGGCCTGCACCCACATGGCCCGGGGCCTGCGGCGGGCCTCCCAGGCTCCAGGGCCGCCGGCACCGTGGCCTCCGTGTCCAGGGACCCGGCGAGGACGAGGGCGTCCTCGACGGCCATGGCCGCGCCCTGGGCGAGGTGCGGGGTGGAGGCGTGGGCCGCGTCACCGGCCAGGACCACCCGGCCCACGCGCCAGGGCTCCTCGACGCCCACCTGGGAGATGCGGGAGTAGACCACGGCCGAGGGTCGGTGACGGCGGAGAGCGCCTCGGCGACGGGGCCGGAGAACATGCCGAGGCGCTTCGCGAGCTCCTCGTGCGCGTGCTCCGGGTCGGGCCGGAAGTCCTCGGGCCTCGGCGAACACGGCGCCCGGATACATCAGTTCGTCCGCGATCGGGGGGTGAGCAGCGCCTTCGCCTCCTTGCCCGCGGTGGACATCACCACGCTCCGGACGTCGGCGGGGCGGGGCAGGGTGACCCGCCAGTTGGCGAAGCCGGTACGCGGGCGCGTACCGATCGCCGTAGAGCCGGGTACGGAGCGGTGAACCGGTCCCGTCGAAGCCGACCACCAGGTCCCAGCGGCCGGTGGAACCGTCGGAGAGCGTCACGCCGACGCCCGTGCCGTCGCCGTCGAGTTCGGTGGTCGTCACGCCGGAACGCACCTTCGTGCCGGCGGCGACGGCGGCGTCTCCGAGTACCTCGGCGAGCGCGGGCCGACCGAACGTCTCATGCTCCGCTCGTGGAGGGATTCCGACCGCGAGCCGTGAGCCGCCACGAACGCCGACCCCGACGTCCGGAAACACCTGGGGGACTGCTCACGCGGGAGCAGAGCGACGCCGTGCCGTCCGCCATGCGTGCCGACTTCCACGAGCGAGGCTTCAGGTGTCGCTCGAAGCACGCGAGACCGGTGAGTTCATCGGCCGCGCCGGCTTGGACGTGGTGGGCCCGGACATGCCGTTCGCGGGGGTGGACGTCGGGTGACGGCTGACCCGTTCGACGTGGGGGCGCGGTTTCCGGCGAGATCTGGACGAAGATGGCCGCATGGTGATGCGTGTCGTGTCCGATGCGGTGAACGCCGAGCTGGCGAATCTGTGCCACACGTTCCGTGAGCTGAACAGTGGGCACCTCGCCACGTACATTCCGCCTCTCGCGCAGGCGGATCCCGCGGACTTCGGCCTCGCGCTGGCGAGTGCGGACGGCCATCGCTACCAGGCCGGCGAGGCGGACAGGCTCTTCACGATCCAGTCGGTGTCCAAGCCGTTCGTCCTCGCGCTCGCGCTGAGCGAACTCGGCGCGGCCGAGGTCTTCCGCCGTGTGGGGGCCGAGCCGAGCGGTGAGCCGTTCAATGCGATCAGTCTGGACCCGGAGTCGGGCCGACCGGCGAACCCCATGATCAACGCAGGGGCCATCGCGACCACGGCCCTGGTGCCGGCCGCGGGCGCGGAGCGGCGGTTCTCGCGCATCCTGGAGACGCTGGGCCGCTTCGCCGGGCGGGCCCTGGACGTCGACGAGGAGGTCTACCGCGCCGAAGCCGCCACGGGCGACCGGAACATCGCCCTCGCGCACCTGATGCGCGCGGCAGGATCCCTCACCGGTGACCCGTCCGACGCACTGGACGTCTACTTCAGGCAGTGCGCGATCCGGGTCGATGCCGTCGACCTGGCGGTGATGGCCGCGACGCTCGCGAACGGCGGCGTCAACCCCGTCACCGGCGAGAGGGTCGTCCCGGAGCCGGTGACGGTTCAGGTCCTGGCCGTCATGGCGACGTGCGGGATGTACGACGGCTCGGGCGACTGGCTGCTCCGCGTGGGACTTCCCGCGAAGAGCGGCGTCTCCGGGGGCCTGGTGGCCATCAGTCCGGGGCGATCCGGACTCGGCTCCTACAGCCCGCTGCTGGACGCCGCCGGGAACCCCGTCCGCGCGGTCGCGGCGCTGGCTGCGCTGTCGCAGGAACTCGGGCTCCATCTGATGCGCAGGCCTCCCCCCGGCCCCCCTTCGGTCGTCGAGCCCGGCGCGGGCGACGGCCCCGGTGGGGCCGCGTGGTGCCGGGCCGAGGGCGAGACGTCGCCCGGTGATCTGCCCACCTGGGTCGCGGCGCGGGGAGAACTCGACTTCACAGCCGCCGAACGACTGGCCTACGCCCTGGCGGAGCGCCTGACCGAGGTCGACCACGGACCCGCCGTCGTCGACCTCGTGCAGGTCACCGCCGTCGACGCGGCCGCGGAACGGCTCATCGGCGGAGTCCTTGAACGCCTCACGGCCATGGGGCACCGCATCGGCTTCGTGGGCGACGCCGCAGCGCCCTTCCGCAGCCGCGGAGTCGTGCTCGGCTCGCGGTCCGCCGCCGTCGAGTGGTCGCGGCTGCCCTCGTGAGCCGTACCTGCGGACGGAGACGGTGAGGAGTGCGGCCGCGGTGGTCGATCACGCCGTGCCGTGCTTGCGGAAGGAGGTGTCGTCGGTGGCCAGTGCCCAGATCACGACGATCGAGATGGCCATCGAGAAGAGTGCCCACCAGGGGTGATACGGCAGGAAGAGGAACTGGGCGACCGTGTTCAGGACGGCCAGCGTGATGCCGCCCATCCGCCCCCACTCAGAGCCCATGAGGATTCCGGTTCCGGCGAGGCCGACGAGGATGCCGAGGACGACGTGGGTCCAGCCCCAGCTGGTCAGATTGAACTCGAAGACGTAGTCGCCGACGCGGGCGTAGACATCGTCCTTGGCGATGGCGGCGATGCCCTGGAGGATGTCCAGGATACCGATGACCACCATGAGGACACCGGCGAACAGGGTTCCGCCTGCGGCCCCTCTGGCGCTTGCGTCGGCGCGGGGCGGGCGGGGTGCGGTGTTCTGGCTCATGGGGTCATCGTCCGGCCGTCGCTCCGGGAGCGATCGTTCAACTACTCCGAACGGGTGAACAGGTCGTTGCGGTGAAAACCTGCCGGGCCCCGGCTGCTGTGCAAGGGCCCGGCGGGTCGGTCACCGCCGCGGTGGCGTCGGCGTCACCGTCAGTTGACGGTCCACCGCTGAAGCGACGTACCGGTGTCCGGCTGCTGGGTGACGAGGGCTCCGTCGGCGGCGGAGGCGGTGGTCAGCAGCAGCCCGCTCGCCGCGGAGGCGACGGTGTAGGTGCCGGCGGCCTGACGGACGATGTTCCAGCGCTGGTTGGCGCCCTTGGTGCAGGTCCACTGGATGATGCGGGCACCGGCGCCGGTCGAGCCGCTCTCGACGTCGGCGCACAGCCCGGACTCGCTGTTCTTGAGTTCGTAGGTCCCGTCCGTCTGCCGGGTGAAGCTCCATTTCTGGTTGAGACCGCCGGTCGGCGCCCAGGTGATGAGCCGGGTGCCGGCGGTGGTGCTGTGGTCGGGGTTGTCGAGTGCCTTGCCCGCTGCGGTGAGGGTGTGGACCCCGTCGAGGGAGGCCGTGACGGTCCAGGTGAACGTGGTCGTGCCGGTGGCGCTGCCGGAGGACGCGGTGACGGTGACCGTGGACGTGCCCGCCGCGGTGGGAGTGCCGGTGATCAGTCCGCCGGTGCTGATGCTCAGACCGGCGGGAAGGCCGGTGGCGGTGAAGGTCAGGGGCTTGCCCGCGGAGTCGGCGGCTTCCAGCTGGAGGGAGACGGGCTGGTTCGGAGTGGTCGTCCGGTCGCCCGGATGGGTGACCGTCACCGTCTCGGGGACCTGAGCGGTCGGGGTCAGGGTGAGGGTCTGCTCACCCGCCGTCCGGGTGCCGCCGACCGCGTTGCCCGTGGTGTTGCTCCAACTGCGGGTGGGCGTGGTCTCGGCGAGGCGGCCGGAGTCGGCGGAGAGGCCGATGACGAGGCCGCTGTAGCGGTTGACGATCTTGTACGTGCCGGTGGCGGTGCCGTCGGCCGGCGAGGTGCCCCGTACGACGAACCACTGCTGTCCGACGGTGGGACCGCCGGTCGGGGCGGCCGTGACGGTCGGCCTGGTGCCCCAGGCCCGTGTGGCCGTGGAGGTGGCGCTCACGCCGAGGAGCCCGCCGGAGGCGGAGTTGGCGATGCGGTACGAGCCGTCCCCGTTCGGGGTGAAGGTCCACGACTCGAGACCGGAACCGGTGGCGGCGGCGAGGGAGGTGGTGGCCGAACCGCCGGAGACCTGGGCCAGGACGCGGCCACCGGCGCTGGTGATGCGGTACGCCCTGGTCGTGTCGACGGGGGCCGCGGGCTCGGTGGTGCCGATCGTCAGGTTGACGTACTCGCTGCTGGTTCCGTTGGAACAGCCGAAGGAGCAGTAAGAGCGGAAGTCCTTGCCGACGATCCCGGAGCTGGTCTTGTTGCCGCTGTCGAGGAACCAGCGGTACCAGGACGCGTTCTTGTAGCTGCCGGTGTCGCCGAGGCGGAACCACTTCTGGGTGGCCAGGTTGTCGGTGGCGTAGATCTCCTGGGAGGCGTTGCCGCTCTGGTCGACCGCCTGGGGCTGTCCGATGTACAGACCGAGATGGGCGTTGTACGTGATGTCCATGACGAACAACGGGGACGTCGGGGGCGTCAGGCCGGCGGCCACCTGCTGGCTCACGGTGCCGCTGCTGGCCGGGTTGTACTCCTTCGACGGCGGGGTGTAGCCCGTCGTGCTGCCGGAGCCGACCGGGACCATGGTGCTCTCGCGGCCTCCCACGCCGGGCTCGGACCAGGCGCCGTCGTACCACTTCTGCCAGGAGCCGGGCGCCATCTTCGACGCGATCGGAGCTCGGGCGACGTGCCCGTAGAACGCGGCCCAGCCACCGCCCTTGTTCACGATCCGGGAGCCGTAGAAGGCGTAGAA
The DNA here is from genome assembly GCF_000717595.1 of Streptomyces flavochromogenes. Classification (GTDB taxonomy): domain Bacteria; phylum Actinomycetota; class Actinomycetes; order Streptomycetales; family Streptomycetaceae; genus Streptomyces; species Streptomyces flavochromogenes. The sequence continues at coordinate 162,444 of NZ_JNZO01000004.1, read as the reverse complement.
GTAGCCGGACGCCGTGTCGACGAACAGGCGCTGGTCACCGGTGCCGTAGTGGTAGGTCTGCTGCGGGAAGGCGGCGGTGTCGCCGCGCCTGGTGCTGTAGTGCGAGGTGATGACGTGGTCCTTGATGGTCCACGTACGTCCCTGGTCCCTGGAGACCGCGTAGTCGATGCCGTCGTAGTGGACGCCGTCGCCGAAGGGCTGCGGGGTGAACTCGTTGTGCACGAGTCCGTACCAGTCGCCGGTGTCCGGGTCGACCCACACACCGGCGAGGTCGCAGTAGTTGCGGTGCGCGTACGAACCGGTGGAGGGCGCCTGGGTGGACTCCACGCCTGTCGGGCTGTTGTTGCAGCGCCACGTGGTGTCGTTGTTGCGGTCGTTGGAGTTGGCCGGGTTCACCGCGTCACTGATGGCGCCGGACCGGGTGGCGGTGTCGAGGTTCGTCCCGGTGTAGAAGGTCCACTTGCGGGGGTCGCTCGCGCCGTACAGGGCGTGCGCCTGCTGGAAGTAGAAGGTCCCGTCCTTGTCGATGTACGTGCCGGCGGGGGTGTCGTCGGGGTGGGTCCACGAGCCCCTGGCACCGACGGTGACGGTGTAGGCGGCGGCGCCGGGTTCCGCGGCCGCCGACGCCATGGGCGTCGCCAGCGTGCTGCCGCCGGTGACGACCAGTGCGGCGGCGACGAGTGCCGCGGCCAGTCTGCTGCGAGGAGTGCGCATGGTTCTCCCTGATCGGAGGAGCCGCGAGGGGGAGGGCTCCTTGACGGTCCGGCGTCCTCGGGGACGGCGGACGAACTGACGGGCGGCGGCACGGCCGGCTGTTCGGGGTGGGGGTGGGATGCCGGGACCGTCGGACCGCGCCGAGGTACATGCCGCTCCCGGCGTGAACGTGCGGGGCGGCACTCAGAGTGCTCGCACCCGCGTCACGGCTCATAGGGACGAATCACCACGGCGCTTGGACTTTCCGTCGGGACGCCGAGTTGCCGCCTGGTGCGTCATCGCGCCGGCATCGGCCCGAGCGGGGGCGGCGCGGCACGTGCCGGTGGAGCACGTTCACCGCTGGGCCCCTACGGGGCACGCCGCGGGCCGGCCCGGCTTCCGGCCTGCCCGGCAGGCGGACGCCCTGTCGTAACGGCTCTGTGGTAGACCGCCGGCCTTCGACCGCGACACCTACAAGCACCGCAACACCGTTGAGCGGTGCATCAACAAGCTCGAACAGTGGCGCGGCCTGGCCACCCGCTACGACAAGACCGCCACCATCCACCTCGCAGGACTCCACATCGCCGCCGTCTTCATCTGGTCGGCACGGTGATCCGAAAGAAGGTGCACGGCCGTCGGGCCGGACCGTCCTGAGGACGGTCCGGCCCGACGGATTCAGGTGGATCTACGAGATGACTGCCGGGTTCTTCCCCGGAAAGTCCGGCGGAAGGCCGTCAGGGTCCACCGTGCCTGTCACCAGCCCGGCGAGGTACTCGGTGAGCGTGCCGTCGTACGTCGCCCAGTACCCGTTCCGTGTCTCCACGACGACGGTCCAGGAGTCGGGGCCGTCAGGCCCGGTGCGCCAGTAGAAGTTGTCGCCGTCCGTCGAGTCGCCCCAGGGGATCAGCCCCCCGGGCTCCGGGTACGGGACGTACCCCTCGGTCATCCCTTCGTCATGCAGGTCTGCGAGCGACCGCAACAACTCCTTCGCCCCTCGCGCGAAGGCGACTTCCTCCCCGGGATCGGGAATTTGCAGGTTCAGGAAGTCGGCGATGAGGAACGCCGGGTACCGCTCGGCGAGCTCCATGAAGTCCTGGGGAAGGCCGGTTCCGAGCTCAGCGGAGACAGCAGCCCAGTTCAACGCCCTCGGCTGTGCCGACTTGATGGGGCCGAGAGCCGGAATGGCCTGTTCGAGTCTGTCGATTGTCAACACGTCACCTGCCGGTCCGGGATGTTCTTCACATTGACCGAGAAGAGCCTCGACTTCTTCTGCGTGAAGGCGTCCATCTGAATTGCTGTGGGTATGTTCTCGCGACCGTTCCCATATTCCAGTTTCCCGATGTAGAGGACCGGTTCAGATTTGAGGGTCTTCGCCATCCGATTCTCGCACTTCTTCATCTCGGGGTCGTTCATCTGCTTGAAGCCGGTGAAGATGTTCTCCTTGATCCAGTCGCCGTGGAACCTGTCACCGAGGATGTGACTCCGGTTGAAGACGACCGACTTGCTGTTCCGCGGGTTCTCGTAGACGTAGCCCGGGGGCTCCCAGGTCCCCTTGCGGGGGCCGCGTGAGTTCTTGGGCTTCAGGTCACTGGGACAGATGAGCGCGGCGACACCCGTCGCCGTCTCCCGGTCCTCACCCTCGATGGTCCTCGCCGTGACCGTGGGCATGTAGCGGAAGCGCTCGGACCTGTCCCGGTCGCAGGGGTTCTGGCCGCCGTTGGGCGCGCTGACTCCCGCGTCCGGGTTGTTGTACATCTCGGCGGCCTGTTCGGGAGTGAATCCGAAGGTCAGCATCATCTCCTGGAAGTCCTCCTGGGAGAACTGCTTCATGTACCCCGCGTCGAGCGTCCAGCGGGAGTCACCGGTGCCCCAGTCGAATTCGGGGCGCCGTGCGGGAGCCGGGTTGTTCGGGTTCTGGGCGATGATCTTGACGATGTTGACCACGGTCTTGCCGAGGCCACCACCGCCGGGTCCACGACCCTTGCCGGGCCCACGACCAGGGTCGGGGCCACGACCAGGGCCGGGGCCACGGCCACCACCGCAGTTCCGGGTGCACGCGCCCGAGGCCGCGTTGCCGCTGTAGGCCCAGTCGCCGAGCGTGCTGCGAGGGCCGACGTACGGGCCCGTGTAGACGCCCGTCGTCGCCCAGCTGCCGGTCGCGCTGGTCGTCATCGCCTTGTTTCGGACGTACTGGTCCGTGACCAGCGCGGTGCCCGTGACGGCCACGGTCCCGGCGACCCACCAGAGAGCGGTTTCCGCGCTGATGCCACCCGCCACCGCCAACACGGCGAGACAGGGCGGGCAGTGACCGGTCGGGTCGGTCTCGTTGAGGGGGCCGGCGTTGCCGTACGTGTAGCGGTTCGCCTGGACGGACGGGTTGGGGTCGATCTGCCAGGTGTCGCGGCTCGTGAAGCTGCCGATCCCGGGCTGGTACCAGCGGGAGGCCATGTTGACCTCGCCGGTGGAGGCGTCGGTCCAGCCGGACTGGTATCCCAGGGCGGGGTTCGCGCCGTTGGCGGCGGTCACCGTGCCGAAGGGGTCGTAGGCCCGGGAGGACGAGACCTCGGTGCCGTCTGCCGTGAGGCCGGCGACGAGGTCGGTGTGCTGGTCGGTGACCGCCAGGCGGCCCGAGCCGGCCGCTCCCGTCGTCGCGCTGGCGAGCAGCGTGCCGCCGGGGTTGCGGATGTAACTGCTCGTACCGTCCTTGACGAGGTTGTTGGTGGCGCCGTCGTAGGCGAAGGCGGCGCCTCCGTGGCTCAGGACCCGGTCGAGGGAGTCGTAGGTGAAGGTGCTGGTGCCGTTGGTGATCGTGCGTTCGAAGGCGTCCGTGGCGATCTGGCGGCTGCTGCCGCCCTCGGTCACGGTCTTCTCGGTGCCGCGGGCGCTGTAGGTGATGGTCTGGCCGCCCCACGTCTCCAGCCGGTTGCGGGAGTCGTAGGTGGCGGTGATGTCACCTCTCCTGGTCAGGTTGCCGGCCTTGTCCCACTCGAAGGCGGTCGTCGTGCCACCGACCGTCTCCGAGGTCATGCGGCCCGCGAGGTCGTAGCCGTAGGTCTCCACGGCCGCCCCGGCCGTGCCGGTGGCGCTCTTCTTCACCAGCCGGTCGTCGAGGTCGTACTCGTATGCCTGGCCCAGGACCTTTCCGCCCGTACCCAGCTTCGCGACGCTGTCGTCCACAAGTCGGCCCAGAGCGTCGTACGCGTACGAGCGCTTCGCGCCGATCGTCCACGTGCCGCCGGCGGCGGGACGTGCGTACTCCTCCGCGGTCGGTCGCCCGGCCGCGTCGTAGCCGCTGCGCAGCTGCGTGCCGGTGAGCGGATCGGTCGTGGTGCTGAGGCGTCCTGCCTGGTCGTAGGTGAAGCCCGTCGTGCCCGCGGCGTCGGTGCGGGAGGTCAGCAGACCGTCCGCGTCGTACGCGTAGGACGACGTTCCCGAGGGGCCGTCGGCGTTGAGGAGTTGACCGCGGTCGTTGTAACCGTAGGTGTTGCCCGCGAGGACTCCGTCGCCGCCGAGGCCCGTGACGCGGCCGGCGAGGTCGTACGACATGCTGCGCGGCTTGGTGGCCACGGCGGTTCCGGAGCCGGTCTCGGCAGTGAGGCGGCCCAGGGCGTCGTATGTCTTCTGACGCTTGACGTTGCCCGGCAGCAGCTCGGTGAGGAGCTGTCCCGCCGCGTCGTAGACGTTCGTCCAGGTGCGGACGTCCGGGTTCCAGTGCTGGGAGGTGGCCGGTTCGATCGTGGACTCGGGCAGGCCCCACGTATTGAACGTGTAGTACGTGGCCTTGCCGCGGCCGTCGGTCAGGCGCGTGCGGTTGCCCGCCGCGTCGTAGCCGAAGGTCGTGGTGATGGAGTCGGTGCCGGTGACCGGTTCGACCTGCTTGGTCATCCGGCCGAGGGCGTCGTAGGTGTAGGTCCGTCGAGCGCCGCCAGCGGAGACCGACGCGGTGACGTTTCCTTCCGCGTCGTACTCGGAGGACACGGAACGCAGGACCGTCGTTCCGGTGCCGTGGTCCGACACCGTCAGCGGCTTGCCGAGGACGTCGTATGTCGTGACGGTCTTGCGGCCCGTGGCGTCCGTGGACTCGGTCTTGCGCCCGAGGCCGTCGTAGGCAGACCTGGTGACGCCCCCGAGCGGACCGGTGGCGGTCAGGGCCTCACCCGCGGTGTTGTACGTCATCGCCGTCCGGCGGCCGCCGGGGGTCGTCCACTCGACCACGTTGCCCGCGTCGTCGAGGACGTAGCGGGTGACCAGGTGTTGCAGGGTCGGCTTGCGTTCGATCGTGGTGGAGGTGAGCTTGCGGCCCAGTTCGTCGTAGGTGGACTCGGTACGCGCTCCTGTCGGGTCGGTCGCGGAGAGCCGCAGACCGCTCGGGGTCGAGGTGTAGGTGGTGACGCCCCCGCCGGACAGCGCCGTGGAGGTGCCGCCGAAGGTGGTGGCGCCGGGGGCTTGGAGACCCTGGGCGCCGGCGATCGCCGGGTCCGTCTTGCTGACGAGGTTGCCCAGCTGGTCGTAGGCGTACGACGTTGTACGTCCGAGCGGGTCGGTGGTGGAAGCCGGCTTGCCGAGCCTGTCGTACGTCGTGCGCCTGACAGCGGTGATCGGCGTGGCCGCGCCCGGCGCGGTGTAGTCGGGCAGCGTGACGGCGACGGGACGGCCGAGCTTGTCGGTCTCCGTGCGGGTCACCAGGCCGCGTGCGTCACGGGTCTCGGTGACCTCGCCGAAGGTGTTGTAGCCGGACAAAGCCGTGGGCGAAGCCGCGGTGGCGGCAGCGCCGTTCTCCTCGACCTGCACCTGCGGCGCCGTCGCCTCGACCAGGCGGCCGAGCGCGTCGTAGCGGCTTGTGGCCGTGTTGCCGCGGGGGCTGACCTGAGTGAGAGCCAGTCCCCTCTGGTCGAAGGTGCCCGAGGTGACCCGGGTCCGGGTGCCGTCGGTGACGGTCGCCTTCTTCGTGTTGCCCGCCACGTCGTACTCGGTCGTGGAGGTGAGCTTCCTGCCGGAGCCGTCGATCGACTGCGTCTGCTCCGTGACCCTGTTGTCACCGTCGTAGGCGAACGTCGTCACGCGGTTGAGGCCGTTCGGGTCGAAGACGCTGCGCGTCGTCCGTCCGGTGGCGTCGACCGTGTCGACCGTCGTACGGCCGCCGCTCTCGGTCCGGGTGACCGCGTTGCCCGCGCCGTCGTACACCGTCGACTCCAGGACGATGTCCTTCGTGGAGCCGTTCGCCTGGGTGACCTGCTTCGCCGTCTTCGAGGCCTGGAGACCGTCGTCGTAGTAGGTGAAGGCGGTCGTGGCCCCCATCGCGTCGGTCGTCGAGGCCAGCCGGCCCGCCGGGTCGTACGCGTGGGAGACCAGGACCAGGTCACGGGACTGGCCGGACGGATCACCCGTCCAGCCCTTCAGGACCGACTCGGCCGGCAGCCCGCGCTTGGTGAACGCGTGCGTGACCACGTTGCCCGCGGGATCCGTCTCACGGATCACCCGGCCCAGCGCGTCATGGCCGAAGACCGACTCGTTGCCCGCCGCGTCCGTGACGCTCTCGTTCAGGCCGAGGGCGTTGTAACGGTAGGTGGTGGTGCGGGTGGCGTCGCCGCCGGTCGTGTCCTCCGTCGACTCGGTGAGCAGCTGCCCGTCGGCGTCGTACGTGCGGGAGACCTTCGCGGTGTGCGTGACACCCGTGATCTCGTTCTTGACCCCGGGTCCCGTCTCCGAGGAGACGCGTGACATGGCGTCATGGGTGAAGGTGCGGGTGACACCCGCCGGGTGGGCGTCGGAGACTTCGGTCTCCGTCAGCTTCCGGCCGATGGCGTCGTACGTGTACGACGTGACCAGCCCGCCGGGAGCCGTCGACTTCGCCACGTCACCGCTCGCGAAGTACGCGTAGGAGGTGGTGGCCCCGCCCGGGGTCCTCTGGGTGGCGACCAGCCCTCGCGGTGTGGTGCCGCCCCCCACGGCCGGCTCGGTGCCGGTCGTGTAGGTGGTGACGACCGCGCGCCCGTCCGCCAGCGTCACCGTGTCGGTCAGACCGAGCGTGGTGTACGAGGTGGTGGTCCGGTAGCGATTGTCGCCCGAGCCGGTGGAACGACCGTCACGGACGGCCACCTGCTTGCCGTTGCGCGGGTCCAGCGGGTCGGAGGCGTTGTGGTAGTACTCCGCGAACGAGGTCCAGCAGGAGTTCGCGTCCCGGCAGGTCGTGGTCGAGACGGTGTTCCCGCGCTCGTCGTGACCGGTGATGGTCGCGTGACCGTTGGGGTCGGTGACCGTGTGGAGGAAGCCACCGACGTCGTACGAGAAGGTCGTGACCCCGCCGTCCGCGTCCGTGGACGCCGTCGGGCGCTGGCCGCGGACCGCGTCGAAGGTACTGCTGGTCTTCGCGCCCGTCGGGTCGGTGACCGTGACGGTCGAGGTCAGCGAGGAACCCGAGGCGTGGGAACGCGCGCTGTAGTGCCGAGCGACCTGGTCGCCGCTGAGGGTGCGCGGGTAGACGGCGACCTCGTCGATGCGGCCGGTGAAGTACTGCACTCCGTCGCCCGGGGACGCGGGCCACCACTTGGTGTAGCCAGCGCCGATGTACGTGCGCTGGTTGGTCTCGTGCGTGACGGGAACGGTGGTGGTCTGGGCGACCTGCGCACCGTCGAGGTACAGCGTGTGGGTGGGCCCTTGCGCTGTCACGACAGCGTGGTGCCACTCGTTGTCGGTGACCGTGTTCGGCGAGGCGTTGGTCGCGCCGACACCACGGGTGAAGTACTGGCCGTGGAGCTTGTTGTCCGAGCCGACGTACAGGACCGGCGCGTAGGCGACGGCGTCCGGGAGCGGCTTCTCCTGGTCGCTGAAGAGCACGCCCGGCTTCGTGGTCTTGAACCACAGCTCGACCGACAGGTCGGTGTTCGGCAGGTGGCCGCCCACGAGCTCGGCGTACCCGTCACCCGAGAACTCCGCCGCGGCACCGTCGCCGGTCCCGAAGGCCCCGGTGGCACCGGGAGTCGCCTTGGTGTAGGTGCCGTGGGCACCGGCGGCGGCGACCTTGTTCAGGACGGTCGTGCCGCCGGTCTCGTTCAGCTGCCAGTAGCCGGAGGGGGCGTCCGCCATGACGGCGCCCTGGTACTGGTCCCCGCTGCCGGTGACCAGGCGGTTGCGCGCCTTGTAGTGGTCCGCGACGGTCTGCGCGTCCAGTTCCTTCGTGTAGAAGGCGGCCTCGTCGAGCCGGCCGTTGAAGTAGCGGGTGGCACGGGCCTGCCCGTCCCACTCCTCACTGGAGTAGCCACCGCCGAGGTAGGCGTGCGCGAGGGTCTCCGGCTTGACGACACCGGCCTTGGAACCGATCTTGGCGCCGTCGAGGTACAGCGACTGACCGGCCGGCCCGCCGGTGATGACGACGTGGTGCCACGCGTTGTCGGTGACCTTCACGCCACCCATGACCGGCCAGCCCGCGGACGGGCCGTCCCACAGGTGGCCGCGGAGCTTGCCCTCCCCGTCGACGAGGAGACTCGCGTTCCACATCGTCGGGGTGGTCCCGAGTTCGGCGTTCTGCAGGCCGAGCAGGACACCGCTGGGCTTGTCCGTCTTGAACCACAGCTCGACGGAGAGCGAGGAGGCCCCGCTGATCGACTCGGCCGGTACGGAGATCGCGCCCTTGGACCCGTCGAGGGTCACCGCGCCGTCGTCGCCGTCGAGGAAGGCGCCGACCCCACCGAGGGTGACCCCTTCACGGTAGGAGCCGTTGCCGCCGGCGGATATCTCGTCGACTGCCGCGGCGCCGCTGCTGTCACCCAGGCGCCAGTAGTTGACGGGGTTCGCGGTCCGGACGGCGTCCGAGTAGGCCTGGGAGCCCGACGCGTAGCGGGGCGCGGAGATCTGCCACACGCCGCCGCGCTCGTCGGTGACCTCGGTGGCCCGCTCGGTGTCGCTGTCGTACTCGACCCGTCCGCCTACGCGGCCCGAGGGCAGGGTGACCTTGGAGAGCTTCGAGGACCCGGCGCGGGCCGCGTGGTGTGCGCGCACGGAGCCCGCGTCGAGGGCGCGGTGGTAGACCGCGACCTCGTCCATCAGACCCTTGTAGTACCGGGTGCCGTAGGTGCCGGCGCCGTCCCACGTGTGGTCGGTGAAGCCGCCGCCGAGGTAGGTGTACGTCTTGACGGAGTGGCTGACGGGACCGGCGAGGGTGCCGACGGCCTGGCCGTCCAGGTAGAGCGTCTGACCGGTGCCGGTGCTGGTGAGCACGGCGTGGTGCCAGGCGTTGTCGGTGACGGTGGCCGTGGAGGTCATCGGGCTGAGGCCGCCATCGGCCTTCTCGAACGCTCCGCGCAGCTTGCCGGCCGAGTCGACGGCCAGCACGGGGTTGTAGACGTTGGGGTGCGTCGTGCCCAGCGGGTCGTCCTGGAAGCCGACGAGAACTCCGTTCGGAGTGTCCGTCTTGAACCACAGCTCCACCGACAGCACGGTCGAGGAGGCCAGGGTCGACTCCGGCAGCTCCACGGAGGAGTTCGTGCCGTTGAAGGAGGCGGCCTTGTTGCCCGTGCCGTTCAGGACCCCGGCGCCGCCGAGGGTGACATCACGGAAGTGCCCGGCGTTCATGCCGGTGCGGGAGACCGCCTCGCTCTGCGCGGCCTCGCCCTCGCTCTCGTTGAGCCGCCAGTAGGCCACCGGGTCGGCGTCCTGCACCATGCCCCGGTAGTGGGAGCCGCCGGTGTACTCGTACACCGTGCACGCGGTGGTGGACGACGGCGGGCAGACCGTGGTCAGCAGGTCGCCCTGGTAGGTGTACGACCAGACGAGAGCCGGTGCGGACGGACCGACGGCGTCGGTGGAGACGGAGGCGACGTGCGCGCCGCTCCACGTGAACCTCAGCGCCCGCTGCGACAGCGCGTCGGTGGCCTTGGTCAGCTTGCCACCGGTGTAGGCGAGCAGCTGCTCACGGTCGTGACCGTCCTTGATCCTGGTCAGCAGACCGGTCGCGTCGAAGGAGTACAGCGCCGCGGACGCGTCGCGCAGCGTCCAGCCGCCGCCCTCCACGGACGTCAGCACGCCCATCGAACCGGAGGGCGCGCTGTACGTGCCGTCGCTGTTCTTGCCGAAGCGGACCTGAGCACCGTTCGCGAGGGTGATCACGACGCTGCCGTCGGGTTCGGCGGCGGCCCGCATGTCCCAGCGGGTCGCCCAGCCGGCGCCGAAAGCACTGGTCCTGCGCGGGTCCTGCGAGTTGTACGTGCGGACGACCGCCAACTCGGGGCCGATGGTGGGCACGGAGGCGTCGGTGGCGGCGGTCACGTAGTTCCCGGACCGCTCGCCGAACGTCCTGCCGCTGTCGGCGCCGCCCAGGTGGGAGGTGATGACCGGCTGCGGGACCTGCGTGGTGAGGATCGAGGGCGCGGTCCGGGCCGACTGGTCCTTGCCGTCGTTGGCGTACGCGTACCAGGCGTAGGTCTTCGCCCAGCTCAGCCAGCCCGACGGAACGGTCCAGCTCGGCGAGGCCGCATGGGTGTTGCCCCTGCAGTTCTTCCGCGTGTCCTTCCCCTCGACCTCGCACACCTCGAACTGGTACGTCAGCCCGCTGGGGTACTTGTCATGGTCGGTGGCCGAGGCCCACAGCGTCGGATTGAGGGTGTCCACGAGCGTGCCGCTCGGCGGACTCGCCCCGGTGACGTACGGAACCGCGTTGGTGGCCTCCACGCGCATCGCCGCGGCGGGAACGCCCTGTGAGGCGAAGGAGTTGACCTGGTACTCGTCCATCGTCCAGGCGATCGAGTACGTACCGGGCGCGAGCGGAGCGATCCTGGCGTCCAGGGTGACCGAGGCACCCGGGGCCACGTCGAAGGGCATGTCGGTCCAACGGATCTTGGACCAGTAGTCCCCTCCGACAGGGTTGCCGTTGCCGTCGTACAGGTCGTAGCGCAGCTTGAAGTTGCTGTTCTTGGGCCAGGTCTGCTGACCCTGGTTGGTGACGGTGACCTTGAAGACGCCCTCGGAGGTGGCGGTGATGGGCGAGACGAAGTTGCCGAGCTGGTAGCTCGCGCCGTACTTGGTCCACGAGACATCGAGGCTGGGCACGCCGCTGCCGTCGTCCGAGTGGAACTGCTTCCAGCTCTTGGAGTCGTCCGTGGCCGCCTTGACCGCCAGGCCGTAGTTCGCCTTCCGGCCGTGCGTCCAGTCGTCGACGAGCTGACGCCCCTCGCCGCCGAGGGGGATGCTCTCCCACGCCGGGGCGCAGGACCACGTCTCGGTGCCGGTGGGACGCCAGCCGTGGGCGAAGCTCTTCGACCCGAGCGCAGGACCCGTGGCGGGACCGGGGAAGACGGAGGTGCTGCCTTCGGACCAGTTCGACGTGATCGGGTGAACGGTCACGGGGCGTGCGGTGCACGACTGGGACCAGGAGTTGTACAGCGCCAGGTTGGCACTGATCACCCAGGCGTTCTTCAGGCTTCCGGTGTTCAGTCCGTCGAAGCGCAGGAAGCTCGCGGCCTTGTGGCCACCGCCGTCGTACGTGCCGACCTTGAGCACGTCGGCACTGGAGAAGTTGGTGTTGTAGGGCGATTCGACATACGTGCCGGAGGTCGCCTTGACCCCGGTCACCGACGGGTCGACCCTGACGGGGTAGACCCGCTGGGGGTCCGCGAGCCATGTGCGGTCAAGGGAGACGACCAGCGTCTGACGGCCCCCGCGGCTCTCCAGGCGGTAGGTGACCCCGGAGGAGATGGCGCCTTCGGCGGCGTTCTCCGTGTGTCGGGAGTCCTCCATCCAACCTGCCGGCATGGCGGCCTGCTGCCGACCGGAGGCATCGGTGAAGGCGACGCCGCCGTGACCGTCCAGCTTGGCCGTGAGACCGCTCAGGACGAGGGGGAAGCGCCACTCGGTGGGAGCGGACTGGTCCTTGAGGACCAGCGTCTCCTTGACCGAGTCACTGCCCGCGACGAGCTGCACGTCCGCGGCGGGACGGACCTCCGGGTAGGTGATCGTGCTGCCTGTGGCCTCACCGATCGAGTGGGAGGCGCCCTCGATGGAGTATCCGAGCGACGCGGTGTCGCTCACGCCGAGACGTACCAGGGGCGCGGCGTCGGCGTACGCGCCCAGGGCGATCCTGTTCTCGGAGGACTTGGGCTGCCAGGCGGGAGTTGCGGCCGCTGCGCCGGGCGGCGCCACCGCGTTCCGGCTCTGGGTGAGCCGGGAGTCGATGCCCTTCCACTTCCCGTCCGGCCCACGGAAGTTGACCGGCTCGTTGTAGAACCGGGTGGTGTACGTCCCGTCCTTGTTCAGGAACGTGCGGGCCTGCCTGGTGCGCTCGGCGGGCAGCTCGGCGCTGGTCTTCGGGTCGAAACTCTTGCGCTGCGGCGTCGCGGGCGCGGCCACCTTGACGAACGGAGTCCTTGGCGGCGGCTTGGGACCACCGCCCAGCTTCTGGTACGAGGTGCCGCCGTCCGGCGGGAGTTCGCCCGGCGCCTTGAGCGCTCCGCTGCGTCCCCCTCCCGCCGTGGCGTCGGTGGCATCGCCGGAGGCGCTGTGGCCCCGCCCGCGCGCCGTTCCCCAGCCCTGCTCGGGCAGTTCGCCGGCTCCACGGCCGGTCTTTGCGGTGACCCAGTTGTCCACCGCGAGTGCAGCCTGTTCTGTACCTGCCAGAACGGCCATGACAAATGCCACCAGTAGTACCAGTGGTCGCGCTGTGCGCACGGACTTCCCCCACGTAGATGATCAGTGGGAATGTCCTACCGGCACGCACAGCTTACTCACAACATTCGGCTGAATCTCTCACACCGTCTCCGCAGCCTGAGGGGGAATTCAGCATCGAAAATCAGTGATGAATCGTCACATACTGGCCCCACCACCCTTACTGACGCGTGAGAAGAAACACGCAGGCTCCAGGAACTGTCACTTCCTGTGAGCCTGCGACACCGTGCAGGGCATCGCATTCAGCCACCGTGCGCGGGCTCAGCAGCCGTTGACTCCGACGAAGACCGCGGGCACGTGGCCACCTCCGGCGAAGGCCTGGTCCCGGCCGCCGCTTTCCTCTGCCGGGAGAGCCGGAGGCGGTGCACCTGGCCCTCTGCATCGGGCACGAGTGCCTCGCGATTGGCTGGTCGGACAGACCTTGTGCGGCCGGTCGGTCGAGAGTGTTCCCCTGTTCGACGGCACGAGCTCGTCGTGCGACGCCTGCGAAGCGGGACGGTGCCGATGAGGGCGCCGGCGGTGATGACGGACCAGTCCGTGGACCAGCCGGTGCCCAGGCCTGCGAGGGCGACCTGGACAGTGGGGTTGGTGGAGCGCTCATCCAAGTGCAGCTGAACGTGCTCAGTCCGGACTCATCCGGCTGACCGACGTGAGGGAGAGATGAGGCCCCTGGATGCGCTCCCCCTTTCGTTCAGAAGGTGCTGCCCAGTGCCGCACCCAGCTGCGGGTAGGTGGGTGCGAGGTGCCGCAGTCGCTCTGCTGCGGTCTGGTCGTCGCCGTGCACCAGCGGGTATTGCAGACTGCCCAGGATCCGGGCCTGGCTCTGCGCGATGGAGGCTGCGTGCGACAGCCCCAGCTCTTCCAGGCAGGCTGCCGCGTCGTTCAGACGGCGGGCTCCCACGCGGACACCGAACGCGGTGAGCAACGTGCGGGTAGCGGGGGGCGTGCCTTGGGCGACGATGTCGGCGAGCGTCTCGACGGCGGCGGCTCCTCCCAGTGATCCGGGCGGCATGGGCAGGTCGTCACGGCCGGCCAGCCACCGCCTGGCTCCCGGCAGCGACTGCCTCAGCGCGTCGATGGGAGTGACCCGACGATGGCGCACGAAGGCGGTCCGCAGCACGAACGGGGCGTCGATGTAACTGACCCCTTTCGCCTCCCAGGCGGAGAGGAAGGCTTGCGTGGGCAGCGTCGCGTACGGGTGTCCGTGAGGGTCGTGGAGTTCGACGCCATTCTGGTCGGCGGAGAGCACCACGACATAGTGATCACCGCCGTCGGAGTGCGGCGTGCCGGGCTGGTACAGCAGCAGACCCATGTCCACCGGCCCGACCAGGACCGGTCCCCGTGAACAGGCGGTCCGCAAGCGTTCCAGCGCCTCGGCCGGCGTGCCCCCGTCGCTGCGCTCACAGGTCCAGCCCAACAGTGCGATTGCCGCGTCGAGGCCGACCTCGGGGTCCCAGCCATAGGGATCGAACAACGGGAGGGAACCGGCGATGAGCTGTGCGCCGAACGGTGAGCCCGTCAGCGTCTCGATGACTGCGGTAGAGGGAGAGGCCCCACCCAGCATCATGGCCAGCGAGTTCGTGTAGCAGTAAGGACCGGAGCCGACGTAGGCACGCACGAGGAACCCTTCGTGGAAACAGAGGTGATCTTGCCGGCGGGCCGCCGGGCAGGTGCGACAGTCAACGCCCTCACACGGTGTGAGGATCAACTCCCCACTCATTCCTCACCCCTCCACCTGGCCCGGCGTCACGGGAGCGCGCGGCGACCAGACAGGCCCCTCGGGTTCACGCCTCGCGATGGAACCTCAACCGAACCTCCCTTGACCACAACCAAGCACGCGTCCCACTGAGCCCGTCGGCGGTCTCGGCGCCGCCTCGGGCCAGGTACTCAATCTTGAGTACGTTCACCCGTACCTGGCTGGGCGCAGTCAGTCATACGCCGACACGGGTGACGGCGCGGCGACACACAGACTCGGACACAGTCAGCAAGGGCCGGCCGTGACGCCTTCGGTGGAGGACTGGGCCCTGGTGATCGTTTTCGACTGGTGAAAAGCCACCGGTGGTGCCACCTCGAAGGCGACGAGTCCACAACACCACGCTTGGCGTCGCCCGGATGCACAACCTCGACCGGCCAAGCCGATCAGCGGGCCGCACAACGGGGCAGGCGGCCTCGCCGCGCGGCATCTCGTCGATGTCCACCCATCCGACCAAAGCGCGCTATCCGCGCTTGCACTTAAAGCGCGTCTGCAATTATTGTGGCAGCACGTAAGCAGCTCACTCAAGCAAGTACGGAAGGATGGAGCCATGCCGCTCGCACTCCTCGCCCTGGCAGTCGGGGCATTCGGGATCGGCACGACCGAGTTCGTCGTCATGGGGCTCCTGCCCGAGATCGCCGGCGACTACGGCGTCTCGATCCCCACCGCCGGCCTGCTCGTCACCGGCTACGCGCTCGGCGTCGTCGTCGGCGCACCGCTGTTGACCGTGCTCGGCAACAAGGTGAGCCGCAAGCGGATGCTCATGCTGCTCATGGGACTGTTCGTGGCCGGAAACATACTCTCCGCGATCGCCCCGAGCTTCGGACTGATGGTCACCGGCCGCGTGATCGCCTCGCTCGCACACGGCTCGTTCTTCGGCATCGGATCCGTCGTCGCCGCCGACCTCGTCGCCCCGGACAAGAAGGCCGGCGCCATCGCCACCATGTTCACCGGCCTCACCGTGGCCAACATCGTCGGCGTGCCGCTCGGCACCTTCATCGGGCAGGCGGTCGGCTGGCGCATCACCTTCGCGATCGTCGCCGCGCTCGGGGTGATCGGCCTGCTCGGCATCGCCAGGCTCGTCCCCGCCATGCCCCGGCCCGAGGGCACGCACCTGCGCCGGGAGCTGAAGGCCTTCCGCAACCCCCAGGTGCTGCTCGCCATGGCGATGACGGTGCTCGGCTTCGGCGGCGTCTTCGCCGCGATCACCTACATCGCCCCCATGATGACCGAGGTCGCCGGCTACTCCGACGGTGCCGTCACCTGGCTCCTCGTCCTCTTCGGCACCGGCATGTTCCTCGGCAACCTGCTCGGCGGCCGGTACGCCGACCGCGCGCTGATGCCCCTGCTGTACGCCGCCCTCGGCGGGCTCGTGATCGTCCTCGGCCTCTTCACCGTGGTCGCCGACCACAAGGTCCTCGCCGCCATCGCCATCTTCCTCGTCGGAGCGCTCGGCTTCGCCACCGTCCCGCCGCTGCAGAAGCGTGTCCTCGACCAGGCCCACGGCGCACCGACCCTGGCCTCCGCCGTCAACATCGGGGCCTTCAACCTCGGCAACGCCCTTGCCGCCTGGCTCGGCGGCCTCGTCATCGCCGCCGGCCTCGGCTACACCGCGCCGAACTGGGTCGGCGCCGTCCTCGCCGCAGCCGCTCTCGGCCTCGCCCTCTGGTCCGCCGCGCTGGAGCGCCGGGCCCCCGCGACCGCCGATGCGACCGGCCAGGACAAGGACGCGGGCAGCGAGGCCGCTGCCCGTATCCCCGTACACCACTGACCCTCCCCTCCCCCACCGCACACCACCCCAGGAGAAGCGCCATGACCACCACCGCCGTCGCCCCGCTGAGCACCCAGGACGCCGAGATCCTGCTCACCGCCGCCCGTCGCGCCGCCGAGGCCGCCGGGGTCACCGTCAGCGTCACCGTCCTCGACGCCGGCGGCCACCTCCTCGCCTTCCGCCGCGACGACCGCGCCGTACTGATCTCGGGCGAGACGAGCACCCGCAAGGCCTACACCGCCCTGCAGCTCGACGCCCCCACCGCCGACCTCGTCGACCTGGTCAAGCCGGACGGCCCCTTCCACTCCCTGACCACGGCCCTGGACCGCCCGCTCCTCTTCATCGCGGGCGGTGTCCCCGTCCACCGCGACGGCGCGCTCATCGGCGCCATCGGTGTCGGCGGCGGCGCGCCCGAGCAGGACCACTCCTTCGCGGTGACGGCCACCGAGGCCCTCGTCTGATCCCGACCCGCGCGACGTCCGTAGCCGCGCGGCATCCGTAGCGACATCCCGCGCGACACCCGTAGAGAAGCCCTCGGAGAGACCCGTGGGCGAACCCGCAGAGAAAGCAGTGCACGCATGTCCCAGCTCCCCACCGTCAC
Source organism: Streptomyces flavochromogenes (assembly GCF_000717595.1). Lineage (GTDB taxonomy): Bacteria > Actinomycetota > Actinomycetes > Streptomycetales > Streptomycetaceae > Streptomyces > Streptomyces flavochromogenes. The sequence goes on along the minus strand of NZ_JNZO01000004.1, from coordinate 145,971 downwards.
GCTCAACAACGGCGTGGAGATCCCGCAGCTCGGCTTCGGTGTCTTCCAGGTCCCCGACGAGGAGACGACCGCCGCCGTCGGCCACGCCCTCCAGGCCGGTTACCGCTCCCTGGACACCGCCGCCGTCTACGGCAACGAGGCCGGTGTGGGGCGGGCACTCGCCGACTCCGGCATCGACCGCGACGAACTCTTCGTGACCACCAAGCTCTGGAACGCCGACCAGGGATACGACTCCACCCTGCGGGCCTTCGACGAGAGCCTCGCCAAGCTGGGCCTCGACCACGTGGACCTGTACCTGATCCACTGGCCGACGCCGGCGCGTGACCTGTACGTCGACACCTGGCGTGCCCTGGAGAAGCTGGTCGCCGACGGGCGGGTCCGCGCGGCCGGTGTCTCCAACTTCCAGCCCGCGCACCTGGCGCGGCTGCTCGACAGCAGCGACCTCGTGCCGGCCGTCAACCAGATCGAGCTGCACCCGGCGCTCCAGCAGCGGGAACTCCGCGACCTGCACGCGGCCCACTCCATCGCCACCGAGGCGTGGAGCCCGCTCGCCCAGGGCGCCGTCCTCGCCGAGCCCGCCCTCGTGGACATCGCCGCACGGCACGGCAAGTCCCCCGCCCAGGTGGTGCTGCGCTGGCACCTCCAGCTCGGGAACGTCGTGATCCCGAAGTCCGTCACCCCCGCTCGCATCCGCGAGAACATCGACGTCTTCGACTTCGCCCTCTCCGGCGAGGAGATGAGCGCGCTCGGCGGCCTCGACCGCGGACTGCGCACCGGGCCGGACCCCGACACCCTCAACTGAGCCCGTCCCGGCCCCGGCGGGTACCGGAACTCCGAATGCACCAGCCACGCGCGCGGGCCGCGGTCCGCACCCGCAGCCCGCGCGCCTCCCCACCAGAAGGAACCAGCCGAGATGCCCGCCTCCCCCACCGCCCTCGACCGGCTGGTCTCCCCCGACGGCCGGCCGACGCTCGGCCTCGAACTTCCCCTCGACAACGACTGGGGCGCCACCCGCCTGCGTACGGACCAGGCCGCCGGCCGGCCCTTCGGCGTCCCCGATCTCACCGAGCACGCACGGCTCGCCCGGCTCGCCGACTCGCTCGGCTTCGCGGCCCTGTGGGTACGCGACGTGCCCCTCCACGATCCCGAACACTTCGGCGACGCAGGCTCCGTCTTCGAGACCTTCACGCACCTCGGCCGTCTCGCCGCGGTCACCGAACGAGCCGTACTGGGCACGGCCGCCGTCGTCCTGCCGCTGCGGCAGCCGCTGCTCGTCGCCAAGGCGGCGACCGTGGACGTCCTGTCCGGCGGGCGCTTCGTGCTCGGCCTCGCGAGCGGCGACAGGCCGGTCGAGTACCCGCTCTCTTCGGAGCGGACTTCGACGCTCGTGGACGGACTTTCCGCGACAACGTCGGGACCTGCGCGCCGCCTGGGCCACGCGCGCGCGTGGCGCGGGACTCGCGCTGCCCTCCCTCGGTCTCGACGCCGACCGACAGCTCGACGTCCTGCCCGAGCCCACCGGCCCGACGGTCCCGCCTGCCATCGCCGGAAGCGCCCGGCAGACGCCGAGTGGGTGGCCGAGAACGCCGAGGCGTCGCTCGACCACCCCCGACCGCTGGGGGCTCTGGGTCTCAGGACCCGCGAGTGGCGGGCCCTCACGATCGGCTCCGCGCCCAAGCCGTACCTCACACCCATGCAGCGGGACCTCCCGGCGAACCCGGACACGCCGGCCGCCGCGATCAGCCTCGGCCTCCGCACGGGCCGCCACGCCCTGCGCGACCGTCTGCGGAGGATGGGCGTCCTCGGGGTCGCCCATGTCTCCTTCACCCTCCGCCCGGGCAACCGTCCCGTCGAGGACCTCCTCCATGGACTCGCGGAAACGGTCCTGCCGGAATTCCCCTCGCGATAGTCCGGATGCCCCTCACGAGGGTGCGGGCGGAGGCCGTTCGCCGTACCGCAGCGCCCCTACGCGGACACCGGGAAGGCCGCCTGGAAGGCGAGCCGGTGATCGGCGCCGTCTCCGATGCCTCCGAGGAGGTCGTCGAGTGCGAGGTACTCCTCCCATCGCTCTCTGCCCGACGCCTGCGTCAGCCGTGTGACGACCAGGTCTTCGAGCTCCGGGACACGCTTGTTCTTCCAGACCTTGTCGGCCGTGCTCACCAGCAGGTCCTCGACCGTCACGCCGGGAGCCGTCCAGGAGGCGTGGGTGCCCGCGAAGCGGGCCAGGGCCGGGCTGAACCCGTGGGCCAGGAGGAGTTCCCGCCCCGCCTCCTCGTGCGCCGAGCCGGGCCCGGACAGTTCGGCGACGTGCACGGTCTTGCCGATGTCGTGCGTGGCCGCCCCGAAGAGAACGGCCGCGCGGTTCACGTCGAGGCCCGGAACATGCTGCTCCAGCCAGTCGACCACGTGAACCGCCACGTCGTGAACGGCCCGCAGGTGGGCGGCCAGTCGCGGCGGCGCGCCCAGCGACCGAAGGAGCTCGGCCACCGGAGACGGGAGCGGCCGAAGCGGCGGATCGGCCGGCGCGTACAGGGCTCGGAGGAGGCTGTCAGACGGTGTCACCGCGTCAGGTTACCGACGCACCCCTACGGCCTGCCCGAGAACAGGAGGCGACGTCCCGCCGCACCGTGCGCGCCGCTACGCCCGGACCGTGCGCAGCGCGCCCTCCGTGCGGAGGTCGGCGAGCGTCGGGTAGCCGTCGACGGCCATGATCAGGTCGGCCTCGGCGAGGAGGGCACGGAGGACGTGCACGATGCCGTCGGTGCCGCCCAGGGCGAGTCCGTACGCGTACGGGCGCCCGACGCCCACCGCCGTGGCGCCGAGGGCGAGTGCCTTGATGACGTCCGCGCCGCTGCGGACCCCCGAGTCGAAGAGCACGGGGAGGCCGTCGGCGGCGGCGACCACGTCGGGCAGGGCGTCGAGGGCGGGAAGGCCGCCGTTGGCCTGGCGGCCGCCGTGATTGGAGCAGTAGACGCCGTCCACGCCGCCGTCCCTCGCGCGGCGGACGTCCTCGGGGTGGCAGATGCCTTTGAGGACGATCGGCAGGTCGGTGAGCGAGCGGAGCCAGGCCAGGTCGTCCCAGACGAGCGGCTTCCCGAAGACACCCACCCACTCCAGGACGGCGGCGCGCGGGTCCTCCTCGGGGCTCTTGGCGAGACGTGCGCGGAAGACGGGGTCGGAGGTGTAGTTCGCGAGCGCGTGTCCGCGCAGCTGGGGGAAGTTGCCGGTGGCGAGGTCACGGGGCCGCCAGCCGGTGATCCAGGTGTCGAGCGTGACGACGATGCCCTTGAATCCCGCGGCCTCGGCACGGCGTACGAGGCTCGCCGCGAGGTCCCGGTCGGTCGGCGTGTAGAGCTGGAAGAAACCCGGTGTGTCGCCGAACTCGGCGGCGACGTCCTCCATCGGGTCGACGGTGAGCGTGGAGGCGATCATCGGTACGCCGGTACGGGCGGCGGCGCGGGCGGTCGCCAGGTCGCCGTGCCCGTCCTGGGCGCAGAGGCCGATCACGCCGACCGGCGCCATGAACAGCGGGGACGGCAGCTTCAGGCCGAACAGGTCGACGGACAGGTCGCGCTGGGCCGCGCCGACCATCATGCGCGGCACGAGCCCCCGGGTACGGAAGGCCGCGACGTTGGCCTCCTGCGTGGACTCGTCACCCGCGCCGCCCGCCACGTACGACCACACCGAGGGTGGGAGCGCGGCCCGCGCCCTCGTCTCCAGTTCGGCGAAGGTCATCGGCTGCGTGGGCAGGACGCCGAAGAGCCCGTCGAAGTAGATCTCGTGCTGGTAGTCGCCGTAGTGCTGGGGCATGGGGTGACGTGTCCCTTCCGGTTCCTGTCGGCGCGCTCGGGTCGCCCCGCCGCGGTGGCCACCATCGTGCCCGCCCCGTGCGCCCGTGACCATGGAACGGCGGCCGGGAATGTACGGGGCGCGGGTGCGGGCGGGGACGACGCGCGGGAGAGGACGGGCGCGGGTGGGGCCGGTGGTCAGGAGCGCGACGCGGTCCTGCACCCGCCGTCCGGGCTCCCCGTCCCACCGAACATCGGCGTGCTGCGGTCGTACGGGTCGACGGTCCCGCCGCCGGTCGAACCGCTGTCCGACCCCTGCCTGCCGAACTCCGGGGTGAAGTAGCCGGTGAGGGTGTCGCAGCCGCCGTTGGTCATGTCGACCTTGTACGAGACGAGGGAGAGGGTGCCCGCCTCGGTGACGACCTTCGAGGGGTCGTCCCAGTTCACCACGACCTCGCGCCGCGCGATCGTGCGTACGACCTCGTCGCTGCCTGCCTCCGCCCGTACGACCGGGTAGACGTAGGTGACGTCGGTGGTCACCTGAAGGGCGCCGCGTTCGCCCTCCCGGAACGTCATCCGGCCCCGGGTCTTGACGATGTCACCGGCCGGGCGCGCGTACGAGGTGTCGAAGCGGCTGAACAGGAGGAGCGGGTCGTTCTCCTCGGTCGGCGTGCCGAACGCGGCGGCCAGATAGTCCTTGACGTCCTTCTGGTGCGGGTTGATCAGGGCTATCGCCTTGGCGGGACGTTCGCCGCGCAGCACGGCCGGGTCCAGGCTGGACGCGGCGAGGAAGTCGCGCGTCTGCCGGAGTGCCTTCTCCACCTGCGTCTCGCTCATCCACCCCGTCGCCCGTGCGGGGGGCACGGTGATGCCGGCCGTGCCGTCCGCCCAGCGGACGGCGGGCGATCCCTTGAACGGCTCCGCCAGAGTGGGGCGTTGGGCCGGCTCCACGGGCGGCGCGTCGGTCGGACGCCCCGACTCCTGGGCGAGCGGCGGTCCGGACGCTCCGCTCCCGCCGGAAGCGCCGATGATGTTCCACGGGTCGAACGCCGCGACCAGCAGCGCCACGGCGGCGAGCAGCCCGAACAGGTACCGGCCCTTCTTGCGCCGGGCCGGGGCGGCGGGCGTGTACGTGCGCCAACCCTCGTTGCCCGAAGGCTCGTTGCGCAGTCGCTCGGCCACGTCCCTGGCCCGCGCGGACGGTTCTCTGGGCGCGTCCGCGACACCTTCCACGGAGTCGCGCAGGAACTGCTCCCACACGTCGTCCGGCACCGACGCATCGCCCCGGTCCCCACCCGATTTCACACCGCGCTCCTCGCCTCGCACACGCCCGATCGGGCGGCCCACCCCCTGGGGCAACCGCATGATCCCATGCGGGACTTCGGGGGATGGCGGCAGGTCAGGACGTCCACGGCGCCCGGCCGGGTGCGCGAGGCGCTCGGGAGTTGCTCATGCGCCGGGCCCAGGTACGGGCGCGCCTTCGGCGCCCATGCGCGCACCCGGATGTGCGGGAGCTCAGGGGGTCCGAGGATTCCAGTCGCCCAGCCAGTGGCGCGTGTCCTGGGCGGCCGCCTCGGCGGAGCTCAGATGGGGGCGGTCCGTGTGGGCCGGGCCCGCGCCCGGGCCCGTGTTGCGGTATTCGGCGAAGCGGTCCGCCTTCCAGGAGAAGCCGCCCATGTCCGTCCAGGGCGTGCGCTTCACCGCGGCGCTCAGGACACTGTCGCGGACCGTCGTCTGGGGCGACAGCGTCGCGTCTCCACCCGCGTGCCAGGGGCGTCCGAGGAAGAAGCCGCCCGCGGCGACGTCACCGTTCACGGTGGAGCGGGTGATCAGGAACCCCTTGCGGCCGGCCGGGGTGCTGGGGGCCGTCACGTACCCCGCCGACGTGCCGTCCCAGCGCTTCTTCAGGGTGAGGACCGACCTGTCGATCACCGCCGTGGCCCGTCCGAAGACGAAGTCGACGTTGCCGATCACATAGGAGCCGGTGACGTACACCCGGCCGAGCCTGGCCTTCGCGGCGGTGTCGAGCAGGAGGGTGTCCTGGTCGCCGCTGACGATGACGCCGTCGAGGAGGATCCGGTCGGCGGCCGTGCGGAGGGCGACGGCCTGATGCCCGTTCAGGTTGCGGTTCGCGGCCTCGTCGAAGTCGTTGGAGATGGTGAGGTTCCGCGCCTGGAAGTCGTCGGCCTCGACCGCGACGGTGGCGCTGCCGCCCGTCCCGTATGTCCCCGAGCCGTCCGGCCTGGTCATGCCGGAGGCGTGGCCCTCGACGAGGACGGTGTCCTTGCGACTGCCGCCCGTGCCTTCGATGGTGACCTGCGGCTTGTTCGACGGGATCGTGACCGTCTCCCGGTAGACCCCCGGCGACACCCGGATCACGACGCGCGAGCTGTTGCCCGCCGGTACCGCGTCGACGGCCTTCTGGACGCTGGTGAAGCGGCCGCTGCCGTCTTTCGCGACGGTGAGGACGGTCGGCGCCGCGGCCGGAGTCGTCCGCGCCGGAGTCGGCGTGCTCGCCGTGCCGATCGTCGTCCGCGGACCCGCCCCCGACCTGAGCAGCGCCGGTACCTCCGCCGCCGGATCGAGCGTGTACGGGTAGAAGGCCCTCGGGTCGAACGCCGTACCGCCGCTCTCGTTGCGACCCTTCGTACCCGAGAAGACGTTCCCGCGCTGCACCAGCGCCGCCGTGCCGTCCTTGACGACCGGGTTGTTCACGCCCTGGAAGACGCTGTTCTCCAGGACCATCCTCGTCCTGCCCCGCGCGTAGTTCCCGTACGACGACGTGATGTCCGTGCCCGGGTCGTCCTGGAGGAGGTTGTTGTAGAGGTGCGCGCGGGCGACGTTGTCGGTGGACGGGTTGCGCTGTTCGGTCTCGCGGAACCAGTTGTGGTGGATGGTCAGTTCGGCCGTGACGTGCTCTGTCCAGCCGATGCCGAAGGTCTTGTTGTTGGTGCCGAGCCTGTTCCAGGAGACGGTGACGTACGTCGTGTCCTTGCGGCTGTCGATGAGCCCGTCCGCCATGTGCCGCAGGTCGTTGTGGTCGATCCACACGTGGTGCGCGCCGTCCATCTGGACGGCGTCGAAGTCGTGTTCCTTGTCGTTCCAGATCCCCTGGTACGCGTCCCGGATCGTCAGGTTCCGGATGATGACGTTGTGCACGCCCTGCCCGAGGAAGAAGCCGCCTCCGACGATGTGCCCCGACGTCCCCGAGCCGACGATGGTCTTGTCGGAGGAGACCTTGATCTCCTTGCCCGTGGGGTTCACCGTGATCGTCCCGGCCACGACGATGACGTACGGCTCCGGGGCCGTCGCGTACCTCTCGAGGTCGGCGAGGGTCCGGACCGTGACCGTCCTGCCGTCCCGTCCGCCGTACGTGCCCTTCTGTCCCAGCGCGTCGACCGACGCGAAACCGTCGGCGACCGCGCGGGCCCAGACGGGCGCCTCGGGCGTCGGCGCCGCGGCCCCGGCCTCCGCCCCGGCCCGCGCGTCCGTTCCGAAGACGCCGAAGGCCGTGCCGTAGGCAAGCACCCCCGCGGCGGTGAGCACCGCCGGGGCACCGATCACCAGCGCCTTGCCGCGTCTGCGGTGCCTCGCCCTGCCTCGCACCTCGGTCATGTCGTACGTCCTTCCGTGTGGGGGTGCCCGCCGGGAAGGGCGGGCGCCCTGTAGTCGTCACAGGAAGGGGAAAGGTTGCCGTGGCGGCCGTTGCGGACGAGCGCGGCGCACTTGACCGGCCAGCACGATGTCCGGCCCGCCCGGCGGGTTTCGGCGAGCTCCGGCGGGCCGAGGACGTGGACCTGTCTGCCGGCCCGCCGGGGGCTCGGGGCACCTGCCGGATCAGGCGTACGGGTCGAAGGGGATGCCGGCCGGCTTGGCCTTGGCCAGGTGGGGGGCGAAGTTGCCGTCCTTCAGGCCGAACACCGCGCTGCCGAAGTCGGCCTGGCTGAGCTTGTCGCGCAGACCGGCCGGGTAGCCGTTCCAGCCGACCAGGCTGGGGAACTGCCAGGTGTGCTGGTGGTTCTCCGGCGGCTCGTCGTTGGAGTTGGCGGGGCGGAAGCAGTGCGTGCCGATGCCGTCCTTGTGGTAGACGACCTTCGGGTGGGTGCCGTCCCAGCGGATCGCGTCCCGGCCGTAGGTGTCGAAGTTGCCGTGGGCGGACGTGGAGACGTACTGCGCCTGGTTGTTCTGCACCCAGACCACGACGTGTTCCCAGTCGTGGCGGTGTCCCCCGAGGCCGCTGCCGATGACGGCCTGGTCCTTCTCGAAGTACAGGCCGTAGAGGATCGCGCACCAGCCGTTGTTGCACTTCGCGCGGGAGTAGCCGTTGGTCTGGGTGAGGTCCCAGGAGTCACGGCACTGGCCGTTGAGGGCGCCGGACGGGTTGAGCCCGCCGTTGACGGTGCCGTCGGGTCCGATCGCGGCGGTGGAGTAACAGCCGTCCGTGTCGTAGTCGTAGGCCGGCTGGAAGGTCTGTTCCAGGCCGTCGGCGTTGGCCGGGAGAGCGGGGGGCGGTGCGGCGAACGCGCTGCTGGGCAGGGCGATGATCATCGTGAGGGCGGCGGCGAGGGCGAGCGCGCCCCTGGTGGCGTACACCTGTGTCTTCACTGTGTCCCCTGGGTCGGGCGGCATGATGCGACAAGCGACATCTTGGCATGGACAGCTCATCTCGGGTGAGGCTCGGCCACGAACGAGGCGCGTCGCGTCCGCGACTGTTCGTCGGCGCCGGCGAGCCGGGAACGACTGCTGGAGCACCCCCGCCGGATCCCGACGGACCGCCCTCGATGCGGCCCCACCGGCACTGATCAGGCGCCCCGAGAAGACGACTAGACGAGACGTATCGTCTCTTCTACAGTGTTCGTCATGACCACCACCACGCCTCCCGCACACATCGCCATGTTCTCCATCGCCGCGCACGGCCACGTGAACCCGAGCCTGGAGGTGATCCGCGAGCTCGTCGCGCGTGGCCACCGCGTCAGCTACGCCGTCCCCGCGTCCTTCGCCGAGAAGGTCGCGGAGACGGGAGCCACACCCGTCGTCTACACCTCGACCCTGCCGACCGACGACGAACCGGACGCCTGGGGGACGGAACTGATCGACAACCTCGAACCCTTCCTGCGCGATGCCGTGCAGGCACTGCCGCAGCTTGCCGAAGCCTTCGACGGGGACCGGCCGGACCTCGTCCTCCACGACATCACCGCCTACCCCGCCCCCGTCCTCGCCCACGGGTGGGGAGTACCGGCGGTCTCGCTGTGGCCGAACCTCGTGCCGTGGGAGGGGTACGAGGAGGAGGTCGCCGAGCCGATGTTCGCCGAGCTCAAGGCCTCACCGCGTGGCAAGGCGTACTACGCGCGGTTCGAGGACTGGCTCGCCGGGCACGGGCTCGACACCGACCCCGACAGGTTCGTCGCCCGCCCGCGCCGCGCGCTCGTACTCATCCCGAAGGCGCTGCAGCCGCAGGCCGACCGGGTCGACGAGTCCGTCTACACCTTCGTCGGCGCCTGCCAGGGCGAGCGCGCCGAGCAGGGCGGCTGGGAGCGGCCGGCGGACGCCGAGAAGGTGGTCCTGGTCTCGCTCGGCTCCGCGTTCACCAAGCTGCCCGGTTTCTACCGGGACTGCGTGGAGGCGTTCGCCGGGCTTCCCGGCTGGCATGTCGTCCTCCAGATCGGGAAGTTCGTGGACCCCGCCGAGCTCGGCGATGTGCCGGCCAACGTCGAAGTGCACTCCTGGGTACCCCAGTTGGCGATCCTGCGGCAGGCCGACGCCTTCGTGACCCACGCGGGCGCGGGAGGCAGCCAGGAGGGTCTGGCCACGGCCACGCCCATGGTGGCCGTTCCCCAGGCCGTCGACCAGTTCGGGAACGCCGACATGCTCCAGGCGCTGGGCGTGGCGCGGCACCTGCCGATGGACGAGGTCACCCCGGAGCGGCTGCGGAAGGACATGCTCGCGCTCCTCGGCGATCCCGAAGTGCCGCGCCGCGCCCGGGAGATCCAGGAGTCGATGGCCCGCGAGGGCGGCACGCGCCGGGCCGCCGATCTGATCGAGGCCGAGCTCGCGGGGGCGTGACCTGGGGCGACCCGTCAGCCCTCGTACGGGGAGCCGCGCGAGGGCTCCCCGTACGGAGTGGCCGTACGGTGCGAGTGAGGGGCGCCGGCCTCCGCCGGAGGAGCTCCGGACGCGCCGGTCGGTCCGCCCGGGTCAGACCACCGCGCCCGAGCGGTTCCGGTCCGCGCCGGCTCCGCCCGCCCGCTGCCGCTTGGCGGAGCCGGAAGGACCGCCCGCAGCGGCGGCCGCCGGGTTCCTGGTCTCCAGGGCCACGGCCAACGGCATCGCCGTGAACACCGTGGACGCCATGCCGAGCACGACTCCGGCGAGCAGCGCGACGGAGAAGTCCGTGAGCGAGTCGCCGCCGAGGGCGGCGAGCGCCACCAGGACGAAGAGCGCACCCATACCGGTGTTGACCGTACGGGGCAGGGTCTGTGCGACAGCCCGGTCGGCGAGGTCCGCGAGCGGAACGCCCCCGCCTCGCCGCCGCAGTTCCCGCAGCCGGTCGAGGACGACCACCGAGTCGTTGACCGAGTAGCCGACGACGGTCAGGAGCGCGGCCAGGAAGACGCTGTCGACCGGCTTGCCGAGCCAGGCGAACAGGCCGATCACGAGCAGCACGTCCTGGGTCATGGCGGCCACCGCCGCCGTCGCGTACGTCCAGCGGAACCGTACGGTCAGATAGAGGAGTTGGGCCGCGACCGCCAGTCCGAGCGCGAGCAGGGCGTGGGTGCGCAGCTCGCCTCCCAGGCTGGGGCCGATCAGGTCGTCGCGCTCCACCTCCACCGGGCCCGCGACCCTGGTGAGTGCCTCCCGGATCTCCCGCTGTTCACCGTCCCCGCTCTCCCGGACGCGTAGCGACACGTCGCTGTCGCCGGTCGTCTGGACGACGGCGTCGGGGAAGCCCGCCTTCGCGACCGCCGCGCGCGCCTCGTCCGCGTCGACGGGCCGCTCGGCCGTGTACTGAACGACCCGGCCCCCGGTGAACTCGACACCGAACTCCATGCCACGGGCGCCGATACCGGCGAGGGCCACCATCAGGAGTCCGGCGCAGGAGAGCAGCCAGCGGCGCCGGTGTGCCATCAGGCGCGGCACCCTGCGGGTCAGCCGGGTGCGCAGCCGGCCGAGTCCCGCCATGCCGGTGACCGCAGGCCGGCGGCGCACGGCGGGCAGGCGCAGAGCGAGGTCGGCGAAGATGCGGGTGATCACCATCGCGGTGAGGAGAGAGGTGACGACGCCGATCGCGAGGGTCACGCCGAAGCCCTTGACGGGGCCGGTGGCGAAGACGAAGAGCAGGCCGGCCGCGAGCAGGGTGGTGACATGGGAGTCCGCGACCGCGCTCCACACCTTGCCGAACGCCGTCGTCAGCGGCCGCCGCAGATCGCGCCCGGTCGCGGCCCGGCCCAGTGCCGCGTACTCCTCCCTCGCGCGTTCGAAGACGAGGACATTCGCGTCGACGGCGATACCGATGGCCAGGACGAACCCGGCGAGACCGGGGAGGGTGAGCGTGGCGCCGAGGGCGACCACCGCGGCGTACGAGATCAGCCCGTACAGCAGGAGCGCGGCGGTCGCGAGGACGCCGAGGAGCCGGTAGACCACCATCACGAAGATCCCGGTGCAGGCGAGACCGATCACCGCGGCCCAGGCGCTGGCCCTGATCGCCTCGGCGCCGAGCGTCGGGCCCACGGTGCTCTGTTCGATCGTCGTGACGGGGACCGGCAGGGCGCCGCCCTGGACGAGGGCCGCGAGGTCGCGGGCGTCCTGCCCGGAGAATCCCCCGGTGATCTGCGCGGAGCCGCCGCCGATGCCCGAGCCGCACGGGACGCCGGTCTGCATGGCGGGTGCGGAGACGATGCGGTCGTCGAGGACGATCGCGACCCTGCGGGCCGGGTCGCCGGGCGCCGCGCAGGCGGCGGCGCCGGTCAGCCGGGCCCACGTGTCGGCGGCGCGGCCGCGGAAGGAGAGGTCGACCGTCCAGCCGCGGCCGCTCGTGGTGTCGAGCACGGCCTCGGCGCTCTTGACGCCGTCGCCGGTGAGGACGGGTGCGGCGAGGTCGAGGAAGCGGCCGGGCGCGTCGGGGTCGGCGAGGACGCGTGCCGTCCCGTTCGTCGCGGCCGGTCCGGCCGGGCGCTGCGCCTCGCCGGTGACGGCGTGGAAGGTGAGCTGGGCCGTACGGCCGATGACCTCGGCGGCCTGGCGCGGGTCGCGGAGTCCGGGGAGCTCGACGACGATGCGGCGCTCGCCGGAACGGGCGAGCGAGGGTTCGGCGACGCCGAGCCCGTCGACCCGCTTGCGGAGCACCTCCAGGGCGCGGTCGGTGGCCGCGGCGTCGGCACGGACGGTGGGTCCGTCCTCGGTCTGGAGGACGATGCGGGTCCCGCCGCGGAGGTCGAGGCCGAGGCGGGGCGGGGTGGTCAGGGTGATCCAGAGGGACAGTGCGACGACGGCGAGCGCGAGCAGCGCACGCCAGAGCGCGGAACGAGAGGACACGGGTACTCCACGGACGGCGCACGGCGGCAGCGCGCGCCCACGCGAAGGGTTGGGAGCGCGCGCCGGCCGTGCCGGACGTACGGATGGACACGCGTCGTGGACCGGGCCGGGGCATGCCGATGGCCCGGACGGCGACGCGGGGAAACGTCAGCTGTGCCGGGTGGAGGGAGGGCCGCGAGGGGCCCGCGGGTCGTGGGCCGTGCCGGGCGGTGCGCGCTCCCGGCGGGGGTCGCCGACGAGGACGCCGCGCGCCGGGAGGGAGAGGTCGGCGGACACGGTGGCCGTGCCCGCGGGCATGACGGTGATCCGTACGGGGTTCTCGACGGCGGCGGGGAGTCGTACGACGGCGGTGGGCGCGAAGTGCGGCTCGGGAGCCGAGGCGCGAGGACCCGCGCCCTGGGACAGCGCCGGCGCCACGGTCCTGGTCGCGGCCGGGCCGGCCGCCGCCGTGTGGTCCGCCGCCTGGGCCGTCGACGCGGGCAGGACGAGGAGCGACCAGACCGCGCAGAGCATGGCGGGCAGGAGGGCCACGAGCTGTCGCGTCGAACGTCCCACCGTCCCCCCTCTCCCGCTGATCATGTCCCCGGTCCCGACGGTCAGGTCATCAGAGTAGACCGCGCCGCGAGACCACCCGCCACCGCGCCCCGCACTCATGCACGTTCGGGTACGGGAGCTGAGTACGCGTGCTCATGTGTGGGAACGCCCGGTCTCGCACGATGAGCGGGTCAGCGCTTCGTCCTCGGATCCAGGGGGCCCTTCGTGCTCAGCCGTCTCGCCGCCCGCGTCGTCCCGTTCTTCGGGCGACTGACCGTCACCGCCGATCCCGGGGCTCGCCTCGAACCCGGCAGCATCCTGGTCGTGAACCACACCTCGACGGCCGACCCGGCACTCGTCCTCGCCGCGCTCCGCAAGCGGCTCGCCGTCGAGCCGGTGCTGCTCGCCACCGCGGGGCTGTGGCGGATTCCCCTGCTCGGCCGGGCCCTGACCCGCGAGGGTCACGTGCCCGTCCACCGCGGCTCGGCCCACGCTGCCGCCGCCCTCGACCACGCGGCGGTGGCACTCGCCTCGGGGCGGCACGTGATGCTGTACGCGGAGGGACGCATCCCGACGCGTCCGGACTCCGCGGAGAATCCGCCGGAGGCTTTCCGTACGGGGCTCGCGCGGCTCGCCGAGGCCACGGGGCGTCCGGTCGTGCCGATCGGTCAGGCGGGTGCCCGTCGGATCACGTCGGGCGGGCGCGTGAAGCAGATCGCCGGGGTGCTCACGGCGCCGGTCCGGAGGCCGTGTCTGCATGTCCACATCGGGGCGCCGCTGCGGCTGCCCGCCGATGTGACCGCCGCGACGGAGCTGGCCCACGGCGCCGTCACGGCGGCGTGGCGGACGGCGGCCGGGGCGCTCGGCGAACCGGCGGCGAAGGCGGGGACGCGGCACTGAGCGGGGACGCGGGGCCCGGCGGGGACGCGGGGCCCGGCAGAGGGACGCGGAGTCCGGCGGGAGGGACGACGGAGGCGACGGGGAGGGTGACGGAGGGCGACGGAGGGAGCGGCGTTCACCTCCGCGTTCCCCGAGAGCGGTCCCTAGGACTCCCCCTGTTGCCGAACATCGATCTACCATGCCGTTGTTGTGCGTGAGCACGCACAACGGGCGTCAGGGGGAGGCGCGATGCCGGTACGACCCGTACATGCGCAGGACCGGATACCGGACGACATACCGGGCCCGGTTCCGCGGGATCTGCCCGGTGGAGTGGAGCTGTACCACCTGAGGCCCGACGGCGGCATTCTGCTCGCCGACCGGGAGGGCAGCCGCGAGCTCGGACCTGAGCGGGAGTTCCTCCGGTTCATCGACGACGGGCAGTTCGCCCACTATCTGGTCGGGGACGCGGCGACCTCGCCCGAGCGGCCGTCGAACGCCACCGTCAAACTCGGGGTCGTGGGCCCGCGCAGCGCCTTCACCCCGCACGCGCACGGCGGCGAGCACTTCGTGCTCAGCCTCGGTCATGCCGCCTGCGGACTGTACGACGAGGCCCGCGGGCGCGTCACCGACGTCCCGCTCGCCCCGGGCATGCTGATCCGGATCCCGGAGATGATGCCGCACTCCTTCGCCAACCGCGGCGACACCCCGCTGACGATCCTGGCAGCGAACACCGGCTACGGGATCGACCACGAGGACTACGCGATCACCGCGGCCGAGGCCGAGCGGCGGGCCGCGTCCCCGGGCGGCTCCCCCGCCGGCGGCCGGACCGCCCTGGCCGCCGAGCCCCGCACGGACTACCGGACCCTGGCCGCCGAGCTCCGCGACATCGAGCGCGCCCAGCGGGTCCACGGCATCGCCGCCACCACGGTCCGCGAGCGGCTCGCCGCCCGACTGCGCCGGGTGGCCGCCGCACTGGAGGTGCCCAGGTGATCTGTCCGCACTGCGAACGCAACCTGCTCCGCAAGGAACGCACCGGCAACCGCTGCACCCACTGCAACCGCGCCTACGCCCTGGACCCCAAGACCAACCCGCTCCGTCTCAGCGATCTCCGGGTACGCCGGATCACCGCCGCCCTCACCGACGGGGGCCGGATCGGGATCGTCCCCGATCAGCTCTGGTACGCCCTCTCCCGCAAGCGCCTCCGGGACAGTGAGTTCGGGCAGGGCTGCTTGGGCGGGGCGTTCGTGCCGGCCGGCTTCGTCACCGTCATCGCCTTCTTCGCCGAGGCCCCGGTCCTGCTGATCGTCTCCGCCGCCCTGCTGCTCATCGGCCTGGGCATCACCGTGGCCCGGGCCATGGGCGCGGGCAAGGGCGTCCCGCCGGTCGTCCGGGAGGCCTTCCCCGCGCTGGTGCTCTCCCCCTGGCGGTCGGTGTACGGGGTGCTCCCGCCCGGTGTGCTCGACACCGCGGGATCCGGAGGCGGCGTGGCGGACCCGGCGGGTGCGGCCGGCACGACCGGGGTGCTGGTCTGCCCCGACCGCGCCGTCGTCGCCTTCCTCGTCGCCGACGGGCTGCCCGCCCGCCACGGCCTCGCGGTGGCGCGGAGCGTCGCGGAGGCCGCGGTGGTCCCGTCGAAGGGTCCCGTGCTCGTGCTCCACGACTCCGACGCGGACGGCGAACTGTTCGTACGAGGCCTCCGGGACGCCCTGCCGGACCGGACGGTCATCGACGTGGGACCGCCGCTGCGCACCGTACGGACCCTGCCCCAGGCCGTTCCCTACCGGGACCCGCGGCGGAAGCCGAGCCCGGCGGACATGCGGATCCTCACCGCGCTCGGCACGTACACCCCCGAGGAGCTGAAGTGGCTCGGGCAGGGCTGGCGGTTCCCGCTGGTCGGACTGCCTCCGGCCCGACTGCTCGCGGTCGTCGACCGGGTCGCCGGCCAGGTGTCGCGCGGGGTCGACCCCGACCGGCGGCGCGCCGCGGACCTGGGATTCCTCACCTGGCCCGAGGCCGCAGGACCGGACCCGGTGGGTGGCCGGTGATCTGCCCGCACTGCGCCGCCCAGCTGGCGGCCAGGGAGCGGACCGGACAGACGTGCTCGCGCTGCGAGCGCCGGTTCGCGCTCGACCCGAAGCTCCACGGCCGGGGCATGCACGATCTGCGGATCCGGCGGATCGCCGAGCGCGCCACCGACGGCGGACGCCTGAAGGTGACCCTCACCCAGCTCTGGTACCTCTCCCGGGTGTCCACCTCCCTCTGGGACGGGAAGCCCGCACGCGGGATCCGGCCCGGCGTCCGGTGGCTGGTCGCCGTGCCCCTCGTCCTTCTCCTCCTCGTGGTCGGCGATCTCGTCCAGGGCATGGTGGGCGCGATCGGCGTCGCCGCCGCGGTCGTCGTCGTGGTGGTGGCGGCGGCCCTGCGGTACAGGCCCGCCAGCAGGGCCTGGTGGAGCATCACCCCATCGGAATCCGCGTTCCGGCAGGCGATGACCGGCCCCTGGCGAACCGCGTACAAGGGGCTGCCGGCGGGTGTGGTGAACGACGACCCGGGCACCCCCGCACCCCGTGAGTCCGTCGCCGGCCGCCGCGAGGCCGTCATCCTCTGCACCGATCACGCGGTCGCCGTGTTCCTCCGGGTCAACGCCCTCCCCGGGAGACTGAAGGCACGGCTCGTCGAGGCCGAACCGGCCGCCGCACACGAGGCGCTGGCGGGCGTGCCCGCCGGGCTCCCGGTGGTGGTGCTCCACGACGCGAGCGCCCTGGGGGCGCTGCTCGCACCGCTGCTGCGCCTCGCCCACCCCGGCAGGGTCGTGGTGGACGCCGGCCTCCCGGTCTCCGCGGTCCGGACCCGCCGGGGTGCCGTGCACCGGGTCTCGACCACGTCCACGGTGGACGCGGCGGACCTCCGTTCCGTCGCGGGCCTGCCCGAGGAGGACGCCGCGTGGCTGGCCGGAGGCCGCTGGAGCCCGCTGGCCGCCGTCCCGCCACGCCTCCTGGAATCGGTCGTCACGGCGGCCGTGGAACAGGCTCTGTCCGCCCGCCCCGCCGAACCCCGCTCCGCCGACGGCTTCCTGACCTGGCCGGCCGAGGCGCCGGCGCGGGCCGGCGGCCCGTCCCGTACGAAAGGCACCACGGCCGGATGAGCCAGCGACACCTCCCGCCCCCGCGCACCGGCCCGACCGCCGGGACCGGACAGCCCGCCGGGGTCGGCGGGGCCGCCCGTGCCGGTCAGACAGCGCGCGCCGATGGCCGCCCCACCCTCGGGTTCGCCGCCCGCACGACGGTCAGGGTGGCCGACCGGGCGATCACCGCGGCCGCGGCCCGCGCCGGAGCCCCCGGCGGGCTGCGCTTCACCGAGCGCCAGCTGTACTACGAGACCTGCCGCGTCCTGAGTCCCGGCTCGACGCTCCTGAGGGGCCGGGTCCCCGGCACCCCTGCCCCGGTCCTGCGACTGCCCGTGTTCACCCGCGCCCTGGAGGCGCGCGGCCGGGAGACCGTACCGGGACTGCTTCCGCCGCTGCCCGATCCGGCCGCGCGGGTGGAGCCGCCCCTGTCGCGCGAGCCGTCCGGGTCGTCGGGGGCGTACGAGCCCGACCTCTACGACTACGGGCTGCCCCGGCTGCTGATGTGCCAGGACCGCTCGATCGCCGGGATGCTCCTCGCCAACCACGTCCATCTGGAGGCGGCCTGCCCGGTGTTCGCCGCCTCGGACGCCCTGCCCCTCGACCCGAGGCTGCTCGCCGCCCTGCAGCGGACCGAAGGCGCCACCGTGTACGTGCTGCACGACGCGAGCCCGGCCGGGATCGCGTTCCCCGCCCTGGTGCGGGACGGACTGGGGCCGGTGCCGGGAGTGCGCGTCGTGTCGCTCGGTCTGGTGCCCCGGCACGCGGCCGCCCTGCGCCTGCCCACCGGCCGGGGCCCCGCGCCCGGTCCCGCCGGCCTCGCCGCCCTGCCCGCCGCGCTGCGGCCGCGGGAGGCCGACTGGCTGGCGGAGGGACGGTTCGCCGAGGTGGCGGCCGTGCCCCCGGACCGGCTGGTGCGCACGGTACTGCGCCTGACGCGGGGGCCACGACCGCCCCGCGACTCCCTGTGGAGCGGCCTGCGCGGACTGCGCGGAAGCGGCTTCATGACCTGGCCCGCCGCGTGACCCGTCCCGGCGCTCCCTCCCACCGACCCGAGGTACGCACACCATGAACCGTCCCGAAGAGATCGGCTACACGGACGAACTGCTCGCCGACGGCACCGTACACCGCCGCTACGAGGACGGCCTGGAGGAGTGGCGCCGCCGCACCTCCGGCCACCCGCATCTCGTGCACTGGCACGACAACCGGGGCGCCTCCGGAACCGACGAGCTGCTCGGCGACCGCATCATCAAGCGCAGCCTCGCCGACGGCACCGTCACCTACGCCCGTGACATCGGCTACGGCCGCACCTTGTGGGCGCGCGGCGAGAAGGTCCTGGTCAACCGGAGTTCCTTCGGCGGCCGGGTGGGCGCCCTGCTCGCGGGCCTCGGGGTGGCGACCCTCGCCGTCACCGCCGCCCAGCTGCCGCCGCTGAGCATGTCCCCCGAGCAGGAGGAGGCACTGCGCCAGCAGCAGGCGCAGGCACAGCAGTCCGGCGGGGGCGGAGGCGGCGACAGCAGTGGCTCGGCCTCCGCCGACGACGGGTCGAACGGGACCGACGGGTCCGGCGACGGGAACGACTGGGACGCGAACTGGGACGGTGACGGGGACGCCTGGAACGACGACGACTTCGGCTGATGCGCGCCCCGGTGGCGCCCGCGGCACGGTCACGACCGGCACCACCCGCATCACATCACCCGCGACGCCGGCCTCACGACCGGCAACACCCGCGTCACGGTCACGACCGGCACCACCCGCATCAGGTCACGACCGCGCCACCCGCATCACAGCACGACCGGCACCACCAGGAGAAGGAGCAGTTCGTGGCACGTCTGTGCGCCTGTCTGGCCCCCACCACCGGGCAGGCCCGCGCCCATCTGGACGCGATGGGCGCCCTCGGCCCGGGCCATGTCCCGGCCGATGTGCCCGGCGCCGAGCTGTCGCTGCTCCCCGGTGAACACGGCCGCGCCGAGGGCCCGTTCACCGCGCTCGGGCGGACGGCCGTCGGAGAGGTCACCCTGCACAACCGCCCGGTGCTCCTCGCCGCGCTCGCGGAGCGGGACGCGCCCCCGGCGTCCGACTGCCCCGACGGCGAACTCCTTCTGCGCTGCTGGGCATCGCTCGGGGACGCGGGGGTGGCCCTGGCCGAGGGAATGTTCGTGCTCGCCGTGCTCGACGGCCCCGACCTGGTCCTGATCCGCGACCACGTCGGTGCCCGCACCCTGTTCTACGCGCGGGCCGACGCCGCCTGGGCGGCTTCCACCTCCCTGCGCGCGCTGCGCCGGTGGCCCGCGCTCGGCACCTCGATGAACCTGTCCGCGGTCCGCTCCTTCCTCACCTTCGCCTATCTGCCCGGCGAGGAGACCCTGCTGACCGGTGTGCGGGAGGTGCTGCCCGGCCGGGTGCTCCGGCTGCACCGGGACGGGACGTCCACCGAGACCGTGCACTGGGAGCCCCGTGAGCGGATCGAGGGTCCTCCGCCGGAGGACCCGGGCGCCCACGTCCTGGCGCTGCGGGGCCTGTTGGAGCGGGCGACGGAGAGCAGGCTGCCCGTCGCCGAGCCGGCCGCCGTGCTCCTGTCCGGCGGGATCGACAGCTCCCTGGTCACGGCCCTCGCGGCGAAGCTCCACGGCCACCCGGTGCACACGTACTCGATCAGCTTCGGTGACGACCTGCCGAACGAGCTGGGCTATTCGGGCCTGGTGGCCGCGCACTGCCGCACCCGCCACCGGGTCCTGAACGTCTCGGGCACGGCCGTGGCCGCCCGTCTCGCCGAGGCGGCCGCCCTGCTCGACAGCCCCGTCGGCGATCCGCTGACCGTGCCGAACCTGATGCTCGCCGAGGCCGTGGCCGCGGACGGCGCCTCCGTGGTCCTCAACGGAGAGGGCGGGGACCCCGTCTTCGGCGGGCCGAAGAACCTGCCGATGCTGGTCCAGGAGATGCACCGGACCCCGGGCGCGCCCTGGGACGAGGACCGGGCGACCGCTTACCTGCGCTCGTACCGCAAGTGCTGGACGGACCTGCCGGAGCTGCTGACGGCGCCGGCGCTCGACGCCCTGCGGGACGCCCCGCCCCTGGAGCGGCACGTGGCGCCGTATCTGACGGCCGAGGGCGGCAGCCCGTACCGGATGGGGCACCTCCTCAACCAGCTGCTCCACTGCAACCTGCGGACCAAGGGCGCGCATCACATCCTCACCAAGGTGGAGCGGCTGACGTCCTCGCAGGGGGTGGAGGGCCGTTCCCCGCTCTTCGACCGGTCGGTCGTCGACCACGCCTTCGCCACCCCGCCGTCCTTCAAGCTCCGCGGCACGGCGGAGAAGTGGATCCTCAAGGAGGCGGTACGGGACCTGCTCCCGGGCACGGTGGTCGACCGGCCCAAGAGCGGTATGCGGGTGCCGGTCCAGCAGTGGCTGACGGGCCCGCTCCGCGACCTCGGCCAGGACCTCCTCCTCGGGCCCAGGTCCCAGCAGCGCGGCCTGTTCCGGCCGGAGACGGTCCGGGCCTGGCTGCGCGGCGAGGGTGCTCTGCTGCCCCGGCAGGGCGGCAAGTTGTGGCTGGTGCTCACCCTGGAGCTCTGGCTGCGGTCGTACGACGTGTGAACCGGCACCACCCCGACGGACGAGAGGCCCCCGCATGACCAGCGACGCAAGCGGCTCCCCCGCCGTGTCCGAACTGACCGACCCCCGTACCGGGGCACCGCGGGGTACGGCGGTGCTGTCCCGTCTGCCCGAGGTCCGGGCCGCCGTGGCCGGCGCACGTGCCGCCCTGCCCGGCTGGAGTGCGCTCACGCCCAAGGAGCGGGGCCGGCGCCTCGACCGGCTCGCGGGTCTGGTCGAGGAGCACGCGGCGGAGTACGCGACCCGTGAGGGGGCCGGGACGGGCAAGCCGGAGACGGAGACGGCGGGCGAGGTCGAGCAGGTCGCGGACCTGTTCCGGTTCTTCGCGACGGCGGCCAGGACCCGTACGGCACCGGCCGCGGGCCTGCTGGTGACGGGGCACGAGAGCTGGGTTCGCTGGGAGCCCGTCGGTGTGGTGGGTGTGGTCGTGCCGTGGAACTATCCGCTGCTGATGGCGGCCTGGCGGTGTGCGCCGGCCCTGGCGGCCGGGAACACCGTGGTGGCGAAGCCGGCCGAGACGACACCGGACAGCCTGGAGCTCCTCGCGGAGCACGCCGCGCTCGCCCTGGGCCCAGGGGTCCTCGTGGGTCTCCCCGGGGACCGGGAGACGGGCCGGCTGCTCGTCGAGTCGGCGGTGGACATGGTGGCCTTCACGGGCAGCGGCCGGGCCGGGGCCGACGTGGCGGTCCGCGCGGGGACGCGGCGGGTGAGTCTGGAGCTGGGCGGCAACGCTCCGGCGATCGTCCTCCCGGACGCGCCCGCCGACACCTGGGAGTCGCTCGCCGCCGCCGTCACGTACAACGCGGGACAGAGCTGCGCGGCTCCGGCGCGGGTCATCACCCTGCCGGAGAACTACGAGGACGCCGTCGCCGGTCTGACGGCGGCGATGGCCGCCCGGGTGGCGGGCCGGGACTTCGGCCCGCTCAACAACCCTGAGCAGGCGGAGCGTTACGACCGGCTGGTCGCCGCGTCCGACGCCAAGCGGAACAGCGTCGCGGACATCGCCCCGGCGCCGGGCGAGGAGGCGGGACACTGGCGGCCGGCGCGGGTGCTCGCCGACCTCCCCGACGACGACCCGGCGGTCACCGAGGAGGTGTTCGGCCCGCTCCTCACCGTGCAACGGGCCGACGGGGTGGAGGCAGCGCTCGCCCTGGCGAACGGCGTCCCGCAGGCCCTCGCCGCGAGCGTGTGGACGTCCGACCTGACGACCGGCCTGGAACTGACGGCCGCACTGAACGCGGGCGAGACCTGGGTCAACTGTCACCTCGTGCAGACGGCGGAACTCCCGCACGGCGGCCGCGGCGCCTCCGGTCACGGCACCGACCTGAGCACGCTGGCACTCCAGGAGTACCAGCGGCCGAAGACGGTCACGGTCCGGCTGGGACGCCGGGGCTAGGGCCTGTCGTACCTCTCGGAGAAGACCGGCGATTCTGCCGATGTCCGTGGGGCGCGCCGACCGGACAGTGGCCGGGCCAGATCACGGCGTGGCCGCCGCCCGGACGCTCGGGCGGCGGCCACCCCACGACACGAGAGGACGACTCCGTCGTGACACGACACCTCGGCGCGGCCATGGCCGCCGCCTGTCTGACCCTGCTGCTCGCCCCCGGCGCCCAGGCCGCCGGTTCCACTCCCGCGATCTCGGCCGCGGCCAATCCGTACGAGCGCGGTCCGGCGCCCACCCAGTCGAGCATCGAGGCGCTGCGCGGCTCGTACGCCGTCGGGGAGACGGCCGTCTCCTCGCTCGCCGTCAGCGGCTTCGGCGGCGGAACGATCTACTACCCGACGTCCACGAGCGACGGCACCTTCGGCGCGGTGGTGATCTCGCCGGGGTTCACGGCCTACCAGTCCTCGGTGGCGTGGCTCGGGCCGAGGCTGGCCTCGCAGGGCTTCGTGGTGTTCACCATCGACACCCTGACCACGGTCGACCAGCCCGACAGCCGGGGGCGGCAACTCCTCGCGGCACTCGACTACCTGACCCAGCGCAGTGCGGTGCGGGGCCGCGTCGACGCGAGCCGGCTCGGTGTGATGGGGCACTCGATGGGCGGTGGCGGCACTCTCGAAGCGGCCAAGAGCCGGCCTTCGCTCAAGGCCGCCGTGCCGCTCACGGCGTGGAACACGGACAAGACCTGGCCCGAGATCACCACGCCCACGCTCGTCATCGGCGCGGACGGCGACACGATCGCCCCTGTCGCCACCCATTCCGAGCCGTTCTACGAGAGCCTGCCCGGATCCCTCGACAAGGCGTATCTGGAGCTCAACGGCGCCACCCACTTCACGCCGAACTCGTCGAACACGACGATCGCGAAGTACAGCCTCTCCTGGCTCAAGCGTTTCATCGACGACGACACCCGCTACGACCAGTTCCTGTGCCCGCTGCCGCGGCCGAGCCTGACGATCGACGAGTACCGGGGCACCTGCCCGCTCGGTTCCTGACGCTCTGTGCACCGTCACAGAGCCCGGTTCCCGGGTCTGGGCCACTGCCCAGACCCGGGAACCTTCCACCGTTCCCTACGGGTCGGTAACGTGACCGTCGTGAGCGGAGCGACGCACCCCGCCGGCGGCCCGCGGCTCTACGACCGCACGGCCGAACTCGCCGCCGTGGCACGCCTGTCGGCCCGTGCCGCGGCGGGACGCGGCGGCGTCCTGTTCGTCACAGGCAATCCCGGCGAGGGGCGGACCGCCCTCCTCTCCCGGGCCGCGTACGACTTTCCCGGTACGGCGTACCGCGTCGCCGCACCCCACCACCGGGGCCCGTGGAGCGCGGCGCGTGCGCTGTTCACGGAGCTCGCCCCCACCCCGGCGGCCGGGCGCCGGGCGCTGCGGCTCGCGCGGAGCGAGGGCGGGCTCGTCCGGGCCGTGGCCACCCTCGCCGCCGAGGGGGAAGCCGTACTGATCTGCGTGGACGACCTCCATCTGTGGGACGCGCATTCACGGGCCGCGCTCGCCGCGGCCTGGCAGGAGGCCGGCGGCCGGGGGTACGGCCGGCCGGGCCGGGTGGGGTGGCTGGTGTCGGCCGCACGCCATCACCGGTTCCCCGAGGTTCCGGGGGCGGAGACGGTGCGGCTGGGCAGGCTGACCACGTCCGGGGCGCGGGCGCTGCTCGGTGACCTCTGCACGGGGGTGGCCCCGGCGTCGCCGGTCGGGGAGCGATTGCTCGACGAGGCGGCCGGGCATCCCGGCGTGCTGGCCGCGGCGGTACGGCGCCTGACCGCGCCTCAGCTCGCGGGAGCCCTGCCCCTGCCGCGGCCCGCCGTCGACGACACGGTCCTGGCCGAGGTGTACGGAGGACTCCTGGAGCGCCTGCCCGCGGCCTCCCGCCGTCTGCTCGCCACGGTCGCCGTGGTGGCCCTGGCGGGCCGCACCGGGGCCGACGGTGCGAGCACGGTGGCGTCCGGGGTCGGTGGCCCCGGCGGGTCGGTGCCCGCCGGGGCGCGAGGGGCACGTGCACCGGCCGAGCCGCTGGAGGGGCTCATCGCGGACGGGCTGCTGCGCCGCCGCAGGGGCGGGACGGTCGGCTTCGAGGACCCTTTCCTCGGGCGCGCGGCGCTCGCCTCGGCCCGGCAGTCCTGGCGGGGGCGGACCCGGGCCCCCGGCCCGTCCGGGGGCCCCGCCGAGGTGCTTTCGGCGGGCGGTCCGGCCACGGGTTCGACGCCTGCGGCGGACCGCCCGGCGGCCGGTGCGGCGCTCGCGCGGGGTGAAGGGCATCGGGCCGACCGGCTGGGGGCGTCCGCCGCCGTGCGCGCGCTCTCGCCGGTCGCCCTGGGCCGTGCGCAGCTGGTCCGGGGGCTCGCGGCGCTGGCCGGCGGCCCGGTCATGTACGCCCACGAGGCGCTGCTCCAGGCGGCGGAACTGCTGCGCGGGAGGGCACCGACGGAGGCGTCAGACGCCCGGTTCCTCGCGATGGAGGCGGCCTGGGCGGGCGGCGACGTGGAGGCGTGCCTGGCCGCCCTGGACGGGGGTGAGGACGTGGGCGGCCTGGAGCGCGACTTCGCCGACGGGCTCAGTGCCGCGCTGACCGTACGCCTGGACGACGCTCGTACGGCACTGACGCGGGTGGTCGCGGGAGAGGGCGACGCGGACGATCCCCGGCTGCTCCTCCGGGCCGGGGCGGCCGCGCTCGTCCTCGGCGACACCGCGGCGGCGGCCCGGATCCACGCCCGTGCGCTGGTCCGGGCACGGGCGGAGCACCGTACCGCGCTGCTGCCCCACGCGCTCGAACAGCTCGCGTACGCCGAACTGCGGGCCGGCCGGTACAGCCGGGCGGCGCGAGCGGCGCGGGAGGGACTCCGGACGGCGGAGGCGACGGGCCAGCACAACGTGGCGGCCCACCAGCACGCCGTACTGGCCCTGGTGGCATCGGTGGAGGGCGACGGGACCGCGGTGACGGAGCACGCCGGGCGCGCGCTCGCGACGGCGGGACCGCACGGACTCGTGCAGGCCGCGACGCTCGCCGAGTGGGCGCTTGCGCGGGCCGAACTGGGCCGGGGTCTGGCCGCCCAGGCGGCCGCGCGGCTCCTGCCGTTGGTCCGGCCGGGCCCTCGGGGCGGTCATTTCGCACTGCGCATGCTGGTGGTCCCCTGCTTCGTGGAGACCGCGGTCGCGGCAGGCCGGGACGCGGAGGCCCGGGACGCGGCCGAGGAGTACGCGGCGTGGGCCGCGCTGGGCGTCGACGGCCCCGCGCAGGCGCAGTTGGCGCGCTGCAGGGCCCTGCTCGCGGAGGGCGAGGCGTCGGCGTACTGGTTCCGTGAGGCGGTGCGCCGCCACGACAGCTGCGGGAACGACTTCGAGCGGGCCCGCACCCTCCTCGCGTACGGCACGTGGCTGAGGCGCCGGCGACGGCCGGGCGACGCACGGGGTCCACTGCGCGACGCCCTCGTGACCTTCGAGCGGGCCGCCGCCGGGGGCTGGGCCGAGCACGCGCGCTCCGAACTCCGGGCCACGGGAGGGACCTCGGGCGGGACGACCGACCCGGCTGCGCTGCGCGAGCTGACCCCGCAGCAGCAGCGCATCGTCCGCCTCGTGGCGCGTGGCGCGACCAACCAGGAGGTCGCCGACCACCTCTCCCTCAGCCCCCGCACCGTGGACCACCATCTCCGGGGCGTCTTCGCGCGGCTGGGGATCCGGTCCCGTGTCGAGCTCCCGGGCGTGGTGGACGGGTGGGACGCGGGCCGTGAGGTACCGGCGTCGGCGGCCGGTCGACGCCCGGGGCGGTGACCCCGGGCCGGGTGACGGGAGATGATGAAGGGATGACACCCTCCTTCGAAGAACTCGTCGCGGAGGCTTCCGAGGCGTCCGTGGACGGCTGGGACTTCTCCTGGCTCGACGGGAGGGCGACGGAGCAACGGCCCTCCTGGGGCTACCAGGGGATCCTCGGCGACCGGCTCGCCCGTGCCTCGGCCGCCCTCGACGTCCAGACGGGCGGCGGGGAGGTCCTCGCCGGTGTGCGGACGCTGCCGCCGACGATGGTGGCCACCGAGTCCTGGCCGCCCAATCTCGCGCGGGCCACCGCACTCCTGCACCCGCGGGGGGCCGTTGTCGTCGCGGACCCCGACGAGCCTCCGCTGCCCTTCGCCGACGCCGCGTTCGATCTCGTCACCAGCCGCCACCCCACCACGGTGTGGTGGGAGGAGATCGCCCGCGTCCTGCGGCCGGGCGGCACCTATCTCGCCCAGCACGTCGGTCCCGCGAGCGTCTGGGAACTGGTCGAGTTCTTCCTGGGCCCACAGCCGGAGGCGGCCCGGCACCGGCATCCCGACGACGAGAGCGCGGCGGCGCGCGACGCGGGTCTCGAGATCGCCGACCTCCGCTCCGAGCGGCTGCGGATGGAGTTCCACGACATCGGCGCCGTCGTGTGGTTCCTGCGCAAGGTCATCTGGATCGTGCCGGGTTTCACGGTGGAGTCCCACCTGCCCCGGCTGCGCGCGCTCGATGCGCTGATCCGCGCGGAGGGTCCTTTCGTGGCCCACTCCGCGCGGACCCTGATCGAGGCGCACAGGCCGGACGCCCGCTAGGAGGTGCGCTCCAGGTACGCGGCGCGGGGGACGGCGCCGGACACCAGGGGGGCCATGTGCGCGCGGTAGCGGGGCGACAGGGTTCCGAGGGAGGTGATCTTCTCCAGCGGGACCCAGTCGAGGCCGATCTGGTCGATGTCCTGCTCGGTTCCGCCGAGGAGTTCGGCGCTGCCCTCCACGGTGCAGAGGAAGACGACCTCGACCCGGTGGAAGTTCTCCGAGGTGTGAACTTCGGGGCCTTCCGTCCAGCCCTCCAGGACCCAGAGCAGCGGACCGACGCGCACGGTCAGCCCGGTCTCCTCGTGCACCTCGCGGCGGAGCGCGTCGGGCAGCAGCTCGCCGGTCTCCTGGCCTCCGCCGGGGAGGAAGTGGACCTCTCTGCCGTTCCAGAGGTTCCGGGTGAGCAGGACGGACCCCTCGTGGAGGACGACGGCCTTCGCGGAGGTGCGGATGCGGGTGGGAACGGTCATACGGGTCTCCTCGGTCCGGGCTGTCGGCCACCCCGGCAGCATGCCCACCCCGTCCCGCGACATGCCCTTTCTCCCTCCGACGCCGAGCGGCCTTCTTCGCCGACCGCGCGGGCCGGCAGCCCGCGCGGGTCAGAAGACCGCGCGGGTCAGAAGACCGACAGCCCCGTGATGGTCGTGAAGCGGTCGAGGGCGGTCACGCCGGCCACCGAGTTGCCCCGGTCGTCGAGACCCGGGCTCCAGACGCAGAGGGTGCAGCGGCCCGGCACGACGGCGACGACCGCTCCGCCGACGCCGCTCTTGCCCGGGAGACCCACCCGGTAGGCGAAGTCACCGGCCGCGTCGTAGGTACCGCAGGTGAGCATGACGGCGTTGACCTGCTTGGCCTGGCTGCGGGTCAGCAGGCGTGAGCCGTCGGCGCGCAGGCCGTGGCGGGCCAGGAAGCCGGTGGCGAGGGCCAGGTCGGCGCAGGACGCTTCGAGGGAGCACTGACGGAAGTACTCGCGGAGCAGGTCGGGCACCGGCCCCGTGATGTTGCCGTAGGAGGCCATGAAGTGGGCGAGGGCCGCGTTGCGGTCGCCGTGGGCGGCCTCGGACGCGGCCACGTCGGTGTCGAAGGCCAGGTCCGGGTTGCCGCTCTCGGCGCGCAGGAAGCCGAGCAGGCTGCCCGAGGCGTCGCCGGTCAGCCGGTGCAGGCGGTCGGTGACGACGAGGGCGCCGGCGTTGATGAACGGATTGCGCGGGATGCCGTTCTCGTACTCCAGCTGGACCAGGGAGTTGAACGGGTCGCCGGAGGGTTCCCGGCCGACATGGGCCCAGAGCGCGTCGCCCTCTCCGGCGAGGGCGAGCGCGAGGGTGAAGACCTTGGTGACGGACTGGGTGGAGAAGGGGCGCCGCCAGTCCCCCACCCCGTAGACGGTGCCGTCGAGTTCCGCCACGGCCATGCCGAAGTCGGTGGGGTCGCCGGCGGCGAGCGCGGGGATGTAGTCGGCCGGGGTGCCCCGGTCGGTGAGCTCGGCGATCTCCTCGGCGATGCGGTCGAGGACGGGCTGGAAGGATGTGGTGGCGTTCGTGGTCACGCGCGGTCCCGTGATCCCCGGTCCTCGGCGGTCCGCAGTGGGGCGGGCCGGTCGTCGGCGGCCTGCCCGGTGATCCGCCGGTTCACCCCGTCCCGGCGGGCGGCGGCGAGGCCGAGGTCGCCGTCGGCCGGTGCGACGAAGCAGCGGGCGACGGACTCGTCCGTGACCTCGGGGAGCGTGGCCGGGCTCCAGCGGGGGTTCCGGTCCTTGTCGACGACCTGGGCGCGGATGCCCTCGACGAGGTCGGGGCTGGTCAGGGCGGCGCAGGAGACACGGAACTCCAGGTCCAGGACCTCTTCGAGGGTCGCGAGGGCCCGCGAGCGACGCAGGGTGGCGAGGGTCGCCTTGAGGGCGGTCGGGGACTTCGCGAGCAGGGTGGTGGCCGCCTCCTTGGCAGCGGGCACGCCGGTGTCGAAGAGGCGCTCCACGACCGTCTCGACGGTCTCGGCCGGGTAGCAGGCGTCGATCCACTCCCGCTGCTCGGCGAGGACGCCGGGCGGGGCCGTGGCGGTGTGCCGGGCGACGGCCTCCTCGACCGGAAGCCGGGTCAGGTCCCGGACCAGGTCGGGCAGTTCGGCGGAGGGGACGAAGTGGTCGGCGAGGCCGGTGAGGATCGCGTCGGCGGCGCCGACGTGGCCTCCGGTGAGGGCGAGATGGGTGCCGAGCTCGCCGGGGGCGCGCCCGAGGAGGTACGTACCGCCGACGTCGGGGACGAAGCCGATGCCGGTCTCCGGCATGGCGACCCGGGAGCGCTCGGTGACGACGCGGACGGAGCCGTGCGCGGAGACGCCGACGCCGCCGCCCATGACGATGCCGTCCATGAGGGCGACGTACGGCTTCGGGTAGCGGGCGATACGGGCGTTGAGCCGGTACTCGTCGCGCCAGAAGGCCGCGGAGGCGGAGCCGCCGGCGCGCGCGTCGTCGTGGATGGCCCGGATGTCGCCGCCGGCGCAGAGGCCGCGCTCGCCCGCGCCCTTGATGACGACGGTCGTGACGGCCGGGTCGTGCTCCCAATCGGTCAGGGCCGCGTCGACGGCGAGGACCATGGGGTGGGTGAGCGCGTTGATGGCGCGGGGACGGTTCAGGGTGAGGAAGCCGGCCCGGCCCTCCGTCCGGAGGAGTACGTCGGTGGTTCCGGTCGGCACGATCACTCGGTCCCTTCGGTGGCGCGGGGCGCTGTCGCGATCACCGTACCGGGCCGTCCTGGACGCGGCCCAGGTGGATCCGGGGATCGCCACCGGCCGGCCTTGGGACGTCGACCAGGGGGGTGTCTTGCCGATCGGGCCTGATCAGGGAACAGCGTCCGGTGCGCGGAGGGCTTCGGCGGCTGAAGCGGACGGTGATCATGCCGGTCACCGTCGGCGCGGGGAGGCGCCGGGAGCGTGGCGACGGGAGGACCCGCGGAGCGAAGCAGGGCAGCTCATGAGGAAAGGGGGCGGGAAGGACTCATCCGCTTCTCGCGGATCCTGATTGCACGGTGCGCGGTCCTGTGACGGCCGCTACCCCGCGTCCTCATATGTCGAATCCTTCCCGTCCCTTCCATGGAACCACCGCTCCGGCGGGGGCGCGAGCGCCCGCCGGAGCGGTGCCGGAAGGGGTTCAGGCCGGGAGCAGATCCTGCGGAACCCGCACCTGGCGGGGTGTGGACAGGCGGAGTTCGATGATGTCGCGGACGGTCGGCCATTCCTCGTCGAGGATCGAGTAGAAGGCCGTGTCGCGGACGGCTCCGTCGAGCCCGCGGGAGTGGGCGCGACGGACTCCTTCGCAGCTCGCTCCGAGCCGCTCGATGGCGATTCTGGAGCGGGTGTTGCGGGCGTCCGCGCGCATAGTGATGCGGCGCACGCCCCAGGCTTCGAAGGCATGCCGGAGCATGAGGTATTTGGCCTCGGTGTTGGCGCCGGTACCCCGGGCGTCGCCGGCGATCCAGGTGTTGCCGATCTCGGCGGCGTCCGGCACGGAGGTCAGCGGATCTCCATGGGGCATGCCGGGGACGGGCGGCCAGACGAGCGGCCCCCGCCAGTAGTCGAGTTCGAGGAACCGGGTCGAACCGATGACTCGCTCGTCGGCCGTACTGACCAGGGCGAAGGGCAGGGATCGTCCTGCCGCCTGATCGGTCAGGGCACGGGCGATGTAGTCGAGGGCCGATTCGAAGCCGTCGGGTACGGGGGTGAAGGCGTAGGCCGATCGGTCCGCCCCGCCGGCCCGGGCGAGGGCTTCGGCGTGCCGCATCGCCAGCGGCTCCAGGCGCACGGAGCGCCCGGTCAGGAGAACAGGTACTGGCACGGAACCTCGGGTCTTTCACGGGCAGGGAAAGCTTCCGCCGAGGGGTCGCCGCGGCGGCAGCAGGAGGGAGGTTCTCGCCGGTGCCGACCACGTCAAGAGAGCGACAAATAAGCAGGTAAAACGGTTCGTCACCGGTGGCGAGGAGGACAGTATGCAGCCACAAGCGCTCGGAGAACAGAACCCCCGGCGAACCCGGGTACACGCCTGGGTGAAGGCTGGCGCGCGCCCGGGTGGACCGGTCTCAAGCAACGGACGGAGCCGCCCGCCAGTCGGACGGCGGGAGGGCCCGGAGAGGGTTCAGACGCAGGTCGGGTGGCCCCAGCCGTCGGGGTTCTTCGCGATGGTCTCGCCCTTGTCGTAGGCCTTGCCGCAGCGGCAGCGGCCCGAGAATCTCGCCTTCAGCGTGCCGCCGGACGGGCGACTCCGGCGGGCTGCCGGACCGCTGCCGGAGCCACCGGAGGAACCGGCCGACGAGCCGGACGGCGCTGAGGAGCGCGCGCGGGGCGCGGAGGCGCGTGTCGGGGCTTCCGGGGGCGGCAGCGGGGCTCCGGCGTCGGAGCCCGTGGGCTCCTGCGTACGGGCGGTGTGGCTGGCCGCGCGGTCGGCCGCGTCGTTGAGGGGGTCTCCGTCGACCTGGTGCGCCGGGACGTAGACGAAGTCGACGTCCCGGCCGGTGAGGAGCGCGTCGATCCGGACCACCAGGTCCTTGTTGGCGACGGGGCTTCCGGAGGACGTCTTCCAGCCCTTGCGACGCCAGCCGGGCAGCCAGGTCGTGACGGCCTTCATGGCGTACTGGGAGTCCATCCGGACCTCGACCGGAACCGCCGGGTCGAGGGTTTCGAGCAGTTGTTCCAGGGCCGTGAGTTCGGCCACGTTGTTGGTCGCGCGGCCGAGCGGGCCGGCCTCCCAGCGGTCGATCGCTCCGTCGGCGCGGCCGATGACCCATGCCCAGGCCGCGGGGCCGGGGTTTCCCTTCGACGCGCCGTCGCACGCCGCGATGATCTTTTCCACCATCCCACGATCCTGACACGGCGGCGGGGGTGGGCGGTCCCACCCCCGCGGCGCCGGCCGCCGTGGGTCAGAAGTCGCCGTAGTTGACCTGCCAGGTGGGCAGGCCCATCCGGCGCCAGAGGGCCACGACGCGGTCACGGTCGTCGAGCGAGACGCGGACGTTGTACCGGTGGCGCACCCGGGCGTCGAAGAGCTCGGCCTTCACGAGGTCGTCGCCGCGGCCGTCGCCGGACGCCCGCATCCAGAGCTCGTCGTACGGCACCTCGTGGTGGGCGAGCCAGGACTCGGTGAGGGCGCGGTGGTCCTCGCTCCGCCCGGACAGCAGCACGATCCGGTCCCGCTCGGTGTGCCGGAAGGCACGCAGGGCGTCCCGCACCGAGACGTTGAGCAGGTCGCGGTCGCAGCGGGTGAAGTCGTACGGGCCCCGGTCGACGCGCAGGGCGAGGGTGCCGTCGATGTCGCACATGACGGCGGTGGGGAGGCTCGGGTCGGGGACGTAGGGCTCTCCGACGGTGGGGCGGTCGTTGAGCCAGTCCGCGGTGAGCCGCCAGCCGCCCCGGGTGGCCTTGGTGTGCTTCTCGGCGAGGATGCGGATGATCTCCTCGCCGACGGGCCGCTCGCGGGCGGCGTCGCGGCGCACGCACTCGTCGACCGGGACGTCCGTGAAGTCATGGACGGCGAAGGTGGCGAGACCCCCCACGGCCGCCTTCAGCCGCTTCGGGATGTGCGGGGTCAGATGGGTGTTGTCGACGACGACGTCGAAGCCGTCGTCGACGGCGGCGCGGACCGCGGCGTCCTGGATGCCGAGCACGGTCTGCTCGTGCTTGTGGGACCGGCCGCGGTCCGGCGAGGGGACGTCGAGCATGGAGCGGAGGTCGTCGAGGTTGACGCGCCGCACGCGTCCCTCGGCGGCCGCCTGGAGGGCGCGGGCGGCCGTCGTCTTCCCGGAGGCCGGGAGGCCGGTCATGACATGGACGACAGGCACGTTCAGTTCTCCTGGTCGTGGGCGAAGGGGTCGGTGGCCTCGGGGCGCAGCTGTCGCCAGACGAGGAGGTCGGTGGGGCGCCCGTCGAGGCGCAGGAAGAGGGCGGCGCGCAGGCCGCGGTCGGACATCCCGGCCGCGGCGCGGGCGAAGGCGCCCCGGTCCCCGGCGAGGTGGGCCAGGTGAGCGTACGCCTCGTCGACCGCACGCTCGCGCTCGGCGGCCGCGGCTTCGAGGCCGCCGATCACCTCGCGCACCCAGGCGTCGAACTCGTCCGGGACCTGCTCCAGGAGGGCGTCCAGCGGCTTGCCGCCGTCCGCCTCGACCTCGGTCACGGAGCAGCCGAGGCCCTTGGCGAGTTCGCCGGCCGGGACTCCGGCGAAGCGCTGGATGCCGTGGCCGCGCCAGATGTCGCGCTCGGTGACACCGGTGAGCACTTTGTGGAGGCGCACGTACTCGGCGAGCTTGGCCTTGGCGCGCAGGCCGGAGGCGAAGCGCAGGACGAAGCCCTCGGCGTCGGTGCCGGTGGCCCGGTGGCCGCCGGGGAGGGTGTTGGACTCGGTCAGGGCGACGAGCTCGGCGATGCCCATGGC
Source organism: Streptomyces flavochromogenes (assembly GCF_000717595.1). Taxonomy (GTDB): domain Bacteria; phylum Actinomycetota; class Actinomycetes; order Streptomycetales; family Streptomycetaceae; genus Streptomyces; species Streptomyces flavochromogenes. The sequence continues at coordinate 113,071 of NZ_JNZO01000004.1, read as the reverse complement.
CGGCCAGGTGCGGACGACGGAGCCGACGGGCTGCCAGCCGGCGGCGGCCTCGGCGAGCGGGATCTCGGTGCCGTCCCCGCCGAAGGCGGCGAGCAGGACGAGGTCGCGCCGCTCGCCGTAGTTCACGACGATGCGGTTGCCCGGGTAGAGGATCTCGGCGAGGTACGTGACGCCGGGCGTCAGGCCCGTCGTGTCGGCCGCGTCGAGCCGGCGCTGCGCCCAGGTGGCCTGGGTGCTGGTGAAGGAGCCCTTGGAGGCGACGTGCCAGCGGCCGTCGTAGTGGAAGACCACGGCGAGGCTGCCGTCGACCTTGTCGTACACCTCGAACGGCTCGTCGGGCAGCGGCGGTGCGTAGGGGCGGCCGGAGGCGTGTTCGGAGACGTTGAAGAACTTGGGGAGGGGGAGCGCGACGATGCGTCCGGTGGCGTCGTCGGCGACGAGTCCGCGGCAGCGGGTGGTGGCCAGGTTCCAGTGCTGGGCGTACTGGCACGCGCGCGTGTACGTGTAGATCGACAGCGGCAGCTCGGGGTGCCGCTTGCGCGTGACGTGCCCGTCGGCGAGTGCGGCGGCGAGCTCGTCGGACGGCATCAGGTCGTGCAGAGTCAGGGTCGCCTGGCTCATGGGGTCCCTCCCGTGTGTTCGATGATCCATTCTCGGCGGTCGGGGGCCCGGGGGACACCGAATATCCGGCGCGGCCGACAAGGGGCGGGGTGGTGTGCGGGGGCTCGCTCCGGGGCGTGTCGGTGGTGCCCCGTAGACTCGCCGTCTCCCCGTCGGTGACGTCACCGGCGCAGACGAAGGAAGCGAGCTCCATGAACCACGCGGACGGCACGGCACCGATCTACGCCGAGCTCATACGGGAGCGGGGGGATGTTCCGGGTGACGTCCGCCAGGTCGCGGAGGAGGTTCTGCGGGACCTGAGCCGGGTCATCCAGGTGCCGCCGCAGGGGGTCCAGGGGCCGCAGCAGGGCGTCGTCTCGCACACGGGAGCGGGGGCGCACCAGGGCGTCGTCGCCATCGCGCACCAGGGCGCTGTCCCGCACTCCGGCGTCGGTGGCCCGATGGGCGTCGGCGGACCCGCGGGGGTCGTGGGTCAGGCGGGCGCCGTCCTGCCGCAGCGGCCGATGCGCTAGCCGACGGTTCCGGGGCCGTCCGTCACGCTTCCGGCCGGCCCCGGCCCGTACGCGTCGTTCCCGGTGGTCGCCCCCGGCCCGTCCGCGTCCGTTCCCGGTGGTCGCCCCCGGCCGTCAGCCCCCCTCCGCGCCTCGGCCCGGCCGCCCGTTCCCGGGCGTTGTCAGTGGCGTGGGCCATGCTGCTGCCCATCGGCCCGTGCCGCAGTGGGGGCGGGCCCCGTACGGACGACTGGGGATGACGACATGGCCGAGGTTCTACTCTTCCACCACTCGCTCGGGCTGACCGAGGGAGTCGGCGCGTTCGCCGATGAGCTGCGGCGGGCGGGCCACACGGTGCACACGCCCGACCTGTACGAGGGCCGGACCTTCACCGACCTCGAGGCCGGCGTCGGGTATGCCCAGGAGATCGGCTTCGACACGCTCGTGGCGCGCGGCGAGCGGGCGGCCTCGGCGCTGCCCGGGGCCGTCGTCTACGCAGGGTTCTCGCTCGGTGTGCTGCCCGCCCAGAAGCTGGCGCAGACCCGGGCCGGGGCGCTCGGCGCCCTGCTGTTCAGCGCTTGCGTGCCGGTGTCGGAGTTCGGCGAGGCCTGGCCGGAGGGCGTTCCCGCGCAGGTGCACGGGATGGACGCCGACCCCTTCTTCGTCGACGAGGGCGATCTGGCGGCCGCCCGCGCGCTGGTGGCGGACGCGGCGGACCGGAGACTCTTCCTGTACCCGGGGAGCGCGCACCTGTTCGCCGAGCGCGGGGCGCCGTCCTTCGTACCGGAGGCGTCCGCGCTGTGCGTGGAGCGGGCGGTGTGCTTCCTGGACGCCGTCGAGAGTTGATCACTCCCCACCTCACTCCCCACCGACCGGGGTGGGCAGACGGGGTCAGCCGATCGGTTGACCCCGGTGTCCTCCGACCCGCCGTCGGGCCGGGGCCGGGCGTCGGACCGTACACGGCCGCGCATGGGCGGAGGATCGGTGCAGGGTGCGGCCCCGTCCTCGGACGGGGCCGACCGTGTCCGCCGTACCGAGGAGTCCGTCATGACGAAGTTCCGCCGTGCGCCCCGTACCGCCGCCCGGCTGCTCCTGCCCGGCGCCGTGGCCGTGGTCCTGCTCGCCGGGTGCGCGCAGGAGTCCGGAGGGGCGGTCTCCGCGACGGGATCCGCATCGCCGGCCGGGGTGTCCCCCACCGGTGCGCCGCCCACCGCCGGCTCTTCCGTGACCGTGACACCCGCCCCGGCGGGCAAGCCCGCGCCGTGCACGCTCCTGGTCGCCGACTTCGGCTCCGACACGGTGACGTTCGTCGACCCCGCACGGGGTGCCACCGGCTCGGTGACGGTCGGCACCGCTCCCTACGGTCTGGTCGTCGGCGAGGACGGGCGGGCCTGGGTGGCGACCGCCGAGGGCGTCGCGGTCGTGGACACGGCGACCCGGCAGCGGCTCGCGCTCGTCCCGTACGAGACGGACGCGGGTCCCGTGACCACGGGCGAGTACCGGGGCGGCGGCATGGGCATCGCGCTCTCGCCGGACGGTCGCCGGGTGTACGTGGGGGTCAACGTGCCCGACGGGAACGGCACCCTGGAGGTGATCGACACGACGTCCCTGAGGGTCACGGACACGGTGCCGGTCGGCCGGCGCCCCTTCGACGTGGACGTCTCACGTGACGGCGCCGAGGTGTACGCGACCAACCACGACTCCTTCGACGTCACGGTCGTCGACGCGGGGACGCTGGACCCGCGCCGGGTGGAGGTCGCACCGTACGGCACGCAGGGCGGGCTCGGGTCCTGGCTGAAGCCGCACTACACGGCCGTACGCCCCTCGGACGGCAAGCTGCTGCTGCCCTTCGAGGGCGAGCGGCTCGCGGTCGTCGACCCCCGCACCGGCCGGACGACCGTCGAGCCGATGACCGCGAACACCCACCAGCACGGCGCCACGATGACCGCCGACGGCACGCTCGTGGCGGTGGGCACGGGGCCGATCGACCCGGACGAGGACGAGGGCCCCTCCCTGACGGTCCGGGCCCCCGACGGCACCGAGCGGGTCTACCCCCTGGAGGGTCCGCACGAGGACGTGGCGGTCTCCTCGGACGGGCGCACCGCCTATGTGACCGGTGGGTTCACCCGCGGCGGGTACTGGGACGGCCTGAGCGTCGTCGACCTCGACACGGGTGAGGTGCGCCGGCTGGAGGCGGGCTCGCGTCCGCTGGGGGTCGTGGTCCTCTGACCCCGTTCAGCGCTGGGGCAGGACGGTGAGGACCCGTTCGATGAAGGTCTTGAAGTCGGCCATGAAGTCGGTCAGGAACTGCTGGGTCGTCGGGTCGGTGACCTCGCCGTCCGGTGTGAAGAGCCCGGGGACGAACTGGATGTAGGCCTCGGGGGCGTTCATCTGCGGGGAGTTGCAGAAGCTCAGCACCGAGCGGAGGCTCTGCTGGGCGACGGCGGTGCCGATCTTGCCCGGCGAGGCGCCGATGACGGCCGACGGCTTGTGGGTGAAGGAGTTCGTTCCCCAGGGGCGGCTGGCCCAGTCGATGGCGTTCTTGAGGCCGCCGGGGATGGACCGGTTGTACTCGGGGGTGACGAAGAGGACGGCGTCGACGGCGGCGATGGCGTCCTTGAGGGCGCGGCCCTCGGGCGGGTAGTCCGCGTCGAAGTCGTGGTTGTAGAGCGGCAGGTCCTTGATGGGGATCTCCTGGAACTCCAGCTCCGGCGGCGCCACGCGGAGGAGGGCGCGGGAGAGGATCCTGTTGATGGAGTCCTTCGACAGGCTGCCGACGAAGTAGCCGACCTTGTACGTGGTCATGCCTGGTGTTCCGCCTTCCGGGAGGGGGTTGCGGCCGTCGCGCGGGCCTTCGGCAACCTAACGCGCCCGTGGCCCCGCTGCGACCGGAGTCCCGCCGGGGACGTCGGCCCGGCGGACGGGCCGGGCGACCGCGACGAAGGCACGAGTGAGGACGACGGCAGGGGGTAGCCGATCACAAGGCCGGGCCCGCTGCGAGACCGACGGTGTCCCCGTACGGGGCGAGCCCGCGGACGGAGGGTCCGGCGGGCACGGCCGGGCCGATGCCGGGCGGCAGCCCGGCGAAGAGGACGCCGGCCGGGCCGGGCTTCACCGGGCCGAAGCGGACCGTGCCGAAGAGCGATCCAGTCGCAATGACGATAGAAAGGGTGAACCGGACGAACCACGGATAGTCAATGAAAAACTGCCACATGCGGCCTACTCGGCCATATCCGATGGTTTCTTGCACGCTCCTACGGAAGGGCGGACAGCGTGACGCGACCGAGGATTCTCGTGGTGGGCGCCGGATTCGCCGGAGTGGCCTGCGTACGGCGGCTCGAACGACGCCTCACGGAGCGGGAGGCGCAGCTCGCGCTCCTCTCACCGTTCTCGTACCAGCTGTATCTGCCCCTGCTCCCCCAGGTGGCGGCGGGGGTGCTGACCCCTCAGTCGGTCGCGTTGTCGCTGCGCCGCAGTGAACGACACCGCACCCGGATCGTGCCGGGTGGCGTGGTCGGCGTGGACACGACGGCGAAGGTCTGTGTGGTGCGCACGATCGCCGGCGAGTACGTGACCGAGCCGTACGACCATCTGGTGCTCGCGCCCGGCAGCGTGACCCGCAGTTTCGACATCCCCGGGCTCGCCGAGCACGCGCGGGGGATGAAGACCCTCGCCGAGGCCGTGTACATCCGCGACCACGTCATCGCCCAGCTCGACCTGGCCGACGCGAGCAACGACGAGGAGGAGCGGGCCGCGCGGCTGCGGTTCGTGGTGGTCGGCGGCGGTTACGCGGGCACGGAGACGGCGGCCTGTCTCCAGCTGCTCACCCACAACGCGGTCAAGCGGTATCCCCGCATCGATCCGAAGCTCATCAAGTGGCACCTGGTCGACATCGCGCCGAAGCTGATGCCCGAGCTGGGCGACAAGCTGGGCGCCGCCGCGATGGACATCCTGACCAGGCGCGGGATCGAGGTGTCCCTGGGGGTGTCGGTGGCCTCCGTGGACGAAGACGCCGTGACGCTCACGGACGGGCGGGTGCTGCCGAGCCGGACGTTGATCTGGACGGCCGGGGTGGCGGCGAGCCCGCTGATCGGCACGCTCGGTGCGGAAACGTTCCGGGGACGGCTCGTGGTCACGGCCGAGATGACCGTGCCGGGCCTCGACGGGGTCTGGGCCCTCGGAGACGCGGCGGCGGTGCCGGATCTCGCCAAGGGCGAGGAGGGCGCGATCTGTCCGCCGACCGCCCAGCACGCGATGCGGCAGGGCAAGGCGCTCGCCGACAACCTGGTCTCGACGCTGCGCGGCGAGCCGACCCATCCGTACACCCACAAGGATCTGGGTCTGGTGGTGGACCTCGGCGGGATGGACGGGGTGTCGAAGCCGCTCGGTGTGGAGCTGCACGGGGCGCCGGCGCAGGCCGTGGCCCGCGCGTATCACTGGGCGGCGCTGCGGACCAATGTGGCGAAGACCCGGGTGATGACGAACTGGCTGCTGAACGCCGCGGCCGGGGACGACTTCGTACGGACCGGGTTCCTGGCGTCGAAGGCGGGCACGCTGCGGGACTTCGAGTACACCGACGCGTATCTGACCCCGGAGCAGGTGCTCAGCCACACGGGCGCGTTCCGCGGGGCGGTCGGGGCCGGCGGCGGGAACTGAGGACACGCGCGCCCCGCGCCGGAGGGCGCCGCGTACGGAGCCGCACGGCAAGGGCGCGCCGCGTCGGAGGCCACCGCGTACGGCGCAGGACGGCGCACATGTGGAGGACGCCGGACGCGCGCGGTGAGGGGGCCGGACGACGAGGAAGCGTCCCGCCCCGTCGCCGTGGGCCGACGGGCGCGCCCGTCGTCGGTCAGCGGGCCAGTTCGGGCGCCGGGCCCATGACGATGACGGGCTCCTTGGCCGGGTCGAGGGCGCGGATGAGTTCGCGCAGCGGCTCTCGGTCGAGGGCGACGCAGGCCTGGGTGGGGCCGCCGTGGTCGACGTGGATCCAGACTCCGCCGCCCTTCTCGTCACCGAGCGGGCGTTCCTTGTCGAGCGGGGTCCGGCCGGGGACGCGGTTGTAGTCGATGGCGATCACATGGTCGAAGGAACCTTCGAGGGGTTCGCCGGAGAAGCCGGTGCCGCTGATGGCGAACTCGTCGTCCTGGTCGTACGGAAGGCGGGAGCCCGGGTCGGGCAGCCGGCCGCCCGCGTCGCCGAGCCGGAAGACCCCGATGGGGCTGCGCAGGTCGCCGGCCGTGTGGTCGGCGGTCCAGCCCCGTAGCGCGTTGTGGGTGGGCCACGGCCCCGCCGACTCGGTCCAGTGGCCGCCGGGGCCCTTCTCGTAGAGGGTCGCGGTGGAGGTGTTGTCGTCGGCGGTGGCGCCGGTGACGACGAAGGCCTGTGTGGTGCCGTCGGGAACGAGAGCCTGGGTGGCGGGGCCGACGCCGGGGAGCCGGGGCGCGGGGACGGGTGCGGAGGCGATGCTGCCGGCCGGCTCCCCCGGCCCGCCGGCCCCGCGCGCCGCGCCGGGTGGGGCGCCCGCGGGACGGGAGTCCCCCGCGGCCGCCGCGGCGGCCGTCCCTGCGGGCGCGACGGGGGCGGGGGGCGCGGTGTTCGCGCAGCCGCTGAGCAGCAGGGCCGCGCACAGCGTGCCGGCACTCAGCAGCGCGGGGGCGCCCTTGTGGACGGACATGGACGGATCCTCCTGGCCGGGGGCAATGCGTGGATCCGTACCCGTTCGGCGGGCGTCACTGCGGCGGTTCCGATGCCCTCACCCGTGCGGCCGCGTCCGAAGGTGTCACGTCCCTCGCCACCGTCCGCAGCCGAATGCGGTTGACCGGGCCGGACGGGGCACGCTTTCCTGCACGCATGAACGATCTTCGTATCGAGCCGGCCCTGAGCGAGGCCCACCTCGCGGACTGGCGGGCCGTCCACAACACGATCATCCCGACGGCCGTGCTCTCCCCCGACGAGGTGCGCGAGCGCGCGGGCCGGAACCGGCTGGACGTCGCGTATCTCGGGGAGGTGGCGGTGGGTTGTTCGACGGTACGGCCGCCCGACGAGGAGACCGCGGCCGCGACCGTCATCGCGCGGACGCTGCCCGCGTTCCGGGGGCGCGGTGTCGGGACCGCACTGTACGAGCGGGGGCTCGCGCACGCGCGGACGCTGAGCGACGAGGGAGTGGAGACGGTGGTGCTGGCCTCGAACGAGGACGGTCTGCGGTTCGCGCTCGCGCGCGGCTTCGTCGAGGTGGAGCGGTACGTACTGCCGGGCGACACGGTGCCGTTCGTGACGCTGCGGCTGGCCTGACGCGCGTCGGCCCGCACCGAGATCTGACGATTCGTCAGATCATTGCGTCACGGGTCTGGGAACCTTCGGGGCCCGGCGCTACCCTCCGCGCATGATTCGGACGGTGGTGTGGGGTACCGGAAATGTAGGGCGCGCGGCGATCCGCGCCGTGGACGCCCATCCAGGGCTGGAACTCTCGGCCGTGCTGGTCTCGGATCCGGCGAAGGTCGGACGGGACGCGGGCCGGCTCGCGGGGCTCGGCCACGACCTCGGGGTCGTGGCCGTCGACGATGTCGGCGCGGTGCTCGACGGGCGGCCGGGGGCGGTGGTGTACGCGGCTTCCGGCGACACCCGGCCCGACGGGGCGCTCGACGACGTGGCGCGCGCGGTGCGGACGGGCGCGGTGGTGGTCACCCCCGCGCTGTACCCGCTGTACGACCAGCGCAACGCGCCGCCCGAGTTCCGGGATCCGGTGCTGGCCGCGATCGCCGAGGGCGGCGGTTCGCTGTTCGTGTCGGGAGTGGACCCGGGCTGGGGCAACGACGTCCTGCCACTGCTCGTGAGCGGGCTCGGCAGCACGGTGGACGTGATCCGCTGCCAGGAGATCTTCGACTACTCGACGTACGAGCAGGAGGAGTCGGTCCGGGACCTGATAGGGATGGGCCGGCCGCTCGACTACGAGCCGCCGATGCTGCTGCCGTCGGTGCCCACGATGGTGTGGGGCGGGCAGATACGCCTGATGGCCCGCGCGCTCGGCGCCGAGCTCGACGAGATCCGCGAGACGGTGGACCGGCGCCCGCTGGAGTCGACCGTGAAGACCCGGACGATGGGGGTCTTCGAGGCGGGCACGCAGGGCGCGATCCGCTTCGAGGTGCAGGGCATCGTCGGCGGGGAGCCCCGCATCGTGATCGAGCACGTGACCCGTATCCATCCCTCGTGCGCGCCGGACTGGCCGGTGCCGCCGGACGGGGCGGGGGCGCACCGGGTCGTCGTCGAGGGCAGTCCCCGGATCGAGGTGACGGTGGCGGCCACGGCCGAGGGCGAGAACCGCTCGGCGGGCGGGAACGCGACGGCGGTGGGCCGGCTGGTCGGGGCGATCGACTGGCTGGTGGCGGCGGAGCCGGGACTGTACGACGCGCTGGACGTGCCGTTGCGGCCGGCGGTCGGGAGGCTGGGAAGGAGACCACGGTGATCATCGACATTCCCGAGGGCCAGGAGCCGATCGGGTACGTGTGGGGCGACATGGTCCCGGAGATCGGGACGGCGGCGGCGAACTTCTCGCTCTCGGTGTACGCCCATACGACGCTGGGGCTGCGCGAGTTCGAGGCGGCGCGGCTGCGGATCGCGCAGATCAACGGATGCGGGTTCTGTCTGGACTGGCGTACCGACCGGGACGGCGTGAAGGTCGAGGAGGGCTTCGACGAGATCGTCGCGGCCTGGCGGGAGACGGAGGTCTCGGAGAGCTTCGACGAACGGACGCGGCTCGCGGCCGAGTACGCGGAGCGGTACGCGCTGGACCACCACGGTCTGGACGAGGAGTTCTGGGAGCGGATGACGGCCCGGTACAGCCAGGCGGAGATCGTGGAGCTGACGATGAGTCTGGGCTCGTGGCTGGCGTTCGGGCGGCTCAACCGGGTGCTCGGGCTCGACGAGGTGTGCGTGCTGCCGACGCACTGAGCGCGCGGGGAAGGGCCGGCCGGGTGGTTCCCGGCCGGCCCTTCCCGTTCGACGTGACGGTGTCGCGCCTCGGGCTCAGAAGTCCTCGGCGACGATCCGTTCGATGTTGCGTTCGGCGAGGGCCGTGATGGTGACGAACGGGTTGACGCTGGCGTTGCCGGGGATCAGGGATCCGTCGATGACGTACAGCCCCGAGTAGCCGTGGAGGCGTCCGTGGTTGTCGGTCGCCCTGCCCAGGACCGCGCCGCCGAGCGGGTGGTACGTGAGGTGGTCGCCCCAGATCTTGTACACACCGAAGAGGTCGGTGCGGTAGATCGTGCCCTCCTTGGAGTTGATCTTGTCGAAGATGGTCTTCGCCGCGTCGATGGAGGTCTGCTTCCAGGCCCTGTCCCAGCTCAGGTCGACCTTGCCGGTGGCCGGGTTCCAGGTGAACTCGGCCCGGTGGGGGGTCTTGGTGATGGAGAGGTAGAAGGAGGCGTACGTCTCGATGCCGGTGGGCAGCGGGGCGACCTCGGCGAAGGCGCCGCCCGCGTCCCAGTTGTCGATGCCCGCGGTGGGCATGGCGGACTGGAGCTTGCCGGTCGGGTCCCACATGTGGTTGGCGCGGCCGCACATGACGTTGCCGTTGTCGCCCCAGCCCTTGCCGATCTCGTTGTTGAGGGCGGGCAGGGCGCCGGTGGCCTTGAGCCGGGTGAGGAGCTTGCTCGTGCCGATGCTTCCGGCGGCGAAGAAGACCTTGTCGGCGGTGACGGTCTTGCTCGCGAGGGTGGCGCCCGTGGTGTCGATCTGGTCGATGGCGACGGTGTAGCCGCCGCCGGCCGCCGGGGTGACGGAGGTGACCTTGTGCAGGGCGGAGACGGTGACCCGGCCGGTGGCGGCGGCCTGGGCCAGATAGGTCTTCTGGAGGGTCTTCTTGCCGGCGTTGTTGCCGTAGATGACCTCGCCGTCGAGGGCGGACTTCGGGACGGCCCCGGCGGCCTCCTGCTTCATGTAGTCCCAGTCGTACACGTTCGGGACGAACACGAAGGGGAAGCCGGAGCGCTGGGCGTGCTTGCGGCCGACGCGCGCGTACTGGTAGCAGGCCGTGCTCTCCCACCAGGCCTGATCCACCTCGGTGACGCCGAGTCCGGCATTGGCACGCGGGTAGTAGGTCGAGTACATCTCGGCCGCGTCGACGGTCGGGAGGATGGCCGCGAAGTTCTCGCGGCGCGGGGTGACGGCCATGCCGCCGTTGACGAGGGAGCCGCCGCCGACGCCCCTGCCCTGGTAGACGGTGATGCCGGCGAAGTCCTCGGCGTCGAGGATGCCGGTGTGCCGCGGGACGTCCTTGTCGAGGGGGAAGCCGAGGAAGTTGCTCAGCGGCTGCTTGGTGCGGGTCCGCAGCCAGAAGGATCGGTAGTCGGGCCGGGTGGTGTTGGCGAAGATCCTGCCGTCCGGTCCGGGGGTGTCCCAGGCCATGCCCATCTCGACCATGTGGACGGCGACGCCCGCGCGGGCGAGCCGGAGGGCGGCCACGGAGCCGCCGTATCCGGTGCCGATGACGAGGGCGGGCACGTGGGCGCCGGTGGGGATGGGGGTGTCGACGAGGCGGGTTTCGGCGTGGGCCGGAGTGCCGTGGCCGACAAGGGCGGCAGCACCGAGAACAGAACCTGTTCCCGCGAGGAATCGGCGGCGGCTGACACCACCGATTCCCTTTGCGGGCAGGGGGAGTTCGCTCATGTGATGTTCCTCACTCAGAGGCGAATGGGAACATGTTCTACTGTCGGCCATCGGGGAAGTCACGAGAAACCGACGGGTAACTTCAGGCCGGGTACACCTCTCGAACGGATGCCGGCGGATACCGGGCCGGTGCATGGACGTCCGACAGCCTCTCCGTCCGACTCCCGTACTCCCACGCCACAGAGAGCGCACGAGCCTCGATGCGGGAACGCCGCTCGGCCCCGGTGGTGCGCCGGCGCACGGGCGCGAACCCGTCACCGGACCCGGGGCCGAGGAGGGGTCCGGATCAGGCGAGGGCCGGGCCCGGGGCCCCGGTGAGGCGCTCGGGAGTGAGCAGCTCGGCGAGGCGCTCGGCGGGCAGCAGTCCCTTCTCCAGGGTGAGTTCGACGACTCCGCGACCGGTGGCGAGCGCCTCCTGCGCGATGGCCGTGGCCGCGGTGTAGCCGAGGTGCGGGTTGAGCGCGGTGGCGAGGCCGATGGAGTTCTCGACGGCCGCCCGGAGCGCCTCGGTGTTGGCGGTGATGCCGCTGACGCAGCGGTCGGCGAGGGTCAGGCAGGCGGCGCGCAGGGAGAGGAGGCTCTTCGACAGGGCATGGAAGATGACCGGCTCGAAGGCGTTGAGCTGGAGCTGCCCGGCCTCGGCGGCCATGGTGATGGTGATGTCGTTGCCGATCACCTCGAAGGCCACCTGGTTGACGACCTCGGGGATCACCGGGTTGACCTTGCCGGGCATGATGCTGGAACCGGCCTGGACCGGCGGCAGGTTGATCTCGTTGAGCCCCGCGCGCGGACCCGAGGACAGCAGCCGCAGGTCGTTGCAGGTCTTGGAGAGCTTGACCGCGATCCGCTTGAGGACTCCGGAGAGCTGGACGAAGGCGCCGCAGTCCTGGGTGGCCTCGATCAGGTTGGCGGACGTGACCAGCGGCAGGCCGGTCAGCCCGGCGAGGTTGCGGCGGGCGGTCTCGGCGTAGCCCGGGGCGGCGTTGAGGCCGGTGCCGATGGCGGTGGCCCCGAGGTTGATCTCATGGATGAGCTCGACCGCCTCGGCGAGCCGGCTGCGGTCCTCCTCCAGCATCACGGCGTACGTGGAGAACTCCTGGCCCAGTGTCATGGGCACCGCGTCCTGGAGCTGGGTGCGGCCCATCTTGACGACGTCGCGGAACTCCAGGGCCTTGGCGGCGAAGGCGTCCTGGAGCACGGCTATGGCGAGGAGGAGTTCACGCGCGGCGCCGATCGCCGCGATGCGTATGGCGGTCGGGTAGACGTCGTTGGTGGACTGGCCGAGGTTGACGTCCTCGTTGGGGTGGAGGCGGTGGTAGTCGCCCTTGGTGTGGCCGAGGAGTTCCAGCGCACGGTTGGCGACGACCTCGTTGGCGTTCATGTTCGTGGACGTGCCCGCGCCGCCCTGGACGACGTCCACGACGAACTGGTCGTGGAGCTGCCCCGTACGGATCTCGCGGCAGGCGCCGGCGATGGCGGCGGCCTTGTCGGCGGGCAGCAGCCCCAGTTCCTCGTTGGCGCGGGCCGCGGCCTCCTTGACGGCGGCGAGCGCGTCGATCAGGAGCGGGTAGACGGAGATCGGCGTGCCGGTGACGGTGAAGTTCTCGGTGGCGCGCAGGGTGTGGACACCCCAGTAGGCGTCGGCGGGAACGTCCCGGTCGCCGAGCAGATCGTGCTCGCGACGGACGGGAAGGGGGTGCGGGGCCGGTGCGGGAACCATGAGCGTCCTTGAGGGATGGGGAGGGTGGGGCGCGCGTCGCGGGTGGCGCGCGCCGAAGTGCGGGAGAGGGCGCGGAGAGGTGTCGGCGGGGCATGCCGAGGGGCGGGTCCGGGTGCACGCGCACGCGTGGGGCCTGTCCGGGGTACGCGGACGCGCCCCGGCCCTGTCGCGGGTACGCGGGGCGGGTGCGGCTTCGGTGACGGGCGAGCCGCGCAGGGTGGCGGGCCGCTCCCGGGCCGTACGGGCACAGCCCGGGAGGAGGCCCGCCAAGGTTGGCTCCGGCTCGCGGACGGGCGGGGGGGGCGGCGCCCGCGAGCCGGGGTTCTGTGGTGCGCCGGGTCAGGCGCGGGCGGCGACGGCCGAGGCCGAGCGGGAACCGCCGGTGGCGAGGGCCGGTTCCGCGCGGACGGGCCCGTCGAGGAGGCGCCGCAGCAGGGCGGTGCTGCGGACGGGGTCGCCCCCGCCGTTGCCGCCTTCGGCGAGGAGTGTCGCGAGGAGTGCGATCCGTGCCTGCGCGGCGCGGAGCGTGCCGGTGAGCAGGGCTCCGGCGGCGACGAGGTCGACGGCGCCGCCGCCGGTGTAGATCTCGGCGAGCGGCCCGGCGGGGACGCGGGTGGTCACGGCGACCAGGACGCCCTGGGCGACCGCGTCGGCCACGGCCGCGGCGATCTCGGGGGTGGCGTTGCCCGCGCCGGTGGCGACGAGGACGATGCCCCGGGCGCCGGCGCCGACGGCCGCGTTCAGGAGGAAGGGATCGCCGTCGGAGTGGTGCGTGACGATGGCGACCCGGGGCAGCGGGACGGCGCCGGGGACGTCGGGGTCCGCCTTGTCCGCGGCGACGGGCAGCGGCAGCGGCGTCGGGCGCTCCGGCTGCCGCTCGATGTCGACACGGGAGAAGCCGACGCGGCCCAGGCGCTCGGCCGAGGGGTCGGAGAAGGCGTCGGCGGCGAGCGTCTGGGTCTTGACGGTGCCGCGGGCGGCGTGGACGCGGCCGTCGAAGACGACCAGGACACCGAGGTCGCTGACGGAGGAGGCGACCTGGAGCGCGTCGTACAGGTTGCCGGGGCCGTCGCCGTCGCCGGTGCCGAAGGGGCGCTGGGCGCCGGTGAGGACGACCGGGCGGGCGTCGGCGTGGTGGAGGTCCAGGAAGAAGGCGGTCTCTTCGAGGGTGTCGGTGCCGTGGGTGATCACGATGCCGTCGACGCCGGGGTCGGCGAGGGTCTCGTGGACGGTCCGGAGCAGGGCGAGCTGGTGTGCCGCGGTCATGAGGGAGCTGTTGACGTTGAAGAGGTCGACGACCTCGACGGTGACGCCCTCGGGCAGCGGGGCGGTGGCCAGCACGTCGTTGCCGGAGGCGTCGGCGGCGTAGCCGGTGCCCTGCCAGCGGCTGGCGATCGTGCCGCCCGTGCTGATGACGACGATCCGGCGCGCTCCCCCGTCGTTCGTCCGCTTCATGCCTGCCGTCCTTACTCCGTACCGAAATCGCCCTGCGTCGCAACGATAGGACAGAGGGCGCGCAAGAGGATTGCGAAATCAGCCGCCGTATCGTTTCCGCGTGGTAGATAATTGCGTCATGGACCGAATCGATCTCCACATCTTGCGCGAGCTCCAGAACGACGGCCGGCTGAGCAACCAGGAGCTGGCCCAGCGGGTGGGGCTCAGCCCGTCACCCTGCCTGCGCCGGGTCCGCCAGCTGGAGCAGGACGGGGTGATCCAGGGGTACCGGGCGATCATCGATCCGGAGGCGGTGGGGCGGGGCTTCGAGGTGCTCGTCTCAGTGGAGGTGCGGCGGGACCGGGAGACGGTGGAGGCCTTCGAGGAGGCGCTCCAGGAGGTGCCGGACGTCATCGAGGCGTACCGGCTGTTCGGGAGCCCCGGCTGTCTGCTGCGGATCGCGGTCGCCGATCTCGCGGCGTACGAGCGACTGTGGATCGAGCGGCTGACGACCCTCACCGGGGTCACCGAGGTCAACTCGCAGATCATCATGAAGCGCATCAAGGAACCGAAGGGGATGCCGGTGGGCGTCCGGGGCACCTGAGGACGTCCGGGGCGGCCGGGGCGGCCGGCCGAACCCGACGAGGCCGAGCCCCGGAGGGGCCCTGGTCTCGGCCATATGCGAACTCGTCATGGAACAGCCTCCTCCTCGTTACATGACAGGTACCTGTCGTGTGCCACTCTCCCGGTGACACGAAGTCAACACGCGTAGACAGCTGAAACGTTGAGCCGACGTCCGCCGTCCCACGCGTACCGTCCCCGGGAAAGGGCCCCCCATGTCCGTTGTGCGGATCGGCAGATGGAAGGTGTGGGCAGCGGCCGTCGCCGCCACCCTCGTCGGCGTCACGCTCCCCACGGTCGCCGCTACCCCCGCCGGCGCCACCACCACCGCGTACGACAGCACGTACTACAAGAACGCGATCGGCAAGACCGGCACGACCCTCAAGTCCTCGCTGCACACCATCATCAGCAGCCAGAGCAAGATCTCGTACGACGCGGTCTGGAACGCGCTGAAGGTCACCGACCAGGACCCCGTCAACACCAACAACGTCATCCTGCTCTACAGCGGGACCTCGCGGAGCAAGAGCCTCAACGGCGGCGACGTCGGCGACTGGAACCGCGAGCACACCTGGGCCCAGTCCCACGGAAACTTCGGCACCTCGGCCGGCCCCGGCACCGATCTGCACCACCTGCGTGCGGCGGACGTCCAGGTCAACGGCATCCGCGGCAACAAGGACTTCGACAACGGCGGCAGCGCGGTCAGCGGAGCTCCCGGCAGTTACACGGACAGCAACTCGTTCGAGCCGCGCGACGCCGACAAGGGCGACGTGGCCCGGATGATCCTCTACATGGCCGTCCGCTACGAGGGCGACGACGCCTGGGCCGACCTGGAGCCCAACGAGTCGACCACCAACGGCAGCGTCCGCTTCCACGGCCGCCTCTCGGTCCTGAAGCAGTGGAACGAGCAGGACCCGCCGAGTGCCTTCGAGGAGCGTCGCAACGACGTCATTTTCAACACCTACCAGGGCAACCGGAACCCGTTCATCGACCACCCGGAGTGGGTCGAGGCGATCTGGTAGACCGCCACGGCGGTGCAGGAGCCGGGCCGGGGTCGTCGCACCCGGCCCGGCTTCGGCGTGTTCCGGACCCGGCGCGTCGGGCGCCGTTCACGGGCGAGCCCCTACGCCTGACCGCCGAGGCCGCCTTCAAACGTCAAATGGCGGATGTTCTCACGCTCTTGACGCGAAGGATGAATGCATCCAAGAGGCGTTATCCATCCGTTACAAACGGTGAGTTTGTCCCGTTTCTTGAGCCTTTTCCGTGCGACGTGGCGCACATTTCCACCCCTGGAGGACGCCAACCCAACTATCACGCCCACCTGTCCGTAACAAGCCCTCCGGACCAGGAAGTTCCGAGATCCACTCGGTAGCTTCGGCGCCCATGACCCCGCTGACCACTGACCGTACGACCACGACTCCCCGCACGACTCCCCCGACGATCGCGGACGGCGCCGAGCTCTGGCGGATCGCTCGCGGCTCGGGCGAACTCGACCTCAACTCGCCGTACAGCTATCTGCTGTGGTGCCGCGACTTCGCCGGCACGACCACGGTCGCCCGTGACGCCTCCGGGCGCCCGATCGGCTACGTGACCGGCTATCTGCGCCCCGACGAGCCGGAGACCCTCTTCGTCTGGCAGATCGCCGTCGAGGGTTCGCACCGCGGAAGCGGGGTAGCCGGGACCCTGCTCGACGCTCTGTCCGCGCAGGTCGCGGCCGAGCACGGAATCAACCGGATCGAGGCGACCGTCACCCCGGGGAACCTCGCCTCCGACCGGCTGTTCCGTTCGTTCGCACGCCGACATGGCGCGGAGGTGACGCAGGAGGTGCTGTTCCCTGCCGCCGCGTTCCCCGCGGCCGGCCACGAGTCCGAGGTGCTGTACCGCATCGGCCCCCTCGGCCCGCCGGCCTCCTGAGCCGTCGACCGCGCACGCCACACCCCCGAACAACACTCTGGAGAAGAGTTTCGTGACCCTGACCGACATCGCCACGCCCTCCGTCTTCGAGACCGTCGAATCGGAGGTCCGCAGCTACTGCCGCGCCTGGCCCGTCGTGTTCGAACGCGCCAGTGGCAGCAGGCTGTACGACGAGCAGGGACGTCCTTACCTCGACTTCTTCGCCGGCGCCGGCTCGCTGAACTACGGCCACAACAATCCCGTGCTCAAGCGGGCCCTCCTCGAATACCTCGGCAACGACGGCATCACCCACGGCCTCGACATGTCGACCACCGCCAAACGCGACTTCCTGAAGACCTTCCACACCACGGTCCTGGAGCCCCGCGCCCTGCCCTACAAGGTGATGTTCCCGGGCCCCACCGGTACCAACGCCGTGGAGGCGGCGCTGAAGCTCGCCCGCAAGGTCACCGGGCGGCAGACCGTCGTCTCCTTCACCAACGCGTTCCACGGCATGTCGCTCGGCTCGCTCGCCGTCACCGGCAACGCCGCCAAGCGCGCCGGCGCGGGCGTCCCGCTGCCCCACGCCATCCGCATGCCCTTCGACGACTACCTCGACGGACAGCTCCCCGACTTCATGTGGTTCGAGCGGCTCCTCAACGACGCCGGCTCCGGCCTCGACCACCCGGCGGCCGTGATCGTCGAGACCGTCCAGGGCGAGGGCGGCATCAACGTCGCACGGGCCGAGTGGCTGCGCGCACTCGCGGAACTCTGCCGCCGGCACGAGATGCTCCTCATCGTCGACGACATCCAGATGGGCTGCGGCCGCACCGGCGACTTCTTCTCCTTCGAGGAGGCGGGCATCACGCCCGACATCGTCACCCTCTCCAAGTCCATCAGCGGCTACGGCCTGCCCATGGCCCTGTGCCTGTTCCGGCCGGAACTCGACGTCTGGCAGCCCGGCGAGCACAACGGGACCTTCCGCGGCAACAACCCCGCCTTCGTGACCGCCACGGCCGCCCTCGACGCCTACTGGCGCGACGGCGCCCTGCGCGGGCGCACCCTGAGCCGGGCGGACCGGGTGGAGCGCGCCCTCCTCGACCTGTGCGGGGGCGACGGGCGCACCGGCCTGTCCGTCCGCGGCCGGGGACTCGTGTGGGGCCTGGAGTTCGCCGACGGGGAGCGCGCCGACGCGGTGTGCCGGCGCGCCTTCGAGACCGGCCTCCTCGTCGAGACCTCGGGCCCGAACGGCGAGGTGGTCAAGCTGCTGCCGCCGCTGACCGCGACGGACGACGAACTCGACGAGGGTCTCGGGATTCTGGCCCGCTCCGTCCGCCACACCGCCTGACCCCTCTCCCGAACCCACGTTCCGCCGGCCGGCCGACCCGCCGGCCCGATGACCCGAAAGGCAGTCGTACCCCATGATCGTCCGTACCTTCGACGAGCTGGAGAACACCGAGCGGCACGTGAGGGCCGCCTCGGGCACCTGGGAGAGCAAGCGCATCGTCCTGGCCCGTGAGCGGGTCGGCTTCTCCCTCCACGAGACGGTGCTGTACGCCGGTACCGAGACCGCCATGTGGTACGCGAACCACGTCGAGGCCGTCGTCTGCACGGCCGGCGAGGCCGAGCTCACCGACCACGAGACCGGCCGCACGTACACGATCGTCCCCGGAACGATGTACCTGCTCGACGGGCACGAGCGCCACACCCTCAAGGTCAAGGCCGACTTCCGCTGCCTGTGCGTCTTCAACCCGCCCGTGACGGGCCGGGAGGACCACGACGAGAACGGCGTCTACCCGCTGCTGACGGAACCCGAGCCCGCATCCGACGACGTCTGAGCCCGGCACGCCACCGACATCCCCACGCGAAAGGAAGCACGCTCCCTCATGCCCTCCGCACCCACCCGCCCCGTCGACCTCTACCCCACCCGTGGCCCCAAGGAGGAACTGATCGGCCGCAAGGACCCCGTCGTGTGGTCCGGTCCCGGCACGGCGGGCCCCTTCTGGGCCCGTGAACTGGAGGAGTACGACCGCGACGGCTTCGTCACGGTGGACGAGATCGTCACCCCGGACGAGGTCGACGTGCTCAGGGCGGAGCTGGACCGGCTCGTCTCCGATCCCGCCGTACGGGCCGACGAACGGGCGGTCGTCGAGCCCCGTTCCCAGGAGATACGTTCCGTCTTCGAGGTGCACCGGATGAGCGAGGTCTTCGGCCGGCTCGCCGAGGACCCGCGGATCGTCGGGCGCGCCCGCCAGATCCTCGGCTCCGACGTCTACGTCCACCAGTCACGGGTCAACGTCAAGCCCGGCTTCGGGGCCAGCGGCTTCTACTGGCACTCGGACTTCGAGACCTGGCACGCCGAGGACGGGCTCCCGAGGATGCGGACCGTGTCGGTGTCGATCGCGCTCACGCCGAACCACACCACCAACGGCAGCCTGATGATCATGCCGGGTTCGCACCGCACGTTCCTCGGCTGCGCCGGTGCCACTCCGAAGGACAACTACAAGAGGTCGCTCCAGATGCAGGACGCGGGTACGCCGTCCCACGAGGCGCTGACCACGTTCGCCGACGCCTGCGGCATCCGCCACTTCACGGGTCCGGCCGGCTCCGCCACCTGGTTCGACTGCAACGCCCTGCACGGGTCGGGCGACAACATCACCCCGTACCCCCGGAGCAATGTGTTCCTCGTCTTCAACAGCGTCGAGAACCAGCCGGAGGCGCCCTTCGCCGCCCCGGTCCGGCGGCCCTCGTTCATCGCCGCGCCCTCATGGGATCACGTATGACCGGCTCGGCGCGCCTGGACCGACGCGGCTTCCTCGGCAGAACGGCGCTCCTCGGCGGCCTCGCCCTGACCTCCGGGCTCGTTTCCGCCTGCACCCGCACCCAGGCCGGTTCGGGCGCGCCCGAGGACGACGGCGCGCTCCTTGCACGGCTGCGGAAGCAGGGCTTCGTCCGGGTCGGGTTCGCCGGCGAGGCGCCGTACGGCTTCCAGGACGGAGCCGATCCGGCCGGTGAGGGACCGACGCTGCACCGCGAGGTGTTCGCGGCGCTCGGGGTGCGCGAACTGCGCCCGACGCTGACCGAGTTCGGGGCGCTGATCCCCGGCCTCCTCGCCGACCGCTTCGACGTCGTGAGCGCGGGCATGTCCATCACGCCCGAGCGCTGCGCCAAGGTGATCTTCTCCGAGCCGGAATTCGTCTCCCCCACCGCGCTGATGGTCCGCAAGGGCAATCCGAAGGGGCTGAGCGACCTGGCGTCCTGCGCGGCGAAGGGTGTCACCGTCGGCGTGCTGACGGCCGCGGTGGAAGCGTCCTTCGCCAAGGCCGCGGGGGTTCCCGACGGGTCGGTGAAGACCCTGGCCAAGCAGCAGGACGGTCTCGACGCCCTCCTCGCCGGACGGATCGACGCCTTCGCGCTCACCGCCATCTCGCTGCGCTGGCTGGCGCGGACGAACCGGGACGCCGCGGTCGAGGTGACCGAGGCGTTCGTGCCGGTGGTGGACGGCGTACGGCAGCTGGGCGCGGGCGGAGCCGTGTTCCGGCCGGGTGCGACCGGGCTGCGGGACGCGTTCGACAAGGAGCTCCTCAAGATCACCGGATCCCCCGACCGGTTCGTGGACCTCCTGGGCCGCTACGGCTTCACCGCCCGCGAGGTACCGCCCCGGACCCTGCGGACCGCCGACCTGTGCGCCGCGTGAAGGGCGACCGGATGACGGGCGGAACGGTGACGGGCGTGGTGTCCGGGGGTGGCCGCGTGGCGGGCCCCGGGCCTGGGGGCGGCCGGAATGGCTGAGTTCCTCCCCGAGCTCCGCCGGGCAGTGCCCCGGCTCGGCGAGGGGCTCCTGACCACGGTCGAGGCCACGGTGCTCGGCGCCGCGCTCGCCCTGCTCCTCGCGTACACGCTCGGTCTGCTGTCCCGGTCGGCGCGGCTGCCGGTCCGCGGAGCGGTGCGGGTCGTCGTGGAGTTCTTCCGGGGCACCTCGCTGTACGTGCAGCTCTTCTGGCTGTTCTTCGCACTGCCGATGGTCGGCTTCCGGCTGGAACCCCTGGTCTGCGGGGTGCTCGCGCTCGGCCTCAACTTCGGGGCGTACGGCTCCGAGGTCGTGCGGGGCGCGGTGACCGCGGTCCCCCGCGCCCAGACCGAGGCGGCGATCGCGCTCGGCATGGGCCCGGTGCTGCGGCTGCGGCGGGTCGTCCTGCCGCAGGCGCACGCCCTCATGGTGGCGCCGTTCAAGAACCTGCTCGTCCAGCTGCTCAAGGCGACGCCGCTGCTGTCCCTCGTCACGGTCCCGGACCTCACCTTCCAGATCGACCAGTTGCGCTCCTCGACGGGCGCGACGGCGGCCTCGTACCTGCTGCTCCTGGGGCTCTACTTCGGCATGGCCGTCGTCCTGAGCCTCCTGATGAACGCCCTGGAGCGGGCGGCGAAGGCCCGCCTCGGGCAAGAAGGAGGCACCTGATGTGGGACGGAGAGGCGGCCCGGGCCGCACTGCCGACCGTGCTGGAGGGCTTCGGCGTCACCCTGGTCGCGACGGTGCTCGCCTTCGCCGTCGCGATGGTCATGGGGCTCGTGCTCGCGCTCGCCCAGCGCGGGGGTCCCGCGTGGCTGGCCCTCCCGGTGCGCGGGGCGGCCGGGTTCGTCCGCTCGACCCCGCTCCTGGTGCAGTTGTTCGCGGCATGGGTGCTGATCCCGGGGCTCGACGCGCCGACGCTCGGGGTCCTGGTCCTGGGCGTGCACTACGCCACGTACCTCTCCGAGGTCTACCGGACGGGCATCGACGCCGTACCGAAGGGGCAGTGGGAGGCGTGCACGGCGCTGTCACTGCCGCGCCGGCGGGTCTGGCGGGCGGTGGTGCTGCCGCAGGCCGTGCGCAACGTGCTGCCGCCGCTGGGCAACTACGCGGTCTCCATGTTCAAGGAGACACCCCTGCTCTCGGTGATCACGGTGCACGAGATGGTCCACGAGGCGAACACCTTCGGCAGCACCCACTTCGCCTATCTGGAGAGCTTCACCCTGGCCGCCGCGGTGTTCCTGCTCGCGAGCTGGCCGACCTCGGTGCTGATACGACGACTGGAGGCACGCCTTGCCCATTGAGGAGCTGTCCGAGGACCTCACCAAGGTCCCGACCGCGCACCCGGCGGTCCGCTTCGACCGGGTCACGAAGCGGTTCGGGGACCACACCGTGCTCGACGGCCTCGACCTGGAGGTGGCGCGCGGGGAGCGCGTCACGCTGATCGGCCCGAGCGGATCCGGGAAGACCACGATCCTCCGGCTCCTCATGACGCTGGAGCGGGTCACCGACGGCGTCATCCACGTGGACGGGCAACCGTTCTCCCACATGCCGGGACGGACGGCGGGGAAGCTGGTGCCGGCGAGCGAGCGTCATCTGGCCGCGCGACGGCGGCGGATCGGCATGGTGTTCCAGCAGTTCAACCTCTTCCCCCACATGAGCGTCCTCGAGAACGTCGTCGAGGCGCCCGTGCACGTGCTCGGCGAGGGCCGGGAGGAAGCCGGGCTCCGGGCCCGTGAGCTGCTCGACCTGGTCGGGCTCTCCGACAAGGTCGACGCGCGGCCGACCCGGCTCTCCGGCGGTCAGCAGCAGCGGGTGGCCATCGCCCGCGCGCTGGCGATGCGGCCCGAGATCCTGCTCCTGGACGAGGTGACCTCGGCGCTCGATCCGGAACTCGTGGCGGAGGTGCTGGACGTGCTGCGTGAGGTCGCCCGGCGGACCGACATCACGCTGCTCTGCGTGACGCACGAGATGGGCTTCGCCCGGGACGTTTCGGACCGGATCCTGATGTTCGACGGCGGCAGGATCGTCGAGTCGGGACCTGCCGACGCGCTCCTGGACGCGCCCGGGGAGGAACGGACCCGCGCGTTCCTGAGCTCGGTCCGCTGACGCCCCTCACTCCGCCGGCCCAGGTGGGTCCGGTGCGTCGCGTGGGTTCGGTGGGTCCGAGGGGCCGGTGAGACCAGAGAGACCGGTGACGAGGTCGCGCGGCCCGTGCGGGCCGGGTCAGGCCGGGCGTACCTCTCGTCCCCCGCAGTCCTGCCGGCCCTGTCAGTCCTCACCGCCGTCCTCGACCATGCCGTCCCGCAACCGGTCCAGGTTGCGGGCGAGCAGCCGTGAGACGTGCATCTGCGAGACGCCGAGCCGCTCGCCGATCTGCGACTGGGTGAGCTCCTCCACGAAGCGGAGGTGCAGCAGAAGCCGGTCGCGCGGGGCGAGGGCGTCCACGAGCGGGGCGAGGGTGTGGAACTCCTCGAAGAGGCTGAGCGCCGGGTCCTCCTCGCCGATGAGATCGGCCAGGGCGGCGTCCTCGTCCTCGCTGTCGCCGCCTGCGAGCCTGGCGTCGAGGGACGTGGAGTGGTAGCCGTTGGCGGCGACCTGGGCCTCGACCACCTCGTCCTCGGACAGGTCCATGGCCGGCGCCAGCTCGGAGATGCGCGGGGCCCGGCCGAGCCGTGAGCTCAGCTCGTCGGTCGCCTTGGCCAGCTCCACCCGCGCCTCCTGGAGGCGGCGCGGGACGTGCACGGCCCAGGTCGTGTCGCGGAAGAAGCGCTTGATCTCGCCCACGATGTACGGCACGGCGAAGGTGGCGAACTCCACCTCGCGCGACAGGTCGAAGCGGTCGATCGCCTTGATCAGGCCGACCATGCCGACCTGGAGGATGTCCTCCCGCTCGTCGCCGCGCGCCCGGAACCGTCCCGCCGCGTACACCACCAGCGACATGTTCATCTCGATGAGGGTGTTCCGGACGTACTGGTGCCCCGCGGTGCCCTCCTCCCGTGCCGCCAGTTCACGGAGGAACACCTTCGACAGGGCACGCGCGTCCTGGGGTGGAACCGCGTGCGGGACCTCGGGAAAGGGAAGTTCGTCTCCCACGGCGTTCGTTTCGTACGTCGTCGTCGCCTCGGCCGGATCGGTCCGCACAGGAACAACCTCCTCTGGCTCGCGGTCCGTTCAGCGGTCCCGGTTCTCGTACCCCCGCTTCCCGGTGGCACTCCTGGGCCGCTCCCGGCCGATTCCGCCCGGAAGGTGCGCATCACCCCGGTTCGAACGGGCAGACGAAACCCATCACCTGCTGAGGAACCGGCCAGAAGAGGAAGAAAGGGATCTGTGATGAAGACCTGGAGCGACACCCGGCCCCCGGCCCCCGGGGCTGACCCGCGCGGCGCCGGGAACGCCGGTCCGCCCCCGGTCCGTACCCCGGCCGAGGCGCGGCAGCTCGTCCGCCACGCCCTCGCGGCGCTCGGCCCGCTGCCGCCCGCCAAGGTCGAGGACCTGCTGCTCGTCACCTCGGAGCTGGTCACGAACGCGCACCGGCACGCGGGCGGCGTCACGGGCTTCGGGATCGGGGTCGGACGCGACCGGGTGACGGTGTCCGTGTCCGACGCCAGCGGGAAGGCGCCGGCGCACGAGCGCCGCGAGGGGCTGCGGCTCGGTGGCTACGGCTGGCCGATCGTGCTCCGGCTGTGCCGTGAGGTGACCGTGGACGCGGGTCCGGACGGCAAGACCATCCACGCGGCGGTGACGGTCGACCGGTGACCGGCGACCCGTGGCCCGCGACGTGCGGTCTCCCCGAGGCGCACCCGGAGCCAGGCGCCCGCTCGTCGACAGGGCGCACGGCGCGCACCGGGCGCACGGCGCGGCGGGCCCGACCTGTGGAAGGCTGAGCCGATGACCTCACGCTCGTACGACGTCCTCGCCGGCGACCCGGACTCCCCCGTCATCCTCCATGTCCCGCACTCCTCCCGGGTGATACCCCCTGAGGTGCGCGACGGCATCCTGCTCGGCGACGGGGAACTGGCCCGCGAGCTCGACCACATCACCGACGCCCACACCGCGGAGATCGCGGCCGTCGCGGCGGCGGCCGCCGGCGCGACCCCCTGGCGGTTCGTCAACCGGCTGTCGCGGCTGGTGGTCGACCCCGAGCGCTTCCCCGACGAACGCGAGGAGATGCTGGCCGTCGGGATGGGCGCGGTGTACACGCGGACCACGCACCGGGGCGCGCTCCGCCCCGCCGGATTCGACCCGGCGCCGCTGATCGACCGGTACTTCACGCCGTACGCCGAGGGCATGGCCGCGGCGGTCGCCGGGCGGCTGGAGGCCACCGGGCGGGCCGTGATCGTCGACGTCCACTCGTACCCGACCGGGCCCCTGCCGTACGAGCTCCACGGCGAGGGTCCCCGCCCGCCGGTCTGTCTCGGTACCGACGCCTTCCACACGCCGCCGGCTCTGCTGGACGCGGCACGGGAGGCGTTCGAGGGGTTCGGGGGCCTGGCGACGGACACGCCCTTCGCCGGGACGTACGTGCCGCTGTCGTACTACGGCAGGGATCCGCGGGTGAGTGCGCTCATGATCGAGATTCGGCGCGATGTCTACATGAGTGAGCCGGGCGGCGCGGCGGGACCCGGCGCGCAGGCGCTCGGAACGGCCCTGGCGGCGCTCGTCGACGCCGTGCCGCCGCACCCGGCGGCGTAGGGACGACATCGCGGTCCCGGCCCCCTGCCGGCGGCATCCTCGTGCCGTGCGGGCCGATCCGATGCGGGCGTACAGGTCATCGGTTCGGGC
The DNA here is from genome assembly GCF_000717595.1 of Streptomyces flavochromogenes. Lineage (GTDB taxonomy): Bacteria > Actinomycetota > Actinomycetes > Streptomycetales > Streptomycetaceae > Streptomyces > Streptomyces flavochromogenes. The sequence goes on along the minus strand of NZ_JNZO01000004.1, from coordinate 88,056 downwards.
CATGCGGGTGATCGGGGGGCGACTTCGCCGCCGTTGGCGCGGCGTTCGGTCGTCGCGCTCGACGAGGCGGGACAGTGGACGGGATTTCCGGCCGGGCCGACCCGGGGCCGCACCGACGTCGCGGCCGGGGACGTCTCGCCGTCCGACCGCCACTCGCCCGCAAGGGGATGCATCGATGACCGACGCCGGCACCTCCTTCCGCGATCTCCGCGCCCTGGTGATCAACTGCACCCTCAAGCGGTCGCCGGAGCGCAGCCACACTCAGGGACTGATCGACATCAGCACCGGGATCATGGAGCGCCAGGGCGTGCAGGTCGAGGTGCTCAGGGCGGTGGACATCGACATCGCCACCGGTGTCTGGCCGGACATGACGGAGCACGGGTGGGAGACGGACGAGTGGCCGGTGATCTACTCGCAGGTGATGGCCGCCGACATCCTGACCCTGGCGGGGCCCGTGTGGCTGGGAGACAACTCCTCGGTCATGAAGAAGGTGATCGAGCGTCTGTACGCCTGTTCGTCGATCCTCAACGAGCGTGGCCAGTACGCCTACTACGGTCGTGTGGGCGGCTGCCTGATCACCGGCAACGAGGACGGCGCCAAGCACTGCGCGATGAACGTCCTCTACAGCCTCCAGCACCTCGGATACGTCATCCCGCCGCAGGCGGACGCGGGCTGGGTCGGCGAGGCCGGCCCGGGCCCGTCGTACCTCGACCCCGGCTCCGGCGGGCCGGACAACGACTTCACGAACCGCAACACGACCTTCATGACCTGGAACCAGCTCCACCTGGCGAGGATGCTCAAGGACACCGGCGGCATCCCCGCCCACGGAAACCAGCGCTCCGAGTGGGACGCCGGCTGCCGGTTCGACTTCGAGAACCCCGAGCACCGTTGAGCCCGGGGCCGTAACGGTCGGAGGTCCGGGGGAGGTCGGCTCCGGATCGAGCCGCGACCTCCCGTCAGCAGCGGAGGGCTTCGGCTGGTTGCACGGAGGAGGCGCGGCGGGCGGGGATCACGCCGTGGGACACCTCGGCGCCGGGGCGGTTGTAGCCGTAGAACGGCCCCGCCGGAACGTCGGCGTAGAACTGGGCGCGGTTGGCGACGAGCGAGGCACGGAAGCCGTCGAAGACCCGCCTCCGCGCGCCGAGTGCGCGGCGCAGGCCGATCTCCCCCGTGCGTTCCAGGACTGCCACCAGGGTGGTGTTGGCGATCCCGACCGCTCCGATGACCAGGCACACGGCGGCGAGCAGCGGAAAGAGCTGTTCGAGGTCGGAGGTCACCGAGGACCGCAGGCGTCCCGGCGGATGCCGCCGCACAGGTGAGGACATTCTGACCGCATCTCATGCCCCGGCACCCGTCCCCGTTTTGGATTGTCGGAGGATCATCAATACGATCCGGCGATGATCACGAGAAAACGGCTGGCGACCGGGGCCTGCGCGCTGCTCGCCGCCCTGAGCGTCGCGCTCCTGCCCACGGGCGCGACCGCGGACGCGCCGGTGGCGAAGGAATCCCCCAAGGTCGAGCTGGTCCTCGACGTGAGCGGCTCCATGCGGGCCAAGGACATCGACGGCAAGTCGCGGATGGCCGCGGCCAAGCAGGCCTTCAACGAGGTCCTCGACGCGGTGCCCTCGGAGGTCCAGCTCGGCATCCGCACCCTGGGCGCCGACTACCCCGGTCCGGACCGCAAGCGGGGCTGCAAGGACACCCGGCAGCTCTACCCGGTGGGCCCGCTCGACCGGACCGAGGCCAAGACCGCCGTGGCCACCCTGGCCCCGACCGGCTGGACCCCGATCGGTCCGGCGCTGCTCGGCGCCGCAGAGGACCTGGAGGGCGGTGAGGCCACCCGGCGGATCGTGCTCATCACGGACGGCGAGGACACCTGCGCCCCGCTCGACCCGTGCCAGGTGGCGCGCGAGATCGCGGCGAAGGGCATCCATCTCGTCATCGACACCCTGGGCCTGGTCCCGGACGCCAAGACCCGGCAGCAGCTCACCTGCATCGCGGAGGCCACCGGAGGCACGTACACCTCCGTCCACCGCACCGAGGACCTCTCCCGCCGGGTCCGGCAGCTGGTCGACCGTGCCGCCGACCCGGTCGTCACGCCCGTGGCCACCGTGGGCACGCAGCGCTGCGCCGACGCGCCGCAGCTCAAGCCCGGCCTGTACACCGACCGCGAGGCCTTCGGCCAGCACCGCTGGTACCGGGTGGACCTGCTGCCCGGTCAGGAACTCCGCGCCTCCGTCAGCGTGTCGGCCGACCGCGCCGTCAACAACGACTACGGCGTGCTGCTGCGCGCCGTCACCCGCCACGGCCGGGAGATCGTCCGCGGCTCCGAGGCCGGCGACGGACGCACCGACGTCGTCTCGACGGGCCTGCGCTACCCGAAGCCGGAGCTCGACGACGAGCCCGAGGACGGCAAGCCGGCCGCGGAGACGGTCTGTCTCCAGATCAGCAACTCGTTCTCCGCTCCCCCGTCGGTCAAGACGACGCCGGGCATGCCCATCGAGCTGACGGTGGACGTCGTCGACGGCCCGTCGACCGCCTCGGACGTGGCCTCGTTCGGTCTCGGCCGCGGCTGGTGGCTGCTCGGCGCGCTCGTGCTCGTCGGCTTCGTGGCCGGTCTGCTCTGGGGCTGGCTGTCCCGCTGGCGCTTCGCTGTCTGGAGGACCCACTGATGCGTACCGTACGCACGCTCGCCACGGCCGCCCTCGCGGGCGCCGCTCTCCTCGGACTCGCGGCCCCGGCCGCCCTGGCCGAATCCCCCTCGCCCTCGACGGGCTCGGGCAAGGACGGTTCCACCGCGGGGCCGACGGAAGCCGGCACCACGTTCCGTACGGCCGCCAGGTTCCTCCCCGGACAGGAGGCCACCGCACAGGCCGCCACGGGTGACTACCTGTACTGGGTGTTCCCGGCGGACACCGGACAGCGGCCCACGGTGCACGCCACCGTCACCCTGCCCGACGCGGCCCTGCGGCACGGGCCCGCCACCTGGCGGGTCGACGTGTACGACGGACTCCGGCGGCGCCAGCCGTGCATGTACGGGACCCAGTCCCGCGCCGCGGGGAAGGAGACCGCGACCGTACAGCTCACCTGTGTGCTGCGACCGGTCCGCGCCTCGGCCGACACCTGGTCGAACGACCCGCTGCCGGGCAGCTACTACGTGCGGCTGACCGCCACCTCGCTGCCGGACGAGGACCTCGGCCAGCCGTTCACGGCCCGGCTCGGGGTGAGCACCGTCGACAAGGGCGGCGCCTACGCGACCGACGGCTCGCTCGCCGCGCCGCTCGTGCCCGGCGCGACCACGGCCGACCGGGCGGAGGCCGACGAGGAGGCCGGCCGGCCCTCCATCGTCGAGGCCGCGGCCCCGGAGGACGGCTGGTCATCCGGCTGGTGGTCCGACCGCTGGCTCTGGACCGCGGCGGGCGGCATCCTCGCGGCCCTCGCGGGCATCGGCGGCTATGTGCTGACGCGCGGCGGCGGACGGCCGTCCCGGGTGCCGCCGGCCGTCTGACCGGGGCCGCCCGACCCGTCCGGGGAACACCCGAAGGCCCCCACCGTGTCGATGCGGTGGGGGCCTTCGGGCGTTCCCGAAGAACACGGTCCCGGGGCGGTCCTGGCCGGTGCGGGGTCGCTCCGGGTTCCGGCGGCTCCGGTGCCGTTCACCGGCGGGAGGCCGGGCCGGCCGGGAACCCGTGGGCGTGGGCCCCCGCCACGATCACGACCACCGGGACGAGGAGGACGAGCACGCTCCAGGACAGGGCGCCCGCGCCGAGGACGTCGAGCAGGACACCGCCGGCGATGCCGCCGGCCGCCATGGCGGCGTTCCAGAGGCTGACCAGCAGCGTCTGGGCGGTGTCGGCGTGCTCTCCGCCCGCGTCGGCGACGGCCGTCTGGAGGAGGGTGGGCGCGCCGCCCCAGCCGAACCCCCAGAGCACGGCGGCCGCCAGGACGAGCCCGGTGCTGCCGGCCGGGACGGCGAGCAACGCGGCCGCCACGGCGACGAGGACCGTGCCGGCGAGGGTCAGGATCCGGAGCCTGCGGTCGATGTGCCGGCCGGTGAACCAGATCCCTGCGAGCGAGGCGGCGCCGAAGACCAGCAGGACGAGGCCGGTGGAGCCGGCCAGGCCGCGATGGCCGAGGAAGGCGGCGACGTAGGTGTAGAGGACGGTGTGGGCCAGGACGAGGGTGAACGTGACGGCCAGGACCGGGAGTACGCCGGGCACTCTCAGCGTCCGGGCGACCGGAGCGCGCCCGCCGTACGCCTCGCCCGGCAGGTCGGGGACGGCGAGGCCGATCCAGCCGAGGAGCCCGACGGCGATCACGGTCATCGCGGTGAAGGCGGCCCGCCAGCCCACGGCCTCACCGAGAAAGGTGCCGGCCGGCACGCCGAGGGAGAGTGCCAGGGGGATGCCGGTCATGGCGACGGCGACGGCCCGGCCCTGGAGGTGCGGCGGGGCGATGCGCCGGGCGTATCCGGCGAGCAGGGCCCAGGCGACGCCCGCCGCGACCCCGGCGAGGAACCGGGCGCCCATGGTGAGGGCGTACGAGGAGGAGACGGCCGTCACGGTGTTGGCGGCGGCGAATCCGGCGACCGAGGTGAGCAGCAGACGCTTGCGGCGCCAGGCGGCGGTGCGGGCGGCCAGCGGGACGGCGGTGAGGGCGGTGCCGAGGGCGTAGACGGTGACCGACTGGCCCATGGCCGCGTCGCCGACGCCGAGGTCGGCGCTCATGCCGGGCAGGACACCGGCGGGGAGGGTCTCGGTGAGGCTGGTGACGAAGACGGCGGTGGCGAGGGCGAGGAGCGCGAGGAGCGGCAGCCGGCCGGAGGGGGTCCCGGGGGCGGAACGAGCCTCGGGGGCGGAAGGGGTCTCAGGCGCGGGAACGGCTTCAGGGGTGGCGGGCGCGGCGGAACGGGCCGCCGCTGTCGTGTCGTTGGCCATGGATCTATGCTCGAACCCTCACATTGATGTGAAGGTCAAGCGAGTCCCTGAAGGGGGCGTCCATGCGGATCGGGGAACTGTCGGAGCGCACCGGGACACCGCGCCGGCTGCTGCGCTACTACGAGGAGCAGGGGCTCATCGTCGCGGACCGGCTGCCGAACGGCTACCGCGTCTACGACGAGTCGAACCTGGACCGGGTCCTGCAGATCCGGGGCCTTCTGGACGCCGGTCTGCCGACCCGGATCATCAAGCAGATCCTGCCCTGCCTGAACAAGCCGCGGATCATTCATTTCCCGGACGCCACCCCGGAGATGCTGGCCACCCTGGAGGACGAGCGGGACCGGATGACCGAGCGGATCCGCTGCCTCACCCGGAACCGGGACGCGGTGGCCGAGTACCTGGACGCGGTACGGGAGAAACGGGAGGCGTCCGTCTGACCCGGATCAGACGCCGCCCGGCTGCGCGCCGCCCGCCCGGCAACGCGGGTCAGGTCATCCTGCGCGCACCGTCGAGCACCGCCTGCCGGATGCGGTGGTAGGTCCCGCACCGGCAGATGTTGCGGATCGTGTCCAGGTCCGCCTCGGTGATCTCGCGCCCGGCCTCCCGGGCCCGGCGCACCTCCGCGACCGCGGTCATGATCTGGCCGGGCTGGCAGTAGCCGCACTGGGCGACGTCGAGGTCGAGCCAGGCTTCCTGCATGGGATGGAGGTCGCTTCCGACAGTGTCGGGGAGTCCCTCGATGGTGGTGACCTCGTCGTTCGGGGCGAGATCCTCTACGGGCACGGCGCAGGGCGTGAACGCCTTGCCGTTGAGGTGGCTCGTACAGGCCCGGCAGACGCCGACCCCACAGCCGTACTTGGGTCCGGTGACGCCCAGGACGTCCCGGAGGACCCAGAGGAGCCGGACGTCGCCCTCGACATCGGCGGTGACGGCCTTGCCGTTCAGGATGAAGGTGTGCTGCGGCACGGATGCTGCTCCAGGTCTCAGAGGGCGCGGTCGCGGCCGTCGGTCGGCGAGGCGGGGACGGGCGGGACGGTCGGCAGGGGGGTGAAGGCGAGTGGATCGGCGTGGTTGACGGGGAAGACCGTCGGCATGGTGCCGGTGGCCCGGCCGTAGGCGCAGGCGACGGCGGCCATGGCGCCGGCGACCGCGAGTTCGCCCGCGCCGCCCGGCTTGTCGCCGGTCGAGGGCATGACGATGATCTCGAGCTCGGGCGGGGTGTTCCACTGCCGGGTGTAGAAGTACTGGTCCCAGCTGCCTTCGAGGAAGTGCCCGTCGCGCAGGTGGAGGCCGGACGTCAGGGTGATGGCGATGCCGTCCGAGATACCGCCCATCATCTGGGCCTCCAGGCCGCGCGGGTTGACGGCGAGACCGACGTCGACGGCGCAGACCACCCTGGTCACCCGGGGTCCGGTGACCGCGCCGGGGATCTTCCGCCCGGTGGTCTCGGGGCGGCAGTCGATCTCGACGAGCATGGCGACGACGGAGTGGTACTCGGTGTGGACGGCGATGCCCTGGGCGGTGCCGGCGGGCATGGTGCGGCCCCACTCCCCCACCTCGGCGACCTTGTCGAGGACGGCGCGGGCGCGCGGGTCCTTCATGAGCCGACGGCGCATCGCGTACCCGTCCTGGCCCATACGGCGGGCCAGTTCGTCCATGACGAGTTCCTGTGCGCAGCGGACGTTGGGCGAGTAGATGTTGCGCATCGACCCGGTGTTGAAGCCCTTGTCGGTCTCGGAGAGCAGCTGGGTGGTGACCCCGAGGTGGTAGGGGCTGATCTGGGTGAGCTGGAACATCGTCTCGGAGAAGGCGAGGTCGCCGACGGGCAGCCGGGCCGCCTCCGCCGTGAGGACCTCGCCGATGCCGTGCCCGAAGTCGGTGGCCACGGAGGTGTGCCGCTGTTCGTACGTGAGGACCTCGCCGAGCGTGTACGTGGCGCGGACCCGGGAGGTGGACATCGGGTGCGTACGGCCCTGGCGGAAGTCGTCGGTGCGGTGCCACATCAGCTTGACCGGCTTGCCCATGACGCGGGAGATCTCGGCGGCCTCGTCGGCGGCGTCGTGGAAGAGCTTGCGCCCGAAGGAGCCACCGCCCTCGGTGACATGGACGCGGACGGCGGAGACCGGCAGACCGAGCTTCAGGGCGATCTGTTCCCGGGCGACGATCGGGGCCTTGAGCGAGCCCCAGATCTCGGCGGAGTCCTCCCGGACGTCGGCGATCGCGCAGTTGGTCTCCAGGGCGGCGTTGCTGGCGAAGTGGAAGGTGAAGCGGGCGTCGACGGCCTTGGTGAGCAGCGGCAGCGGCGGTACGACCAGGGGGAGTTCGGCCCGTCGGAGCTTCGCCAGAACAGTGGCGTCGGAGGCGCCCTCGGCGGTGCCGGGTCCCCAGTCGACCCGGAGGGCGCGCACGGCGTCGATGCACTGGCCGAAGGTGCGGCCGCGGACGGCGACGCCGGTGGAGACGGTGACGACGTCGGTGATGCCGGGCATGGCCCGGACCTCGGCGAGGTTGGCGACGGAGCGGACGGTGCCGTTGATGGTGGGCGGACGGCAGACCATGGTGGGCAGCGCGTCCGGGACCTGGAGGTCCATCGCGAACTTCTTGCGGCCGGTGATCGCTTCGAGGGCGTCGACGCGGCGCTGTCCGGTGCCGATGAGCCGGAAGCGGTCGGAATCCTTGAGGGTGACCTCGACGGCGGTGTCGGACACGGCGGCGGCCTTCACGGCGAGCTCGCCGTAGCCGAGCAGTGCGCCGGCCGGGGAGAGGACGGCGCCGGCCTTGGTGGTGAGGGTGCCGACGGCCTCGCCGAGGACGAGGGAGGCGGCGCGCAGGAGCCGGCCGCGGGCGACGGCGGCGGCGACGCGCAGGGGGTGGTAGGTGGAGTACGTGGTGTTGGAGCCGCCGGTCAGCTGGTTGAAGAGCAGTTCGGGCCGCGCGTCGGCGAGTGTGACCTTGACCTTGTCCAGCGGCAGGTCGAGTTCCTCGGCGACGATCATGGCGCTGGAGGTGGTGATGCCCTGGCCCACCTCGGCGCGGGGCAGCGCGAAGTGGGCGGTGCCGTCCTCGTCGAGGCGGATGGTGATGAGGTGGCTGGTGGGCAGGGCCGCGAGGGTGAGCAGCTCGTTGAGGTCGAGGAGTTCGGCGGGCCCGGGGAGGGAGGGGATGAGCGCCGGGGCCGCGGCGGCGGCCTGCCGGGGCGCGAGGGCCTCGGCGCCGAGCTGTGCGGCGACGGTGAGGGTGGGGGCGGCGAGGACGTACCCGAGGAACCGCCTCCGGCTGGTACCGCGCGTCGCGTCGCCCTCGCCCTCGGAACGCGCGGTTCCGTCCCCGCTGCCGCTCGGGTGGTCGTCCCGCAGGGGGTGCCGCCTCGCCATTCGGTGTGCCCTTCGTCATGGCCCCGAAGCTGACGCCCGGATGCCGCCTCGGATGTGAAGATCATCGCTCATGTGGGCGCCCAGCGGGAGCCGTTCGGACCGGCGAATGTCAGGTCACCGTCAAGCCCATCCTCTCCCCTCCCCACCGTCCCGCGCCGTCCGCCCCCTGGCCGCGTCCGGAAGGCCGTCGGGCCATGGACGGGCCGACCACCCGGGGCTGGGGTACGCCGCGCGGGGCGCCCGAGGGTGCGTCCATGACCGAAGCCGCGCACGTCACCGCCACCCGCCGCTCGTACGACACGGTCGCCGTCGACTACGAGCGGCTGCTCACCGACCAGTTGGCGGAGGTGCCGCTCGACCGGGCGATGCTCGCGGAGTTCGTGAGGGCGGTGGGGACGGGAGAAGGGCCCCGTGCCGTGGGCGATCTCGGCTGCGGTACGGGGCGGGTGACGTCGCACCTGCGGGACATCGGCGCCGACGCTTTCGGCGTCGACCTGTCGCCTGGGATGATCGCGGTCGCCCGGGGCACGTACCCGGGGCTGCGCTTCGAGGTGGGGTCGATGACCGCGCTCGGTCTCCCGGACGCCTCGCCGGGCGGGGTCCTGTCCTGGTACTCGACGGTGCACATGCCGGAGGCGGAACTCGTCGCGTCCTTCGCCGAGTTCCGGCGCGTCCTCGCGCCCGGCGGTCATGTCCTGGTCGCCCCAAGGTGGGGAACGGGCGCGTACGCCTTGAGCGGGCCTACGGCCACGAGGTCACGCTCGACGTGTACCGCCGGTCACCGGAGCGCGTCGCCGAGCACCTGGCGGCGGCCGGCCTCGTCGAGTCGGCCCGTCTGGTGCGTGAGCCGCACCCGGAGGAGAAGACGCCGCAGGGATTCCTCCTGGCGCGCAGACCGAGCGGCTGATCCGGCCCGGCCCGGCAGTGCAGCCGTACGGGAGAGGCGGCGGACCGGTGCCGTACGGGCGCCGCGGGGCGGGCGGGCGGCCCCCCGCGTCGCCCGGGAGCGGAGTCGCGCGACCGGGCGGCGCAGGGCACCCGAGCGCAGCTGGGCGGACGAGATCCTGGCGCGCTGGCCGCCGCCCGCGATCAGGGCGTTGACGGAGGCCATCGGGTCACCGCCCACCGACCGGGCCAGCAGCGCACCGACGACCACCGGACCGAGCGCGACGGCGAGTGCCGCGCCGGTGGCGGTGACGTGGTGGAGGGGGCGGGTGCGCCGGACGTCGGAGGTCATGGTCACAGTCCAGCAGGGCGCGGACGGCGCCGTATCGGTCCAGGTACTCAGACGGGCGCGGGCGGCTACTCAGACGTGACTGCGGAAGATCCCTCCGAGGGGTCCCGCACGCACGTTTCTTCAGCGATGCTCGGGGGCGGCGGACGCGACGAGGCGTTGCCGGGCGGGCCAGGGGAGGCGGACCGACCGTGACGACGGAGACGACAGAAGCGACGGGGACATCGCGTGCAGCGGAGGCGGCGGCGAGCACGGCGGAGATCTTCGGGAGCCGCGCGTCCTCGACCGGCACCGCGCGCGGGCCCGCCGCCGTCCTCGTGGTGCAGCACGAGGAGGAGGCGGGCGCGGGGCTCGTCCGGGTGGGGAGCGCCGGATGGGCGGTGCAGTTCCATCCGGAGGCGGACGGGGCAACGGTCGCGGAGTGGGCGGCCGAGGACGGCGAGCGGATGCGGGAGTCGGGCACCGACCCGGAGGCCACGGTGACCACGGTGCGGGCCGCGGAGCCCGGACTCCGCACGGTCTGGGGCGCGGTGGCGGAGGCCTGGGGTGCGGTGGTCCGGGCCCGCGCGGACGCGAGGCGGTAGCGGCGGCGCCGACGCTCGATGCTTCCGCCGGCCGTGTCCGGCTCGTCGCCGCCGTCGGTCCAGGGCCGGTCGAAGAGGCCCAGGAAGAGGAGAGGGAGCAGCACGAAGGAGCCGGGTCACGGCGTCGGTGCGGTGGGGCGCGGCCCCGTCCCGTCCCCGGGCCCGTCCGCGCCCAGGGGTCCGGGTGCTGACCTCTCCGGTGAGTGCCCGACCGGCGCGTCCGTTTGGCCGGGCGGGGGCGGTGGGGTTGCTTGATCGGGGCGCCGTACCGTACGAGCACGCACCCCAGAACGAAGGAGACCGCCGCCATGGCCGACTACCGGATCGAGACCGTCCGCACCGGGTACCGGAACTGGACCGCCCGGAACGACCGGGGCGCGGAGGTCCGGATGGCCGCCGCCGACGACGCCGACGCCCAGCCCTCCTTCACCCCGGTCGAGTTGCTGCTCGCGGCGATGGGCGGCTGCGGCGGGCTGGTCGTGGACCGGACCGCGCGGGCCGTGGACCACGACGACCTGAAGATCGTGGTGGAGTCGGTCTCCGGGCCCGAGGACGACGGCCGGGTGGGCCGGATCCGGGTGAGCTACGAGTTCGAGCTCCCGGACAACAACCCGAAGGCGGCGGAGGTGTTCGCCCGCGGGGTGCGTCTGACGCACGAGAAGTTCTGCACGGTGAGCCGCACCGTGGAACACGGCGCGCTTGTGGAGGCGATCCTGCCTGACGGCACGGTCGGCTTCGAGGGCTGATCCCCCGCACCCCCGGCGCACTCCCCGGCTCACACCCCGACCCCCGGCGCATTCCCCGGCTCACACCCCGACCCTCGGCGCACTCCCCGGCTCACTCCTCGATCGCGCCGCCGATCCGGCGCAGATGCTGCCGGAAGGTGTACGTGGGGTCCTCGGCCCGGGCCGCCATATAGGCGTCGAAGCGGGTCTGGGCGCGGAGCGTCTCCCCCGCCCTGATGCGGCGGGCCTGTTCCCGCTCCGTGCGGAACAGCGTGCGGGCCACCTCCAGGACGGCGGCCACCCGCGCGGCCGGCACGAACAGCACACCGTCGTCGTCGGCGAGGACGACATCGTCGGCGGTCACGGCGTGCTCGCCGAAGCGGGCCGTGGTCAGCGCGTCGGGGTCCCGGGGGTCGGCCCGCAGGGGGCCGGGGGCGTGCCGTCCGTACGAGAACACGGGCAGCCCGATCTCGACGAGGTCGGGCGTGTCCCGGTGCAGGCCCCAGACGACGACCCCGGCCACACCCGCCGCCTCCGCCTCCAGGACCGCGAGGTCGCCGATGCAGGCCTCGTCGCGGCGGCCCGCGTTGTCGATGACGAGGACGTCACCGGGCCCGGCCCGGGTGAAGGCCTCCAGGAAGACGTCGACGCTGCCGTAGTGGCGTACGGGCAGCGCACGCCCCGCGAGGCGCCGCCCCGCCACGACGGGCAGGATCCCGGCAGGCGCGGCGCGCAGCGGCTCGCCGAGGCGCACGCAGGCGTCGGCCACGAGAGGGGTGGAGAGTTCCGCGAAGTCGTCCAGGTCCTTCGGCATCGGGCGCTCCGTTCGGTGACGAGTACGGTACGGCGGGCCGCGCGATGCTATCGGGTGACCGTGCGCGACCGGCGGCGTACCGCCGGAGTCCCCGGCCGCCGGCGGGCCCGTCCCACTCACCCGGTCGGCGTCCGCCGCGTGCTCCTGGCGTGCAGCCCTGGTGCGCCCTCCCTACGATGAAGGCACACCTCACCAGAGCGAGGCACCATGGCCGCAGAGGATGCCGCCTCACCCGGGGGCCGTCCCGCGGGTCTGAAGGCGAATGCGATCGGGTTCGTCGACGCCCTCGTCATCGGACTCAACTCCACCTCCCCCGCGTACTCCCTGGCCGCCGTCATCGGCCCGATCGTCGCGCTCGCCGGGATCTACGCGCCCGGCGTGATGTTCGCGTCCTTCGTCCCGATGCTGCTCATCGCGTCCGCGTTCTACTACCTGAACAAGGTCGACCAGGACTGCGGTACGACGTTCTCCTGGGTCACGCGCGCGATGGGCCCGTGGGCCGGGTGGCTCGGTGGCTGGGCCATCGCAATGACCGGCGTCCTGGTCGTCGGTTCGCTCGCGGACGTGGCCGTGAGCTTCGCCCTGCTCTCCTTCGGCCTCGACAGCTGGGTGGACAACGCCTTCGTACGGCAGTCCCTCACCGTGCTCCTGATCCTGGTGATGACGGCCGTCTGCGTCATCGGCACCGAACTGTCGGCGCACGTGCAGAACGTCCTCATCCTGGCGCAGGTCGCCTTCCTGCTGATCTTCGTGGGCGTGGCGCTGTACAAGGTGTACGACGGCACGAGCGCGTACGACTCCGTCGAACCCGCCCTCAGCTGGCTGAACCCCTTCGGCGCCGGAGGCGCGGCGCTGACCGGCGGGCTGCTGCTCGGCGTGTTCATCTACTGGGGCTGGGAGTCGGCGGTCAACCTCACCGAGGAGGTCAAGGACTCCGCGACCGCACCCGGCAAGGCCGGCCTCTGGTCGACCGTCATCCTGCTGATCACATACGTGTCGGTGGGGTTCGCGGTCGTCGCCTACGCCGGTCCGGCGTTCCTCGCGGAGAACGCGGGCGAGGAGGAGTTCATCTTCGCCCAGCTGGCCACCGACGTGCTCGGCGGCTGGGACTGGATCCTGCTCCTGGCCGTCTCCACGTCCGCCATCGCCTCCACCCAGACGACGATCATCCCGGCCTCACGGACCGCGCTCTCCATGGCCCGACGGCGTGCGCTGCCCGCGCACTACGGCCACATCAGCCCCCGCTTCCGTACCCCCGACGTGAGTACGTGGTGGGTCGCGGGCATCGCCATCGCCTGGTATCTGGTGGTGAACCAGATCAGCGCCAACGCCCTCTTCGACTCGCTGACCGCGCTGTCGCTCCTGATCGCCTTCTACTACGCGCTCACCGGAATCGCCTGCGCCGTCTACTACCGGCGTCACCTCCTCGAAAGCGTCCACAACTTCCTGCTGATCGGGCTCGGCCCGCTCGTCGGTGCCGGGCTCCTGACCTGGCTCCTGGTGAGGTCGGTCTCCGACATGTCCGATCCCGCGAACTCGTACAGCGGCACCTCGTGGTTCGGCCTCGGGCCGCCGCTCGTCATCGGTATCGGCATCGCCCTCACCGGGGTACTCGTCATGATCGTGTGGCGGCTGCGGGCGCCCGCCTTCTGGGAGGAACGGCCGGGCGTGGCCGACCCCGATCTGGTGCACGGCAAGGAGCGCTGAGATGTCGGTCGTGCTCGGTTACGACGAATCCCCCGGCGCGGCCCGGGCGCTGCGGATCGCGGTCGAGGTGGCCGCCGCGTTCGACGAGCGGCTCGTGCTGGTCTACGGCGCGGCGGTGCCCGGTCCGATGGGCGAGGAGTACCGGTCCCACCACGAGGCCATCCGCCAGACCGGCCGCGCCGGCCTGGAGCACGCGGTCACGGAGGCCGACAGGGCGGGCGTGCCGACCGTCGTCGAGGTGCTCGACAAGAACCCGGCCCAGGCCCTCATCGACGCCGCGACCCGCCACGCGGCCCGTGTCATCGTGGTGGGCAGCTGGGGCGAGAGCCCGATGCGCGGCGCGCTACTGGGTTCCACACCCCACAAGCTGCTCCACATGTCGACGGTCCCGGTGCTGTGCGTGCCGCCGGAGGAGTGACGGCGCGGGAGGAGTGACCGCGCGGAGAGTGGCTGCCCGGATGAGGAGCCGCCCGGAGGGGAGGCCACCCGGCGGCGTGGCCTGCGGGCGCGTCCCCTTCCCCGGACGGCCTGGACGCGCCCGCAGGTCATGTCCCCGGGAGGACCGTGACGCGGGCCAGTGCCCAGGAAGTGCGGTCGAAGGAGCTCTCGGCGTCGGCGTCCGCCACCTCCAGGCGCAGGACCCGGACGCCCCGCACGTCGACGTCCACCGGGAGGGGGCCGCCGGCCGCGGTCAGGACGGGGCTGGTGAACAGCACGCGGTCGTCGCCGTACACCGTGGCGCGCGTGGCGCCTGCGGAGCTCCGGCGGGCCGAGCGGTCGTCGATGCCGACCAGGGCGGTGAACCGGTTCCCGGCGCCGCCCAGGTGGAAGGCCACGTCGCTGAAGGCGTGGACGCCGAGCCCCTTGGCGTAGGTGGTTCCGCCGAAGGCGATCGGGGTGCCGCCCCCCGCGTTCACGCCGTCTGAGGCGTCGCGTTCCACCGGGCCCCGGCCGTTGACCGCGTGGATCCAGGTGAGGTCGGAGAGGTAGCTGTCACGGGTGGGCGCCCGGGGCGGAGTGGTGACGAAGCCCGCGTCCTCGTACCGCACGGAACCTCCCGGGGCGAGGGCGGTTCCTACGGCGGTGAGGGTCCACGGGGTGGAGGCGGGGGCCCCGGCGGGCGGGGTGACCTGCCAGCCGGCGGTGAACGCGGCGCCGGGAACGAGCTGCCCGGCGGTGGTGGCCGTGATGGCCTGTACCGTCCAGCCGGCGGGCGCACGCAGGGCGAGGGCCGCGGAGCTCCAGGGCCGGGACGAGCCGTTGCCGAGCGCGGCGGTGACGGTGAAGGCCTGGCCGGGGGCGGCGACCGACGGCACGGTGAGGGTCGTGCCGAACTCGGCACGCGGGGAGGTGTCCTGCCAGGAGGAGCGCCTCGGCGGGACCGGTGCGGCGACCCGGGCGGGGTGGCGGGACGCGCGGTCCGAGCTCTCGCCGACGTCGACGGCCAGGTCGTACGGCTCCACCTGCCACGGGTCCTCAGGCAGGGCGTCGTGGCGGACGCCGAGGCCGAGGGTGGCGGCGGACCCCGCGAGGAAGCGGTGGCTACGGGACATGGTGGGGCTCCTTGGGCGGGGAGTCGGACGCCGCCCGCGGGCATGCCGGGAACGGCTGGATGCCAGGGGCGGGCAAGGGCCTGTCGTCCGCCCCTGGCGTCCAGCCGAGCATGTCGGCCCCCGCCCCGGCGGACCATGCACGGCGTATGAAAAGCGTGTGACACACGCCTGTTGAGCCGGTCCGCCCCCGCCACGAGCCGGACCGGCTCCCCACCCGGGGCCGCGCGGGCCCGTCACCGCCCGCGCCCGCCGTCACCGCTCAGCCCTGGCGTCCCGGCCCGCCCGGCGCTCCGTCCAGCCAGAGTTCGCGGACCCGGTGGACCGGGTCCGGGGCGACCCGGGGTTCGGAGTCCCAGATCATCGTGGCCCGCCCGGCCTCCGTGTAGCGGGGCCAGTCGGCGCCCGGGTCCTGGTCGGTCACGAAGGTGACCCAGGCCCGGTGCACGGCGTCGGCGAGCGCGCGCGGCGGCAGGTCCCCGGCGACGGCCGCCACTCCCTCGGCGTCGAGGAGGTCGAAGGCGAAGGGCAGGTCGACGCAGTGGAAGGCGAGGTCCGCGGCGGGTGAGCGCCAGGCGAACTCGTAGAGCCAGGTGGGCCGTTCACGGGCGGCCCGGGCGTCGGCGACGGCGAGGTTCGGGGCGCGGAAGGTCGCGTCGGTCAGCGCCTGGCCGAAGATCCGCTCCGGGCCGCACTCCGCGTACGCCGCCATGAGGGCGTCGGTCCGCTCGGGGTCGAGGCCGAGGCCGCCGAGGAGGACGGGCAGCGGCGGACCCCCCGGGCCGGGCGCGGGGAACATCGTGAACTCGTGCTCGGTGAAGCCGAGCATCAACGGCACCTCCGCGCCCGCCCCGCCCGTCGTGAGGGCGTCGAGGACGGGCAGCGGGATGAGCTCGCCGTCGGCGAAGGGGGCGAAGGAGAGCATCGGCGGCAGGCCCTCGCGGTCGGGGCCCGGCTCGTTCATGCGGTCCTGGAGGGCGAGGATCTCGTCGTCCCCCAGGTCGCGGAGGGCCGCGGCGGTGGCCGGTACGCCGGTGCGGGCGGTGAGGAGCCGCGAGGCGGCGCGGGCGACCTCGGGGCCGTCGGGCCGCGGAACGGCACCCGAGACGGAGAGCGCGCCGCGGAACAGGCCCTGGGCGGCGGGGACGGCGAGGAGGGTCTGGACGGCGCCGCCGCCCGCCGACTGTCCGGCGACGGTGACCTTGGCGGGGTCGCCGCCGAAGGCCGCGATGTTGTCCCGCACCCATTCCAGGGCGGCGATCCAGTCGCGTACGCCCCGGTTGTCGGGGGCGTCCTCCAGGTGGAGGAAGCCCTCGATGCCGAGGCGGTAGCCGACCGAGACGAGGACGACGCCGTCCCGGTTGAAGGCGGCCCCGTCGTACCAGGGGCTGGCCGCCGAGCCGGCGACGTAACCGCCGCCGTGGATCCAGACCAGGACGGGCCGCGCGGCGGCGGGTTCGGTACCGGGGGTGAAGACGTTGAGGTTGAGAATTCCGGCGCCCGGGACGGAGGGCTCGGGGATGGTGGTGATCTCGGCGAAGGGGCGGCGCTGTGCCGTCGGGCCGTACGCGGTGGCGTCCAGCGGCTCCGTCCACCGCTCCGGCGGCACGGGCGCGGCGAACCGCAGGTCGCCGACGGGCGGCCGCGCGTACGGGATGCCGAGGAAGCGCAGGCTGCCGTCGGCACGGCGCTCGCCACGGACGGGCCCGCGGCCGGTGGCCACGAGGGTGCCGCTAGTGCCATTGGTGCCGGGGGTGCTCATGGGTGCTGCTCCTTCTGCGCGGGGGCACACGAAGCCCGGGGCAGGAGCCTGCCATCGTCACTTACACGTGTCAACGCCCTCCGTCGCCCGCACCTCCTCCCTGGGCAGCAGCAGCGGTGTCGCCAGCAGGAGGACGCCCGCCAGACCGATCGCCGCGCGGGGCCCGACCGCGGCCGCGAGAAGCCCCCAGAGCGCGGTCAGGGCCGCGGCGGAGGCCTTCGCGGTGACGGACCAGGCGGTGAGGGTACGGACGACCCGGTCGGTCGGCGTCAGGTCGAGGCGCTGGGCGGCGAGCACCGGGGTGAACACGCCGGCGCAGGTGATCAGCGCCAGCTCGACCGCCATCACGAGCACCAGCCCCGTGACACCGGAATGGACGAGGGCGAGACCGACGGGCCAGCACGCGCGGAGCACGCCCGAGGTCCACAGGACCCGGCGGCGGCCGTGGCGCGCGACGAGCGGCCGGGAGATCCGTGAGCCGAGGAGCCCGCCGAGGCAGGGCACCGCGAAGGCGAGCCCGTACTGCCAGGGGGCGAAGCCGAGCGGACCCAGCATCAGGACGGCGAGGAGGGGCGCGGTCGCCATGATGAGGCCGTTGACCAGGACGGAGTTGAGGAACAGCGGGCGCAGGACGGGCTGGGCGAGGATGTGCCGCCACCCTTCGAGGAGGTCGCCGGCCTGCGTCCCCCGCCCCTCCTTCCGCGCGGGGCGGGACTCGCGCCCCTTGATCGCGCGGACGCCCGCCGCCGAGAGCAGATAGCTCAGGGCGTCGACCAGCACGGTCGCCACCGGGCCGAGGAGGGCCACCAGGGCGCCGCCGAGCGGCGGCCCGAGGACGGTCGCGGTCCACATCGTGGATTCGAGCCGGGCCTGCGCGACCAGCCGCCCCTCCGCCGGGACGAGCGCCTTGAGACAGGCACCCGAGGCGGCGCCGAAGGTGATGTCGGCCGCGGCGACCAGCACGGAGACCACGAGGAGCTGGACGAAGCCGAGCCGGTCCAGCGCGTACGCGGCGGCGACGCTCAGCATCGCGGCGCACCGCACGAGGTCCATGGCGACCATCACGGGCCGCTTGCGGCGGAACTCCACCCAGGGGCCGAGTGGCAGCGCCACCGCCGCTCCGACGGCCGCCCCCACGGCGGCCAGCGCCGCCACCTCGGCGGAGCCCTTGTGGAGCACGGTGATCGCGAGCAGCGGCAAGGCGTTGAAGGCGACCCAGGTGCCCAGGGTGCCGGCCGCGTAGGCCGCCCACAGCCGCCCGAAGTCCCGTCCGAGGGGCACCCCGCCCGCCATGCCCGTACCCCTCTCGTCGGCCGGCCGCACAACCACGGACCGTCGGTCGCCATCAAAGCGAGCCGAGGACGCGCAGATCAAACAACCAGGGCGCGCATACGACACAACCTGTGGTTGTCGGCCTAGGCTGCACGGCGTGGATCTCGATG
The DNA here is from genome assembly GCF_000717595.1 of Streptomyces flavochromogenes. Classification (GTDB taxonomy): domain Bacteria; phylum Actinomycetota; class Actinomycetes; order Streptomycetales; family Streptomycetaceae; genus Streptomyces; species Streptomyces flavochromogenes. The sequence continues at coordinate 69,927 of NZ_JNZO01000004.1, read as the reverse complement.
CCGTACGTACGTTTCTGGCCGTGGTGGACTCGGGCCGGTTCCGGGAGGCCGCCGCCGAGCTGGCGGTCACCCAGCAGGCCGTCTCCAAGCGGGTCGCCGCCCTGGAGAAGGAGCTCGGCGTGCGGCTGCTCGCCCGCACCGCACGCGGGGCGGAGGTGACGATCGACGGACAGGCGTTCCTGCCGCACGCGCGCGCCCTGCTGCACGCCGAGGAGCGGGCGATGGCCTCGGTGCGGCCCGGGCGGCGGGCACTGCGCGTGGACGTGATCGGCCGGCGGCTCGCGACCGCGGGGCTGCTGCGGGGGTTCCACCTGGCGCATCCGGAGATCGAGCTGGACGTCGTGACGCTCTTCGACGCCGACGCGGCCGTCGCCGCCCTCGGGGCCGGCACGATCGACACGTCCTTCCGGGCGGTGACCATGCCCGGCCGCCGGCTTCCCGAGGGCATCGAGGCACTGCCGGTCCTGGACGAGCCGCTGCAGCTCCTGACGGGGCCGGGGCACGCGCTCGCGGGCGCGCGTTCCGTCCCGCTCGCGCGGCTGGCCGGCCACCGGATCTGGATCCCGGGCATCGTCGGCGGGACCGAGTGGGCGGCCTACTACGCGGACCTGGCCGCCCGGTTCGGACTCACCATCGAGGTGACGGGCCCGGACTTCGGCCCCGAGGCGCTGTTCGACACCATCGCGGACTCCCCCGAGCTGGCGACGTTCGTCGGCGAGGGCACCCGCCTCGTCTGGCCACAGGGGCACGACCTGCGTCGCGTCGCCGTACACGGGCCGACTCCGGTCTACCCGCACTCGCTTCTGTGGACCGCGGACAACCCGCACCCCTCGCTGCGCACCCTTCGCGACCATCTCGCCGCCTCACCCGAGGCCCCCGGGTCCCCCGCCGCGGCGGTGCGGGAGGCCGACATCTGGTCACCTGCCTGGGCACGGCCACGGGATCGTCGTCCCGCGCTCTAGACTCTGAACGTCCGGGGGACGGGCAGGTCCAGGGGAAGGCGGCCCATGATGCAGTGGGTGCATGACGCCGTGGGGGGCGCGCTCGTTCTCCTGCTCGGTGCGGGGCTCATCACCGCCGGCGTGCTCTGGAAGGGGCGCGCGGTCCGGCCGTTCGCCGCGTCCCGAGCGCGTTCCGTGGCTCAGCGGGAGTACGCCCGCGATCTCCAGCGGGCGGCCGACCATGTGATCGCGCTGGCCCGCCGGTCCGCCGGCGAGGGCGAACCGGCCATCGTCACCGTCGAGGCCGTGGTGCGCACGACGCAGGAGCGTTACGGGTATGCCGGGGTGGAGCGGAGGCACGCGGCGGCCGCGCTGCGCCGCCGGTTCGAGCACTGGCGCTGCGCGGTCGACTGCGTCACCGACGCCTACGGCTGATCCAGGGCCGGTCCAGGGCGTCCGTCCTGTGCCTGAACGTCCGCCTCGGGTACGGGCGTTCCCTGGTGGTAGTACATCCGCAGGCCCGTTCCGGCCGGAGCGGCGGGGTCGCGGCGCCAGAGGGAGCTGCGCCTGGCCCGGTGGCCGTCGACGTGCGTCTCGTACGTGAGGTGGACGAGGCCGGGGGCGAGCAGGGTCCCGGAGAAGGCGGTGGGCTCGTAGCGCGGTCCGTCCTGCGTCGCGCCGGACATCTCGGGGAGCTCGGCGAGCATCTCCTCGTACGTCCAGCGCCGGCCGGAGGCGCCGACCTCGACGAACTCGGGGTCGAGCAGTTCGGCGGCGCGTGCCCGGGAGACGCGTACGGCCGGGTCGAGGAGCGCCAGTTCGCCGGCGACGGCCTCGGCGATGTCGGGGTCGTCGGGAGTTCCGAGGGACGTCACGGCGTCACTCCCCCGTCGTGCCGTCGAGGCGTTCGCGCAGCAGGTCGGCGTGGCCGTTGTGCCGCGCGTACTCCTCGATCATGTGGGCGAGGACGTAGCGCACGGAGTACGTCTCCTCCTCGTGGGTGCCGGTGACGTCGAGGGAGTCGGCCGCGGCCACGATCGCGCGGGCGCGGGCACACTCCTCCCGCCAGACGGTGAACGCCTCGTCGACGTCGGCCTCCTCCACGTCGAAGTCGGCCCAGTCGGTGGAGCCCGGCGGTGTCCAGCGGCTGCGGCTCCGCTCGCCGTTGATCGTGTTCCGGAACCAGCCTCGCTCGACCTCGGCGGCATGGCGGACCAGACCGAGGAGGGAGAGCCCCGAGGGGTCGACCGCCCGCGTGCGCAGCTGCTCCGGGGTGAGCCCCTCGCACTTCAGGGCGAGGGTGTCGCGCTGGAAGTCGAGCATGGCCGTGAGGACGGCGCGTTCGTCCCCGGTGTACGGCACGGACGTGCGGTGATCTTGAATCGTCATACGGGCATTGTGCCGCCGCCCGTCCGAGGGTGGTCCGGAATTCTCCGGCCCTCGGACGGGCCGGTGCACTCGGAGGCTGCGGCCTCCTCCAGTGGGGCGGCGACCGCTTCGGACGCGTCGGGGCCGGAGGCCCGGGCCGATCCGGACGGCTCGTCCGGTCAGCCGGACGGCTTCGCGTAGTCCGTGAAGCCCGTCCAGTCCAGCGCGACGCAGGCCTCGTCGCCGAGAACCCACGCGTCGTGGCCGGGCTGGACCTCCATGTAGTCCCCGGCGCCGTACTCGGTCGTCTCGCCGTCGTCCATGACGACCTTCATGTGGCCGCTGACGATGTATCCCACGTGCGACGCCTGGCAACTGTCGGTGCCGGCGATCGGTTTGACGTGCTTGGACCATTGCCAGCCCGGCTCGAACACGGCGCGGCCGACTGCGCCGCGCGCACCGCTGACCAGGTCGAGCCTGCCCTTGCCGTCCTCGAAGGGGCGGGTCTCGTCCGCTGCGTCGAAGCTCTTCTTGACGATGCCGGTCATCGTTCGCTCCCGGCGATGGAGAGGTGGAGTCCCCGAGTCCACTTCCAGGCTACGCGGCGGCATTCCCGCGGGCACCTCGCATACCCACGCCGGAGGCGGTTCGCATGTGCATTGAATTTTTGTTGAACGAAGACCACCCGTTGGCAGATCCATGCATCTCCGCAGCTCAAATTCTGTACGCATCCCTTACCGGGCAGACCTACACATAAAGGCCAGATAAGAGCACAATGAAGCAGCGGCAACATTTGCCGCAAGTGCGGTCAGACGTGCATGACGCCAGAAGGAGGCGAGTCGTATGGCCGACGTCTCTCACCGTCCTGGTGATATCGCAGGACACCCCGATGCGCCGGAAATGCGGGACCGTTATGCCCGCATGCTCCAGACCCGAGGTGTCGCGGCGGTCGAGGAACTCGTGATCCTCGCCGGTATCTACGCCGCGATCTCCGCGTGGACGGTCCACTTCTCCGCCACCCAGCCCGCGCTCGCCATCAGCAACCTGGTCGTCGGCATCGCCCTGGCGGTCCTCGGCCTGTGCATGTCGATGGTTCCCGAGCGGTCCCAGGACCTCAACTTCGTCGTCCTGCTGATGGGTGCGTGGCTGATCATCGCCCCGTGGGTGGTCGGGTCGAGCCCCGACACCGGCACCATCCTCAGCAACGTCATCACCGGCGCGTGCGTCTGCCTGTTCTCCCTCACGGCCGGCGGACTGCTCATGACCAAGCGAAGGACGTGACGTTCTGATCCTCTCCCGGAACGGCGGCCCCTCCACCCCCGGAGGCGCCGCCGTTCACTGCTTTCCGCCCCGGAACGGCCACTGCACGGTAACGAATTGACCCATGTGGTTTCAGCCACCTAAGTTCTGCGTAAAGCTTGCTCCACAGGGACAGGCTCTCCCGCTCGCATACCCAGTCCTTGGGGGGACAAAGTGAACTGGTACCTCGACGTCATCAAGAAGTACGCGGTCTTCAACGGCCGGGCACGCCGCCAGGAATTCTGGATGTTCGAGCTGTTCAACATCATCATCGCGATCGTGCTCGCCATCATCGGCGTGATGCTCGACTTCTCGCTCCTGAGCACGCTGTACTCGCTGGCCGTCTTCCTGCCGTCCCTCGGCGTGACCGTCCGCCGTCTCCACGACACCGGCCGCTCGGGCTGGTGGATCCTCATCGGCCTGGTGCCGCTCGTCGGCTTCATCGTCCTCATCGTCTTCGCGGCCACCGAGGGCGACCAGCACGAGAACGCGCACGGCCCGAACCCGAAGCTGGCCCCGGCCTACTGACGATTCCGGCCCTCGACGGGTCCCGACCTGCCGAAGGTCCCGGCCCGCTGAAGGCCTCGTACGCGCATGCGGCCCCCGGAGGATTCCTCCGGGGGCCTTCCGCATGCCGGAAGACCTTCCCTCGATCCGCCCCGGTCAGATCGGCGCGCGCCGCAGTGCCGCATAGAGCCGTCACGGCGCGTTCGCCCGCGCCGCCTTGTGCAGGATGGCGCACGACCGGGACCGGAGGCCCCGCCTAGCCTCGCCGCAACGGCACCAACGAGGGGCGGTACCACCGGTGAACTGGCACATCCACGACTACCGCGAGAGCGATCTCGCCGCCGTCGTCCATCTGATCGACACGACCGCGGAGCTCGGTCAGGAGTCCGTGTTCTCGCTGGCCGAGTGCATCAGCGCCCTGACCACCCGACAGCCCGCCGTGGTGGCCGTCCACCAGGGGGTGCCCATCGGCGCCGCGCTCGCCTCCGTCTCAGGCGAGCGGGCGTGGGTCATGCGGATCGCGATCTCCTCGGCCTGGCGCGGCCGCGGCCTCGCCAGCGCGCTCCTCGTGGAGCTGGAGCGCCGGCTGGTCGCGGCCAGGGTCGGGCGGATCGCGTACGTCCTGCCGGAGGAGGAACTCCTCGGCGAGGGTCTCCTCAACGCCGGGTACACACGTCAGCCGGCCGTCGCGTACTTCGAGAAGGTGGAGCCGCTGCACGGTCCTGCCGCCGGGCTCCTCGACGATCTGGGCGGCCGGCTCCTGCCCGGCGACCTGTGGGCCAAGGTCGCCGGCATGGAGCGGGAGAAGGATCTGATCGAGCGCCGGGTGGTGCTGCCGCTCGCCGAGCCGGAGCGGGCCGGCCGGCACGGGGTGCGGCCGCCGCGCGCGGTCTGCCTGTTCGGTCCGCCGGGCACCGGCAAGACGACGTTCGCGCGGGGGATCGCCTCCCGGCTCGGCTGGCCGTTCGTGGAGATCCTGCCGTCCCGCCTCGCCGACGAGGGGAACCTCGCCACCGCCCTGCGGTCCGCGTTCGCGCGGATCGCCGAGCTGGAGCGGGTACTCGTCTTCATCGACGAGGTCGAGGAGATCGCACCCGTTCGCACAGAGCCCGCGCAGCCCGGTGGCATGCACGGGGTGACGAACGAACTCCTCAAGCTGATACCGGGGTTCAGGGAGCGGGACGAGCGGCTGCTCGTCTGCGCCACCAACTCGATCCGCTCACTGGACCCGGCGTTCCTGCGGCCCGGCCGCTTCGACTACCTCATCCCGATCGGTACGCCGGACAAGGCCGCGCGGGCGGCGATCTGGGCCCGCTACACCGACGGCAGGACGGACGTCGACATCGACGAACTGGTGCTGGCGAGCGACCTGTTCACCCCGGCCGACATCGAGCACGCGGCCAGGGTCGCCGCCCAGGCATCCTTCGAGCGGGATCTGCTCGCCGTCGGCGGGCGGGGCGGCGAGGGTTCGGCGCCCGGTGCCGGCACCGCGGACTATCTGGCGGCCATCGGCGAGTGCCGGCCGACGGTCACCCCGGAGATGGTCGAGCAGTTCGCCTCGGACATCACCACGCACGCACGGATCTGAGGGCGAACGTCTGGCGGGCGGCGTCCAGTTCGGCCCGGTCGGGCGGCTGGGCGCCGGCCCGGGAGACGGTGACGGCCGCCGCCGCGCCCGCCCTCTCCAGAAGCCTCGCGAGGGACTCGGCGTCGAGGGTGCCCAGGGCGTCCCGCTCCCACCCGGCGAGGGTGTCGAGGACGGCGGACATGAAGGAGTCGCCCGCGCCGACGGTGTCGACGACGGTGACCGGCGGCGCCTCGGCGGCGACCGTGCGGTGGCGGGTGACGGCGAACGATCCGGCCGCTCCCAGCGTGACGAGGACGACGGCCGGGCCGAGGCCGAGCCAACGGGCGGCGACCGCGCGCGGATCCTCCCCCGGGTACAACCAGGCCAGGTCCTCGTCGCTCGCCTTGACCAGGTCGCTGAGGGCGACGCAGCGCTCGACGCGGGTCACGGCCGACGCGTGCTCCCCCATCAGCGCGGGCCGCACGTTGGGGTCGTAACTGACGGTGGCACGCTCCCGCAGCCGCTCCGTCTCGGCGAGGACGGCGGCCGCGCCCGGCGCGGTGACGGCGGCGATCGAGCCGATGTGCACATGGCGGGGCGCCAGGTCGGCCGGCGCCCCGCCCTTCAGCGTCCAGGCGATGTCGAAGCTGTACGAGGCCTGCCCGCGCGCGTCGAGGCCGACGGCCGCCGACGGGGTGCGTTCGGGCACGTCCCCGACCTCCACCCGTACGCCGCCGCCCGTGAGATGGGCCTCGATGAGCCGGCCGGCGGGGTCGTCGGCGAGCTGGGTGAGCAGGGTGACGTCCCTGCCGAGCCGCCCCAGGCCGTAGGCGACGTTGGCGGGGCTGCCACCCGGGTGGACGCGGTCGGCGGCGTCGGAGCCGGCCGGGGCGCGGACGATGTCGGCGACGCACTCGCCGATCACCAGGAAGGACATGGGTCAGATGGTACGTGGCTCCGTGCCGCGCCGGGGCGGGGGCCCGGGCGAGCCCCGGCGCGGAGCAATATCGTGGTCACGAGCGCTCCCGTACGACGTCCGGGAGCGGCGGTCGACACGGAACGACGACGACCGACGGCGAAGGCCGCGAGGGCAAGGCGACGACAGGGGGACCGCTCCGGTGGAGCAGTACGAGGGACTCGAGCTGATGACCGTCACGCGGACCGAGGAGCTGGAGGCGTGGCTGGAGAGCCACCATGCCGACCGGCCCGGGGTCTGGCTGAGGATCGCCAAGAAGGGCAAGGGGGGCGAGTCGCTGACGAATCCGGAGATCCTCGACTGCATGCTGTGCTTCGGCTGGATCGACGGACAGCGCAAGGGCGGCGACGGCTCCTACTACTTCCAGAAGTACACGCCGCGGCGGTCCCGGAGCCTCTGGTCGCGGGTGAACGTCCGCAAGGTCGCGGTGCTCACCTCGGCGGGCCGGATGCGTGAGCCGGGCCTCGCCGAGGTGCGGGCCGCGCAGGCCGACGGCCGGTGGGAGTCCGCGTACCCGTCGCAGGCGGAGGCGACCGTACCGGACGACCTCGCGGCGGCACTCGCGGCCGACGAGGGGGCGCGGGCCTTCTACGAGGGGCTCGGCAAGACCGATCAGTACCTGGTGATCATGCGGCTGTGGCATGCCCGCACCGAGAAGGGGCGGGCGCAGCGTCTCGAACGCATGGTGGCGAAGCTGGCCGCGGGCGAGAAGGTCCGGTGACACGCGCCCGGTGAGCGCCCGGGGTCGGTGCGATCAGCGGCTGCGGCGGTAGAGGACCTGGTGGGCGTCGTACTCGACGAACGAGGAGACGTGGGTCATGCCGACGGCCTCCAGGAGCCGCCGGGAGCGGTGGTTCGCCTCCTGCGTCAGCGCGACCACGCTGGGGGTGTCGCGGAGCGTCGCCTCGACGACGGCGGCGACGGCCTCGCGCGCGTAGCCGTGCCCCCAGTGCTCGGGCAGGAACTGGTACGAGACCTCCGTCTCCCCTTCCCGTGCCGCGGGTTCCACCGTGACGAGGCCGAGCAGGACCTCGTCGACCGTCCGTACCACCGCGTACACGCCGGGCGCCCCGGCGACCCGCCGCTGCCGGATCCGTACGACCTGTTCGGTGACCGGCCCGCCCAGATGACGCCTGACCTCGGGGTCCGTCCACAGCCGGGTGACCGCCGGCACGTCGGCGGCGCGTACGGGGCGCAGCAGCAGCCGCTCCGTGGAGAGGGAGGCGGTTCCCGGTGTCGGGGCTGAGATCGACGAGGCGGCCATACGTCCGATCATCTCAGGACCCGGCACCCGGCCGTCGGACCGGCCGTCGATTCGGCCTAGGACGAGGGGCGGACGCGGGTCCGGTCTCCGGGCCGAGGTGCGGGCGGGGACGGCGGCACCAGGATGACGCTCATGCGAATCGGAATTCTCGGTACAGGAAATGTGGGACGTGCGCTCGCCTCGGCGTGGGCGCGGGCCGGCCACGACGTGGTCCTCGGATCACGTCGTCCGGACGCCCCGGAGCTGCTCGCGGAGCTGAAGGAACTCACCGCGTCGGGATTACGGGTCGACGGCCCGGCGGGAGCGGCGGCGCACGCCGAGGTGCTGGTGAACGCCACCCCGGGCACGGCCTCCGTGGCGCTGCTGCGCACGATCGGCGCGGAGGTGCTCGCCGACAGGATCATCCTCGACGTCGGGGTCGGCTTCCTGGAGGACGGATCGCTCTCGCATCCGGGCGTCAGCCTGGGCGAGGAGATCCAGCAGGCGTTCCCGGAGACGCGGGTCGTGAAGACGCTCTGCACGATCGACCGGAAGGTGATGATCGCGCCGGACTCCCTGGAGGGCCCTGCCACGGTGTTCCTCTCGGGCGAGGACGCGGAGGCGAAGAAGGTGGTGCGCGGTCTGGTCGGCGATCTCGGCTGGGCCGACGACGCGCTGCTCGACCTGGGTGGGATCGCGACGGCGCGGGGCCAGGAGAACTTCGCCCTGCTGTTCATCGGGATCGCGGGGGCGACCGGCACCTACGAGTTCGGCGTCCGGGTCGTCCTCCCCACCTCGGGCGGGAGCGGCCTCGACCACTAGCCGTTCCCCCGCCGGCGCCCGCTCCGGCTCAGTCCGCCATGCGTCGTGTGAGCGCGGCCAGGGCTCCGGGCCGCCGGCCCGGGACGCGCTGCCGCAGGGCGATGAGCAGGGGGCCGAGGGCGCGGGCCCGCGCCCGGTCGCCGATCCTTTCCCACTGGTGGTGGGCCCGGTCCACGGCCCCTTCGACGTCGCCGTCGTCCGTGCGCTGCCCCAGCGCGAGCCGGGACTCGGCGGCGGCGAGCCACAGTTCGCAGCTGCGGGCGGCTTCCCCGGCGAGGCGGGCGAGGTCGGCCCGCACCTCCGTCCAGTGGACGGCCTCCGCGGACCGGGGCCCGTGGCGGCGCAGGGCCTCACGCTCCCAGGCCGCTGCCACCGCCGCCGCCTCGCCGTGACGCCCGGCCATCGCGGCGGCCAGGATCGCGGGATGCGGATCCTGCTCCACGACCGGTACGGACGCGGGGGCGGGTGCCAGGAGGAACGCCTCCGGCACGGCCGCGGCGGCCTGGGCGGCGGACTCCGCGTGGAGCGTGGCGTGGGGGAGGCGGGCGCCGGAGCGCCAGAGTTCCGCCCAGGACCGCAGATATGCGGGGGCGAGGGGCTCGCCCCTGCGCGGGGCGGGGGTCACCCTCCCGTAGAGGGTCGGGCCGGGGCCCAGGTACAGGAGGTCGGGTGTGCCGGTGAGGCGCTCCCATACGGCGGGGTCCGCCGCGAGGTCCGCGACGACCGTCGTGGTGCCGGGGGCGCGACCGGCGAGTTCGGCGGCGAGCCAGTGCCAGGGCAGCGCCGTGTAGCGGAGGGTCGCCGGGGTGGTGCGGGCGAGGGCGAGGTGGGGCAGCTGCTGGCGACGGTCGAGATGGAGCTGCCCCGCGAGGCAGAGCACGAGCGGGCCCGGGCTCGCCGCGGCGGCTCGCAGGCGGGTGAGGACGGTCTGCGGGTCGAGCGGATCGGCGAGTTCGACGAGGGTGGCGGTGCCGGTTCCGGTGAGGACGCCGGGCGGCACGGCGGCGAGGGCCGGCAGCACGGACGCGGCGTCCATGGCGCGCCCGCGCCCGGCAGGCGCCGCGGCGAGCAGAAAGGCGGTGCCGGTGGAGGCGCTTCCCGGAGCACCGGTACGGGCCTGAGGCATCACACCCGCCGCTCCGGTCACTCCTGCCGCTTCCGCCATACTCGTACGCATCCCACCCGTCACACCCGTAACTGCCGTACCCGAGAATCCCGTCGTGCCCTTCCCCGTCCCCGTACCCGCCCCGCCCGTGACCGCCGCGCGCGTGCTCACCGTGCCGATTCCGTCGTCGTTCACCACCCCCGCACCGTAACCCGTCGTGCGGCGGCCGCTCCCCGCTGGGCCTTTGACATATGCCAGAAGCACCACCGGATCGAGTGTTGCCAAATCCCTTACGGGTCGTCCCGGGCTGTGCAACAGTCGTATGCGGGCCTCACTTTCACACCTGGCCTGGCCATGCCGCGCCTGTATCGGAGTACGACATGCCGTCCCCACTGTTCGCGGATCACCCCGCCCAGCAGCCGGAGCCGGGCGCGGTGGACGCGCTGATCTCACAGACCCGCCGCCTGCGCGGCGAGCTCGTCGCCGTGCGCCGGGAAGCCGTGGTGAACGACGACGACCCCCAGCAGCGCTGGCAGCGCGCCCTGTGCGACCTGGCCGTTCACCAACTCGACGACCTCGGAGCTCACTTGGGCCAGCTCCGCGCGGGCGTCCCCGAGCAGGTCGTCACCGAGGAGCCCGCGGAGACGATCCCCGACACCGCGCTCCCCACCGACCCCGGCACCGCGTACGGCGAGATCGCCCCGCAGCGCACCGGCTCCCTGCTCTCCCGCGTCGGCAGCGCCGAGTGGAACCTCCTGACCGACGAGGTCAGCTGGTCCGAAGAGCTGTTCCAGATCTTCGGACGTACGCGCGAGAGCGGTCCGATGTCGCTGGACGAGATGCCCACGATGGTCTTCGTGGAGGACCAGTCCGTCCTCCAGGGGATGGTGACGGACTGCCTGATCGACGGAAAGCCGATCGACGGCGAGTTCCGGATCGTACGGACCGACGGTCGCGTACGCACCGTGCACATGACGGGAGAGCCCGTCCTCGACGCCGACGGCTGCACCGCCTCGATGTGGGCGGTGCTCCGCGATGTCAGCGAACTGCGGCGCAGCGAGCGGGCCGTCCGCGAGAGCCGGGACAGCCTTGAGCGCAGCCGCCACATCGAGCAGACCGAGCGACGAGTCGCCGTCGAGCTCCAGGAGGCCGTGCTCCCGCCGTGGCGCGGTTCGCTCCGCTTCGCCCACGACGGCCCCGCCCCGCTGGACGTGGCCGCCCACTACCTCCCGGCCGCCAGCACCGGTCTGATCGGTGGCGACTGGTACGACGCACTGGCCCTGCCCGACGGGGACGCGCTGCTCACCGTCGGTGACCTGACGGGCCACGGGGTCGCCGCGACCTCCTCGATGGCCATGCTCCTCGGCGCGCTGCGCGGCATGGCCGTCGCCGGGATCCGGCCCGCCGCTCTGATGGGTCATCTCAACCAGCTCCTGGAGACCTCCGTACAGCCGGCGCTGGGCAGTGCGATGTGCTGCCGCTACGACCCGGTCGCCCAGACACTGACCTGGGCGCAGGCCGGCCACCCCGCACCGCTGCTGTTCCGCGACGGGACGGGGCACGTCCTCCGGCGGCCCGAGGGCGTCCTCCTCGGGGCCACGACCGGGGCCGTGTACGGCGAGGCCGAAACCCGGTTGATCCCCGGCGACCTGCTGGTCCTGCACACCGACGGCCTCACCCGTGGCAGCGGTCCTGACGACGACACGGGCACGCGACGGCTGCTCGCGCTCGGCCGGCGGCTCATCGGGGCGCGGGACGCCCAGGACGGTGTGCGCGCGGTGGTCGAGGAGTTCGGCGAGGAGCGGCGCGAGGACGACGCCTGTGTGATGGTGGTCCGGGTCGGACACTGAACCATCGGGCGCCGACCGGGCGCGGGGCCCGTCGTGAGACCGCGGCCTTGCGCACCGGCGCGCCACGACGCTGTGGCACGGCAGCACGATCACGGGCGACCCACTCTGCCGTCGACCATCGTGACCCTCGGCTGCTCGGACGTCGACAGCCGGGTCGCCGACTGCCTCTCCGCGACGGCCCGTTGACGACCGCACGCTTCGGCCGCACGTGGGGCTCCCCCACCCGGCCCCCGGCGCTCGGCCGGCTCAGGCCTGCCCCGTCCTCGGCCGGTTGACCGGGGACCTCGGCAGAGCCAGTTCGATCTCCTCGCGAAGGTGCTCGATCCTCGCGTAGCCCGCGTACTGCCCGGTCAGCCGGTACATCTCGCGGAGCCGGTCCCACGTGCGGTGGGACGAGGTCTCCCCCATGGACATCAGCGCGAGCCGGGCGTACCGGTCGGCCTGCTCGGGATCGTCGGCGATGAAGCAGGCCGAGGCGAGCGAGATGTGGTCGAAGAGCTTCGAGCGGTCGTGACCGCCGCGCCGCAGTTCGAGCGCCAGCTTGGCGTGACGCTGGGCGGGTACGGCCGCGGCCGGGTCGTGATCCGCCAGGGTGCGGTACGCGAGGGCCTGCATGCCGTGCATGTCGGCCTCGTCGAAGTTCTGCATCCAGCTGGGGTTCTCCTCGTCGCGCCGGTCGGACACGAACAGGTCCTCGGCCTCGCCGAGGGTGCGGCGCATGGCCTGGCCCCGGCCCATCGAGGCCTGCGCCCAGGCCTCGATCGTGTGGAACATGGCGCGAGTCCTGGGCAGGACGCGTTCACCCGAGCCGTCCTTGGCGAGCTTCATCAGGTCGAGGGCGTCGTCGGGCCTGCCCAGGTGCACCATCTGGCGGGCGGCACGGGACAGCGCCTCGCCGGCCCTCGGCCGGTCTCCGCCCTCACGGGCCGCGTGAGCGGCGATCACGAAGTACTTCTGCGCCGTGGGTTCGAGGCCCACGTCGTGGGACATCCAGCCGGCCAGGACGGCCAGGTTGGCGGCGACGCCCCAGAGGCGTCGCTGGAGATGGTCGGCGTGGCGGTAGGCGAGCATGCCGCCCACCTCGTTGAGCTGGCCCACCACGGCCTTGCGCTGGAGTCCGCCACCCCGGGAGGCGTCCCAGGCACGGAACACCTCCACCGAGTGCTCCAGTGCCTCGATCTCCTCCGACCCGATGGGGGCGGCCTCGTAGCGGTCGAACCCAGCGGGGTCGGCGTGGAGGGGATCGGTGGCCCGTTGGGGAGTTCCCTGGCGAGCGGGGTCGGTCTGCAGCCAGTCGTGCATGGCATTGCTGAGTACGGAGCCGGCGGCAAGCGCGGCACCCGCGCCCACCAGGCCGCGTCGGTTGAGCATGAGGTCCATTCCCGTGAATTCGGTGAGGACCGCCGCCGTACGATCGGGTGCCCAGGGCAGCCCGTCAGGGTTCTCCGTCTTCCTGACGTCCTGCTGCTTTCCGCTGCGCCCGTGTCGTACGAACCCGAGGTCCTCGATGGTCACGACACGGCCGAGTCGCTCGGTGAACAGTGCTGCCAGCACCCGGGGGACGGGATCGCGGGGGGTTTCGCCCCGGTCGATCCACCGCCGCACCCGCGAGGTGTCGGTCGCCAGCTGGGGGTGGCCCATGGCCGCCGCCTGCCGGTTGACGAGTCTCGCGAGTTCGCCCTTGGACCATCCGGCCAGGCCGAACAGGTCTGCCAGGCGGGTGTTGGTTTGTCCGGTCACGTCTAAGCCCCCAGGTTCTCGGCTGAGTTGACAGTAGCCCTCTGTCATAGGCCTGGCGACAATTCGCCAGGCTTCGCCAGGGTGCGCGAGATGTTCCGCCACCCGCGCCCGGGTGTCAGGTAGGAACGCGCCACCCCGCCCCGCCGACCGGCCCTCATTCCCCAGGGTGCGGACCGGGGGCGGGCGGGGCGACGCACGCAACTCGTCGGCACACGAAGGGATCTGTCACCTCCATGTACACAGCATCGTCCTCCGTGTCCGCCCCGCCCCGGCCGCAGCACCGCATCGTCCCGGCCGGCGCCGGGCCCTACCTCGCTCCCGCTCCGCAGGCCGTACGGCCGCGGCGCTGGGCGGCCGGCACGGGTACCCAGCCGATCAGCGGGAGAATCGATCTGTCCGGCCCTCAGGGGGCGCAGCTGAAGATCGCGATCGCCTCCGTCCACCGCATCTGCCCGGAGTTCAACCCGGTCCAGGTGCTGCGGCGCAGCGGGCGTTCCGTACTGATCGTCGGAACGACCGGGCGGACCACGGCGGTCGCGAAGTGTTTACTGGACCACTCCCCCGCGTGGGTCGAGCGGTTCCGGCACGAGATAGCTTCCTACCGCTCCTTCGTCCGCCACCGTCCGCCGGTGCGCGCGCCACGGCTGATCGCGGCCGACCCGGAGAACTGCACGCTGGTGATCGAGCGGATGCCCGGGCGGGCGGCGGCGCTCTCGCGCCACCCCGTCGAGGCTCCGCCCCGCGCCGACGTGCGGGCCGCGCTCGGCGCGATCGCCCGGCTCAACGCGTGGCGGCCGCCGGCCGGGACGTTCGACGCGCCGCTGGACTACGGCACCCGCATCGCCCGCTACCACGAGCTCGGACTCTTCACCGACCGGGACCGGGACGACCTGCAGAAGCTGCTGCACGGTCTGGCGCACGCGGGTGGCCGCCAGGGCATGGGGCAGTTCTGTCACGGTGACGCCCTGCTCTCCAACATCCTCCTGTCCCCCGCCGGACCGGTCCTCGTCGACTGGGAGCACGCCGGCTGGTACCTGCCCGGCTACGACCTGGCGACCCTCTGGGCCGTGCTCGCCGACGCGCCGCTCGCCCGGCGTCAGATCAGTCAACTCGCCCAGCAGGCGGGCCCGGCCTCCCGGGACGCCTTCCTGGTGAACCTGATGATCGTGCTGACTCGGGAGATCCGGACCTACGAGACGGCGGTGCAGCGCACCATGAAGGAGGCTCCGCCGGCCGGTTCCGTGCCGGTACCCACGGGCGCCCTCGCACCCGGTGAGGAACAGCGGCTGCTCCTGAGGCGGCTGCACGACGACTGCGCCATGGCACGGCGGGCCGTGCGCGCGGCGGTCGGGACGCGCTGAACGGGCGGGCCCGACCGACGACACGGGGGGGGTGCGCCGTGCGCCCGGTGCCGACACACCGGGACGCGGCGCACTGGCGTCTCCGCCCTCGGGCGGGGCGCGCCAATGGTCCACTCCACTGACGCGTCCCAGGCCCGGGACCCGTCTCGGCGAAACTCCGACGGATGGCCTCCATTCCCGCTCTGACGTGGGAACTTCCCTTCGCGCGAGCGTGATTGACGGATCGTCCGGGAGCCGATACCCCTGTACGGGTTCGGTCCCGCACGCCCCGGTGTCACCCCCCGCCCCTGGAGGCTGCCTTGCTCCGTTCCGCGTCCCCCAGACGTACGCCGTCCGGTCGTCTGCCGAAGACCCTGGGCGCCCTCGCGTCCGCCGCCCTGTTGCTCCCGCTGTTGTCCGCCGCCCCGCCGGCCGGTGCCGAGGCGCCCGAGGCGGGTGCCCTCCAGGAACAGTTCGCGCGGGCGGCCGCGCGCCACGGCGTACCGGAGAGTGTCCTGCTCGCGGTGTCGTACCTCCAGTCGCGCTGGGACGCCCACGGTGGTGCGCCGAGTGTGACCGGTGGCTACGGGCCGATGCATCTGACGGACGCGGTGACGGCGCTGGCCGAGGCGCCTCCGCACCACTCGGACGGTACGGAGGACGCGCGCGGCGACTCCTCTCGCACCGTGCGCTCCGGCGCGCACTCGCCCGAGCCCGCCCCCGTCCCGGCCGACGGTTCGCTGCCCACCCGGCTGCGGACCCTGGACCGGGCGTCCGCGCTGTCCGGGATTCCGGCCGAGGAGCTGCGGACCCGCACGGCCGCGAACATCGAGGGCGGGGCGGCGCTGCTGGCCGCCGCGCAGCGGGAGTCCGGGCGTCCGGCGAGCGCGGACCCGGCCGACTGGTACGGGGCGGTGGCGCGGTACTCGGGCGCCGACGACTCGGCGACTGCCGCCCGGTACGCGGACGACGTGTTCGACGTGATCCGGTCCGGCGAGTCGCGGCTGACGGACAGCGGGCAGGTGGTGACGCTCGCGGCAGCCCCGGAGGTCGCGCCCGACACCGCGCAGGTCGCCGGTCTCGGCCTGCGCCGCCCCGCCGACGGTCCCGTGGAGTGCCCGCGCACGGTGGCCTGCGAGTGGATCCCGGCGCCGTACGAGGAGTTCGGCGACGGCGACTACGGCAACCACGACAAGGGCGACCGGCCGGTCTCCCAGTCGATCGACTACATCGTCGTCCATGACACCGAGGCCACCTGGGACGTCACCCTGAAGCTGGTGCAGGACCCGACGTACGTCTCGTGGCAGTACTCGCTGCGCTCCTCCGACGGGCACATCGCCCAGCACGTGGCCCTCAAGGACGTCGGCTGGCACGCGGGCAACTGGTTCGTGAACGCCAAGTCCGTGGGCCTGGAGCATGAAGGCTTCCTCACCGCGCCGGACTCCTGGTACACGGAGGCGATGTACCGGTCGTCGGCGCGGCTCGTGCGGTATCTCGCCGCCCGGTACGACATCCCTCTCGACCGGCAGCACATCCTGGGCCATGACAACGTGCCGGGAACGGTGACGTCCACGATCAAGGGCATGCACACGGACCCGGGGCCGTACTGGGACTGGGCGCACTACTTCGAGCTGCTCGGCCGGCCGATCACGCCGAGCGCCGGTCCCCGGGCCGGCGTGGTGACGATCCGGCCCGACTTCGGGTCCCACCGTCCGGTCTACACCGGGTGTGTCGCGGCCGGCGAGGCGTGCGCGCCGCACGGCAGCGGGGCGGTGCGCCTGCACACCGGGCCGAGCGCCGACGCGCCCCTCGTGAGGGACATCGGGCTGCGGCCGGACGGGCAGGAGTCGACCACCGGGGTCAACGACACCGGGGCGCGTGCGTCGACCGGGCAGAGCTACGCCGTGGCGGAGCGCCGGGGCGACTGGACGGCGGTGTGGTACCTCGGGCAGAAGGCCTGGTTCCACAATCCGGCGAAGGAGCCGACCGCGGTGAACGCACGGGGTCTCGTCCTGACGCCCCGCGAGGGGCTGGCGTCGGTGCCGGTGTACGGGAGGGCGTACCCGGAGGCCTCGGCGTATCCGGCGGGTGTGCCGGTGCAGGCGGTGTCGCCGCTGCCCTACCAGCTGCTCGCGGGGCAGCGGTACGTGGTGGGCGACCGGACCCCGGGCGAGTACTTCTTCGCGCCGGTGTTCGACAGCAGCGGGCACACGGTCGTCCGGGGGCAGGAGGAGTACTACCAGATCCAGTTCGGCCACCGGGTGGCCTTTGTGAAGGCCGCCGACGTGCGGGTTTCCCAGTCCTGACGGAGGCATGGCCGAAAGCTGCGGGGTGGTGCCGGACGAACGATCCGGCACCACCCCTTCGGCGTTCATAGGACTATTCGGGAGATCGCGTGCGCCGTACGGGCGACGGGTAAAGGTGGGCCGGACACAGCCCATGCTCACCGGAAGGCCCCCCAGCGAATGCCTCAGCCCTTCGTTATGCCGGATTTCTATGTTCCGTATCCGGCGCGGCTCAATCCCCATGTGGAGGCAGCCCGCGCGCACACCCGTGACTGGGCGCGGGAGATGGGGATGCTGGAGGGTTCGGGCGTCTGGGAGCAGCACGACCTCGACTCGCACGACTACGCGCTGCTCTGCTCGTACACCCATCCCGACTGCGGAGAGGAGGCCCTCGACCTCGTCACCGACTGGTACACCTGGGTCTTCTTCTTCGACGACCACTTCCTGGAGATCTTCAAGCGGACCCAGGACCGGGCAGGCGGCAAGACGTATCTGGACCGGCTGCCGCTGTTCATGCCGGCCGACCCCGCGGCGGGCATGCCCGCGCCGACCAACCCGGTCGAGGCGGGACTCGCGGACCTCTGGCGGCGGACCGTTCCCTCCATGTCGGCGGGCTGGCGGGTGCGGTTCGCGGAGGCGACGGAACACCTGCTCTACGAGTCGCTCTGGGAGCTCGACAACATCAACGACGGGCGGATCGCCAACCCCGTCGAGTACATCGAGATGCGGCGCAAGGTGGGCGGTGCCCCCTGGTCGGCGGGGCTCGTCGAGTACGCGGCGGGGGCGGAGGTCCCGGCCCAGGTGGCGTACTCCCGGCCGCTGCGGGTGCTCAGGGACGCCTTCTCGGACGCCGTCCATCTGCGCAACGACCTCTTCTCGTACCAGCGCGAGGTGGAGGACGAGGGCGAGAACAGCAACGGCGTGCTCGTCCTCGAGAAGTTCCTCGGCTGTACGACCCAGGAGGCGGCGAACGCCGTCAACGACCTGCTGACCTCACGGCTCCAGCAGTTCGAGAACACGGCCCTCACCGAAGTGCCGCCGCTCGCCGCCGAGAAGGGCCTCGACGCGGCCGAGTGCGCGGCCGTCGCGGCGTACGCGAAGGGGCTGCAGGACTGGCAGTCCGGCGGCCACGAGTGGCACATGCGCTCCAGCCGGTACATGAACGAGGGCATGGTCGGCGGCCCTTCGCACCTCGAAGGGGTCCTCGGCACCTCCGCACTCGACATCCGCACGCTCTTCGGGCGCCCGGCGGCGTCGCGGCTGAGGGCGCTCACCCACGTACCGCACCAGCGGGTGGGGTCCTCCCTCCTGCCCGAGTTCGACCTGCCGTACCCGCTCACCCTCAGCCCGCACCACGCGGAGGCGCGCCGGCTGTCGCTCGACTGGGCCGAGCGGTTCGGACTCCTGGACGACCTCTGGGACCGACCGATGGCGGAGGGCTTCGACCTGGCGCTGTGCTCGGCCGGGCTCGACCCGGACGCCACCCTGGAGGAGCTGGAGCTCAGCGCCGAGTGGCTGACCTGGGGGACGTACGGGGACGACTACTACCCCGCCGTCTTCGGCCGCTCGCGCAACCTGCGGGGTGCCAGGGAGCAGACCGACCGGTTCAAGTCCTGCCTGCCGCTGGAGGATCCGGCCGCGGGCGCGGCGCTCGCCGTGAACCCGATGGAGCGCTCGCTCGCCGACCTCTGGGCCCGGACCGCGGGCCCCATGTCGCCGGAGGCCCGCAGCCAACTGCGGTACGCGCTCGACGTCATGCTGGACAGCTGGCTGTGGGAGCTGCACAACCAGGCGCAGCACCGGGTTCCCGACCCCGTCGACTACATCGAGATGCGCCGCAGCACCTTCGGGTCCGAACTGACCATGCTGATGTGCCGGTTGAGGCACTCCGACGTGCTGCCGCCGGAGCTGTACCGCTCGGGGACCGTACGCGCCCTGGAGAACGCGGTCATGGACTACGGGGCGCTGATCAACGACCTGTTCTCGTACCAGAAGGAGATCGAGGTCGAGGGCGAGGTGCACAATGGCGTCCTCGTGCTGCAGAAGTTCTTCGACTGCGACTACCCGACGGCGGTGGCCATGGTCGACGACCTGATGCGAGGCCGGCTGCGTCAGTACGAGCACCTCAAGACGCGAGAAGTCCCCTTGCTGTACGCGGACTTCGGGCTCGACGCGACGGGGCGTGCCGCGTTCGAGGCATATCTGCGGGAGTTGGAGGACTGGCTCGCGGGCATCCTGAACTGGCACCGGAAGGTGCGGCGTTACGCGGCGGAGGACGTGCACGCGGGCAGCGGTACGGTGCTGCTGCGGCGCGGGCCGACCGGTCTCGGCACCTCGGCGGCCCGGATCGCGGATCTCCTTGGGCCGGTCAGGGTCTGAGACGGCGTGTGGAGCGGCCCCCACGGGCCGCTCCACACGCCGGCGGTCAGCTGTGCCGTCCGCGCAGCTCGTCGAGTTCGCGGCGGTCTCGCTTGGTGGGGCGTCCGGCGCCCCGGTCCCGCACGGCGGCGACGGCCACGTGCTCGCGCGGCGGCGGGGGCGGGCTGTTGTCCACGTACGCCTCGACGGCGACCGGTGGGCCGACCCGCTTGGTGTGGAGCTCCTTGACCTCGACGATCCGTTCCCGCCCGCCGTGGAAGACCCGGACCTCGTCGCCGGGCTTCACCGCCTGGGCGGGCTTGGCCCGTTCGCCGTTGACCTTGACGTGTCCTGCCCGGCAGGCCGCGGCGGCCTGGGCACGGGTCTTGGTGAGGCGGACCGCCCAGATCCAGCTGTCGACGCGTGCGCTCATCGGCCCCCGCTTCCCCGTCAGCCCTGCTGGAACAGCTCGGCGGGGAGCGGCTTGAGCAGCGCGTACAGGTCGTCGGTGATCGGCCGGTCCCAACTGGCGATCGTGACGAGGACGTTGTCGCTGCGGTCGAACTGGACGCAGGAGATGCGGCTCTCGGAGAGCTTGAGGCGACGGACGATCAGGAGGTTGTCACCCTGCATCACAGGGACGTCCTCGGTGTCGAGGACCTCGACCGGCTCGTCGTTCTCGAGAGCGGCGAGCAGCTGGGCCACCTCGAAAGGGATCTGGCCGTCGGCGAGCTCGCGCGCCGGGGAGCCCTCGGGCAGGTTGCCGATGATCATCGCGGGGCCGCGGCCGCCGAACAGGTCGTACCGGAGGAAGACGCCCTGACAGGAGCCGTCGGGGGCGGGCAGCAGGCCGGCGCCGAGATTGCCGGGCCAGTCCCCCGGGTCCATGGCCAGGACATCGAAGTCCGGGCCCGCGGGAGTGGCGGCGCTGCGGCGGCGGAGGAAGGACATACGGCCATGGTACGTGCCCCGGCGCGCGATGCGACGCGCCGGGCGGCTCCGGACGGTCAGTCCTGTCCTGCGGGGTCCCGGGGCTCCCGTCCGGTGTTTCTGAGGGCCTGCGCGAGGCCCGTGCGGTCGGTTCCGAGCTTGCGGTAGACGGCCGAGAGGAGCCGGGCGACGGTGGTGGCGTCGACGCCGAGGATCGCGGCCGCGTCCTGGTCGCGGACGGTGAGATCGGCGGCGGCGCGCTCACGGGCGGTGAGCGTGTCCGTGCCCGCGGGGTGGAGCGCCCGGGGGCGGAGTCCGGCAGCCGCGAGCTCGGCGCGGGCCACCTCCACGAGCGCGTCGGCGCCGCAGTCCTGGGCGGCCTCCAGGCCCCGGTACAGGTGCTCGGCGGCCTCCCCGGCGCGTTCGGTGCGCCGCAGGGCCGCGCCGAGGGCGACGAGGGAGCGGGCCAGCTCGTACGCGGCGGGCGACTGGTCGAGCCAGTCGACGGACTCCTCCAGGAGCTTCACGCGATCGGCGGGCTCGGACACCTCGGCGGTCACGCGGAGCGCCTGGCCGATCGCGGAGGGCGCCCCGTACTGGCGGGCGCGGGCGACGGCCTCGTGGGCGGTGGCGAGGGCCTTCGACGGGGAGGTCGCCGCCTCGGCGAGCGCGAGGTGGAGCTGCCAGGGGCAGCAGGAGGGGTTGCGCTTGCCCCGCGGGTCGAGGCGCCGGCCGACGGCGGCCAGCTCCTCGGCGGCCTCCTGGGTGCGGCCGGTGGCGAGGAGCAGTTCGGCGTGGACGGTCTCGCAGTCGGGGATGGTGACGGCGGCGGGGAACGGCTCGCCGAAGTCGTGCTCGCGGGCGACCCGCACGGCCTCGTCCGTACGGCCGCGGGCGATGAGGACCTCGATCATGACGCCGGTGGCGTACCACAGGGCGGGGGTGCGGGCGCCGACGCGCTCGGCGAGACGGAGTCCGGCGCGGGCGAAGTCCTCGGCCTCCATCAGCCGGCCGCGCCGGAAGCGGATGTAGCCGATGAGGGTGTACGCGAAGGCGAGGTGCGCCCCGCGCCAACCCTGCTTCTCGAACTCGGCGGTTCCGGCGGCGAAGAGTTCCTCGGCACGGCCGGGCCGGTCGGCGTAGAGGTGGAGCAGGGCCACCAGGACCGGCACCTCGAAGCCCCGGCTCTCGTCGGCCCAGGTGAGGCCGCCTTCGAGGGCGCGTTCGGCCTCCTTGAGGGCGAGGGAGGCGGGTTCGGCGCGCAGGGTGGCGTCCCAGGCGCGCAGTCCGATGATGTACCGCTCGGTGACGTCGCGGCCGGTGAGCCGGTCCGCGAGCGCCGCGAGGCGCCGGGACCGGGCGGGCGATTCCGGTTCGTCGGCGCGCAGGGCGTCCCACATGAACTTCTCGGCCTGCATCCGCAGGCGGCTGCGGGCGTCGGTCGCCTTCCGGGCCTCCTCGCCGAGGAGCTCGGAGGCCTCGACCAGCCGGTCGCTGTGGGCGAGGACCTGGGCGAGACGGTAGACGATGCCGTGGCGGAGCGCCGGGTCGCTGACCGGCTCCTCCAGGGCGGCTCGCAGATGGTTGACGGTGGTGGCGGGCTCGGTGAGGAGCGAGGAGCAGCCGAGTTCGTAGAGGACGGCGGCCCGGTCGTCGGGGGCGGGCGGCTCGCGCAGGGCGCGGGCGAGGAAGCGGCGGGCCGCGTCGGGGGCTCCGGCGCGGAGGTTCTCGCCGGCGGCGGCGCGCAGCTGGCCGACGACCCAGGGGTCGCCCTCGGGGTGGGTCTCCAGGAGATGGCGGGCGGCGACGGTGGGGCCGAGTCCGGCGTCGACGACGCACCAGGCGGCCTGACCGTGCAGGGCGACGCGGGTGGCGTCCGGGATGGACCGGTAGACGGTGGACGCGATGAGGGGGTGGACGAACTGGAGGGGATCGTCGGCCTCTTCGGCCTCGGCGAGGACGCGGGCCTCGCGAAGCCGGGCGGCGCAGTCGGCGACCGCCTCGCCGCCGAGAGCGGCGACGGCACCCGCGAGTTGGGGCGAGATCTCGGTGCCGAGGACGGCGCAGGCCCAGGCGAGGCGGACGGTGGCGGGGCCGAGCCGTTCGAGCCGGGTGACGAGGCCGCTGCCCTTGAGGGCGGCGGAGAGGTCGGGGAGTTCGTGGGCGCCGTCGGCGGTCGGTTCGAGGCCTTGGTCGCGGACCTTGGCGGCGAGCTCGACCGCCTCGAAGGGGTTGCCGGCGGTGACGGACCAGAAGTCGCGGCAGAAGCTGTCGTCGGCGTGCGCGCCGACGCGGTCGCGGACGAGCCGGGCCACGGCGGACGAGGTGAGAGGGGCGAGGTCGAGGGGCCGCTGCCCGGACCGGCGTCCGGTGAACTCCACGCCCTCGGCAGGGAGTTCGTCGGGGCGGTAGGCGACGACGAGGAGCATGGGCAGTTCCTCGGCGCGCGGGGCGAACGCGGCGAGCCAGCCGAGGGATTCGGGGTCGGCCCAGTGGACGTCGTCCAGGACGACGACGAGGGGCGCGCGGCGTACGGCGAGATGGGTGAGGACCCAGTCCAGCCCGTCCCGCAGACCCTGCGGGTCGGGCGGCGAGCCCTCGGCGGAGGCGCGGAGCCCGAGGGCGGGGCCGACGATGTCGTACCAGGAGCCCAGCCGTTCGCGCAGTTCGGCGTCGGTGACGTGGGCCAGCTGCGGCTGGAGGAGCTGTCGGGCGACGTGGAAGGCGACCCGCTGTTCCTGGTCGCCGCCGCGCGCGGACAGCACCGTGCAGCCGCGGGCACCGGCGCGGCGCCGGATCTCGGCGAGCAGGGAGGTCTTGCCGAGGCCGGCGGGGGCGGCGTAGGCGAGGATGCCGCCGCGGCGGACGACCTGGGGGCGCGTGGTCTCGGCACCCGCGCCGGGTGCGGAGCTGAGCGCGGGTCCGGGGCGGGGACGGAGCTCCTGGGGCGATACGGAGCCGGCGTCGGGCACGGGCCGGAGTCCGCTCCGGCCGCCGGGGACCCGGTCGTCGTCGGACGGCGTGGACAGCGGGCCGGTCGCCGAACCGGCCTCCCGGGCGGACGTCCGGGAGGGAACGGCGACCAGGTGCGGGCCCCGCGTCTCACGGGGTGAGGGCACGACGACCGGCCACGGCGGCTCGTCCGCCAGACCTGTCAGGAGATCGAGCGCCTCCTCGGCCGCGGTGAGCGCCGCCTCACGCTCGAAGAGACCGGCTCCCTGACGGGCCGACCCGCCGTCCTGACGCACCACGTTCCACCCCCACACAGGGGGCGCGCGCCCGGCGCACGGTCAGGAGTGCCGAGCGGGAAGCCCCGCGAAAGTCCCAGCGTACGCCCGAAGGAGTGAGCTGGGACGGTCAACGGCCAAGCAAAATGCCGTCGTGTCGCAGGTGGCATATTCGGCTCGGCGCAGAGCGGTGGAGAGCGCCTTCGTCGCGCCCGTCCGCGGCCGCTTCCGTCATGGTCGGACCGGTGTCGACGGACGGGGTGACCTGCCGCTCCCCGCGCGGGGGGCGACGCCGAACGCCCGGTGTCCGACGGCCCGCACGCGTGGCCCCCGAACGGCTCTACGAGCGGCCCCGAGTGTCGCCGATGTCGCCGGCCATGAGCCGTTCGAGAACGGCCAACGCCTGCTCCGCGCGCGCGTGTTCCACGAAGAGGTGGTCGTGGTGGAAGCCGGCCACCACGTTGCAGCTGAGTCCCGCCCCGGCGAGCGCACCGGCGACGGCGGCCGTCAGCCCGACGGCGTCGAGCGCGGAGTGCACCCGCAGCGTGATCCGGCCCGCCACGTAGTCGTACGGGAGGGCGGCGGCGTCCGCCTCCTCCTGGCGTACGACGAGGGTGAGGCCCTCGTCCTCGGCGACGGTGACCACCGGGGCGACCCCGGCCGGGGCGGGGCCTGCCACCGTGGTGAAGACGTAGCGGCCGGGGTCGAGCTCCGGCCGCATCCCGGCGAGCAGCCGGGTCAGATCACGTTCCGCGTTCATGGCCGTCAGGGTAGGCGCCCGGCCCTGCCGCGCGGCTCAGCCGGTGGGCGGGGTGTCTCCCACGAGCCACATGGAGAAGAACTGGGCGCCGCCTCCGTAGGCGTGCCCGAGGGCCCGGTGTGCGCCGTCGACCTGGTGTTCGCCCGCCTCGCCCCGTACCTGGAGCGCGGCCTCGGCGAAGCGGATCATCCCGGATGCCCCGATGGGGTTGGTGGAGAGCACCCCGCCGGAGGGGTTCACGGGCAGGTCGCCGTCGAGTTCGGTCACGCCTGCCTCGGTGAGCTTCCAGCCCTCGCCCTCCTCCGCGAAGCCGAGGTTCTCCAGCCACATCGGTTCGTACCAGGAGAACGGCACGTACATCTCGACGGCGTCGATCTCCCGCCGGGGGTCGGTGACGCCGGCCTGCCGGTAGACGTCGGCGGCGCAGTCCCGGCCCGCCTGCGGCGAGACGAAGTCCTTGCCCGCGAAGAGGGTCGGTTCGCTGCGCATCGCGCCTCCGTGCACCCAGGCGGGCGGCCGGGGCGCGCGGGCCGCGCCCGTGCGGTCGGTGAGGACCATCGCACAGGCGCCGTCGGAGGAGGGACAGGTCTCAGAGTAGCGGATCGGGTCCCAGAGCATCGGGGAGGCCTGCACCTTCTCCAGGGTGAGGTCGTGCTCGTGGAGATGGGCGTACGGGTTCTTGAGCGCGTTGCGCCGGTCCTTGTACGCGACGAGGGAGCCGATCGCGTCGGGCGCGCCGGTTCGCCTCATGTACGCGCGCACGTGCGGGGCGAAGAAGCCTCCGGCTCCGGCGAGCAGCGGCTGCTGGAACGGCACGGGCAGGGAGAGGCCCCACATGGCGTTGGACTCGGACTGCTTCTCGAACGCCAGGGTGAGGACGGTCCGGTGGACGCGGGCGGCGACCAGATTGGCGGCGACGAGCGCGGTGGAGCCGCCGACGGATCCTGCCGTGTGCACCCGGAGCATGGGCTTGCCGACCGCGCCGAGCGCGTCGGCGAGGTACAGCTCCGGCATCATCACGCCCTCGAAGAAGTCGGGCGCCTTGCCGATGACGACGGCGTCGATGTCCGCCCAGGTCAGCTCCGCGTCCTCCAGGGCGCGGACGGCGGCCTCCCGGACGAGTCCGGCGATCGAGACGTCCCTGCGTGCGGCGACGTGCTTGGTCTGGCCTATGCCGACGACGGCGACGGGCTCCTTACCGGACATGCGGCTCTCCTTCCAGGACGGCGACCAGGTTCTGCTGGAGGCAGGGCCCTGAGGTGGCGTGGGCGAGGGCGCGGTCGGAGTCGCCCCGGTGGATGCGGGCGGCGGCCTCGCCGAGACGGATGAGTCCGGCGGCCATGACGGGGTTGGCGGCGAGCGCTCCGCCGGACGGGTTGACCCTCACGCTCTCGTCGAGGTCGAGGGCCCGGCGGAGGACGACCTCCTGGGAGGTGAAGGGCGCGTGGAGTTCGGCGGTGTCGACGGGCGCCTCGAAGGCTCCGGCGCGTTCGGCGGCGAGGCGGGTGGAGGGCGAGTCGGTGAGGTCGCGGACGCCGAGGGAGTGGGCCTCGATGCGGTGGTCCATGCCCCGGATCCAGGCGGGGCGGGCGCAGAGTTCGCGGGCCCGGTCGCCGACGGCGAGGATCGCGGCGGCGGCGCCGTCGCCGATGGGCGGGCAGTCCCCGGTGCGCAGCGGCCGCACCACGTACTCGCCCTGGGGGCGGGCACCGGGCAGCTGGGCGTGGGGGTTCGCGCCGGCGTCCTCGCGGCTGCGGCCGGCGATCGCGGCGAGGGCGGGTTCGTCGGTGGCGCCCGCGTCGACGAGCGCCTGCGCCTGGAGAGCGGCGAGGGCGACCGAGTCCGGCCAGAGCGGGGCCAGATAGTACGGGTCGAGCTGGCGGGTGAGGACGTCGCGGACGGAGCCGGGCGAGGACTTCCCGTACGAGTAGACGAGGGCGGTGTCCGCCTCGCCGGTGAGGAGCTTCACCCAGGCCTCGTACAGCGCCCAGGCGCCGTCCGTCTCGACGTGGGACTCGGAGATCGGCGGCCAGGCGCCGACGCCGTCGAGGGCCATCGTGAACGAGAAGGCGCGGCCGGCCAGGTAGTCGGAGGAGCCGGAGCAGGTGAAGCCGATGTCGGAGGTCCTGAGGCCGGTCTGCCGCAGCACGTCGTGCAGGACGGGCATGACCATCTCGACCTCGGAGAGGTCGTCGGTGCGGCGGCGGTGGTCGCTCTGCGCGAAGGCGACGATCGCCACCTCTCGGTCCGGCCGGTGCGGCGTCACAGCAGCTCCTTGTAGGTGTCGTAGTCGGCGTCGGGTTCGCCGGTGGGCCGGTAGTGGTCGGGGTAGCGGCCGTCCTCGCTCCACACGGGTTCGACGCGCAGGCCCATCCGGACCTGGTCGTACGGGATGCCGCCGATGCGTCCGTGGAGGGCGAGCCCGGCGCCGTCGAGGGCGATGTGGGCGTAGACGTACGGCACCTCGATGTCGAGATTCTTCGCCTTGATGTTGACGATGCAGTACGTGGTGACGGTGCCGCGCGGTCCGACCTCGACCTGGTCGGTGGTGGCGACCCCGCAGGTGGGGCAGGCACCGCGGGGCGGCACGTACACCTTGGTGCAGGAAGGGCAGCGCTCGCCGACGGTACGGCGCTCGGCGAGGGCGTGCAGGTAGCGGGTCTGGGCGCGGCCCGGGCTGTAGGTGTAGTCGAGCCGGGCGGCGGCGACGATGCCGGTGACGGGGTCGGTGAACCGTCCGTCGTGGGAGCCCGGTTCGGCCACCGGGTCGCTGTCGTACGGCTCGAAGCACGCGATGTCCGTGATGGCGCCGGACCGTTCGGCGGCCCAGCGGATCCGGACGCGCATGCCGGTGCGGACTGCTTCGGGTCCTGGGGCGTCGAGGGCGTGCAGGAGGGCGGTGTCGGCGCCGTCGAGGCGGACGAGGACCCAGGCGAAGGGCGTCGTGAGGGGCTGCCCGGGGCGGGGCCCGGGGTTCCATGCCCAGGTGGTGACGGTGCCGGTGGCACCGACCTCGACGAGGTCGTGGAGCTCGGCGGCGGTGGCGGGGTCGTACTCGACGGGTGGGACGAGGACCTCGCCGGTCTCGGTGCGGACGCCGAGGACGGTCTGTTCCCGGAGGCCGGTGAGGAAGGCGGACTGGACGGGGCCGAGGGAGCGGGTGAAGGGGAATTCGACGACGAGGGGTGCGCGGAGAGTCTCCGACGGAGGTGTCATGTGGGCTCCTTGGTGACGTTCGGTGGTGGATGCCGGGGGGGGGCGCTGCGCGGGGCTCTCCCCGCCCCTTCCCGAACCGGGGCTCCGGCCCGGGGCCCGCGCCTCACACGCCGGCGGGGCCGAGACGTCCGCCCGACGTTCGAAGGCTCGGCCGCAGGCCGTCCGGGGCGGGGAAGGGGCGGGGGGATCGGCTCACTCCCGCCGGTACTCCGGCGTCCGCTTCTCCGCGAACGCCCTCGCCCCCTCCTTCGCGTCCGCCGTGTCGAAGATCGGCCACCCCCGCTTGAGTTCGGCGGCCAGTCCCTCCGTCTCCGTCATCTCGGCGGTCTCGTACACGGAGGCCTTCACCGCCTCGACGGCGAGCGGCCCGCACGCGTTGATCCGCTCGGCGATGCCGAGGGCCGCGTCGAGGGCGGTGCCGTCGGGGACGACCCGGCCGACGAGGCCGATCCGGGCGGCCTCGTCCGCCGAGTAGGGGCGGCCCGTGAGGAGCATCTCGAGGGCGTGGGTCCGGGCGATCTGCCGGGGCAGGCGGACGGTGGAGCCGCCGATCGGGAAGAGCCCGCGCCGGACCTCGAAGAGTCCGAACGTCGCCGAGGCGGCGGCGACCCGGATGTCGGTGCCCTGGAGGATCTCGGTGCCGCCGGCGACGCAGTAGCCCTCCACCGCGGCGATGACGGGTTTGCGGGGGCGGTGGTGGCGCAGCATCGCCTTCCAGTGCAGGTCGGGGTCGGCCTTGAGCCGGTCCCGGTACTGCTCGCCCTCCATCCCCTTGCCGGCCAGGGCCTTGAGGTCCATGCCCGCGCAGAAGGCGCCGCCCGCTCCGGTGAGGACGACGGAGCGGATGCCGTCGTCGGCGTCGGCCTCCAGCCAGCCGTCGTAGAGGCCGACGAGCATCGGCAGCGAGAGGGCGTTCTTGGCCTCGGGCCGGTTCAAGGTGAGGACGAGCGTGGCGCCTTCGCGCCGTACGCCGAGATGTTCGGTGCCACCAGTGCCACCCATGGGGGTCTCCCGTCTCCAGTTCTGGAACAGGTTGCAGTAGCCGGGGGTCCAGTTCAATAGTTTTCTGACACTCAGTCAGATTCTTCCGCGCACCCCCTTCCCCCTGTGGCCGGTCGGCGCTCTAATGACCGCCGAGTCAGTGCGAACCGCGGTCAGGAGGAACGGTGGAGTACAACCTTGCCGACCTGTTCGAATCGGTGGTCGACGCGGTCCCCGACCGCGAGGCGCTGGTGTACGTCGATCATCCGGGGACGGGCGAGGAGCGCCGGCTCACCTACGCCGAGCTCGACGAGGCCGCGAACCGGATCGCGCACCACCTCATCGACGCGGGCATCCGGCCCGGCGAGCACCTCGGCCTCCACCTCTACAACGGCATCGAGTACCTGCAGACCGTCCTCGCCTGCCTCAAGGCACGGATCGTGCCGGTCAACGTGAACTACCGGTACGTGGAGGAGGAGCTCGTCTACCTCTACCGGGACGCCGATCTGGCCGCACTCGTCTTCGACGCCGAGTTCACCGACCGGGTCGCGGCGGCGCTGCCGCAGACGGAGAAGCTGCGGCACCTCGTGCGGGTGGGGACCCCGCCCACCCGTCACCCGACCGCCGCCCCTCACGGAGCGGCCGCGCTCGACTGCGTCCCGTACGCCGAGGCGGAGGCCGCCGGCTCACCCGCGCGCGGCTTCGGGCCGCGTTCGGCCGACGACCTCTTCATCATCTACACCGGTGGCACGACCGGGATGCCCAAGGGCGTCCTGTGGCGCCAGGAGGACCTGTTCTTCGCGGGGCTGTTCGGCGGGGACCCCTCGGGCGAGGCGGTGAAGCGCCCCGAGGAGCTGGCCGAGCGGGTCGCCGCGGGCGGCGCCGGCATCACCTTCTTTCCCGCACCGCCGCTGATGCACGGCACCTCCACGCTGACCGCGTTCATCGCCTTCAACTACGGCCAGCGGGTCGTCCTGCACCGCAAGTACGTCCCGGAGGAGGTCCTTCGCACCCTGGAGAAGGAGAAGGTCTCCAGCATCTCCCTGGTCGGGGACGCGATGCTGCGGCCCCTCGTGGACGCGCTGCGCGGGCCGCTGAAGGGCACGGACCTCTCCGCCCTCTTCAGCCTGTCCTCGTCCGGGGCGATCATGTCGGAGACCGTACGGGCCCAGCTGCAGGAGCTGATGCCGAACGTCCTGCTCCTCAACAACTTCGGCTCCACCGAGTCCGGTTCCAACGGCCGCGCCACCGACGACTCGGGCCCGGCCAAGGGCTTCCGGCTGCACGTCAACGAACGCACCCAGGTCGTCGACCCGGCGACCCGTACCCCCGTCGCCCCCGGCGAGATCGGCCGGCTGGCCCAGCGCGGCCACGTGCCGCTCGGCTACTACAACGACCCGGAGAAGACCGCCGAGACGTTCTTCGAGCGGGACGGGGTCCGGTGGGTACTCCTCGGCGACATGGCGACCGTGGACGAGACCGGGGTGGTCACCGTCCTCGGGCGCGGCTCCCAGTGCATCAACACGGGCGGCGAGAAGGTCTACCCGGAGGAGGTGGAACAGGCCCTCAAGTCCCACCCCGACGTGTACGACGCCCTGGTCGCCGGAGTGCCGGACGCCCGCTGGGGCAACCACGTCGCCGCGGTCGTCCAGCTCCGCGCGGACGCCCCGCCGCTGGACCTGGAGACCCTCCAGACCCACTGCCGGCCCCGCCTGGCGGGGTACAAGGTGCCACGCCAGCTGGTCCTCACCGACCACATCCAGCGCTCCCCCAGTGGCAAGGCGGATTACCGCTGGGCCCGCACGGTGGCGGTGGAGGCGGACACGCACGCGGGCCCGGACACGCACCCGTGAGCGAAGCGGAGCCCGGTCAGCTCTGCTCGGTGATGTTGACCATCCACGTGACGCCGAACCTGTCCGTGCACATGCCGAACACATCGCCCCACATCTGCTTCTCCAGAGGGACGGCCACGGTGCCGCCGGCGGACAGCTTGTCCCAGTAGCCGCGCAGCTCCTCGGCGTCGTCGCCGCTCAGGCTCACCGCGAAGCCGTTCCCCGGGGCGTGCTCCGTGCCCGGCGGGTTGTCGGCGGCCATCAGCGTGAAGCCGCTGGGCGTCTCCAGCATGCCGTGCATGATCCTGTCGGCGAATCCGGGCGGCGCATCGGAGCCGAACGCGCCGTACGTGTTGAGGCTGAGGTCGCCTCCGAGGGCCTGCTGGTAGAACTCCAGTGCCTGCTTCGCGTCGCCGGAGAAGCTGAGGTAGGGGTTGAGACGAGTGGTCACACCTGGCTCCTGTCATGTCGCGCCGTGGCGATGTCGGGCACCGTCCGAGGGCGCCGCCCCACCGATCCTCCACCGGCGGCCGCCCGTACGGCCGAGGCGCGCCGCCCATGGGCCGATCGGCCCATGGGCGGGAACACGCTGCAGCGGGTGTCCTGCCGGTCACGCCGCTCCCCCGATCCGGCCCGCTCGGCAAACGGGCCCTAGGCACGCGACGGCGTGTCCCCCGGCCCCGCCGCGAACGCCAGCGGCGGTGCCATCGCCCGGGCATCCGCGTTCTCCCCGACCCACAGCCCGATGAAGAGCGCGGCCGTCGCCTCCAGGAGCCCCGCCCTGTCGAGTCCTCCCCCGGCCAGCGGTGTGCAGCCCACGTCCCTCACCAGCTGCCGTACGAGCGCGAGCGCGGTGTCGTCGTCGCCGCACACCGGGACGGCGAGACGCTGCCCGCCGAAGACGGGAGGGTCCATCCTCCACACGTCCTCGTGGCACAGGTTGAAGGCCTTGACGACCCGGGTGCCGGGCGCGGCGTCCGCGAGGCGGCGCGCCGCCGAGGGGCCCCCGTCCGTGAGCAGCCGGAAGCCGGGTCCCACGGGGTTGGCGCAGTCCAGCAGCACCCTCCCGGCCAGGGGCGCCCGCAGCTCGCCGACGATCGTCTCCCCCGCCCCGTACGGCAGCGCGGCGAGGACCACATCGCCGAATCCCGCCGCCGCGCGCAGGCTCCCGTGTCCGGCTGCGCCACCCAGACGGCTCGCCAGGTGCCGCGCCTTCGCCGCGTCGCGGCCCCCGACGAGGACCTCGTGTCCCGCCCGTACCCAGTGGGTGGCCAGGGCGTCCGCCATGTTTCCCGTGCCCAGTACGCCGATCCTCATCGTCCGTCCCCTCTCCGCGCCGGCTTTCGGCGCCTCGGGAACGACGTTAGGAGGGCGGTCGGGCACCATCTGGTACGTGACTTCCGACGCCTATCTCGCCGACTGCCGCGCCCGGCTCGCCTTCGACCTGCTCTCGAACACCTGGAACGCCGTGGTGATCTGGTCCCTGCGACGGGGCCCGAGCCGCCACGGCGAACTCCGGGAGCTCATCGGCGGGATCAGTTCCAAGGTCCTCACCGAGACGCTGCGGCG
The DNA here is from genome assembly GCF_000717595.1 of Streptomyces flavochromogenes. Lineage (GTDB taxonomy): Bacteria > Actinomycetota > Actinomycetes > Streptomycetales > Streptomycetaceae > Streptomyces > Streptomyces flavochromogenes. Next base: position 38,011 of record NZ_JNZO01000004.1, on the reverse strand, counting down.
GCTGGAGTTCAACGGGCTGGTGGAGCGACGCGTCGAGGACGGCGCGCCGGCCAGGATCAGCTATGAACTCACCGCTCTGGGACGGACCTTGCTGGGTCCGATCGACGCGTTCGGCGCATGGGCCTTCGAGCACGGTGACGAGGTGATGGCCGCCCAGGAGCGCCACGGCGGGTGACGGCGGCCGCCGCGACACGGCGGAACCGGCAGGGAGCCTGTCTCCCTAGAGGCCGAACTCCCTCAGTGCGCGGAGGAATTCGTCCGGTGCGTCGGTGTGGACGAGGTGCCCCGCGGTGATCGTGACGGACCGGGCGCCGGGGATCCGGTCGGCCAGCCAGGACAGCTGGTCCTGGCGGACGTGGCTGGTCGGGCCGCCCGCCACGACGAGGGTCGGGGCCGTGATCGCGGGGAGATCCTCGCGCCAGGCCGGGTCGGGGTCGTTCAGCTGGGCATCGGTGGACGGGACGATCTCCCAGTCGAAGCCGAGTGCGCCTTCGGGGCGTTCGACCGGAGGGCGCGGCGGGTCGAGCGGGAAGAACACGGGGACGTCCTCCAGGACGAGCCGGCCGATCAGGTCCGGTTCCCGGGCGGCGAGGAGATACGCGGCCCCGCCGCCCATCGAGTGGGCGACGACGGTAGCGCCGGTGAGGCCGAGGGCCTTGAGGAAGCCGCCGAGCTCGTCGCGGAAGACGTCGAAGCCGTAGCTGCCGGGCCGGTCGCTGAGGCCGTGGCCGCGCAGGTCGACCGCGTACACCCGGTGGTCGGCGCCGAGCTCCGTCGCGAGGCGTGTCCAGGTGGTGCTGTTCTCGCCCCGCCCGTGGACCAGGACGACGGGCGGGGCACCCTCGGAGCCCCGTACCCGGTAGGCGAGGCGGACGCCGTCCACCGTGACCGTACGGACCTCCGGGTCGAGGAAGGCCGCGACGGGGCGGACGAACGCCTCCGCGTCGTCGACCCACGGGAAGTGTCCGGCGCCGGGCAGCACGACGAGCTCGGCGTCCGGGAAGAAGGCGGCTGCCTCGGCGGCCTTGGCCGGGGTGGGGCCTGCGTCGTACTCCCCCGCCACGAGGAGGACCGGAGCCGTGAGCGCCGTGAGCGCGCGGCGGGTCGCCTCCGGGGAGTACGCGCCCTCCCCGTGGTACGCGGGGGAGGCCTCCCGGTTCAGCTGCTCCGCTTCGCGGGCCGCGTGGTCCTGGGCTGCCGCGTCCCAGCGGCCGTACGTGAAGGGCGCGATGATCTCGCGGACGCGGCCCGGCGGGGTGTCCGGGCCGATCGCGTCGAGCGCGGCCCTGGCCTGCGGGTACCAGGGCCGGTCGGCGAAGATCTCGGCGGCCTTGTCCCACTCCTCGTCGGTGGAGTCGACGCCGAGCGCCCGGCCCGCGCTGGTGACGAGAACGAGGGAGCGGATCCGCTGGGGATGGTCGGCGGCGTACAGGGTGGCGAGGTTCCCGCCCCCCGAATGGCCGAGCAGGTCGATCCGCTCCAGGCCGAGGTGGGCACGGAGCGCCTCGACGTCGCCGACCTGCCGGTCGCAGCGGTACGTGCCGGGGTCGGCGGGCTCGGCACTCGCCCCGGTCCCCCGGGCGTCGAGCAGGATCAGGGCACGGTGCGCGGCGAGTCCGCCCAGGTCACCGAGGTAGGTGGCGTCGCGCATCGGCCCGCCCGCGAGGCACACCAGGGGTTCGCCCTCCCCCACGATCCGGTAGGCGAGTTCGGTTCCGTCATACGAGGTGAACTTCGGCATGACACCGATCCTCACGGACCACGAACGATCTTCGCAACGGGTTTGGCGGGGAGCGCGATACGGTGGGTGGACCGTCCCCGACCAGCGAAGGAATCCTTCCACCGTGCCCGAGCCCCGGGAATCCGCACTGCGCGGCGACTGCGCCAACTGCTTCGGCCTGTGCTGTGTGGCGCTGCCTTTCGCGAAGTCGGCCGACTTCGCCGTGAACAAGGCGCCGGGCGAGCCCTGCCGGAACCTCCAGGAGGACTTCCGCTGCGGCATCCACACGCGGCTGCGGACGAGTGGCTTCCAGGGCTGCACGGTGTACGACTGCTTCGGCGCCGGCCAGCAGGTGTCCCAGGTGACCTTCGGCGGTGTGTCCTGGCGCGAGGCGCCGGAGACCGCGGGCCGGATGTACGACGTGTTCTATGTGATGCGCCAGCTCCACGAGCTGCTGCGCTATCTCACGGAGGCGCTGGCCCGACCGGCGGCCCGCCCCGTCCACGCCGAGCTGCGGACGGCGCTCGCCCGGGTCGAGGACCTCACCGCGGGCTCGGCGGACGCCCTGGAGAAGCTGAGGGTGCCGGACGTGCGCGCCGAGGTGAACGAGCTGCTCCTGCGGACGAGCGAGCTCGTCCGCGCCACGGCCGGAGCGAAGCCGAAGAGCCGGCGCGGGGCGGACCTGATCGGCAAGCGGCTGCGCGGGGCGAAGCTGCGCGGCACCGACCTGCGCGGGGCGCTGCTGATCGCCGCCGATCTGACGGACGCCGATCTGTCGCTCACGGATCTGATCGGCGCCGACCTGCGGGACGCCGATCTGTCGGGTGCGGACCTGACCGGCTCCCTCTTCCTGACGCAGCCCCAGCTGAACGCGGCGCGCGGGAACGCCGAGACCCGCCTTCCGGTGGGTTTCGAGCGCCCCGCGCACTGGGCGTCCTGAGCTACGACGCGGGGGCCGCGTTGCGCCAGACCGTCACGTCGAGCGTCATGTAGGTACTGGGCGAGTCCTCCGGGGAGATGCCCTTGACGGTGACGAGGCCGATGTGGCCGGTCCCGGTCGTGACGCAGAGCTGGCGGCCCTGGGACAGCTTGTTCACGTACACCTCCTTGGTGAACCGGGTCTCCCCGCGGCACACGTCGAGCGAACCCTCCTGTCCCGGGTCGAGGAGCACCATGTTGCCGCCGCTGCTCTCGGCGTCGAGGTAGCCGCCGGTGTCGTAGGAGAGTTCGTACCCGCCGTCCTCGCCGTCCTGGGGCCGTACGACCGCGTCCCCGAGGGTCAGGTGGTACCCGGCGGTGAGGTTGATGCCCTGGAAGTCGGCGGGCTTCGCGGCGGACGCCGTCGAGGGCTTCGCACTCGGCGTACCACTGGTTCCCTCGGTGCCGCTGCCGGTGCCGGGGGTGCCCGAGGCCGTCGGGCCCCCCGTGGCGCCGCTCGGCTTGTCGTTGTCCGAGGCGTTCGTCCGCTCCTTGTCCTTCAGGAGCGTGTAGGCGGTGACACCGCCCACGGCGCCGAAGGCGACCACGGCGGCCAGGGCGACGAGGAGCCCCTTCCTGGCCGAGCCCCGCCGTGGACCGGGCGGCGCGGACATCGGTCCGCCGGGGGCTCCGGGGTGCGGGTACGACGACGGCGGGTACGGCCCCTGCGCCTGCGGGTGGACGTGGCCGGGTACCGCATGGGCCGGTGCCGTGTGCGCCGGCGCGGCGTGGGTCGGCGCCGCGTGCGGCGGGGGCGTGCTGTACGGCCCGGGCGGCGGGGTCGCCCGATGTCCGGCGGACGGCCCGTACCCGCCGGGCGGGGCAGCCGGGGTCGACGGAGCGGTCGGCGAGTAGGCCACGGCGGGCGCGGGCGGCCCGGCCGGAGCGGTGGGCGTGTAGCCGCCCGTGGGCGCGGTCGTCGGGGGCGGCGGCGTCTGGACGGGCGCCGGAGCGGCCGCACGCGCCGTGATGTCGGCGGAGACCGGGCCCGGCAGCCAGTCCTCGGGCCGGCGGAGCACGGTCGACGCGTTCGCCGCCTGGCAGAGCTGGATGATCTCGGCGAGCGACGGCCGTGCCTCCGGATCCTTCGCCAGGCACCGGGTGACCAGCTCGCTCAGGCGCTCGGGCACCGCGCCGAGGTCGGGCTCCTCGTGCACGATCCGGTAGAGGACGCCGTGCGAGGTCCCCTCGCCGAACGCCGGCACGCCCGTCGACGCGTACGCCGCGACCTGACCGAGCGCGAAGACGTCGGTGGCCGCGGTCACCCTGCGCCCGGCGGCCTGCTCGGGCGCCATGAACGACGGAGTGCCGATGGTGACGCCGCTGCCGGTGAGGGAGGTCGCGTCGGCCGCGTGCGCGATGCCGAAGTCGATGACGCGGGGCCCGTCGGCGGCGAGCAGTACGTTGGACGGCTTGAGGTCGCGGTGCACGATCCCCGCGCCGTGGATGACGTGCAGGGCCTCGGCCATGCCCGCGACGAGCAGCAGCACCGTCTCCACGGGCAGCGCGCCGTGGGAGACGACCGCGTCGGCGAGCGAGGGGCCGGGGACGTAGGCGGTCGCCAGCCAGGGCTGCGCGCCCTCGGGGTCGGCGTCGATCACGGGCGCGGTGAAGAGCCCCTGCACGCGCTGCGCGGAGCGCACCTCCTGGGCGAAACGGCGGCGGAACTCGGCGTCCTCGCCGAACTCGGGGCGGATGAGCTTGATGGCGACGGGCCGGCCTCCGGGGGTGTACGACAGGTACACCTTGCCCATGCCGCCGGCGCCCAGCCGTGCGGCGAGCCGGTATCCCGCGACCGTGGTGGGATCGTCGGCCGCAAGCGGCTGGAAGACCTCGCCCGCGTCGCCCCCGCGACCCGACTGCTGACCACTCATGAACTCGTGTCTCCCCACGCAGACCTCAATTGCCGGTCGGCACCCTACCGTTCCGGACACCCGGCCCGCCGTGTCCGCGGGTTGCGCCGGGGAAGGGGTCGGTCTACCCGCCGTATGTGTGAGGGGTCGTGGTGGAAAGCGTGAGGAATCCGAGGCGTCGGAGGATCGGGCGGCTCGTGTCGGCCGCGTCGACCTGGACGTAGCGGTGGCCTCGTTCCGCCGCGATGCGCGCGCGGTGGGCGACGAGTGCGCGGTAGAGGCCTCGGCCGCGCCAGGCCTCGACGGTGCCGCCGCCCCAGAGCCCGGCGAAGTCGGTGCCGGGGCAGAGTTCGAGGCGGGCCGCGCTGACGGGTTCGCCGTCGGCGAGGGCGACGACGGCGGTGACGGTGTCGGGGTCGGCCGCGAGCCGGTCCAGGAGCTGGCGTTCGAGGTGGGCGCTGTCGGTGCCGAAGGCGCGTTCGTGGACCTCGGCCACCTGGCGTACCCCTGACTCGTCGGTGACGGCACGGAGTTCGACGCCCGCGGGCAGCGGTACGTCGTGGGGCAGCGCGGCGGCCTCGGCGGCCATCAGCGTCTCGGGTTCCTCGGCGGCGAAGCCCGCGGCGACGAGCCGCGCGCCGAGGTCGGCGGGGGTGTCGTGGGCGTACAGCTTCCACTCGAAGGACAGCCCTTCGGCGCGGTAGTGGTCGATCTGCCCGGCGATGGCACGGTCGGCGTCCTCGGCGTCGAGGCCGGACCAGAGGACGCCGTTCCAGGCGTGTGCGGGTCCGGTCTGGCGGACGACGTCGCCGACGCGCTCGACCCGGCAGCCGGGCCCGTCGGGGCGGGCGTCGCGGCGCAGCTGACGGTCGTAGAGGTCACGGAGGTGCTGGGGTTCCATGCGGGCCACTCCAGCACCCGGCCCCGCGCCCGGCAACGGGATTACGGACGGGGCCGCCCTGGCCTCAAGGGCTGCCCCGCCCCTGGAGGCCACCCTGTCCTCGGTGGCCTCCCCGCCCTTGGGGGTCAGCCTGCCCTCAGGGGCCGCCCTTCTCCGCAAGGGCCACCCGCCCCGTTCGATCGAGCGCATCCGACACACCGCGGGCTGCGACGGAGACACAGGCCGGGAAACTTGCTCCGCCCCCTTGCCAACCCCCCGGTACCTCCGGTTTTACTGACCGGGAACGGATCGACCGAATGATCGGTCGTCCGTTTTACGACCGTGAAGGAGTGGCGCGATGACGGAACTGCCGGACAGCGGCGAACGGCTCGGACGCGAGGAGCTCGCGGCCCTCCAGCTGGAGCGGCTGCGGGCGAGCCTGCGCCACGCATACGAGAACGTGGACTTCTACCGGCGCTCCTTCGACGCGGCCGGGGTGACCCCGGACGACTGCCGTACGCTCGCGGACCTGGCCCGCTTCCCCTTCACCGCCAAGACGGACCTGCGCGACCACTACCCCTTCGGCATGTTCGCCGTCGACCAGTCCCGGATCCGGCGCATCCACGCCTCCAGCGGCACCACCGGCCGGCCGACCGTCGTCGGCTACACCGAGGGCGACCTCGACATGTGGGCGGACGTCGTCGCCCGCTCCCTGCGCGCCGCCGGGGCCCGCCCCGGGCACAAGGTGCATGTGGCGTACGGATACGGCCTGTTCACGGGCGGACTCGGCGCGCACTACGGCGCGGAGCGGCTCGGGTGCACGGTGATCCCCGCGTCGGGCGGCATGACGGCCCGGCAGGTGCAGCTCATCCAGGACTTCCGTCCCGAGATCATCATGGTGACCCCCTCGTACATGCTGACGCTGCTCGACGAGTTCGAGCGGCAGGGCGTGGACCCGCGCTCGACCTCCCTCAAGGTGGGCGTCTTCGGTGCCGAGCCGTGGACGGAGGCGATGCGGAAGGAGATCGAGGAGGCCTTCGCGATCGACGCGGTCGACATATACGGCCTGTCGGAGGTGATCGGCCCCGGCGTGGCCCAGGAGTGCGTGGAGACGAAGGACGGCCTGCACATCTGGGAGGACCACTTCTACCCGGAGATCGTGGACCCGTTCACGGGCGAGGTGCTGCCGGACGGGGAGGAGGGAGAGCTCGTCTTCACCTCGCTCACCAAGGAGGCCATGCCGATCGTCCGCTACCGGACGCGCGATCTGACCCGTCTGCTGCCGGGGACCGCGCGGGTGTTCCGGCGGATGGAGAAGGTCACGGGGCGCAGCGACGACATGATCATCCTGCGCGGGGTGAACCTCTTCCCCACCCAGATCGAGGAGATCGTCCTCCGCACCCCGGCCGTGGCCCCGCACTTCCAGCTCCGGCTGACCCGCGAGGGCCGGCTCGACGCCCTGACCGTACGGGCCGAGGCCCGCGCGGGCGCGACCGGCGAGCAGCGCGCGGAGGCGGCCCGGACGATCGCGGCGGCGGTCAAGGACGGGATCGGGGTCTCGGTGGGCGTGGAGGTGGTCGACCCCGAGACCCTGGAGCGTTCGGTGGGCAAGATCAAGCGGATCGTGGACCTCAGGACCCCCTAGGGATGCCAGGCGTCGCGATCCCGGCCTGATCGGCAGGACAGCCCCTGGAGGTGCCAGGCCCGGCAGGATCGGCAGGGCACCCTCTGGGGCCACGACCGAGAAGGGGCAGCCCGGCGGCCCCTTGGCTCAGGAGAGCCTGACGCCGGCGATCCGGGCGCGGTAGAACCTGCCTTCGTAACCGTAGTAGTCCAGGCCGCGGCGGTAGCTCGGCTTCCCCGTGGGGTCGAAGAACTGCACGTACTCGTTCCACCACCCTTCCTTGTCCGGGTCCGTCACGTCGATCGCCTGCACCCAGAACGACTCGCCGTCCACGGCGCGGGCGAAGGACTTCACACCGGGGCTCTGCGGCCGGATGTTCGTGAGCGCGAGGTTCTCCTTGTTGACGGTCCAGATGGCCTGGGCGCCGTTCAGGACGAGGTTGTTCGAGTCGGTGTAGTCCATGTCGAGGCTGTGGCCGCCGAACTCGGTGGCCCACATGTGCTTCTGGACGAGTTCGAGACGGGCGCCCTTCAGTGAACCGGTGATCCGGTACTTGGCGAGCGTCCAGGTGCCGAGGGCGTACAGGTGGGAGCCGTCCCACCAGAGGCCGTGCGCGCCCATGAACTCTTTCCGGTCGACCGGCTCGGTCCCGAGCGTGCCGGGATCGTCGGCGTTCGTGGGGGCGTACACGGACAGGTAGCCCTGATAGGGGAAGGCGGACGACACCGGGGACGACGACGCCACGACCACGACACCGTGGCTGCGGATGTACTCGACGGCGTGCGGGTTCCCGCCCGGGGTCGCCGACCACAACAGGGCGTCGTCGTCACCGAAGTTGACCATGCCGACCTTGCCGCCACCCGCGGCGACCATGCACACCCAGCCGAAGCGGTCGGTCTCCCGGAAGCGCGCGTCGCCGAGACGTGCCCACCCCGTCTGGTCGGGCGCCGCCCACTCCCATCCCAGGTTCTCGGGCGTCCACAGTTTGATCGCGCGGAACAGCATGACCTTGTTCTTGACCTGCTCCGTCACGAGCACGTCGTAGTTGCCCGCCGCGTGGGCCGGCGTCGCGGCGGCGACGGACAGAAGCGGTGCCCCCATGCCGATCGCGGCAGCACTCTTCAGCAGAGTTCGACGATTCACGGATATCCCCCCCGGGATCACTGAACAGTTCGCGCGTCAAGCTAACACGCCCCCGGATCGGCGGCCGTCCCTGACGATCCATGCCGCCCGGGTCACGAATCGGGCGAGAAGCGGTCGCGCAGTTCGCGCTTGAGGATCTTCCCGCTGGCGTTGCGGGGCAGTTCGGGGGTGAAGTGGACGCGCTTGGGCGCCTTGAAATGAGCGAGGTTCTCCCGGGCATGGGCCAGGAGTTCGGCTTCGGTGACCTCGCCGCGCGGGACGACCACCGCCGTCACCGCCTCGATCCAGCGCGCGTCGGGGAGACCGATCACGGCCACCTCCGCGATCCCCGGATGGGTGTAGAGCGCGTCCTCCACCTGCCGCGAAGCGACCAGCACGCCACCGGAGTTGATGACGTCCTTCACCCGGTCGACGATCGTGAGATAGCCCTCGGCGTCGCGGACGGCGAGGTCACCCGAGCGGAACCAGCCGCCCCTGAAGGCCGCCTCGGTCTCCGCGGGCTTGCGCCAGTACCCCTCGCACAGCTGCGGGGAGCGGTAGACGATCTCGCCGGGGGTGCCGTCGGGCACGTCCTTGCCGTCCTCGTCGACGACCCGCGCCTCGACGTGGCGGACGGGCCGGCCGCAGGAGTCCATCCGGCCCTCGTGCTCGTCGGGGCCGAGGACGGTGGCGAGGGGACCGATCTCGGACTGGCCGAAGCAGTTGTAGAAGCGCAGTCCGGGCAGCCGTGCGCGCAGCCCCTCGAGGACCGGTACGGGCATGATCGAGGCCCCGTAGTAGGCCTTGCGCAGGGCCGACAGGTCGCGGCTCGCGAACTCGGGGTGGTTGGCGAGGCCGATCCACACCGTCGGAGGGGCGAAGAGGCTGTCGGCGCGGCCCGTCTCGATCAGGTCGAAGAGGACGGCCGGATCGGGTCCGTCGACGATCGTGTTCTCGGCGCCGACGGCGAGGTACGGCAGCAGGAAGACATGCATCTGGGCGGAGTGGTACAGCGGCAGCGCGTGCACCGGCCGGTCGTCCTCGTGCAGGTCGAGCGCCTCGATGGCGCTCGCGTACTCGTGGACGAGCGCCCGGTGGGTCATGGTCGCGCCCTTGGGCAGCGCGGTGGTGCCCGAGGTGTAGAGCAGCTGGACGAACTCCCGGGCGTCACGGTCGCTGTCGTACGCCTCCGGCTCCGCGAGCGCGTCGAGGAGTGAACCGGGCGCGTCCCGAAGCGCCTTGACCGCGAATCCGTCCGGTACGCGCTCCGCGAGGGCGGGGTCGGCGAGGACCAGGGAGGTCTCGGACTGTTCGAGGAGGTACGTGAGGTCCTCGCCGGCCAGATGGTGGTTGACCGGCACATGGATCAGGCCCGCCCGGGAGCAGGCGAGGAACGCGATGAGGTAGGCGTCCGAGTTGTGGCCGTAGGTCGCGACCCGGGCGGTCTCGGACAGGCCGAGGCCGTGGCGCGGTTCCCGCAGGACGGCCGCGGCGGTGGAGACGGCCGCGTCCAGCTCGGCGTACGTCCAGGTCCGGTCGGCGTAGCGGAGGGCGATCCGGTCGGGGACGCGCTGGGCGCTCATGCGCAGGACACCGTCGACGGCGCGGCTGAGGAGTCGATCCATGCGGTGATCCTCCGCGCGCACCGGGCGGAAGGTCAAGTACCGTGCGGGCGCGCCGGACAGGCCCGGACCTCGGATACCGAACGGGATGTTGACATGACGGCGCGCGGCTGCGTGCATGGTCCAACCCGTAGTGCACATCCGTCCGTTGGGAGGCATCTTGCACCTCCGTACCCGTCTGAGGCAGCTCGCGCTCACCGCATCCGCACTCGCCGTCGTCACCGCCACCCTGCCCGGCGCGGCGGCCGCCGACCCCGGGGGCCGGGGCCACCACCCGTCCGACCGGGGCCTGTCGGCGCTCATCCGGTACACCGAATACGGCATTCCGCACGTCGTGGCCAAGGACTACGCGAACCTCGGCTTCGGAACGGGCTGGGCCCAGGCAGCCGACCAGATATGCACGCTCGCGGACGGCTTCCTGACGGTGAACGGGGAACGCTCCCGGTACTTCGGCCCGGACGCCGCCCCGGACGGCTCGCTGTCGTCCGCCGCCACGAACCTCTCCAGCGACCTGTACTTCCGCGGGGTGCGGGACGCCGGAACCGTCGAGGCGCTGGTCGGCACTCCGGCGCCGGCCGGACCGAGCCGCGACCTGAAGGAGCTCATGCGCGGCTGGGCGGCCGGGTACAACGCCTGGCTGCGGAAGAACCGCGTCACGGATCCCGCCTGCGCGAAGGCCGACTGGGTCCGCCCGGTGACCGCCCTCGACGTGGCCCGGCGCGGTTTCGCCGTCTCGGTGCTCGGCGGCCAGGGCCGTGCCGTCGACGGCATCACCGCCGCCCGGCCGCCGGCCGCCCCCGCCGGCCCGCAGCCCGGCGCGACCGGGCAGGCGCCCGCCGCGCAGGCCGGCGCCTCCGGGCAGCTGCCCGATCCCGACCGCGCGGCCGAGGCCGCGCGGGAACTCTTCGCCGCCGAGAACGCCACGATGGGCTCCAACGCCGTCGCCTTCTCGGGGGCCACCACGGCGAACGGGCGGGGGCTGCTCCTGGGCAACCCCCACTACCCCTGGCAGGGCGGCCGCCGCTTCTGGCAGTCGCAGCAGACCATCCCCGGGGAGCTGAACGTCTCGGGCGCCTCACTCCTCGGCACGACCGTCGTCAACATCGGCTTCAACGACAAGGTCGCCTGGAGCCACACCGTCGCCACCGGCGTCCCGCTCAACCTGCACCAGCTGACGCTCGACCCGGGCGACCCGACGTCGTACCTGGTGGACGGCCGGCCGGAACGGATGATCCCGCGTCAGGTGACCGTCCCGGTCAAGGGCGGCGCCCCGGTCACCCGTACCCAGTGGTGGACCCGGTACGGCCCCGTCGTCGGCGGGCTCGGCGCGCAGCTCCCGCTGCCGTGGACGGCGAGCACGGCGTACGCGCTCAACGACCCCAACGCGAGCAATCTGCGCGGCTCCGACACCGCGCTCGGCTTCGGCAAGGCGCGCTCCACGCGGGACATCGCCGAGGCCCTGCGGCGAACCCAGGGGCTGCCCTGGGTCAACACCATCGCGGCGGACTCGGCGGGCCACTCCTACTTCAGCCAGTCGCAGGTGCTCCCACGCATCACCGACGAGCTCGCCGCGCGGTGCTCCACCCCGCTCGGCCGGGCCACCTACCCCGCGTCGGGGGTGGCCGTGCTCGACGGCTCGCGGTCGGACTGCGTGCCCGGCTCCGACCCGGACGCGGTACAGCCCGGCATCTTCGGGCCCGCGAGGATGCCGGTGCTGCGGGACACGCCGTACGTCGAGAACTCCAACGACAGCGCCTGGCTGACGAACGCCGACCGGCCGTTGACCGGCTACGAGCGGATCTTCGGCACGATCGCCACGCAGCGCTCGCTGCGCACCCGCGGCGGTGTCGAGGACGTGGCGGCGATGGCGGCGCGGGGCGATCTGACGGTGGCGGACCTGCAGCACCGGCAGTTCGCCAACCGGGCTCCCGCCGGTGATCTGGCGGCGGCCGATGCGGCGCGGGCCTGCTGGACGGCGCTGCCGGACGATCCCGAGGCCTGCCGGGTGATCGGCGCCTGGGACCGGACGGTGAACACGGACAGCAGGGGCGCGCTGCTCTTCGACCGCTTCTGGCGGAAGTTCACGGCGGCGGTGCCGTCGGCCCGGCAGTGGACGGTGCCGTTCTCCGCGACGGACCCGGTCCGTACCCCGAACACCCTCGACACGGCGGCGCCGGGCTTCGCGAAGGCCCTGGCGGACGCGGTCGCGGAGCTGCGGGCGGCGGGGATCGCGTTGGACGCACCGCTCGGCGCGCACCAGTTCGTCGTTCGGAACGGGGAGCGGATCCCGGTGAGCGGCGGCACCGAGTCGCTGGGCGTCTGGAACAAGACGGAGCCCGTGTGGAACCCGGCCGGCGGCGGCTACACGGAGGTCGCGCACGGGACCAGTCATGTGCAGGCGGTGGGCTGGGACGGCGGCCGGTGCCCGGTGGCCCGCACGCTGCTCTCGTACTCCCAGTCCTCGAACCCGATGTCGCCGCACTACAGCGACCAGACCCGGTTGTACGCGGGCGAGCGCTGGGTGACCTCCCGGTTCTGCGAGAAGGACATCCTGCGCTCGCCGGCGCTGCGGGTGGTGGTCGCCAGGGACTGAACGGCTCCGCCCAGCCTGACGCGGAACTCGTCAGGGGCTGAACGACAGGAACACGAAGGCGGCGAAGATCGCGAGATGGACGCCGCCCTGGAGGAGCGTGGCCCGTCCGGGCACCACGGTCAGGGCGCTCACCACACCGGTGAGGACGAGCAGCACCATGTGGAGCGGGCCCAGGCCGAGGACCAGGGGCCCGGACAGCCAGATCGAGGCGAGCGCGATCGCCGGAATCGTCAGGCCGATGCTGGCGATCGCGGAGCCGTAGGCGAGGTTGAGGCTGGTCTGGACGCGGTCCCTGCGGGCCGCGCGGACCGCGGCGAGGGTCTCGGGCAGCAGCACCAGCAGGGCGATCACGACACCGACGACCGCCTTGGGCAGGCCCGCCGACTGCACGCCGTCCTCGATCGTCGGGGAGATCAGCTTGGCGTTGCCGACGACGGCGACGAGGGCGACCACCAGGAGTCCGAGGCTGGTCCAGGCGTCGCGCCGGGTCGGCGGGTCCGCGTGGTCGTCCGCCGAGTCATGGCCGGGACGCGGCACGGGGAGGAAGTAGTCCCGGTGCCGTACGGTCTGGACGCCGACGAACACCCCGTACAGGCAGATGGAGGCGACGGCGGCGAAGGCGAGCTGTACGCCGGAGAACTCGGGGCCCGGGTGGCTGGTGGTGAAGGTCGGCAGGACCAGCGTCATCGTGGCCAGGGTGCAGACGGTGGCGAGCGCGCCGCCGGATCCCTCGGCGTTGAAGACGGCGACCCGGTTGCGGAGCGCGCCGACGAGGAGGGAGAGACCGACGATGCCGTTGCAGGTGATCATGACGGCGGCGAAGACGGTGTCGCGTGCGTAGGTCGAGGTCTTCTCACCGCCTCCCACCATCAGCGAGACGATGAGTCCGACCTCGATGACGGTGACGGCCACGGCGAGGACGAGCGATCCGTACGGTTCACCCACCCGGTGGGCGATGACCTCGGCGTGATGGACCGCGGCGAGGACGGCCGCGATCAGGCAGAGCGCGATGAACCCGACGGCGAAGCCCGGCAGATCGCGCCCCCAGGCCGCGACAAGCACAAGCGCCGCCACCACCGGCCCCCAGGTGGTCCACTGCCGTGTCAATGACGCCGTGCTCGAACTCATGATCCGCATCCTGCCACAAAGGGGGCTTTCGCCCGGTTCGGTCAATCCAGGGGGTCGCTGAGGCCGCGCTCGTACGCGGTGAGGGTGTCGAGGAACATCCGCCGCTGCGCCGCGTCGAGCGGAGCGAGGGCGGAGCGCCAGGCATCCGCGCTGCGACCGAGCCAGCCGTCGATCGCGGCGGCGTGCGCCGGCGCGATGGAGACGATCTTGCGCCTGCGGTCGGCGGGGTCCTGGACCCGTTCCAGTACGCCCTTCTTCGCCAGGTCCCCCACCATGAGGCTCACGGTCGTCGGGGCGATCTCCAGGCGGACGGCGAGCTCGTTGACACTGAGCGACCCGTCGAACAGGAGGTAGGCGAGCAGGGAGAGATGGCGGGGCGCGAGCGTGAGCGTCTGCAGCTCGTCGGGAATCCTGATCCGCTTCGCCCGCGACACCATCCGAGGCATGAGCAGCAGCAACGTGCGCACGGCCTCGTCGATTTCCGGCCCGTCGGCGGCCTCGTCACCCTCGTGTGCGGTTGACACCTTGCACCCTCCCTTTTAGCTTTGCTTTCAAAGCAAATAGATTCGTCGGGATCGATGCTACCGGAAGGCACAGCCATGTCCGATTTCAACCGACAGGTCATCGAGGAGTTCCGCGCCAACGGCGGCCGGGTGGGCGGGATGTTCGAGGGCGCGGCCCTGCTCCTGCTCACCACGACGGGCGCCCGCAGCGGGCGGGCCCACACGAACCCCGCCGTGTACGTACGCGACGGGGCACGGCTGCTCGTCTTCGCGTCGAACGCCGGCGGACCGAAGCACCCCGCCTGGTTCCACAACCTCAGCGCCGACCCGTACGTGACCGTCGAGCTGGGCACCCCGGACGGGACCGTCGAGCGTTTCGGGGCGACGGCGGATGTGACACAGGGCGAGGAACGGGACCGCCTGTACGCGGAACAGGCGGAGCGCGACCCGGGGTTCGCCGCCTACCAGGCGGCCACCGACCGGATCATCCCGGTCGTCGCCCTGCACCGGGTGGACCTCGGGGATCCGGCGCGGCACCGGGCGATCGCCGACCACCTGGTCGAGGTCCATGCCGAACTGCGCGCCGAGCTGACGGCGTTACGCGAAGGGCTGGGGTCCCCGGCGGAGGAGGCGGCGGGACCGACGGACGCGGCGGGCACGGTGGTGCGGGACACCCCGGCCCTCGGTGGCCGGCTCGCCCGCCACTGCCTGACCTTCTGCGGCGCGCTGCACGCCCACCACCACAACGAGGACAGCGCCTTCGACCTCCTGGAGCGGGAGTTCCCGGAGCTGTCCGACTCGCTGGACCGGATGCGCGAGGAGCACAGGGTGATCGCCCGCACGGTGGAGGAACTGGAGGCACTCCTCACCTCGGGGGCCGCACCGGGCACCCTCCGCGCCGAGGTGGACCGGCTGGCCACCCGGCTGGAGGAACACTTCACGTACGAGGAGTCACAGCTGGTCCCGGCCCTCACTCGCTCCCGGGCCGTGCCGGGAGCGTAGCCCCGGCGGCGGACGTCGGGCCCTGCGGCCACGCAGAACGGACTTCGAGCCCCGCTCTTCGCAGCCGCACCGGACGAGCTGCCGGTGCCCCCGCCCTGACGCCGGAGACGGCCTACGGCGTACGGAAGCCGCGGAAGGTCACCTGCTTGCGCGTCACGAAGCCGAGCTTCTCGTAGAGGGCGCGCGCGCCGGCGTTCGCCTCGGCCACATGGAGGAAGGCCCCTTCGCCCCGCGCCTCGATGCGCGCCGCGAGCGCGCCGACCAGGCGGGCGGCGTGGCCCTGCCCGCGGGCCTCGGGCGCGGTGCAGACCGCGCTGATCTCGGTCCACCCCGGCGGCCGGAGCCGCTCGCCGGCCATGGCGACCAGCGTGCCCTTCTCGCGGATGCCGAGGTAGGTGCCGAGTTCGGGGGTCCGGGACCAGAACGGTCCGGGCCGGGTGCGTTCGACGAGGTCCAGCATCTCGGGCACGCTGTCCGCGCCCAGTTCGACCACGCCGTCGTCCGACTCGCCCGCCGGGCACCCGGACGCGCCGCCGCCCGGCCGGATCATCTGGCGGCCCTCCAGGACGAAGACGGGCTCCCAGTCCGACGGCGGGAGAACCGGGCAGCTGAACATGTCGGCGAACGCACCCCGGCCGAGGAGTTCGGTGAGGTCGACCCATCGCACCGGGTCCGGGTCGGTGGACACGGCGGCGAAGGTCGAGACGCCCGGCAGATAGGTGACGGCCCCGCCGACGCGGCGGGCGAGAGGGGCGTGCCCGCCCCGGAGGGACTCGCCGACGGGGTCGTCCAGCACGAAGGGATCGCGGCCCGCCATCGTGTCGTCCCTCTCAAGCTCCGTGCCTTACGGGGAAGGAGGTCACCGTGGGAGACCTCCTCGCGCACGAAGTCTAAGGGGGCGGCCCGTGGGCCCGGTCGGTCCACGACCGGGTGGCGGGATCGCGAGCCGGCGGTCGTGTCCGCGAGCGGGGAGCGGCACCGTGGGGGCCAGCCTGGCACGGGCGGCCCCCCTGAAGGGGCGCCGCCCGCGGGTCCGGATGAGCCGGTGTCCTCAGAGCGGGCGCTCGTGGCCCTCCCAGTAGGGATCGCGCAGGCGGCGCTTGTACAGCTTTCCGTTGGGGTCGCGAGGCATGGTCTGGACGAAGTCGACCGATTTCGGACGTTTGAAGCCTGCGAGGCGGTCGGCGCAGTGGGCGAGGATCTCCTCGCCGAGCGCCGCCCCGGGCTCGTACGCCTCGGCCGCCTCGACGACCGCCTTGACCTCCTCACCCCAGTCGGCGTGCGGGATGCCGAAGGCGGCGGCGTCGGCTACGGCGGGGTGGGAGAGCAGGGCCGCCTCGATCTCGGCCGGGTAGATGTTGACCCCGCCGGAGATGATCATGTCGATCTTGCGGTCGCGCAGGAAGAGGTAGCCGTCCTCGTCGAGGACGCCCAGGTCTCCGACGGTGAAGAAGTCGCCGATGCGGTTCTTCGCGGTCTTCGCCTCGTCCTTGTGGTACTGGAAACCGCCGGTGTTCATCTTCAGGTAGACCGTGCCGAGTTCACCGGGCGGCAGCCGGACTCCGTCGTCGTCGAAGACGGCCAGTTCGCTGATGGGCCAGGCCCGGCCGACCGTCCCGGGCTTCTTCAGCCAGTCCTCGGCGGTCGCGAAGGCGCCGCCGCCCTCGCTCGCGGCGTAGTACTCCTCGACGCACCGGCCCCACCAGTCGATCATCGCCCGCTTGACGTGCTCGGGGCACGGCGCGGCGCCGTGGATGGCGTGGCGCATCGAGGAGACGTCGTACCGGTTCCGTACCTCCTCGGGCAGGGAGAGCAGGCGGTGGAACTGGGTGGGGACCATGTGGGTGTGGGTGCAGTCGTACCGGTCGATCAGACGGAGCATCTCCTCGGGTGTCCACCGGTCCATCAGGACCAGCGGGTGCCCGATGTGCAGGGCGGCGGCGGCGAATTGCAGCACCGCCGTGTGGTAGAGCGGCGAGCAGACGAGGTGGACGTTCCCGTCGGCCGGCCGGATGCCGAAGATGCCGAGGAAACCGCCGAGGTGGGTCTCCTCGGGGAGCTTCCCGGGCAGCGGGCGACGGATGCCCCGGGGACGTCCGGTGGTGCCGGAGGTGTAGTTCATGACCCAGCCGAGGGTGCGGTCGGCGGGCGGGCTCGCGTCCTGTCCGTCGAGCAGTTCGCCGTACGCGCGGAAGCCGGGGATCGCACCGACGGCGTACCGGTGGGTGGCGAGGAGTCCGGCCTCGTCGGCGGCGAGGGTCACGGCCTCGGCGAACCGCTCGTGGGCGACGAGGACCTTGGCGCCGGAGTCCTCGACGATCCAGGCGATCTCGGGGCCGACGAAGTGGTGGTTGACCGGGACGAGGTAGAACCCGGCCTGACTGGCGGCGAGATGGGCGGTGAAGAACTCCGGCCCGTTGGGCAGGACGACGGCGAACGCGTCGCCGCGTTCGAGGCCCGCCGCCCGCAGCCCGTGGACCAGTCGGTTGGCCTCTGCGTGCAGCCGGCCGGCGGTCCACTCCTCGCCGTCGGGTGCGATCAGGACCGTACGGCCGGGGTCGGCGGTGGCCTGGGCCCAGAATCCGGTGGCTGCGGCTGACTGGCTCATGCCTCGCTCCGTCCGGCGATGCGGTTGATGCGGTCGACGGCCTTCTCGAAGCCGCGGGTGAGCTCGTCCACGACCTGCTGGACACTGCGCTCGGAGTTCATCCGGCCGACGATCTGTCCGACGGGGGTGCCGAGCAGCGGATCGACCTCGTACCGCTGGATACGGGAGACGGCCTCGGCGACCAGCAGTCCCTGGAGCGGCATGGGGAGCGGGCCGGGGCCCGCCGGGTCGTCCCAGGCGTCGGTCCACTCGGTGCGGAGCTGACGGGCGGGCTTGCCGGTCAGGGCGCGGGAGCGGACGGTGTCGCCGGAACCGGCGGCGAGGAGCTTGGCGGTGAGGGCGCGGGAGTGCAGTTCGGCCTCGGTGGTGGTGAGCCAGATCGAGCCGAGCCAGACTCCCTGGGCGCCGAGGGCGAGTCCGGCGGCGATCTGCTCACCGCTGCCGATGCCGCCGGCGGCGAGCACGGGCAGCGGGGACACGGCGTCGACGACCTCGGGCGTGAGCACCATGGAGGCGATCTCGCCGGTGTGGCCTCCGGCCTCGTAGCCCTGGGCGACGACGACGTCGATCCCGGCGTCGGCGTGGTGGCGGGCGTGCCGGGCGCTCCCGGCGAGGGCGGCGACGAGGACGCCGTGGTCGTGGGCGCGGGCGACGACGTCCGGGGGCGGGGAGCCGAGGGCGTTGGCGAGGAGTCTGATCGGGTAGTCGAAGGCCACGTCGAGCTGGCTGCGGGCGACCTGCTCCATCCAGCCGGTGATGCGCCAGCCGGAGGCCTCGCCCTCGGCGAGTTCGGGCACGCCGTGCTTGGCGAGCGTGGCGCGGACGAACGCCCGGTGCCCCTCCGGGATCATGGCCTCGACGTCGGCCTCGGTCAGTGTCTGATGTCCCGGGGCCTCGACCTTCTTGGCGGGCATCACGACGTCGAGGCCGTAGGGCAGGCCGTCGGTGTGGTCCTGCATCCAGTCGAGGTCGCGGGCGAGGTCGTCGGGGGCGGTGTAGCGGACCGCGCCGAGGACGCCGAACCCGCCGGCTCTGGTCAGTGCGGCGGCCACCGCGGGGAAGGGCGTGAAGCCGAAGATGGCGTGCTCGATCCCCAGGGTGCGACTCAGCTCCGTCTTCATGGGCGGCAGGATGCCGCAGCGGCGCGACGGAGGGAAGAGGTTTTCTGATGCATCGTCAGATTCTTTGGGGCGCCGGACGCTTCCGCGACGAGCCTCGGCTCCGGTAGGAAAGTTTCAGATCTTTCCGGCGTGGCCGAAGGTTTCTTTCAAAGGGCTGTGGGAGAGGGTGGGCATGACGGAGGAGTCCAGGAGGGCCCGGGGAACGAGCCGCCGGGCGTTCGGCGGCGGAGTCCTCGCCCTGGGAGGTGCGCTGATGATCGGTTCGATTCCGGGGGCCGCGGCGGCGCCGGAACCGGGCAGCCGAGGAGCGGAGACCCCGGGAGCGCCGGGGGACGGCGGCGCCCGCGGCGCGCGGGGGACCACCCTGCGACGCGGGTCCGCCGCGCGGGCGGGGCTGCTGTCGGAGCCCCTGGACCGGCTGGTCACGGACGCCGAGGCCTTCCTCGCCCCCTCCCCCGCACACCCCTGGTACGCGGGCGCCGTACTGCTCGCCGGGCGGGGCGGGACGGTGGCCCTGCACCGGCCCATCGGCATGGCCGTGCGGTACGCCTCGTACGACGAGAAGACCGACACCGGTGTGGAGCTGCCGCCGCACGAGCAGGTCCCGATGACCGAGGACACCGTCTTCGACCTGGCGTCGGTCTCCAAGCTCTTCACCTCGATCCTCGCCGTGCAGCAGATCGAGCGCGGGGCGCTGGAACTGGAGTCGAGGGTCACCGCGTACCTGCCGGAGTTCGGCGGCGGCGGGAAGCAGGACGTCACGGTCCGTCAGCTGCTCACCCACACCTCGGGGTTCCGGGCGTGGATCCCGCTGTACAAGGCGCCGACGCGGGAGGGGAAGCTGCGGCTGATCTGGGACGAGGTCCCGGCGAACCCGCCGGGGTCGACGTACCTCTACTCGGATCTGAATCTGATCACGCTCCAGCTGATCCTGGAGAAGATCACCGGTCTCGGTCTGGATGTGCTGCTCCATGACGAGATCACCGCTCCGCTCGGGATGCACCGCACTCGCTTCAATCCACCGCTCTCCTGGCGGCCGGGGATCGCCGCCACCGAGGACGCCCGCCCGCCGTGGTCCGGTCTCGACCGGGGCATGGTGCGGGGCGAGGTCCACGACGAGAACGCCCACAGCCTGGGCGGGGTCGCGGGCCACGCCGGGATCTTCTCCCGCGCCTGGGACCTCGCGATCCTCGCCCGCACCCTGCTCAACGGCGGTGCGTACGGCAAGACCCGGATCCTCTCCCCCGCCTCGGTGGACCTGATGTTCACCGACTTCAACACCGCGTTCCCCGGCGACGAGCACGGGCTCGGTTTCGAGCTCTACCAGCACTGGTACATGGGCGCGATGGCCACACCCCGGACGGCCGGCCACACCGGGTTCACCGGCACCAGCCTGGTCCTCGACCCGACCACCGACGCCTTCCTGATCGTCCTCGGCAACTCCGTGCACCCGGTGCGTTCCTGGCGCTCGGGGTCGGCTCCCCGCGTCGCCGCGGCGAACAACCTCGCCCGCGCCGTCCCCGTCCGCCCCTACCGGGGCCGTACGTCCTGGTTCTCCGGCATGGCGAGCGCCACCACCGCCACCCTGACACTCCCTCATGTGCCGGGCGCCGCACGCCTGGAGTGCGCGCTCTGGTGGGACACCGAGCCGGGCGCCGACACGGCCGTACTGGAGGCCTCGGCCGACGGCGGCGCGACCTGGCGACCGGTCCCCTTCACCACCGACGGCCGCACCGATCACCCGACGGGCGCGGCGGGCGGCTGGGCCGGCCGCGTCTGGCACACCGTGTCCGCCCCGCTGTCCGCGACGGACGCCCTCCTGCGCTGGCGGTACACGACGGACCAGCGGTACGTGGGACGCGGCGTGTACGTGGACGGCCTGAGGCTCCTCGACGGAGGCGGACGCCCGGTGTTCGACGAGGCACGGCCGGCGGACGGGACGCGGATCGAGGCGAACGGCTGGAGCAGGTCGGCCGATTGAGCCCGCCCGCCCACCCGGACGAGGCGAACCTCCGCCTCGGCTTCTCCACCCTCCGGCAGTCGGGCGAACCCCCGGCCGGCGGACGTACCGTTCGCCGGCCGGGCGCCGAGGGCGGCTCAGGCCGCCTCCGCGTACAGCTCCTCGATCAGCCGGGCCACGTGCTCCGGCTCCCGCAGCGTCGGGTAGTGGTCGGAGGCGGTCAGCCGGACGAGACGGCAGCCCGGGATCCGGTCGGCCATCTCCTCGTTGCAGCGCACGACCTCCGGCCGGTCCAGCTCGCCCAGCGCGAGCAGGGTCGGTGCGGAGATCTCCCCGAGCCGGTCGAAGGCGGGCGGGCCGGTGAGCTGGTGGCCGATGTTGCCGAACCAGGCGGGCAGCACGGCCCGGCAGAGGGCGGCCGCGACCGGGTCGGACTCGGGGGTGCCGCCCCCGGCCCGTGCCCACGCGCGGAGGCCGAGCCGGACGATGCCCTCCATGTCGCCCGCCGTGGCCAGCGGCTCCAGACGCTCGAAGAACTCGCCCGTCTCCAGCCCCTCGTACCCGGAGACACCGGGAACGAGGAGGGCGAGGCCGGCCACCCGCTCGGGCGCCTCCAGGGCGAAGTCGACCGAGGTGGCCCCGCCCATGCTGGAGCCCACGAGGACGGCCCGTTCGATCCCGAAGTGGTCGAGGACCTCGGCCAGATCGCGGACAGGGAGGTACGGGGCGGTGGGCGCGGGCGAGCGTCCGTAACCGCGCACGTCGTAGCGGATCACCCGGCGCCGCGCGCCGAGCGCCGGCAGGACCGGGTCCCACACCGCGGAATCGCCGACGCCGGGATGGAGCAGGACCAGCGGCAGGCCGTCCCCTCCCGCGTCGTCCGCCCAGACCTCGCCGTGACTGACCCGCACCATGGTTTCCACGGTTCCCCAGTCTGGTGGGGCCCACGGGGCTCCGCCAGCACCCGAGCGGCGTTTGGCGGAGATCGTGCGTCAGGCGCCGGATTCCGATGCCACGCCCAGGGCGGTCAGTACCGGGCTGATCAGGGGGTGGTCCTCCGCGCCCCGCCGGACGGCGGCGAAGACCCTGCGGGTCGGGGCGACGCCCTCGATCGGGCGGACCTCCACGCCCGTGAGCTCCATGCCGCGCAGCGCCGAACGCGGCACGAGTGCCACGCCGGCGGACGCGGCCGCGAGGGCGACGACGGCGCGGAAGTCGTCGGACGAGTGCTCCGGATTCAGTGTGAAACCGGCGTATTCGCAGGCCAGGACGGTGACGTCATGGCAGGGGTTGCCCGCGGACTGGCCGATCCAGGCGTCCTTCGCGAGGTCGCCGAGCGCGACCCGCTCGCCGGCCGCCAGCCGGTGGCCGGGCGGCAGGACCGCGTCGAAGGGTTCCGCGTAGAGCGGGACGCGGGTGAGGCGGGCGTCGTCCTCGCCCGGCGCGCCCCGGTACTCGACCGCGACGGCCACGTCGACCTGCCGGTCGAGAACCATCATCAGGCTCTCGTCGCCCTCGGCGTCCCTCACCCGGACCCGGATACCGGGAGCGGAGTCGGCCAGTGCCCGGATGGCCGGGGCCACCACGAGTCCGATGCCGGTGGCGAAGGCGGCGACCGTGACCGTACCGGCCTCGCCGGAGCCGTAGGCGGCGAGCTCGGACTCGGCGCGCTCCAACTGGGCGAGGACGGCGTTGGCGTGGCTGAGCAGGATCTCGCCGGCCGGCGTGAGGCGGGCGCCACGGGCGCTGCGGTCCACCAGGCGGTGTCCGGTCTCCTGCTCCAGGGCGGCGAGCTGCTGGGAGACGGCGGAGGGGGTGAGATAGAGCGCGGCGGCCGCCGCCGTGACCGTGCGGTGGTCTGCCACCGCACGGAGGATGTGCAACCGCCGCGCTTCGATCATTCCCCCAGTCTCGCAGGCCGCGGGGCCCGCGCCCGCCTCAGCCCCGCAGGGCCGCGCGGGCGTCGACGAAGGCGTCGACGGCCCGGTTCACGTCCTCCGTGGAGTGGGCGGCGGAGAGCTGGACGCGGATGCGGGCCTGGCCCTGCGGCACGACCGGGTACGAGAAGCCGATCACGTACACGCCGCGCTCCAGGAGCAGCTCGGCCATGCGGCCGGCCTCGGACGCGTCGCCGATCATGACGGGGGCGATGGCGTGGTCGCCGGGGAGGATGTCGAAGCCCTCCGCCGTCATCCGGGTGCGGAACAGCTCCGTGTTGGCGCGCAGCCGGTCGCGCAGGTCACCGGCGGACTCCAGCAGGTCGAGGACCTTGAGGGAGGCGGCGGCGATCACCGGGGCGAGGGTGTTCGAGAAGAGGTACGGGCGGGAGCGCTGGCGCAGCAGGGCGACGATCTCGGCGCGGGCCGCGACATAGCCGCCGGAGGCGCCGCCGAGGGCCTTGCCGAGGGTGCCGGTGATGATGTCGACGCGGTCCATCACGCCGTGCAGCTCGGGGGTTCCTCGGCCGCCGGGGCCGACGAAGCCGACGGCGTGCGAGTCGTCGACCATGACCATGGCGTCGTAGCGCTCGGCCAGGTCGCAGATCTCGCCGAGCGGGGCGACGTAGCCGTCCATGGAGAAGACGCCGTCGGTGACGATGAGCTTGCGCCGGGCGCCGCCCTCCGTGGCCTCCTTGAGCTGCTGCTCCAGGTCGGCCATGTCGCGGTTGGCGTAGCGGAAGCGGCGGGCCTTGGAGAGTCGGATGCCGTCGATGATCGAGGCGTGGTTGAGGGCGTCGGAGATGACGGCGTCCTCGGGGCCGAGGATGGTCTCGAAGACACCGCCGTTGGCGTCGAAGCAGGAGGAGTAGAGGATCGTGTCCTCCTGGCCGAGGAAGGACGAGAGGCGCGCCTCCAGCTCCTTGTGCACCTCCTGCGTGCCGCAGATGAAGCGGACGGACGCCATGCCGTAGCCCCAGCGGTCGAGCGCCTCGTGGGCGGCGGCGACCACCTCGGGGTGGTCGGCGAGGCCCAGGTAGTTGTTGGCGCAGAAGTTGAGCACCTCGCCCGGGCGGCCGCCCGAGGTCACGGCGACGGTGGCCGACTGGGGGGTGCCGATGACACGCTCGGGCTTGTGGAGTCCGGCCTTCTGGATCTCGTCGAGCGTGGCACGGATGTCGTCGCGTACGGAATCGAACATGGGTCAGGCTCCCGCAGTCCAGTCGAGGATGATCTTGCCGCTCTTGCCGGAGGCCGCGTCGTCGAAGGCGGCCTCGAAGTCGGTGTACGCGTAACGTCCGGTGACGACGGGCGAGAGGTCGAGTCCGCCCTCCAGGAGCACCGACATCGCGTACCAGGTCTCGAACATCTCGCGGCCGTAGATGCCCTTGATCGTGATCATGGAGGTGACGATCTTCGCCCAGTCGACGGCGAAGTCCTCGCTGGGCAGGCCCAGCATGGCGATCTTGCCGCCGTGGGTCATGTTGGCGACCATGTCGCGCATCGCGCGCGGGTTGCCGGACATCTCCAGGCCGACGTCGAAGCCCTCCTTGAGCCCGAGGGTGCGCTGGCCGTCGGCGATGGTCTGCTCGGCGACGTTGAGGGCGAGCGTGACGCCCGTCTTGCGCGCCAGGGCGAGGCGCTCCTCGCTGACGTCGGTGATCATGACGCTGCGGGCGCCGGCGTGCTTGGCGACGGCGGCGGCCATGATGCCGATCGGGCCCGCGCCGGTGACGAGGACGTCCTCGCCGACCAGCGGGAAGGAGAGCGCCGTGTGCACGGCGTTGCCAAAGGGGTCGAAGATCGCGGCGATGTCGAGGTCGACGGGGACGCGGTGCACCCACACGTTGGAGGCGGGCAGCGCCACGTACTCGGCGAACGCGCCGTCCCGGCCCACGCCGAGGCCGATGGTGGCGCGGCAGAGGTGGCGGCGGCCGGCCAGACAGTTGCGGCACTTGCCGCAGACGAGGTGGCCCTCGCCGCTGACCAGATCGCCGACGGTGATGTCGGCGACGTCACGGCCGACGGAGACGACCTCGCCGACGAACTCGTGGCCGAGGGTCAGCGGCGTGGCGATCGTCTTCTGCGCCCAGCCGTCCCAGGACCGGATGTGCAGGTCGGTCCCGCAGATACCGGTCCGCAGCACCTTGATGAGTACGTCGCCGGGACCGGTCTCCGGCTCGGGCACGTCCGTGAGCCAGAGTCCCGGCTCCGCCTTCAGCTTGACCAACGCCTTCAATGCCACGGCTCCCGACGTGCGTGTCCTGTGATGTGCGGGGTACGGGCACGGCAGCGCGCCCAAGATCCCTGGAACAGAATCTTCCGTACGGAGCGCTCGCGGTCCATCGAGGATTTCTTAAGCGCGCTCGCAGATCAGCTTCACACCACAGGCGGGGGCGGGGCGACGTCAACGCGTCCGAACGGAGAGGCCACCGTCGGGGACCTCCCGTCCGGTCCGCGTGACGGACATCCGGGTCAGCGGCCGAGGGCCGCCATCGCCGCGTTGTGGCCGGGGACGCCGCTGACGCCGCCGCCCCGGATCGCGCCCGCGCCGCACAGCAGCACGTTGGCGTGGCGGGTGCCGACACCCCAGCGGCCCGCGCTCTCGCCCGCGTCCGCGCCCGCGCTCGCGTCCTCCGCCGCGTACGGGAAGGACAGGTCGCGGTGGAAGATGTGGCCCCCCGGGAGGCGCAGCTCGCGTTCGAGGTCGAGCGGGGTCTTCGCCTCGATGCAGGGGCGGCCGTCCGCGTCGAGGGCGAGGCAGTCGGCGATCGGCTCGTCGAGGTGGGCGTCGAGCTGTTCGAGGGTCGCCGCGAGGAGCGCGGCGCGCGTGCCCTCGTTGTCGGCGGCGAAGAGACGCGCGGGAGTGTGCAGCCCGAACAGGGTGAGGGTGTGGTGGCCCGTGGCGGCGAGTTCGGGGCCGAGGATCGTGGGGTCGGTCAGGGAGTGGCAGTAGATCTCGGAGGGCGGTGCGGAGGGCAGCCGCCCGGCGGCGGCCTCGGCGTGGGCGGTGGCGAGCTGGCCGTACCCCTCGGCGATGTGGAAGGTGCCGGCGAAGGCCTCGTGCGGGTCGACGGAGCGGTCGCGGAGCTTCGGCAGCCTGGTCAGCAGCATGTTGACCTTGAGCTGGGCGCCCTCGGGGGCGGGCGGGGGCGTGTCGCCGAGGAGGGCGGCGAGGTCGCGGGGTGAGGCGTTCACCAGGACGCGGTCGGCCTCGACGGTCCCCTCGCCGTCGGCGGTACGGAAGGTGATCGCGGCGCGCTGCCCGTCGGTCTCGATCCGGGTGGCCTCGTGGCCGGTGCGGATGTCGGCCCCGGCGGCGCGGGCCGCGTCCGCGAGGGCGTCGGTGAGGGCTCCCATGCCGCCGACGGGTACGTCCCAGTCGCCGGTGCCGCCGCCGATGACGTGGTAGAGGAAGCAGCGGTTCTGGAGGAGCGTCGGATCGTGCGCGTCGGCGAAGGTGCCGATGAGGGCGTCGGTGAGGACGACGCCGCGGACGAGGTCGTCGGCGAACTCCCGCTCGACGGTGACGCCCAGGGGTTCCTCGAAGAGCATCCGCCAGGTGTCGGCGTCGTCCACGCGGGCGCGGAGCGCGGCACGCGTGGGGAGGGGCTCGGTGAGGGTGGGGAAGATCCGGCGGGCGGCGCGCGCGGTCCGCTCGTAGAAGGCCTGCCAGGCCTCGTGCTCGCGGTCGGACCCGGTGAGTTCGGCGAAGGAGGCACGGGTGCGGTCGGTGCCGCCGCCGACGAGCAGGCCGCCGTCGCCCTTCGGGGTGTACGAGGAGATGGACCGTTTCCGTACGGCGAACCGCAGCCCGAGATCGCGCACGATCTTCTCCGGAAGGAGCGAGACGAGGTACGAGTACCGGGACAGGCGCGCGTCGACCCCGGCGAACGGCCGGGTGGACACGGCCGCCCCTCCGGTGGAGCCGAGCCGCTCCAGGACGAGCACGGAGCACCCGGCTCGGGCGAGGTAGGCGGCGGCGACGAGGCCGTTGTGACCTCCGCCGACGACGACGGCGTCGTACGAGCGGGAGACGGGCCGGGCGTCCGGAAGCAGGTCAGGGGCAGTCATGGCTCATGCTCACACGGAGTCGACGGCCGGGGAAGAGGACGAATCGGCGGGCCGACGGACGCCGGGCCCACGGAAACGCGCCTGCCGCGGGACGCGTCTCCTGCGAACGGCCGGACCCGTCACCGGCGCCGAGAAGGTGTCGGGGTGGGCCGGGCCGAGGAGCCGGGTGCGGGCGGCGGCCTCGGCGTGGCGGCCCAGGCGCCGGGCAGGGGGCCTCGTCGTCCGGGTCGGTTCGGGCCCGTCGCAGCGGCCCCGGTCCCCTCAGCCCTGCGGCGGTGCGGTGGCCGCTCTCAGGTGCAGAGCCGCGGCCTCGGCGTGACGGCCCAGGCGCTCCAGACAGTGGGCCTCGTCGTCCAGGGCCGCGAGGGTGTCGGGGTGGGCCGGTCCGAGGAGCCGGGTGCGGGCGGCGGCGACCGCGCCGTGCGAGGCGAGTGCCTCCTCCCAGCGGCCGAGGCGGCCGAGGGCGACGGCGGTCTCCCGGCGGCTCAGGAGCGTGTCCGGGTGGTCCGGGCCGAGCACCCGCTCGCGGTCCGTGTGGACGCCCTCGGACTCGGCGAGCGCCTCGGGCCAGCGGCCGAGACGGCCGAGGTTGACGGCCAGGGCGTGGCGGGCGCGGAGGGTCTCGGGACCGTCGGCGCCCTGTGCGCGGGTGCGCGCGGCGACGAGGTCGCGGCAGACGCCCAGCGCGTCCGCGGCCTGCCCGAGCCGGCCGAGGAGGACGCCGGTCTCGTAGCGGGCGGCGAGGGTGTCGGGGTGGTCGGGGCCGAGGGCGGCGGCACGCGCGTCGGCGACCGCGCGGTACTGGGCGAGGGCCTCGTCGCCCCGCCCCAACCGCCCGAGCGTGTACGCCACTTCGCGCCGGGTCACCAGCGTGTCGGGATGGTCCTCGCCGAGGAGCCGGGCCCGTGCCTCCGCGACCTCGTGCGCTGTGCGGTACGACTCCTCGAAGCGGCCCAGGCGACCGAGCGTGAAGGCGAGGTTGTGGCGGCAGCGCAGGGTGTCCGGGTGGTCGGGGCCCACGGTGCGCTCGCGTGCGGCGAGCACGGTGACGTACACCTCGTACGCCTCGGGGTGCCGTCCCAGGCGGCCGAGCGCGTACGCCCTCTCCTGCCGGGCGGCGAGGGTGTCGGGGTGGTCGTCGCCGAGGACGCGCGCGCGGGTGGCGGCGACCATGCCGAAGACGCGCAGGGCGTCGGCGGGGCGGTCGAGCCGGGCGAGGGCGAAGCCGACCTCGTAGTGGCTGGCCAGGGTGTCCGGGTGGTCCTCGCCGAGGGCCGCCGAACGGTGCTCGGCGACGGAACGGTGCACGGACTCGGCCTCGTCCCAGCGGCCGAGCCGTCCGAGGCCCATGCCCGCCCGGTACCGGCCGGCGAGCACCGCGATCAGCTCCGCGGAGGCGGCGGGGCGCACGGGCGCGGGCTCGTGCTGCTGCTCGGGCGCGCCGCCGGCGCTCGTGGCGGCGGTCGTCCACTCCGTGGTGAGGACGGCCGCGGCGGGGTCGTGGGCGACCGGGCGCGGCACGGTGGCCGCGTCGGCGGGCCGGTGCCCGCCGGTGATCGCCCGGACCCACGTGGGCATGGGGGCGGTCGCCCCGGGGTCGACACCGGAGCCGTGAAGGGCACCGGGCCCGGAAGCGGATCCCGGCCCCGGCCCCGGCCCCGGCCCCGGCCCCGGAACCACGGTCGCCCCTGCCTGGGACGCGCCGGCGGCGCCCATCCCCGGCAGGGACAGCGAGACCCGACCCGTCACGATCCGGCGACGCAGGTCTCCCGCGTCGGCCGGCCGCTCCGCCGGCACCTTGGCGAGCAGGTCGACGACGATCCGGTCGAAGTAGTCCGGGAGTTCGGCACGGTGCGCGCGCGGCGGACTCGGCACCGTGTCGCGGTGCCCGATGAGGATCGCCCAGGAGTCGCCCAGGTCGAAGGGTGGGACCCCGGTGGCGAGTTCGTACAGCACGCACCCCAGGGAGTAGAGGTCGCTGCGGTGGTCGATCTCGCCGCCGCCGATCTGCTCGGGCGACATGTAGTGGGGCGTGCCCATGGCGATGCCCGTGCCGGTGAGCTTGGACGTGAAGCCCACGTCCGCGCCGAGGCGCGCTATGCCGAAGTCGCAGATCTTCACCGTGCCGTCCCGCAGCCGCATGATGTTCGCGGGCTTCAGGTCGCGGTGCACGATCCCGTGCCGGTGGGTGTACGCGAGGGCGTCGGCGACCTGGTCGGCGATCTCGACGACGTCGTGGACGGGCAGCGGATGCTGGGCGTTGGCGGCGAGGAGCTGGCTGAGATTGCGCCCCTCGAGGAGCTCCATGACGAGGAAGAGCACGCCGTCGTACTCGCCGAAGTCGTGCACGACGGTGATGCCCCGGTGCTGGAGCGCGGCGGCCACCCGGGCCTCGCGCCGGAACCGCTCGCGGACCACGGTGAGGACCTGCGGGTCCTGCTGCGGTCCGATCGGCTTGAGGCACTTCACGGCGACCCCGCGGCCGAGCGCCTCGTCGGTGGCGCGCCACACCTCGCCCATGCCCCCGCGACCGATGACCTCGTGCAGGCGGTACCGGCCCTGGATCAGTCTCGAGTCCCCCATCGTGTGCTGCCGCCCCCGTCGATTTCCTACGCCTTTTCCGGCTCCTCCAGTATGGACGCCGGTTCGGACAGTGGGTACGGGGCGGGGTACGTATAAGGGTCGGGTCGCGTCCCCGGGCCCAGCCGTTCCATGGCACGGAGGATGTGCCGGGGCGGCAGCCGCCAGCGCAGGCGGGCGGGGACGCGGCGCAGCAGGCCGGCCGTGGTGACCAGGCGCCGGGTGACGGTCTCCGGCGGCGGCGCGGGACGGCCGTAGAGCGCGTGGGCGTAGGGGGGCAGAGTGTCGTACGCGAGGGCCGCGACGCGCCGCCAGATCACCTCGCGCGCCGGTACGAGCGCGGGTTTCACGGGCGGCCTGCGCAGGAAGTCCTCGACGGTGCGGGCGTCGGCGCCGGCCTCGAGCCGGGGCCGTACGGTCGCGAAGTAGGCGGTGAGTGCGGCGGTGGATCCGGGGACGGTGGCCGGATCGAGGCCGACGAGCCGCGCCGAGGTGCGGTGTTCGTCGACGTACCGGTCGGCCAGGGCGTCGGTGAGCGGGATGCCCGAGCGGCGTGCGACCGAGAGGTACGAGTCGGTCTCCGCGCAGTGCACCCAGAGGAGCAGTTCCGGGTCGTCCACGCCGAGCCGCCGATGGATCCGGCGGACCCGCGCCCCGGCGGCCTCGGCGGCCGCGGTGGTGCCGTAACTCAGGGTCCCGACGAAGTCCGCGGTCCGCATGAGCCGCCCCCAGGGATCCTTCCGGAAGCTGCTGTTGATCATGACGCCGCGCACGGCGACGGGGTGCAGCGCCTGCAGCCACAGCGCCCGCACCCCGGCGATCCACATGACCGGGTCGCTGTGCACCTGCCAGGTCACGGAACGGGGCCCGAAGAGCCCCGGGTCGGCACTCAAGAGGCGTCCTCGCTCATACCGTTCAGGCTACGCCGGAACCGGCTCCCCGGAACCGGTCGTGCGGGGACGGGGCGAGCGGGCCTCGCCGGAGAACCGGTGCGGGCCTCAGGGCTTGATGTTCTGGTTCAGGTGGAACAGGTTCCCCGGGTCGTACGTCCGCTTGACCTCGACCAGACGGTCGTAGTTCGCCCCGTAGTTGGCTCTGATCCGGTCCTGGTCGTCGTCGGCCATGAAGTTGATGTAGCCGCCCTCCTCGGAGTGCGGGGCGGTGGCCTCGTAGTAGTCGCGGACCCAGCCGATGTTGGCCTCGTTGGCGGAGGGGTCGGGCCACATGCCGGCGATGACGGTGGCGAACGAGGCGTCCCGGTAGGCGAAGGCCGTGGCGTCCGGGGCGACCCGGTGGCAGGCACCGTTGATCGGGTAGATGTGGACCGTCGAGTTCACTGCGGGCAGCCCCGGTGCGTGCTGGACGTGCGCCTCGATCGCGGCGTCGGTGAGCTCGCTCACGAAGTTGGCCTTCCAGTAGTGCTGGAGGCCGGGCGGCACGAGCGCGTCGAAGGCGCTGTTGAGCGCCGGGTACGGCATGGGCCCGACGTGCTCGGCGACCACCGGCGCGAAGTCGCGGAGGGGACGCAGGGCGCTCTCGCCCTCGTCGAGCGGTCCGGACCAGCACGCCACGACCAGGGCGAAGGTGTCACCGTGCCGGTCCTCCGGGATGAACGGGAGCGGCGGGGCGATCTGGAAGGCGGGGAACCCGCCCAGTTGCTCCGGTGCGTCGGCGATGTAGTCGGCGAAGGCGCGCACGACGGTGGCCGCGTCCTCCAGCTCGAAGAGCATCGGTCCGCCGTAGATGTCCTTGACGGGGGCGAGCCGGTACTCGAACGACGTCACGGCGCCGAAGTTGCCGCCGCCTCCGCGCAGCGCCCAGAACAGGTCGGCGTTCTGCTCCTCGTCGGCGACGACGAGCCGGCCGTCCGCGGTCACCACATCGGCCGAGACGAGGTTGTCGCAGCTCAGGCCGACCCCGCGGGCCAGATAGCCGATGCCGCCGCCGAGTGTGAGTCCGCCGACGCCGGTGGTGGAGATGATCCCGCCGGTGGTGGCGAGACCGAAGGGGTAGGTCGCCGCGTTGAAGTCGCCCCACGTCGCCCCGCCCTCCGCGCGGGCCGTCCGCCGCACGGGGTCGACACGGACGCCTCGCATCCCGGAGAGATCGGCCACGACGCCGCCGTCGCACGTCCCGAAGCCGGGCACGCTGTGCCCGCCGCCCCGAACCGCCAGATCGAGCCCGTTCTCGCGGGCGAAGTCGACCGCGGCCATGACGTCGCCCGCGTTGACGCAGTGCACGACGACGGCAGGTCTCTTGTCGATCATGGCGTTGTGCACCGTGCGTGCCTCGTCGAAGGCGTCGTCGTCGGCTGTGACGACCGTCCCGCGTACCCGTTCGCGCAGCTGGTCGTTCGAGAGCTTGCCCATGGCCACCGCTCCTCGGTCGGATCATTTCCACGCTACGCCGATGACGCGGGGCCTCAACCGGAGCCCGGACGCACGGACACCGGCCCGCTCCGTCCAGTACGTGAGACCGGGCCGGACGGGGATGTGACGGCTCCTGCCGCGCCCTTAAGGTGCCCCTACGCGTGGCCCGTACACGAAGCCCCGGCCACCCCTTCGCCCGATTCGCATGAGGATGTCCATGTTTACGGTCAACGAGTACTTCGACGGCACGGTCAAGTCGATCGCCTTCACGCAGGAGCAGGGCCCCGCGACCATCGGCGTCATGGCCCCCGGGGAGTACGAGTTCGGCACCGCCGCCGCGGAGATCATGCACGTGGTCAGCGGCGCCCTGACGGTGCGGCTGCCCGGCGCCGAGGCATGGGAGACCTTCGCCGCCGGGGACCACTTCAAGGTCCCCGGCGACAGCAGGTTCCAGCTGCGGGTCGCGGTGGAGACCGCCTACCTCTGCGAGTACCGCTGACCCTGCCCGGGCATCACCCACGCCGTTTCGGCCTGACCCGGGTCCCACAGGCCGCCTCGGCCTGATCCGGTCCCACGGGTCGCCGGGGGGCCACGGGCACCGGAGTCGCACGGCGCCGCTCGTGGGCGAACTGCGCACTGCGCGGCCGGTGTCCGAGGCCTGTCGTACTCTTCCCCGAGTTCGACTGCCCTGGGAGATTCGCTTGTCCGTTCACGCTCGGCTCCGTGCCACCGTCCCCGCTCTCCTGCCCTCGTCCCAGGCCGGTCCGCCGGAGATCGCGGGGCCGCCCGGGCACAGGATGCTCGTCCAGCGGAGCGACGACGAGATCGTGGCCCAGCCCCTGGACGACGCCTTCGCCGCACGCGCCGGGGCGGGCGTTCGGTTCCCCGCGCCCTGGCCCCGTAGTCGCGGAACCTGGGAAGTGGCGCCGGACGCGAGCGTGGCCGTCTTCGCCGGGGTCCATGCCGTGCGCGCGGTGGATCCGTCGGGTGCGACGCGTTGGGAGGTCCGCCACGGATGCTGGTACGGCGCGTGCCGGGAGATGCACGCGTCCTACGACGAGTACGCGGATCGGGAGGACCATCGGTACCCCGAGAGCGGCTCGGTCGGTTTCTCTGCAGACGGCAGGCTCGTCTGGGCGCACGTGCGCGGCCCGTTGCCCGAGGGCGAGCTGAGCCCCGACACGGCCGACGAGTGGCTGGTCATCGACGCCGAGAACGGTCGTGTGCTCGCGCGGGCCGACGCCGAAGCCGCGGCAGCCGGCAGCCTTCACCTTCCCCACCCGACCGATCCTCACCAGATGGGGCTGAGCATCGGCGAAGGCCAGGACGGCGCACCGCTGCGATGGGGCCGTTGGGACGGGAGGGAACTGGCCGTGGACTGTCTGGACGGCGACCTGTGCCTGCTGAGTCTCAGCCCCTCGGGCGACCGGCTGATGACCGTCTCCCACGACCAGGACTCCCTCGCCGTACGAGACTCTCACGGCGCCGTCGTCGAGGCGCTGGACTGGGACGCCGAAGCGACGATTCCCCAGCACCCCGACGTTCCCGCCGACACCGACGAGGACGAGCTGCCCGTCTGCTGGGACTGGGCCGGCGGCTTCCTCGACGAGACGACCCTGGTCGTCTCGACCGTCGAGAGCGACGAGGAGTGGGGGCAGGGCCGGCACTGGCTGGTCGACACCGCGGGGACGCACGGCTTCACGCCGATCGACTACCCCTCGCCGGTCTCCTGCGAGCCGACCGCGCTGGGAGGCGGGGTCTGGTCGACGCTGTCCCCCGCACGTGACGTCCTCCACGTCTGGAGTCTCCACGGCCTGGAAGGCTGATCTCGGCAGGGGGCCGGCAGCTCGCCGCCGGACCCGCACCTCCGTCTGGGAGACTCCGCCCCATGACCGGATCAGCCACCCGCACCATCACCGTCGTACCCCTCACGGCCGACCACGCCGACGAGGTCGTCGCGATCTACCAGGCCGGCATCGACGAGGGCAACGCCACCTTCGAGACCGTCGCCCCGACCTGGGAGCAGTTCGACGCGGCCAAGCTGCCCGAGCACCGATTCGCCGCGCTCGACGAGACCGGCCGGGTGCTCGGGTGGGTGGCGGCCACCAAGGTCTCCGACCGGTGCGCGTACGCCGGAGTCGTCGAGCACTCCGTGTACGTGCACCCCGACGCACGAGGACGTGGCGTCGCCTCGGTGCTGCTGAAGGCGCTCATCGACTCCACCGAGGCGGCCGGGATCTGGACCGTTCAGTCCGGCATCTTTCCCGAGAACTCCGCCAGCCTCGCCGTCCACGCCCGGGCGGGCTTCCGGGTCATCGGCACGCGTGAGCGCGTCGGCCGCCACCACGGCGTCTGGCGCGACACCGTCCTCGTGGAGCGTCGCAGCCCGCACATCGACTGACGCGGCCGAGCACGGACGGCACGGCCCGCCGTCGCGACGACAGCGACGGCGGGCCCAGGAGGACGAACGGGAGCCCGGCGGCTACCGGCGGACGCGGGGCATGCCCAGGCCGATCCAGGAGATGATCTCGCGCTGGATCTCGTTGTTGCCGCCGCCGAAGGTGAAGATGACGGCGGAGCGGTAGCCGCGTTCCAGTTCACCGTGGAGGACCGCGCCCGCCGAGCCCTCCTTGAGGGCGCCCGCCGCGCCGACGACCTCCATGAGGGCCGCGTAGGCGTCGCGGCGGGCCTCGGAGCCGTAGACCTTCACGGCGGAGGCGTCCTGGGGGGTGAGGGTGCCGTTCTGGACGGCGTTCACCATCTGCCAGTTGAGGAGTTTCATCGCGTCGAGCCGCGCATGGGTGCGGGCCAGGGTGCGGCGGACCCAGGGCAGGTCGATGACGCGCCGGCCGTCGGCGAGCGGGGTGTCGGCGGCCCAGCGCTGGACGTCGTGCAGCGCGCGGATCGCCATCGTGCCGTGGGCGGCGAGGGTGACGCGCTCGTGGTTGAGCTGGTTGGTGATGAGGCGCCAGCCCTTGTTCTCGTCACCGACCCGGCGCGAGGCGGGGACCTTGATGTTGTCGTAGTAGCTGGCGGTGGTGTCGTGCGAGGCGAGGGTGTTGATGATCGTGCAGGAGTAGCCGGGGTCGCTCGTCGGGACGAGGAGCATCGTGATGCCCTTGTGCGGCGGCGCGTCCGGGTCGGTGCGGACGGCGAGCCAGACCCAGTCGGCGGTGTCTCCGTTCGTGGTCCAGATCTTCTGCCCGTTCACCGTGTACGTACCGGTGCTCTCGTCCCCCTCCCGGACCGCGCGGGTCTTCAGGGCGGCGAGGTCGGTGCCCGCGTCGGGCTCGCTGTAGCCGATGGCGAAGTCGATCTCGCCGGACAGGATCCCCGGCAGGAAGTACGCCTTCTGCTCGTCGGTGCCGAAGCGCATGATCGTCGGTCCGACGGTGTTCAGTGCCATGAGCGGCAGGGGCACGCCGGCCTGCGCGGCCTCGTCGAAGAAGATGAACTGCTCCATCGGGGTCAGCCCCCGCCCGCCGTACTCGGCCGGCCAGCCGACCCCGAGCCAGCCGTCGGCGCCGAGCCGGCGCACGGTCTCCCGGTAGAAGCGCTTCTGCGCCGCCGGGTCCGCGTAGCGGGTGTGGACGTCCTCGGGGACCAGCTCGGCGAAGTACGCACGCAGCTCGGCGCGCAGGCTGTTCTGAGCGGGCGTGTATTCGAGGTGCATGGGGCGGGCCTCCCGTGGCGGCTGTCCTGCGGCGGCGGTCCTGCGGGGTCCTCGGCGTCACCCGGGGGCTGCGACGCGCGACGGCGGCCACGGTAGAACGTGTTCCACAAATGCGGAAGCCTCGGAGCGGCCCCGGACGACCCTCGGCCCCGGTTCGCAGCTGCCGAACCGGGGCCGAGGGGGTTGTCGAGGGGTACTGCGGGTCACTTCTGATCACTGTGGATCGCTGCAGATCCTTGCGGATCACTGCTGCGGATCACTGCGGATTGTCGGCCGGGGCGGCCTACGGCAGCAGCTCGTCCATGGAGGCGCGACCCTTCTCCGCCATACGGCGTTCCGCCCAGGCGAGAGTCTTCGGAGTCACGTCACGGCCGGAGGCGAGGACCAGGTCCTCAGCCGTGAACTCGCCCTCCGACCCGGAATGCAACAGCCGGTCGGGCGTCGGGAAGTCCCCCAGGGACGTCTTGTCGGGCTCAGCGTTCATGCCGCCTCCTACGTGTTCGTCCGGCACTGGCCATTCTCGTGTCCGGTCACGGGGTCCGCATCCGGGAGCCGCGGGCGCCGGTGCCTCGCGCCCGCCCGCGCCTCCCGCACGCTTGCCCCCGTCCGCCGTGCCTACCCGTCCCCCGTGACTCCCGGCCGCTTGCTCCCGGCAGCCGAGCCCTGTCCCTGCGGCACCTCCGCGTCGTCACCTCCGCCCGCATCACCCCGCGTACCCGGCACGTCACCCTCGGCGGGACCTCCCTCGAACTGACCGTACGCCCGCTGCACGGCGACGCGGGCGGGGCGTGGGGCACAGCCACCCAGGAAAGGGGCTCGAACAACCGCCTTACGACGCAGCGGGTGAAGCCCCGTCATCGTGCCCGGATCCTGCCCGCCGTCCTCGTCCCCGCCCCTCGCCGCATTCGGGTGGTACGCCACCCGGTCCGTCCTCCCGACTGCGAGGTCCCCTTCTGCGCGTTCACCGGCAGTGACGGACAGCCGTTCTCCGAGGACGGCGAGCCGGTGACCTGGGACGAGTTGAGCGAACGCGCCTACCGGGACCTGGTCGCCGAGGGACGCTGCGAGCCGCCCTCGGCCCGCTGGCGCCACTGGATCGGCCGACCGGGTCCGGGCCTCGTCCGGACCCGGTCAGGAGGCCGGAGTGCTCCCCGGGTTCCGCACGAGCTCCGCGGCCGCACGTGCCGCGAGTCCCGTCCCCTCCTCGTACGGGCGCGTGTACGCCTCCGAGGGGAGCGCCGCGCGGAGGGTCTCCTCGGCCCGCGCCCTGATCAGGGCCTCCGTCTCGGCCGTGAAGGGCCGGAAGCCGCCGTCCGTGCCGGAGCCGGCGTGGGCGTCGTA
The DNA here is from genome assembly GCF_000717595.1 of Streptomyces flavochromogenes. Lineage (GTDB taxonomy): Bacteria > Actinomycetota > Actinomycetes > Streptomycetales > Streptomycetaceae > Streptomyces > Streptomyces flavochromogenes. The sequence continues at coordinate 1,323 of NZ_JNZO01000004.1, read as the reverse complement.
CGCTCCGAGGAGCCGCGCCCCGGTCTCGGCGTCGCCCGGCCCGCCCCGCCCGCCGAACGCCCACGCGGCCGTGGCGAACTGAGTGACGACCAGGTACGGGGCCACCAGGTGGGCCAGGGCCTCGACCTCCGCGACGGCGCGCGCCAGCCGCTCCAGGGCCCGGTCGTAGGAGCCGTCGAGGCAGTCGAGCCAGGCCCACGCTCCTCCGGCGAGACCCCAGAAGAGGGCCGGGGTCACCTCTCCGAACTCGGCCTCCAGGCAGGAGAGCTGAGCCCGGGCGAGACCCGTGCGCCCGGTGTGGCCGTAGTGCTGGGTGAGGAGCAGCCGTGCGGAGCCGGCGACCTCGGCGCCCCACTCGCCCGCCGCGTCGGCGGCCTCGGCCAGGAGCTGTTCGGCCGCCGGGTCCCCCTCCGGGTGGAGCCGGAGCCGTACGGCGGCGAGGCGCGCGGTGTAGAGGGGCACCTGGGAGCGCGCGCCGACCTGGGCGGCGGCGTCCGTGGCCCGCCCGAAGTCGGCGGCGGCCTCGGCGAGCCGGCCCGCGCGCTCATAGGCCTCGCCCCGGGCGGCGAGCGATTCGGCGATGCCCCACGAGTCCCCGGCTGTCTCGAAGAGGGCGAGCGCCTCGGCCGCGTCGTGAGGGCCGTGGACGACGAGCTTGGCCCGTACGAGGAGGGCGAAGCCCAGGTCCCAGCCGGGGGCGTGGTCGCGACAGGCGTCGACGATCGCCGTCAGTGTCTCGTCGAGGCCGGCGAACTCTCCGGTCATGAGCCGGGCGAAGTACCACATCATGGCCGGCTGCCGGCAGGTCTGCGGAAGGCCGGGGCGGTACGCGGAGACCAGCGCGGCGAGCCTGGCGCGGGTTTCGGGGTGCTCGAACGAGGTGGCGCCCCGGCCGCCCTGGGTCGCGAGCACGTACAGCCGCCCGCCGCGCCGGGCCTCGACGAGGCGCTCGCCGCTCCACGGCGGAGGGACGTCCGTGCACCGGCCGTCGAGCGGCTCGGCCGGGCGGACGGGCTCCCGGAACGGATCGGGGCCGAGCCGGGCCGCTTCCGCGGCCCAGGTGCGGGCGTCGACCTGGTGGTGACGCAGTTGCCAGAACCAGCTGAGGGAGTGGACGAGGCAGAGCACCTCCTGCTCGTCGCCGAGCGCGACGGCCGTCCGCAGGGCCCCGCGCAGGTTGCCGTGCTCGCGCTCCAGGAGGGCGGTGGCCGCGACTTGGCCCGCGCCGCGGAGTTCGGGGTCGGTGGTGCGGGCGAGTTCCCGGTAGTACGTCAGATGGCGCCGCTCGGTCGCGGCCCGCTCCCCGGACTCCTCCAGACGCTC